>NZ_FCOB02000003.1 GCF_001545075.1 Caballeronia ptereochthonis
TCGGGATCGCGCACGGTGAGGTGACCGGCGAAACCGTAATCGAAACCTTGCTGCGCGAACGCGCGGCACGCGCCGACAAGGCGCTCCTTCAGATGCTGACGATGCGCGGCTGCGCTCGTGAACCCGGGGATTTCGGGAAAGATCAGCCCCTCCTGCTCGGGCTGATAGATCGACACCTTGCCTTCCTTGACGATCGACGGGGGGCTCTGTTCGAGAACTTCGGACATGCGCGGACTCCTTTGCTGGAACGGGTGAACGAAAGCGACGAATACGGATGTGTCTCGATCGTTGTCATGTTCGTAGCCCGCCACACGAAACACAAACGATGCCTGTTCATAGAACCATGACAGGCATTCATGCATGAGGTATCACCATGAGGCGCATCCCCAACTTCGTTCTCCTGCGCGCATTCGAAGCCGCCGCGCGTCTGGAGAGCTTCACGCTCGCCGCAAGCGAGCTTCATCTGACGCAATCGGCGATCAGTCATCAGGTAAAGGAACTCGAGCAGTATTTCGGCAGGCCCCTCTTTCACCGGCGCAATCGGCGTGTGGAGACGACGTCCGAGGGCCGCCGTCTGCATGAAAGCCTGGGACGCGTGTTCGATGTGATCGAAGCCGCCTGCGCCGAAGTCGCGCTGGAGCCGCAGGCGCAAGTGCTCGCCGTCCACTGCGCGCCGAGCTTTGCGGCGAAGTGGCTCGGGCCGCGCCTGCCCGAATTCATGCAGGCGCATCCGAACGTGACGATCCGCCTCTCCTCGGACGCGGAGCCCGCGGACCTCGCACGCGTGCGCGAAGTCGATGTCGCGGTGTCGTATGGGTTCGCGCATGAGCGCCCGGGCGTCGCCACGCGCGCGCTCGGCGCCGAGCAGATCATCCCGATGTGCTCGCCGTCGCTATTGCGCGAAGACGTGCTGGTTCAGGACCAGATCAGCACGATGACACTCATCGACTCGCAACTGAGCCGCGTGACCTGGCCCGGCTGGTTCGCGCTCAATGGACTGGAAATGCCGCGCGGGCCGCGCCCTTCGTTCGACCGCGCGGCGCTCGCGATATCGGCGGCGGTGGACGGCATGGGCGTCGCGCTGGAAACGACGCGGCTCGCCGAACGCGAGCTCGCGCGCGGCGATCTGGTCGAGTTGGGCGCGGGGGTGTTCGCGCCGCTCGAAAGGGAGACGCACTTTCTTTCCTATCGCGTCAACGAACGCAATGTCGAGAAAGTGAAGTGCTTCTGCGACTGGCTGCTGGCGAAGGCCGGCCTCGACGAAACCGCCGAGGCCAGCGCGTGAGCCGCTCGTGGATTCAGGCCGCCTGTTTCGCGCGCTCCTCCCCGATCACGCGCGCATGCTCATAGACGCGGTCGCGTTCGCGCGCGACGAGCGTCCGCTTGCGCGCGAGCGTCTGTCGGTGGTATTTCGGGTCCCCCATCTGCATCACATAATCGCTGTGACGGTGGCGCAGGTAACGCTGGAAGAATTCCGCGCCGGGCAAGCCGCTGTCGAGCGCCATCAACACGCCGTAATCGATGTCGCGCACGTCGCCGAGCGTCTCGACCGCCGATTCCAGCGCCGCATAGCGCTGCGGCAACGGCACCCCCTTGTCGCACAGCGCGTGAAAGCGCTGATAAGTAAGCACCTGACCATGCGATGCACAACGCCATAATGCCTTCGCGAGCCGTCGACTGAGTTCCGTTTCCACGTTCCCTCCCGCATGTTGCTCGGATCAAATGCGTGAGACATCCCGCCGTCATCGACGCAAATCGATGTCGGTAACCGACTGCCTGGAAATCACCTGCAACGCCAAGAGCGGTGCGCGACATTCATGAGTGCTGTGAACCCTGCTTCGCGCACATTGCTTTAATACCGTCGTGTAAATGCGCTCTGTGTAACACCGGCAATAATTAAGCCGAGTCTCGCCATGAATGCGGCCTGACAAGCTTTATGAGTTCGCGTGTTTTTTATTTCTCGCGTTGAAAGAAACGACGCGAATGACCAAAAATACGAAATACGCCAATCGTCTGTGCTTATCTCCTCGCCTTGCGTCACGCCACTGCGACACCGCGCGCAAGCGCCGACAGGCGCCTCGTGCGGCAGCAATTCGGATAATGCGGTTGTCACGCGCGGTCGGCGCAAGGCGCCATATCGCGCGTTCAGCTTATGATCGGCCACGAAAGACCGTTTGGATTCCCACGCCGCAGCGTCGTACTTTCTGACAGAAAACCCGACGCGACGGTTGCGGCTCGATTACATGCTAGCAAACATATTGCGGGAAACCAAGGAACGTTTTCCGCATGGAAGAACACCAGGTACTTTCACTGCACTGTCATTCGGCATATTTTCCCGAGGCGCTTCGCCATTTAATGATGCATGCGGTTTCGCATCGCCCGGCGTAGTGCGTCCGCTAAAGAAATCACTATCCCCATAAACACGCGTGCCAGGGCAGCCCTTAAGTACGCTGGAGAAAATCTGCTTGTCTTGAACGCGTTGCAAGGGGACAGCCTGATGCGTCGTGGGCTCTTAAGACTGGTTTAAGCATAGGCGGCTAAAACGTGTCACATGACGCGGGCAAAATGTCCCTCCGACGCATTTGCCTTGCATGTCATTGCAATTCCGCTTTCACTCGGACGTCCACGCGGATGGTCAGACCGGGCAACGCTTCACGTGCATCCCAACGGCGCGCAAGCGAGGCGATGACCATCCCATTCAGCCCGGCGGCAATGCCGGGCTTTTTTTTCAGCCGTGCCGGCCGCGCTCTTGCAGAGCGCCATTGCCTGTCTGCGCGACTGCGGCGGGCAAGTCGAAGCGGAACGTCGTGCCTTGCCGCTCCGTATCGATCAGGCGGATCTGACTGCCGTTCAATTGCAGCATGCGCTGCACGATGAGCAGGCCGAGGCCGCCGCGATGCGCGCCGCCCGACGTGAACGGGCGCTGAAAGAGCGCCTCGCGCATCGCGGGCGCAATGCCCGGGCCCGTGTCGCTTACGGTGACTTCGACCCTGTCGCTCTTCTCGTCGGCGTTCGCGAGCGTGACTTCGACCGAGCCTTGCTCGGGTGTATGGCGAATCGCGTTGTCCAGCAGATTCGTGAGCACGCGCTCGATCATGCCCAGGTCCGCGAGCACGCTCGGCAGGCGCGGCGCGATATGCGCGTTCAGTCGCACGCCGCGCGATTGCGCGGGCAGATCGAACTTCTCGAAGACATCCTGCACGAGATCGGCGAGGGAGAACGGTTCGGCTTCCGGCGCCACCATCCCGTGTTCGAGCCTCGCAAGCTCGAAGAGCGATTGCGCGAGATGGCCGACCTTGGCGCTTTGCGCAAGCGCGATCGACAGATAGCGGCGGCGCTCCGCGTCGGCGAGAGAATCGGCCTTGAGTGAAAGCGTCTCGAGATAGCCGTGCAGCGACGAAAGCGGCGTGCGCAGATCGTGCGAAATATTGGCGACCATCTCGCGCCGCTCGCGGTCCTGCTGTCCGAGCGCGCGCCATTGCTCGCCGATGCGCTCGGCCATCTGCGCGAACGCGCTTTCCAGCACGACGATCTCGTCGCGCTCGTTCTTCCGCGCATCCGGCTCGTCGATCTCGCGCTTCGAAGACACGACCGGCAGCGAAGCCCCGGCAGGCTCGCCGCGCGCGTCGAACCTGCGCATCGCTTCGGTCAGGCGTCGCAGCGGACGCGTGACGAGCCCGAAGGCGACCACGCCCGCGACCAGCCCGAGCAGCGTGACGAGGCCCATCGACGCCAGCGTGGTGCGCAACACGGCGCTCGCCGATGCCTTCGCGGCCAGCGCGTCGTGCTCCTCGCCGAGCAGCACGACATAGACATAGCCGAACGGCGGCTGTCCGGGAGCGGCGAGCGGCGCGGCACTGAAGACCTTGCGCTTGTCGTCGCTGCGCGGATCGTCGCCGAGGATGGGCAAGGCCTCGCCGTTCAGAAAGCGGCGCACCGGCGCGAGATCGATCCGGTCGCGTTTCAGATGGCCCGGCGGTGCATCGTCGGCGCGAATGCGGCCGGTGTTGTCGAGCAGATAGACCTCGACGCTCGGATTCACCACCATCAGCTGGCTGAAGAGCCGGCGCACGGCGGGCGCGTCGGTGTCCTTGGCGTCGGCGAGCGCGCCGTCACGCGCGATATGCGCCGCGAGCCCGCGCGACAGGCTCTGAATGACTTCCTTCTCGCGCAGATCGCTCGCGCGGATCTGCAGCCATGCCGACGCGCCGCAGCAAGCGAGCAGCAGCACGCAGAACACGGCGAAGAGCCGTTGCGACAGCGTGAGCTTCACGATGCGGCACCCTCGCCTTCGGGCGCTTGCACCGCGAGCTTGTAGCCGTGGCCCCATACCGTGAGAATGCGCCTGGGGTCGGACGCGTCCTTCTCCACTTTCGCGCGCAGGCGGTTGATGTGCGTGTTGACGGTGTGCTCGTAACCCTCGTGCCGATAGCCCCATACCGCATTGAGCAGATCCATGCGGGAAAACACCTTCCCCGGATGACGCGCGAAATGATAAAGCAGATCGAACTCGCGCGGCGTCAGTTCGATGCGCGCGCCGTCGACCCACGCTTCACGCGCGAGCGGATCCATTGCGATGCCCGCAACCTCGATGCGCCCGGCATCGAGCCGCGAATCCTTCGCCACCGCATCGACGCGGCGCAGCAGCGCCTTGACGCGCGCGACGAGTTCGAGCACCGAGAAAGGCTTGGCGAGATAGTCGTCCGCGCCGAGCTCGAGACCGAGAATCCGGTGCACCTCGCTCGAGCGCGCGCTCGTGATGATGATCGGCGTATAGCGCGTCATCGCCCGCGCGCGGCGACAGATCTCGAGACCATCGACGCCGGGCAGCATCAGGTCGAGAATCAGCGCATCCCAGCCGCCTTGCTCGAGCAGCCGCAGCCCTTCGGCCCCGTCGGCGGAGTGCACGACTTCATAGCGTTCGTCGCGCAGGTTGAGACTCAGCACATCGGCGATGTGCATGTCGTCTTCGACGATCAGAATGCGTTTCGGATGATCCATGAGTGAGTGTCATCGGCGAGCCGCGATAAATGCGCGCCAAATCAGCAGATCAAATAGCGGCAACGAATACACGAAAAAACCAAAAAAAGCGGGGCCGCCCCGCCATTGTGCAGAAAAGCGCGCGGCCAAGTATCACATTTAATTTAACTTTCGGTGAGGACTCGGGGATACGCGCGCGGCTACGATGCGCCTATCCCACACGATTACGAGGAGCGCATCATGCCAACCCGCCGCCGCTTTCTCCTGACGGGCGCCGCGGCCGCCACCGCAGCGTTCGCCTTGTCCGGGCGCCTGCGCGCGCGCGCCGCTGGCGCCGCGCCGCAAGCATCATCGCAGGAGCACTTCGAGATCGTCCATAGCGACGACGAATGGCGCCGCCTGCTCGATCCCGCGCAATTCGAAGTGCTGCGCCGCGAAGGCACCGAGCGCCCTTACACGAGTCCGCTGAACGACGAGCATCGCGCGGGCACGTTCAGCTGCGCGGGCTGCAAGCTCGCTCTGTTCTCGTCGAGCACCAAGTTCGACAGCCACACCGGCTGGCCGAGCTTCTGGGCGCCGCTCGAACACGCGGTCGCGACGCGCGAGGACGGCTCCTTCGGCATGTTGCGCACCGAAGTGCATTGCCGCCGCTGCGGCGGTCATCTGGGCCACGTTTTCGAGGACGGACCGAAGCCCACCGGCCTGCGCTACTGCATGAACGGCGTGGCGATGAATTTCACACCGGGCGCGGCGTGACGCGCGCGAACATCCAACAACTTCGACTCGACATCATCATGTTGCTCATCGTCTTGGCCTATCTCGGCGGTGCGCTGACGATCCTCAGTCCGTGCATCCTGCCCGTTCTTCCCTTCGTGTTCTCGCGGGCGGACCAGCCGTTCGTGAAGAGCGGCCTGCCGCTTCTCGCCGGCATGGGCCTGACGTTCGCCGCCGTCGCGACGCTCGCGGCCGTCGGCGGCGGCTGGGTCACGCAGGCCAATCAGTATGGCCGCTGGGCCGCCATCGTGCTGCTCGCCGTGTTCGGTCTCACGCTGCTGCTGCCGAGCTTCGCGGAACGCGTGATGCATCCGTTCGTCACCGCGGGCAATCGCCTGACCGCATTCGCGCAGCGCGGCGACGGCAAGCCGAGCGCCGGCGGATCGTTCGTGCTCGGCATCGCGACGGGCCTCTTGTGGGCGCCCTGCGCGGGCCCGATCCTCGGCCTCGTGCTGACGGGCGCGGCGCTCAACGGCGCGAGCGTCGGCACGACGCTGCTTCTGCTCGCCTATGCGGCGGGCGCGGCGACTTCGCTCGCTGTCGCGCTGCTGATCGGCGGACGCGTGTTCACGGCGATGAAGCGCTCGCTCGGCGCGGGCGAATGGGTGCGGCGCGGCATCGGCGCGGCGATGCTCCTGGGCGTCGTGGCGATCGCGCTCGGGCTCGACACCGGCGTGCTTGCCCGCGTGTCGACGGTGGCGACGTCGGGCATCGAGCAGCATCTCGTCGACAGTCTCTCGAATCGCAACGGCGCGATGATGTCCGCGCAAAACGCGATGAAGCCGGCGAATGCGAACCACGATTCGCCCGCCATGATGCGCGCGAGCACCGAACCGCCGACGTCCGCGCATCCCGCGCCGTTGCCGGTCGAAGGCACGCTGCCGCCGCTCGACGGCGCGGTGCAGTGGCTCAACTCGCCGCCGCTCACGAAGGACGCGCTGCGCGGCAAGGTCGTGCTCGTCGACGTGTGGACCTATTCATGCATCAACTGCCTGCGCACGCTGCCGTATCTGAAGAGCTGGGCGCAGAAGTATCGCGATCAGGGACTCGTCGTGATCGGCGTGCATGCGCCTGAGTTCGCGTTCGAGCGCAACATCGACAACGTGAAGAAGGCGATTCACGATCTCGGCATCGACTATCCCGTCGCCATCGACAACAACTATGCGATCTGGCGCGCGCTGAACAATCAGTACTGGCCGGCGCACTATTTCGTCGATGCGCAGGGCAGGATCCGCTATCACCATTTCGGCGAAGGCGACTACGCGCATTCCGAGCATGTGATCCAGGAACTCCTCGCGGAAGCGGGTCATGGCGCCGCGCCCGCGCCTGCGATAACCGGCAGAAGCAGCGATGAAGGAACCGGCGGTGGCGCGATGATGCAGGCCGACAATGCGGACATGCGCTCGCCCGAGACGTATATCGGTTATGAGCGCGCCGAGCAGTTCATGTCGCCGGGCGGGCAGACGCCCGACCGCATCCACGACTATGCCGCACCGAAGGCGCTCGATGTCAACGACTGGGGTCTCGCCGGAGCATGGAAAGTCGGCGCCGAGCACGCCACGCTCGAAAGCGCGTCGGGACGCATCGTCTATCGCTTCCATGCGCGCGATCTGCATCTCGTGCTTGGACCGTCGAAGGATGGCAAGCCGGTGCGCTTTCGCGTGAGCATCGACGGCGCGGCGCCCGGCGCCTCGCACGGCAGCGATGTGCAAGCCGACGGCAGCGGTACCGTGAAGGAAGAGCGCCTCTATCAGCTCGTGCGGCAAACGGGCCCGATCGCGGACCGCACGTTCACCATCGAATTTCTCGATCCTGGCGTCGAAGCCTATGCCTTCACGTTCGGTTGAGCCCCGGCCAGCGATTCAGCAAGGAGCAGTCATGTCGAAAACCACCAGCAGGACTTTCAAGGCCGCGAGCGTGGCCGTGCTGTTCGCGGGCGCGTTCGCATTGCAGCGCGTCGCGCATTCGAGCGAGGAGGCGGTGAAGATCCCGCCGCCCGCGCACGACGAAGCAGCCGGCGCGGTCCACACTGAAACCGCCGTGTTCGCGGGCGGCTGTTTCTGGGGCGTGCAAGGCGTCTTTCAGCACGTGCGCGGCGTGAAGGAGGTGATGTCCGGCTACGCGGGCGGCGCGGAGAACACTGCGCAATACGAGCGCGTGAGCGAAGGCGATACCGGACACGCGGAATCGGTGCGCATCACCTACGATCCGACCCGGATCACGTACGGCAAGCTGCTGCAGATCTTCTTCTCGGTCGCGCACAATCCGACCGAGCTGAATTACCAGGGCCCGGATCACGGCACGCAATATCGCTCGGCCGTGTTTCCGACCAACGCCGCGCAGCGCGATATCGTCACCGCTTATATCGCACAGCTCGACAAGGCGCATGTCTACGGCGGCAAGATCGTCACCAAGGTCGAGGATTACAAGGGCTTTTATCCGGCCGAAGGCTATCACCAGAACTACCTGACCGAGCATCCGGAAAGCCCGTATATCGCGATCAACGATCTCCCCAAGATCGGCAATCTCAAGCAGATGTTTCCGGATGCATACCGTCAGGATGCGGTGCTCGTCGCGGTCGCATCCAAATGAGCATCGAGGATCGCGAGCACGTCGGGCATGTTGCGCCTGCCGAAGCCAAGGCGGAAATGCGCGTCGCCGTAGTCGATCAGAGTGGAAGGAAGCAGCAGCACGCCCGTGCGTTCGAGCAGTTCCGCGCAGAACTGCTCGGCGTGCCCGTGCTTCAGTCGCACGAAACCGATCGTGCCTGCGCGCGGACGATGCCACTCGAAACGGTCCGCGCGCCGCGTGAAGAAGTCATCGAGCAGACACAGGTTGGAACGCACGATGTCGATACTGCGGGCGATCAGCGCATCGGTGTGACGTACCGCAATGGCCGCAAGATATTCGCCCGGCGCGCTATTGCTGATGGTCAGATAGTCCTTGAACGTGCTCATGCGCCGGAGCACTTCCGCGCTCTTCGTCGCGATCCAGCCCAGTCTCAGGCCTGCCAATCCATGTGTCTTCGACAGCGCGCCGAGCGAAATCGCGCGTTCGTACACATCGCACGCGGCGGGCAGGCGATCAGCGGGATCGTGTTCGAGGCCCCGATACACCTCGTCGCTGAACAGCCATAATTCGTGCCTGCGCGCAAACGCAACGATCGCGTCGAACACGTCGCGCGACGGCAGATAGCCTGTCGGATTGTGCGGAGCGCAGATCACGAGCGCGCGCGTCGCGGGCGTGACGAGCGCTTCGAGCTCGTCGGGATCGACCGCCCAGCCGGCTTGCTCGCGCGCCTTCCACGGCGATACTTTCACGCCCATCGCCTCCGCCACCGAATAGTGGGACTGATATCCCGGCATGTGGACGATCACATGATCGCCCGGCGCGAGCATCGAGCTCATGAACGAATAGATCGCTTCCTGCGCGCCCGTGTGGACGATGATCTCGTCATCGCGGACGTTCTCGCAGAGCGTCGCCAACTCGCGGCGCAGCGCGGGCGCGCCCGGGTGCTCCGTATAGCCGAGCCAGGTCTCGCGCAATCCGTCGATCGAACCGGGTTCGAAGGCGAGCAGCTCGCCGATCGACATCGATTCGGGATCGGAGCTGCAAAGCAGATGACGTGCGGTAAATTCGTGCTGCGCGAAGTAGCGCTCCAGTTTGAAGGGAGTCGGTTGCATGGCGTGTCGCTTGATCGGAGTCGAGGAAAGCCCTAGTCTCCGCTTTCTCCCTTCGATCAAAAAGCTAAACTTTCTAATTCCGATTAAGGAACGCTAATGCTCGACTATGCCCTTCTCGACGCGCTGCTCGCAGTCGTGCGCACCGGATCCTTCGAGCGCGCCTCGCGCGAGCTCAATGTCACGCCTTCGGCCGTGTCGCAGCGTGTGAAGCTTCTGGAGGAGCGCGTGGGAAGCCTGCTCGTCAAGCGCGGGCAGCCGTGCGAAGCGACGGCATCGGGTGCGCTGCTGTGCCGCCACACGGAACGGGTTCAACTGCTCGAAGCGGAACTCGGCGGACGCATGCCCACCCTGCCCGGCATGCCGAGCGAGCGCCGCGCGAAACTGCGCATCGCGGTGAACGACGACAGCATGAGCACCTGGTTCATGGATGTTGTCGCCGACTTTTGCGTCGAACGCGCGCTGCTTCTTGATCTCGTCGTGGACGATCAGGATCACACCGCCCGGCGCATCCGCGAGGGCGACGTGCAAGGCGCGATCACCACGTTGTCGGAGCCCGTGCCCGGCTGGCGTTCGGTGAAGCTCGGGCGCATGCGCTATCGCGCGGTATGCTCGCCGGCGTATTTCGTGCGTCATTTTGCGGACGGTCTCACGCGTGACGCGCTGCGCGGCGCGCCCTGCGTGAACTTCAACGAGAAGGACGAACTGCAAAGGCGTTTTGTCAGGCGCGTGAGCCGCACGGACATCGAGCCACCCGCGCATTTCGTGCCACATGGCGCGCCCTTCGTAGGCGCGTGCACCTCGGGCCTCGCCTGGGGCATGTGCCCGCAGCGGCTCGTCGCGCGCGAACTCGAAAGCGGCGAGCTGGTGGAGGTGCTGCCCCGTTCGCGCTTCGATGTGGATCTCTACTGGCAGAGCTGGCGTCTTTCGCTCGGCTGGCTCGACGATTTCAGCGCCATGTTGAAGAGCCGTGCCAGGTCGTCCCTCGACTGAACTTCAAACGCGCATTTAGGCCTCGCGCGTCTCGAAGGAATCCACGCGATCGCGATAGAACGCCAGATGCTCCTTGATCGCCGCAACCGATTCGTAAGGCATCTCGTAGGTCCAGACCGCGTTGGTTGCCTTTTGTCCACCCGCGGGAATGCTGTAATAGCTGCATTCGCCCTTGTAAGGACAATACGTGGTGTGCGAGCTGCGTTCGAGCTGCGACATGTCCACGTCCTTGCGCGGCACATAGAGCACTTCGGGATACGACGCCTCGCGTAGCGAAAGCGCCTCCGTCGTATCGGCGATGACGCGCCCGTCAACCTTCACGATCACGCGCAAGGGACTGCGCTCGATCGTGATCGGATGATCGGGCCCGGGAATCTTCACGGCTTTGTCCATGAGTGTCTGCCTGCTGATGCGCCATTGAAGCGCGCGGAACAATCATGGTAGCGCCCCTGCGCGGGATGCGCACGAATCGGCATCGCGCCGCATTCGATCTGCCGAACGAGGTATTCGCCGCACGCGATGCGCTCGCATGGCTTGGCGCTGCTTCACGCGGCATCAATGACCGAAGTAGACGGGCTTGGTGCCGTCATTGTTCATCGGTTGCGTCATGCGCATCCCGGAAGCCGACGTGCCGCCGGCTACGCCGCCATACGAGTTCATGTTGGCGTGGTAGGCATTGTCGGAGGCGGACGCCGCACCATTCTGGCGCGACGCGCGGCTTTCCGCCGCCTGGATGTCGGAAGGATACGAGGTCTGGTCGGAGCGCGACGGATCGTAGCCCGCGGCTTCGACCTGCCGCAGATCCTGCTTCACCTGGTCGCGCGTGAGCGACGAACCGGCTTGCGCGAAGGAAAGGGCCGGCGCCACCGCTACGGCGGCGACGGCCATGGCTTTGACGAACGATTTCATGGTGAACCTCCGGTTTGTAGGCGACGCGCAAAGTCTTCTGCACGTACTGCATAATCAGCATCGGCCGTGCCCACCTCTGTCCGGTTTCACCGCGAAAGCCCTGCCTATCCCGCCTTGTTTTCGATCAGCCTGACGAGCACGTGCAGCATGCGGTTCGCGGGGGTCGGCACACCGAGCGCTTCGCCGCGCCGCACGATCAGCCCGTTCAGGTGATCGATCTCGCTCGTCTTGCCGCGCGCCAGATCCTGCGCCGTCGACGAATACTGGTTCGGCATCGTCTCGGCGATGCGACGCACGGCGGCGTCCACGTCGCCGGGAATCGTCACGCCATCGGCCTTCGCGACCGCGAGGCATTCGTCGACGACATCGCGCATCGCGCGCGTGACGCCCTCGCCTTGCACGAGCTTGCCGTACGGCGTCTGCGTGATCGCGGAGAGTGCGTTGTACGCGCAGTTCAACACGAGCTTGGCCCATAGCGCGCCGCGCACGTTGTCGGAGATCTCGGTCGGCACGCCCGCTTGGGCGAACGCGCGCGCCACTTCCGCGCTCTTCGTCGACGGCTCGATCACGAGCTCCCCGCGGCCGTGATGCCGGATGTGTCCCGGTCCCGCCATTTCGGAGGCGACATAGACCACGGCCGCCGCCGTTTCCTGCGGCAGCAGTTCGCGCAGGCGCGCGGCATTCTCCACGCCGTTTTGCAGCGACAGAACGAGCGCGTCGCGTTCGAGATGCGGCGCGAGGGCCTGCGCCGCGCTGTCGGTATCGGTCGACTTCACGCAGAAGAGCACGAGCTGCGCGCCCTTCGCCGCGCTCGCCTCGGTGCTTGCGGCCACGCGCACACGCTCGTCGAAATGTTGCGTGTCGAGCCGCAGGCCTTCGCGCACGATCGCCTCGACGTGCTGCGGCCGCGCGATCAGCACGACCTCGTGACCCGCGCGCGCAAGCATCCCGCCGTAGTAGCAACCGACCGCGCCCGCGCCCATGACGGCGACTTTCATGATTCCCTTCTCCTCGTTGCGTTGGACTGGCTCGCCAAGGTAACACATGGGAACGGCATCGACTGAACCGGCTGATGCTTCGCATAACCGACCACGCGCAAACGCTTGCGCGCGGCGAACGGAATCACACCACGTGCCACGCCCGCGAAACTTTGTGGGCGGACGCACGATAGTCAGTCGAATTCGCGGTGAACCATATTGTTAAACCGGGCCACACGGATATACGCTTCTTTTCAGCGGATCGACGATGCTGTCCAGAAAAGAGGCCGACCGCTATGGGGTGGGTGCGGTTCAGTCCGCATCGCAATAGCTGAAACCTGGGGACCGATATACGGCATGCCGGAGGGCAAGCGCGTCGCGAACACATTCGTCGGTGCGGTGCACCGGCGCGCCGTAACAGACCATGCGCGGGCTGTTCCGTTCGGCGACGAGCGGCGAGCAGCCTGAAGCGCGGGCGTCATCACGAGAAAAAGAAATATGAATCATGGATATGAAACATCGCTCGTCAAGCGCGTAGTGAATCAACTCGTCGCGGGCATCGTGAGCGGCGAATACCAGGACAACGTGCTACCACCACAAGTGATTCTTTCCAAGAAGCACGGGGTGAGCCGCACCATCATGCGCGAGGCATTGAGCATTCTCATCTCGCGCCGCATGCTCGACGTACGGCCGAAAACGGGCACACGCATCAAGCCCGCGCGCGAGTGGCTCATCATGGATCCGGAAGTCGCCGAGTGGCGCCTGCGTGCGCTGCCCGATCCGGACTGCATACGCAGGCTGATGGAGTTCCGCTCGCTCGTCGATCCGCCGGCCGCCGCGCTCGCCGCGACGCTCGCGAACAGGCATCAGCGCATCGCGATCAATGCGGCTTATCAGCGGCTCGTGCATGCGAGCCCGTCGGAAGCGCTGCAGTCAGCGGCCGAGGATGCGTTGCAGGCCGCCATCGTCGAGGCGAGCGGCGACGAATTGCTGCGGCAGATGGGCAGCGTCGTTCGCGTCGGCATCAGGACGATGAAAGCCGCCCTGCGCACGCAGCCGCACGCACTGCCGCGCGTGCCGGAATCGCAGCTCGGCGATTACGGCCGGGTCGTGCGCGCCATCGAGACGAGCGACGCCAGCGGCGCGCGCGCGGCGATGTCGCAGGTTCTCGCGCGAACCGCATCGCTCTGGATCGAGGAAACCGTTTAAGCACCCTTCCCGTACTTCCATTCTCTTGTGCGGCCGCGAGGCCGTCGCACCGCCGCTTCTTCGCGCCGGGAGCGTATCTTCCGCGCCCCGACGCCGCAGTTTCGCCTCGCATGCGCCGCGCGCGTGACTACAATGTGTGAAGCCCCGCATGCGATGAGTCATGGCCCATCCGTCCCACGGAGCGCTTGGCGTTGGAAACACGGAGGCAAGAATGGCAGAGCTCGAAAAGGAAAAGGTCGTCGACGTCCTGAACCGGATTCTCGAATCCGAACTGGCGGGCGTCGTGCGTTACACCCATTATTCGTTTCTCGTGTTCGGCTTCGGCCGCATTCCGATCGTGTCGTGGCTGCGGGCGCAGGCCGACGAGTCGCTAACGCACGCGCATCAGGCCGGCGAGTGGATCACCACGCTCGGTGCGTATCCATCGCTGGAAATCGGCCCGCTGCTCGACAATCACACTTTCGACATTGCGACGATCCTGCGTGAATCGCTGCAAGCCGAGGAAGTCGCGCTGAATCTCTATCGCGACTTGCTGAAGCTCGTCGAGACCCGTTCCGTCGCGCTGGAGGAATATGCGCGGCAGATGATCCAGGTCGAGGAAATGCACGCGGGCGAGGTGGACAAGATGCTGCGCCGGCCGGGTGAAGTGGATACGCCGCCGGAGCGCCGCACGGGTCACCGCTGAATCTCCGGCTGCGGAATGAAAAACGCCGGCCCGCGTCGAGCGGGCCGGCGCCTGTCCGCCTGAAAAAGCGCGAGAGTTATTTCGGCTGCGCCACCGTGCGCAGATAGGGTTTCAGCGTCTTGAAGCCCTCCGGATATTTCTTCTTCGCATCCTCGTCCGATACGGAGGTGGGGATGATCACATCGTCGCCCGGCCGCCAGTTCACCGGCGTCGCGACCGTGTGCTTCGCGTTCAGTTGCAGCGCGTCGAGCAGGCGCAGCACCTCGTCGAAGTTGCGGCCCGCGCTCATCGGATACGTGAAGGTGGCCTTCACCTTCTTGTCGGGGCCGATCAGGAACACGGCGCGAATGGTCGCGTTGTCGTTCGCGGTGCGCGGGCTGGCGCCGCTCGCGTTCGGATGGATCATGTCGTAGAGCTTCGCGACGTTCAGATCCGAATCGCCGATCATCGGATAATTGACCGCGGTGCCCTGCGTTTCCTCGATATCCTTCGCCCACTGCGAGTGATTCGTGACCGGATCGATCGAGAGGCCGATCACCTTCGTGTTGCGCTTGTCGAATTCGGGCTTCAGCTTCGCCATGTAGCCGAGTTCGGTCGTGCAGACAGGCGTGAAGTCCTTGGGGTGCGAGAACAAGATCGCCCACTGGTCGCCGATCCACTCATGGAAGCGGATCGTGCCTTCGGTCGTTTCGGCCGTGAAATCGGGAGCTTCATCACCAATGCGTATAGCCATATCAAATCTCCATATAAGGAAGGATCCGGCGAACGGTCCGCGTGTCGAAGCGGAACGGTTTCCGGGCCAAAAACGTAACTTTCAAGCCGATTATAGTGCGCGGCGCACCCACCGCGTTCGCGTCAGGGAAAGTCCCCGTGCACCGTGGGGCCTTGCGCCACGTCGAATGAAATCCGCTCACCAGCCGTGCGGCACGCTTCCTGCTGCGGGCCGCAGGGCGTGAACGAGCGTGCCCCGCCATACCGGACCGACATCGGTGCCGCGCGCATTTCACATGAGCCCTTGCTCGAATTCCCCGGCAAAATCTGCTATCACGGAACGACAAGACGTCAGAACGAACGTGCAGGCGTGAAGCGGCAGGAACGCGGAACATCCCGCACTCGAACGGGCGACAGACTTCGCCGCGCCAACTGGCGCGGCCGCGCTGCCGCCGCACAGGAGGCGATCGTGACCGTCATGCAAAGAAAGAGCGTCGCTGCACTGCAAAGCGAAGCGGCCGAGACCGAAGAAGTTCTACAGGAACACGGCGGCCACGCGCTGAAACGCTCGCTCACCGCACTCGATGTCACCATGCTCGGCATAGGCTGCATCATCGGCGCGGGTATTTTCGTGCTGACCGGCCACGCGGCGGCGACCAACGCGGGGCCCGCCATTGTGCTCTCGTTCGTGCTCGGCGCGATCGTCTGCGCGCTCGCGGGCCTCTGCTATGCCGAAATGGCCTCCACCGTGCCGGTCTCGGGCAGCGCGTACACGTATGCGTATGCGACGATGGGCGAACTGGTCGCCTGGCTCATCGGCTGGGATCTGATTCTCGAATACGCGGTCGGCGCAACGACGGTCGCGATCGGCTGGTCCGGCTATGTGGTGAGCTTTCTGCATTCCATCGGCATCGACATACCCGAGCGGCTCTCGAAAGCGCCCTTCGCCTACGAGCCCGGCCACGGCTGGAGCCATGCGGGCGCGGTGCTCAACGTCCCCGCGATGGTGATCGTCGGGCTCATCACGATCCTGCTCGTCATCGGCATACGCGAGTCGGCGCGCGTGAACAGCGTCATCGTGATCATCAAGGTGCTGATCGTGCTGGCGTTCATCGGCGCGGGCATCGCGTATGTCGACACGGGCCACTGGGTCACGGCAAAGAACCCGACGGGCGCGTTCATTCCACCCAACACGGGCGAGTCGGGCGTGTTCGGCATGAGCGGTGTGCTGCGCGGCGCGGCGGTCGTGTTCTTTGCATATATCGGTTTCGATTCGGTGTCGTGCGTGGCGCAGGAGACCCGGAACCCGAGACGCGACATGCCGATCGGGCTGCTCGGCTCGCTCACGATCTGCACGATTCTCTACGTGCTCGTGTCGTACGTGCTGACGGGTATCGTGCCCTACGACCAGCTCAACGTATCGGACCCGATCGCGGTCGGCGTCGATGCGATCGGCATGCGCTGGCTCTCGCCCATCGTGAAGCTCGGCGCGATCTTCGGCCTCACTTCGGTGATTCTCGTGCTGTTGCTCTCGCAGCCGCGCATCTTCTATTCGATGGCGAAGGACGGCCTGCTGCCGCCGTTCGCATCGAAGATTCACGCGCGCTTTCATACGCCGTACATCACGACCATCATCACCGGCGTCATCGTGATGATCCTCGCGGGGCTTTTGCCGATCGGGCTCGTCGGCGAGCTGGTGAGCATCGGCACGCTGTTCGCGTTCACGGTCGTGTGCATCGGCGTGCTCGTGCTGCGCATCACGCAGCCGAATCTGGAGCGCGCATTCAAGACGCCCGCCGTGTTCGTCGTGGCTCCCCTGGGGGCGCTCTCCTCGCTCTTCCTCATGTCCGGCCTGCCCGCCGATACGTGGATACGGCTCGTCGTGTGGATGTTGATCGGCGTCGTGATCTACTTAGTGTACGGCATCCGCCACAGCAGGCTGCGCAATCAACGCGAGTCCGCGCGGGCTCAGGCGGCGCGCGGTTGAAATGCACAGGGGCCGCATTTTCGTGCGGCCCCTTCGTCATTTCGTCACTTCGTCATCGAAGCGTTACGTCAATACATCGCGTAGATGAAGTTCGAGACCTGCTGGGTTTCCTGATCGGTCGCGCGCAACGCCTTTGCGATGCGGCGAAACTCCGGTTCCAGCGCCGCGAGCGAATCGAGCCCCTCGCGCTTCCAGATCCCGACGAGCGACGTGATCATATCGTCCTGGCTCACGACCGGCGCGGGTTCGAACACGTCCTGCAGATACGACTCGCAGTTCGCGTCCAGTTGAGTCGGGATGAAGCCCTGAACCTCGGGCTTCAGATTCGCGAGCTGCGACGCGAAGAATTGGTTCAGGTCGGCATCAGTCAAGTTCATACTCCTTCTTCCAGGATTCATCCATTTCGACGGCGGGCTGCTCGTCGCGATAGAGGATGTAATCCCCCAGCACGAGCGCGTCGATCTCGGTTCGCATGAAGCAGCGGTAGGCATCCTCGGGCGTGCACACGATCGGCTCGCCGCGCACGTTGAACGACGTGTTGACGAGCACCGGGCAGCCGGTCAGTTCGTCGAACGCCTTCAGCACCGAGAACATGCGCGGGTTGACGTCCTGCGTCACGGTCTGAATGCGCGCGCTGTAGTCGACGTGCGTGATCGCGGGCACGTCGCTGCGCACGGCGTTCACGATTTCGAGCATGTCTTCCGGGTCCGCCGCCTCCTTCGGCGTCAGGCGCCGCTCTTCCTTCACGGGCGCGACGAGCAGCATGTAGGGGCTGTCAGCGTCGATGTCGAAGTAGTCGGATGCGCGCTCCTTCAGCACGATCGGCGCGAAAGGCCGGAACGATTCGCGGAACTTGATCTTCAGGTTCATGCGCGACTGCGTGTCGGCCGCGCGCGGGTCGCCGAGAATCGAGCGCGCGCCGAGCGAGCGCGGGCCGAACTCCATGCGCCCCGAGAACATGCCGACGATCTTCTCCTGGGCGAGAATCGACGCCACATGCTTCGCGCCCTCTTCGCCGTGCGGCAGCGTGTGGAAGACCGCACCCTGACGCCGCATGAACGAGAGGATTTCATCGTCGCGATACGCAGGCCCGATGAAGCTGCCGCTTTGCGAATCGCTCTGCGGCACGACTTCGCGGCGCTTGCCGCCGAGCACGTTGAAGTCCGCGAGATAGGCCGCGCCGATCGCGCCGCCCGCATCGCCCGCGGCGGGCTGAATCCAGATTTCGTCGAAGATGCCTTCGCGCAGGATCTTGCCGTTGGCGACGCAGTTGAGCGCGACTCCACCCGCGAGGCACAGCCTGGTCGCGCCGGTGAGTTTCCTGAGGCCATAGCAAAGCTTGACCATCACCTCTTCGGTGACGGCCTGGATCGATGCGGCGAGGTCCATCTCGCGCCGCGTGATACGTGTCTCGGGCGTGCGCGGAAGTCCGCCGAAGAGTTCGTGGAAGCCATCGTTCGTGAGCACGAGCCCGCGATGGAAGTCGAAGTAATCGAGATTCAGGCGAAACGAGCCGTCGGCCTTGATATCGATGAGATGCTGTTTGATCTTGTCCGCATAGACCGGCCTGCCGTAAGGCGCGAGGCCCATCAGCTTGTATTCGCCGCTGTTGACCTTGAAGCCGCAATAGAACGTGAAGGCGCTATAGAGCAAGCCGAGCGAATGCGGATAGCGAATCTCCTTGAGGATATCGAGCTTCGAGCCGCTGCCGAATGCGAGGCTCGTCGTGGACCATTCGCCGACGCCGTCGACGCATAGCACCGCCGCCTCCTGGAACGGCGACGGAAAGAACGCCGACGCCGCATGCGAATAGTGATGCCGCGAGAAGTAGATCGGCACGTCGTCGCACGCGAGCATCTCGCGGATCTGCTCCTTGAAATAGGGCTTCACGCCGAAGAACGACTTCACCGCCTTGGTGAAGAACGCCTGCGACTCCGGCGCGAACGCGATCGACGAGCGAATGATGCGATCGGCCGTCAGCGCGGGATCGTCATAGAACGCGATGGCCGAGAGATCGCTGCCGTCGATCTCCGCTTCCTCCAGACAATAGTTGATCGCGCCGGCCGGAAAGCCCGGATCGTGGCGCTTGCGCGTGAAGCGCTCTTCCTGCGCGGCCGCGATGATCTCGCCGTCCTTCAGGATGGCCGCCGCCGAGTCGTGATAGAAGGCCGAAATGCCGAGTACGTACCGTGCCATTATCGTTATCCAATGAGAGGTCGAAGATAGTGAGCCATTGCGTCGCCGACGGCCCGATGCGCGGGTGGCGTCATGTGCACGTCGCTGCGGAAACGGAAGCCGCGGCGTTCCTCGTCGCCGAACTTCCAGAGATCGTCCACGATGTGATGCACTGGCGCGCCGCATTCCGCCGCGAGCTCGTCGAAACGCTTGCGCACGTTCGCATAGCTCGCGGTCTTTTCGACGTACTGATACACGGGCAGCACGGCGATCATCACGGGCACCTTCACCTCCGCTGTCCAGTGCAGCAGGATCGCGCGCAGGAGCTGCCATGCGCGGCTGTCGGCCGAGTCGTATTCGGGCAAGGGCTGAAAGCGCGTGAGCTTCTGCACCTTGTCCTTGAACTCCGGCCCCATGCCGTTGACCATCTTGCGCGCCTTGGAGAGCAGGCCGCCCGCTTCGGGCGCGGGCTCATCCGCGTCGCGATGGAACGGCTGCGGAACGGGCACGCCCTGCAGCGCGATCGCGCCGCTGTCCGACAACTCGAACCAGGGCTTCGGAACATGGAGCGCCGCGCCTTCGCGATCCGCCCATTCCCGATGCTTCACCACGTTGCGCTGGATGTTCTCGACGAGCACGCTGATGACGACCGCATCGAAGTCGATCTTCTGCGCGAACTCGCGATAGATGAGGTATTGCTGATCCGTGCCGCTACCGGACAGGCCGAAGTTGAGCACCTCGGTATCGGACAGGTTTTCCTCGAGCACGTCGGAATAGCGCTTGCCGTTGCTCACGCCGTCGCCGGCCGTGTACGAATCGCCGAACACCAGCACGCGGCGCGCGCGGTTCTTCTGCGGCGTCGCTTCGTGATTGCAGCGGAAGCCGGCGCCATTCGTCTTGACGAGATAACCGCCGCCCTCGTGCGGGATCCGCACCTTCAGCCCCGGCACGAACCGGTAGCCCAGCAACTCGTCGTATTGCATGAGTTGCCGGTGCAGCGGCGGCGGCGCTTCTGCGCGTGCATTCATCGATCTCTCCAGTCCGCCCTGCGGGCGTTATCCGTTTTTTGATTGGCGATGCAACTATCCGGCTACAGCAAGCTCTCCCGCCACCATGCCGTTCATGACTTCCGCGACGCCGTCGACGTACACGTGACGGGGCTTCGCCATCGCGAGCAGGTCGGCGAATGCGGCGCTGCCTTCGCCGCCGCTCCATGAGGCAGGCTTGTCGTACAGGCACAGATCCGCGCGCATGCCCGATGCGATCGAGCCCAGATCACGCAAGCCGAGCGCGCGGGCCGCGCCGTGGGTGAGCGAATCGATCCACGCATCGCATGCGTCGGACGTGCAAGCCCCGACTTCGGCTGCGGCTTGCGCGAGCGCGTGGCACGCGCTCGCATCGAACGAATAGGCGAGCGCCCGGCCGTTGAGCCAGTGCGCCCACTGACGATGCTCGACGAGCGACGCGTGCATGAGCGAATGCCCGCACACGAGATTCACGTCCGTTTCCGCGATGAACGCTGCGTCCTGGCGCGACACGTCGGCGGGGCCGAAGAGCGTCGCCTCGCCGCCCAGGATCGACAGATAGGACAGCAGGCCGATTTCGGTGAAGAAGCGGGTTTGCAGGTATTCACGCTCGTCGTCATGCGTCGCGCAGAGCCTCACGCACAGGCGCCTGCGCATTCGTTCCGCCTCGGACGCGATGGCAAGCAGCGACGAAGCCGACCAGATATGCGCGGGCACTACTGCCGGCAGCAGCACGCAGCGCGGGTTCGGCGTATGGAACGATTCGAACGGATGCGCGTCGATGCCCGCCTCGGTCGTCTCGTCCAGTTCGACGTAGATCAGTCGGCGCACGCTGCTGCATTCGTCGAGCGCGTCGGCTTCGGACAAGCCGCGCTGGAACGAGCCCGCAGTCGTGATGCCATGTTTGACGAGATCGTCCGAGCGCGCATGCCATTCGCCCTGTGCGATCGACGCGTCCGCGTCGATGAGACCGGGCACGCAAACGAGTTCGCCGGCATCGAGACGGTCGTCGAGAACGGATGCATGCGGCGCAAGAATGCGTTCGATGCGCTCGCCTTCTATTTCCAGATCGCCGCGCACGAAACGATGGGTCAGCGAATCGAAATAAAGAGCATTGGCCATCACCCACTGATTCGAACCGCACGCAAGCTGATCCAGCGCATTCATCTCGGCCCCCGTGTGCGTCATGCCGCGCCTTTAAGTCGATTTCGAAGGCGTGAATCGGCACGCACGACGACTGTTCTCGCGCGACGCGCAGCATGCATCCAAGCGCTGCGCCAAGGCGCGATTGCTTTAGTCCAGAAAGAAAGTCCCGACCGGTGCGCCACTCGAACGGCATGGAGCGGCGAACGCGATCGTCGTCGATCAAGCGGCCCGCGCATCGGCATTTTTTCGTTTGCGCACCGAGCGGCTTTCCGGCGTGAAAACATTTTCTTCAGCGCCTCGAACTACCGATGTGCGGAAAGCCACAGAACTGAAAGTGGGAATATTTGCCGCAACGCCGTGAGTGCGTTGCGCAATGATCGAGCAGAGCGCCTGTTCGTGGGGCTTCGGCGCTCATTCAGCGTGCTTTTGACGGGCCATTTTTGTGCATCGCGCCACTTGCGCGTGGCCGATAGGCGCTAGGCAATGGCCGCCGCGTAAGGTGCCCGGCAGATCGGTTTTGGGGGGAATTCCGGGCCGTCAGAGACAGGACGCGGCATGCGCGGTCATGTGCGGATGCAGCATGCTCACTCCGCCGCGCGCTTCGATTCATGCTCGCGCGCTTCTTCCGGACTTTCGTAGATATACGGCGCGACGCCGCGACGCTTGAGCGCATCGCCCAGTTTGAGGCGTAAGAAGCTGCTGGTCGTATAACGTGTCACGCGGTCGTAATGTCCGCTTACGAGCTTCGTGACCATTTCCGAATAAGCGTCGAGCATTTCGGGGCGAATCGAGAAATTGTCGTAGTTCACGATCGCGTGCGGGCGCGTCTTCGCATTCGCGAGTTGCTTTTCCACTTCGCGGCGGATCGCTTCGACATCGCTCAGGCTCGTCACCTCGTGTCCTTCGAAGTTGATGAAGAAGAGATTCTTCTCCGGGTCGTAGCTGAAGCGCTCCGACAAGTCGAGCCTCAACAGGATGGCGCGCAAGCCCATGGGAGGATCGCGGAAAATGCGTTCGTCCATCAGGCGCGGCGGCGTGTCCATGATGGGCGCGAAACCCATCTGCGCGACGATGTCCCGCTCGATATCGATGCCCGGCGCCACTTCCGTCAGCACGAGGCCATTTTCCGTGAGCTCGAACACGCAGCGTTCGGTGATGTAGAGCACCGTCTGGCCGCGCTCGGCTGCATAGCGTCCGCTGAACGTGCGATGCTCGACCGCATCGACGAACTTGCGGCAATCGCCTTCGCGGCGGATTTTCAGCTTGCCGTCCTCGATCGCCAGATCCAGCTTGCCCGCGTTGAACGTGCCGACGAACACGACCTTCTTCGCCGCCTGGCTGATGTTGATGAAGCCGCCCGCGCCCGCGAGCTTAGGACCGAACTTGCTCACGTTGAGATTGCCTTCACGGTCGGCCTGCGCGAGTCCGAGGAACGCGATGTCGAGGCCGCCGCCATCGTAGAAATCGAACTGATACGGCTGATCGATGATCGCCTGCGTGTTCGTCGCCGCGCCGAAATTGAGCCCGCCCGCCGGAATGCCGCCGATCACGCCGGGCTCGGTCGTCATCGTGAAGAGATCGATCACCTGTTCTTCGTTCGCGACGCTCGCGATGCCTTCCGGCATGCCGATGCCGAGATTCACGACGCTATTGGCCATCAGCTCGAACGCGGCGCGCCGCGCGATGATCTTGCGCTCGGTGAGCGGCATCGGCGGCACGGAGCTCGCCGCCACGCGCAGTTCGCTGGAAAACGCCGCGCTGTATTGCTCGCCGAAGGTCTGCCAATGGTTGTCGGGCTGCGCGAGCACGACGCAATCGACCATCACGCCCGGAATCTTCACCTGACGCGAGTTGAGCGTGTTCGATTCCGCCAGCCGCTCGACCTGCGCGATCACGATGCCGCCGGAATTGCGCGCGGCCATTGCGATGGAAAGCGCCTCGAGCGTCAGCGCTTCCTTTTCCATCGTCACGTTGCCGTTCAGATCGGCCGTGGTGCCGCGCACGATCGCGACATCGATCGGGAAGGTCTTGTAGTAGAGATACTCCGCGCCGTCGATGTGCATGAGCCGCACGAGGTCCTCGGTCGTGCGCGCGTTGAGCCTGCCGCCGCCGTTGCGCGGATCGACGAAGGTGCCGAGACCGACGGTCGAGAGCTGCCCGGGCCGATGCGCGGCGATGTCGCGAAAGAGCTGTGAGATCACGCCTTGCGGCAGGTTGTACGCTTCGATGAGATTCCCGATCGCCATCTTCTGCAGACCCGGCACGAGACCCCAGTGGCCGCCGATCACGCGCTTGATCAAGCCTTCGTGCGCGAGGTGGTTGAGGCCCTTGGCGCGGCCGTCGCCTTGGCCCGCCGCGTAGACGAGCGTCAGATCGGCGATCGGCTCCTGTCCGTCACCGCTGCCGTCCGACTTGCCTTCGAGAAAGCGCTCCTCGAGCGCGATCGCCACTTCCTCCGCGAAGCCGATGCCGACGAAACCGCTCGTCGCGACGGTATCGCCCGAACGAATGAGACGCACGGCCTCAGGCGCGGACACGATCTTGCCGCGCTCGACGAGGCGCGCGGTGGAAGGAAACGGGTGGCGGGTCGGCGTGCTGCTGGCGGTCATGGCGTCTCCTTCGCGCTGCGTTGTCTTGTCGTGAGTCTCGCTCTGTTTTGCGCCGCAAGCCTGCGCCAATTGCACGCACTTCTGCCGATTTGCGCCTTTTCAAAGGCCCGCATTCATATTTCGACGCGCGCTCCCAGTTCGATGACGCGATCGGCAGGCAGGCGCAAATAGGCCGCGACGTTCCCCACATTGTGAAGCATGACCGCGAAGAGTCGTTCGCGCCACAGCGCCATGCCCGTGCCTGGCGTGGGCACGACGGTCGCCCGCGAGAGGAAATACGAAATCGTCGCACGATCGAACTTGAGCCCCGATGAGCGGCATTTCTCCAGCGCGGCGGGCAGGTCGACTTCATCCTTGAAGCCGTATTTCACCGTCACCTGAAAACAGCCGTCGCCGAGCGTCTCCAACGACACGCGACGCGCTTCCTCCACCCACGGCACGGGCTCCGTCGCAACCGTCAGAAACACCGTATGTTCGTGCAGCACGCGGTTGTGCATGAGGTTGTTGAGGAGCGAATGCGGCACGCCGTCGGGATCGTTCGACATGAAGATCGCCGTGCCGTCCACGCGCGCGGGCGAACGCGCGAGCAGGGTCGCGAGAAACGGCCTGAGCGGCGTCGTGCCGGCGCGCACGCGCGCTTCCTGGATCATCATCTGCGCGCCGCGACCCCACGTCGCCATGATGGTGAACATCACAAGGCCGATCGCGACCGGGAACCAGCCGCCTTCCGCGATCTTCAGCAGGTTCGCGGAGAAGAACATCGCGTCGATCACGAAGAAGAACGCCGTCGCGAAGAGGCACAGCGCCCAGTTGTAATGCCACGCGTAGCGGATCACGAAGAAGGTCAGCACCGTCGTGATGAGCATCGTGCCGGTCACGGCGATGCCGTAGGCGGAGCCGAGCGCCGTCGACGAGCCGAAGCCGAGCACGGCGGCGACGACCGCGAGCAGCAGCGTCCAGTTGATGCCCGGCACATAGATCTGCCCGATCTCCTTCTCCGAGGTATAGACCACGCTCATCCGCGGCAGGAAGCTGAGCTGCATCGCCTGCTTGGTCATCGAGTATGTGCCGGAGATCACCGCCTGCGAGGCGATGACCGTGGCGATGGTCGAGAGCACGACCATCGGGTAAAGCATCCAGGACGGAAAGAGCCGGTAGAACGGGTTCTGCAGCGCACCCGGATCGGCGATCAGGAGCGCGCCCTGCCCGAGATAGTTGAGCGCGAGCGCGGGAAAGACGATCGCGAACCACGTGAGGCGAATCGGCCGCGAGCCGAAATGGCCCATGTCGGCATAGAGCGCTTCCGCGCCCGTCAGCGAGAGCACGACCGCACCGAGCGCGACGAACGCGAGCCAGCGATGATGCAGGCAGAATGCAAGCCCCTGCAGCGGATTGAGCGCCGCGAGAATATGCGGCGCATCCTTGATGTTCATGACGCCGGACACGGCGAGCACGACGAACCACAGGACCATCACCGGACCGAACACCGCGCCGATTCCGGATGTGCCGTACTTCTGCATCAGAAACAGCGCGATCAGCGCGACGAGCGTCACCGGCACGACATAGGGCTGCAACATCGGCGCGGCCACTTCGAGCCCTTCGACCGCGCTCAGCACGGAAATGGCCGGCGTGATGATGCCATCGCCGTAGAAGAGCGCGGCGCCCATCACGCCAACGAGCAACAGCACGTGCTTGAGCCGCTTCTTCGATTCGACCGATGATGCCGCGAGCGCGAGCAGCGCCATGATGCCGCCTTCGCCATGATTGTTCGCGCGCAGGATCAGCGTCACGTACTTGAGCGAGACGATCACCGTGAGCGACCAGAAGATCAGCGACACGATGCCGATCACGTTCGCGGGCTGCAAAGGCAGGCCGCCCGCGGGATCGAACACCGTTTTGAGGGTATACAGCGGGCTCGTGCCGATATCGCCGTAGACGACGCCGAGCGCCGCGAGCGACAGAGACAACAATGCCGGATGGCCGTGCGGCTCCGGCGTGTGGTGGTCGTCGGCCGGAATTCCGGGTGCAGTCGATCCCATGAGTCCTCCCTGCCCTTGTCCGGTCCGCTCCTTCGGGGGGCGGCCCATTTGTCAGAGGATGAGCGTCTGCCTTGCTGTGTCGATAGAAGTATAGGAACCGATCGCCGTTATGTGCGTGTAAGCGTCGTCAGGCGTATTTGATCTGCGCGACCGCGCGCAATTCGTCGGCGGTGGCGGTGCCGTAGCCGAAAAACTCCAGATACGCCGGGATCATTTCGAAAAGCATGTCGGTACCGACCTGCACCGCGCAGCCCTTGTCCTTCGCCGCGCGCAGAAGCGGCGTGTACTCCGACTTCATCACCACTTCGCCGACGAAGGTGGAGGGCGCGATGCGATCGATATCGAACGGCAGCGGATCGCTGTCCTTCATGCCGAGCGGTGTCGCGTTCACGATCACGTCGAAGCCGGCGGGGTCTTTCGTATCGGTTCTGACGACGAGCTGCGGATAGTGCTCGCGCAGGCGCGACGCGAGGCCCTCGACGGATGCCGTATTGGTGTCGAAGATCGCGAGTTCGGCGACGCCCGCCGCCGCGAGCGATGCCGCGATCGGCGAGCCGACGCCGCCGCTGCCGAGCACCAGCACGCGCGCGCCCGCGAGCTTGCGGCCCTTGCGCTCGACGCCGCGCACGAAGCCCGCGCCGTCGAACTGGTCGCCGACGAGCGTGCCGTCCGGGCGCTTCAGGATTGCGTTGCAGGCCCCGGCGATGCGTGCGGTCGGGGTCACTTCGTCCATCAGGCCGACTGTCGTGATCTTGTGCGGCATCGTGACGAGCGCGCCGCGGATGTTCGTGAGCTTGAACAGGTGGGGCAGGAAGGCGACGTAATCCTCGGGCTTGACGCCCATCGGCACGACGACCGCATCGATGCCCTGCTTGTCGAACCAGGGGTTGTAGATCATCGGCGCCTTGAACGCCTCGGTCGGGTAGCCGAGATGGGCGATGAGCGTGGTCTTGCCGCTGATCATGGCTGCTCCTTGTGGATGTCGGGGGCGCGCGAGTTCGCGCGCGCCGTAACCATGATAGTGCGGCTTGCCGGGCTTAGGCGTGTTTCGTTCGTTTTGCGCAGTGCGGCATGCTTCAGTGGCTCGCGCCCAGATACGCCGCTTTCACGGAAGGATCGTTGCGCAACTGCTCCGCCGGGCCGTGCGTCGCGACGCGGCCGTTCTCCAGCACGTAGCCGTAATCCGCGACATTGAGCGCGGCCGCCGCGAACTGCTCGACGAGCAGCATCGTCACGCCGTCGGCCTTCAGGCGCTCGATGATGCGGAAGACTTCGTCGACAAGAATGGGCGCGAGGCCCATCGACGGCTCGTCGAGCAACACGAGGTCCGGATTGAGCATGATGGCGCGGGCCATCGCGAGCATTTGCTGTTCGCCGCCGGAGAGCGTGCCCGCGAGTTGATTGCGGCGCTCTTTCAGGCGCGGAAAGAGTTCGATCGCGCGTTCGAGATCGGCGTTGACGTCGCCTTTGGGCCGCGACCAAGTGAGGCGCGGGAAGGCTCCGAGCAGCAGGTTGTCGGTGACGGACATGGTCGCGAACACGCGGCGTCCTTCCGGGGAATGGGCGAGGCCCAGGCGCGCGATCTTGTGTGAATCCAGTGAGTCGATGCGCTTTGCGTTGCTGCCTACGCCCATTGTGATTTCGCCTTCGGTCGGCTTGATCATGCCGGAGATCGCGCGCATGGTTGTGGTCTTGCCTGCGCCGTTCGAGCCGATCAATGTCACTACTTTTGCCTTCGGCACGTTCAGTGAGATGCCGTGGAGGACTTTGACTTTGCCGTAGCCGGCGTGGAGGTTTTTGATCGTCAGCATTTCTTTGGGTTCGTTTCGGCGGGTTTTTGTCTTCTGCTTGGGCTTTTGTGAAATCCTGAATTCTTACTGGTCTATTAGCGTTGCCCCTGTGCTAATAGACCACCGCGAATACGGGATCCAGCGAGAAACCTCCAACCATAAAAAAATCAAGCAACCTGAGCAGCCTGCCCCCCCAAATAAGCCTCGA
Organism: Caballeronia ptereochthonis; assembly: GCF_001545075.1. Classification (GTDB taxonomy): domain Bacteria; phylum Pseudomonadota; class Gammaproteobacteria; order Burkholderiales; family Burkholderiaceae; genus Caballeronia; species Caballeronia ptereochthonis. The sequence goes on from NZ_FCOB02000003.1 coordinate 27,898, forward strand.
TGACTTTCTCATTGGCCTGAATCTCGGAAGGCCTCCCCTCCGCGATTTTCTGCCCGAAATCCAGCACCGAAACGGTGTCACACACACTCATCACCACATCCATGTGGTGCTCGATCAGCACCACCGTGATGCCGTGATTGCGCACCTTGCGAATGATCGCCACCAGCTCGCGAATATCCGGCGCCGTCAACCCCGCCGCAGGTTCGTCGAGCAAAAGCAGTTGCGGATCGAGTGCGAGCGCTCGCGCGATTTCCAGCAGACGTTGCTTACCGTAAGGCAGATTGCGCGCCTCCTCGCCCGCGACATGCTCCAGTCCGACGAAGCGCAGCATGTTGAAAGCACGCTCGCGCGCCGCGCGCTCCTCACGCCGGTAGCGCGCGCTCATCGCGCCCACATCCGCGAAATTCGACCTGAACGTGTGATGCAACCCGACGAGCACATTCTCCAGCGCCGTCATCTCGCCGAAGAGCTGCACATTCTGGAACGTCCGCGCAATGCCCGAAAGCGCAATCTTCGACGACGTGCGTCCCGCAAGCGATTGCCCCTCGTATTCGATCGCGCCCGCCGTCGGCACGTAAATGCCCGTCAGCACGTTCATCATCGTGCTCTTGCCCGATCCGTTCGGGCCGATCAAACCATGGATCGTGCCGCGCCTGACCGTCAGGTTCACGTCGTTCAACGCCTTCAGCCCGCTGAACTGCATCAGCACGCCGCGCACGTCAAGGATCGTGTCCGCGCCTTCGGTCGCGACCGCCGCAACGGCATCGTCCTGGCGCGTGTGGCTCGCGAGCTCCTCGGTATCGACCTTCGTCACGCGCACGCGGCCGAGGTTGAGCGTCTTGCGCACGAACCCGACGATGCCGTCCTGCAGGTAATACACCACGAGCAGAATCATCAGACCGAAGATGGTCAGGCGCCAGTCGGTAAGCGCCTCGATCCAGAATGAGAACGCGGCGAGACCCGCCGTGCCGATGATCGGCACCGCGACGCGTTGCGGCGTCGTGGTCTTGCGTGCAAGCGCGAGCCCCGCACCCGCGACGACGATCACCGCGAGCGCAGTCGCGACCACGCGAAAGTTCGAGATGTCGTCGAGCAGCTTCGGCAACAGCACGATGACCGTCGAGCCGATGATCGCGCCCGTGCGCGTCTTGCGCCCGCCCATGATGATCGCGAGCAGGAACAGAATGGTCAACTCGAAGTTGTACGTGTTCGGCGAGATGTACTGCTCCGAATACGAATACAGACAGCCCGCGAGTCCAGCGAAGCCCGCGCTGATGACGAACGCATACACCTTGTAGCGATACACCGACACGCCCATGCAGTCCGATGCGATCGGGCTGTCGCGCAGCGCCTCGAACGCCCGCCCGAGGTGCGACTTCAGCACGCGATGCACGACGATCAGCGAGACGACGAGCAATGCCGCGACGAGCCAGTAGTACTGCACTTCATCGAGCCTGTGACCGGCGAACATCGGCTTGGGGACCTTGAGGCCCATCGGGCCGTTCGTCAGGAAGTCCATCTCGTTGATGAGAATCTGGATGATCGTGCCGAACGCGAGCGTCACCATCGCGAGATACGGACCCGACACGCGCAGCGCGGGCAGCGCAAGGATCGCGCCGAAGCCGGCCGTCACCAGAATGGCAAGCGGCGCGGTCACGTAGAACGGCATGCCGAGCTTCACGAAGAGCACGCCCGCCGTGTATGCGCCCACGCCGAACAGGCCTGCGTGACCGAGCGATACCTGGCCCGTGTAGCCCACCACGATATCGAGCCCGAACAGCAGGATCGCGTAGATCATGATGGTCTCGACGAGGTGGATGTAGTACGGATTGCCCGACACCACCGGAAAAATCGCGAGTGCGGCGAGTCCGACGAGCGCCGCAATCCAGTTCTTTGCTTTCATCGTCGCCGCCTCAGACTTTCTTGATCGCCGTCTTGCCGAACAGACCTGCGGGCTTGACCGCGAGCACGATCAAGAGCAGCACGAGCCCCGGCACGTCCTTGTATCCGGTGGAAATGTAGAAGCCGGTCGTCGTCTCGGCGATGCCGAGGATCATCCCGCCGACGATGATGCCCATGCCGCTCGACAGGCCGCCGATGATGGCCACCGCAAACGCCTTGAGGCCGAGCACTGCGCCCATCGTCGCACCGGTGAGCGTGAGCGGCGCGATCAGCACGCCCCCGAACGCGGCCGTCAGCGACGAGAGCGCATACGAGAACGTGATGACGAGGCCCGTGTTGATGCCCATGAGTGCGGCGGCATCGCGATCGTTGGCGGTGGCGACCACTGCCTTGCCGAAGATCGTCTTGCGGTTGAAGAACTCGACCGCGAGCATCATGACGAGCGCGCCGCCGACGACGAGCAGTTCCATCGGCAGGACATTCGCGCCGAACACCTTGAGCGGCGCTTCGGGCAGTGGCGAGGGAAAGCGCAGATCGTCGCGGCCCCAAACGTTCTCGGCGACGTTCTTGAAGATGATGCCGAGCGCGATCGTCGACATGATCCAGCCGAATTCGGACTTGATCTTGATCGCGGGTCGCACGCCGATGCGCTCGACGAACGAGCCCTGCGCGAGCCCGAAGAGACATACGAGCGGAATCATCAGCCAGTAGTTCACGCCGGCCGATACGAGCGTCAAGCCGACGAGCGCGCCGAGCATCAGTGCATCGCCCTGACCGAAGTTCAGCGTGCCCGATGTTGCGAATGTGAGTTGATAGCCGAACGCGATCACGGCGTAGATCATGCCGAGTGCGATGCCGCTGTAGATGAGTTGGAGGAGGATCATCGTCGGGCGTTTGGTTTTTTTAAGGGTTTTTTTTGGGTCTCTTTTTTGCGGCTGGGTGGGGTTGTTTGGTATGCCTGTGCTTTTCGTGGAATCCTGATTTCTTGGCGGTCTATTAGCGTTGCCCCTGTGCGGGGCGGCAGTCACTTTCTTTGCTGCTGCAAAGAAAGTAACCAAAGAAAGCAGCTTTGGGCCCAGGCAGACTCGTCATCATGGTTCGGCGTGGCCCAGCCCCTAAGTGTCGCCCTCAAAGGACTGAGGCGCCGTGGCTCGCGCACGGTCTGCCACCTCGCACTACATGACAGACTGGTTCAGCACCCAAGAGCGCCGGCCCGCTTCGCGGCCGCAGGGGAAAGCGGGTACGCGCGCGCTTCTCTACTAACGCTTCCATCTCTCCGCTTCTGCCTAACGACGGTTTCCCTCGCATACCCTGCGGCAGCGCGTAGCGCTGTGCCGGAACTGTCAGGTGCTGAACCAGCACCCTAAATGGACTAGCTCGTCAGACCGTGCGCGAGCCAAGCCCCGTTAGTCGTTTGAGGGCGACACTTAGGGGCTGGGCCACTCCGAACGATGACGACGAGTCTGCCTCCAGCACTCCGGGCCCAAAGCTGCTTTCTTTGGTTACTTTCTTTGCAGCAGCAAAGAAAGTGACTGCCGCCCCGCACAGGGGCAACGCTAATAGACCACTAAGAACGCAGGTTCCGCGAAAGCGCAAGCAAGCAAACCCAATCACCCTCAATTAGAAGCCGTAGTCGTCTGCTTCACCCGCAGCGTCCCCCCGCCTTTCCTGTCGGCGTCATACGCATAAACAACCTTCCCGCTCTTCACCTCGCCAATCACCGGCACGTTCGGGCTGATCGCTTCGTGATCGACCTTCGTGAAAGGCCTGTCGTAGACCATCACCACGCCTTCCACCTTCGTGTTCAGGTTCTCCAGCGCTTCCTTGACCTTCGGACCATCCGTCGTGCCGGCCTGCTTGATCGCCGCCGCCAGCAGATAAACCGAGTCATAACCCTGCGCCGCCGACACCGGCGAATCGATGCGGTCGTTCTTCGGTTTGAATTCCTTCACGTACGCTTCGATGAAGGCCTTGCGCTTCGGCGTGTTCGCTTCCTGGATGAAGGTCTGCGGCATGCGCGCACCCTCGCCGTTCGCGCCCGCGTTGTCGATGTAATTCGCCATCGAAAGCGTCCAGCTCCCAATCAACGGCACCTTCCAGCCGAGCTTCGCCATGCCGTTGGCAATCTGCGCAAGCTCAGGTCCAATGCCATAGGTCAAAACCGCTTCGGCGCCCGCTTCCTTCGCCTTCAGCAACTGGGCCGTCATGTCGACGTCCTTGATGTTGAATTTCTCGACGGCAACTGGCTTCACACCCTTCGCAGCAAGCGCCTTCTCCAGATCCTCGCGGCCAAGCTGGCCGTAGTTGGTCGAATCGGCGAGAATCGCAACCTTCTTGAAGCCCCGCTTCGTCACCGCTTCCTCGACGATCATCGGCGCCTGAATGCGGTCGGCAGCCGCGTTGCGGAACACATAGTTGTCAGGCTGATCGTCGAATTGCTTCGTCACCACCGTGCCGGTCGCGACGTTGTTGAACACCGGAATCTTCGCTTCCTGGAAGAAGCGCTGCGACGCGAGCGCCACACCCGTGTTGATGTAGCCGACCACCGCGACAACCTTCTCCTTGTTGATGAGCTCCTGCGCAATCTGCACGCCGCGCTCGTTCTTGGCCTCGTCATCGCGTTCGACCAGCACGATCTGGCGCCCCAGCACGCCGCCCGACTTGTTGATCTCGGCAGTGGCAAGGCGCACGCCATCACGCATGCTGACACCCATGGAAGACGAACCGCCCGTGAACGGGCCATCGACGCCGATCTTGATCGGGTCAGCCGCGTGGGCCAACGAAAAAACGCCGAACGCGAGCGCGCTCGCGATGAGCTTCATCTGCATACCCATGTGTGTCTCCGTCGCTTGAATCGTTATGTGAAGGTCCGCTCGCCAAAACGTCAGCGCCCACGCCCGGTCCCGCTTGGCGCCTTGAGCAATGCTTTTAAGCGCAGTGTGCGTTATCGATTACATAGGCGGTGACCGAGTTTAGAAAAATGTAAGGATATGACCATATTCGGACATACCCGAAGAGCACGAGCGTTAGCACACACCTGACGCACCGTAAGCGTGCAAGGCATGGAATAAACGCGAAAACATGGAATCGCACGGACGGATTCGACAGCATCCCAAAGCGTTTCTTCAGCCGCCGCACGACAGCGGGAATACACGTACAGTCGAACGCAAAAAAAGCGCGCGGCATCCCTGAGGATCACCGCGCGCAACCTTGCGCACCCTTCACGATTCTTTAACGATGAAAGCGTTTGCGGGATGCACCCTTTAGCGCGGCGCGCCGGTTTCGATGGCTTGCGCGAACTGACGCAGCACCGCGCCCGATGCATCGGTGACGGCCCAGAATGTCATGCCGTCGTGGTTCCAGCGCGCGAGCGCATAGCCGTCGTCGGATTGCGTGACGACCGGCGAGAACGCCTTGTCGTTCGCCTCGCTCTTCACCTCGCCCTTGCGTTCGGGAAACACGTACACGTCGATCGGATGCTTGAGGTAGCGGTAGACCACGACCGCCACCGGCCGATGATCGATGTAATCCAGCCGCCCGCCGACGAGCGCGAAACCCGGTCCCGCCGGATCGATCACCGGCGGCGCGTAGTCGATGCGGCCGTTGAACCACGGCTTGACCGTATGCTTGTCGCTCGAGAGCACGTCGATCGGACGGTCCGACATCAGCGCCCTTACGTGGCTCGACACGATCTCCTGCGCAATCGGCGAGCCGGCCGGAACGTTCGACACGAGCGGCACCGCCTGGAACCACAGCATCGTGCCGAGCACGAGCGCGGACAGCGTCGCGCCCGCGAACGCGCCGCCGAAGAACGGCCAGGGCGCCGCGAACGGATTGCTCCAGCCGCGCCTCGCGCGGCGCGCCGGCGCGCGCTCGCGCGCTTCTTCTTCGGCCGCCGCCCGCACGCGGGCCAGCACCTGCGCCCGCAGGTGCACGGGTGCGCGCTGATAGAGCGAACCATCGGCGAGCCTCGTGTCGAGCGAGGCGGTATCGTTATTTTCCATTTCCCGACTCCTCTGAATGACCCGGTCCGGCACGGCGCACGAGCCGCACGCTCGGCCGGTCCTGCCCGCCCTGGGCCGCGCGCACCGCCCCCGCCAGCATCTTGCGGCCGCGCGCGAGCCGCGACATCACCGTGCCGATCGGCACGCCGGTCACGGACGCAACTTCCTTGTAGCTCATGTCTTCCAACTCACGTAACACCAGCACCTCGCGGAAGGCAATCGGCAGCGCCTCCAGCGCGCGGTGCACCAGATGAATCTCGTCGCGGCGCACGGCGAGCGTCTCCGGGTCGGCCGCGCCTTCCTCCGACCAGCCCGGCAGCGCTTCGTCGCCGCCCAGCTCCTCGTCGTAGGGCGTCGCGTCCGCCAGTTGCACGCGCCGCCGCCACTCCGTAAACCACGTGTTGCGCACGATCGCGAGCAGCCACGCCCGCGCGTTCCCCGCCTCGCCGCCCTCGAATCCGCCAAAAAAACGGAATGCGCGCAGATATGCTTCCTGAACGACGTCGTCGGCGTCGTTCGCATTGCCGGACAGCCAGCGTGCGAGGTTGTACGCGGCGTCCAGATGCGGCATCACGGTCGCCTCGAAGCGCGCGTGGGCCGCCTGTGCGTCCGCGCGCTCGCCACGCCCGGACTCGTCCTGTCTCGACCTGCCTCGCCACATCGCGCGGGTCTCCTTTCGCCAGCCACGTTCGGGAAACTTCAGTCCGGGCTGCGGCAATATCGCTTTCTCGCGCCCTCACCCTCCCTTACTCCCTACCCATCCGCTTTATTCCCGTTTATACCGCCGCCTTAAAAAAAATATAGCGGGAATATCGCGCCGCTTTCGCCGGTTCGATGGACAGATGCCGCAGCGAACCTGCTCATCGAGCGGAAGTCGCCGGCCTCGCGCACATGTATCGAGCCGCCATGCGCGTGCGAGTTTGCCCCATGTTCGCCGATTCGAACGACAAGATCCGCGGCCACAACTCAAAAGGAACCGCCATGAAACCCGACTTGACCGCCCTGCCGCCCGCGCAGGAACGCGACGAACTCGACGACCACGGCAAGCGCCGCCGCACCGCACTCTCCTGCATGGCCTGGGCCGGCGCCGGCGTGATCTGGACCGTGAGCGGCGGCGTGCCCGCGTCGCGCCTGATCTCGTCCGCCGAAGCCGCCGAGAAGACGAGCTCGTTCAGTTTCGTGCAGATCAGCGACAGCCATATCGGCTTCAACAAGGACCCGAACACCGAACCGGCGAGCACGCTAGAAGAAGCCGTCGGCCGCGTGAGCGCGATGGGCGGGCGCCCCGCCTTCATGATCCACACCGGCGACATCACGCATCTCTCGAAACCCGCCGAATTCGATACGGCGACGCAGATCATCGGCCGCGCAGGCATGGACGTGCATTACGTGCCGGGCGAGCACGACGTGCTCGTCGAGGACGGCAATCCGTTCTTCGAGCGTTTTTCCGGGCAATACGGCAAGGGCAGCAATCGTCACTGGTACAGCTTCGACCAGGGGGGCGTGCATTTCATCGGCCTGACCAACGTGATCGACCTGAAGGGCGGCGGCCTCGGCTTTCTCGGCGATGCGCAGCTCGCGTGGCTCAAGGCCGACCTGCAGGGCAAATCGAGCAGCACGCCGATCGTCGTGTTCGCGCACATCCCGCTGTGGGCGCTCTATCCGCAGTGGGGCTGGGGCACCGACGACAGCGCGCAGGCGCTCGCGCTGCTGAAGCGCTTCGGCTCGGTGACGGTATTGAACGGCCACGTCCATCAGGTGGCGCAAAAAGTGGAGGGAGAGATGCGTTTCTATTCGGCAATGTCCACCGCCTTCCCGCAGCCCGCGCCGGGCGCGGCAGCCGGCCCCGGACCGATGAAGGTCCCCTCGGAGCAGTTGCGCACGATGCTCGGCCTGCGCGAAGTCAGGCACATCGCGGGACGCGGGCAACTGGCGGTCACGGACACGGCGCTCGCCGCGGCGCAATCATGAGCGCCGCCACCCTCGCGAGCGCTGCCTCGAGCATGATCTCGCCCGCCAATCTCCGCCCGCTCGCCGGCAAGTTCCTGCGCAAGGCCGCGCTCGCGCTCGTCGTGAAGGGCGTGATCGGCGCGATTCCGACCGCCTGCGCGCAGGAACCCGCGCAACAGGTCGCCGCGGCGGCCGCGCCGAGCATCTCCATCGACAACTTCGCGTTCAGCAAGCCGACGATCACCGTGCCGGCCGGAACGAAGGTGACGTGGGTGAATCACGACGACATGCTGCACACCGTCACCGACGAGGGCAAGACCTTCAAGTCCGACCCGCTCGACAACGGCGACAGCTTCTCGCACGTGTTCGACAAGCCGGGCACGTACAAGTACTTCTGCTCGCTGCATCCGCACATGACGGGGACGGTCGTCGTGCAATGAGCTTCGGTCGCAAAGGCGCGGGCTTGCCTGCCTATCCCCGCGCCTTCGCGATCGCGCCCAGATTGCCTTCACCGAAGCCGTGATGCCCGCGCCGCTCGACGATCTCGAAAAACATGTCGCCGGGCTTGCGCTCGACGAAAGTCTGCAGGAAAAGCTGCGGCGTGCCGTCGGGGAGGATCTCGCCGTCGACGAGAATGCCGCGTGAGCGCAGGCGGTCGATGTCGAGCCCGTGGCCGGGAAGCCGCTCGTCGATCTCGTCGTAGTAGCGCGGCGGCGGCTGCAGGAAGCGCACGCCCCGCGCTATCAGCGCATCGACGGAAGCGAAGATATCCGCCGACGCGACCGCGATATGCTGCACGCCCTCGCCTTCGTGATCGGGCAGGTACTGCTGCATGAGGTCCGTGCGATAGGTGCCTTCCTCGTACACCGGAATGCGGATCGAGCCGCACGGCGACAGCGTGACGGCGGAATCCTGCGAGACGTGCCAGTCCGGGTGCACCTGATGGATCTCGGAGAAGTGCAGCACTTCGCGGTAGAAGTCGAGCCATTCCTGGATGCGGCCGGCGCCGACCGTCTGCGTGAAGTGATCGACTTCGAGCAGACCCGTGCCCGTCAGGTCCGCGCTCGCCCCCGGAATCGGGCGAAAGTCGATGTCATAGATCGACGCCTCCCCGCTGTTCTTGCCCGGCCAGTGATCGACGAAATAAATATGCGAGTCGCCGATGCCCTGAATGGCCGGAATCGCGAGCTCGTTCGGACCGATCTTCTCGCCCTCGAAATCCCACGCGCCGTATTCGAGCGCGCGCTCGTGGGCGATCTGCGCATCGAGCACGCGAATGCCGATCGCGGCGATGCCGACGCCGTACGACTCGGCGAAGCGCGACGCAAAAGAATCCGGCTCCGCGTTCAGGAGGAAATTCATGCTGCCCTGGCGGAAGAGCGTCACCGCCTTGCTGACGTGCCGAGCCACGGGCACGAACCCCAGGCGGGCGAACAGCGCGGCGAGCCCCTCGGGATCGGGACTGGAAAACTCGACGAACTCCAGCCCCGCGATGCCGAGCGGATTGTCGCCGACCTGGGAATCGGGCGTCGCGCAGGCGGAGGAAGTGGAGTCGGGCTGGGTCATCGGCAATACCTCGAAAATGTACGATCTGGTTCACGGACGCAAAACTACCACGACCTGCCGCATCCGTGCGACCCGGCGACTTCATCGAATGGCCGGAATCGGTGCAGCTAGAGTAGCGGCAGCGGGATTGCCGTGTCAAAGCCGGGGCCGCCCGACGCGCCCCGGCCATTCTCGAGGGGTTCAGGCGGCGAGGCGCTCCGCGCTCATCGACGGGCGCTTCGCCTGCGGCGGAAACACGTTCCAGGAGCCGTCATCGTGCCTGAAGAAGATGATCGCGAGGGGGCCGCCGGGATGCTGCGCCTCGATGCAGACATAGCGCGCGCCGGTGACATGCGAACGGCACAGCCGCACGACGCGCGCCGGATGCGCGGGAGTCGGGGCGAGCCACTTGTCGACGGCCCAGTGCAGCGAATTTTCGGCGGTTTGCATGATGGTCTCCTCGGAAGGCATCGACGAAGCGTGGGGTTCAGGCCGCGAGCGCGGCGTTCATGCGGCGGCGGCGCTCGGCGGCGACATAGGCGCGAAAGAGTCCCGTGACGGCCCGCAGCGCCGCGCGCGGATGCGCGAAGCACGCCTGCACCTGACGGCTGCGTTCGCGGCCGTCGAGGCACCACGTGACGAAGTGCTCGCAGTTGTTGGTGAGCAGGCGATACTGGTCTTCGCCGAGACGGCTGCGCGCGCGGCGCACCGCTTCCATGCCGACGAACTTCGCGGCCGGGTTCTGGCGGATCGTCACTTCATGGCCGGCCGCGAACTGCTCGACGGTGACTTCCTCGACCGGGCCGCGATGCAGCGACTTCGCGAAGCCGGCATAGTGGATGACCATGCCGTTGCCCGCGTAGATGCCGTGGTGTTCGTAGCCGGAGCGGCGCGTGATGAGTTCGGTGCCGAGAGCCGGTTCGTCGCCGAGCGAGAAGCCGCTGGCGGCGGCTTGCTGTTCGTTCAGTCCGAATTGTTGGTTGGTTGACATGGCTGGCTCCGGTTCTTTTTTGCCTGGCGCCATGTGTTTGTTTGGCGCCGGGTTGCCATGTCCTTTGCATCATCCTTGCCAGCTTATCCAAGTCTTTGATTTACAAATATAAAGATAGATTTTCGAGGATTCGTTCCAAGCCGGGTGTTCTGACCGAGCCAACAGTCACGCGACCTGATTGTTGGGCTATGAGTGTCAGAATCGCGGGTGGGAAAACACGGTTTCAGACCCCTGAGAAAGGCATCCGCGCGTGCACGTCGATGTGTTGGATGTTCGCCGCTGCGCCAACGCATGATGTTGGCGGTGATCCAACTCATTCGCGCGCCGCACCGGGAACCCGCCGGTGGGGCAATGCCGACAGAGCCCCACCGACCGGCCACTTGACGAAAAGCGCCGGTCGGACATGCTGGCCGGCACGGGCCTTGCATTGACTGCGTGCGTCGTGATTTCAAAGCCATCCACGGAGAGCCGACATGAGCGTCATCACCGTCACCGATCTCGAATACGAGCGCGAACTCGATCACGCGGCGATGTCGGCCATCAGCGGCGGAGGCGGCGCGCCGTGGATATACGGCTGGATCACGCCGTTTTCGGACCGCCAGCAGACCCTGGGCGGCGCCGTGAATATCATCGATGTCACCAACAACATCTACGATGTGACCAACAACATCACCAACAACACGGTCACGGTCGGCCAGATGGTCAATCAGTTTCAGAGCGTCAACGTCAGCAACACGGGGAATGGCGCGACGCTCACCGTCAATCCGAATTCGATTGCGGGAAATCGCGCGGGTTGAGCGGTGCACGTCGACGTTCGTTTCAGCGCGCGTTGGCGCACAATGAGCGGGGCCATCCGCTTCGCCCGTTCGACGACACGCCATCCAGGATTGCGGAGGTTGCCGTGACCTTCACCGCCGAGTTTCGATGGACTTCCGCCGCCCGCACCGATACCGGCTGCGTGCGGCAGATCAACGAAGACGCGCTGCTCGATGCGCCCGAGCGCGGCCTGTGGGCCGTCGCCGACGGCATGGGCGGGCACGCGGTCGGCGATCTGGCGAGCCGGATGGTGATCGAGAGCCTCGCGAAAGTGCCGGGCATGAACGGGCTCGCGAACGTCGTCGCCGATGCGCGCGCGCGGCTCCTCGACGTGAACGAGCGCTTGCGCGCGGAAGCGGCGCGGCGCCTGGTGTCGCGCATCGGCAGCACGGTGGTGCTGCTCGCTGCGTGCGACGGCACATGCGGATACGTCTGGGCGGGCGACAGCCGCATCTATCTGTTCCGGCACGGGCGGCTCGTGCAGTTGACGCGCGATCACAGTCATGTCGAGGAGATGAAGGCGCGCGGCCAGCTGACGGCCGAGGAAGCGCTGAATCATCCGGCGCAGCATCTGATCACGCGTGCGGTCGGCGCGCTCGACGTGCTCGAGCTCGACGAGAACACGCTCGAGCTCAACGACGGCGACACGTTCCTGTTATGCAGCGACGGGCTGTCGAACGAAGTGAGCGAGGCCGAGATGGCGAGCGAACTCGCGCCGGGGAACTGCGAAATGGCGGCGCAACGGCTGCTGGAAATCGCGCTGGCGCGCGGCGGGCGCGACAATATCTCGGTCGTCGTCGCGCATGCGGAGGATGTGATGGCGTCGGATAAGACGCAGGTGAATCCGGGGGTTTGAGATCTGTCAGCAGTGACGGCGCTGCTGATTCAGCATATACGCGCGCAGAAGCCGGTTGATCCGTGTCTGATAACCCTTGCCTTGCTGGCGAAACCATTCCAGCACGGGTTTCGCATGCGACGTCAAGACCTGCCGTCGCGTGGGGATGCAATCACCGAAGTCCCTCACTCCCCCGCCTCCCTGCTCTTCTGCGCCGCCAGCCTGAACTCCTTCGAATGCAGCCCGTGCTTCTTCAGAAGCATCTGCAGATGCGACCGGTTCATTTCATACCGCCGCGCGAGCTCCGCCACCGTGCCGCCGGTTTCCTGCAGGCCGCGTTCGAGAAACGCGCGCTCGGCCTCATCGCTCGCGACGCGCTTCGCTTCCGCGAGTGAACTCGCCGTCGCGATGCCGTTCCCGCCCGCCGCCGGCCCGCTGATCGCCAGCGACAGCGACGACTTCGGCCGGATGTCCACCGGCAGGTGCTCGACGTCGGCCATATCGGCGGCGAGACAAGTCAGCCGATACACCACGTTCCGCAACTCGCGGATATTGCCGGGATAGTCGTAATTACGCAGAAAATCCCGCAGGCGCGGCGACATCCTGACCGGCCGGCGCTTCAACGTCGCCGCGGCTTCATCGCCGAAATAGGCGAGCAGGAGCGGAATTTCATCGCGCCGCTCGCGCAACGCAGGCAGCGTCAGATGGATCACGCTGAGCCGGTAGAACAGGTCCTCGCGAAAACGCCCTTCATCGCAGCATTGCCGCAGATTGCGATTGGTCGCCGCGACGATGCGCGTATCCACCGCGATCGGCTCGTCCGAACCCACGCGCTGAATCTCGTGCGCCTCCAGCACGCGCAGCAGTTTCACCTGCCCCGAAAGCGGCAACTCGCCGATTTCGTCGAGAAAGATCGTGCCGGTATGCGCGCTTTCGAACTTGCCCTTGCGATCGTTGGTCGCGCCGGTGAACGCGCCCTTGCGATGTCCGAACAATTCCGACTCCAGCAGGTTGTCCGGAATCGCGCCGCAATTCACGGAGATATATGGCTTGTCCGCGCGCGAGCCGTTCGCGTGAATGACCTTCGCCATCAGTTCCTTGCCCGTGCCGCTTTCTCCGTCGATCAATACGGGAAGATCGGTCGGCGCCGCTTTCTCGGCGATTTCCAGCGCCTCCAGCAGCTTGGGGTTATCGCCGAACGTGCCTTCGAACACGAAGCTGCGTTCGAGCAGAGCCTTGCGCCGCGCACCCGGCGAAAGATCGCGCTTCGGCTCCGCGGCGGCCGCCTGCACGAAGCGCTCCTTGTGCGACATCTGCATGACTTCATCGCGCAAGGCGCTCGCCTGCCGCAGGAGCTTTTCGATCTCGGGCCGTTCGAGACGCGAGGTCCATCGCAGCGTCGAGCGCAGAATCTCGATCTTCTCGATGAGCCCCGCATAGGAAATCGCCGATGTCGGCGCGCTGATGTCGCTTTCCGGTTGGTCGAGTATTTTCATGCTGCGCTCAGTTGCTTCTGCACGAGTTGGTAGTACATGCCTTTTCTCGCGACGAGCTCGTCGTGCTTGCCCTGCTCGACGATGCCGCCTTCGTACAGCACGAGAATCTTGTCGGCACGCATGATGGTGGACAGCCGGTGCGCGATGATGACCGCCGTGCGCCCCTTCAGAATCTCCTGCATGTTGCCCAGGATATTGCTCTCCGATTGCGTATCGAGCGCGGACGTCGCTTCGTCGAACACGAGCAGGCGCGGATCGTGATAGAGCGCCCGCGCGATGCATAGCCGCTGAATCTGCCCGCCCGACAAACCCACGCCACGCTCGCCCACCACCTGCTCGTAACCGAGCGGCATCTTGACGATGAACGGGTGTGCATCGGCCATCTTCGCGACCTCCTCGATGCGCCGCCTGTCGGGCGCATCATCGCCGCTCGCGATGTTCTCCGCGATCGTCCCCGAGAACAGCAGATTGCTCTGCATCACATAGCCGATCTGGGCGCGATAGAAGCCCTTGTCGATCACCTTGATATCGTATCCGTCGACCGTCATCTTGCCTTCGCTCGGCGCGTAGAAGCCGACGAGCAGCTTCGCGAGCGTCGTCTTGCCCGAGCCGCTGCGCCCCACGATCGCGATGAGCTCCCCCGGCTTGACGTCGAAGCTGATGTTCTCCAGCACATAGGGCGTCTCGCCGTCGCCATAGCGGAAGTACACGCCGTTGAAGCTGATATCGCCCTGCAGGTCGGGCAGCATCACGCGCTGCTGCATGTCTTCGGGCTTCTGCTCCGGTTCGATGTCGAGCACGTCGCCCAGGCGCTCCATCGCCACGCCCGCGTCGTTCAGCAGGCTCCACAGGTTGATGAGGCCCATCAGCGGCGAGAGCACGCTGCCCATGAACGCATTGAACGCGATCAGCTGCCCGATGGTCAGCTCACGCGCGAGCACGAGATTCGCGCCGACCCAGAGCACGCCGATGGTCGTCGCCGCATTCAGCAACTGGCTGCACAAGCCCACCGCGATATTGAAGCGCTGAGACTTGTATTGCACCTCCAGCGACTTCGCATACTTCTTCTCCCACTTCAGGCGCACGGGGCGCTCGATGCCCATGCCCTTCACGGTCTCCACGCCGCCCAGCGCTTCCATCAGGTACGAACGCGCGTCGGTCGACGAGGCGAACGCCTCGCGCGCGTTCTGCTTGATGCGCGGCGTCGCGAGTACCGTCAGCGCCGTCATCGGGATCACGAACGCGATGAGCAGCAAGGTCAGCTTCACGTTGTAGAGAAACATGATCGTGAAGTAGATGAAGATCATCAGCAGGTTCAGCACGGTCGAGACCGTCGATTCCGTGAGGAACGCGCGGATCGTGTGATTCTCCTGGAAGCGCGCGAACACGTCGCCGGTCTTGCGCTTCGCGAAGAAGCCGAACGGCAGCGAGAACGTGTGCTTGAAGAACTGCGACATCATCGCGAAGTCCATGTTGCGGACCATGAAGTTCGCGAGATACGCGCGTATCGTCGACATCAGTTGCGTAAACAGACTCGAGATGATGAGACCGGCAATCAGCACATGCAGCAGCCCGACGTTCTGATGCACGATCACGCCGTCGAGAATGTTCTGGATGATGAGCGGCGGAATCACCCCCAGCACCTGAATGACGAAGGTCGCGAGAAAGAGGTGCAGCAGGATCCGCTTGTACGGCTTCAGATAGCCGACGAAGCGCAGCCACGGCGAGCGCGACACGGCCTTCTGGGTCAGGTCCTGCCCGGGCGCGAAGAGCAGGCACGTGCCGCTCCAGCCGCGCTCGAACTCGCCGACCGTCATCTTCTTGAAACCGATCGCCGGGTCCGCCACCCACACGTTGTCCTTCGAGACGCCATAGACGATGATGTAGTGGTAACCCTCCCAGTGCGCGATGAACGGCATCTCGAAGCCGCGCAGCGATTCGAACGTGCACTGCACGCCGCGCGTCGTGAAGCCGAGCGACTCGCCCGCGCGCGCGAGCGAGTCGAGCGTCGCGCCCTGCGTCGTCACGTTGGCGAGCTCGCGCAGCTTGCCGAG
Source organism: Caballeronia ptereochthonis (assembly GCF_001545075.1). Lineage (GTDB taxonomy): Bacteria > Pseudomonadota > Gammaproteobacteria > Burkholderiales > Burkholderiaceae > Caballeronia > Caballeronia ptereochthonis. The sequence goes on from NZ_FCOB02000003.1 coordinate 43,491, forward strand.
CGTCATGTTGATGCCGTAGTGGCGGCAGATCATCGCCAGGCACGCGGCGCCGCAATCCATCTCCTCCGCCTGCTCGACCCACGCGAAGCGCTTGATCACGCGCTCGCCCAGTTCTGGCTTCGTGTGCAGATCGAGCATCGCGGGCAGCTTGCGGCGCTCGGTGAGCTTCTTCTGCCGCTGCAGTTCGCGCTCGGTGAAGCGGATGCGCTCTTCCAGCACCTCGCGCAGCTTCACGTTGCGCTCGATGATGAAGTGCACCGTCTTCTCGGGTATCACGAGCAGGCGCGTGTCGGCGCTCGCGATGGCGGACGCCATCTGCTCCTGGCGCATTACGCAGGCCTTCTCCCCGAAGATCTCGCCGGGACCGAGCGTCGCGAGCAGATGCCGTTCCCCGCCCTCCTCGCGCACGATCCGCACCTCGCCCTGGCGCACCACGTAGAGACGCCGATCGTCGCGCGAGTCCTGCTTCAGAATCTCCTTGCCCTCGCCGACGCGCTTCACGCCGACGCTGCGCACGCACTCCTCCAGCTCGGCACGGTCGAGCTTGCCGCGCAAGTCGAAGAGCTTCGCGACGAAGCCGCCCGCCGAATTGATCGCGACATAGCTCGTGACGAACGCGAGCGCGGCGGGATTCTTCGCGATGACGGGCTCGATCGCGAGGCGCGGAATATAGAGCAGCTCGGTCTTGCCGGAGGAGCGCACCGACGATTCATGGCGGTAGTCGCGCAGCATCGCGATATCCGCGAAGGTCTCGCGCTCCTTCTTCACCCCCATGCTGATTTCCTTGCCGTGCTCCTCGGTGAAGATGCGCACCGAGCCCGCCTTGACGATATAGAGCCCGTCGGCCGCATCGCCCGCGTTGCACACGGTCTCGCCGAAGCCGAAACGGCGCGACTCGGCATGCGCGGCGAGTTGCTCGATCTCCTCGCGCGAAAACGGCGAGAGAATCTCCACCGACGAGAGAAAGTCGGCGGGCGAATCAAGGCTCGATGGGGCGTCCATGTCTGATCAGGGTCGGCTTATCGTGATTGACTCAGCGTGCTTCGATGACATGCTCTTGCGCACGCGCCATCATCCATTCCTCGCGCAGGAGACGGCGGATTTCGCCGGACACGTCCTCGTCGAGCTTGGCGGGATACTTCGCCGTCACCGCGAAAATCTCGTAGGACGTTCCGTCCGCGGACACGAATGGCCCAAGCAAATCGCCGACCTCCGCGTTGAACACCTTCGCCTCGATATCCGGCTTCAGTTGACCGCGCATCACGCGCCCGATCACGCCGCCCGCGTCGCGCGTGTCGGCGAGCGAGTGCTCGCGCGCCATGTCGGCGAAGCTGTCGGGATCGTCGTTGAGATACGAGATCATTTCCTTCGCGCTGCCTTCGGTATCGAGCAGGATATGGCTCACCTCGATGCTGTCGAACTTCGGCGAATTGAGCTGGAAATACTCCTCGATCTCGCGCTCGGTGCCGACCTTCTCCAGCATCTTCTCCTGATAGAGCGTGTCGGTGATGTAGACCTCGAACTCGTCTAGGCTCACGTGCAGCGCGTCGAGATAGTTGTTCATGTCCGCCGCGCGATGCAGCCCGCGAATGCGGCGGAACTGGTCGGCGCGGTTCTGGACTTCATCGGCGCTGACATCGACGCCCGATTTCTTCGCCGCGCGCACGGTCAGCTTGTCGCGCACCAGTTGCTCGATGAGGCCGTCGAACTGGCCGTTCAATTTCAATAACCTGATGAATTCGCCGACGTCGACCAATTCGTCGTCGATACGCACAATCGCCGTCATGTCGTTCTCCGTTCGGTGTTATGTCGATCTCGTAGCCTGCCCAAACCCTGCCGTGCGTGAAACCCTCGACCTCTCATCCCGCCACATTGCGGAAGGGATCGAGCCCCAGGTCGATCAGGCGCCGCTCGCGCACCACGATCTCGGCGGTCGCCGTCATCCCGTAGCGCAGCGGATACTTCGTGTCCGCGATCTGATAGGAATCGCGATCGAGCGTCACGCGTCCCTCATAAACCGGTTGCTTGGTCGTCGGGCTCGGCTTGGTCGCGGGCGAAATGAACGCGAGCGTGCCGTCGATCACGCCGTAGCGCTGGTAAGGAAACGCGTTGAACTTGAGCTTCACGCGCTGCCCCTCGCGCAGGAATGCACGATCGTGCTCGGCAATCTCGATCTTCAGCACCGGCTTCGCATTCGCCGGCGCGATGCCGCCGAGCGGCGTGTTCGCCTGAATCTTGTCGCCGGGCTGCGTCGACGTGACATCGGTGATCACGCCCGACACCGGCGCGAGAATCAGCAGGAAGTTGTCCTTGTCGATGTTTTCGAACTTGATGCGCGCGGCGGCATCGGCGACGAGGCGCGCCGTCTGTAGTTGCAGACGCAACTTGTCTTCGGTGCTCGCGACCTCGCGCATCGCGGATTCGTATTGCAGCCGCAGGCTCGTCGCTTCCTGGCCGCTCGTTTCCAGTTGGCGCTTGGCCTGCGTGAAATCGTGGCTCAGGCGAAAGTCCAGCTCCGCCAGCCGCGATTGCTCGACGCGATAGGCGCCGTCCGCTTCCAGATACGCATTGCGCTTCGCATCGACCTGCGCCTGCGACACGCCGCCGCCGCCCGGCAGCGCGAACAGGCGCTGGAAGCGGTCGAGATCGACCTTGGCGGCATCGCGCGCGCGGCGCGCATTCTCCAGCGTGCTGCGCGCTTCCTGCAGCTGCGCCTTCTGGCCTTCCGCGAGCTTGCTCGTGCCTTCGGTCACGCGCTGCTGATGCTGATGCTCCTCGACATCCATCTGATCCTTGAGCGCGGCGATCTTGCGCTCCATCAGGAGCTTCTTCTCGGGGAACTGCTTCCATTCGCGCTCGGCGTCGTCGAGCTTCAGCTGCGCTTCGAGCGCGTTGGTCGCCGCCTCGATCGCGCCGCGCGCGTTCAGGCGCGCGACCACGTCGTCCTTGCGCACGGGCTGGCCTTCCGCGATATACAGATCGGCGAGCTCGCCGTCGATCGGCGCGTAGAAGCGGCGCACTTCCGATTCGGGCGCGAGCGTGCCCTGCGCCGTGACCATCACGTCCGCATGGCCGACGAACGACCACACGAGCGCGGAGCCGACGAGCGCCACCATCGCGAAGACGAGCGCCTGCGTGAGCTTGAGCGGCTCGGCCGTGAGTATCGCGATGCCTTCGGCGCCGTGCTCCCCGAGCGCCTCCGACAGCGGCTTAAGGTGTGCGTCTCTCTTCACTGCTCGTGCCTCCGCCGATCAAGCTCAGCTTGGTATTGAGAAGCCCTGGTTCGAGCACCATGCGCAAGTCCTGCAGCGAGCGCCGCTGCAGGTCCGCCTCGGTGTCGATCTCGCTGGCGAGCGCCGTCCACTTCGCCGTGGCGGCGTCCGCCTTCACCTGCCTGAAGATGCGCATGCCGCGCGTGGCGGCGTCCTGCGCGTCCGACAGCAGCTTCGCCTGCGTGCGGAACACATCCGACACGCCCGATTCGAGCCGCTGCGATCCGCCGATGCCGCCGTTCGTCCGATACTGCTGCCAGAGCGTCTGCGCCTGCGTCATGAGCGCCTGCGCACGGCCGATCGCCTTGTCCTTCAACGATGCGACTTCGGGCGCGACCGCCTTCGCGTAGTACGCGTCGCCGTCGAGGTCGAGCGTTTCGTAGAACGAGAGCAGCGCATCCTCATAGCCCTTGGAGCCGCGCGCCTTCTGCAAATCGGCGAACTGCGCGGCCACGGCCTTCTTGTGCGCGAGCTCCTTTTGCACCATCGCGGACCACGAGCCTTGCGGCAGCTTCTGCAGGCCGTCGATGGCCTGCGCGCCGCGGCCGTGGTTCCACGCATCGGAAACGGCCGCGTATTGCGCGAGCACGTCGGGCGGCGGCAGCTTGCTCGCGCTCATCTGACGAAACTTCTCCTGAAACGGCGGCGTGGAGAAATTCGCCTTCGTCAGCGATCCTGCGAGCGACGCGAGGCTCGCGCCGTTCAGATTGCGGCGCAGGCCGGAATAGGCGTCGAGATCGGCGCGCACGCGATCGAGCCCGGCAAGCCGCGGATACTTGTCGGCGTAGTCCTTGAGCGTCGCGCTGATCGAATCGGGATCGTCCTGAGCGAGGCTCTTGACGATGCTCGCATCGAGCCGGTCGATGGCCGCGAGATACACGGAATCGTCGCTTTGCAGCTTGCGCAGATGGCTGAGCGCGAGCGCGTACGGCTCCCGAAACTCGGGCACGTATTCCGCGATGCGGTCCAGATCGCGCTGATGTCCCGCCGCATCCGCTTCCCAGTGCTTCAGGATCGCGCCGATGCGCGACTCGTCGCCGTACATGCGAATCGGCGCATCGGTGCCGCCTCGACCCATCACGAAGCCTTCCAGCTTGCCGATCCATTCGAGCTCGTCCAGCAGCCCATGCACCTCGGCGTTGTGCTCGCTGAGCGCTCTCATCTGCGCGATGATCGCGTCCGCGCTCGCGAAATCGCCTTTTTTCAGCGCGACGAGCCAGCGCGGCACGTTCGACTTGAGCACCGCCTCGGTGTTCATCGACGCGAAATGCGTGTTCTGCGGATGTGACTTCAGATAGTCGTCCGTGACGGCGGCCGCTTCGCCATATTCGCCGTGCGCCATCAGCGACTTCGCCTGACGCTCGGACGAACCGCCATAGAAAAGCGCCGCGCCGCCCGCGACGAGCGCGGCCAGCACACCAGCCACCACGATGCGCGTGCGCCGCGTCGCGCGGGGGTCGTCGCTCGCGAGCGCCTTGCGCAACTCGGCAACGAAGAGCGCGAACTTGCCGCGCTTCGCGTGCCGCGCATCCTGACAGCTTTCCTCGGCGGGCAACGGCCGCGCGTCCTCGTTGATTTCGTCCTCGCGCGCCGCGGCCTGATCGACGCAGAAGATATCGAGAAACGAATGCGCCGAGCCGACGAAGGTCGTCTTGTCGCTGTCCAATTCGTCCTGATCGAGCGCGGCCATCTCGGTCAGCGTCGATTCGCCTTCGTCGCCGTGCACGTGAACCGTGTACGCGAAGTGCGTGCCGCCGAACGCGACCGTGTCGCCGTCCTTGAGCCCGACCGCGGATGCGCCGAGCCGCTCGCCATTGACGAACGTGCCGTTGGTGCTGCCGAGATCCTCGACGAAGGGCGCACCGCCCTTGACGAACACATGGGCGTGCCGGCGCGACACGTAGTTCACCTGATGCGGATACTGGTCGCGATAGCGCGAGAACGTGGCGTCGGTCTTGCTGACGAGAAACGGAAACTGCGCGAGCTCGATCGGCTGAAGCCCGAGATCGTCGCGCTGCGGTACGAGCGTGATGCCGACCTGCTTCGCCGCGCCGAGCCGCCGCGCGCGCGGCGCAAGCTGCACGCGATACGAAAGGCGGCTACCAAAGGAAATGACGTCGTCGTCGCGCACGCGCGCGGGCGTGTCGCGCACGGGCGCGCCGTTGACGGCCGTGCCGTTCTTGCTGCCGAGATCGGCGATATAGACGAGACCGTGCTCGATGAAGATGCGCGCATGCCGGCGCGAGAGCTGCGCCACCGCGTCGGGCGGGCTCGCGTCGAACGGCGCTTCGGCGCGGCCGATCGCGAAGAGATTTTCGTCGATGCGGATTTCGCTCAGCCTGTCGGCGTCGCTCCCGAGCTCGCGATTCGGCATGGGCTTCAGGATGACATCGAACGCCTCGCCCACGCTCGGCTGTTGTTCCGCAACGGAAAAGCCTTGAGCCATGTCCATGTCACGAGGTACGTCCAGCCGCTGCCGCCGATGCGCCAGGGGAAGGCCCGGCAAGCTCGGGCGCATGGACAGGTTGGAACGCGCCGTGATTGATGTCATTCGCCACCGGCGGCTGTTGAGAGTTTAAGTCACGCATCGTCGTAGTCAATCACGCAGCACTGGCGCATGACGCCATAAACCAGCGATTTATCCAGCCATTTAAGAACGATCGTTAGCTATCCTGCACGGCGTTCCTCAGATCATTGCGCGCCGCCGCTGATGTAACGGCTCACTTCAGCCCGTCCTTGCTCGCGCTCTGCACGTCGACCGTCGGCCAGCCGCCGCCGAGCGCCTTGTAGAGCGTCACGGTGTCGGAAAGAATCTGCTGATGGTTGGCGAGCAATGCGAGCTGTGCGGCGAGCAGCGTGCGCTCCGTCTCGAACACTTCGAGCTGCGAGATCACGCCTTCCTTCAGTTGCGCATCGATCTGCGCGGCGACCACCGTCAACTGATCCACTTCCTGCTGCAGCTCGCCGCGCTGCTTCATGTGCGAATCGAGGTTGACGAGCGCGTTCTCCACTTCCTCGAACGCGCTCATCACCGTGCTGCGGTACTGCTGTTCGGCGACGGTCGTCTGCGCCTCGGTGGTCTTGACGTGCGCGCGCACGCTCGGGTCGAGAATCGGGATATTGATGCTCGGCAGAAAGCTGAACGTGAACGTCTTCAACAGATCGGTGAGCGCGAAGCTCGCCGTGCCGCCGCGTCCGGTCAGGCTGATGGTCGGCAGCTGCGCGAGCTTCGCCTGGCCGACGAGATCGTAGGCTTCCAGCACGCGATACTCGGCCGCGATCAGATCCGGACGCCGCGCAAGCAGCTGCGAAGGCAGGCCGCTTGGTACCGGCGGAACCTGAACGCGCTTTTGCAGCTTGCCGGCGGGCACCTTGAATTCGCCGGCGGGTACGCCGGTCAGCGTCGCGAGCGCGTTGTCGGCGAGGTCGCGCGAGCGCTTCAGCTCCAGCAGCTCGCGCGTCAGGCGGTTGAGCTCGGCGCGCTGCGTGAGCACCTGCGTGTGCGGGACGAGGCCGTTCTTCTCCATGCCCTCGAAGATCGTCAGGATCTGCTGGTTCGTCGTGATGGTTCGCTTCTGCTGCTCGATCTGATCGTCGAACTGAAGAATCTGGAAGTACGTCGTCGAGACGCTGGAGACGAGTTCGAGATAGCCTGCCCGCCAGTCGGCCTCGGTCGCGCGGAACTCGGCCTTCTGCGCCTGCACGCCCTTCTCCACCGCGCCCCAGATGTCGATGTCCCAGTTGACCTGCGTCGCCAGGTTGTACTGCTTCGAGAACGGCTGGCCGGTGGTCTTCTCGAAGGCCGCGCCCGCGCCGAGATCCATCGAGGGCAGCGCGCCCGCGCGCGCCTCGCCGATCTGCGCGCCGGCCACCTGAATGCGCGCGGCCAGCACCTTGATGTCGAAGTTGCCGTTGATGGCCTTCTCCACCAGCGAGTCGAGGTAGGGGTCCTGGAATTGCTTCCACCAGTCGGGCTGGATGGTGTCGGACGCCGCGACCTTGGGTGCGTCGATCTTCGTGAAGGCGGTTTTTTCCGGCGTGTCGGGGCGCTGATACGTCGGCACCTTCACGTCGATGCAACCGGAAAGCAGCGCGGCGGCGCAGAGCCCGGCCGCGGCGGACGCGCGTCGAAGAGCCGGCAAGGCGCTCCACTCGCGCCCGACATATACGCGCAACGATGGCAACAAGGCACGCACGATCTCGCTCCCGGTGAACGCGCACCGACGGTCGGTGTTGGGTGTGAGAAGCGCGACGCCGACCGTTCGATACATCAAGTAAATCACACGGCGCACCGCGACTCCATACGGGTTAAGTCACGTGGCGCGCGCGTGTTCTGCGACACGTCGCGCGTCCGTGAGGCGGTCGGGCGCTGTCGATCCGGCGCTTCGACCGCGACGCCCTTCATGCGGGCGGTGTTGCAGCGGCGCGCCCCGTGCCCCGCTTTTGCTGCATGACTGCACCGATGCCTTGCCGCGTGACGGCTCGATCGATTCCCTGCACCGATCGCGATCGCTCAGGCCAGGTCGCCCGCCACGCCGAAGTTGACGTTGGCGATGTTCCTCGCGTCCTGCTTCGGCGCGACATTCGCCCGCGCCGTGAGGCCGTCGGCGAACGCGATGTTGCTGCCGTTCTCGGTCGTCGTGGTTTGCGTCTGGCCGATGAACTGCTGCGGGGCGAAGGTCATCGCTATCTTCGACACGTCGAATCCGGAGATGAAGCCGGGGTAGAGCAACGCATTGCCGCCGCGTACCGCGGACATTGCACGGCGATCGAGCTCTTCGGTGACGGGAAGGTCCTTGATGGTCAGCGTCTTCATTTCGATACCCCTTGGGTGCGCGTCGCGCATTCGGTGGCGGGCTGGAGCAACTTGTCTGCTCGCACCGGTTAAATGCATAGGGTGTGCCAAGCGGCCCGCCGCCTCGCTTCTTTTTGCCGGCGCCTTGCTGCGTATGGCTTTCTCCCCCGTCGGCCCGCCACCGTCAGTGCGCATCGCTTGCGGCGCATGACGCCTTGCGACCAACACTTCGGATTCCAACTGTCGTCCGCCGAACGACATCTCTTCGGAACGCGCGGACGAACGTCTCCATCCGCATGACGCATGCGGTTCCGAAGCCGAAAATTCGGGAAAGACGCCGCGCGAGTCGCGCGGCGCCCGGCCTCACTTGACGTAGATCGTTATCTTCTTGGAATAGACCGGCGGGTTGTGCGGTATGTGCTTGTCATCGCCCATCAGAAGCTGAAGCGTGTGCTTGCCCGGCGGCAGCTCGAGCATCGTTTCGGTTTCGCCGGCGCCGTAGTGCAGATGATTGCGATCCGATGGAATCTCCTGATCCATCGGCGGCAAGTCCACGTCGATCAACAAGTGATGATGTCCCGTGTTCGGAAACTTCACGCCGCGCGGCGCGACGCCCATGTAGCGCAGCCCGAACCAGACCTTGAACGGCTTGCCCGCGGGCAAGGTCTGGCCGTTGTTCGGATAGCCGATGTACGCGTAGGCATTGGCGGGCGCGGGCGTCGGCCCGGCGAGCGCGCAGGGCGCGGCGAACGCCGCCGCGAGCGTGGCGGCAGCGAGGATCGCACGCGAGAGCGCGAGCGCGTCAGCGGATCGTTTCTTCATGTCGTGTGCCCTCGGCAAGTGCGCGGGTTGCTCCGTTCGGTTCACCGCTCATTTCACGGTAATGGTGATCTTCTTCGAGTAGACCGGCGGATCATGCGGGACGTGGTTGTAGTCGCCCATCAGCAGCTGCAGCGTGTGCTTGCCCGGCGGAAGCTCGATGCGCGCATCGGTTTCGCCCGCGCCGTAGTGCAGATGATTGCGATCGGACGGAATCTCCTGATCGAGCGGCGGCAGGTCGGTGTCGATCAGCAGATGGTGATGCCCCACGTTCGGCAGATCGACACCCTTCGGACAGATGCCCATGTTGCGCAAGCCCATGCGCACCCAGAGCTTGCCGCCGGTGATCACGGCGCCGTCCGGAGGCCAGATGATGTACGCCTCGGCGTTCGGCGGCGCGGGCGTGCGCGCACGCGCGGCGGGAAACGACGAATCGGCGACGAGTGCGGCAAGCGAAGCCAGCGCGCCAAGCACGGTTCTTCTCAGCATGTTATGCACGCCTCTCTCGTTGAAAGGGCTCGCGAATGGGCCGGAAAAATTCGCCTCTCGCACGAGCGAACACAAGCGTACGCACGTGCTCGAAGCGTTGAAGTCGGTCTTCCTTCGGCTTTAGATTAGGACGTAACGTTTAAAAAAGATACGTACGCGCGTGGGCGCCTTGCACCTCTTTGCGGATACCTTCCTTCCGGGGATTAAGTGGCGCATGCGTGCGTGCTATCGTTGTCGTTGCTGCACTCGCACGGTCGCGCCAAGGCGCGCGACGTGGCGGATACAAGGGCGCAGACCTCGCCCGTGCAGCCACTGCGCAGAAACGCGAATGCAACGCTGCGCCTCACTCAAAGCCGAACGCACAGGGTGTGAATATGTGGCGAACTCTTCTTATCGCGGGCATGTTCGTAACGATCGGCGGCGGGCTCGCGCCCGCATGCGCGGCTCCGGCCGCATCGCCGCCCCTGGCGTCCGATTTGACGATGGCGCAGCATCGCGCCGCGCTCGTCATCGGCAATGCGGACTACGGCGATCATCCGCTCGCGGGCGCATCGCGCGATGCGAACGACATGAGCACCGCGCTCGCCGCGCTCGGTTTCGATGTCACGCGCCGCGCGAATCTCGACGAAGCGGCCATGCGCCAGGCCATCGATGCGTTCGCCGCCCGGCTCGGACCGCGCGACACCGGTCTCGTCTATTTCGCCGGTCATGGCGTGCAGGCGGGCGGCGATGCGCTGCTCCTGCCGCTCGATGCGCGCGAGGACGCGCCCGCGACGCTCGTCGGCAAGAGCATCGCGGCAAGGGAGATCGTCGAGCGCATGGCGCGCGCGAGGCCGGGCGCGGCGAATATCGTCGTGCTGGACATGTGCCTTTCCGGTCCTTTCGAGAAAACGGGCGATCGAGCGTGGCGGTTGCCGCCGCGCACGCTCATCGCCTATGCGGCCGCGCCGGGCGATGCGGCGGCCGAAAGCGGGCGCAACGGCCGCTACACGGCGGCGCTGCTGCGCGCGCTCGGCAAGCGCAGGTTCGTGACCGCCGATACGTTCGGCGCCGCCGCATCCGACGTCGCGCACGAATCGCGCGGCATTCAGCGGCCGTGGATCGCCTCGACGCTCGAACGCGCGTTCGCCATCGCCGATGCATCGCCGGTCATGCGCATGGCGGCTGCAAGCGCAGTCGATCAGGCCGAATCCTCCCGCTCGGACGCCATTCGCACGCGCGGCATCCTTCCGAAGGACAGCAACGAGCAGTACGAACTGACCTTCTGGGAATCCATCAAGGACAGCACGTATCCGAGCGATTACGAGGCGTATCTGAAGGCCTATCCGAACGGCCGTTTCGCGGCGCTGGCGAAGGCGCGCATCGAGCGCCTGCGCGCGGCGGGCAGCGCGAAGCCCGCGACGACGCCTCCGGCCACGCCCACGCCCGCCGCCCCCGCGCCGAAGCCGGCGCCGTCGACAGCCGCGACACCGGAGAAGCCGCGCCCGAGCGCATCGGCGGCGCCATCGACGGCCGCGCCCGCTGCGGCGGCCGCGGCGGCGAAGCCCGCCGCAAAAACCGCAGGCGGCGAAATCAAGGATTGCCCGTCATGCCCGGCGCTCATCCCGATCGCGCCCGGCAGCTTCACGATGGGCAGCAACAACGACGATCCCGCCGAGAAGCCGCCGCATCGCGTGACGATCGCGCATCCATACGCGATCGGCAAATACGAGGTGACGGTGGAGCAATGGAACGCTTGCGCCGACGCGGGCGCGTGCACCCGCGTCGCGCCGGACAGCGAGGCGACGACCGCGCCGCCCGGCAATTCGCCGATGCGCAACGTGAGCTGGGACGACGCCCAGGTGTACGTCAAATGGCTGAGCAAGGTGGGCGGCAAGTCGTATCGCCTGCCGACGGAAGCCGAATGGGAGTACGCCGCGCGCGGCGGCACCCAGTCGACGTACTGGTGGGGCGATCAGATGAGGAAAGGCACGGCCGATTGCAAGGACTGCGGCGATCCGTATCGTCCCGAAGCGCCGACGCCGGTCGGATCGTTCGCGCCGAATCCCTACGGTCTGTACGACATGAACGGCAGCGTCTGGGAATGGGTCGCCGATTGCTGGCATAGCTCGTACAAGGGCGCGCCCGCCGACGGCCGCACCTGGGACGATCCTTCCTGCTCCGTGCGCGTGATTCGCGGCGGCTCGTGGCGCGAAGGCGCGGGCTACATGCAGTCGGCGACGCGCTTCAAGTACAGCGCGAGCGTGCGGCAGTCGCAGAACGGGTTCCGCGTCGCGCGGGACATGGAGTGAGCGCCTTCATCGTCCCGCCGCCCTGACGATGATCTGCTCCTGCGTATCGCGCTCGATCCTCCTGAGCGCGGGCAGCGCCGCCTGAAAATCCTCGGGCGAACAGACCTGCTTGCCGAAGTCGGCCTCCAGCGTGCGCGAGATCTGAATCACGTTGGTGGCCGGATCGAGGAGATAACGCGAGCGGTAGCGAAAGAAGCCGCTAGTCAGATCCAGATCGTCCGGCATTCCGGCGACGCGCATGTGCTTCGGCAGTGCGATCTGCGATACCTCGTCGAAGCTCCCGCCGATGCAGATGTACGGCTGCGTGCGCGTGCGCTCGGCGAGCCAGTTGCGCGTCTGCGTCGCGATGCCGCCCGAAAGGCTCGTGAGCGCCGGCAGCGCCGTCGTGCCGGTCGGCCAGACGACGTCGTCCAGCGTGCCGCGCAAGGTCGTGGCGAACGGGCCGCCGGTGGCGTCGACGTCGCTCGTCGTCAGGGCGCCCGCACCGCGCAGGTTGGTGAAGCGCAGGCGGTCCGCCGCGATCTGGTCGCGCCGCTGCGCATTCGCGAGCCGCAGGTTCATCCGCTCGATTTCCGCGCTCCATCCGGCGTCCTCGACCCAATAGGCGAAGCTCGCCTCGCCCTGCGGCGCGACGTCGATCTGCAGCCGCGCCGTGCGCGCGAGCGCCTGCGTCGCGGGCGTGCGCGACAGCACGCCGGAATCGGCCCGCAGCGCGGGCCTGTCCATGTCGGCGAGCGGCAGAAAGCCGAACTCGACGCCCGACGCCGTGCTGTCCGCATACACGTTCAGATCCGGCAGCCACGTGATGACGTGATTGATCGCGCCCGAGCCGTAGCCCGGCACCGACGGCAGCGCATACACCGGGCCGAGCCCGATCAGCGCGGGCTCGCTGCGAATGCCGACGGCGGCGAGCAACGCGCCATAAAGCGCGACGTGATCCTTGCAATCGCCGTAGCGATTCGCGAGCACTTCGGTCACGCGATGCGGCACCGCGGGGCTCTGCCCGATGAACATCGCCACGTAGCGGATATTGCGGCGCACCCAGTCGTAGAGCGTCTTCGCTTTCGCGCGGTCGTCGGCGTCGTTCCGCGTGAGCGATTGCGCGAGCGCGCGCACGGCGGGATCGCTCGCGCCGGGGTCGACGGCCGCGTCGCGGTAGCTTTTCGCGAAGCTCGCGTAGTCGGGAAAGGTCGTGACCATCAGGCGGTCGCCGTACTGCGCATAGCCGACCGAGCCGCTCTCGATGCGCGCGAAGCGCTCACGCCGGTAGTCGAACGCGTAGCGCGTACGGCCGTTTTCCGTGACGGGCGGCTCGGCGACATAGCCGCGCGCGTCGGCATGAAGCGGCTTGTCGGCGGGCAGGTCGAAAACCAGCCGCTGATCCAGCACCGGCCGCTGTCCCGGATCGACGAAATAGTTGAATTCCCCGGGAATCACCGCGGCCGCCTGACTCTTGCGAAAGCGCAGATGCACCGTCGAGCCGATGCCCACCGCCGGAAAGATCACCGCGCGCAGTTTCGCGTCTTGAAACGTCGGCGCGCCCGCCGAGCGCGGCTCCTGAATGTCGCGCATCTGGTCGGGCGAGACGTCGTGGCGCACGCCGTTCGCATCGACGGAATACGCCTCGACGATCTCCACCTTCGAGACGCTCCTGTCGTACCAGACGTAGCGTTGCGCGATCTCGTCGACGCCCGCCGACGTATTCGCGCGCAGCACGGTGGCGTCGTCCTCGGTCAGCGAGCCGTCTTCCGCGACGACGAACGCATGGACGTCGCTGACGATGGTCGAGGGATCGTCGTCCTGTGCGGCATGCACGGCGACGAGGCAGGACCACGCCCACACGCCGGCCATCATCCGCAAAACGGCGCACGTCAAACGACAGACGAAACCGTCCGATAAACGAGCCATGTTCAGGTGCCGGGAAAGATCCGGCGATTCGCGCCCGCGCCGCGCAAGGGAAAGTTCATCGTACAGGAGGATGGCGCCGCTGCGCGCATGCCGCCGAACGTTCCGAACCAGGGGACGCGACAATTTGTATCATATTGAGATATAATTTCGCGCTTGTCGCACGCTCGCTTTCGCGCCATTCCCCGGCCAGCCAGTGTGTACTTCCACTGACTCTCCCCGGAACGCTGAAAAAAGTGTCGCGCATCGCATTGCTTCGCTGGTTGCATGGCTTTCTCCCCGCTCCCGTCACGCTGCGCTGGACCGAGCGCCTTCGCGCCGGCCTGGGCGCGCTGATCGGCATCGCGCTGACGGGCGGCCTCGCGCATCTGCTCATCGGCGACGCGTCCGCGATTCCCTTTCTCATCGCGCCGATGGGTGCGTCCGCCGTCCTGCTCTTCGCCGTGCCCGCGAGTCCGCTCGCGCAGCCGTGGTCGATCATCGGCGGGAATATCGTCTCGGCGACGGTCGGCGTGACCTGCGCGATACTCGTCCACGATCCGGTCGACGCCGCCGCGCTCGCCGTCGCGCTCGCCATCTGCGCAATGTTCGCGCTGCGCTGCGTGCATCCGCCCTCGGGCGCGGTCGCGCTGACCGCCGTGCTCGGCGGCCCGGCGATTCACGCGCTCGGCTATGGCTTCGTGCTCGCGCCGGTGGCGATCCAGTCGGCGGCGCTGCTTTCCTCCGCCATCGTGTTTCATGCGCTGACGGGACACCGCTACCCGCACGGACACGCCGCGCCGAAGCCCGCGAACGCGCCGGCGGACGCCGCGTCGTTCACGCGCGCCGATCTGGAAGCCGTGCTCGCGCGCCGCAGCGAAATGCTCGACGTCGATCCGGACGATCTCGAAGCGCTCCTGCGCGAAACGCAGCTGCAGGCCTACGCGCGCCGCTTCACGGAGTTCACCTGCGCCGACATCATGTCGCGCGCGGTGGTGTCGGTCACGCCGGAGACGAGCGCGCAGGCGGCGCTCGCACTCATCGACAGGCATCACGTGAAGGCGCTGCCGGTGATCGATGCGAAGCGCCGCGTGTGCGGCATCGTCACGCGCGCCGACCTGGCGCCGGTGCGCCGCCGCGGACTGCTCGACGGCATGCGGCGCGCGATCGAACGCTTCGCGCGCGGAGCGTCCGCGACGCCGCCCGTCGTCGCCTCGCTGATGACGACGGACGTGTGCACCGTGAACACGCGCACCGCCATCGCCGAGCTGGTGCCGATGTTCGCGCACTTCGGGCACCACCACATTCCGGTGGTCGACGCACGCGATCAGCTCGCGGGCATGATCACCGAGACCGACCTGATTTCGGGTCTGTATCGACAATCGTTCGCGGGCGAGCGCAAGAGCGCCTGATTCGCCCGCGCCTATCCGGATATCAGATGACTACTCCGCGCAATCTCACCAAGCCGGACTTCGAGCAACTGTCCGAATTCCGCTATCAGATGCGGCGCTTCGAGCGCTTTTCCGAATGCGCCGCTCAGGACGAAGGCATCACGCCGCTGCAGTACCTGCTGCTGCTGCACATCAAGGGCTATCCGGGCCGCGCCTGGGCGACGGTCGGCGAGCTGGCCGAGCGGCTGCAATCGCAGCATCACGGCGTCGTCGCGCTCGTCACGCGCTGCGAGGCGGCCGGGCTCGTGAGGCGCGCACCGAGCCCCGAGGATCGCCGTCAAGTGCAGGTGCATCTCGAAGCGCGCGGCGAAGATGTGCTGTCGCGCCTCGCGGCGCTGCATCGCGCGGAGCTCAAGTCGCTCGAGGGCGCCTTCCGCGTGCCGCAAATCGATCTTTGATCCATCTGGAGCACTTCGCATGGACCATCACAAACGCGATTTTTCCGTCAACGACCGGCTGCTGAAGATCTGCGGGCTCGCCGCCGTCATCGGCGGAATCAGCACGCTCGCGGCCGTCGTGCTGCTCGGGCTCATCCACCTGTTCACGAATCTGTTCTTCTTCGGCACGTTCTCCGTCGCGGACCGCTCGCCCGCGCTCAATATGCTCGGGCCGTGGGTGATCGCGATTCCGGTGATCGGCGGATTGATCGTCGGGCTGATGGCACGCTTCGGCTCCGAGAAGATTCGCGGCCACGGCATCCCCGAGGCGATCGAGGCCATTCTCTTCGGCAAGAGCCGCATGTCGCCGAAAGTGGCGATCCTGAAGCCGCTGTCCTCGGGCATCGTGATCGGCAGCGGCGGGCCGTTCGGCGCGGAAGGACCGATCATCATGACGGGCGGCGCGCTCGGCTCGCTGATCGCGCAGTGCATCGACGTGACCGCCGCCGAGCGCAAGACGCTGCTCGTCGCGGGCGCGGCGGCGGGCATGACGGCCGTGTTCGGCACGCCGGTCGCGGCGGTGCTGCTCGCGGTCGAGCTGCTGCTGTTCGAATGGCGGCCGCGCAGCTTCCTGCCGGTGGCGCTCGCGTGCGCCGTCGCGGGCTTCGCGCGCGCGTCGGTGTTCGGCACGGGCGCGCTTTTTCCGCTCGAGACGCAGCCGCCGCACATGATTTCGCTGCTGTCGTGCCTGGTCGCCGGACTGCTTTCGGGCGCGCTGGCCTCCGGCTTGTCGGCGTCGCTCTACAAGCTGGAGGACCTGTTCGGCAAGCTGCCGATCCACTGGATGTGGTGGCCGGCGATCGGCGCGGTGTTCGTCGGCATCGGCGGGTTCATCGAGCCGCGCGCGCTCGGCGTCGGCTACGACGTGATCGGCGACCTGCTGCATCGGCACATCGCCGTTCAGGTCGCGCTGTCGATTCTCGCAGTGAAGGCGGTGATCTGGGTCGTTGCGCTCGCCTCCGGCACGTCGGGCGGCGTGCTCGCGCCGCTGCTGATGCTCGGCGCGGGCCTGGGCACCGCGCTCGGCGTGATCCTGCCGGGGCATGACGCCGCGCTCTGGCCGCTCGTCTGCATGGCCGCGACGCTCGGCGCGACGCTGGGCGCGCCGCTCACCGCCATCGTCTTCGCCTTCGGCCTCACGCACGACAGCAACGCGCTGTTGCCGCTGCTCGCGGCGACGCTCGTCGCACACGGCTTCGCGACCGTCGTGATGCGCCGCTCGATCATGACGGAGAAGATCGCGCGGCGCGGGTATCACATCTATCGCGAGTACGGCGTGGATCCGCTCGAGCGGCATCATGTCGAGGAAGTCATGACGCGCGACGTGCAGACGATCGACGCGGCCACGCCCCTCTCCGACGTGCTCGCGGAGCATTTCGGACCGCAGCAGATGCATCGTGCGTATCCGGTGGTGCGCGACGGCGTGCTCGTCGGGATGCTGGATCGGGCGCTGCTCGGGACGCTGATCGGCGCGTCGTCGGTGCAGGACGCGGGCGCGAGCATCGGGGATGCGCTGCGCAGGCTTCAGGACGGCGCACCGGCGTTCGCGCTGCCGGGCGAACCCTGCCGGCTCGCCGCGACGCGCCTCGCCGTGCATGAGTTCGAGCGTTTGCCCGTCGTCGCGGACAAGCAGTCGATGCGGCTCGTGGGCATCGTCTCGCGCAGCGATCTCGTGAAGCCCGCGCGCGCGCATTTCGACGAGGAGCATCGGCGGGAGCGGTTCAGGGGATTCCGGCCGGCGCCGGCGTTGAGGAAGCACTGAGACCGCGCAAAGCGCGCCCGCGAGGCACGAACGAGACAAGGAGGAACTTTAGGCCGTCCCGCGTTTCCGAGAGCGGAGGACTCGCACCGCTCACTCCCGTCAGGAGCAGAGGAAATGCCTTGTTTCCCGGTAAGACGCGCGACGCGCCCCTTCCCGCGCGCGCCACGCTCATGACCACCCGCCGCGACTTCCTGTGCGTGGCGGCGGCCGCGGCGCTCGCCGCGCAAGCCGGTCGCGCGGCGCACGCCGCCGACGCTTCCCCCCAACCGATGCACAAGCGGCCCATCCCGACGACGGGCGAGCCGTTGCCCGTCGTCGGCTGCGGCACCTGGCGCACCTTCGACGCCGGCGACGACCCCGCCCGCCGCCGCGAGCTCGCCGAGGTCCTGCGCGTGCTCTTCGCGGCGGGCGGCTCGGTGATCGATTCATCGCCGATGTACGGCTCCTCCGAAGCCGTCGCGGGCGCGCTGCTCACCGAGCTGAATGCGCACGGCAAGGCCTTCGTCGCCACCAAGGTCTGGACGGAAGGACGCGCCGCCGGCATCGCGCAGATGGAGGAATCGATGCGTCTCTGGCAGACCGGGCGCATCGACCTCATGCAGATCCACAACCTGCTCGACTGGCGCACGCAGCTCGCCACGCTGCGCGACTGGAAGGCGGCCGGAAAAGTGCGCTACATCGGCGTGACGCATTACACGTCGAGCGCGTTTCCGGAGGTCGAGGCGGTGCTGCGCTCCGAGCGCGTCGACTTCGTGCAGATCAACTACGCCGCCAACGATCGCGATGCCGAAGCGCGTCTCTTGCCGCTCGCCGCCGAGCGCGGCGTCGCGGTGATCGTGAATCAGCCGTTCGGCGGCGGCTCGCTCCTCGCCGGCCTGCGCAACCGGCCGCTGCCCCCGTTCGCGCAGGAAGCGGGCTGCGCTTCGTGGGCACAGCTTCTGCTCAAGTTCGTGCTGGGCAATCCCGCCGTGACCTGCGTGATTCCGGGCACGGGCCGTCGCGAGTATATGATCGACAACGTGCGCGCGGGCATCGGCGACTATCCGGATGCGGCGATGAGAAAGCGCATCGCCGACGCCGTAGCGTAAGGAGGCAACCATGAGCGATCCCTACGACCTCGAGCGTTTCGTCGACGCACAGGAGAGCGTCATCGACGACGTGCGCGCCGAGCTCTCCGCCGGCCGCAAGCGCACGCACTGGATGTGGTTCGTGTTCCCGCAGATCGCGGGTCTCGGGCATAGCGAGATGGCGCGCCACTATGCGATTTCATCGCGCGACGAAGCGAAGGCCTATCTCGCGCATCCGGTTCTCGGCCCGCGGCTCGTCGAGCTGACGCGCATCGTCAACGGACTGCGGGGGCGCGGCGCGGACGAGATCTTCGGCTATCCGGACGACATGAAATTCCATTCGTCGATGACGCTCTTCGCGCAGGCGGCAGACGATCCGGAAGTGTTCGACGAGGCGCTGCGCCGCTACTTCGAGGGCCAGGCCGACGCCGCGACGCGCGCGCGGTTGCAATGACGGGCGAGGTCGTTGCGTTTTCCGATACGCCCACGTTTCCATCGAACCCGATGCCGTGCGCACGTCGGCCGCACGTTTGCACTAATGCCGTGCGCGGCGCGCGCCCGTGCACCGTTTCTGCAGGAACCGCGATAAACGTTCAAACTTCTACCGCGCTCAAAGCTTGAATCGCGCATTTCCATTGAACCGGTTTGCCCAATCCTTTGAGGAATCGAACCAATGAAATCGAAACTCGTGGCACTGCTCGTTGCATCGTCGGCGCTCGGCCTGACTTCCACGGCATCGTTTGCCCAGGTCGCGGGCGCTCAGCCTCTCGGCGTATCGGTCGAGGTCTCGACGGCCATCATCGATGGCTGGAGCGTCAAGAAATCCATCCTCAACAAGCCCGTCGTGAACGAGCAGGGACAACGCGTCGGCGTGATCCACGACATCATCGTCGCGCCCGACAAATCCGTGTCGTTCGCGATCATCGCGGCGAACCAGTTCCTCGGCGTGTCGCATCACGACGTCGCGATTCCGATCGAGCAGCTCGACGCGAAGGACGGCAAGTTCCTGCTCGCGGGCGCGACCAAGGACGCGATCAAGGCCCTGCCTGAGTTCCAGTACAACAAGGTGAAGGCGACGCCCGTGCCGCGTGCGCAATTCGAGCATCATTGATTCACCCGCTCGCGCGAGCCGGAGTGGTCATGCGCCGCCCCGGCTCGCGCGCCGCTCAATTTCCGACCGGAGCCCGCCGATGTTCAACGCCCTCATGCTCGACAAACAGGACGACCGCACGGTCGCGTCCATTCAGTCGATCGACGAATCGCGCCTTGCTTCGACCGGCGACGGCGACGTGCTCGTGCGCGTCGAGTTCTCGACCCTCAACTACAAGGACGGCCTCGCGATCACGGGCAAGGGCCCGGTCGTGCGCAAATGGCCGATGGTGCCGGGCATCGACTTCGCGGGCGTCGTCGAGACGAGCTCGCATCCCGATTACAAGCCCGGCGACAAGGTCGTGCTGAACGGCTGGGGCGCGGGCGAGACGCATTGGGGCGGGCTCGCGCAGAAGGCCCGCGTGCCGGGCGATCACCTGATTCCCCTGCCCGCGAAGATCACGACGCGCCAGGCAATGGCCGTCGGCACCGCGGGTTATACGGCGATGCTGTGCGTGCAGGCATTGGCAAAGCACGGCGTGACGGCCGGCGACGGCGACGTGCTCGTGACGGGCGCGAACGGCGGCGTCGGCAGCTTCGCGGTGGCGATTCTGGCGAAGCGCGGCTTTCGCGTGATCGCGTCGACGGGACGCCCCGAGGAAGCCGAACGGCTGCGCGAACTGGGCGCGGCGGATATCGTCGAGCGTGCGACGCTGTCGGGGCCGGGCAAGCCGCTGCAGAAGGAACGCTGGGCGGCGGCCGTCGATTGCGTCGGCAGCCATACGCTCGCGAACGTCTGCGCAAGCCTTGGCTACGGCGGCGCGGTAGCCGCGTGCGGACTCGCGCAAGGCATGGATTTTCCGGCGACGGTCGCGCCGTTCATCCTGCGCGGCGTCGCCCTGTTGGGCGTGGATAGCGTCTATGTGCCGCGCGCGCGGCGCATCGCGGCGTGGAGCGCGATCGCGGACGAAGTGCCGGTCGCGACCATCGAAAGCGTCGCGACGACCATTCCGCTTGTCGACGCGCCCGACGTCGCCGCGCGTCTGCTGCGCGGCGAAGTGAAGGGGCGCGTGATCGTGGATGTGAACGCCTGAATTCGCGTCAGAAGGTGCTCCAGCCGTCGGCGCTGACCGGCGGCCTGGCGACCGCCACGCTGCGTACGGCCTTTACCGCCGGCGCCCGAACCGTGCAAATCGCTACCCCCACCAATCATCCCCAGCCATCGCCGATGAGCGATACTGAACGCTCGTGCTTCGCTCCCGTCAATCAACCTTCCCGATCCGATGCCCGATCTGCTCGCCTACCGCACGCCCGAATTCGAAGCCGCGCTCGCGGCGCTCCCGCCCACGCCCGGCACCGGGCTCGCCGCCGACGAGATCTACTGGAGCGCCGTGCGCGGCCTGTACCGTCAGTCGGACGAGCTGATCAATCTGGAGAACGGCTTCTGGGGTGCGATGGCCGAGCCGGTCAAGGCGATGTTCCAGTACTGGACCGACCGCGTGAACCGCGAGACGACGCTGCTGATCCGGCGGCACTACGTGCCGCTGCACGACGGCCTGCGCGAGCGCGTCGCGGCGGCGATGGGCTGCGCGGTCGAGGAGATCGAGCTGACGCGCAACGCGACCGAAGCGCTGCTCGCGCTCATCAGCGGCTACAACCGCCTTGCGCCGGGCGACACCGTGCTCTACAGCGACCTGGACTATCCATGCTGCAAGGATGCGATGGAATGGCTGCGCGAGCGGCGCGGCGTGACGCCCGTGCGCCTCACGATGCCCGAGCCGGCGACGCGTGAAGCAGTCCTCGACGCATACGCCAGCGCGTTGCGCGCGCATCCGCGCACGCGCCTCGTGCTGCTCTCGCACGTGTGCTTCGCGACGGGTCTCGTGCTCCCTGTCGCCGAGTTGTCGGCGCTGGCGAAGGAAGCGGGCGCGGACGTGATCGTCGATGCCGCCCACTCCTGGGGCCAGCTGGATTTCGACGTGCCCGACCTGAATGCGCCGTTCGCCGCGCTCAACCTGCACAAATGGATCGGCGCGCCGCTCGGCTGCGGCGCGATCTATATCCGCAAGGGACACGTCGCATCGATCGATCCGTACCTCGGCGACCGCACCTGGCCCGCCGACGACATCCGCGCACGCGTCCACACCGGTTCGCCGAATTTCGCCGCCTGGCTCACGCTGCCGGCGGCGCTGGACCTGCATCGGCGCATCGGGGCGCGGGCGAAGGAAGCGCGTCTGCGCGCGCTGCGCGATGCATGGGCGCAACCGGCGCGCGAGATCGACGACGTGCAGATCCTGACGCCCGGCGACGCCTCGATGACCGCGGGCATCACCGCCTTCCGGCTGAAGGGCCACGCGACCAAACAGGCGTGCGACGCGATCGTCGCGGCGCTGCGCGAGCGCTTCGGCGTGTTCACGGTGGCGCGCACCGGCCCCGATGCAGGCGATGTCGTGCGCGTGACGCCGGCGGTTTTCTCGCGGATGGAGGATGCGAAGCGTCTGCTCGAAGGAATCGAAACGCTTTCGCGCGAACTGAAGCAGGCGCCCTAGCCCGCCACGGGCCGCGCGTCCAGCCGCTCGATCAATCGTCCAAGCGCCTCCGAGCAAGGCGCTTCGACCTTCAGCGCGAGCAGCGCATCGGCGCGCGTCTTGCCGATGTTGATCGCCGCGATCGGCTTGCCGCTTTTCGCGGCCCATTCGCAGAAGCGGTAGCCCGAATACACCATCAGCGACGAGCCGACGACGAGCATCGCGTCGGCGGCTTCCAGCGAGCGCGCCGCGTCCTCGACGAGCGCGCGCGGTACGCTCTCGCCGAAGAACACGACGTCGGGCTTGAGCACGCCGCCGCAGCGCGTGCAGCCGGGCACCTGAAAGGCGGCAAAGTCGAGATCCTCGATGAGCGCGTCGCCATCGGGCACCGCGGGCGCCGTGTAGCCCACGAACCCGGGATTGGCCGCTTCCAGCATGCGCTGCACCGCGGCGCGCGTATGCCGCTCGCCGCATTCGATGCAGCGCACGCGCCCGATATTGCCGTGCAGCTCGATGACATCGGGATTGCCCGCGCGCGTGTGCAGCCCGTCGACGTTCTGCGTGACGAGCCGGTGCACCCGCGAGCGCGCCGCCAGCGCCCGCACCGCGTGATGCGCGGCGTTCGGCTGCGCCTTGTCCACAACGGGCCAGCCGATCAGGCTGCGCGCCCAGTAGCGGCGGCGCGCGTAATCGGAGCCGAGAAAATCCTTCAGCAGGATCGGCGCGCGGCCGGTGCGCAACCCTTCGTGATCGCGATAACAGGGAATGCCCGACTCCGTGCTGATGCCCGCGCCCGACAGCACGAAAAGCCGCGGATGCCGTTCGACGAATTCATGAAGCTGCTGCACTTGCCATCCTTTTTTCGCGCGTGTGCGCGGTTCGCCATCGTGGAAATATAAGGCGAAACCGCATGCGCTGCCGAGCGTCAAAAACGGCCGATTCTGGCCTTACCACTTTTCCGATATTGAAATTGGCTTGACCAAATCAGCCGGCGTGGTTAGATTGTCGGGCGCGCCCCACTCCAACGACACCACGAGACACCAGCATGCTGACCGTCATCTGCGAAACCCCCGGAACCCTGAAAGCCGAACAGCGCGAGAAGCCGCAGCGCGGCGAAAACGAAGTGCTGCTGCGCGTGAAGCGCGTCGGCGTGTGCGGCACCGACCTGCACATCTTCACGGGGAATCAGCCGTACCTCTCCTATCCGCGCGTGATGGGCCACGAGCTTTCCGGCGTGATCGAGGAAGCGGACCCGGCGAGCGGCCTGAAGGCGGGCGACACCGTCTACGTGATGCCCTATCTCTCATGCGGCAAGTGCATCGCGTGCCGTCAGGGCAAGACCAACTGCTGCGTGAACATCCAGGTGCTCGGCGTGCATCGCGACGGCGCGTTCACCGAATATCTGAACCTGCCCGCGCAGTTCGTCCACAAGGCGGAAGGCGTCACGCTCGATCAAGCGGCGATGGTCGAATTCCTCGCGATCGGCGCGCACGCCGTGCGCCGCGCCGACGTGAAGCCGGGCCAGCGCGTGCTGGTCGTCGGCACGGGGCCGATCGGCATGGCGGCGATCACCTTCTCGCGGCTGCGCGGCGCGAATGTCACGGCGCTCGACACGCGCGAGGATCGCCTCGCCTTCTGCAAGCGCGAACTGAAGGCGGACGCGACCGTGCAGATCGGCGAGCGCGACAAGGACGAGCTGTCGGCGCTGACCAACGGCGAATTCTTCGATGTCGTCTTCGACGCCACCGGCAACTCGCGCGCGATGGAGCGCGGCTTCGAATTCATCGCGCACGGCGGAAAGTACGTGCTGGTGTCGATCGTGCCGGACCGCATCTCCTTCGCCGATCCCGAGTTCCACAAGCGCGAAGCGACGCTGCTCGCGAGCCGCAACGCGACGCCCGAGGACTTCGAAACGGTGCTCGCCGCGATGCGCCGTGGCGAAGTGCCGACCGATGCGCTGAACACGCACCGCCTCACGCTGAGCGACGTGCCGGAGCGCTTCTCCTCGCTGCTCGATCCGAAGGCGGGCGTCGTGAAGGCGATCGTCGAGTGCTGAAGTGAAGCTTCAGCCGGGCGCGCCGCGTGCGAAGCGCGGCCGCCCTTGCGCGTCGTGCCACGGCTCGGCGCTTTTGCACCAGATCTCGTATTCCGGCGGATAGAGGCCGGTTTCATCGAAGATGCCGGTCGGCACTTCGATCTCGTCGACACCGTCGAACACGAGACAGACCGGCGAGCCGCACACCGGGCAATGGTGCCGCTTGCCCGTCGCCGAACTCTCCCACGCGAGCGTGTCGCCCGACACCTGAACCGCGCCGCGCTCGAAGATCGCATAGACGCCGAACGGCGCCCCGTGAATGCGGCGGCACGTCATGCAGTGGCACAGGTTCACTTCCTTCGGCTTGCCGGTGACGCGCACGCGCACCGCGCCGCATGCGCATCGTCCTTCGTGAGTCGGCTGAGGATTCATGCGTCGTCTCCCAGGGCAGTTGAAGCACGGAAGCACTGCCGCTTTCGCCTTATGAACATACAAAACGCGTTCAGCGCCCGCTCCCGCTTCGGACTTCCAAAGTTTCTTTCGACTTGCTTGCAGATTCGATAACATTGCGTTGCGGCGCTTGCAATGCTGCGCGCCGCACGGCATTTTTTCTCTGACGACGGCTTCAGCCCGTCGACTTCGCGCTGGCCCGGCGCGCGAGCAGGCATGACGAACCGGGACCGTCCGCTGAGAGGTTCGTATGCGCATGCGACAACCGGAAGACGCGTCCCATCAATACGACCACGATGCAGCCGTGTCGTGCAAGCGCCGGGCCCGATGGCTGAAACGCTCCGCACAGCTGATCGTCGCGGCGACGATCGCGGCATGCGGCGGCGGTGGCGGCTCGGGCGATTCGACGACCACCACCACAAGCGCTCCGCCGAGCGGCGGCGGAAATGGGACGAGCTCGGGGACGAATTCGGGCACGAGCAGTGGATCGGGCACGGGCTCCGGCTCGAATACCGGAAGCGGGATGGCGTCGGGCGGCGACAGCGGCGCGGGTACGAGTTCGGGCACGAACGCGGGCGCGGGCACGAACGCCAGCAACAGCGGCACGACCACGGCCCGCTCGTTTCCCACCGATGTCCTCATGCATCACAACGATCTGTCGCGCAGCGGCCAGATGCTCGCCGAGACGACGCTCACGCTCGCGAACGTCAACGCATCGAGCTTCGGCAAGCTGCGCGTGCTGCCCACCGACGGCCGCGTTGACGCGCAGCCGCTCCACGTCACGAGCCTTTCCGTGGGCGGCGTGCTGCACGACGTCGTCTATGTCGCGACGGAGCACGGCAGCCTCTACGCCTTCGACGCCGACACGGGCGCGCAGCTCTGGCAACGCTCGCTCATGGGCGCGGGCGAAGCGCCGACGACGACCGCCTGCCAGGACCTGTCGCCGGAAATCGGCATCACGGCAACGCCCGTGATCGACCGCTCGCGCGGGCCCAGCGGCGTGCTGTACGCGGTCGCGATGAGTTCGGACGGCAGCGGCCGCGCGCATCATCGCCTGCACGCGATCGACCTCGCGAGCGGCGGCGAACTGTTCGGCGGACCGAAGGAAATCGCGGCGACTTATCCCGGCAACGGCAGCAACAGCGCGAACGGCGTGATCACCTTCGATCCGTCGCTGCACACCGAGCGCGTCGCGCTCACGCTCGTCAACGGCAACATCTACATGGGCTGGACGGCGCACTGCATGTCCGGCCCCTACACCGGCTGGGTGATGGCCTACAGCGCCGACACGCTCGCGCAGACCGGCGTGATCAACATCACGGCGAACGGCGCGCAGGGCTCGATCTGGATGTCGGGCTCGGGCATGGCGTCGGATGGAAACTACGTCTACTTCATCGACGGCAACGGCTCCTTCACGCCGACGATGAACGCG
Source organism: Caballeronia ptereochthonis (assembly GCF_001545075.1). Classification (GTDB taxonomy): domain Bacteria; phylum Pseudomonadota; class Gammaproteobacteria; order Burkholderiales; family Burkholderiaceae; genus Caballeronia; species Caballeronia ptereochthonis. The sequence goes on from NZ_FCOB02000003.1 coordinate 69,292, forward strand.
GACGGCTTCCCGATGGACGGCAATCTCGCCAACACCTTCATGAAGATGTCGCTGGCGCCGAATCTGAGGATCGTCGACTACTTCGCGACGATGAACAACGTGCAGCAGGCCGGCAACGACGAGGACTTCGGCTCGGGCGGCCCGCTGCTCCTGCCCGACCAGACGATGGCCGACGGCACCGTGAAGCGCCTCGCGGTCGGCGCGGGCAAGGACAACAGGATCTACGTCGTGGACCGCGACTCGATGGGCAAGTACAACCCGAACGCGAACGGCAACTGGCAGACGCTCGTCGGGACGCTCGCGGGCGGAATCTGGGGATCGTCGGCGTACTACAACGGCGTGGTGTACTACGGCGGCCTGAACGACAGCCTGAAGGCCCTGCCGATCGCCAATGCGATGCTCGCGACGACCGCCGCATCGCGCAGCCCGACGACCTTCCCCTATCCCGGCGCGACGCCCGCCATCTCGGCGAACGGCGCGACGAACGGCATCGTGTGGGCGGCGGAAAACGGCAACGTGGGCGCGCTGCATGCCTACGACGCCGCGAATCTCGGGCGCGAGCTCTACAACAGCAACCAGTCGGGCACGCGCGATCAGTGGGGAGCGGGCAACAAGTTCATCACGCCGATGATCGCGAACGGCAAGGTGTTCGTCGGAACGCGGACGGGCGTCGCCGTCTTCGGGCTTCTGCAGTAGCCCGAAAACGAAAGGCGCCCGGTTCACCGGGCGCTCATTCGGCATTCATCGCACGAAGTAGCCGCGGTTCTGCATGCAGTCGCTGTAGGCGCGCCAGTAGCGCACCATCGGCGGCTCGGGCGGCGGGAGCGGCGGCATCTTCATGTCGCCGCCGAGAATGGCGTCCGAGGCGCCGGAAGCCGCCGCCACGCTCGACGCGGGCATCGCCGCCGAGGCGCCATGCGGCGCGGACGCGCTCGCGACCGTCGCAGCCGATGCGCCCGACGCCGCCACCGCCGCCGAGGCGCCCGAAGCCGGCGCCGCCGCCGATGCGGCGCGCGCGCCCGAGGCGACCGGCGGCAACGGCGGCTCGACCGGACGCGGCGGCGTGAGCGTGCGCGTTTCGCGCTCCGTATTGCGCGGCGGTGCCTGCGACTCGCGCGCCATGTTCACTTTGGTCGTCTGATTGGCAAAGGCGTAGCAGGCCGCGGTGTCGACCGATTGCTGCCACGAACTCTGACTGCGGCCGGGCAAGGTGAGCGGTTGTTGCGCGCTAGCGGCGCCACAGGCCGCGAGCAAGGCGATTCCCGCGCAAGTGGAAAGTCTCATTGGCTTGCTGCTCCCCGATGCGGTGTTATTAGTCGTTGCAGATCGCTCGCCGCTCACCCCGTCGACGCGCATGCGCGCCGGCGCCCGAGCGGCGTGAGTCTGCGCCGGGCCTGCTGCCAAGGATACCGCGGCTGCGAAACCGTCCACGCCAGAAGCACCGGCATCTTCCGCCAATTTTGAGACATGGCGCGGAACTGCGCGCATCGGGACTTCGAGATCAGAACTTCATGCCGACGCCCACGCCGAGCACCCAGGGATCGATCTTCAGCGAGCCGAGATCGGCGCCGTCCGCCGAGGCGCTCGTGCGCATCCAGATCTTCTTCACGTCCGCGTTGACGAACAGGTTCTTCGCCACCTGCACGTCGATGCCCGCCTGCAGCGCCGGTCCGAAGCTGCTGCGCCTGATCGATACCGGCGTGTCGCCTGCCTTCAGCTTGTCGTTGTAGAAGTACGTGTAGTTCAGGCCCGCACCGACATAAGGGCGCACGCGGCCCGCGTGATTGAAGTGATATTGCAGCAGCAAGGTGGGCGGCAGGACGCCCACGCCGCCGAGGCCGCCGATGTTCGACGTCACCTGATGCCGCGACGTGGCGAGAATCAGCTCGACGCCGATCTGGTCGCGAATCATGTACGTGAAGTCGAGCTCGGGCACGATCGAGTTGTTCACATCGACGCCGAGCGTCCCCAATGCGCCGCCCGCCTTCACATCGGGCTCGATGCTGATCGCTCGCAGCCGCACGAGCACGTCGCCCGCATGGATGCCGCCCGCCGGATCGCCCGCCGACGCATCGCCAGCGTGCGCCGCCCCCGCACCAATGGCCGCACACGCCAGCACCACAGCCCTGAGGCCTTTTCTCATTTCCGCTCTTCCCCGTTTGAAAATGAGGATTGTCCCGAGGGGCCGCGCCAGCGCCATTGACCGGGGTCAACGCGTCCGCGGGCGTTCTTGCCGGTGCAAGCGAAACTTGCGCATCGACAAGCAAGACCGTTTTCGAGTGGGTCCACGACTTGCTGAGATCACGGGAAAGTGCAGAACAAAGGGAGGCAGCAGATGAGACCGACACTCAGCGCGCTCGCACGCACGGCGGGGATTCTGCTGGGCGGCATGCTCGCCGCCGCGGCAGGCGCGCAGCAGACGCCGCAACAGCCAAACAAGCTGGATTACGACAGCGCGCCCGCGTATCAGGAGCGCAATGTCACGCCGCCCGCCACGGCCGCGGCGAACGCAAGCGACGCCTTGAAGACGCGTCCCGGCAAGACATCGTCGGGCAAGGGGCCCGCGCCCGATCGGCGCAACGGACTCGGCTTCGATTCGGGCTCGAGCAGCATGAGCAAGAAGCAATAAGGGCGGCGGCTTGGCCGCCACCGGCGGTCCAGATTACGACTTGTCGGGCCAGGGCCACGTGGAATAGCGCGAAGGCTTTTCGGGCGCGGCCTTGCTCTTCTGCTTCTTCGCGTCCGGCGCCGCTTCGTGAGCCGGGGCGGCGCTTTGCGCCACTTTCGGCAAATCCTCGCCGAACCACGGCACTTCCTTGCGGCGCTCCTGCACGTAGGCTTCCCAGCCCTTCGCGTTGTCCGTGAAAAGATCATGCTTCACGGTGTTGGCGAGCATCTGCCGGTTCAGGGTTTCGTCGAGCAACGCCTTGGGCCACACGAAGAACGCGCCCGACGCACGGCGGATGAAATCGCGCGGCGGCATGTTCGCGTCGATCTGGCCGAGCAGCGTGAATCCGGCGAGCGCATCGTTGCCCTTCACCGCTTCGCCGACGCTCGCGTATTCGTCGGCGCACTGGCTCAGGCAAAACGCCGTCTCCAGCACATCGCCCAGATGCAGCAGCAGGGCGCGTCGTTCGTAGGGATCCTGCGTGGCGGTGTCTTGTTTCGTCATTCGCTGTTCCGATATGTCGAGGGTGGATTCTGCGGCGCGAGCACTGCCCGCGATGGCGATGTGCGCAGTGCATGCACATCATGCAAGCGCCGCGTTCATCCTGAATTCTAGCGAACCCGTCGTGAGACGTCGGCGCGCCCGTGCGCGAATCACTTCGTAAAGCGGGTGCGAAAGCTCGCCCGATAGTCGTTGGGCGAGACGCCGAGCCGCCGCGTAAAGACGAGCCGCATGCGGTCCGCGGTGCCGAAGCCGCATTCATACGCGACGGTTTTCAACGGCGTGTCGCTGCTTTCGAGCGCGTTGCGGGCCGCGTCGACGCGCGCGCGCTCGACGAACTCGTGCGGCGTCATCTGCGCGAGCTGCACGAAGGCGCGTGCGAAATTGCGCTCGCTCATGCCGGCGACGCGCGCCAGTTGCGCGACCGACAGCCGCTCGCCGATGTGCTCCATCACGTACGCCTGCACCTTCGCGACGGGCGACGTTTCGTCAGCGGGCGCGCTCAGATACGGGCTGAATTGCGATTGTCCGCCGCGCCGCTGCGCGAACACGACGAGGCGTTTCGCCACCGCGAGCGCGACCTGCGCCCCGTGATCCTCGGCGACGAGCGCGAGCGCCACGTCGATGCCCGCCGTCACGCCCGCCGACGTCACGAGATTGCCGTCGCGCATGTAGATGCGATCCAGCTCGACGCGCGCGAGCGGAAAAGACGCGGCAAGACGCGGCGCGTTCTGCCAGTGCGTGGTTACGTCGCGATTGTCGAGCAGGCCCGCGTGTCCCAGTGCGAACGCGCCTGTGCAGATCGAACCATAACGCTCGCAGCACGATGCGACATCGGTGAGCCAGGCGGTCAGGTCCGGATCGGGCGCATCGACCGGAAGACCCGGGCCGCCCGCGACGAGCGCGGTGCCGTAGCGTCGATCCGCCTCGTGAAACGTCAGATCCGCGACGAGGCGCGTGCCGTTCGATGCGCGCACGATGCGCTCCTCGGGACCGACGAGCGTGATTTCGTAGCCGCTCGACGCGGGTACGAAGCCGTTCGCTTCGGCGAAGACGTCGACGGGACCGGCCACGTCGAGCGCCTGCACGCCCTGAAAGATTGCGATTGCAACGGTACGCATCAAAGGAATATCCGCGATGAGTGCGCATGGCAGAAGACGGTGTGCGCTTGGCAGGGTTCGACGCGTCGTTCCGATTGAGATGCGTCGGCGTTTTGCCGAGACTTATAGCCATCGCAACGCACTTGTTTCTCTTCCCGGAGGCGACTGCCGACGCGCTGCGCGATTTTAGCAATGCGCAGGCGAACCCGTCTTGAACGCGGCATTTGAAAGAGGCCGCCCGACCCACACCATGGAGCGATACGCATGAACGAAATCATCGCAGGCATCAGGATTCCCGACAGCCAGATGGCGCGCGAAGCCACGCAACTCGTGCGCGACACCGAGCCCGACCTTCTTTACCACCACTCGCGCCGCGTGTTTCTGTTCGGCGCGCTGACGGGCGAGCGCAAGCAACTGAAGTACGACGCGGAGCTGCTCTACATCGGCGCGATGTTCCACGACATGGGTCTCACCAAAGCGTACAGCAGCCCGCACGACCGCTTCGAGGTCGACGGCGCGAACGCGGCGCGCGACTTCCTGCGCCAGCACGGCATCGGCGAATACGACATCGAGCAGGTGTGGGACGCGATTGCGCTGCACACGACGCCCGGCATCCCGCAGCACAAGAAGCCGGTGGTCGCGCTGGTCACGGCGGGCGTGGAGATGGACGTGCTGGGCCTCGCCTATGACGAGTTCAGCGCGGATCAACGCCGCCTCGTCGTCGCGGCGCATCCGCGTGAAGCGAACTTCAAGGAAGGCATCATCGATGCGTTCGCCCAGGGCACCATCAAAAAGCCCGAATCGACCTTCGGCAACGTCAAGGCCGATGTGCTGGCGCTGAAGGATCCGACGTACAGGCGCCTGAACTTCTGCAGCATCATCCTCGGCTCGGCGTGGAACGATCAAGCACCCGATCATTCGACGTGCCGCGATCCGGCGCATCATCACGCATGATTCAGCGGCAGATGCGGTATGGCCCCATGTCGACGTGAAAGTGCGTCCTGTGCAGGGCGTTGTAGTTGAGGCCGAGGGTCGTGTCGAAGGACTGGCACGCGCCCTCGTGAACACGGCGCAGAAAGACGGCATCGAGCGAGGATGCATCGTCCCAGCGCGCGAGCGTGATGCGCCGGCCGTCGTCGAGCACGAAGCCCGTCAGGTCGATCGCGTTCGCGCTTGCGTGCTGGCTGAGCGCCGCATCCTGCTGATGATTCACATTGCGGCATGCGTAGCTGCCCACGTGCTCGCCGTATGTTTCGAGCGCGGCGGCCTGAAGATACTGATGCTCGAAATACGCCATGCCGAGTGCGAGCGGACAGGTTGCGAGAAACGGCGCGCTGAAGCGCGTGTCTTCGGATTGCGTGATGCGCACCACGTTTTTCAGCTCGCAGCCGCCTGTTCCGGTCGAATCCGCCATCTCGCGAAAGACGAGGCCGGAGCGTGCGAGCGCCGCGTCGCAGCGTTGCGCATCGCGCATCGTGCGCCATAGCTTGAAACGCGTGAGCGGACCTCGAGGCGCGCGCACGTCGAGCGGCGCGAACGGATCGTAGCGTTCGGGCAGCACGATACGCTTCGAATGGACTGCGTAGCCGAATACGGCGGCGCCGGCGAGCGACGCCAGCAACAGCCACGCGGCGATGCGCGCGCTCACGCGCGACGCTCACGCGTTGTCGGCTGCGTGCGCGGCGCTTACGCGTTCCGCGAGCTTCGCGTCGTAGCTCGAATGCACGTGCACGCGCTTCTTGTCGGGATATGCATACGCGTAAGCCTTGCGCAACGCGAGCGAGGCTTCATGAAAGCCTGACAGGATGAGCTTCTGCTTGTTTGGATAGTTGGCGATATCGCCGACCGCGAAGATGCCTGGCCGCGACGATTCGTAATTCGACGTATCCACTTCGATGCGTCCGCCGCGCACATCGAGATTCCATGTCGCGATCGGCCCGAGCTCCGAGACGAGCCCATAGAGCGCGACGATCTTGTCCGCGGCGATCTCGGTCGCGCCTTCGACCTGCTTGATGCGCACGGCGCGCAGCTTGCCGTCGGGCGCATCGAGCGAATCGATCATGCCGACGACGAAATCCATCTCGCCCGCCTCGACTGCGCGCTTCATCGCCGCGACCGAGTTGGCGGCCGCGGAGAAGCCGCTGCGCCGATGCACGAGCGTGAGCTTCTTCGCGATGTCCTTCAATGCGAGGGCCCAGTCGAGCGCCGAATCGCCGCCGCCGGCGACGACGACTTCCTTATCGGCGAAATCCGCCACGCGCGAGACGCTGTAGTGGACGTCCTTGTCTTCGAGCGCCGCCGCCTCGGGCAATTGCAGGCGCTGCGGCACGAAGGCGCCGTTGCCGGCGGCGATCAGGATCGCGGCGGCATCGAAGGTCATGCCGCGTTCGGTGGTCACGATCCAGCGGTGATCGTCTTTGCGCTGCGTGACGGACTGGACGCGCTGATCGAGGTGAATGGGCACATCGAAGGGGCGGATCTGCTCGAGCAGGCGATCGACGAGCTCGCGCGCGGTGCATGATGGGATCGCGGGGATATCGTAGATCGGCTTGTCGGGATAGAGCTCGATGCACTGCCCGCCGATGCGGCCGAGCGTATCCACGATCTGGCACGTGAGGCCGATTACGCCCGCCTCGAATGCGGCGAATAGGCCTACGGGGCCTGCGCCTATGATCAATATGTCGGTTTTTATCGCTTCGCTTGGGGGGGGCATTGTGGCTTCCGGTTTGTGCTGAGTGGTTCGCGTGGGGTGCACGCATTCATCTGGGCACGATACACAATGCTTCTTGCTCGGGCAATTAATGTCCCTTTTTGCTTAGCGGCGATTTTTTGAGGTTCCCGCGGGCTTTTCGTGGAATCCTGATTTCTTAGTGGTCTATTAGCACTGCCCCTGTGCGGGGCGGCAGTCACTTTCTTTGCTGCTGCAAAGAAAGTAACCAAAGAAAGCAGCTTTTGGCCCAGGCAGACTCGTCGTCATCGTTCAGAGTGGCCCAGCCCCTAAGGGTCGCCCTCATAGGACTGACCCGGCTTGGCTCGCGCACGGTCTGCCAAGCTAGAAGTTTAAAGACGCTGGTTCAGCCCCAAAGCGTTCCGGCACAGCGCTACGCGCTGCCGCAGGGTCTGCAAGGGAAACCAACCTTTAGCGGATGCGGTGAGATGGAGGCGTTAGCCAAGAAGCACGGGCAGACCCGATGGCCCCATCGCCCGCGCGCAGTGCGGGGCGGAGCTTGCTGGTGCTGAACCAGTCCGTCTTGTGGTGCGATGGGGCAGACCGTGCGCGAGCCAAGCCGCGTTAGTCCTTTGAGAGCGACACTTAGGGGCTGGGCCACTCCGAACGATGATGACGAACCCGCCTCAAACACTCCGGGCCAAAGCTGCTTTCTTTGGTTACTTTCTTTGCAGCAGCAAAGAAAGTGACTGCCGCCCCGCATAGGGGCAACGCTAATAGACCACTAAGAATGCAGGATTCCACGAAAAGCCCACAAACCCTCACCGCCCAGAATCCAACTCCCTCGCATAGTACGCAGCCGCCGCATCGATCTCCTCAGGCGTCATGTTACGCGCAACATTACGCATGACCTCATTGATATCGTTCGTCCTCGCCCCGTTCGCGAATGCAACCAACTGCGCCTTGGTATAAGCCGCCGGCAAGCCATCGAGCCACGGACTCCCCGCCTTGCTGTCGATCCCACCATGACACACCGCGCAAGGCGCGATATTCCTCATCGGCGCACCATGCGCCACGATCCCCGGCGCAAGCGATTCGCTCACCTTGCGCTGCGCGGGCGGCCGCGGCAGGCTCGCGTAATACGCCGCGAGATCGCGCATGTCCTGATCGCTCAGGTTCACCGCCATCGGCGACATCACCGCATTCGTGCGCGCACCCTTCTGGAAATCGATCAGTTGCTTGTAGATCACCGACGCATACTGCCCCGCCAGGTTCGGCGAGTTCGCCTCGCTCATGCCCCGCTCGCCGTGGCACATCGTGCATCGCAAGGCCAGCGTCGCGCCACGCCCGATCGAATTCGCACTCGCATTCACGAGCAATTGCGGCGTCACCTCGACGCTCGTGAGCTTCACCTTCGGCTCGACCGTCGCCTCGCCCGCATACCAGCTGCGCGGCACGCCCGCCGCGCTGCAGATCGCGTTCCAGATGCCCGTGAACTGCGCGTCGCGATGCACCGACGGCAGCCACACGAAACCGATCAGCGCCGACACCACCGCGATGGCAATCGTCCCCAGCACGCTGGCAGTGAACCAGCGGTTGCGGAATGTGAAGAGGCGTTCGTCGCTCATCGCTGCGCTCCAATCGGCACCGCGGGCACCGCCGTGTCCGAGCGCGCGAGCAGTTGCGCAATCGGATAGCCGTAGTTGACGAGCGTGAGCCCGATCATCAGCACGAGCCACAGCGCAAAGCCGTTCAACGCCACCGGAATGCTGCGCGGCTCATGCACCGCACGGCTGAAGCGAAACTCCTCCACCGTCACCCGCGGCGCGCGATGCGCCTTGATCAGCACGATGAAGAACAGCACCGCCGACGCAAGAAGGATCAGCGCGCCCAGCACCGAGATCGCCACCGAAAGCCCCTGCGCGGCAATCTCCGGATCGCTGTAATCGTAGAAAGCCATGCGCCGCGGCATGCCCAATATGCCGACGAAGTGCCACGGGAACGTCAGCACGATCATGCCGACGAACCACAGCCACAGCTGCCAGCGCATCAGCCTCACGCTCTGCACCGCGCGGCCCGTCAGATGCGGCCACAGATCGTAGGCGATCACGAAATACATGATGACGATCGCGCCGCCGAAGATCAAATGAAAATGCCCCGTCACCCATTGCGTGTTGTGCACCGTCGAGTCGAGCTGATAGCTCATGTTGATGAGCCCGCCCGCCCCGCCGAAGCCCAGCATCACGAAGGAGAACGCGACGGCGAGCATCATCGGGTTGTCCCACGGCAGCGCCTTGATCCAGCCCAGCGGACCGCGCCCGCCGCGCAGCCGCGCCGCGATCTCCACCGACGCGCAGATCGTGAACACCGTGAGCAGCGTCGGCACGGCGACGAGCGCCGTGAACACCGAATGCATGAACTTGAAGCCCGAACCGACTTGCGGATCGGCGAACAGATGGTGGATGCCGATGGGCATCGACACCACGAGGAACAGGATGAACGAGATGCGCGCCATCGCATCGCTGTAGAGCCGGCCGCCGATCGCGCGCGGAATGATCGTGTAGTACGCGATATACGCCGGCATCAGCCAGAAGTAGACGATCGCATGCAGCGTCCACGAGAAAAATACGCGCGCGAGGCCCGCATCGATGGTGCTCTTCCAGCCGATCGCGACGGGCAAGATCATGAAGAGCACTTCGACGGCGGCGCCCACCGCCGTCCAGCCCCACAGATACGCGCCTGCCACCGTCGCGAACATCGCGAGCGGCACCGGCTTGCCGCGGTTCTCGCGCTTCCACGACGCGAGATTCACCGACATCAGCGCGACCCAGACCCACGAGCCGACCACGACGAGCACGACGCCGACGTAGTAGAACACGTTGCCGATCATCGGCGGATAGAAGGTGTAGAGCACGGAGGCGAGGCCCATCGCGACGGGTACCGTCGCCGTGACCGCGCCCACCGCGACCAGCCAGAAGCCGAGCCATGCCCAGCGCAGGCCGACGAGCGGGCGCTTCAGCGCGAGCTCGCTGACCGCATAGCCGAAGCCCATCGCGATCAGGGTGGGAAACGCGTAGCCCATCACCGTGCCGTGCTCCGTCACCGAGCGATAGTACAGCTCGGGATTCTGCAGCCATGGATGCAATGGGCTGCGCACCAGCATCTGCCACGCGCCGAGCAAGAGCGCGACGCCGAACGCGATGAACGCCAGCCAGAAATGCGCGAGTACGAGGCGCTTGCTATTGAACACAGGACACTCTCCGCGAATTGGCCGGCAGCTTGTCGGCCATCTGCATGAATTCGGCGCGATCGACCACCTTCACGTGCGCCCACATGTTCTGATGCCCGGTGCCGCAGTATTCGTGGCAGGGCATCAAATGCTCGCCGGTCTGCGCGAAGGTCGTCTTGAAGGTCGAGACATAGCCCGGCTCCAGCATCGAGTTGATGTTGGTGTTGGTGATGAGAAAGCCATGCACGACATCCGAGCTCGTCGCGCGGAACGTGACCGGCACGCCCGCCGGCACGACGAGGCACTGCGGCGTGAACGAGTACTGCTGCGCGACGATGCGCACCGTCACCGAGCCGTCCGCCTCGGGCGCGCTGCCCAGATTGCTCTCGATGAATTCGCCCGACACATGCAGCGTTTCGGGGCGAATCGTCTCGACGCGCGAGGGCGGCATCATCGCCCAGTGCACGCCGGTATAGACGACCATCGCGATCAATACGACGATGATCGCGAGAACGAGGACGGCCCAGCGCCGTTCGACCCGTTCGGCGACTTCGTGCGAGCTTGGAGTCATTGCCATATTCGACGCCTCAATGAATCACTGAATCACGCCGCGAGGCAGGAACACGGCGAAGTAGAAAAGAAACCAGAGGCCGATCACGATGGCCGTCGCGATGCCCGCGAGCGCGAGCGCGCCGCCGGGACCGCTCCTCACGATCTCGTCGAGCTTCGCGTCTTCGTTTGGATCTTCGTTCATGGTGTCGTCGAATGCTCAGTAAAGCGGCGCGGAACGCAGCTCGTTCACTTCCTTCACGGAGACCGGCGTGCCGTGATTGCCCCACGCAGTGCGGATATACGTGACCACCGCCGCGACCTCGACATCCGACAGCGACTGCGCGAACGGCGGCATGCCGTAAGGCTTCGGGTTCTTGAACGTGCCGGGCGGATAGCCGCCGTTCAGCACCATGCGGATCGGATTCACGGCCGAACTCATCACGATCGACTGGTTGTTCGCGAGCGGCGGGAAATCGGGCGGCTTGCCCTGGCCTTGCGCCGCATGGCATTCGGCGCACTGCGCGTCGTAGATCTTCTTGCCGAGCGGCGAGAGACTCGTCTTCTGTTCGACGACCGCCTGGCTCGGCGGCTCGGACTTGTCGCCGGAGCGCGCGGGCAGCGCCTTCAGGTAGACGGCCATCGCGCGCACGTCTTCCTCGGTCAGATACTGCAGGCTGTCGTAGACGACCTCGGCCATCGGCCCGTACACCGCGCCGCGATTCGAAACGCCCGCATGCAGCAGCCCGACGATCTCCTCGATGCTCCAGTCGCCCAGGCCCGCTTCCTTGTTCGACGTGAGCGACGGCGCGTACCAGTTCTGGATCGGGATCAGGCCGCCTTCGAACGCCTTCGACGTCACGTTGCCGCCGAGCGCGTTGATCGCCGTATGGCACATCGAGCAGTGCCCGAGTCCTTCGACCAGATATGCGCCGCGATTCCACTCGGCGGACTGCTTCGGATCGGGCTGATACTCGCCCTGCCTGAAGAAGAGCGAACGCCAGCCGAGCAGCAGTTGCCGCTTGTTGAACGGGAAGCGCAGCTCGTGCGGCCGGTTCGGCTGATGCACGGGCGGCGTGGACATCAGGAAAGCGTAGATGGCGTCGGAGTCGGCGCGCGTGACCTTGGTGTACGACGCGAACGGCATCGCGGGATAGAGAAGCGAGCCGTCGCGCGACTTGCCCGTGTGCATCATCGCGTAGAACTCGTCGGCGGTCCATTGCCCGATGCCCGTCTCCTTGTCGGACGAGATGTTCGGCGTGTAGAGCGTGCCGAAGGGCGTGTCCATCGGACGGCCGCCGCCGAAGGTCTTGCCAGCGGGCAGCGTATGGCACGCAATGCAATCCCCCGCGCGCGCGAGATATTCGCCGCGCTTGACGGTGGCGGCATCGTTCGCCTGCGCGGACGCTTGACCGAGGGGTGCGGCGCAAGCCGCGAGGATGACCGCAACGGCGAGCGCTCTTGAATGTCGGAAACGGAGCACGTCGGGTCCTCGGTTAGTTATGGACGCTGCCGCAGGCGAGCGGCATCTTCAGCGAGCCGGCGGCGACGGGCACCGGATCGCCCGGCGCGGGCAGCGACGCGAGGTAGGCCGCGATCGCGGTGATGTCGCGCTCGGAAAGCAGCTTCGCGACCTGCCCCATGCAATCCGGCGCGATCGTCGTGCGCGTGCCGTAGCGCCACGCGCCCAGCTGCGCGCTGATGTAGTCGGCGTGCAGGCCGAGCAGGCCGGGAATCGCGGGTTCCATGCCGGTCATCGCGGCGCCGTGGCAGCTCACGCACGCGGGCACCTTGCGCGACGCATCGCCCTTGGTGACGAGCGTCTTGCCCAGGTCGAGCGTCTTCGCATCGATCGTGACGGGGCTCGGCGGCGGAAACGGCGGACGCTCGCTCGCGAAGTACTCGGCGATCTGCTTCAGGTACGCATCCGGCAGATACGCGAGCAGGTAGTTCATCGGCGGATACTTGCGCCGGCCGTCGCGGAACGCGAGCAACTGGTTGTACAGATAGCCGGCGGGCTTGCCGGAGAGGCGCGGGAAGTAGTCGTTGCCGGTGCCCTCGCCGCGCGCGCCGTGGCATGCGGCGCATCCCAGCACGCGGGCCTGCATCGTATCGGGCGCGCGTTCCAACTGGGCGCCCCCCACGGGGGCTTCCTTCGGGGCGTCTGCCGCAAACGCCGCGATGCCGAAAAACGCGAAGAGCGCGGACAAGATGAGCGTGCTGCGCTTTGCCACGTTTCGCACGTAACCCCCGTTGTCGATTTGCCGTTGTTCGATTTGCCGGGCGCGATGCTCACGTCCGACGTGGTTCTTCAAGGCACTGCAATGGTCTTGCCGATGGCTTGCGCTTGGTTTTTCTGATCTTAGAAGAGGCCGCCCGTTTTTCCCAGTTCCGAGATTGTCTCAATGCGATCGATCGCTGCGGATGACACGCGGCATCGTTGTTTGCGATTGAACAATGAACCGCGTTTTTTTGAGATATGAAACCGCACTGCGCCGACCGGATGCGGATTGTAGATAGCGGCAAAGCACTGCCACATGACCAATTTTGAGAAATTCGAGGCGGCCAGCGCGAGACGCGCCGAGCGGCATCGCGCTCCGTCCCACGGTGTGCGACGCGTTTATTTGAGACCGAGGCGCTTGGCGAGACGGTTCAGATTGGCGCGATCCATGCCCAGTTCGCGCGCCGCCGATGCCCAGTTCTGGCCATGCCGCTTGAGCGCATCGAGGATGAGCGTGCGCTCGTAGGCGGTCACTGCGTCGCGGAAATCGGCGCCCGGCGCGGGCGATGGCAGCGCCGCCGACGCAGCGATGTCTTTCGTGTCCGCGGCGTCGCCGGAGAGCGAGAGATCGGCGGCCGTGAGCGTGAGGATGCGCGGACGCTCGCGATGGGCGGCCAGGGCCTTCAACGCACTACGTCCGATCAGATGTTCGAGCTCGCGCACGTTGCCGGGCCAGCGGTAGGCGAGCAGCGCGGCCTGCGCGTCGGCGGCGAGCCGCAGGCTCAGCAAACCGAGACGCGAGCGGTTCTCCTCCAAAAAGAAGCCGGCGAGGAGCAGCACGTCGCGCCCGCGCTCGCGCAGCGGCGGCACCACGAGCGGATACACCGACAGCCGATGATAGAGGTCCGCGCGAAAACGCCCCTCGCGCACTTCCTCGGCGAGATCGCGGTTGGTCGCGGCGATCAGCCGCACGTCGACCTTGTGCTCGCTGTCCGAACCGATGCGCTGCAACTGCCCGTTCTGCAGCACGCGCAGGAGCTTCGCCTGCACGGGCAGCGGCAGTTCGCCCACCTCGTCGAGAAAGAGCGTGCCGCCGTCGGCGAGCTCGAACTTGCCGCGCCTGTCCGACGACGCTCCCGAAAACGCCCCGCGCACGTGCCCGAAGAGTTCGCTCTCGACGAGCGTGTCCGGCAGCGCCGCGCAGTTCAGGCTGACGAGCGGCTTGTCGGCGCGCGGCGACAGCGCGTGGATCTCGCTCGCGACGAGCTCCTTGCCGACGCCCGTCTCGCCGGCGATGAGCACGGTGAGATCGCTCGACGCGACGATCGCGATTTCCTCCAGCAGGCGGTTGTGCGGCTCGCTGCTGCCGATCATCTCGCGCCGGCGCGGCCCGCTCGCCTGACGGTAGACCTCCGCGCGCTGCCGCTCGGCCTCGCTCGTCTTCGCGAGCGTATCCATGCGTTCGGCCGCGCTCACGGTCGCCGCCGCGAGGCTCAGAAAGGCCTGCAGCGAGGCCATGTCGATGCCGTCGAAGCGCGCGGGATCGAGCGCGTCGAGCGTGAGCAGCCCCCATGCGCGCCCATTGATGACGAGCGGACAGCCGAGGCAGTCGTGCACTTCCAGATGGCCGCTCACGCCCTTGACGAGACCGTCGTAGGGATCGGGCAGATCGGAGCTCGCGGCGAAGCGGGTCGGCTCCTCGCGCGCGAGAATGCGCGCGAAACGCGGATGCTCGCTCACGCGAAAGCGCCGCCCGAGGGTATCGCCGGACAATCCGTCGATGGCGAGCGGCACCAGCGTGTCGCCGTCCAGACGCAGGAGCGCGGTGGCGTCGCTCGGAAAAAGCGCGCGCAAGGTGTGCAGCAGACGCCGGTAACGCTCCGTGTCCGGCATCTCGCTCGACAGGTCCTCGATGAGCGGCACGAGCGCATCCAGCAAGACTCGCGAAGTCATTACGACTACATCTGCAGTCCTTTTGACTAGAGTCGATTCGACCATAGCATGCTTCAAACGGTTGATTTATCGACGATTCTACTCTGGCACGAAACGTGTATCACCTATGGCGATCCGATTTTCGACGCGGAAGCGCCCCGCTTCCGCCTTCATCACACGAGGAACCGAAGAATGCTGTCAGCCGAACACCGTGCCATCGTCAAGGCGACCGTGCCCCTCCTGGAAAGCGGCGGCGAGGCGCTCACCACGCACTTCTACAACAAGATGCTCACCGAATATCCCGAGGTGCGCCCGATGTTCAATCAGGCCCACCAGGTAAGCGGCGCGCAGCAGCGCGCGCTCGCCAATGGCGTGCTGATGTACGCGCGCCATATCGACGAACTGGAGAAGCTCGGCGGACTCGTCGGGCAGATCATCAACAAGCACGTCGCGCTGAACATTCAACCGGAGCATTATCCGATCGTCGGGAGCTGCCTGCTGAAGTCGATCCGCGAAGTGCTCGGCGAGGAAATCGCGACCGACGCCGTCATCGATGCGTGGGCCGCCGCGTATCAGCAACTTGCCGACCTGCTGATCGGCCTCGAGGAAGGCATTTACAGCGAGCGTGAAAAGGCGCCCGGCGGCTGGCGCGGCACACGGCGCTTCATCGTCGAGCGCAAGATCGCCGAAAGCGACGAAATCACGTCGTTCTATCTCGTGCCGAAAGACGGCGGCGCGCTGCTCGACTTCCATCCGGGCCAGTACATCGGACTGCGCCTGATCATCGACGGCGAGGAAGTGCGGCGCAATTATTCGCTGTCGGCCGCGCCGAACGGCCGCGAATATCGCATCAGCGTGAAGCGGGAGCCCAATGGCCGAGTGTCGAACTTCCTGCACGACGTGCTGCGCGCGGGCGACGCGCTCGAGCTCTACCCGCCCGCTGGCGATTTCAAGCTGGAGCACAGCGACAAGCCGCTCGTGCTGATCAGCGGCGGCGTCGGCATTACGCCGACGCTCGCGATGCTGCAGGCCGCGCTCGCGACGAAGCGCCCGGTGCACTTCATCCACTCGGCGCGGCACGGCGGCGTGCATGCGTTCCGCGAAACCATCGAGGAGCTGGCGTCGCGGCATCCGCAACTCAAACGCTTCTACTGCTACGAGCGTCCGCGCGACGGCGATCACGAAGCGCACGGCACCGGCTTCGTCGATGAAACGCTGCTCGACAAGTGGCTCCCGAAGAACCGCGATCTCGACGCCTACTTCCTCGGCCCGAAAGCGTTCATGAAGGCGGTGAAGAAGCATCTGAAGGCGCTCGGCGTACCCGAAACGCAGAGCCGCTACGAGTTCTTCGGCCCGGCATCGGCGCTCGACTGAGCTTCGCGGCACGCTGCGCTTCCCGACGCGCTGCCTGGCTCGCCGCGGGTTTTTTGCGCCCCGCATCGACGTGGGAAGGGTTCGGAACACGCTCTGCTGGTTACCTTGAATTCCAGAAAACCGGTTATTCAAAAAAGCCACTTCAATGCCTAATCTGCACTTGTCGCGCCGCTCCGGCGCACTTCCGAAACCCGAGCAAGGAGATATGCCATAGAACCCCGTCTCGACTTCTACAAGGCCAGCCCCGCCGCGATCAAGGCGCTCATCGACGTCGAAGAGCGCATCGGCAAGTCCGCGCTCGAAAAATCGCTGACCGAACTGGTGCGCCTGCGCGCATCGCAGATCAACGGCTGTGCCTTCTGCGTCGACATGCATACAACCGATGCGCGCAAAGGCGGCGAAACGGACCGGCGTCTGGCGACGGTGGTCGTGTGGCGCGAAACGCCGTTCTTCACCGACCGCGAACGCGCCGCGCTGGAGTGGACCGAGGCGCTGACGCTGGTGTCGCAGGATCACGTGCCCGACGCCGTATGGCAAGCCGTCAAGCCGCACTTCAGCGAAGAGGAAATCGTGGATCTGACGCTGCTCGTCAGCGCGATCAACAGCTGGAACCGCTTTTCGATCGCGTTCCGCAAGACGCCGGCGTAAGGAGCTGACATGAGCATCCGCAAGGTACTCGTGCTGGCGGCCTCGCTGAGCTTAGGCGCGGCGAACGCCTGGGCGCACGATACGGCAGGCGCGGAAACCGTCACGCCGGTCATGAAGCAGGCCGTTCCAGAAGCGGCCGGCAAGAACGTGCTGATGGCGACGGTCTCGTACAAGCCGGGGCAGGCGTCCGAGGCGCACATGCATCCGGGGTCGATCTTCGCGTATGTGCTGGAAGGACACGTCACGTCGCAGCTCGAGGGCTCGCCCGCGAAGACGTACGGGCCCGGCGAGTCGTGGTACGAGCCGCCCGGCGCGCACCACATCGTCTCGAAGAACGCGAGCAGGACCAGACCGGCGAAGCTTCTCGTGTTCGCGATCGCGGGCGACGGCGATCCGATCAAGCAGCCGATTCCGCACTGAGCGAGCCGACGACACGGTGAACCGTTCCGACGTCCCCGCTTCGCTCCTCAGCATTCTCGCGATCCTGCATCTCGCCTACGCGTGACTGCCGGCCGGCTTCGCGATGATCACGCGCATCGCGCGTGGGCATACGGGCCGGCCGCTCGTCGCCGACAAGCGCGATATCGCGTGTTACGCGCTCGTCATGGCGTCGGGCGCGCTGCGCGTGCTCGGGCCGCTTGCCATGCCGTCGTGGCATTCGACCTCGATCTTCGCGGCGGGAACGTGCTGGGTGCTCGCGTTTGCGTTGTATGTCGCGGCCTATGCCGCGCCGCTGTTCAGACCGCGCGAGGATGGCAAGCCCGGCTGACACAAAGACGTTTTTTGACATCGGGACGGCCACGTTCAGCGAGAATCGCGTCCGCCTCTCCCGATTCCGACGTCAACATGAAGCACCTTCGTTCCCTACGCGCCGTCGCAGTCGTCCTCGCCGCTTCGACGATGCTCTCCGGCTGCGGCCTTTTCGGCTGCGGCGGCTTTGCGACCAATGGCGGCGGCTTCGGCGGCTGCAGCGTGGGCACACGGTTCTGACGCGCCGCCCCTCCCCATGCAGGGCTCGTTCCGTCCGTCTCCCGCATGATCGCGCCGTCCCCGCGCGAGCCGGGTAGGCCCGCTCGCCGTTCGCGACGAGACTACGTTCATTGGCCAATCGTCGGCAGCATCGTCGAACCGACATCGACTGGAGACAGGCATGAACGCTCACATTAGTCTGGTCCTCTTCGCTCTCGTCTCGGCGGCATCGGCGCTGACCTTTCGGGCGTGGGTCGCCTGCATCGACGGGCGTGTACCGCGCCTCGCCTATCGCGTCGCCGTGACCCGCGCATCCAATGCGAGGCGGCACCTGCTTTCGTTTCGCGCATCGCCCTAACCGGCGATCGCGCTGAACGCACATCCTGCCGCAGCAGGATCGCTCGAACCCAGGGACAAGCGAGCGAGGAGACCACCTGCCGGCGGCAACACAAAACGCGCATCCACATGGCGGCCCAGTCGCCGCTTCACGATCGACATCGACGGATCAAGCGCGAGCTCGATAACAAGAAACGGGCGACACGCCGGGTCGGCCGCCCTGCCGACATCACGCGTCGGCATTCACTCCTTCACGATCGGCGAATACGGCATGTCCAGCGCCGCGGCGCGCGCGTGCTTCTGCGTATGCGCATTGCGCATCGGCTTGAGCACGAAGAGCGCGAGCAGCGCCGAGATCGCCGCCATGCCCGACGCGAGCATGAAGACCGCGTGCCAGCTTCCCGTCATCGTCGTGATGACGCTCGAAAACGGCACGAGAAGCGCGGCCGTGCCCTTCGCGGTATAGAGCAGGCCCGCGTTGGTCGCCGCGAACTTAGGCCCGAAGGTATCGCCGCAGGTCGCCGGGAAGAGACTGTAGATCTCGCCCCAAGCGAAGAACACGATGCCGGTCAGCACGACGAACGCCGTCGGATTCTGCCCGTACTTCGACAGCGCGACGATGCCCACCGCCTCGATCGCGAACGCGACGAACATCGTGTTCTCCCGTCCGATGCGGTCCGACACCCAGCCGAAAAACGGCCGCGTCAGCCCGTTGAGCACGCGGTCGATGGTGAGCGCGAAGGTCAGCGCGGGCAGCGTCAGGCCCAGAATGGAGACGGGCGAGTCATGCAAGCCGAAATCCTTCGCGATCGGCCCGAGCTGCGCGGTCGCCATCAGGCCGCCGGCGGCCATCATGACGAACATCAGATACATGACCCAGAAGATCGGCGACGCCAGCACCTGCTTCGGACTCGCGTTGTAGACCGCGGCCTTGACCGTGCTCTTCACCGCCGCGAGCAGTTGCGTCGGCGGCGCGTAGAGCGCCATGCCGAGCAGGAACACGACGAGCCCCTGGCCCAGCCCGAACCACAGGAACGTCGCTTCATAGCCGCTCGACTTGATCATGTGCGCGATCGGCACGACGGTCGCCGCCGACCCCATGCCGAAGCCCGCCGCCGTGATGCCCGCCGCGAGCCCGCGCCGCGCCGGGAACCACTTGAGCGCATTGCCGACGCAGGTTCCGTACACCGCGCCCGCGCCCACGCCGCCGACCGCCGCCGCGAAGTACAGGAGCGGCAGCGACGAGGCCATCGAGTTGATCGCCCAGGCGATCGCGCACAGAATGCCGCCGCCGACCACGACCGGCCGCGGTCCGTACTTGTCGACCAGATAACCTTCCACCGGCACGAGCCACGTCTCCGTCACGACGAAGATCGTGAACGCCACCTGAATGGCCGCGCGGCCCCAATGATATTTCTCGTCGATCGGATTGACGAAGAGTGTCCAGCCATACTGCATGTTGGCGATCATCGCCATGCAAATCACGCCGAAAACCAACTGCACCCACGGCGACGCCAGGCGCGACGCCTTGCCTTCGCGGTCCATCTGGTCCATTCCCATGCCTGTCTCCTTGGCAGCTGTGCCTTGTGTATTCGGGCGCCGAACGACGCCTCCCGCGACGAACTCAAACCTCGTCGCATATACACAGTATGTGATATATCAAGTAAGTCAAGCGAAAGAATCGGAGGGGTTTTCACTTAGGAAAACCTGCTTCGTAAACGCATGAAAGCTGCAGCGAGGAGCGGCCGCGCGGGCAAAAAAAAAGCCCGGCAGAGACAGGCCTGCCGGGCGATGAGCGTGGGCGAGACATGGCAATCCGCAGCACGCACCCTCTTTATAAATGAAAGTTAAACGTAATGTAAACGGGTATTTTTGTAGGGTTTACGCTGCGGTGTTTTTGCCATTTGGCGGGGTGGTCAGAACACGTTCACGGGGACGTTGACCATCAGGCGGTATACGTCGCTCGTGCCGTCCGGATAGTACGCACTGTTGCTGTGATGGTGCATGTAGTAAAACTTGATCGACGTATTCTTGAACTTGCCGTCCGGCACCGTGTAGCTCGGGATCACGCCGATTTCGTAGTGCGTGCCGTGAATCGGCTGGCCGTCCACAAGATAATTGGCCGCCTGAGCCGTATTGCTGCTGGCCATCGCGCTGCCATCGGCGTCCCAGCCGTACGCACCCCACAGCGTGAACTTGAGGCCCGGCGCACCATACTCCTTCATGTTGAGCGTGTACGACAGGCTCAGGGACTTTTCGTGCGGCTGGTTGTAGTCCACGTCGAGCGAGTTCGAGAGATAGTCGCCCGCCGACTGGCCCAGGTAGTCGAACGTCTGATCGCTCACGATCTGCTGGAACGCGACCTGCACGGTGTGTGCGCCGTGCGTGCCCGAGAGCGCCAGCGAATATGCGTTGTTGGTGATCGAGCCTTGCCGCTTGTCGCCGATCGCGCCCGTGTAGTAGTAGTTCAGCGAGCCGGTCCAGCGAATCGTCTTCGGATCGCCGATGCTCTGCGTTGCCGTCAGGTAGTACTGCTGCCACACATCGTTCGCGATGCTGCCGTAGAGCGAGACGGCCGTATCGTCGCCGTGCGTCCAGTCGCCGCCGAAGTACGTGAAGCGCGAGACGTGCGTGCCGCCGTATTCCGTCGTGAGTCCGGTGACCGTCGTCATGCCGCGCGCGAGCACGCCGTCCACCGTGCCGGCTTTCAGCGTCAGATTCTTGATTTCATCGCTTGCGAGCGAGAAGCCGCGATAGGTCGGCGGCAATGCGCGGTTGTCGTGCGGCACGAGGAACGGGTTGTCGAAGAGCTGCTGCCCGTATTTGAGCACCGTGTTCGACACGCGCGCCTTCACGTCCCACACGCCCGGATATGCCCACGCCAGCTGATTCGATCCGCCGCCGTCCGTGCCGACGTGCACGCGATTGCCCGCGCCATTGCCGCCGTTCAGCTTGAACGCGCCGAACAGGGACACGTCTCCGCCCAGTCCGATCAGCCCCTTCGTATAGCCGGATTCGAACACGGCCTGCGCGCCGAGCACCCACGCGTCCTTTTTACCCGCGCCCTTGAAGTCGTCGTGCTCGGTGAAGGAACGCACCAGCAGATTCAGATGCGAATCCTCGATGAAGCCCTTCGATTTCGCCTGATTGCTCACGGGCGCATCGGCTTCGGTGTTGGGCGGCGAATCGGGCGGCGCTTCCGTGTGACGCGAAGGTGCGTCGGACGGGGTTTCATCGGCATGCGCGCCGGCCGTCACAGCCATGACACCGCTGAACAACAAAATCGATAGCGCGAGTGAACGTTTTTGTTTTTTCACGAAAAAAATCTCCACTTATATTGATTCGACTGCTAACGGCTTGTTCAAAACTAAGGATTGCAAAACGCCTCGCCCGGAGACCGGAAAGGTCTGGGCGGACAGGCGGATGGACGAACGGGAGAAAGATCGGCGGCGCGGATGCGCGGGCCGCCTGGATTTATCGAGTGTTTATCGCGGGGGGATCGTTTCCTTGCATGTCATGGGGTTTCTAATCGGCGCGGAATTGTTCTCATGCAAACAGGCACGCCGCCGACGAATCGGGCCCGAGCGTGCGCAATGCGGGCACCTCCCGCGAGCAGCGCGCCTGCGCCATCGGACAGCGCGTATGAAACACGCAACCCGGCGGCGGATCGATCGGGCTGGGAATGTCGCCCGAAAGAATATGCACGACCTTGCCCCGCTCGACGGACGGATCGGGCACCGGCACCGCCGAAAGCAGCGCGCGCGTGTACGGATGGCGCGGCGTGTCGTAGAGCGCGTGCTTGTCCGCGAGCTCCATCACGCGGCCGAGGTACATCACCATCACGCGGTCGGAGATGTGGCGCACCACGGCCAGATCGTGCGCGATGAAGATGAGCGCGAGCTTCATCTCCTTCTGCAGGGACTTGAGCAGATTGACGATCTGCGCCTGAATGGAGACGTCGAGCGCGGACACCGGCTCGTCGCAGATGACGAGCTTCGGTTCGACGATCAATGCCCGCGCAATGCCGATGCGCTGGCACTGTCCGCCCGAGAACTCGTGCGGATAGCGGTTGATCATCTGCTCGCGCAGGCCGACGCGGGCCATCATCGCGCGCACGCGGGCGTCGATCTCGCGCCGGCTCATTTCGGGCCGATGCTCGACGAGCGGCTCCGCGATGATCTGCCCGATCGTCATGCGCGGATCGAGCGACGCGAGCGGGTCCTGAAAAATCATCTGCACGTCGCCGCGCACACGATGCCATTCGCGTTTCGACGCGCTCGCGAGCGGCGCGCCCATCCACACGATGTCGCCGCCAGTCGCGGGAATGAGGTTGAGGATCGCGCGCGACAGCGTGGACTTGCCGCAGCCCGACTCGCCGACGACGCCGAGCGTCTCGCCCGCCTTCAGGTCGAAGCTCACGCCGTCGACCGCCTTCAGCGTGCGGCGCGGCGCCCACGGCAGGCGCTTCTTCGACTTCACCTGGAAATGCACGCGCATGTCGCGCACGGAAAGAATCGTCGCATCAGACATGGCTCGTTTCCTGATAGCGGGTTTTCATCGCCTCGACAGGACGATGGCATGCGCGCAGCCAGTGCGTGCCAACGGCCTCGAGCGCGGGCGCACTGCGAGCGCATTCGTCGCTCGCATCGGCGCAGCGTTCGTGGAACGGACAACCCGCCGGCGGATGCGCCATGTTCGGCGGATTGCCGGGAATGCCGGTGAGCTCTGCGCCGTCCTGATCGAGACGCGGCAGCGCGCGCAACAGGCCGATCGTGTATGGATGCGAAGGCCTCGCAAAGAGCGTATCCGCACCGCACTGCTCCATCACGCGGCCGCCGTACATCACCATCACCTTCTCGCACAGTCCGGCGACGACGCCGAGATCGTGCGTGATCAGGACGATCGACGTGCCGAAGTCATGCTGGAGATTGCGCAACAATTGCAGGATCTGCGCCTGCACGGTGACGTCGAGCGCGGTGGTCGGCTCGTCGGCGAAGAGCACTTCGGGCTCGCAGAGCAAGGCCATCGCGATCATCACGCGCTGGCGCATGCCGCCCGACAGCTCGTGCGGATACTGCCCGATCCGATGCGCCGCCTCCGGAATGCGCACGGCTTCCAGCATGGAGATCGCGCGCTTCTTCGCCTCGCGCCGCGTGACGTTCTTGTGCAGCTCCAGCACTTCGGTCATCTGCCGCTCGATCGTGAGATACGGATTGAGCGAGCTCATCGGGTCCTGGAAGATCATCGAGAGGCGGTTGCCGCGGATGCGGTTCATCGCGCGATCCGGCATGCCGATGAGATTCTCGCCGCGATACATCGCCCGCCCGCTCGCGCGCCCGTTCGCTGCGAGCAGCCCGAGCATGGCGAGCACGCTCTGGCTCTTGCCCGAACCCGATTCGCCGACGATGCCGAGCGTCTCGCCCGGCTCCAGCGTGAAATTGACGCCGTTGACGGCGCGCACGGTGGCGTCGTGCGTCTTGAATTCGACCTGCAAATCGTTGACTTCGAGTAGCGGCATGGCTCACCTGTCCTTCGGATCGAGCGCGTCACGCAGGCCGTCGCCGACAAAGTTGATGCAATAGAGCGTGATCGACAGCAGCGCCGCGGGAAACAGCAGAATCCACGGCGACGCTTCCATCACCCCGACGCCGTCCTGGATCAGCACGCCCCAGCTCGTCATCGGCTCCTGCACGCCCAGGCCGAGAAACGACAGCACCGACTCCGTGAGGATGACGGCGGGCACCGTGACGGTCGTGTAGATCGCGACGATGCCGAGCAGATTCGGCACCACGTGCCGCATGATGATGCGCGAGGTCGGCACGCCGATCGCACGCGCCGCTTCCACGTACTCCTTCGAGCGGATCGAGAGCGTCTGGCCGCGCACGACGCGCGCCATGTCCATCCACGAGAAGATCGTGATGGTGATCACGACGAGATAGAACTCGCGGCCGAGCAGCGTCACCATGAGGATCGCGATGAGCAGGTACGGAATCGCGTACATCATGTCGACGATACGCATCATCGCGTTGTCGACGCGGCCGCCGACGAAGCCCGCCGTTGCGCCCCAAATTATGCCGAGTGTGACGGACGTGAGCGTGGCGAGCGCGCCGATCATCAACGACACGCGGCCGCCGATCAGGCAGCGCACGAGGAGATCGCGGCCGGTGTCGTCGGTGCCGAAAAGGTGCCAGTTTTCCAGAGTGGGCGGCGTGCTGGTCGCGTTCCAGTCGGTGGAATCGAACGCATTCGGCAAGAGCCACGGACCGACGATGCACGCGAGCGTGATCAGCACGAGCAGCGTGAGGCTCACGAGCGCCGCCTTGTTGCGCAGGAAACGCGCGCGCGCGTCCTGCCACGGGCTGCGGCCCGCCACCGCCTTTTCCAGCATCGGAGCCAGGGAAGCAGATTTCATCGGGCGCCCTCTCAGTAGCGGATCTTCGGGTCGAGCCACGCGTACGCGAGATCGACCAGCAGGTTGAGCAGCACGGCGACCACCGTGACCAGCACGACGAGTCCGAGCACGAGCGTGTAATCGCGATTGGCCGCGCCGTTCACGATCAGCTTGCCGATGCCCGGCAGCGAGAACACCGATTCCGTGACGACCGCCGCCGTGATCGACGAGATCGCGAGCGGGCCGATCACCGACACGACTGGAATCAGCGTCGGCTTCAGCGCGTGGCGCAGCACGATGGTGCGCATCGGCAAGCCTTTCGCGCGCGCGGTGCGGATGTAGTTCGTGTTGAGCACTTCGATCAGGCTCGCACGCGTCACGCGGCCGACGGTCGCGACGTTGATGATCGCCAGCAGCGCGACGGGCAGCACCATGTAGCGCGCTTGGAAATCGTTCCAGCCGCCCGCGGGCAGCCACTTCAGCAGGATCGCGAAGACGAGGATCAGCACCGGCCCGAGCACGAACGACGGAAACACGTTGCCCGCGTTGCTGACGAGCATGAGCGCATAGTCCGCGATGCTGTTGCGGCGCAAGGCCGCAACCGCGCCGAGCGCGACGCCGATCACGATGGCGAGCAGCATCGACACGCCGCCGATCGCGAGCGACACCGGCAACGCGCGCAGCACGAGGTCGTTGACGCTCCAGTCGGCGTAGCGGAACGACGCGCCGAGATCGCCGTGCAGGAGACCGTCGAGGTAGAGCAGATACTGCTTCCACAGCGGCTCGCCGAGGTGGTACTTCGCCTGGAGGTTGGCGAGCACTTCGGCGGACACCTTGCGCTCGCCGTCGAACGGGCCGCCGGGCGTCGCGTGCAGCAGCAGATAGCAGACCGTGACGACGATCAGAAGCGTCGGCAGCGTGAGCAGCACGCGCCGCAACGTGTAAGACCACATGAGCGTTTCTCCTGTGCGTCAGTGCTTGACGATGTAGAGATCCTTGCTGGCGTAGTGATCCATCGGATTCTTCAGCGAATATCCCCCGACGTAGCCTTTCACGAGACGCGGCAGACCGTATTGCAGCAGCGGCAGCATCGGGTAGTCGTCCATCACGAGCTTCGCGGCCTGCGTCTGCAACTGCGTGCGCTTCGCCAGATCCGTGGTCTCGCCGGCTTCCTTGATGAGCGCGTCCGCCTTCGGGTTGCAGTTGAAGTTGTCGTTCTGCGCCGACTTGCACTGCACGAGCGTGAGGAAGGTGGTCGCGTCGTTGTAGTCCGCCACCCAGCCATTGCGCGCGATCTGGTAGTCGCCGTCATGGCGCTTCTTCAGCAGCACCTTGAATTCCATCGACTCGATGTCCATGGTCAGGCCCAGCTTCGACTTCCATTCCGATGCGACGAAGATCGCCATCTTCTTGTTGTAGTCGCTCGTGTTCATCGCGAAACGCAGCTTCGTGCCGGGCTTCACGCCCGCCTGGTCCAGCAGCTTCTTCGCTTCCTCGACGCGCTTGGCCATCGGCCACGCCGACCACTCGTAGTTCGACACGTCCGCCCCGCTCACGCCCTTCGGCAGCAGGCCGTACAGCGGCGTCTGGCCATCGGCGGTCACGCGCTGGGCGAGCAGGTCGCGGTCGATCACCATCGAGAGCGCCTTGCGCACGCGCACATCCTTCAGCAGCGGATCGCGGTTGTTGAAGCTGTAATAGCGCGTGCCGAGGATCAGCGAGTTGCGGATGTCGTCCGGGAACTGCTGACGGTATTTCTCATACGTGCCGGTCGGCAACTGGTAGGTCATGTCGTTGTCGCCGGACTGGAACATCTTGACGTCGGTGTTCTCGTCCTCGATCGGCAGATAGGTGACCTGCGTCAGCTGAACGTTCCCCTTCCCCCAGTAATTCGGATTCTTCGTCAGCACGAGCTTGCTGTTGACCTGCCAGTCCTTCAGCTGGAACGCGCCGTTGGTGACGATATTGCCGGGCTTGGTCCACTCCTTGCCGAATTTTTCGACGGTTGCGCGGTGCACCGGTCCGAAGTTCGGATTCGACATCAGTTCCGGCAGGAACGGCACGGGACCGTCGGTCCTGACTTCGATCGTATTCGCGTCGATGGCGCGCACGCCGAGCGCGCTCGCCGGCTTTTTGCCCGCGACGATATCCGCGCCGTTCAGGATGAACGGGCCGAACACGCTCGCATACGACGACGCGGTCTTGGGGTCGAGAAAGCGCTGGCAGCCATAGACGACATCGTTTGCGCTGACGGAATCGCCATTGGACCAGCGGGCGTTCTTGCGCAAATGGAAAATCCACGTCGTCGCGTCCTTCTGCTCCCACTTTTCCGCGACGCCCGGCACGACGGCTCCGTCACCGTTGGTGGCGGTCAGGCTCTCGAACAGATCGCGCGCCAGATTGGCCGCGCCCACGGTTTCCACCAGCGCCGGATCGAGCGTTTCGACTTCGGAGCCGTTGTTGCGCACCAGTTCCTGCTTCGCGGCGAGCGTGACGCCGGGCGGCACGATGGCGGCCGACGCGTTCAGTGCGCTCGCGGCGAGCACGAGCGCCGCAGCGGCGGCGCAGGCCGTGCGCTGGATGGATGCATGGGGAGCGGCAAAAAACGTCATGGGGAGTCCTTTTTCTTCGTCTCGTTTGTTCGTGTATCGCTTTTCTCAGATATTCGCAGTCCTTGACCCACCGACCTGTTTATCTAAAGTGAGATAAACAACGGCGCTCATGAACTTGGTAAAACTAACGAAAAGCTTTCTACTGTCCGCCGGCACGAAGCGTCGGAGCCGCGCTGGCGTTCGGGCGGCGCGCTTTTTCTTACATCGACGCTTTCATTCGTGCTTCAGGCTGGCGGCGAGTATTTCGCATCAATAAGACGGATGCCACTCACATGTGCTTATAGTCACTAAATTTTTCGAATACTCGTTCACTTCATTGGATAAGCACCCACGCGGCCGTCGGCCGGCGACGAGGTTCAAGGCAGCAAGTGCTTGTTTCCTATAAGATCTGCGTCGCCGTATAACAGCCGCCTCACAGCCGTCCGCAAGATGATCCGTTTCCGCCAGATCGAGGCTTTCCGCAGCCTCATCATGACCGGCACCAGTGTCGGCGCCGCCCGCAAGTTGCATGTCACCCAGCCCGCGATCAGCCGCCTGATCGCCGATCTCGAAGCCGACCTGGGCTTCAGCCTCTTTTCGCGCATCGGCGGCCGCCTGAATCCGACGACCGCCGGACTGCGCTTCTACAAGTCCGTCGAGGAGAATTTCCTCGGACTCGAGCGCCTGAAGCAGGTCGCGGACATGATCCGCGAGGAAGCCTCCGATGGCCTGACCGTCGCGTGCATGCCCGTGCTCGCCACGACGCTCCTGCCGCCCGTGCTCGCCGACTTCGTCGAGCGTCATCCCGGCGTGCCGATCACGGTCGATTCGGTGAAAGTGCCCGAAGTGCTCGTGAACCTGCAGAACCACAAGGCCGATGTCGCGCTGAGCCTCGCGTTTCCGCCGGTCGCGGGCATCGAGGTGGAGACGCTGCTCAAGGTGCGCGCGTCGTGCGCGATGCCCGCCACGCACAAGCTCGCGAAAAAGAAGACCGTGCGCCCCGCCGACCTGCGCGGCGAGAATCTGATCGGCTGGCTGCCGAATTCGCGCCAGCCTTACGAGGCCGAGCAATCGCTCATTTCGGCCACCGAGGACCGGCCGCGCTACATCGTCTTCACCGACACGGCGCACACCCGCTACGCGATGGTCGCGGGCGGGCTCGGCGTGTCGATCGTCGAGCCGTTCGCCGCGAAGGTCTGGCGCGCGCACGGCGTCGTGGTGCGGCCTTTCGAAGCCGACATCGAGTACGAGTACGCGATGTCCTATCCGAGCAGCGGCATCCGCTCGGATCTGGTCGCATCGTTCCGGAGCTCGGTGAAGCGCGTGCTCGAGCGATACTCGTTCGACGATTGAAAACGGTCCTCGCGAGCGAGCACGCACGGTTTCGCCCGGATCAGCCGCCGAACAGCTTCCTCGCGCGCTCGCGCATGTCCTCGGACGACACATCCTCGATGTGCGAGGCGATCCACCAGACGTGTCCGAACGGGTCGCGCAGCTTGCCGCCGCGATCGCCGTAGAACTGGCCCTCCACCGGGCGCAGGATGGTCGCGCCTTCGTCGGCGGCGCGCTGCGCGACCGCGTCGACGTCTCTCACGTAGAGATGCAGCATGACCGGCGTGCCGCCGACAGAAAGCGGGCCTATCGTGCCATAGTCGGGAAATTCGTCGCACAGATAGATGACGTTGCCGCCGATCGACAGCTCCGCGTGACCGATGCGCCCGTCCGGCTGCTGGATCCGGAAGGTCTCGGTGGCGCCGAATACCTTGGTGTAGAAGTCGATGGCGCTGGCGCAGCCCGCCACCGCCATGTACGGAATCACGCCGCGACGGTCTTTCGGAATCGGATCGACTTGCGAAGCCATGTCTGCCTCCATGCGTTATCGCGGACGCCCTGCCCGCGCCTTCTTCGACATGCGCGCGCCGAAGATGGTGCCCGGCCTTGCTCCGGCCCCGCGTCCTGGGCATGCTGCTGGCCCGCTTTCGACGACGCCGTGCCGGACGCGCTTGCGCGCTTCGCTCATACTCTCGTTTGTTGCAACCGCTTCAAAGACTTTTCCTGAATGGCCCGCGCGCGGCGGGCCACCTTCCACACGGAGCACTCATGCACGACCTGAAAGGCAAATCGATCCTCATCACCGGCGCGAGCACCGGCATCGGCGCCGCGGCCGCACGCGCGTTCGCGCAATACGGCGCGAACGTCGCGGTGCACTACAACAGCTCGAAGGACAAAGCCGAGGAAGTCGCGAAAGACGCGCGCGCGCTCGGCGTCACGGCGATCACCGTCGGCGCGGACGTGCGCGATTCGGAGGCGATCGACGCCGCCGTCGCGCAGGCCGTCGATGCCTTCGGCAAGATCGACGTGCTCATCAACAACGCCGGCAGCCTCGTGAAGCGCGAGCCGATCGCGTCCGTCACCGACGAGCTCTTCGACGAGATCATGCACATCAACGCGCGCTCGGTGGTCGCGTTCACGCGCGCGGCGCTGCCGACGCTGCGCTCGGGCGGCGGCGGCTCGATCATCAACGTGACCTCGGTCGCGGCGCGCAATGGCGGCGGCCCGGGCGCGCTGCTGTACGCGGCCTCCAAGGGCTTCGTCAGCACGATCACCAAGGGCATGGCGAAGGAGCTGGTGGCCGACCGCATCCGCGTGAACGCCGTCGCGCCGGGCGTGATCCAGACGCCGTTTCAGGAGCGCTTCACGTCGCCCGAGCAGTTGGAGTCGTTCCGCAAGGCGATTCCGATGGGCTTCATCGGCGAGCCCGACGATTGCAGCGGCGCGTTCCTCTACCTCGCCTCGGAAGCGATGTCGCGCTACGTGACGGGACAGATCATCGACGTGAATGGCGGCCAGCTGATGCCGTGATCGTTGCACCGCGTCATTCGGCAGCGCGACTGTCGTGGTATAAGCGCTTGGTCTTTCTTCGCACGCAACAAAGGAGAACACAGGAGATGCTCTTGAACAAGGAACCGCGCTTACGATCCCTCGCGCTGGGCGCCATCGTGGCGTCCGCGCTCATGACGGCGGGATTCGTCGAAACCACGCCGGCGCATGCCAAGACCGCCGCTCAGCAGCAAGTCCTGACCGCGTCGGCCGTCGCCGTCGCGGACAAGTACGCCGCCGACACCGCCGAGCAGATCTTCAAGCAAGGCGGCAATGCGGTCGACGCGGCCGTCGCGATCGCCTTCACGCTCGCCGTCACGTATCCGGAAGCGGGCAACATCGGCGGGGGCGGCTTCATGACGCTCTACGTCGATCACCGCCCATACTTTCTCGACTATCGCGAGCGCGCGCCGCTCGCCGCCACGCGCAACATGTATCTCGACGACAAGGGCGAGGTCATCAAGGGCATGAGCCTCTACGGGCATCGCGCGGTGGGCGTGCCCGGCACCGTCGACGGCATGTGGGAGGCGCAGAAGCGCTTCGGCAAGCTGAAATGGAAGCAGGTGCTCGCGCCCGCCATCAAGTACGCGCAGGATGGCTTTGTCGTCGACGACCAGCTCATCGCGCGGCGCGATGACGCCTCGAAGGATTTCGCCGGCAAGACCAACTTCGATCTGTACTTCGGCGGCATGAAGTCGGGCCAGGTGTTCAAGCAGCCCGATCTCGCGAAGACGCTGCAGCTCATTTCCGACAAGGGCGCGAAGGGCTTCTACGAAGGCGAGACGGCGGACCTGATCGCCAAGTCGATGGAAGGCCACGGCCTCATCACGAGGCGCGACCTGAAGGACTACAAGGCCGTGTGGCGCCAACCCATCACCGCGAGCTGGAACGGCTATCGCGTGATCACCGCGCCGCCGCCGAGCTCGGGCGGCGTCGGCCTCGTGCAACTGCTCAAGATGAAGGCGGACCTGAAGGACAAGTTCCAGGACGTGCCGCTCGATTCCGCGCAGTACATCCATCTCGTGGCCGAAATCGAGAAGCGCGTGTTCGCGGACCGCGCGCAGTATCTCGGCGATCCGGACTTCTACAAGGTGCCGGTCGCGCAGCTCATCAACGACGACTACATCCTGAAGCGCGCGCAGGAGGTCAATCCCGACAAGCCGTCGGACACGAAGAGCGTGCAGCCGGGCCTCGGCACGTCGATGCCCGAGAAGGCGGAGACGACGCACTTCTCCGTCATCGACAAGTGGGGCAACGCGGTATCGAACACGTACACGATCAACGGCTACTTCGGCTCGGGCGTGATCGCGGAAGGCACGGGCATCGTGCTCAACGACGAGATGGACGACTTCGCGTCGAAGCCGGGCGTGCCGAACATGTTCGGCGTCGTGGGCAGCGACGCGAACTCGATCGCACCGAAGAAGCGTCCGCTTTCGTCGATGACGCCGACCGTCCTCACGAAGGACGACAAGGTCGCGATGGTGATCGGCACGCCGGGCGGATCGCGCATCTTCACGTCGATCTTCCAGGTCATCTCGAACGTGTACGACTTCAACTTGCCGCTGCCCGAAGCCGTGGGCGCGACGCGCTTCCATCATCAGCTGCTGCCGCCGGACACGATCTATCAGGAACCGTATCATCAGCTCGATCCGGAGGTCGTCAAGCAGCTCGAGGCGAAGGGCTACAAGTTCACGATGCAGGACTTCAACGGCGACATCCAGGCTATCCGCATCAACGGCGACACGCCCGAGCCGATGTCCGACCCGCGCGGACGCGGCGTCTCCCGCGTAATCAAATAACGCGCCGCACCACGCGCGACGCGTAAAATAGCGGCCTCTGCCGGACTAGGCGTTTGCCCTAGTCCGGCCCTCTTCCGGTCTTGCACGAACCCCGTCCCATGCGGGATTCGCGGCATATAAGCCCCTCGGCATGACCGGCATGTTTTTCATGGGATTGGACCCCGCGTTCTGTTCCCCTAGTCTCTGTCCTGACCGAGTGCAGCCGCCAACGCCCGTCACTCGGCATCATCCAGAACTACATCGAGATACGAGACGACCCTGACGACGGACCCGCAGTGCCCGGCTTGCTGATGCGCGGCGCACGGTATTCCGTTTCAGCGTGCTGATAAAGGAGCAGCTCATGTTGGAATCCCCCGCCCAGCAGCTTGGCGACATCGACATCACCCCCAAGGAACGGGAAGAAAGCGTTCAGACCGCCAGAGGCGGCTTTCTCGATCGCTACTTCGGCATTTCAAGAACCGGCAGCACCGAGAAGCGCGAAGTCGTCGCGGGCATCACGACGTTTCTCGCGATGGTCTACTCCGTCTTCGTCGTGCCGGGCATGCTCGGCAAGGCGGGCTTCGACACGAGCGCCGTGTTCGTCGCCGTGTGCCTCACGACCGCATTCGGCTCGCTTCTGATGGGCGTCTGGGCGCGATTGCCGATCGCGATCGGCTGCGCGATTTCGCTCACCGCGTTTACCGCCTTCGGCCTCGTGCTCGGCAAGGGGCTCACGCCCGCCATCGCGCTCGGCGCGGTGTTCCTGATGGGCATCGTGTTCACGGCGATCTCCGTCACCGGCGTGCGTTCGTGGATCCTGCGCAATCTGCCGACGGGCGTCGCGCACGGCACGGGCATCGGCATCGGCCTGTTCCTGCTTCTGATCGCGTCGAACGACGTCGGCCTCATCATCAAGAATCCCGCGCCCGGCATGCCGGTATCGCTCGGACACATCACGGCGTTTCCCGTGCTGATGTCGGTGGCGGGCCTTGCAGCGATCTTCGGCCTCGAGCGCCGTCGCGTGCCGGGCGGCATCCTGCTCGTGGTAGTCGGCCTGTCGGCGATCGGCCTCATCTTCGATCCGTCCGTGCGCTTTCACGGCGTATTCGCGTGGCCGGCGCTGTCGGCGCCGGGCCATGCGTCGCTGATCGGCGCGATGGACATCAAGGGCGCGCTCTCGATGGCCGTGCTGCCGAGCGTGCTGGCGCTCGTCATGACCGCCGTGTTCGACGCGACCGGCACGATCCGCGCCGTGGCCGGCCAGGCGGGCCAGATCGACAAGAACGGCCGCATCGTCAACGGCGGCCGCGCGCTGACCGCCGACTCGCTGAGCTCGATCTTCTCGGCCTGCTTCGGCGGCGCGCCGGCTGCGGCGTATATCGAATCGTCGGTGGGCGTGGCGGCGGGCGCGAAGACGGGCCTCGCGGCAAGCGTGGTCGGCGTGCTCTTCCTCGCGGTGATGTTCCTCTCGCCGCTCGCCGCGCTCGTGCCTTCCTACGCGACGGCGCCCGCGCTGATGTACGTCGGCCTGCTGATGCTCGGCAACGTCAGCAAGCTGCATTTCGAGGATACCGTCGATACGATGTCCGGCCTCGTCTGCGCCGTGTACATCGTGCTCTCGGCGAACATCGTGACGGGCATCATGCTCGGCTTCTGCACGCTCGTGATCGGCCGCCTCTTCGCGGGCGAATGGCGCAAGCTGAATGTCGGCACGGTGGCGATCGCGGTGGTGCTCGCCGTGTTCTATCTCGGCGGCTGGGCGATCTGACCTTCGGCTGGATCGTTTGAGCCAAACGGCGCGCTCCTGCGAGGATGCGCGCCGTTTTGCGTTCCGCGGGACGTCTCTACGGCTTCGTCGTCATCACCGGCTGTCCCGTCTCCAGCAGCGACTTGAGATTCGACAGGATCTTTGGCCAGCCGCCGGACACGGCCTCGATGAACTTCTTGCCGTCGCTTACATGCGTGACCGTGAGCTTGACGGCTTCGTCGATCGCTTCGATCTCGTACGTGCAGCGCGACCAGCCTTCGTCCTTCAGGTCTTCGCGAAATTCGTTGCGCCATTTCAGCACGAGGCGCTTGCCCGGCTCGGCTTCGAGCACTTCGCCCGCGTCCGCGACGCGTCCATCGGAAAACAGCATCTTCCACGCCGAACCCGTCTTCCAGTCCGACTCCTGATGCATGCCGAACCAATATTGCTTCACGAATTCCGGCTTCGTCAGCGCGGCCCACAGTTTCTCGGGCGTCGTGCGAATGTACGTGACGTAGACAAAGGTGTTGCCGGTCGGGCTAGTCATGATCGTCTCCTTCGAGCGTGCGTTTCAGGTCGGCCAGAGCGTCCAGGCGCGGACGCTCGAACTTGCTGATCCAGCGTTGCGCGATCTCGTGGATCGGCACCGGATTGAGGAAATGGCGTTTCTCGCGGCCATGGCGCTGTGTCGACACGAGATTGGCGGCCTCGAGTACGGCCAGATGCTTCGACACGGCCTGACGCGTCATGCGCAGGCCGTCGCACAGTTCCCCGAGCGTCTGGCCGTTTTCTGCGTGAAGCCGGTCGAGCAACTGCCTGCGGCTCGCGTCCGCGAGGGCGCGGAAAACCGAATCGTCATCCATGAGTGACATTATGCAACCATTTGGTTGCATGTCAAGTCGCGGAGAATTCGGGAGTCGGACGCGTTATCGGTGCAGCGCGCGTGTCAGGACGCGAAATGTTTAGTTTTATTAAGTGACATGAAAT
The DNA here is from genome assembly GCF_001545075.1 of Caballeronia ptereochthonis. Classification (GTDB taxonomy): domain Bacteria; phylum Pseudomonadota; class Gammaproteobacteria; order Burkholderiales; family Burkholderiaceae; genus Caballeronia; species Caballeronia ptereochthonis. The sequence continues at coordinate 103,861 of NZ_FCOB02000003.1, forward strand.
GACGCGTTCCGCCGACGCCGGGCGGTTTAAACTCCAGTCCGTCGGATCGTCCCTGGCCACATCAATGTTTCATGATTCAATGGTGGATCTGCCCAATGTAACGGTTTGTGCAGCAGATTCGCTTCATCCCGAACTGGCCGCGCGCGCGCTCGATATCTGCGTGGATCAATGCAGATTCGCCGATGCCATCCTCTTTTCGCACAAGCCCGTGTCAACCCGTACCCGATGAACGACGACTTGCTGAACCATCTGCGGGACGCTCAGGATCGTCACGAACACGAGCCGCACAGCGTGCCGGTCATCCGCGAGATTTGCCGGATGCTCGTCGCGCTGCAACGCGAGGACGCCGTGCTGCCGTGGACGGAGCATGGACTCGCACTCGAGCCGCATGATCCGGAGTTCGCCGGCTTGCGAACGGACGCGCTGAACCTGGCCGGCCGACACGCCGAAGCGGCCACGTTCCTGATGCAGGAGCGTTCGCTGCCATGGTTGCCCGCCATGTTCCAGATCAAGCTCGGCTACAGCCTGATGATGGCGGGCGATCTGGAACGGGCCGTTGCGCTGCTCGACGAGGCAAGGCACATTGCTTCGGCATCGAATCCCGCGGTGCTCACGAAGGCCACTCATCTCCTTGGCGAAGCGCTGCTCAAGCGCGGCGACGGCAGGGGGTTCCGGTTCTGGACGATGCGCAACGAGGATTCCGGCGCGGGCGGGAGCTATCGGGCCATCGGCATTCCCGTGTGGTCCGGCGAGCAGGATCTGCGCGGCAAGCGTGTGCTGATCACGCATCAGCTGGGCTACGGCGATCAGTTTCTGCTGGCCGCGTCCCTGGCGGACTTTCACGCGGCCGGCGCCACGCTCATGCTCACCTGCGATCAGCAGATCCACGCGCTCATGCAGGCATCACTTCCGGATGTTTCGGTGATCTGGACGAAACGTCCGCTGGAAATGGGCGGACCGCTTCCCGAGGACATTCGCGCCGAAGTCGCCGCATTTGCGCCCGACTTTCAGGCGACACTGCTCTTCGCGCCGATTCTGGCCAATCGGGAAGGCGCGCCGCCCTATCGGTTCCGTCCGTACATGCGTCCGCCCGCCGGCAAGCGGCAGGCCGCGGTCGAATGGTCACGGCAGCTTCGCGCGCAGCATCCGGACAAGAAACTGGTCGGCCTGTTCTGGGATTGCGAACAGCGCCACCACACGGAATTCGGAAGCACCATGCGTTGCTGGGCCGCGCGTCGCAGCATCCCGCTGGACCTGATCGATCAGCTCGTCCTCGATCCGGCCGTGGCAAAGCAGGTGCAATTCGTGAATTTGCATCATCCTCTGCTCGAATCGACCGCCGGCGTGCCCGCTGGCGACGTTGCCCGCTATTCGCCCGGAGTATTCCACTTCGACGACACCGCCGCGTGCATCGATCAGCTCGACGCCGTCGTCTCGGTGGATTCGGGCGTCGCCAATCTGGCGGCGTTCATGGGCAAGTCCGCCTGCGTGGCCGTGAATACCTCGGGCGACTGGCGTTGGGGCAGCGAAGGAAGGTCAACGCCGTGGATCGAAGGCGTTACCGTGCTGCGGCAGAAAACAGAGGGAGATTGGGCTCCGGTCGTACGGGACATCGCCGCGTGGCTGATGCACGCATCGCAGGGTTGACTCGAAGCGACAATGCCCCGCAAGCCATAGGCTTGCGGGGCATTGTCTCGATGCTCCAGACCGGATTGCTACGCTGGTCGCTTACTTGCGGCGATAGGCTTCGACCAGGATTTCGCAGTTTTGCAGATGCAGGGCCAGTGCGTGATTCCACTCGCGACGCACCGTCGCCTTTGCCGCGCGCAGCCAGGAACCGAACGAAACGAGCAAGGACTGTTGAGCGGTGGTTTTCATGAGCGCCTCTCAGGGTAAGTAATTAGGTGATAACCCTAACTATACGCCGATCGCGCTGCATTGCAACAATTTCTTAAAAACAACAGGGTATTCCCTAGGTTCATCGGTCAATTTTTCTGCGGCGCGTCAGGCGCCAACTGCACGCCTTTCTTGAAGATGAAGCAGCCGTAGCCGCGCGTTTCGCCCGTCGCGATGACGCAGTAGGCCTTTTTCGCCCGTTCGTAGAACGCGAAACGCTCGACCGAAGCGAACGGCACCGAACGTCCCTCGGCGGCATCGACTTCGCGCTGCGCCTCGCGCTGAACGGCGGGCAACGCGCTCGCATCGCCGACGACCTCCATGCGCTCGGCGGGATGATCGACGAAAGTATCGAGCGGCAGCACCGACAGCACCGCTTGCACGGCGCGCGGCGCACTCGCGCCGTCGAGGCGCAGCAGGCGGCCGAGGAGGGTCTGGCGCGCGACCGAGTCGCCGGGAAAATTGGCGTCGCAGATCACGACTTCGTCGCCGTGGCCCATCGCGCAGAGGGCGTGCAGGATGTCGGCGTTGAGCAGGGGATCGATGTTCTTCAGCATGTTTTTTGTTCTCCGTCCGGTGAGCGGCGGCATCGGGCAATGCCGCCGCGCGAAATGACTGGGTCGACTCGAATCTATCGTACCCGGCGCCGCGCTTCTAGGGCACGAGCAGCTCGCCCGTGCGCGCCGCGCCCTCGCCCGCGATGCGCGCGACCAGCATTCCCGCAGTCGCGAAGCGCGTCCAGTGCCGCGCGTACAGCACGCCGCCGGTTTGCGCGACGAGCGGCGCCAGCCGGTCCTCGAGCGGATCGAGCACTTCGGCGATCGTCTCGCCCGCGCGCACCGTCTCGCCGATCCCGCGCCGATGCAGGATCACGCCCGACAGCGGCGCGTGGACGTACTCGCATCCGGCGAGCGGCGTCGCGGGATGACGCAGCGGCGGCGGCTCCGGTGCCTCGCCCGCGATCATGCCGGCGTGCGTCAGATAATCGACGATCGCCTGTGCGTCGCGCGACGCGGTCTCGTGCGACACGTCGCGCACGCCGCGCAGTTCCAGCGTGACCGGCATGACGCCCGGCGGAATCGGATGGCGATCCCCGAACGCGCCGCGCAGATAGCGCCACGCCGACGCGCACGCCTCGTCGAACGGCTCGCCGCCCGACACGTCCGCGAGCAATTGCGCCTCGCTGCCGAGATAGCGCGCGAGCGGCTCGATCGCGGGCCACGCCTCGGGCGTCGTGTAGAGATGCGCGACGGCTTCCCAGTCGCAATGCAGGTCGATGACGAGATCGGCGTCGCATGCGAGCTTCATCAGCTCGATGCGCTGCGACGCAAGCTCGCTCGCCGGTTGGCGCGCCGTGAGCGCTTCACGCAGCGCCGCGCGAATCAGCCGTGCGTTGTGCGTCTCGTCGTCGGTGAGATGCTTCTTGAGCCGCATCGCCAGTTCGGGACCGAGCTCGGGAAAGCGGCGGTTGAAGTCCTGCCCGGAGTGCATCTCGAAGCGGCCCATCTGGGCGCCGAACCAGTGCTGATTGAGCCCGGCCGGATTGGCGAGCGGCACGAGGACGATGCGCGCCGCGAGCCGCCCCGCAGCCTCCAGCTCGGCGAACCGCCGCTTCAGATACCACGCGACGACCATGCCCGGCAGTTCGTCCGCGTGCAGCGACGCCTGGATGTACACCTTGGGCGACGCATCGCCGTCGTCCGGGCCGAACCGGTAGCTCGTGATCGCGCGCCCGGTGCCGAGCGATGCACCGACGAGCGGGTGGCTGTATGCCTGCATCGGCGTGAATCCTTCGAAAATCTGTCGTCAAAAAAGAAAGGCACCGCGAGCGATGCCTTTCCGGTCGAATGCGTCAGCGCGCGAAAGCGCGCATGAGAACGGCGATCACTGGATCGAGATGTCGGTCTCGAAGTACTTCGCCATGATGCGCTTGAACGTGCCGTTCTTCTTGATCTCGGCAAACGCCTGGTTCAGGCCGTTCTTCAGATCGGCGTCGCCCTTGCGCAGGCCGATGGCCGTGCCCGGACCGATGATTGCGCGGTCCTCGACGATCGTCCCGACGAGCGCGAACGGCTTGCCCTGCGGCTTCTTCAGAAAGCCGATGGCGGCTTGCGCGGCGTCGGTGAACATCGCGTCGATGCGGCCGGCGACGAGGTCCGCCTCGACCTGCTCCTGATCGCCGTACGGGACGACCGTCACGCCCTGCGGCTCCCACTTCACCTTCGCGTAGCGCTCCTGCACCGTGCCCTGCTCCACGCCGACGCGCTTGCCCTTCAGCGCCTGCGGCGTCGGCAGGATGCCCGAGCCGGCGCGCGCGACGAGTTGCGCGTGCGTGTCGTAGAGCGGATCGGTGAAATCGATCTGCTTCAGGCGCTCGTCAGTGATGCCCATGTCGGAGAGCACGGCGTCGAACTTGCGGGCCTTCAGGCCGGGAATCATGCCGTCGAAATTGTTCTCGACCCAGACGCACTTGACCTTCATCTGCGCGCACAGCGCGTTGCCGAGGTCGATATCGAAGCCGGCGAGCTTGCCGTCGGCCTGCTTGGACTCGAACGGCGGATAGGACGGATCGACGGCAAAGCGGATTTGCGTGATCTCTTTTGCGTGTGCGGAGAACGAAACGGCGGCGAGTGCAGCGACGATCGCACTCAGGGCAAACGATGCGGACTTCTTGAATGACATGCTTTTCCTTCGGGACTTTCGGTGAAACAGCGAGACGTCGCGCGCCAGCGCGCGAAAAACGGTAAATGGTAACAAAACCGCACCGTCGAGCGCACGATGCCCGTCAGGGCACGACCGAAAGGAACAGGAAAGCCGCGAAGATGACCAGATGCACGACGCCTTGCAGCACCGTCGAGCGGCCGGTGCCGAGCGTGATGACGGACACCAGCAGCGTGAGCGCGAGCATCACGATTTCCTTGGGTGCGAGGCCGAGCGAGATTGGCTGGCCCATGACGATCGACACGACCGCCACCGCCGGAATGGTCAGCCCGATGCTCGCGAGCGCCGAACCGAGCGCGAGATTCAGGCTCGTCTGCAGGCGATTCAGGCGCGCCGCGCGCAGCGCCGCGAGCCCTTCGGGCAGGAGCACGAGCGCGGCGATCACCACCCCGACCACGGCTTCGGGCGCGCCCGCGGCCGCCACGCCCGCCTCGACCGTCGGCGACAGCAGCTTGGCAAGCCCCACCACCGCGATCAGCGACAGCAGCAGGAACCCGAGCGCGGTCCACGCTTCCCCGTTGCTCGGCGGCGGCGCGTGCGGCGCGTCTTCCTCCTCCTGCGCGCCGGCCGCGACCGGCGGCGTGAATGGCAGGAAGTAGTCGCGATGGCGAATCGTCTGCACGAACACGAACGTCACGTACAGCACGAGCGAGATCACGCCGACGAAGATCAGTTGCGACGTGGAAAACGCCGGACCCACGACCGTGCTCGTGAAATTCGGCAAAACCATTGTGAGGACGGACAGCGCGCAAAGCATCGCGAGCGCGGCGCTCGCCCCTTGCAGCTGAAAGTCCTGCACGTGATGCCGCAAGCCGCCGATCAGAAGACACAGGCCGACGATGCCGCAGTTGCAGATCATGATCGCGGCGAACACGGTATCGCGCGGCAGGCCCGCTTTCTCGGGACCGCCGGAGAGCATCACCGAGACGATCAGTGCGACCTCGATCACGGTGACCGCGACCGCCAGCACCAGCGTGCCGAACGGCTCGCCCACGCGATGCGCGACCACTTCCGCGTGATGCACGGCCGCGAACACGGCGAACGCGAGTGCGATGGCCGCGAGCACGATCAGCACGTCGCTCTGGATGAGCGCGGTCGCGGCGAACACGACGAGCGCGAGAATGGGGGAAACGAAGGTCCAGTCCAGCTTGAATTTCATCGGCGCTCCGGGCGGATCGGGGAATGGGATCGTCGGCTCATGCGATGCGTCCGCGCGCTGTGGCCGCGACTGCGCCGAATGCGTCGGACCTGCTCGCGCGCCGGGCGTGCGAAGAAAGTGCCGTGACAAACGGCCGCAGACCAACGGCATGATAGCGAAAACGCCGCCCGAGGAGATGTACGCGTCCCTGGGCCGCCCGGAACGACGGCCGGGGCGCGAGCGCCCGTCACTCGCTGCCGCTTTCCCTGAAGTAGAGCCGGCGCGGCAGACCCCACACGATCAGCATCGCGCCGAGCAGGCACGCGAACGCGATCGCATAGAGGCCGGGCGTCGCGCTGCCGGTCATGGTCTTCACCTTGCCGACCAGGTACGGGCTGATGATGCCGCCGAACTGCCCCACCGAATTGATGAGCGCGATGCCGCTCGCGGCAGCGATGCCGGTGAGAAAGCGCGTCGGCAGGATCCAGAACAGGCCGAGCGAGGTGATGATGCCGGTCGCCGCAATCGTGAGGCCGATCACGAGCATCACGGTGTTCCCGGGGAACAGGCCGCACAGCACGTAGCCCGCCGCGCCCGCGAGCGCGCACGCGCCCAGGTGCCAGCGGCGCTCGCCGGTGCGGTCCGAGTTCTTGCCGATCAGGATCATGCCGATGCCCGCGACGGCGTAAGGCAGCATCGAAATCAGGCCGATCATGAACGGATCGCTCGTGCCCGCGGTCTTCACGAGCTGCGGCATCCAGAAGACGAGGCCGTAGATGCCCATCGCGAGGAAGAGATAGATGAGCGCCATCACGAGCGTGACGGGCTCGCTGAACGCGGCCCTCAGCGAGTGCACCTCGCCGACTTTGGGGTCGCGCGCGAGCTGCTCCTTCAGCGCGCGCTTCTCGCCGGCGTCGAGCCATTTCGCATGATCGATTTCGTCATCGACGAACGCGAGCACGACGAGCCCGAGCACCACCGAGGGAATGCCTTCTAGCAGAAAGAGCCATTGCCAGCCGGGCATGCCGTTGAGACCGTCGCAGAACTTCATGATCGCGCCCGACAACGGGCTGCCGATGATGCCGCACAGCGCGATCGACGCCATGAAGAACGAATTGATGCGCCCGCGCCGCGACGAGGGAAACCACTTCGTGAAGAAGTACAGCGCGCCCGGCACGAAGCCCGCCTCGAGCGCGCCGATCAGGAAGCGCAACGCGTAGAACCATGTCTCGGTGTGCACGAACATCATGCACGCCGATGCGATGCCCCACGTGATCATGATGCGCGCGATCCAGCGCTTCGCGCCGACGCGGTGCAGGATCACGTTGCTCGGCACCTCGAACAGGAAATAGCCGACGAAGAACACGCTCGCGCCGAAGCCGTACATCGCATCGGAGAAGCCGAGTTCGCTCTGCATCTGCAGCTTCGCGAAGCTGATGTTGATGCGGTCGAGATACGAAAACACGAAGCACGCGACGAAGAGCGGCACGAAGCGCCAGAACACCTTGCGGTAAATCTGGGCGTCTTCGTGCGTCGCATCGCGCGGGGCGGCGAGGGAATCGGCATTCACGTTGTTTGTCTCCTGGTCGTTCGAAGCAGGCGGCTCGGCGACCGCTTCGATCCCATGCATGGCTTTAGTTGCTATTGCTTCGCCCGGCTGGCGCTTGTCAGTAAGTCGCGCGCCCTCCTGAAAGATCGAACACCGCGCCGGTCGTGAACGAGTTCTCCGACGACGCGAGCCACGCGACCATCGCCGCGATCTCCTTCACTTCGACGAAGCGCCCGCGCGGAATCTTCGACAGCATGTAGTCGATGTGCTCCTGCTTCATCTGCTCGAAGATCTTCGTGCGCGCGGCGGCGGGCGTCACGGCGTTCACCGCGATGTCGAGTCCGGCCGTCTCCTTGCCGAGGCTCTTGGTCAGCGCGATCACGCCCGCCTTCGCCGCGCTGTACGCCGAGGCGTTGGGATTGCCTTCCTTGCCCGCGATCGACGCGATATTGACGATGCGTCCGTAGCCGCGCGCGATCATCGTCCTGACGACCGCCTGGTTCACGTGGAAGGCCGCGTTCAGATCGACGTCGATCACGCGCGCCCATTCGTCCGGCGCGTAATCGGCGACCGTCGCGTTCGCGCCCGCGATGCCCGCGCTGTGCACGAGCACGTCAATCTTTTCGAAGCGCGCAAGCGTGCCGGACGCGGCTTGCGCGACCGCATCGCGATCGGTCAGGTCGACGAGCACGGTGTCCACGTCGCCTGTCTTGGCAAGCGACGCGCGCGCGGATGCCAGCGCCGCCTCGTCGCGGTCCCACAGCGCGACGCGCGCGCCGCCTTCGAGCAGGCGCTCCGCCACCGCAAAGCCGATGCCCTGCGCGCCGCCGGTTACGACGGCGGCGCGATTCGTGAAATCGTATTTGTTCATGCGTCAACCGTGCGTTGTTGTTGTTCGCCCAACCCTTCGATGCCGAGGCGCATCACCTGCCCCGCGCGCAGATACACCGGCTCGGGCTTCTGCCCCATGCCGACGCCCGGCGGCGTGCCCGTCGAGATGACATCGCCGGGCTGCAGGCTCATGAAGCGGCTCAGGTACGAGACGATCTCGCCGACCTTGAAGACCATCGTGCTGGTGTTGCCGTTCTGATAGCGCTTGCCGTCCACCTCGAGCCAGAGCGGCAGCTTGTGCGGATCGGGCACTTCGTCGGCGGTGACGAGCCACGGGCCGATCGGGCCGAAGGTGTCGCAGCCCTTGCCCTTGTCCCAGGTACCGCCGCGCTCGATCTGATACTCGCGCTCGGACACGTCGTTGATCACGCAATAGCCGGCGACGTGGCTCATCGCGTCGGCTTCGTCGATATACGCGCCGCCCTTGCCGATCACCACGCCCAGCTCGACTTCCCAGTCGGTCTTTTTCGAGCCGCGCGGAATACGCACGTCGTCGTTCGGGCCGACCACCGCCGAAAGCCACTTGTTGAACACGACCGGCTCGCCCGGCACCGGCAGATTCGATTCCGCCGCGTGATCGGCATAGTTCAGGCCGATGCAGATGAACTTGCCGATACGCCCGACGCACGGCCCGATGCGCTCGCCGGCGGGCACGGCCGGCAGCGTCGACGGATCGAGCTTCGCGAGGCGCGCGAGCGATTCGGGCAGGAGCGCATCGCCCGCGATATCGCCGATGACGCCGGAGAGGTCGCGAATCGCGCCGGTGGAATCGAGAAGGCCGGGTTTTTCGTGGCCGGGCGCGCCGTATCGCAGCAGCTTCATAAGTCGGTGTTTCCTTAACGGTTGGACGGAAGCCCACAATGTAGACAACGCGTTCGCGCTTGAATAATGAAAGCTGCGCCGAGGGCGATAACTTTCGGTTATCTTCGTGTTCTCCCTCATTTCCGCTTCACGCGTCTGTCTGCTCATGCTGCCGAATGCCGATTCGATCGCCGCGCGCCTGCGGCTCAAGCAACTGCGTCTTCTCATCGCGCTCGACGATCACGGCTCGCTGCATCGCGCCGCCGACGAGATGGCGCTCACGCAACCCGGCGCGACCAAGGCGCTGCGCGAGATCGAAGCCACGCTGGGGGCGACGCTTTTCACGCGTTCCGCGCAAGGCATCCAGCCGAACGAGCTCGGTCGCTGCGTGATCCGCTATGCGCGGCTGATTCACATGGACGTCGCGCACTTGCGCGAGGAGATGGCGGGGATATTGCAAGGCACGGGCGGACGGCTCGCGATCGGCGCGATCACGGGCGCGGTGTCGGGCGTGCTCGTCGATGCGCTCGCCCGGCTGCGCGAGCGGCAGCCGGCGCTGACGGTCGAGGTGGTGGAGGACACGAGCGCGCGGCTTCTGGCGCTGCTCGATCAGGGACGGCTCGATGTCGCGATCTGCCGGGCGAGCGTCGCGCGGCAGCCCGATCACTATCACTACGTCGAGTTGCGCGACGAGCCGCTTGCGATCGTTGCGGGCGTCGCGCATGCGCTCGTCGATGCGCCGCGCGTCGAACTGGCCGAACTCGCGTCGAGCCGATGGATCGTCTATCCGAGCATCATGCCGATCCGCAGCCTCTACGAGCGCGAGTTCAAGGAAGCGGGCCTGCCGCTGCCCCTGCATCCGATCGAGACGGCCTCCACCATCACGACCGTCCTGCTCCTGCAACGCGATCCGACGCTCGTCGCGATGATGCCGCTCGACATGGCGACGTTCCTCGCCGGGCACGGGCTCGCGAGACGGCTCGCCATCGCGGTGCGCTCGCGGACGGAGCCGTACGGCGTCGTGACGCGAAAAGGCGTGGCGCTGCCGGCGCCGGCGCGGCTCGTGATCGAGGACCTCACGCGTCAAAAAAACGCGGACGGGTGATGCGCCCGTCCGCGTTGCCTGATCGCGCGAGATGCGCGCTCAGGAGACCAGTTCCGCGTTCAGCGTGATCTTCGTGTTGCCGGCGAAGAGCTTCGACACCGGACAGCCTTCCTTCGCCGCCTGCGCGGCCTTGTCGAAGGCGGCCTTGTCCGCGCCGGGAATCTTCGCCTTCAAATCGAGCTGACATGCGGTGATCGTGAAGCCGTCGCCGTCCTTGTCGAGCGTGACCGTCGATTTCGTTTCGAGGCTCTCGGCCTTCATGCCCGCCAGTTCGAGTTGCAGCGAGAGCGCCATCGTGAAGCAGCCCGCGTGCGCCGCGCCGATCAGCTCTTCCGGATTCGTGCCCGGACCTTCCTCGAAGCGCGACTTGAAGCCATAGGGCGCTTCGTTGAGCACGCCGGTCTGCGTCGAGATGAAACCCTTGCCGTCCTTGATGCCGCCGCTCCATTTTGCCGATGCTGTCTTTTGCACGAGAGTTCTCCCGAAGATGAGTTGGAATTGCGATGAACGGCCTCGCGCGAATCTGACGCGCGAGGCGCGCATGCTCTGGCGAGCCGCACGCGCCATGCCTGGCCGGGCGCGCACGATGACGGTTGCGGTTCGACGCGATGCCGGCTCGATTCAATAGCCTGAACGGTTTCGGCGGGAGCGTCGTTCTGCATCGTAGCGGATCGCGCGAGCGCGCGCAGCGGGCCTGCGAATCGGCTTATGACACTCGGCCTATGCCGGCCGGAACGCCTTGCCTGGCGCGGGTTTCCAGCGAACCGAGGTGTGCTGCGAAGTGATTGCTGCAGGAAAGCAATTTCATTCGTATGGTCAAAAGCGAACGATTCACTTAGCATGCCTTCACCCGTCGATTTGACCGATGCGCGATAACGCATGGGTCGTCGCGGGTTCATCGCTTTACGTATCACCGGCAAAAAGAAATGAACGCAATACCGCAACCGAAGACTCATCAGATCGTCGATCGCATCAACGCGCTGCAAGCCGCGTCGCCTCGCTTCATCGACGCGTCCGGGATCACCCCGCTCTCGCGCGAATGGCGCGCGATCCGGCACGAGATCGATCAATTGATGCGCGTGGACGCGTGCGCCGCGTGGGAACTGATGGGCTCGTGGCGCGGGCTCGAAGGCGACATCGAGGGTGCTGAGGCCGCGTTCAGGAACAGCAGGGCGCTCGGGCAGTCGGACGTGAGCCGCGAGAACTGGATGATCACGCGGTTGAATCTTGGGTTGTTTTCGGCGGCGCAAGAGATCTATCGCGAGCTCACGGAGCCGCAGACTGCGGATTTCATGGCAATCGCTCAGTATGGCGTGCTTGCAGGGGCGATCGGGCGCACGGCGCAATTGATCAAACGCGCGCGTGCGACAGGCTTCGAATGGGACGATGAAATGACGCGACGGGTGATGGAGGCGGATTCGATTCTGATCGCCGCACATTTCGCAGACGAGCGGATCGCGCGGCATCTCGACACTGCGGGATCAGTGCTGCGGCGGCATCGTTTGCGGGCCTCGGTCGTGCCGCACGTGACCTCCGAGGAAGGCGTCTTTCGTGGCGTCACGTACCTGTTGAACGTGCCCGTTTCGTTCGAACAGGCGCACGACATGAACTTCGAACTCGTGCTGGAAGACGTCGAGGCGGATAACGTGATGGACGTTGCGTTCGACGTTCACTTCGCGGGAGTCCATGCATGAGCAGCACGGCACAGGAATTTATCGAATGCGCGACTGCGCTGCTTCGCAACGCGGTTAACGAACCTCAGTTCCGCGCCGTTTGCAGCCGCGCGTATTACGGTGCGTTCCACGCGGCGCACGCTTTTCACCAGCAGCTGCCCGTTCCAGGCACAGTGGGGCATGCGCGCGGCCGTCATGAACAACTGATCGCGCAATTGAGTCGCCCGATGATCGATCGGCGCAATAAGGAGTACGCGCAGTCGCTGGCCATCGGCAAAAGTCTGAGAACGCTATGTGATGCTCGCGTGACAGCCGACTATGACCTGACCCGTCATGTAGACCACGCGCTCGCGACGCAATCCACCAAACTCGCCGCAACCGTCCTCAGGAGCGCGACATAAGATGGGCCCACCCACCGAACGCATCCCCGACGACCGCACGCTCCCGGAACACGTCGACGTGGTCATCGTGGGCGGCGGCGTCATCGGCATCAGCACGGCGCGTGCGCTCGCCGAAAAAGGCCTCTCCGTCGCCGTATGCGAAAAAGGCCACGTCGCCGGCGAGCAGTCGAGCCGCAACTGGGGCTGGTGCCGCGCCACGCATCGCGACTTGCGCGAGCTCGGACTGAGCCTGGAAAGTCTGAAGCTCTGGCGGAGCATCGATGCGGAGCTCGGCATCGACTCCGGGTTTCGGGAGTGCGGCATCCTTTACGCCGCCGACGACGCCAAAGCGCTCGGCGATCACGAAGCATGGCTCGACCGCGCGGTGGCGCTCGTGGGCCGCGACGCGCTCGATTCGCGCATCGTCTCGCCGGACGAGACCGCCGCGCTGATGCCGGGCTCCACGCGGCGCTTCGCGGGCGGCATCTACACGCCCAGCGACGGCCGCGCGGAGCCGCAACGCGCCGTCCCCGCGATGGCCGCCGCACTCCGCGAACGCGGCGTGAAAGTGCTGACGCCCTGCGCGGTGCGGGGCATCGAGACGAGCGGCGGCGCGGCGAGCGGCGTGGTCACCGAGTACGGGCGCATCGGCTGCGCGAGCGTGGTCGTCGCGGGCGGCGCATGGACGCGATACTTCGCGGGCAATCTCGGCGTCGACGTACCGCAGCTCATGGTGCGCTCGTCCGTCATGCGCACTTCGCCCGTCGAAAACGGCCCCGATGTGAGCGCCTGCAATCAGGAAATGGGTTATCGCAAGCAGCTCGACGGCGGCTATACCATCGCCAACGCGTTTCACAGCTACCACGACCTCACACCGGACAGCTTTCGCCTCTTCGCCAGATTCCTGCCCGCGCTCAAGAGCCAGATCGGTTCGATCAAGCTCGGTCTGAACGCGCGCTTCTTCGAGGAGCTGCGGCGGCAGCGGCGCTGGCCGCTCGACCAGCCGACCGTCTTCGAGACGGTGCGCACGCTCGACCCCGCGCCCAACCAAGCTTTCAACGAGGCCGCGCTCGCCGAGTTCCGCTCGATCTTCCCGGCGCTCGCCCGATTGCGTGTGGAACAGGCGTGGGCCGGCTACATCGACGTGACGCCCGATGCCGTGCCGGTCATCTCCGGCGTCGACCGCATACCGGGGCTGTTCATCGCGACGGGTTTCTCGGGCCACGGTTTCGGCATCGGTCCGGGCGCGGGCAGGCTGATGGCGGACCTCGTCGCGCACGATGCCCCCATCGTCGATCCGCGTGCGTTTCGTCTGTCGCGCTTCTTCGACGGCAGCAGGATCGAAATCGAGGGCGGCTTCTGACGCCACGTCAATGAGGGCGCTGAAGTCGGCGCCGCGCATCCGGAGGCAGCTCGCGCTAACATACCGGTTTGCGGTCGCCGCCCGCTCGCGGCGTTCGCCGAATCTCGTTCAACGGCGCTTGCGCGCCGTTCGCTTTTGAGGCTTACATGGCATCCACGTCTGTTCTGTATATCGACGTCTGGTCGGACTTCGTCTGCCCGTTCTGCTATCTGGAGACGCCCGTGCTCGATCAATTCCGCAACGCCTACGGCGATGCGGTCGAGATCCGCTGGCACGCGTTCGAGCTGCGTCCCGAACCGACGCCCCTGCTCGATCCCAATAGCGAAAAGATCCTCGACTCCTGGGAAAACTCGGTCCGCCCGCTCGCGCAAGAGCGCGGCGTGTCGATGCGTCTGCCGCCCGTCGCGCCGCGCAGCCGCAAGGCCTTCGAGACGGCGATGTTCGCGCGCGAGTCCGGCCGCTTCGATGCCGTGCATCGCGCGATCTTCAAGGCGTACTTCGAGGAAGGCATCGACATCGGCGATACCGATGCGCTGCTCGACATCGCGGCGACGTGCGGCGTCGATCCCGAGCTGCTCGAAGAGGCGCTCGATGACGGCACCTACACCGATCTCGTGATCGAAGACGAGGAATTCGCGAAGAAGCTGGGCGTGAGCGGCGTGCCGTTCGCGGTGCTGTCGCGCGAAGCGGCGCCGGGCCAGGAACCGCCGCCGCCGATCGCCTTGCGCGGCGCCGCGCCGATCCAGCATTTCGAAGCGGCAGTCGAACGGCTCTTTCCGGATGGTTTTCCGGGAACCTGAGCCGCGTCACCCTTCGCCCGCAGCCTGACGGGCCCGCTTAGATCCTAGCTAGCTTTGCTCCGCCATGAATGACTTCAGCGCGATACGCTGCGACGGCTCGAGCGATTCGAACTCGAGCCCGTAAGCCGCACTGTGATCGGCGGAGTCCGGCGTGCCGACGTGGCGCACGATCGCGATGGTGTCGATCCTGACGTCGACGCCATCTGTACTGAATTGAAACGAGAGATTCAGGCGATCGCCCACGCGCGCGCTCGGTTGTGCGACCGTCAGCGACATGCCGTAAGGACTGATGTCGCTCACGCGGCCCAGTTGCCGGACCGCACCCTCTTTGCCATCGGCGGAAAAATGCGCGGCAAGGCGCGTGGGCATGCGAGCGAATTTGCGCGTGCGCAGCTTGCGGATCGCGCCCGGCGCCGACAGCACCACATAGTTGAATGGCTCGCGACAGGTCGCATCGACCGTGCAGGCAAAGCGGAACACGCCACGACCCGTGAGCGCGACCAGATCGACCTGCTCGCCGATCGCGAGCTCCAGCGGATCGAAGCCCGCCATCAGCGGTTGCGTCACGAACAACGACCGCTCGCCGTTGCGGCGCGGAGCCGAAAAACCGATCACGCGGCTCGCGTACATGGCGGACCCGGTGCCGCCGGTGCCGCGCAAGCCGACACGTGCGCCGATGGAAAGACCGATATCTTCGAAGGTCGGCGGCCGCTCCTCGTCCGCTTCGTTCCGGGGAACGTTCGGCGCCGGCTCCCGAACCACGCGATGCGGCTCGAAGTGCCGAAACATGAAATCGCGCGCGGCGGCGTCCTGTATGGCGTCGCCCGCATCGAACAGCAGCGCGCCGTCGGCGGCGACGATCGGCCACTCGAGCGATGCATTCAACGGAATGTCTGAAGCGTTCAGCCGAACCAGCGACCGGCGCGCTTCCAGAACGGTTTCTTCGGTCATCTTGTCGGACGATTCTTGAGTATTTTCGTAATCGTCGTGCCTGACCACGCTGCCGTCAAGTGTCGCGGCAAGTTTTACGTTGACGCACTGATTTTTCCGCCGAAGCGGGACGTTCCTACCGCGCCGGTCCGCATAAAAGTTTTATGCGCATAAAAGTTTTAACGCGAAGCGCGCCTAGCGAACCATTGCGCCCGCTTCGGCCGGGCCGGAAACAGCGTGCGAGGGCGCGCCCATCACGCTCTCGATCGCGGCCAGCACTTGGGGCACGTCGGGCGGCGCTCCGTGATCGCCGACAGAGACCGAGCGCCCAGGTGCGTTCACACCGAAATGCTCGCGCGAAGTCGCCGCGAACAGCATGACCGTGCGGCGCTGCAATGCATGCGCGAGGTGGACGAGCCCGGTATCGGTGCCGACGACCAGTTGCGACGCTTCGATCCAGTGCGCGCACTCCTCGACGGTCAGTTTCGGCAGCACCATGGCGCCCGGCACGAGCGCGGCGATGGCCTGCGCTTCCCCGCGCTCGCCTTCCGTGCCCCACGGCAAGGCGATCGAATAACCGCGCGCGACGAGCCAGCGCCCCACTTCGCCCCAGTGCTCCTTGGGCCACTTCTTGACGTCCGCGGAAGTCGCGTGAAACAGCATCGCGATGGGCGCGCCGCGCGGGATATCCAGGCTGCGCGCGAGCGCCGGCAGGCGCACGTTGTAGTCGGGCGTCTCGTCGAACTCGTAGCCGAGCGCCTCGGCGACGCTCACGCGCATGCCGCGCCACGCGTCGGTATGCGGGCGCGGGCCGAAGCGCGCGTTATACGCGAAGGCCGCGCCGCGCTCTCCGAGATCCTGGTTCAGATAGCCGAAGCGGCGCTTTCCCCGTGCGATGAACGCGATGATCGCGCTCTTGTAGACGCCGTGAATATCGACGATCACGTCGTACTTCTCGGCGCGCAACTCGCTGATCGACCCGGCGATTTCCTTCAGATCGTTCCAGTTGCGCGCCTTCTTGAACTTGCGCAGCGGCGCGCTCAGCACGCGGTCGACGCCCGGATTCCAGCGGATGATGTCGGCAAAGGCGGCGTCGGCGGCCCAGTCGACTTTCGCGGATGGAAACGCGCGCCGCAAGTCGGAGACGACCGGTAGCGTCTCGACGATATCGCCGAGCGACGTGACTTTGACGATCAGAATTCGCTTCATGAAAGATACGTGAATGCTCCGGTCCCTGTGCCGATCGATACGGTCGGCGCCACAACGCGCGCGGCCCGCCGCGCCCCGGAAAAACAGTGATTCTAATGAATTTGAGACCGCAGCACTGTCAGCGTTTGTAAGCACCGTTCGCCGGCTGCGGTGGCGACCATTCAGAATAGTCCAATTCGAGGCGCACGGGCGCCGTCGCCGAGGCTCAGAGCGAGCGCGCCGAGAACGTGTCGCACTGGCTCACGTCACCGCTCGCCAGGCCGCGGCGCAGCCAGCGCTGGCGCTGCGCGCTCGTGCCGTGCGTAAACGCCTCGGGCACGACGCGCCCCTGCGATTGCTGCTGCAGCCGATCGTCGCCGATGGCCCCCGCCGCGTTCAGCCCTTGCTCGAAGTCGCCCGGCTCGATGAGCTTCGCGTTGTCGCGTTGCGCGACGGCGGCCCATACGCCCGCGAAGCAATCCGCCTGCAACTCGACGCGCACCGAGAGCGCATTGGCCTGCTCGCGCGTCATCCGCGAGCGCGCGCGATCGACCTTGTCCGAGATGCCGAGCACGTTCTGCACGTGATGTCCGACCTCATGCGCGATCACGTAAGCCTGCGCGAAGTCGCCGCCCGCGCCGAAGCGGTCACGCAGTTCGCGATAGAACGAGAGATCGATATAGACCTTTCGGTCCGAAGGACAGTAGAACGGGCCCATCGCGGCCTGCCCCATGCCACACGCGGTCTGCGTGCCGCCGGAGAAGAGCACGAGCTTCGGCGCCGGATAGTCCTGATTGAATTGCGTGCGGAAGATGTGCTGCCAGGTGCGCTCCGTGTTGCCGAGCACACGGCGCACGAACACGGCGCCGGGGTCGTTGGCGGGCTGCGCATTGCTGGGCGCGGCCTGGTGCTGCGGCGCGTTGCCTTGCAGCACCTGCGCGCCGTTGATGATCGTCATCGGATTGATGCCGAAGAAGTATGACGCCGCGAGCGCGATGATGATCGTGCCGATGCCGATCGATCCGCCGCCGACCCGAAAGCCGCCCCCGCCGCGCCGGTCTTCGACATTCTGACTTTCCGCTTCGTCATCGAGGCGCATGATGCTTCTCCTTCCCGCCCGCGCGGGGCGCGTGCTCAAAAGCCATTATGGTACCCGCGCGCATCGAACGGCTTGCGACGGCGCATCGTAAAAGTTGTTCCAGAACCTTGCTCGCGACCGCCCCGAACAGTGCGGTCGATTGTCGCGAAGGCACCTGCGCGCTCTTGCCGCAGTGCACTAAGGCGGCATCCCGAAAATACCGGCAAATCAACTTGCTAGTGCCGCCAAGGCCTTGAAACCGCGGCATTTGCGCGCAATGCAAAACGACTGATGCAGCGCAACACTTTCTCGAAATGGCGCTAAGCTCCGGCCCGTCACACGTCTGATTCGGTACAGGACACACACGCCTTCAAACGCGGGGCGCGCGTGAATTTCAAGGCACAAGTCATCATGCATTCGACTCCCGAAGCACTCGATCTGGCGCGGATCCAGTTCGCGTTCACCGTCTCGTTTCATATCATCTTTCCCGCGCTTTCCATCGGGCTCGCGAGCTTCATCGCGGTGCTCGAGGGCGCTTGGCTCAGGACCGGCAAGCCAGTCTACAAGGCGCTGTGTCTCTTCTGGTCGAAAGTGTTCGCCGTCGCGTTCGGCATGGGCGTCGTGTCGGGCGTCGTCATGGCTTACGAGTTCGGCACCAACTGGGGCGGCTTCTCGAGCTTCGCCGGCCCCGTCACCGGACCGCTGCTGACCTACGAAGTGATGACCGCGTTCTTCCTCGAAGCGGGCTTCCTCGGCATCATGCTGTTCGGCTGGAACAAGGTCGGCCCGAAGGCGCACTTCGGCGCGACGCTGATGGTCGCCATCGGCACGCTCATCTCCACGTTCTGGATTCTCGCGTCCAATAGCTGGATGCAGACGCCGCAGGGCTTTCGCATCGAAGGCGATCATGTCGTGCCGGTCGACTGGTTCGCGATCGTCTTCAATCCGTCGTTCCCGTACCGGCTCGCGCACATGGCGATCGCGGCGTTCATCGTCGGGGCGCTCGTGGTCGCCGCGACCGGCGCGTGGCATCTGCTGAAGGGCCGGCGCGATCCGGCCATCAAGAAGATGTTCTCGATGTCGCTGTGGCTGCTGCTTGCGCTTGCGCCGATCCAGGCGCTCGTCGGCGACGCGCACGGCCTCAACACGCGCGAGCATCAGCCGGCCAAGATCGCGGCGATCGAAGGCATCTGGGACACCGAAAAAGGCGGCACCGCGCTCAATCTCTTCGGCATTCCGGACATGGAAGCCGAGACGACCCGATACGCCGTGTCGATTCCCCATCTCGGCAGCCTGATCCTCACGCATAGCTGGGACGGCGAGATCCGCGGCCTCAAGACCTTTCCGAAGGACGAACGCCCGAACTCGACGCTCGTGTTCTGGAGCTTCCGCGTGATGGCGGGGCTGGGCGTGCTGATGATCGTGATGTCGGTGGCCGCGTGGTGGCTGCATCGCAAGCGCCGGCTGTTCGACGCGCGCTGGTTCCATCGCTTCGCGCTCGCGATGGGTCCGAGCGGCTTCATCACGCTGCTCGCCGGCTGGGTCACGACCGAGGCGGGCCGCCAGCCGTGGGTCGTCTACGGCGTGATGCGCACGGCCGACGCCGTGTCGCCCGTCACGGCGCAGCAAGTGGGCGTGTCGCTGCTTGCGTTCGTGATCGTCTACACGATCGTCTTCGGCACCGGCATCTACTACATGCTGAAGCTGCTGCGCCACGGTCCCGCGTTGCCGGGCTCGCACACGCCCGCTTCCGACGGCAGCGCGCGACGACCGCTCAGCCTTCCACATCAGTCCATCGAAGGAGCATAAGCACATGGACCTCACACTCGCCTGGGCCGCGATCATCGCGCTGGGACTCTTCCTTTACGTGGTGCTCGACGGCTTCGATCTGGGCATCGGCATTCTCTTTCCGTTCTTTCCCGACCAGCACGACCGCGACGTGATGATGAACACCGTCGCGCCCGTCTGGGACGGCAACGAGACCTGGCTCGTGCTCGGCGGCGCGGGGCTCTTCGCCGCGTTCCCGATGGTCTATTCGACCGTGCTGTCCGCGCTCTATCTGCCGCTCGTGCTGATGCTCGTGTGCCTGATCTTCCGCGGCGTGTCGTTCGAGATCCGCGCGAAGGCGCAGCGCACGAAACACCTGTGGGATCTCGCGTTCATCGGCGGATCGGCGGGCGCGACCTTCTTCCAGGGCGTGGCGCTCGGCGCGTTCCTCGGCGGCATTCCCGTCGCCGATGGCCGCTTCTCCGGCGACGCCTTCGGCTGGTTCACGCCGTTTTCGATCTTCACGGGCGGCGCGCTCGTCGTCACGTATGCGCTGCTCGGCGCATGCTGGCTGATCGCCAAGACCGAGGGCGACCTGCAGCGGCGGATGTATCGCGTCGTGTGGCCGTTGACCGTCTTGCAGCTCGCGACGATCGCGGTGGTCAGCATCTGGACGCCGCTGCTGGACGCGAGCATCGCATCGCGCTGGTTCGACTCGCCGTTGTTCTATCGCCTGCTGCCGGTGCCGCTGCTCGTCATCGCCTGCGCATGGGCGATGCGCCGCTCGATTCGGTCGCGTCACGAGAAACGCCCGTTCGCGGTGGCGCTCGGCTTCGTGCTGCTCGGCTATGCGGGGCTCGTCGGGAGCATTTCGCCGCACGAGATCTTTCCGGGCGTGTCGATCTGGGACGCGGCCGCGCCCCGATCGAGCCAGCTCTTCACGATCGTCGGCGCGGCGGTGATCCTCCCCGTGATCGTCGCGTACACGACGCTAGGCTATTGGGTCTTCAGAGGAAAGGTGCGTCATGGCGAACATCACTACCATTGAACGCGCGAGGAAAGTGTTCTGGTTCGTCGCGCTGTGGATGGCGGGCGTCGGCGGCGCGATGCTGCTCGCGCTGCCGTTCAAGCTGCTGATCAAGGCGGGCGCGGCGATTCACTGAGCGGCGCGCACGCGCTCAGAACCACGCCGCCGCGATCAGCCCGCTCACGATGCCGAACGCGATCACCGCGGCGGTGACGAACGCGAGCACGCGCGGCGGAAACGACCGGCCGAGCATCGCGAGCGACGGCACGCTCACGGGCGGCAGCGTCATCAGCAACGCGCCGGCGGGCCCGGCCGCCATGCCGAGCGACAGCATCGCCTGGATGATGGGCACCTCGCCCGCCGTCGGAATCACGAAAAGCGTGCCCGCGACGGCGAACGCGACGATCCACAACATGCCGTTGCCGATATCCGGCCCGATATGCGGAAAGAGCCACGCGCGCGCCGCGCCGAGCAGCAGCACGAGCACGACGTACTCCGGCAAGAGCCGCAGGGTCATGCGGCCGAGGATCCTGATCCAGCGCGAGAAGGCGCTGCCGGGCTCGTCCTCCTCGATCAGCTTCGCGAGCGCCGCGCGCGATGCCGCCGCCTGCGCTGGCGTCACCATGCGATTCACCGCGTAGCCGAGGCCGAACACCATCAGGACGCCGAGCGCGAGGCGCAGGCCGGTCCACTGCCAGCCGAGCACGAAGCCCATGAAAACGAGCGCCGCCGGATTGAGCACGGTGTTGCCGAGCCAGAACGCGAGCGCCGCGCCCGGCGCCGCCTCGCGCGCGCGCAAGCCCGCGACGACCGGCGCCGCGCAGCAGGTGCACATCATTCCCGGCAGGGACATGAGGCCGCCGTTCACGACGCTGCCGAAGTCATGCTCGCCGAGTGCGCGCGCGACCCAGCGCGGCGGGATCAGCGCCTGCACGGCGGAGCCGAGCAGGAGGCCGAGCACCATCGCCTGCCAGATGGCCTTGCCGTAGGCCATCGCGTAATCGAGCGCGGCCTGCCAGGACGGCTCGGGCGCGCTCGCGGCGGTACCCATCAGAATCGACTTGCCGATGGAGTGCTGGCTCGCCGCGACGAACGCGCGGTTGTAGTACGGAAACCATTTCACATAAAACAGTCCGACTATCGCGATCAGCAGGAACGCGATCCAGCCAAGCGCGACGCGAGGTTGTCGAAGCGTGGTCATAGCTTTCTTCTTTCGAGTGGTGAGATCAGGTCAGCCGAGCGCAAGCGTCGTCCCGGCGAGATGGGCAAGCAGGGCTTTCGCCTGTTCGGGACCGTCGGCGTCGTTCGGGCGGAACAGCACGTGCGCCGCGTGCGGCAGCTCCTTGTAGAGCGCCTTGCTGCTGCGCCGGTAAGCGGGATCGTAGTGAAGGTCGATCAGCTCGGCGAAGAGCTCCGCGCGCGCGTTTTCGTCGATCAGCCGATGCCAGTGCGCCACGCGCTCGCGGCTATGCAGCGCGACGAGCCGCGACAGCTGCGTCTTGAAGAACGCGGGATCGTCGAAGAGATGCGCGTAGTCCTGCAGCAGGAACGCGATGCGGTCCTCGCGCCGCGCCTCCACTTCCACGCACGAGGCGCCATGCAGGCTCTCAAGCAGCGCGTCGGGGATCGTGATCGAACCGATGCGCCGCCCTTCCGCCTCGGCGAAAACCGGCATGGCCGGATCGAAGCCGGAAAGCGCTTCGACGAGGGAGGAATCGAACGCCTTTTGCGACGGCTGCGGATGACCCGGCAACGCGCCCAGCAACGACCCGCGATGCGACGCGAGCCCTTCGAGGTCGAGTATTTGCGCGCCCGCGCCGCGCAGCGCCTGCAGGAGCCGTGTCTTGCCGCTGCCCGTATGGCCGATCAGCACGACATAGCGGAACCGTCCGGGCAGCGCACCGAGCCTCTCGATCACGTCGCGCCGGTAGCTCTTGTAGCCGCCTTCGAGCTGCCGCGCCTGCCAGCCGATCATGTTGAACCATGTCGTCATCGCGCCGGAGCGCTTGCCGCCGCGCCAGCAATAGATGAGCGGACGCCAGTTGCGCGGTTTGTCGGCGAAGATCGTGTCGAGATGCCGCGCGATGTTGCGCGCGACCATCGCCGCGCCGACGCGTGTCGCCTGGAACGGCGAGACCTGCTTGTACATCGTCCCGACGATCACCCGCTCTTCGTTGCTGAGCACGGGCGCGTTGATCGCGCCGGGAATATGGTCCTCGGCGAATTCGAGCGGCGTGCGGACATCGACGATTTCGTCGAAGTCCCCCAGGCGGTCGATGGGAACGAGCAGGTTTTTCACGGGCGGTGCGCGGTGGCTGAGTCGAGCGAAAAATTATCGCACGGGGACGGATTCCGGCCCGCACGCGCGTATTTTGTTCAAGGGCGCGACCGGCGCGAGAAGCGGTTAAAGTGTTCTGACTGACCGACTGGCCGGGCGGCACGACGCCCAACGGCGCGAAGGAGAAGCGATGAGCTATCACGAGACGATCGGCGCGCGCCGCTACCGTTTCGACGACCTGAAGACGCTGCTCGCGCGCGCGAGTCCGCGCCGCTCGGGCGACGAGCTCGCGGGCGTCGCGGCGGCGACGGAGGAAGAGCGCGTCGCCGCGAAAATGGCGCTCGCGCAGGTGCCGCTCGCCGCGTTTCTCGACGAGCCGCTGATCCCGTACGAAGAAGATGAAGTGACGCGCCTCATCGTCGATACGCATTCGCGCGAGGCCTTCGCGCCGATCGCGCATCTGACGGTCGGCGAGTTCCGCGAATGGCTGCTCGCCGACAGCACCGATACCGCCGCGCTCGAAGGCGTCACCATGGGCGTCACGCCCGAGATGGCCGCGGCGGTCTCCAAGCTCATGCGCAATCAGGACCTGATCCTCGCCGCGAGAAAACGTCCGGTCGTCACGCGCTTTCGCACGACGATCGGCCTGCCCGGACATCTCTCGGTGCGCCTGCAGCCGAATCATCCGACCGACGATCCGAAAGGCATCGCCGCGTCGATGCTGGACGGTCTTTTCTACGGCTGCGGCGACGCGGTCGTCGGCGTGAATCCCGCATCCGATTCGCCCGCCGCCATCGGCAAGCTGCTCGCGATGATGGACGACTTCCGCCGGCGCTACGACGTGCCGATGCAATCGTGCGTCCTCACGCACGTCACCAACACGCTTGCGGCGATTGAGCATGGCGCGCCGGTCGATCTCGTGTTCCAGTCGGTCGCGGGCACCGAGCGCGCGAACGCGAGCTTCGGCGTGTCGCTCGCGCTGCTCGAGGAGGCGCGCGACGCGGCATTGTCGCTTGGGCGCGGCACCGTCGGCGACAACGTCATGTACTTCGAGACCGGCCAGGGCAGCGCATTGTCGGCGAACGCGCATCACGGCGTCGACCAGCAGACCTGCGAGGCGCGCGCCTACGCGGTCGCGCGACGCTTCAGTCCGCTCCTGACGAACACGGTGGTCGGCTTCATCGGCCCGGAATATCTCTACGATGGACGGCAGATCATCCGCGCCGGACTTGAAGATCACTTCTGCGGCAAGCTGCTGGGCGTGCCGATGGGCTGCGACATCTGCTACACGAATCACGCCGAGGCCGATCAGGACGACATGGACACGCTCCTCACGCTGCTCGGCGTGGCGAACGTCAATTTCATCATGGGCGTGCCGGGCGCCGACGATGTCATGCTCAACTACCAGAGCACGTCGTTTCATGACGCGCTCTATATTCGCCGCGTGCTGAACCTGAAACGCGCGCCGGAATTCGAAGCGTGGCTCGACAAGATGCGCGTTACCGACGGACACGGCGCCCTGCTCCCGCACACCGCCGGCGCGCGGAAACCACCGCTGCTCGACTGGATCGACGCATGACGAACGAAACCGATCCCTGGGACGCGCTCCGGCGCTTCACCGCCGCGCGGATCGCGCTCGGACGCGCGGGCAGCAGCCTGCCGACCGCGCCCCTGCTCGCCTTCGAGCTCGCGCACGCGCAGGCGCGCGACGCCGTGCATCAGCCGCTCGATACCGCCGCGCTCGCGGAGGCGATCCGCGCCGCCGGATTCGACACGCTCGACGTGCGGAGCGCCGCGCCCGATCGCGATCACTATCTGCGCCGTCCGGACCTCGGCCGCACGCTTGACGAAGCGAGCGGCGCACGGCTCGCCGATCATGCGGCGGCGATGAACGACGCACCCGAGCTCGTCTTCGTCGCCGCCGACGGTCTCTCGGCCTTTGCCGCGCAACGGCACGCCGCGCCGCTGCTCAGGAGCGTGCGCGCGAAGCTCGAAGCATGGAACGTCGGTCCTGTCGTGATCGCGACGCAGGCGCGCGTCGCGCTGGGCGACCCGATCGGTGAACGCTTGCGGGCGAAGATCGTCGTGGTCATGATCGGCGAACGGCCCGGCCTCAGTTCGCCCGACAGCCTCGGCCTCTACGTGACCTATGCGCCGCGCGCGGGCCGCAGCGATGCGGAACGCAACTGCATCTCCAACGTGCGCCCGGAAGGTCTCGATTACGACGCCGCCGCGTTCAGGCTGATGTGGCTGCTGAACGAAGCGCGCCGGCTGAAGCTCACCGGCGTCGGGCTGAAGGATCACAGCGGCGCGTTGCCGCCCGGAACGGACGGGCGAATGCTCGAAGCCTAACTCCGCAGCTTGCGATACAAGGTCGTGCGCGAAACGCCGAGCGCGCGCGCCGTCGCCGACACATTGCCCCCGTGCGCCTTGAGCGCCGCCGCCACGGCACTCGCCTCGATGTCCGCGAGACGCGCGCCGCCCGCAAGTGCAGGCGTCGCTTCTTCCTGGACGCGTTCGCCCAGCTCGTCGAGAAAATCATGCGGCAGATGTTCGACGCGGATGTGTGTGTCGTGATCGTCGAGCATCGCGCAGGCGGTGCGCAGCACGTTGCTCAGCTGCCGGAAGTTGCCGGGCCACGGATGCCGCGCGAAGAGCGCGAGCACGTCGTCGTCGATGCCGACCATGCGGCCGACGAAGCGCTCGTCGCGCAGCATCTTGTCGACGACCGCGCGCAGATCGGTGCGATCGGCAAGCGGCGGCAGCGTCACCGTGAGCCCGTTGATGCGGTAATACAGATCCTCGCGGAACGCCCCTTCCGCGACACGCTCGCGCAGCTTGCGATTGCTCGCGCAGACCAGCGTGAAATCGACCGGCACCGCGCGCGCCGCCCCGAGGGGCTCGACGACGCGTTCCTGCAGCACGCGCAGCAGGCGGCTCTGCATCGCGAGCGGCATGTCGCCGATCTCGTCGAGAAAGAGCGTGCCGCCGTTCGCCTGCACGATCCTGCCGATCGCGCCGCGCTTGGCCGCGCCGGTGAACGCGCCTTGCGCATAGCCGAAGAGCTCGGATTCGATCAGCGTCTCCGGCAGCGACGCGCAGTTCACCGCGACGAACGGCCCCGCGCGACGCGGCGAATCGCGATGAATCGCGCGCGCGAGCATTTCCTTGCCCGCGCCGGTTTCGCCGCCGATCAGAATCGGGATGTTCTTGCCGATGACCTTCCTCACGCGCTCGACGATGTCCTGCATCCGCGCGTCGCCGGTGCAGAGCTCGGCCAGGCTCGAAGACGGCTTGTGAGTCACGGCAAGCGCATTCGACACGGTCGCAATGCTCGACGCCGCGCGCGCATGAAACTCGACGCTCGCGAACACGCCGACGCCGCTGTGCAATTCGAGCCGGCAGGCAGGCTCCCCCGCGCGCGCGACGAGCGCGTCGACGCTCTCGCCGAACAACGCCTCCAGCGTCTGCGCCCGCAGACGCCCCAACTCGATCCCGAGCTGGAACTGCGCGCTGCGGTTCGCGCAGAGCAGGCGCCCGTCCAGATCGAACACGGCAATGCCTTCCATCAGCGTGCCGATGAACTCCGGCCGGCTATGAAAACGGATGCACAGCTTCTCGTTGAACGCGCTCGCGATCAGGCGGTTTTCGATCATCTGCCCGGACATCCGCACGAGCGCCATCGTGTGCTGGTGATAGCCGCGCCGGTCGCCGGTGACGTCGAGCACGCCGGAGAGATTGCCGTGCGGATCGAGGATCGGCACGCTCGAGCATGTGAGGAAATGATTGGCGCGCAGATAGTGCTGATCGCCATGCACGGTGACGGCGGTGCGCTCCGCGATGGTCGTGCCGATCGCGTTCGTGCCCTGATGCTCCTCGCTCCATACCGCGCCGGCCCGCAGCGCGACTTTTTCGGCGCGGGCGAGGAAATCGTCGTCGCCGAGCGAATGCAGGATGAGCCCGCTCGCGTCGGTCAGGGCGATCATGCTGTGTGTATTGGCGATCTGCGCGTACAGCGTCTCCATCACCGGCAGCGCGTGCGCGAAGAGCGCGCGGCTCTGATCGAGCTTGACGGCGAGCTCCGCGCCGGACAGGACGGCGTAGTCCGGGCGCATCGTCTCGAACAGCCCGAAGGTGGCCGAACGCTCGTGCGAATGACGGATGACGTCGCGCTGCGCGGACTGCAAGGCCGCGCCGGTGGCATGCTGCATCGCCTTCCTCCTTTTCGATTCGCCGCGGCACGGTTTCGGGCGAAGCGCCGCCCGCGCCGCGTGAATGTCTCCCCGCGGCAATGTAACACCGTAGCGGCGCGCGGGTCGATTCGAGGAAGCACGCGGACGCGCCCCGCCGCTCCCGCTAAAGCACGAGCGAGCCCGCCGTGATCGCGATGATCAGGAAAATGACGAACAGGATCAGGAAGATGAAGAAGCAGATCTTGGCGATGCCCGCCGCGCCGGACGACACGCGCGTAAAGCCGAAAAGACCGGCGACGACGGAGATGATCGCGAACAGGATGGCGAGCTTGAGCATGGCAGGTCCGGTTTTTGTCGTGATTGCCGGATCTGCATGCAAGCCATGTGCCTCGATTCCGTGCGAGCGTCGACTGACTGTGGGTGGCAGGAAAAAAAGACCGTTAGTTGCGTGAAACGAACAATAAAACGCGGGCAGAGACTGCCCGCATCGGGAAACGTCAACGCACGCCGCGAGCGCGAGTGTCGGCTGCGGCGACCGTCGCGGGCGTCGCGGCCGGCGCGGGCATCGGCCGGTGCGTGCCGAGCCAGCCCGCGACTGACTGATGCACCCGCGGCACGGCGAGCAGCGCGCCGATTGCGATGGCATCGGCGGCGAGACCCGCCGGCACGTTGATGAGGCCGTCCGTCAGCGTGAACAGGATCGAGTCGACGACGAGCGAAATCACCGTGCCCGCGACGAACGAAACCATGCCGTCGCGCCCCAATGCTCCAACCCACGGCAGACGTCGGGCCAACTCCTTCACGATGCCGTAGCGCGCGAAATTGGTCGCGATCCATGCGATAGCCAGAAAGTTGACGACGCGCGGCCCCGCCAGATCGCGCTTGAAGGCGCTGTCGAGCACGGGCGGCAGCACAAGCAGCTTGTAATACGCCATGCCGGCGATCAGCGCGACGGCGCCCGTGCTCACGATCCAGCCGAAGCGGTGCGTACTCACGCGCTGATAGATCGGCTGACAGCGCGTGAGCACGCCGAGCACGAACATCAACTGCCACGCGGCGGGGTTGAAGTCCCAGAGGTTGTCGTCGACGGAGGGCATGTATTCGCCGATCTGCGGCGCGAACGCCCAGAGCGCGAGGCTCAGGCCCAGCAGCAGCCACGGCTTGCTGCGCGCGAGCGGCAGCATGAGCGGCACGGCGAGCGCAAACAGCGCGTACATGGGCAGGACTGCGGCAAGATACGGCTGGCGCTCGAATGTGAGGATCTGCGCGATCGACGCGACCGGCTCGGACATCAGGCTGTCGAGATCGTGGAGCGCGAGGTTCGGCGCGTGCCCGAAAAAGGGTCGCAGCAGGAACGACGCCACCAGCATCAGCGCGGCGGTCACGAGAAACGCGCGGTAGAGCTCGAACGCCCGCTTCAGGAAGCGCCTGCGCGCGGCGCTTTCCGAGCGCCGTTCGGCCAGCGACACGTAGGCGGTTGCCGTCGCGAAGCCGCCGAGGAACACGAAGACTTCGGCGGCGTCGTTCAGCGCGAACGAATGCAGCGTGAAGCGCGACAACATGCTGCCGCCGATGTGATCGACGACGATGATGAGCAGGACCAGCCCCCGGAAGAAATCCAGCTCGACGAGACGATGTGATTTTCCCTGCATGCGGCTCTAGGTGAATTCCTGCGGTGGCAGGAGGTTGGACGGCGGCGCGGTCACGCGGCACGAAAGCATTGGAGTTTACCCGTAAACGCTGCGGCGCATCATCAGAAGAGGTGCAAATATCCGTTTTCAAATCCGGTATTTGTGGTGTATTCGGCATCATTCGTTTACCGGCCATTACCGGCAGCCACCACGTTCATGTCGCATGGCGCTTTGTCTCTTATGATGTTTTCAAGTTCCTTACATTTTCGCGGCCGATCGGGCTAAGATCACGCCGCTGCGCCGAACCTTCGGTCGCACGCCAACCCAACGCCCAGGACTCGTATGGACTACCTCGTCGCCCTCCTCGCCGATCCCGCCGCATGGGCCGCGCTTGCGACACTCGTCGTGATGGAGGTCGTGCTCGGCATCGACAACCTCATCTTCATCTCGATCCTGACCAACAAGCTGCCGGCCGCGCACCGGGCGCGCACGCAGCGCATCGGCATCGCGCTCGCGCTCGTGATGCGGCTCGGGCTGCTCGGCACCGTCGCGCTGATCGTGCGGCTCACGACGCCGATCTTCGAGGCTGTCGGGCACGGCTTCTCATGGCGCGACCTGATACTCATCGCGGGCGGCGTGTTTCTCGTATGGAAGGCGACGACCGAAATCCACCATCACGTCACGCACGACGCAGACGGACATGCCGGCACCGCATCGGGCAAGAGCCTGACGCCGCTCTCGGCGATCGGCCAGATCCTGCTGCTCGATCTCGTGTTCTCCATCGACAGCATCGTGACGGCGGTGGGCATGACCGAGCACATTCCGATCATGTTCGTGGCGGTGATCGCCGCCGTCACCGTCATGCTATTCGCGGCCGGGCCGCTGTCGCGCTTCATCGAGCGCAATCCGACGATCGTCATGCTCGCGCTCGGCTTCCTGCTCGTGATCGGCATGACGCTGATCGCCGAAGGCTTCGGCACGCACGTTCCGAAGGGCTACATCTATGCGGCGATGGCGTTCTCGGCGCTGGTGGAAGGATTGAACATGCTGGCGCGGCGGGCGAAGGGGCGCGGCACGTCCGCGCCGCGCGCGCCAGGCGGCACACAACCAGGCGAATGACCCGGCGCTACGCCGCCAAGGTTTTCGCCCATTTCAAACGGCGCGTATCGATCGAATCGCGTCGTGCGATTTCCAATACCCGGCCGCCCAGATCTGCCAGCGAGAACCATCAGATATACTGGGCGCTAATTTCAAACTTGCGCTTTTTTATCGGCGCGTTTTTTTGAAATTCCGCATTCTCGACAATCAACGCTGGTTAGCCGCAGAAAGTTCACGCGGGCTGTCGAAGAAATATTCATATTCAATGATCCCGGCGGGTGCGATATCCGACGAATCTTCTTTTATGTGAAGGCGCGAATATCGCGATCGTGAAGCCGCGTACAGCGCAATGCATCGTTTTCGGTAGGCATTTCATACTTGAGGATGAATGACGTGAACCGTATAGACGCAGTGCAGCAAATCCCGCTCAACGAACAAACTTCCGGCCGCCTTGACGAGACACTGGTTTTCGATATAGGCGTCAATGCTGGCGAGGATACTTCATACTATCTTCAGAAAGGTTTTCGCGTCGTCGGCGTGGAAGCCAATCCGCGCATATTCGCTCAACTGCAGATCACCTTCGAGCAAGCGATAGCCGAAGCAAGGCTGACGCTGCTGAATATCGGCATCTGGAATCAGCCGATGACCTTGCCTTTCTATATCAACCTCGACAACGATCACTGGAGCTCATTCGACCCGGTCTACGGATGTCGGAACAATACCCGCTATGACATCATCAATGTGCCGTGCATCGGCATCAGAACGTTATTCGAGCAGTATGGCATTCCGCGCTATATGAAAGTCGATATCGAAGGCGGTGACAAACTGGTGCTCGCCGATCTTCCTGGCCTTCACGACATTCCGCCTTTCGTCTCGGTCGAGGAATTCGGAAATCAAACCATTCCTGAGCTTTACAAGGCGGGCTATCGGAAATTCAAAATCGTCCCGCAGCTGCATAAGGAATTGACGCCGCCCGGGACCATCCAGCTCGAAGGCGTTCCTGTCGAAAAGTCCTTTCACGGGACAGATTCGGGGCTGTTCGGTCTCGATCTCGCCGGCGACTGGCTGGACTACGATCAGGCGCAGGCGGATTTCCGACAGCGCGTGCGAAATGAAGCCGGCAAGGGCATAGGACCGCCCAATGAATGGTTCGACGTGCACGCCGCCGTCAGCGATGAGGCCATGGTTCCATCGAGTCAGGTCCAATGGCTCTGGACGACCATCCGGAACCAGGAAAGTGCGCAAAAGGAACAGGCACGAGATTACGAAAACCTGCTCGCGGAGAAAACCGCCCGGATCTCGGAACTGACCAGCCAGCTCGACGATGCCGAACACGTGATCGGCCCCCTCAGGCAAAGGCTCGAAGAAGAGCAACGCGTGCGGACGGATTCGGAACGCATGCTCGCATCGACGCGCAACGCACTGGACGAGGAACGGAACGCGCGAGCGAGCCTTGAGCAGCGCATCCGCGCACAGCAGCAGCTCATTGGCGATCAGGCGCGCCAATTGGATCAGACCCGAGCCGAACTGGACGCAGTCGTGACATCCCGAACCTGGCGAATGCTCGCTCCATACCGAAACATCAGAAGGCGTTTGTCCGCTCGGTGATCATCGGCGGCGCAAGCCGGCTCAGAACGGCAGTTCCCGCTGCGGATGCTCATCCGCGGATGGCGCCCCGGCCGGCAACGGCTGCGCCCGCAACCACCGCTCGATCGCATCGACCACATGCTGGCGCTCGCCATCATCGAGCGCCTTGCCCGCCGCGATGCCATGCCATTTGGCGAGGCACGAACGGCAGCACGTCGCCGTCGCGTGCTGCGCGATGAACACCGGATGCCCGCGAAACGGCGTCTGCTTGCCGTCGTTCGGGGGTGCCTGCGGCGCGAGGCGCTTGCCGATCAATTCGTGCGCCTGCGCAACGACCGTCTCCACGCCCTTCTCCCGCAGATACTTCCCCTCCCGCACGCCGAGCGCGAAGCGCCGCCGGAACGCGGATTTCGCGAGCGCGGCGAACACGGCGTCGAGATCTCGCATGGCCCGATCAGTCCTTGCCGTAAAGCGTCGAGTCTGCGAAGCCAACGGCCGAAAGCACGCGGCCGACGAGAATCATCGCCGTGCGCTCCATGCCCGCCGCACGCACTTTCGGCGCGATGTCCGCGAGCGTGCCCTCGACGCGCGCCTCGTCCGGCCAGCTCGCGCGGAACACGACGGCCACAGGGCAATCCGCGCCGTAGTGCGGCAGGAGATCGGCGACGATCCGCTCGATATGTCTCACGCCGAGATGGATCGCGAGCGTCGCGCCATGACGCGCCAGATCCGCGAGCGCCTCGCCGGGCGGCATCGACGTCTTCGTGGCGTAGCGCGTGAAAATCACCGTCTGCGAAATGCCGGGCAGCGTCAGCTCGCGCTTGAGCGCCGCCGCCGACGCAGCCGTCGCCGTCACGCCCGGCACGATTTCAAGGGGAATGCCGAGCGCATCGAGCCGGCGGATCTGCTCGCCGATCGCGCCGTACAGCGACGGATCGCCCGAATGAACGCGCGCCACGTCCTGTCCGTTCGCATGGGCTTCCCGCAGCAGCGCGACGATCGCATCGAGATCGAGCTCGGCCGTGTCGACGCACTTCGCCGCGCGATGCCCTTCGAGCACGTCCTTCGGCACGAGCGATCCGGCATAGAGAATCACGGGACACGAGCGGATGAGCCGCTGTCCCTTGACGGTGATGAGTTCGGGATCGCCCGGTCCGGCGCCGATGAAGTAGACGGTCATTTTTCAAATCAGGTTGGGTCGAGCCAGCGCTCGAGCGCATCGCGCGCGCTCGCGGCGTCGTCGAAATTGCGGCCGGCTTCGGGCAGTTCGGGCCGCGCGAGCATCACGACCGGCAAGCCCCGCTCGCGCGCGACGGCCAGCTTCGCCTCCGTCGCGCGGCCGCCGCTGTTCTTGCTGACGACGACATCGACGCCCGCCGCGTCGAACAAGGCGCGCTCGCCGGCGAGATCGAACGGCCCGCGCGCATCGATGACGTTCGCCCGCTCATTGCCCGGATGCGCTTCGAGGCAACGTACCGTCCAGTATTGCGAGGCGGGAATCTCGTCCAGATGCGCGAGCGGCTCGCGCCCGAGCGTGAAGAGCGGCCGCCGGAACGCCGCGATG
This sequence comes from Caballeronia ptereochthonis, assembly GCF_001545075.1. GTDB lineage: Bacteria > Pseudomonadota > Gammaproteobacteria > Burkholderiales > Burkholderiaceae > Caballeronia > Caballeronia ptereochthonis. The sequence continues at coordinate 136,519 of NZ_FCOB02000003.1, forward strand.
CGCTCCACGATGCCGCGCCAGTCCGCCGCCTCGCGCCAGTCGTCGCCCGGCTGCGGCTGCCACGCGGGACGGCGCACCGCCCACAGCGGCACGCGCGCGATTGCGCATGCCTCGTGCGCATGGCGGCTCATCTGCGCGGCATACGGATGCGTCGCGTCGACGACGAGCGCGATCTCCTCCTCACGCACATAGCCGACGAGCCCGTCGATGCCGCCGAACCCGCCGATGCGCACCGAGCACGCCAGATCGGCGGGCACGCGCCCGAGGCCCGCGAGACTGTAGACATGCGGGGCGGGAAGATTGCGCGCGATCGCGAGCGCATCGCCGGTGCCGCCGAGCAGGAGCACGCGCTTCATGCCGCGCTCCCGACGATGTTGCCCTGCCGGTCGATCGCGAACGTCTCGACGACGATCCCGGGCGGCAGCACGTCGAGGGCGACGCCGCGCGCGCGCCGGCACACGATATCGCCGAGCGCGATGCCTTCCGCGCGTGCGAGCTTGAGCGCTTCCTGGCTCGTGTTGGCGGCGCTGATCGATGTCTGCAGCGCTTCGCTCGCGCCCGCATCGGCGGCCCAGACTGCGAGCAGCGCCAGGTCGATGCTGGAGCTGCGGCTATGCAGGTCCATATGGCCCGCCGCCAGCTTGGACAGCTTGCCGAAGCCGCCGCACAGGCTCAGCCTGTCGACGCTCGCGCGGCGCAGGTGCTTGAGCACGGCGCCCGCGAAATCGCCCATTTCGATCAAGGCGATATCCGGCAGGCCGTAGCGCGCGCGCATGGCGTCCTCGCTCTGATTGCCGGTGCACGCGGCGATGTGGCGATAACCGTTCGCCCGCGCGACATCGATGCCCTGATGAATCGACGCGATGTACGCCGAGCACGAAAACGGCCTGACGATGCCCGTCGTGCCGAGTATCGACAAGCCGCCGACGATCCCCAGGCGCGGGTTCATCGTCTTGAGCGCGAGCGCCTCGCCGTTCTCCACGCCGATGCTCACCTCGAACCCGCCGCTGTAACCGATGCTCGCGGCGAGCGCTTCCAGATGCTCGGCCATCATCCTGCGCGGCACCGGATTGATCGCCGGCTCGCCGACGGCGAGCGCCAGCCCCGCGCGCGTCACGGTGCCGACGCCCGGTCCCGCGTGAAAGCGCACGCCCGCCTGCGCCGACAGACCCACGCGCGCGAACACGAGCGCGCCGTGCGTCACGTCGGGATCGTCGCCCGCGTCCTTGATCACGCCCGCTTCGGCCGTGTCGACGTCTGCGGGTGCGCGGCGGCAGAACGAGAGCACCATCGTCACGCGCTGGCCCTTCGGCAGCACGATCTCCGCGCGCTCGCTCGCCTCGCCGAGCAGCAGGAGACGCGCCGCCGCGAGACTCGTCGCGGTGGCGCAGCTTCCGGTCGTGTAGCCGTGGCGCAGCGGCGCGGCCTGTTCCGGCGTTTCTTCACGCATGTCGCGAGAACTTCAGGATGCGGGTCATGGCTTGCTCACGTGCAGGAGCGTGATCGGCAGCGCCTGCCGCCACGTATCGAGGCTGCCGAGCGGCTCCGCCTGCGCGATGCCGATGCGCGTCAGCTCGCCGCCGTGCCGCGCGCGCCACTGGATGAGCGCCATTTCGCTTTGCAGCGTGACCGCGTTGGCGACGAGCCTGCCGCCCTGACGCAGACGCGCCCAGCAGGCATCGAGCACGCCCGGCGCGGTCAGCCCGCCGCCGATGAACACCGCATCGGGCGCGGCCAGGCCGTGGAGCGCGCCGGGCGCCTCGCCCTTTACGAGCTGCAGCGCGGGCACGCCGAGCGCATCGCGGTTGTGCTCGATGAGCCGCTGCCGGCTTTCGTTCGCCTCGATGGCGATCGCGCGGCAGGCGCCATGCGCGCGCATCCATTCGATGCCGATCGAGCCGCAGCCCGCGCCGACGTCCCACAGCAGCTCGCCCGGCTGCGGCGCGAGATGCGCGAGCGTCACCGCGCGCACGTCGCGCTTGGTGAGCTGGCCGTCGTGACGATAGGCGTCGTCGGGCAGGCCGGGCGTGAGCGGCGGGCCGGCGTGGCCCGCGTGCGTGCGGCACTCGATCGCGACGAGATTGAGCGCCGCGACGAGCGGCTCGCGCCAGTCGTCCGCGCGCTCGTCGATGCGGCGCTCGTCGGCGCCGCCGAGATGCTCGAACACGGTCATGCGGCTCGCGCCGAAGCCATGCGCGGTCAGGAGCGCGGCGACGGCGGCGGGCGTCGCGCCATCGGCGCTCAGCACGAGGAGGCGCGCGCCGCGATGCAGATTCGCGAGCAGGGATACGACCGGGCGCCCGACGAGCGACACGCACTCCGCGTCCTGCAGCGCCCAGCAGAGGCGCGCCGCCGCAAGCGACAGCGACGAAGGCGCGGGAATCACGCGCATTTCGCCGTCGGCGAGTTCGCGCGCGAGCGTCGCGCCGACGCCGAAGAACATCGGATCGCCGCTTGCGAGCACGCAGATGCGCGTGTCGCCGTCGCCGCGCTCGGCGAGCACCCCATCGAGCGAAAAGGGTTTGGGCCACGGCACGCGGCGCGCGGCGATGCGCGCCGGCAGGAACGCGAGATGGCGTTCGCCGCCGTGGATCGACTGCGCTTCGGCGAGCGCGCGGCGCGCGGCGCGGGAGAGGCCGTGCCAGCCGTCCTCGCCGATGCCAACGACGGTCAGCCAGGTCGACATGCGGCATCTCCTTCCTGATGTTCCAGACGCGCCCCGTGCCGGTGCGCACACAGGTCCGAAGCGCCTGGAGGGTCGATAAAAGCGGGCATAATACAGGTCCGTCGGTGCCCGTTGGGGCCTAAGAGGGAACACAGAGAAACTGTGGCTGCCCCCGCAATTGTACGCAGCGAGTCCGCGCTCCACTGCCACTGGTTTTTACCGGGAAGGCCGGCGCGAATGAAGACCTGCCAGCCAAGAGACCTGCCGACTCACCGCATTCGCGCGACGCCGACCGGGCGGGGTGTACCGGTTCGCCCATCGCGCGCGAAGTTCTATGGGTCACGCTTTTGACTTCGTTTGATCGTCCAGCGCCTGCGACCGCCCCACGCGCATCCGCGTGCCCGGGGCTCATGCGCATCGTGCCCGCGCGCGATGGCGGCCTCGCCCGCCTGCGTCTTCCGGGCGGCGAGCTGAGCGCGCGCGCGGCGCGGGCCGTGGCGCACGCCGCGCGTGCGTGCGGCTCGGGCGTGATCGAAGTGACCAATCGGGCGAATCTGCAACTGCGCGGCATCCGCGCCGACGCCCACGCCGCGCTCGTCGGGATCGCGCTCGATGCGGGCCTCGGTCCCGCGGTCGCGAGCGGCGACGACATCCGCAACGTGATGCTGAGCCCGCTCGCAAGCGATGAAACCCGCGCGCTGGCCGCGCGCATCGTCGCTGCGATGCAGGCCGATGCCTCGCTGCACGCGCTGTCGCCCAAATTCGCGCTGCAGCTCGACGGCGGCGAGCGCCTCGCGATGCTCGATCATCCGCACGACCTGTGGCTCTCCGCGATCGACGACGGCGCGCGCTTCGCGGTCGGCTTCGCCGGAACGATGCCGCGCCGCCCGGACGATGCGCCCGCGCCCGGTGCGATCGCGCGTGGGGAAGTCGTATCGTTCGTGACGAACGTGCTGCGCAGGTTTGTCGCGCTGGCGATGCCCGAGGAACAGCGCATGCGCGATCTGCTCGCACGCATGGACGTAACGCGCTTTCTCGAAGCGTTCACTTTCGATGCGGACGTTCACGCTTGGCGCCGCGAACCGGCGGACGGCTCACTGCGTCTCGGCGCGCACGACGAACCGCATCGCGCGGTGTGGTATGCCGGCGCGCAGGCGCCGCTCGGACGCCTCGACGCATCGACGCTCGACGCCCTCGCCGATCTCGCGTCCACCCATGCCGAAGGCCGTCTGATGATGACGCCGTGGCAAAGCGTGCTGATCCCCGGCATCGCGGCGAACGCTACGCACGAAGTGCTGCAACGCCTGCTTGCGCTCGGCCTCACGACCGATCCGCGCGACCCGCTCGCACGCCTCATTGCGTGCGCCGGGTCGACGGGCTGCGTGAAGGGCCGCGCCGACACCAAGGCCGACGCGCATCGCCTCGCCCCGCTGCTGCCCGCGCACGGCGAAGACCACGTGCACCTGAGCGGCTGCGAGCGTTCGTGCGCGGCGGCGCATCCCGTCGCGGTGACGCTGCTCGCGCGCGCGCCGGGACACTACGACCTGTATCGCGACGAGCGCATCGTCGCGCGCAATCTGACCATCGAAGAGGCGGCCGAACGGCTCGCCCGGAGCCATGCCGATGCCTGACTACATCCGCGACGGCGCGGAGATCTATCGCCAGTCGTTCGCGACGATCCGCGCCGAAGCCGACCTCGCCACCGTTCCCGCCGACCTGGAGAAACTCGTCGTGCGGCTCATCCATGCGTGCGGCATGGTCGATATCGTGCGCGACCTGCGCTTCTCGGATGGCGCGGGCGAAGCCGGCCGCCGCGCGCTCGCGGCGGGCGCGCCGATCCTGTGCGATGCGCGCATGGTCGCCGAAGGCATCACGCGCGCGCGGCTTCCCGCCGGCAACCGCGTGATCTGCACGTTGAGCGATCCGTCGATTCCCGAACGCGCCCGCGCGATGGGCAACACGCGCTCGGCCGCCGCGCTCGAACTGTGGCGGCCCGACCTCGAAGGCGCGATCGTCGCGATCGGCAATGCGCCCACCGCGCTCTTTCATCTGCTCGACATGCTCGATGCGGGCGCGCCGCAACCCGCGCTCATACTCGGCTTTCCGGTAGGCTTCATCGGCGCGGCGGAATCGAAGGAAATGCTCGCCGCCGACAGCCGCGGCGTGCCCTACGTCGCGCTGCTCGGCCGGCGCGGCGGCAGCGCGATGGCGGCCGCTGCCGTGAACGCACTCGCGTCGGAGGCCGAATGATGAGCGGGCGTCTCTATGGCCTCGGCGTCGGTCCGGGCGATCCGGAACTCATCACCGTGAAGGCGCTGCGCCTTCTGAAGGCGGCGCCGGTGGTCGCGTACTTCGTCGCAAAGGGCAAGAAGGGCAATGCATTCGGCATCATCGAAGCGCATCTCGACGATGCACAGACGCGCCTGCCGCTCGTCTATCCGGTGACGACCGAAGCGCTCGAGCCGCCGCTGTGCTACGAGACGATCATCAGCGCGTTCTACGACGAAGCCGCGCTCGCGATCTCCGCTCATCTCGAAGCCGGGCGCGACGTCGCGGTGATCTGCGAAGGCGATCCGTTCTTCTACGGCTCGTACATGTACCTGCACGATCGCCTCGCCGCGCGCTTCGAGGCGCATGTCGTGCCGGGCGTGTGCTCGATGCTCGGCGGCGTCGCGGTCCTGGGCGTCCCGCTCGTGTATCGCAATCAGAATCTGTCGGTGCTGTCCGGCGTGCTGCCGGAGGACGAATTGAAGCGTCGTCTCGAAGCGGCGGATGCGGCCGTCATCATGAAGCTCGGGCGCAACTTCGAGAAGGTTCGTCGCGTGCTTGCCGAGCTCCGCCTCGATGAACGTGCGCTCTACGTCGAACGCGCGACGATGGCCAATCAGCGCATCGTGCCGCTCGATGAAGTCGATCCGATGGCCTCGCCGTATTTTTCGCTGCTCGTGGTGCCGGGGAAGAAATGGCGGGCTTGATGGCGATCGTCGTGCTCGGCGGCGGCGCGCTCGACACGGCGCGGCGCATTCAGGCCAGCTTCCCGGACTCGCAAGTGCATGGTCTCGCCAGCCGCGTGAGCGCGGATGTCGCTTATGAAGACTTCGGCGCGCATGTGCGCGGGCTTTATGTCGCGGGCACGCCGATCGTCGCGCTGTGCTCGGCGGGCATCGTGATTCGCGCGCTGGCTTCGTGTCTGGCGGACAAGGGCGCCGAACCACCGGTGCTCGCCGTCGCGCAGGACGGCAGCACGGTCGTGCCCCTGCTCGGCGGCATGCGCGGCGTGAACGTGCTGGCGCGCGAGATCGGCGCGGCATTGCACGTCACGCCCGCGATCACGACGGGCGGCGAATTGCGCTTCGGCCAGTGCCTGCTCGCCCCGCCCGAAGGCTATGCGCTCGCGGATATCGAGCAAGGCAAGCGCTTCGTGTCCGACCTGCTCGCGGGCGAGACGACACGCATCGAAGGCCGCGCGCCCTGGCTCGACGACGCCGCCCTGCCCCGCGCCGACGATGCGCGTCTTGCCGTGCGCATCACGCCGCTCGCCGCGAGCGATGAAGACAGCCTCGTGATTCATCCGCGCTGCGTGCTGGCGTGGATCGAAGATGCATCGGCCGGCGATGACATCGCCGAGCGCGTGCGGCTCGCGATGCGCGAGCACGGTCTTGCGCCGCTTGCGCTTGCGGCATTGACCGCGCCGCTTCATCACATGGCTTCCGAATCGCTCGCGCATGCCGCACGCGCGCTCGATGTGCCGCTGCGCTTTTGCGATGCCGCGCCGTTCGATGCCCGCCATGCGCGGGGTATCGCATTGCACGTGCACGATGCGCCCGTCGATGTGCAATCGATCGGCCGCGCGCGCGGCACGCTGACCGTCATCGGCCTCGGCCCCGGCAGCGCGGAGTTGATGACGCCCGCCGCGCGAAACGCGCTCGTCGCAGCGCAAGACGTGCTCGGCTACGAAACCTACGTGCGCATGTCGGGGCCGTTCCGAGACGATCAGCGCGTGCACATGACCGACAACCGCGAGGAGCTGCAGCGCGCGCGCCATGCGTTCGAACTGGCGAGCGAGGGGCGGCGCGTGGTGGTGGTCTCGTCGGGCGATCCGGGCGTGTTCGCGATGGCGGCGGCCGTGCTCGAAGCGCTGGATAAGGGACAGCGCGAACATCCCGAATGGAGTGCGGTGAAGTTCGCGATCGTGCCGGGCGTATCGGCATCGCTCGCGACGGCGGCGCGCGCGGGTGCGCCGCTGGGACACGATTTCTGCGTGCTGTCGCTGTCCGATAACCTGAAGCCGTGGAGCGTGATCGAGACACGCATCGCGCACGCGGGCGAGGCCGATCTCGTGATGGCGTTCTATAACCCGCTGTCGAAGGCGCGGCCCTGGCAGTTCGATCGCGCGATCGAGATCGTGAGGCGCTATCGGGATGCGGATACGCCCGTGGTGCTCGGAAGAGACATCGGGCGGCCGGCAGAAGCATTGCGCATCGTCACGCTGGGCGAATTGACAGGCGAACTCGTCGACATGCGCACGATGGTGATCGTCGGGTCCTCCACGACGCGCGTCGTTGGCGACTGGGTTTATACGCCGCGCTGGCATGCGTGACCGGCGGCTTGCTCGTGGGTCCTGGTCGCGTTCGCGGCCGGGGCGCACGCTGGAGTATCGTTTCGCGCAACGACGGTGCCGTTGCTGTCGGCGAAGTCAACGCAGGCACGCTTCGGTCTCCGTGGTTCATCCACGCTATTGCACCGGTCTTCACAGCAGCGGGCGTCCTCTGCTGAGACATGGTATCGCCGATTGATTCGAAATCGCGCCCATCAAAACCGAAGCATGCACAAAGTGATCAACGTCCGGACCGGTTGATTCGACGTCTTCGTTGAAACAATCGCCGGTGATGTTCGCGGCTTCATTTATTCCATTCAATAGGAAACCTAATTCAATAAAATGGAGTTGCTTCCAGGTCATCACTCGCTTATTACTATGACAACGCATTGAATCGATAATTTCGGAATGCGTGAGACGTGGTCAGTTCATAAAAGAAAACTTCTGCAGTCAATAAGCGGAACCAGCCAGGGAGGCCATTGTCATGAATAGCGCTGGCAACAATTCGAGAAGAAGTGCACTGACCATCGCGCTGCTTTTATCGTGCTCGATGAACGCGTGGGGCGCGGAATGGCAGGAAGGGACGACCTACTCGGCCGGCACGACCGTCACATACAACGGACGTACCTATCAGGCACTGCAAAGCCACACGGCCTATCCCGGCGCGGGCTGGACACCGTCGACCACGCCGACGCTGTGGCGCGATCTGGGCACGGCGACGCCGACGCCTTCACCGTCTCCCGCACCGACACCGACACCGACACCGACACCTGCGCCTACACCGACGCCCACGCCCGCGCCTTCTCCGTCGGCTTGCTATGCAGCCTGGTCGAGCGCACAGGTCTATGCGACGGCGGGCACCCGCGTGACCTACAACGGCCGCAACTATCGGAACAAGTGGTGGACTCAGGGAGACAATCCGGCGCAGTCCGGAACATATGGTGCATGGGAAGACCTCGGCGCGTGCTCGGGCAGTCCGACACCGACACCGACACCGACACCGACGCCAACACCAACACCAACGCCAACGCCAACGCCGACGCCAACACCAACACCAACACCAACACCAACACCAACACCGACGCCGACACCAACACCAACACCAACACCAACACCAACGCCGACACCGACACCGACACCAACGCCAACGCCGACACCAACACCGACGCCAACACCCTCCCCCTCCGGCGGCACGACCGCGCACGAGGTCGGCGGCTACTTCGCGCAGTGGGGCATCTATGACCGCAACTACAAGGTCAGGGATGTCGACACATCCGGCTCCGCGAAGGTGCTCACGTTCATCAACTACGCGTTCGGCAACATCTATCAGAAGAACGGCGGCTACGAGTGCGGCATCATCACCAAGGCGGAACCGGGCGCGACCAACCCGGACGCGCCGGACGCCGGCAGCGGAGGCGACGGCTGGGCCGACTATCAGAAGGGCTTCAGCGCCAACGAATCGGTCAACGGCAAGTCCGATGCCTGGGACTTCCCGCAGGGCGATCCGCGCATCGGCAAGGCCGGCCCGCTCAAGGGAAACTTCAATCAGTTGAAGCAACTGAAGGCGAAGTACCCGAACCTGAAAGTCATGATTTCGCTCGGCGGCTGGACCTGGTCGCGGTGGTTCGGTAAAGCCGCGACGACCGACGCCTTGCGCAAGCAACTCGTGTCGTCGTGCATCAACGTCTACGTCAAGGGAAATATTCCTTTCGACGCGGGCTCGAACGCCGGTGGCGACGGCATCGCCGCCGACGTATTCGACGGCATCGACATCGACTGGGAATTCCCGGGCGGCGGCGGCCAGCCGTACAACGCGGTCGATCCGAACGACAAGCAGAACTTCACCCTGCTTCTCGCAGAGTTCCGCAAGCAGCTGGATGCAATCGGCGCGCAGAACGGCAAGCGCTATCTGCTGACGGTGGCGATCGGCTCCGGCGGCGACAAGATCGCCAGCACCGTGCCGGGCGAGTACAGCAAGTCGCTCGACTGGATCAACGTGATGTCCTACGACTTCCACGGCGGCTGGGAAGCCGCGGGTCCGACCGACTTCCAGTCGAACCTGTACGCGGACCCGGAAAGCCCGAACGTCAAGGCGGGCGGCAACGGCGCCTCCTACACCGTGGACGCCGCCGTCAGGAACCTGCTCAACGCGGGCGTGCCGGCGTCGAAGATCGTGGTCGGCATCCCGTTATACGGCAGAGGCTGGACCGGCGTCACGCCCGGACCGAAGGGCGACGGCCTCTATCAGAAGGCGACCAAGCCCGCACCGGGCAAGTACGAAACGGGCATCGAGGATTACAAGATTCTCAAGGGCAAGGCCGGCACCGCGTACGAGCACCCCGTCGCGAAACAGTCCTACAAGTTCGACGGCACGACCTTCTGGTCCTACGACTCGGCGGCCACCATCCGGACCAAGGTCGACTACGTGAAGAGCCTGAACCTGCGCGGCGTGTTCGGCTGGGAGCTCGACGGCGACGGACCGAACGCGGAGTTGTTGAACGTCATGGGCGAAGTCAACAAATGACCCGCCGGCAGGACGCGCGACGATCGGCCCGATGCCTCGTCGCCGCGCGTCCCCGATGAGTCCGATCACGCGGGAGCAGCCATGCACGAGCGATCATCCGGCGTCGCGCTCACGGGCGCGTCGCCTGCCGGAAAGCGGCTGGCGCAACAACGAGGCAAAGGGTTCCGGCGCGGCTTCACGCTGCTGGAGCTGCTGGTCGTCCTGCTCATCATCGCGCTGCTCGCGGGATACGTGGGCCCGAAGCTCTTCGGCGAAGTCGGCAAGGCGCGCAGCAAGACCGCCGCGTCGCAGATGAAGGGCATCGAGAGCGCGCTCGACCGATACCGGCTGGATACCGGCCGTTACCCGGGCACCGAAGCCGGCCTGCCGGCCCTGACGACCAACGTCGGCAATGTCCAGGGCTGGGAAGGCCCGTACATGAGCAGCCAGGTGCCCAACGATCCCTGGGGCAAGCCCTATGTCTATCGCAGCCCCGGCGAGAACGGCAAGGACTATGACCTGATGACCTTCGGCGCGGACGGCAAGCCCGGCGGAACCGGCGAGGACGCGGACATCATCGGCAAATGACGGACACGGGCGGCGCGATCATGCGTTATCACGTGCGGGTCGGAAGCGATGGCGGCGAGCAGGAGCTGGAGCTCGAGGCGGCCGACGAAGCGCAACTGCGCGCGAGTATCGGCGGCATGGGCTTCACCTTGCTGGAAGCGACGCCGCTCGGGACTCCGAAGCGCGCGCTCACGCTGCGCAAGCCGGTCTTCGAGCGCTCGCTTTTCACGCAGGAGCTCATCGCGCTGCTGGAAGCGGGGCTGAGCCTCGTGGAGACGGTCGAGACGCTGCGCGACAAGAGCAAGGAAGGCCTCAACCGCACGGTGATGCAGGGCATCGTGACCGCGCTTTACGAGGGCGAGCCGCTCTCGCGCGCGCTCGAACGGCAGCCGGAGCATTTCCCTGCGCTCTATGTCGCGACGGTCGCCTCGGCGGAGCAGACGGGGCATCTCGCCGAGGCGCTCAAGCGCTATCACCACTATGACGCGCGCCTCGCCGCCGTGCGCAAGAAAGTCGTGTCGTCGATGGTGTACCCGTCGATCGTGATCGCCGTGGGCGCGTTGATCATCCTGTTCATGGCGTTCTATGTGATTCCGAAGTTCAGCCAGGTCTTCGCGACGATGAAGGACATGCCTCTGACGGTCAAGCTGATGCTCGCGTGGGGCAATCTCGTCGCGGCGCACGGCGGCGTGCTGCTCGCGGGCCTCTTCGCGGCGCTCGCGGGCGCGGGCCTGTCGCTGCGAAGCGCCAGGGTGCGCGCCGGCCTCTTCGCCGCGTTCCTGCGCCTGCCGAAGCTCGCCGACTATCAGCGGCTGTTCGCGCTCACGCGCTTCTACCGCACGCTGGGCCTCCTGCTCGCGGGCGGCATGTCGATGGTCGCGTCGATGGAACTCTCCGCGCAATTGCTGCCGGGCGCGATGCAGGCGGCGCTGTCGCAGGCGCTCGACGACATCCGCGCGGGCAAGTCGCTGTCCGCCGCGCTGCCCGCCGCGAACCTGACCACGCCGGTGGCCGAGCGGCTGATTCGCGTCGGCGAGCAGAGCGGCGAGCTGCCCGGCATGGTCACGCGCTCGGCCGAGTTCTGCGACGAAGAACTCGATCGCGCAATCGACACGTTGATGCGCGTCGTCGAGCCGGTGCTGATGCTGCTGGTGGGCGGCATCGTCGGGACGATCATTTTTCTGCTCTACATGCCGATCTTTCAACTCGCGGGAAGCGTGGGGTGAATCATGGAAGACATCGCCGATGCGCCTGCCCGGCCCGACGCGCGCCGCGATCACCGGACGAGACAGCAGCGCTACTGGGACGACGCGCAACACGACCCGCACGACTACCTGATGCGCGTGAGCGACGCGCTCGGCCTGCGCGGGGTCGGCAAGGACGCGCTGCAGGCGCTCGAGCCGCGCTTCGACCTCCTGCCGTTCGGCGAGGCGATGTCGCGCCATTGCGTCCTCGCCGCCGACGCCGAAGCGCGCCTGTGGCTCGTGCTCGCCGATCCGTTCGCCGCGCAACTGCGCATCTGGGCGATGCAGCGAGTCAGGACGGCCTTCGCGTTCGCGTTCTGCGTTCCGGCCGATCTCGCGGCCTTTCTCGCGCAGCATGAATCCGCGCATCAGGCGCTCACGCAGGTGAGCGTCGCCGACACGGCCGCGGCCGCCGCCGACGCGGGCGTCGAGATCACGCTGGCCACGCTCGCCGCCGACACGCACCCCGTCATCCGGCTCGTCAATTCGTCGCTCTACGATGCGCTGCGGGCGCGTGCATCCGACATCCACATCGAGAGCACGGCGACGGGCCTCGTCATCAAGTACCGCATCGACGGCGTGCTGCAGACGACCGCGACCGCGCCCGGCATCGATACCGCCGAGCAGGTGCTCTCGCGCCTGAAGGTCATGGCCGAGCTCGATATCGGCGAGCGGCGCGTTCCGCAGGACGGTCGCTTCAAGGCGCTCATCAATCAGCGCGAGATCGACTTTCGCGTGTCCATCATGCCGTCCATACACGGCGAGGACGCCGTGCTGCGCGTGCTCGACAAGCAGCGCGGCGAATCGGGCAACGCGGCGCTGCGCCTCGACTCGATCGGGCACGAGCCGGACATCGTCGAATCGATCCGCTCGATCGCGCACGAGCCCTACGGCCTGCTGCTCGTGACGGGGCCGACCGGCTCGGGCAAATCGACCACGCTGTACGCGACGCTCTCCGAGATCAACACGGGCGACGAGAAGATCATCACCATCGAAGACCCGGTGGAATACGAGCTCCCCGGCGTCCTGCAGATCCCGATCAACGACAAGAAAGGGCTGACGTTCGCGCGCGGCCTGCGCTCGATTCTCAGGCACGACCCGGACAAGATTCTCGTCGGCGAGATCCGCGACGGCGAAACCGCGGGCATCGCCGTGCAGGCGGCGCTCACGGGACACCTCGTGCTGACGTCCGTGCACGCGAACAACGTGTTCTCGGTGCTCGACCGCTTCCTGCACATGGGCGTCGACATGCACAGCTTCGTCGATGCGCTGCTCGGCGCCGTCGCGCAGCGGCTCATGCGCAAGAACTGTCCGCACTGCGCGCGCGACGACGCGCCGCCCGACGACGCCCTGCTCCGGGCTTCGGCGCTCACGCGCGAACAGGTCGCCGGATGGCGTTTTCGCCGGGGCGCCGGCTGCGAGGCGTGCCGCCGCACCGGCTATCTCGGACGTCAGCCGATCGCCGAAGTGCTGCGCCTGAACGATCAGATCAAGCAATGCTTCATCGAGCGGCGGCCGCTCGCGGAGCTCAAGCAGGAGACCTATCGCAGCGGCTTCGTGCCGCTCCGGCGGATCGCGCTGCGCGCCGTCGCCGACGGCCGCACCACGCTCGCGGAAGTCAACCGCGTCACCATGGTCGAGTAGGGGCACGGCAATGTCGCGTTTCACGGACTCGCTCGGATCGCTCAAGGCCGCCGCATCGAAGCTGCGGAGCGTCGAGATCGCGCGTTTGCAGGGCGTCCCGGGCACGGGAGCCGTGACGATCTGGATCGACGGCGAACGCGCGCGCGTGCTCGCGCCTTCCGGCGCGCACGGCGCGAGCGTGGCGCTTGCGACGCCCGGAGACGTGCAGGCCGCGTCGAAGGCGTTCGAGCAGCTCGCCCCGAAGCCGGCGCGGCCCGGCCTGCATATGCTCAGAGTATTGGTCGGCGCGCCATTCGTGCGCTACTTCGCGCTGCCGTGGCAGCCGCTGCCGAAACCGCAGGACTGGATCTCCGCCGCGCGCATGCAGTTCGTGCAGGCGGGCGTGCAAGGCGTCGAGCAGTGGCGCTTCACGATCGCCGACGGTCCGTGGGGCGAGGGCAGGCTCGCCGCCGCCGTACCCGAGGCGCTCTGCGCCGGCGTCGCGCATGTCTGCAAGGCGCGCCGGCTGATGCTGCTCGGCATGGAGCCCGCGTTCACGTTCGCGCTGTCGAAGCACGCGCGGCGCATGCGCGACGGCGCGATCGCCGTGGCGGAGCTGGAAGAGACGAGCGCCCGCGCCGCGATCGCGCACATCGGGCTGCGGCATGGCGGACAGTGGACGGCGTTTATCGCCTTGCCGGTGCCGGACCGGATCGACGACGTGCTGCGCGATGCGCTCGCCCTCTGGGACGCGCCGCCGCCCGAGCGGCTCTATGTCATCGGCCCCGGCGGCGCGCAGCGATGGGTGGAGGACGCCGCGCACATCGAATGGCTGCCCGCGCCATGGGATGCCGCCGCATGAAAACGCCGCGCCTCTTCCTCGATCGCGCCAACCGGCCGGGGGCCGTACCCGGACTGCTCGCGCTCGTGCTGGCGGTGGTCGCGCTGATCGCGACGCTGAAATACCGCGATGAGCTGAAGCGCATCGGCGAGGCGCTCGACGCGCGCGAAGACGTCATCGCCAGGCAGGAGCAAAAGTATCGGGCCATCGCCCGGGCCCAGCACGACGCGAACGACACGCGCGCCGCCGGGCTGATGGCGCAGCAGCGCTTCGCGACCGAACCGGCGCGCGATCTCATCGAAGGCGGATGGAAGCCGGACATCGCACTTCTGAGCGTGGACATCGTGACGGCGTCGCGGCAGATCACCCTCGTGTTCGAGACACGCTCGGTGCAGGAGGCGATTTCCTATGCCGACTGGTTCCAGGCGCAGCCGGAGACGGAAAGCGTCGCGATCAAGCGTCAGGTGACGAAGCCGCCGCCGCCCGTGCCTTCGGTCGAAACCACGCTGCAGGTGATCTGGCGGCCGTTCGCCGCGCGGCCCGCCGACGCTCCGGCGCAGCCCGCGTCGGCGGGAGCACCGCGATGAGCCGCTGGACATGGGAGCTGCGCCGCGCTCAATGGCGTCTCGGGATCTTCGGCGTGCTGGCCGTGCTGATCGCGCTGGGCGCGGCGATCATCGCGCTCGTCGACATCGTCCCGTTGCGCGCGGATATCACCGCGCGCCGGCACGGGCTCGATGCGCGCGCCGCCAGCCTGAAGCAGCCGCCCCCGCCCGCCGCCGACGAAGCCGTCGCGCCCGTGAGCGCGGACCAGCGCTATTTCGTATTCCTGCACAGCCTGCATGCGATCGCGGCAAAAAACGGCATGATCATCCCGCAGATCAGCTATCAGGTTGCAACCGAGCGCGATTCGAGCGTGAAACGCTACCTCGTGGAAGGCAGCTTTCAGGCGACGTATCCGCAGCTGCGCGGCTTCATCGGCGCATTGCGGCGCCTGCCCGGCACCCGCTGCGAACGCCTCACGATGACACGGGCCGACATCGGCGCGACCCAGCTGGAGGTCCGGCTGCAATGCGCCTTTCTCGTCGAGGCCGCGAAGTGAACGGGCTGAACGCGCGCACGCTGAAAGTCTCCCGGCCGGTTCAGGGGCTGCTGGCGGTCACGATCGGTCTGATCGTGTTCGTGCAGTGGCGTGCGTCGAAGGACGAAACGCCGGCGCGTCCGGCGCCTGCTCCGGCCGCGGCGTCTGCGTCTGCGGCATCCGCGGCATCCGCCGCCGCGCCCGTGCAAGCCGCCGGCTCCGGCGATGCATCGGCGCCCGCCGAAGCTGCCGCGCCCGCGAGCGAAGTCAACCTCTTTCCGGGTCAGACCTGGCAGCCGCCGCCACCGCCTCCGCCGCCCCCCGTGCCGGCCGCGAAACTGCCGCCGCCCGAGCCGCCCCCCTTGCCGTTCGTGGTCCGCTCGCTCTGGCTCGACCCGCGCGGCGACTTCTACGCGGTGCTTGCGGGCGCCGGAAAGGAGTTCGCGCTGTGCGCCGCCTGCCAGAAGAAGGGCTTCCTGCGCAGGGGCGACGTCATTCTGAATGCCTACAGGATCGAGGAGATCGATCGACAGCACGTGAAATTCACGTACTTGCCGTTGAAGCGGCAGCAGCAGTTGTCGTTTGGAGAACCTCGATGAGCCGAACCACCAACATCACGACGGCGTGGGCGCTCGTCACGCTTCTCACCGCGTGCGCCGGGGAACTGCATCGCAAGGATCTGGAGAACCGGCTCGCGGGCATGCCCTCCGACGCGCAACTGGAGCTGCTCGCGCAGCAAACCGCGCAGTACCCGGACGATCTGGAGATAAAGGGCTGGTACATGAGCCTGCGGCGCCGTCTGACCGACGAGTACCTGACGCGCGCGACGGTCGCGTATCGCGCGGGCGACGCGGGCCAGGCGCTCGAATGGGCGCGGCGCGCGCAGCAGTCCGCGCCCGGCGACGACAGGCCGCGCTCGATGATCGTCTGGATCGAGCGTCAGGCGGCCATCGATACATCGCTGCAATACGCGGAATCGATCCGCATCGAAAAGCCCGACGAAGCCTTGTCGATCGTCAGTGACGTGCTGTCGAAGCAGCCGGACAACACGCGCGCGAGGCGCCTGCGCGATGAATTGCTGACGCCCAGGGCGCGGGATCTCGCACCGAAGCTGAGCCGCGATCTCGATCAGCCGATCACCGTGCAGTTCCGCGACCAGCCGCTCATCAGCATCTTCGAGCTCGTGTCGAACATCACCGGGCTCAACTTCACCTTCGACCGCGACGTGCAGTCGGGCGCGCCCACCACGATCTACGCGAGCAGCACGCCGGTCAGGCAGGTGCTCAACATGGTTCTGCAGGCGAACCAGCTCTCGAGCAAGGTCGTGAGCGGCAATTCGATCCTCATCTATCCGAGGCGGCCCGACAAGGAAACCGAATACCGCGATCTGGCGGTGCGCACGTTCTATCTCGAGAATGCGCAGGCGGCGCAAGTGCTGGCCGTATTGAAGCAGATGGTCAAGACGCGCGACGCCGTGCTCGACGAGCGCACCAACGCGATCATCCTGCGCGATGCGCCCGACACCGTGAAGGTGGCCGAGCGCATCATCTCGGCGCTCGACGTGACGCCCGCCGAGGTCGTAATCGAGGCGCAGATCCTCGAAGTCTCCGCCGCGGACCTGCTGCAACTCGGCGTCCAGTATCCGAGCAACATCGAGTTCGCGCTGCAGCCGCAGCCGACTTCCACGGACACTCAGCCGCTCAATCCGAATTACCTCACGCTCGAGCAGTTGCGCAACCTGAACAGCAGCGACATCCTCGTGCGGATCGGTCCCCTGGGCATCAACTTCCTGCAGACGCACGGCCTCAGCAAGACGCTTGCGAACCCGCAGATTCGCGTGAGAAACCGAGAAAAGGCCAAGGTGCTGATCGGCGACAGGCTGCCCGTCGTCACCACCACGCTGTCGAGCAATTTCAGCTCGGAGAGCGTGAACTATCAGGACGTCGGCCTCACGCTCGAAGTGGCGCCCGTGATCGCGGGCAGCGACGAAGTGCAGGTCAAGCTGCGCATGGAAGTGTCCAACGTCACCGACACCATCACGACCTCGAGCGGACTCGTCGCGTATCAGATCGGCACGCGCACCGCCGAGACCGTCATGAGCGTGCGCAACAACGAAACACAGATGCTCGCCGGGCTGCTTCAGCGCAACGAGCGCGCGACGGGTTCGGGGCTGCCGGGCCTGAGCCGCATTCCCTTTTTCGACCGCATCTTCGGCAGCCGCGCGAACGACGAGCATCAGACGGAGCTCGTCCTGCTGCTCACGCCGCGCATCGTGCGCAATCAGGCGGTTCCGCCGGGCAACGTCGTGTCGTTCGACTCGGGCACCGATACGCGCATCACGACCGAGCGCGACATCGCGCCGGCGGCCGACGGCGCGCGCACGCCGCCGCCCGTGCTTGCGCCATCGACTCCGGCGGCACCACCCGCGACCCTGCCGCCCGCACCGCCCGCACCGCCATCACCCGCGCCCGCGCCCGCGCCATCCGAGCCGCTTATCGCGCCGCCGGCGCCCGCGTACCCGCGTTCGCGGCCGCCGGGCTTCGCGCCGCCGCTGGCGCCGCCTCCCGAAAACGTCAGGCCATGAGGAGAGCGCCCATCCATGAGCAAGGGCTTCACCCTGATCGAGCTGCTCGTGACGCTTGCCATTCTCGCCGCGCTGGCTACGGTGGCGCTGCCGCTCACGCAGATCGCCGCCCAGCGCGAGAAGGAAGACGAGCTCAAGCGCGCGCTGTGGAGCATTCGCGACGCCATCGACGCCTACAAGAAAGCCGGCGACGAGGGCAAGATCGATCGCCCTGTTGGCGAAACTGGCTATCCGCCGAAGCTCGGCGTTTTGGTCGAAGGCGTGGCGGACAAGACGGCGCCCGAAAAAACCCGCATCTATTTCCTGCGGCGCATTCCGCGCGATCCCATGTGCAACTGCCCGAGCCGCTCGGACGAGCAGACCTGGGGCAAGCGCAGCTACGCGAGCCCCGCCGACGCGCCGAGCGAAGGCAACGACGTGTACGACGTCTACTCGCTTTCGGAAGGCGCGGGGCTTGACGGCATTCCGTACCGCAAGTGGTGAAAGCAATGAGCGCGCTCAGCAGAAAGGCAAGACGGGGCTTCACGCTGATCGAACTGCTCGTCGTGCTGGCCATCATCGCGACGCTGCTCACGCTCGTCGTGCCCCGCTACTTTGGCCAGGCCGACAAGGCGAAGGACACGGTGCTGCATCAGAACCTCGCCGCGATGCGCGATTCGATCGACCATTTCCGCGCCGACCAGGGCCGCTATCCGCAGACGCTGCAGGAGCTCGTCGAGAAGCGCTATCTGCGCGAAGTGCCGCTGGACCCCGTCACGCAGAGCCGGACCACGTGGGCTACCGTCCAGCCGCCCGACGGCAAGCCCGGCGTCTACGACGTGCACAGCGGTGCGAAGGGCAAGGGAAAGGATGGCACGGACTATGGCACGTGGTAGCGCGCGCCCGCCCAAGCTCCCGTCGATGCGCAAGCGCGAGCGAGGCTTCGGCATGCTGCTCGCGCTCGTGAGCGTGGCGGTGATCGGCGTGTATCTGATGCAGGTGGGCATTGTGTGGAGCACGCAGGCGCAGCGTGGCAAGGAAGAAGAGCTGTTGCGCCGTGGCGACGCCATTCGCCGGGCGATAGACGAGTACGTGCGCGCCGACCCGGGCGGCGCGTACCCGAAGAGCTTCGACGAACTGCTGCGCGATCCGCGCACGTCCATCGTGCGGCGCTACCTGCGCGACGCGTACCCCGATCCGATGACCAACGGGCCCTGGACCCTGATCAAGGGGCCGAACGGCGAGCTGTACGGCGTGCACAGCAGCGCCGCGGGCACGCCGCTCAAGCACGACGGTTTTCCCGACGACGACGCGAGCTTCGCGCTGCAGACGAGTTACGAGGAATGGAAGTTCACGCGCTACCCGGACATGAGCATGAGGCGAAGGTAGGCGCGATGCGACGCCCGGCCCCGACCAGGGGGCCATACGAAGTCAATGCCACTCAGCACTGCGCGGAGGTATCGAGATGAGATTGAACCGCAAGACCTTGACGCTGCTTCCTGCCGCAATGGCGCTGTATGCCGCGGCGAGCTTCGCGCAAGAGGCATGGAAGGAAGGAACGACTTACACGTCCGGCGCGACGGTGACTTACAACGGACGCGTGTATCAGGCGTTGCAGACGCATACGGCATATCCCGGCGCGGGTTGGTATCCCGCGACGACGCCGACGCTGTGGAGAGACATCGGAGCGGCTGCGACGCCTGTGCCCACGCCCACGCCTGCGCCTGCACCTGCACCTGCACCGACACCGACGCCCACACCAACACCAACGCCTGCCGGATGCAATGCGGCATGGTCAGCGTCTCAGGTCTATGCGACGGCGGGAACGCGCGTGACCTCCAGCGGCCGCAACTATCGAAACAAGTGGTGGACTCAAGGCGACAACCCTGCGCAGTCGGGGCAATACGGCGTATGGGAGGATCTCGGCGCATGCTCGGGAGGCACGCCGACGCCTGCTCCAACGCCGACGCCTGCTCCAGCACCTGCGCCGACGCCCGCGCCGGTTCCGGCGCCGGTGCCCGCACCCGTACCGTCGCCGACGCCCGCTCCTACTCCGACGCCCGCTCCTACTCCGACGCCAACTCCAACTCCAACTCCGAGTCCCACGCCCACGCCAGCATCCTACAAACCACAGATCGTCTACATTCCCACACCTGCGGACTACCCCACGACCGCCCAGTTCACGGCAGCCGAAAAGGCGCTGGTCGATCAATCGGGCGGTCAGATCGCGCTCCTGCGCGATGCCCTGCGCGTGCTGCCCGACGACGACGTCGACGCCGTCGTGCCGGGACGCGCTGCCAATCCATCCAACGTGCGGCGCGTGGAAGCGATCCTGCCCGAAGCGAGGTTCGATGCGCTGTTCCCCGTTCGCAATGTCGCGTACTCCTACGTCAACCTGTTGCGCGGCATCGCCAAGTTCCCCGCCTATTGCGGCGATTACACCGACGGGCGCGATGCCGTCGCGATCTGCCGCAAGCTGCTCGCCACGTCGTTCGCGCACTTCGTGCAGGAGACCGGCGCCAACTGGCAATCGCTCACGCCCGCCCAGGTGCGCTCCGGCTATCCGGACCATAACAACGCCGTGCTCGCCAAAATGCCGCAGGACACGCCCATTCCGTTCTGGCAGCAGGCGCTGTGGTTCCTGCGCGAATCGGGCTATGCGGAAGGCTCCGCGGTGGGCGCGTACCAGCAATGCGTGCCCGGCTCTCACGCGACCAACTGGATCTTCTATCCGTGCGCGAAGAACAGCGCGGGCAAGTATCTGGACTATTTCGGGCGCGGTGCGAAACAGCTCTCGTGGAACTACAACTTCGGTCCCTTCTCGCAGGCGCTCTATCGCGATGTCAACGTGCTCCTCGACGATCCCGGCCGCGTCGCCGATACCTGGCTCAACTTCGCATCGGCCGTGTGGTTCGCGGTGACGCCGCAGACGCCCAAGCCGCCGATGACCTGGGCGATCGACAACACCTGGAAGCCCAACGCCGTCGACCTCGCCAACAACATGAAGCCAGGCTTCGGCGCGACGGTGTACATCATCAACGGCGGCATCGAGTGTGGCGGTGGGGGCGCCGAGAAGGCGCAGGTCACGAACCGGATCAACGCGTACAAGGAGATGGCCCGTGAGCTCGGCGTCACCATTCCGCCCGACGAGCCGCTCGGCTGCGCCAACATGCGCGGCTTCAACGAAGGCTCGGCGGGCGCGATCAAGGCCTATCTCGACAAGGACTATGCGTGGGCCAACGGCAAGCCCGTGACCGGCTGCAAGCTCGTCGACTATCAGATGCCGTTCTCGCTCCTGACGCCCGGCGACTACAAGGCCTGTACGGACTACTTCTTCCGCGGCCAGGTGCAGTACAACGGCAGGACCGAGGTCGACAACACGAAGTGAGCGTCGTCGCGCGGCGAGGCCGTCTCATTGTCCGCGGCGATAACGCTCGGCAAGCGCCTTCACGCGCGACACGTACGTCCTGGTTTCATCGTAGGGCGGGATGCCGCTGTATCGGTCGACGGCGGCCTCTCCGCTGTTGTAGCCCGCGAGCGCGAGGTCGAGATCGCCGCCGAAGCGCCTGAGCAGCCATGACAGATACCGCACGCCGCCGCGTATGTTCTGCGCGGCGTCGAAAGGATCGCTCACGCCGAATCTCAGCGCGGTGGCCGGCATGAGCTGCATCAGTCCCTGCGCGCCGGCGCGCGAGATCGCATTCGCCCGATAGGCCGACTCCGCCTGAATCACCGCGCGCACGAGCGCGCTGTCCACGCCGGACGCCGAGGCCGCCGTTTCGATCTCCTGCCGATATGCGCGCATGTCGAGGGCGAGCGACCCGACGTCGATCTGCTCGTCCGGCACGCAAAAGTTGCAGGTCTCGATGTAATGGAGCGCGATGACCGAGATACCGGCATCCAGGCCCACCGGCCTCCTGCTGGAAAAATGCCGTATGCCGTTTTCGACGTAGGCATAGATCTGCGTCCGCACCTCGCGCCTGACCGGGGCAGCCGGGCGCGATCGCGCCGATGAGGTCGCGGAAGCGGCAGCATCGTCGCTGCGAGACAGCTCCGCGGCGCCGGGCGGCGAGGTCCGGTTCCAGCGCAGGTTCACGCGCACGCATTTCTGGCCTGAGATACGGCTCGTGACATAGCTGATCGAATCGTCGTCCGCTTCACATCTGAGCATGGCGGACGCGGACATCGGCAGACCGAACAGCACATAGCCGCAGGCGAGCAGCGTCAGTATCGAACGGCGTGTCCTTCGTTCCGCGATGAACCGATTCAATTGCATGCTGTCGCAAGGCACGACGCTTCTCCGATGTGCGCCTCAAGCAAGCATAGGTCTGTTTTCATGGGACGCCAGTGAAAATCGCATGCATGCACAATCGCTCGAATTGTTGACCCGCTCGCGCATTTCATTCGCTCCCGAGCATGGCGAAGCCGAAGTTGTCTTTCGCTTCTCCTTGTGCTTTCATGAACTACCGTCCTGCAACCGGCACCGGAGCACACGAGAATGAGCCCAGCCTTCGACGAGTCCTGGAAAAGCTGGCTCGACGAAAACATCCGCCGCGGATGCTCGCCGCAATCCCTCATCGATGCGATGATCGCGAACGCCTTCGCTCCGAACACGGCGCGCTCGATACTCGCGCGGCGCATGGCCGGTGAGGAGTTCGATTCCCCGGAAGCCTTGTCTTCCAAATACGTCTATGGCAAGCCGATGCTGCCCGAAGGCCCGATGCTGAGCGCATCGGACTGCGCCGCGAGAAAGCTGTTCAGCTGCGAGCGTCCGGTCGTCGCGCTGCTCGCCGATGTGCTGAGCCGCGACGAATGCGACAGGCTGATCGAAATCGGCAGCGGCCGCGTGCAGCGATCGTCCGTCGTCGATCCGGGCTCGGGCAGCGAGATTCTCATCAACGAGCGCAAGAGCGAAGGCGCTTTCGTCAACGCGCGGACCGATCCGCTGATCGACACGATCGACCGCAGGCTCGCGGCGCTCACCGGGCAGCCCATCGAGAACGGCGAGGATCTGCACATCCTCAGGTACGGCATCGGCGGCGAATACCGGCCGCATTACGACTATTTTCCGGAAGAGCAGGCGGGAAGCCGCCATCACGTGCAGCGCGGCGGCCAGCGGATCGTGACTGTCATCCTCTATCTCAACGAAGTTAAACAGGGTGGCGACACGACGTTTCCGGAAGTCGGCCTGCGCATTCATCCCAAGCCCGGCAACGCGCTGTACTTCGAGTATTGCAACGAACTGGGCCAGGTCGATCCGCGGACGCTGCATGCGGGCACGCCCGTCGAAAAAGGCGAGAAGTGGATCGCAACCAAATGGATACGGCGCGGGAGGTTTCGCGAAGGGTCATGAATCGCGGCCTCGCGCGCACGGTCAGCCCGCGGTTCGCATCACCGCCAGTTCGTCGGCAACGACGTACTCGGCCTGCCATTCATGCGCGAGCGCCTTGCATCTTCCGACCCGCGCCGACCCGTCATCGAAGTCCACCACGACGATGCGATCCGCAGCATACGGCGCATCCGGCCGCTCATTGGTGCGCCCATCGGTCAGGACCCACAGCCAGCGCCGCTGCGACGGCCTGCGTCTTGCCGCGCGCGCGAGCACCGTCGCCGCGCTCGACAGCCCGAGCGCGAGCGGCGTGCCGCCACCGCCGCCGATCGGCGCGACCCAGCGCTCGTTCCACCAATGCGCCGCGCCCGGCTGACGTCTCACTTCCGCGCGTCCCCCGCCGAAGCACACGAGCGCGATGTCGGCGCGCTCGCGATAAGCACGATCGAACAACGCGACGAGCATGCCCTTCGCGCGCGCCAGCCGCTCGCCCGCGAGCATCGAGCCGGAGCAATCGAGCAGGAAGCAATGCATCGCGGCGCCTTCGCCTTGCGTGCGTCGATAGCGAAGGTGGCGCGCGTCGAAACGTGCGGCACGCTTGGCGCGCAATGTCGCCATCCAGTCGATGGACGCGCTCTCTTGTTCGCCTTCGCGCGAGGCGACTCGGCCTCTGGAACGCGCTTCATTCCATCGAAGACGATGCTCTCCGGCATCCGCGTCGCGCCTTCGATGGCTCAGGCTTTTTTTGCGGCGAGCGGCCTCACCTGCTTGATCCTTGCCGTGCCCGTCGGCTCGGGCGGCAGATAGCCCCAGTCCGATTCGCCCGCGCTCGCCTCGCGCGGCGTCGGATCATGCGCGGCCTGCGTTTGCGAAGGCGCTTGCGCTTGCACTTCGCGGCGCCGATGCTGCAAGACCGCATCGGCGACCCGCTCGACATGCGTCACGGTCACGGCCGGTGCGCCTTCCAGCGCAGCCAGTGCACGCGCCGCGCGCAGCATCACGAGATCCGCCCGCAAGCCGTCCACGTGCGCCGCGATGCAAAGCTCGCTCACGCGCGCATGAACGGCATCGTCGAAATCGAATGACGCGAGCGCGGCGCGCGCCGCATGAATTCGCGCGTACAAGGACGCTTGCTCTGATGCGTGCCGCGCGCGAAACGCAGCGGGATCGGCATCGAACGCGAGGCGCGCCTTCACGATGCGTTGCCGCACGCTCGCATCGAAGCAATTGCTCATCTCGACAGCCAGGCCGAAACGATCCAGCAGTTGCGGGCGCAACTCGCCCTCTTCGGGATTCATCGTGCCGATCAGCACGAAGCGCGCCTCGTGCCGATGCGAAATGCCATCGCGCTCGACGATGTTCACGCCGCTCGCCGCGACATCGAGCAACTGATCGACGAGCGGATTCGGCAAGAGATTGACCTCGTCGACGTACAGCACGCCCAGATGCGCCTTCGCGAGCAGGCCGGGCGAGAACTTCACGCCGCCGTCGCGCAACGCGCTTTGAATGTCGAGCGTGCCGATCAACTGTTCCTCGCTCGCGCCGAGCGGCAGGGTGACGAGTTTCCCTTCCGGCAACAACTCCGCGAGCGCGCGCGCCGCCGTGGACTTCGCCGTGCCGCGCGGTCCGCTGACGAGCACGCCGCCGATCGACGGATCGGCCGCCGCAAGCAAGAGCGCCTGCTGCAAGGGCTCCTGGCCGACGAGCGCGGAAAAGGGAAACACCGGGGATGAAGTGGATTCGTTCAATTCTGTCGGCCTTCGATTCGCTGCTCGGCGTCGAGCAGATGCCGTTCGATCTGTTCGCGATAGCCGGCGGGTTCCTGCCACAAGCCGCGCTCCATCGCTTCGAGCAGGCGCTCGCAGATCGATTGCAGCGCGTGCGGGTTGTGCTCCGCGATGAACTCGCGCGTATCCGCGTCGTTCACATAGGCATCCGTGACGAGCGCGTATTGATGATCGGACACCACACGCGCGGTCGCGTCATAGCCGAAGAGATAGTCGACCGTCGCGGCCAGCTCGGATGCGCCCTTGTAGCCGTGCCGCTTCACGCCGTCGATCCACTTCGGATTGACGACGCGCGAGCGCACCACGCGCGCGATTTCCTCGTTCAGCGTGCGCATGCGCGGCGCGGCGGGATTGCTGTGATCGGCGTTGTACGCCTGCGGCTGCACGCCGGACAGATAGCGCACGGCCGCGATCATGCCGCCCTGAAACTGGTGATAGTCGTTCGAATCGAGCAGGTCATGCTCGCGGTTGTCCTGATTGTGCAGGACGACATCGAGCGTCGAGAGCCGCGCGCCGAAGCTCGCGCGCGCTTCGACACCATCGCCGGACTGCGAATACGCATAACCGCCCGTGCTTTGATACGCGGTGGAAAGATCGGCATCGGTCTGCCATTGCCTGGCGTCGATCAGCGACTGCAGACCCGCGCCGTATGCGCCGGGCTTCGTGCTGAACACGCGCCAGCCCGCGCGCCGCCGCGCTTCCGCTGCATCCACGCCGCGCGCGATCAGCTCGTCGCGCTCGCGCAGGATGCGCGCGCGGATCGGGTTGACGTCCGCGGGTTCGTCCTCCAGCCCGGCGACGGCCTGCACGGCGGCATCGAAGAGATGCATGAGGCCCGCGAACGCATCGCGGAAAAAGCCCGACACGCGCAGCGTCACGTCGATGCGCGGCCGGTTGAAGATGGAGATCGGCAGGATCTCGAAGTCGGTCACGCGATGACTGCCCGCCGCCCACTTCGGCCTCACGCCGATCAACGCGAACGCCTGCGCGATATCGTCGCCGCCGGTGCGCATCGTCGCCGTGCCCCACACCGAGAGGCCGATGGCGCGCGGATAATCGCCGTGGTCCTGCACATGGCGCTCGACCAGCGCATTCGCCGACTTGACCCCGAGGGACCATGCCGCCCGCGTCGGCAGTGCGCGCGTATCGACCGAATAGAAGTTGCGGCCCGTGGGCAGCACGTCGGGCCTGCCGCGCGATGGCGATCCGCTCGGCCCCGGCGGCACGAACCGCCCTTCGAGACCGCGCTTCAGTTGCGTGAGCTCTTGCGGGCCGCATGCGTCGAGCCGCGCGAGCACGTCGCCGCGCAGGCGCGCGAGCACGGGCGACGCGTGCGGTCCGGGCGCGGCCGCGTCGTCGGACAATAGTTGCATCGCTAACGATTCGAGACGCTCGCGCGTATCGCCATGATGACGCCAGCGCGCATCGCTGACCGCCTGAAGCGCAGGCGGACGGGGCCCGTTCCACGGTGCGGCCCAGTCGGCGTCGAGCGGATCGAACGCGTCGCCCAGTTGCAGATCACGCGCGATCGCCGTGATGAGGCTCGCATTCGCGCCCTGACCGTCGCCGACCGGAAAGCGGCCGAGCGCGAGCAGCGTGTCGCGGCGCTGCACGCCTTGCGGCGAAATGCCGAACACATGCAGTCCGTCGCGAATCTGTGCTTCCTTCAGTTCGCAGAGGTACGCGTCGGCACGGGTGAGCAAGGCATCCTCGCCGGCGACGTCGCGCGGCGCGTCGAGTCCGAGCTCTTCGTGCAGCCTGTTCTCGACGATGCTCGCGAGGATCGACTTGCGCAACAACTTCGCGCGGCGCACATCGACCATCAGCGCTTCGTAGTATTCGTCGACCTGACGCTCGAGGTCCTGCAACGGCCCGTAGTTCTCCGCGCGCGTGAGCGGCGGCATCAGATGATCGATGATGACCGCCTGCGCGCGGCGCTTCGCCTGACTCCCCTCGCCCGGATCGTTCACGATGAACGGATAGAGATGCGGCATCGGGCCGAGAATCGCATCCGGCCAGCACGACGATGACAGCGCGACGCTCTTGCCCGGCAGCCATTCGAGATTGCCGTGCTTGCCGACATGCACTAGGGCGTCCGCCTGAAAGCGCACGCGCAGCCAGAAATAGAACGCCAGATACGAATGCGGCGGCACGAGCTCCGCATCGTGATAGCTCGCGTAGTCGTTGCGTTCGCGCGAGCGCGACGGCTGTATGCCGACGAACACCTCGCCGCAGCGATAGCCCGAGATCATGAAGCGGCCCCGCCGCACCGTCGGATCGTCTTCCGGCGCGCCCCAGGCCTGTTCCAGCGCGGCGCGCGCATCGGCGGGCAAGGCGCGGTAGGCATCGAGATATTCGTCGAGCGACAGGCTCTGCAGTGCCGGACGCAGATCGCGCACGACGGGATCGTTCGTCACGCCCTCGGTCAGCGCGGCGATGAGCGCATCGCCGTTCTCCGGAATCCCGCCCACGCGATAGC
Organism: Caballeronia ptereochthonis; assembly: GCF_001545075.1. Taxonomy (GTDB): domain Bacteria; phylum Pseudomonadota; class Gammaproteobacteria; order Burkholderiales; family Burkholderiaceae; genus Caballeronia; species Caballeronia ptereochthonis. The sequence continues at coordinate 163,798 of NZ_FCOB02000003.1, forward strand.
CTTCGCGCGCGAGCATCGACAGAATGCCGATGGCCGATGCGGGCGTGTCGAGCCCCACGCCATTGCCGATGCGTCCTTCGCTCGCCGGATAGTTCGCGAGCACGAGCGCGATGCGTTTCTGCGCATTCGGCGTCTGACGCAACCTGCACCAGCGGCGGCTCAGCTCGGCCACGAAGCGCACGCGCTCTTCATCGGCCTGATACCGCACGACATCCACTTGCGTATGCTTGCAGCGATACGCGAGCCCCTTGAAGCTCACCGCGCGCGTGATGATGCGGCCATCGACCTCGGGCAGCGCAACGTGCATCGCGACATCGCGCGAGTTCAGGCCGTGATTGTCCTTCTGCCAGTCCTCGCGATTGCCGCCGCTCAGAATGACTTGCAGCACGGGCGCATCGCCGGCGACTTCGAATGCCTCGCCCTCGCCGATCACGCCCGCCGCGAACGCCGTGGTGTTCAGCACGAGCGATGCGCGATGCTCCGCGCACAGACGCTCGACCACCTCGCGGCTCACGCTTTCCTTCAGCGAGGAAATTGCGATCGGCAGCGGATTCATGCCGTGTTCTTCGAGCGCATCGATGAGCGCGTCGAACACGGCAGTATTGCCCGACTGCAGATGCGCGCGATAAAACAGAATCGCGACGACGGGCGCGCCTGCGGTCCAGCGCGCCTGCCAGTCCTCGATGGCGGCGACATCGCGCTCGGGATGATGGATCGCGACGGCAGGCAGCGGGCTCGGCGGCCGCGGCTCGCGCCCGAAGCCGAATGCGCGATGCGCGATCGCGCGCAGAAACTCCTCTGCGTTGCGTGCGCCGCCTTCGCGCAGATAGCGCGACAACTCGCGGCAGAACGCCGCATCGGCCGTGCTCTTGCCGACGAGGTTCGGGTCTTCGGCGAGATCGCCCGAGAACATCGCGAGCATCTGCTTCTCTTTCTTCGCCAGCGCGACGAGACGCTCGATGCCGTATGGCCAGTACGATTCCCCGCCGAGATGATCGACGATCACGACCTTCGCATGGCGCAGCACGTCGTCGACATAAAAATCGACGGACGCGGGCTGGCGCAGGAACGATTGATTCGCGAGCCGCACTTCGGGAAAGCCCGCTTCCAGACGCGGAAACACGCTTGCGAGCAGGGCGAGCGTCGTGTCGGCGGAACTGAGCACGACGATCGGCGCGCTCGTCTGATCGATGCGCATGACGCCCTGCGCGTCGTCGACGAAGCCTCCCGGTGTCGTGCGGAGCAGATGCATCGCGTCAGGCCTGCACGGGTGCGCCCGCGAGCGCGGCGTCGAATGCGCGCTGCAAGGCATCGCGCTCCAGATCCTCGCCGATCAGCACGAAGCGGCTTTGCGTGTCCGCTTCATTCGCTTCCCAGCGGCGGTCGAAATAACTGTCGAAGCGCCTTCCGACGCCCTGCACGACGAGCCGCATCGCGGCGCCGGGCAACACGGCGAAGCCCTTCACGCGATAGATCGTGTGACGCTCGACGAGCGCATGCAACGCCGCGATGGCCTGCTCGCGCGATTCGACGTCGCCTTGCACGACCACCGAATCGAACTCGTCGTGATGATGATCGGCGTGACCTTCGTCGTCGGGCGAGCCGTGATGATCGTGCCGCAAGTGGATCGTCTCCTCCGACGCCGATTCGAGCCCGAGCAGGGTATGCACGTCGAGCTGGCCCATCTGCGCGGGCACGATCTTCACTTCGGGCGGAATCTCGGGGCGCACGAGCGCCTCGACCTTTCGCAGCGCATCCGCGTCCATGAGATCGGTCTTGTTGACGATGACGAGATCCGCCGACGAAAGCTGATCCTCGAACAGCTCGTGCAGCGGCGATTCGTGGTCGAGGTTCGGATCGGCCTTGCGCTGCGCATCGACGGCGACGGGATTCGCCGCGAATTGTCCGCTCGCGGCGGCGGGACCGTCAACCACGGTCACGACCGCATCCACCGTGAAGGCGTTCCTGATCGACGGCCAGTTGAACGCCTGCACCAGCGGCTTGGGCAACGCGAGGCCCGATGTCTCGATCAGCACGTGGTCGATGCTCCCGCGGCGCTCGACGAGCTGCTCCATCACCGGATAGAACTCTTCCTGCACGGTGCAGCACAGGCAGCCGTTCGCGAGCTCGTACAGATTGCGGTTGCTGGAGCCGGCCTCGTCGTCGCAGCCGATGCCGCAGCCCTTCAGGATTTCCCCGTCGATGCCGAGCTCGCCGAATTCGTTGACGATCACCGCGATGCGCAAGCCTCGCGCGTTGGACAGGATGTGCCGCATCAACGTGGTCTTGCCGCTGCCGAGAAAGCCGGTCACGACCGTGACGGGGATCTTGCGGGTTTGCATCGTAGCTCCGTGGCTGTGGATGCGTGCGCTTCATATGCGCGATGCGAGAGCAACGCGGATCGACGAGACGAGTAGCGCACGGCTTGATGGATCACGGGCCGCCCCGCATCCCCGCGGCAGCGAAGCCCTCTGAAAGTCTGGCCGGTATCCGGGCTGACGAAAACGCCGCTTCGCCTTCCCGCGCAGCGCATGCATGACGCGCGCCGCGCAGTGGCCTCGAAGCCGGCTTGCCGCGCATGCGACGGAACCTCGTACGCGCGGCGATCGCTTACCGTTGCGGGGGCAGCGCAGGTTGACGTCCATTCGATCTCGTGAAGGAAACGCGCCCTGCTTCCCGTTTAACTGCGCGCGAGAGAATCCGCGCGCGGGCACCAAAACTGCGTGAAAGTCTAGGCCCGGCGCGAACCAGCGTCAAGAAAGGACGCGTGTGCCGCGCGGGCTTTCAGGGCCCGCGTGAGGCACATCGGGCGGTCGCGTTGTGGTATTGTTGGCCCGCGTCTGGTGCTCGCGCGTGCGGTTCGAAACACGCGCAGTTAAACGGGAAACAGGAGCCGTCCGTTCGTGCCGAAGCACGCCGAACACGGAGCGCGCCGACCTGTGCTGTCCCCGCAACGGTACGCGACCGGCGGCCCGTGCTTCATGTTGCTCGAAGGCCGCGCATTGTGCTCCCGGCCACTGCCGTTCACGGCGGGAAGGCCGCGCAGTGAGGTCGCCAGCCCGGATACCGGCCAGCGCAGGGGACGAACGGGCGCGCGTGTCAGTCGGAGCGCGGCCCTTCGCCGAACGCCGCTCATCCGCGAGGGACGCATGCGCGGCGCAGAACGAGTCGAATCGCCAGCCGCCCGCATCACAATGAATTTCGTCACCGCGCGTCCTTGCGCATCGCTCGCATGAACGCGCCCTCCGCACAAGTCCATCTGGTCGGCGCCGGCCCCGGCGACGTCGAGCTCATGACGCTCAAGGCCGTGCGCGTGCTCGGCGAAGCGGACGTCGTGCTCGTCGACGATCTCGTCAATCCCGAAGTGCTCCGGTTCGCGCGCGCCGATGCGCTCGTCACGCATGTCGGCAAGCGCGGCGGACAACCGTCGACGCCGCAGCATGTCATCATCGATCTGATGCTTGCGCACGTGCGCGCGGGCAAGCGCGTCGCGCGCCTGAAGGGCGGAGATCCGTTCGTGTTCGGGCGCGGCGGCGAGGAGATGCAGGCGCTGCAGCGCGCGGGCGTGCGCGTCGAAGTGGTGAGCGGCATCACGGCGGGGATCGCGGCGCCCGCGGCCGTCGGCGTGCCGGTCACGCATCGCGGACAGGCGATGGGGGTCGTGTTCGTCACCGGACATGGCGCGGGCAACGCGGCCGATACCGGGGACGGCGCGGGCCGCGAACCCGACTGGGCCGCGCTCGCCGCCACCGGCATGACGCTCGTCGTCTACATGGGCATGCGGCGCATCGGGCATATCGTCGACGCATTGCTCGCGGTCGGCCTCGCGCCCGACACGCCCGCCGTTGCGATCGCATCCGCGACACGCCCGGAACAGCGTCATCTGCGCGCGCCGCTGCGGGATTTGCCCGATGCCGTGCGCGCCGCCGCGCTCGGCGCGCCCGCGATCGTCGTGATCGGTTCGGTCGCCGGGCTCGCCATCGAGAGCGCGCTCGATTACGCGGCATTCGCGCGATGAACGCATCGGCCCACATCGCGCGGCTCGCGGTCGGCATCGGCTGCAGGCGCGGCACGAGCGCCGACGCAATCGAACACGCGGTGCGCATCGCGCTCGGCTCGCATGCGTTCGGCGATATCGCGACGGTCGCGAGCATCGACGCGAAGCAGGACGAAGCCGGATTGCTCGCGTTCTGCGCGCGTCATCGCCTGCCGTTGCGCTTCTACACCGCCGATGAAATCGCGCGAGTGCCGGGTGTCGCGCCGTCGCATCATGCGGCGAAGCGTCTGAACGTCGACGGCGTATGCGAGCCATGCGCCCTGCTCGCGGGCAACACGGACACGCTCATCGTGCCGAAGGCGATCGAAGGCGGCGTGACCGTTGCGATCGCCGTCGCACGCACATCCATCGAGAACGAGACATGAAAACCGATACCGAATCGCATCTGCGCATGACCCAGCGGCGCAAGGAAGGCCACGAGAAAAAGCAGGCCGCGGCCGATCACGAGAAGGGCCTGCTGATCGTGAACACCGGCAACGGCAAGGGCAAGACCACGGCCGCGTTCGGCATGGCCGTGCGCGTGCTCGGCCACGGCATGAAGCTCGGCGTCGTGCAGTTCATCAAGGGCGCGCTGCACACATCCGAGCGCGATTTTCTCGGCGCGATCGCCAATTGCGATTTCGTCACGATGGGCGACGGCTACACCTGGAACACGCAGAACCGCGAAGCCGACATGGCCACCGCGCGCAAAGGCTGGAACGAGGCGCGGCGCATGATCGAAAGCGGCGAGTACCGGATGGTCGTGCTCGACGAGCTGAACACCGTGCTCAAGTACGAGTATCTGCCGCTCGACGAAGTGCTCGAGGTACTGAAGGCAAGGCCCGCGATGCTGCATGTCGTCGTGACGGGACGCCATGCGCCCGATGCGCTCGTCGAACTCGCCGATCTCGTCACCGAGATGCGGCTCGTGAAGCATCCGTATCGCGAGCAAGGCGTCAAGGCGCAGCGCGGCGTCGAGTTCTGAACGCGATGCCCGACTGCCCCGCTCTTTTCATCGGCGCAAGCGCGTCGCATCAAGGCAAGACCACGGTGACGGCCGCGCTCGCGCGCCATCACGCGCGCCGTGGCCTGAACGTGCGCGTCTTCAAGACCGGCCCGGATTTTCTCGATCCGATGATCCTCGAACGCGCATGCGGCGCGCCCGTGTATTCGCTGCATCTCTCGATGGTCGGGCCCGATGCCTGCCGCGCGCTGCTCGCGCGGGCCGCGCGCGAAGCCGATCTGATCCTCATCGAAGGCGTGATGGGTCTCTTCGACGGCACGCCCAGCAGCGCCGATCTCGCCGCCGCGTTCAAGGTGCCCGTGCTCGCGGTGATTGGCGCGCACGGCATGGCGCAGACTTTCGGCGCCATCGCGTTCGGGCTCGCGCGCTATCGCGAGGACCTGCCGTTTCATGGCGTGCTCGCGAATCGCGTCGCGTCGGCGCGGCATGCGCAGATGCTGTCCGAGACCATTCCCGAAGGACTGCGCTACTGCGGTCATCTGTCGAACACGGACGATATCGCCTTGCCCGAGCGGCATCTCGGTCTCACGCAGCCTGGCGAAATCGCGGGACTCGACGCACGGCTCGATCGCGCCGCCGATGCCATCGCGCACACCACGCTCGCCGATCTGCCGCCGCCGGTCCGCTTCGACGATGCGACGCTTCCCGCGCCGCCGCGTCTGCTCGACGGCATGCACATCGCGATGGCGCGCGATGCCGCCTTCTCGTTCATCTATCCGGCGAACCTCGATCTGCTCGTGGCGATGGGCGCGACCATCAGCACCTTCTCTCCGCTCGCCGACGAGCCCGCACCGGACGATGCCGACGCACTCTATCTCCCCGGCGGCTATCCCGAACTGCATTCGGCCACGCTCGCCGCGAATGCCCGCACGCGCGCGTCGATCGCGCGGCATGTCGCGCATGAAAAGCCTGTCGTCGCGGAATGCGGCGGCATGCTCTATCTCGTCGACACGCTCACGGACGTCGAAGGCACGAAGCACGCGATGCTCGGCATCCTGCCCGGCGATGCCGCGATGCAGCGCCGGCTGTCGCGCCTCGCGATGCAACGCGTCGACACGACACACGGCGCGATGATGGGCCACACCTTCCACTACTCGACGCTCGCCACGCCGCTGCAGCCGGTCCTCCACGCGGCGCACGCGACGACAGGCACTGCGGGCGAAGCGCTCTATCGGCACGGTCCGGTCACGGCCACATACATGCACGCTTACTGGCCGTCGAATCCGGCCGCGGCCGCAGCACTCTTTCGCGGCGAATCACTATGACGACGACACAAGACATTCAAGCGCCGCTGGATCTCGCGTTCACGATCGAGCGCGCAAGAACGCAGGAACCGGTCGGCTCGCCGTGCACCAACGTGTGCAAGCTCGATCCGGACAGCGGCCTGTGCCAGGGCTGCTATCGAAGCCGCGAGGAGATCCGGACTTTCCGATCGATGGACGATGCCGCGAAGCACGATCTGTTCGATGAACTGCTTGCGCGTCGCGCGGCAAGCGCACAAACAGAAAACCCACGTTCCTGACGGAACGTGGGTCGTGTCATCGGCGAACGAGGAGCTCAGGCCGCGGCCATTCTCCTGACCGCCGGCCGCTCGAGTTCACGCGCGGCGAGCGCGCCGAACAGGAGGCCGAGCGTCGTCCAGATCAGCGCCTGAATGCCGATCGCGGCCACGCGGAAGTTCCACAGCAGCGAAGCCGAGAAATCGGCGGGCACTTCGTCGACGCGCGGCAGCGCGACCTGCGCCATCGCGATCACCACGATATACGCTGCCCCGGCGATGAGCGTCGCGTTCCAGCCGCCATGCTGCGCCTGCATGCGCCGCTGCAGCCGCACGGCGAACACCGCGGCCACGAGGGAAATCGCCACCATGCAGAAGAAGAGCGCGGTGCGCGGCCCAATGGTCTCCGGATTGCCCACGGCGGGCGGATTCGGCGGGTACTTGAGGAACGGCACAATGGCCACGCTCACGAAACCGAACAGCGCCAGAAGCGCCGACGTGCCGCGCGCATGCAGCGCGCCGAGCCGTCCATAGGCGAACGCGAACACCAGCGAGAAAAGGCCGCCGAGCGCCGTGCCGAACACGGCGACACCCGTCAACAGCCCAAGGCCGGCCTGAGTGTCGCGGGAGACGAGCGCTTCGTCGCCGTGATCGTGCGAATGCGCGGCATTCGCGGAAGCATCGGCGTGTTCGTGCTCGTGCTCATGCGCCGCTTCGGCATGCTCGTGCCGTTCCTCGAACGCGATGGCCCGCGCGATCGACGGTTCGCCGAACGCACGCGCGAAACCGAAGCCGATCAGGCCCGCGACCAGTCCCGCGATCATGCCGCGTATCAGCAAGCTGCGAATCATCGCGCGTCCTCAGTGGCATGGAAAGCCGAGCAAGTGCCGGCCGTCGTGGACGAATTCGTGGACGTACATGCCCGGGAAGATCGACGTCGCGCCCTGCTCCGCGCCGACAAAATAGATCGCGATCAGCAGAATCAGGCCGATGAAGATGGCCCAGGGCAACACTTCGCGCACCGGAATGGGCACGGGTGCGTCGAGCGACGGGGAAACCGGCGATGAAAAAACCGGCGCGTTGGAAGCATTCATGGTGGTTCTCCAGGGAAAAGCGCGTCCCGATTGACGAAGAGCATGCAGCGGGGTCTGACTCGCGGCGCATCGCTCCAAGGCTGACGAACCGCTCACAGTGGCGCGACCGTGCCGGGTTCACACCGGCTTCCTCGCACTGCAAGCTTGCCATTCTATGACGATTGCCGGCAAAGTAAAACGATCTCCACCGGGCCGTCGACTGCATTGGAACTCATTCTGCTGTGCCACGCCGCCACGCGCGCGATGAAAACCGGCCGCTTTCCCACGGGTGACGAGCCCGCCGAACGCCATGCACCCGCTGCACCCGCGCCCGCTCACGCGGAGGACGCGGCGCGCGTGATCGCGAGCCCCGCGCGCGTCGCGCGCGAAACGGCGGCGTGCATCGCGCGGTCATTCGACATCGATCCCGCGTTCGACGACATCGACTACGGCCGCTGGCGCGGTCGCTCGATCCGCGAGATCGGCGAATGCGAGCCCGCGAATATCGCTGCATGGCTCGACGATCCTCGCGTATGTCCGCATGGCGGCGAAAGCGTGGCGATGCTCGCGGCGCGCGTCATCGAAGGCATTGCACGCATCGAAGGCGAGGCACGGAGCGGGCGCTGCATCGTCGTCACGCACGCGATCGTCGTCAAGGCGGCCGTCGCGCACGCCCTCGGCAAGCCGCTGTCGTCGATCGGCGCAATGAACTTCGCGCCGCTCTCGCGCACCGTGCTCAAACGGCAATCCGGCGCAGAGGCGTGGACGGTCGAATTGCCTTGTCCGCCCGCCTGAACTTCGTGGCTTACAAAACGCTCAAAGCAGGCAGCGCAGCGAATGCGCGAGTCGGTTCCCACATCCATTCAGGAGGCTCAGATGGCGCACTACGTAGACGGATTCGTCGTACCCGTGCCGATCGACAAGATCGACGCGTACCGGACCATGGCAGAGGCGGCCGGCAAGATCTGGCTGGAACACGGCGCGCTGCAGTTCGTCGAGACCATCGCCGACGACGTGAAGCCCGGCAAGCTCACGTCCTTTCCGCAGAGCGTGCAGCTCAAGGAAGGCGAGACGGTCGTGTTCTCGTATATCGTCTACGCGTCGCGCGAGCAACGCGACAGCGTCAATGCGAAAGTGATGGAAGACCCACGCCTGAAATCGATGATGGAATCGGGCGAGCCGCCGTTCGACCCGCAGCGCATGTTCTTCGGCGGCTTCACGACAATAGTCGAACTCTCGCACGACTGATATTTTTGTATCTTTGAGCGCGCTCGCCGCGAAGGAAACGCATCGACATGTATATCGCCATGAACCGCTTCAAGATCGTGCCCGGCGCCGAGGCCGACTTCGAACGCCTTTGGACCAGCCGGGACACGCATCTCAAGGAGGTGCCGGGTTTCGTCGAATTTCATCTGCTCAAGGGGCCGGCGAAGGACGATCACGTCCTCTATTCGAGCCACACGATCTGGGCAAACCGGGAAGCGTTCGAGGACTGGACGCGGTCGGACGCGTTTCGCGCCGCGCACCGCAACGCGGGCGGCGAGACGCGCCAGCTTTATCAGGGTCATCCCGAGTTCGAAGGCTTCGAGGTCATTCAGACCGTCAAATGAACGCTTGCTCGCCCCCGCGCAAGCACGCGCGTTTTACACAGATGTGAAAAAACGCGCTTCCCTTCGGACGTGGCTCAAGCCTTCGCGCCGCGCGCCATGCGCTGCAGCGTCGATGAATCAATGGCCGCGGCGCAGATGCGCACCGCTTCCGTCAGCGTGCGCGGCCGGCCCGCTCCGAAGTGCGATTCGAGCATGGCCACGGCGCGCAGACGTTCGTCCTTGCCGAGCGTCTCGCCGGTGGCGAGCTCCAGCACCGATATGAAATAGGCTGCGGGCGGCGCCGCGTTCGCGTGAGGAGGCGCGTTGCGGTCCCCGCCCGCCGCGCCGCCGGCGCCTTCAGGTCCGTGCTCACGCGCCGGAAGCCACGGGTGCCATTTGCTGTCGTGTCGACTTTTCATGGGTCAGTTCGCTGCCTCGATTGCTATGGCGCTCCGTCGCGCCGATGGTCATTTAAGATCGCGCAGCAAGTACCGTTCCACTCGTCCCGCGTTCCGCCGCGCTTATTGCGGGGCAGCGCGTTCGTCCGACAAAAGGACGCGCGCCACCCGGCACGCCGCGAGGTCCCACGCCGCGCACCCGACCGACTTGAACATCACGGGACGCGCCGCGTCGACGGGCGTGCCGGGCGCGGCGAGCGCCTCGGCGAGCGCATGCACCGTGTTCCAGTCCACGCCCGCGAGAATCAACTCGCCCGCCTCGTGGCGCGCACCGGCGAGATCGTCGACATAAAGCTCGCTGGCGTGGACGGTCGCGGCGGCGATCTCCGCGGCATCGGCCGTGAACGCGCCCACGCCGATGACGAGCCGCCCGGCGCGCGCCGGCGCGGTGTAGACGGGCGTCTTGCTCGTCGTCGCGGCGATCACGACATCGATCGAATCGGGAATCGCGGAAGCCTCCAGCGCGGCGAGCCTGTCCGATACCGATGCATGCGTCGCGCAGAATTCGCGCGCGCGTTCGGGACGCGAGCCCTGCACGCGGATGCGCGCATCGGGATACACAGACGCGAGCGCCTCGATGTGATATGCCGCCTGCTTGCCCGTGCCGATCACGAGCACCTCGCGCGGCGCGTCGCCGTGCAGCGCGCGAATCGCGAGCATTGACACCGCCGCCGTGCGCCGCCCCGTCACGGTCGGTCCGTCGAGCATGAACTGCGGCACACCGGTGACGGCATCGAATGCGGTGACCTGGCCGTGAATCGTCGGCAGCCCCAGCGCGCCGTTGCCCGCGCAGACGTTGACGAGCTTGTGGATCGCGAGATCGGCGGCGCTCGCCGGCATCGACAGCATGACGCCGCCTTCGATCGGCACGACCATGCGCTCCGGGCTCACGATGCGCCCGGCGGCATAATCGAGCATGGTCGCGGCGAGCGTGTCCACGAGCCGGTCATAAGGCACGAGGCGCGCGGTGCGGGCTTCGTCGAAACTCTGAAGGGCGCGTGGAGTGTCTGTCATCGTGGTCTCGCTGAAAGAGTTGGAAAATGCCATCGGCATGCCATTGAAGTGCCGGAACATTCTAACGGTGCGGGTCTCCGCTTCATAAAGCGCTGCTTCGTGACCACGCGCCGCTTCCCTTTCTACAATGAAACCTCGTTTCCCTGTTGCGGCGGTTGTCATATGACTGCCATCGAAAAGGGTCATAATCGGCCGTCCCGCGCCGCGCCCTGTCACTCGACGGCGACAGCCCAAGAACGCTCACGGAGCTCTTCATGAACACGACGGACAAGCAGCGCCGTTTCCACGCCGACATCATCGACAGCTACGACGAAGAGTTCGAGATGGAAGTCGACGACCGTTTCCTGGACGGCGAATCGACCTTCTCGGAAGAAGACCGCCAGCTGCGCAAGACCTACTTCCGCGAGCTGTTCCGGCTGCAGGGCGAGCTCGTGAAGCTGCAGGACTGGGTCGTGCATACGGGACATCGTCTCGTCGTGATCTTCGAAGGGCGCGATGCCGCCGGCAAGGGTGGCGCGATCAAGCGCATCACGCAGCGTTTGAATCCGCGGGTGTGCCGCGTGGCCGCCCTGCCCGCGCCGAACAACCGCGAACGCACGCAGTGGTACTTCCAGCGTTACGTGTCGCACTTGCCCGCGGCCGGCGAGATCGTGCTGTTCGACCGCAGCTGGTACAACCGCGCGGGCGTCGAGCGCGTGATGAACTTCTGCACCGACGAAGAGTATGAGGAATTTTTCCGCTCGGTTCCCGAGTTCGAGAAGATGCTCGTGCGGAGCGGCATTCAGATCATCAAGTACTGGTTCTCGATCACCGACGACGAACAGGAAGTGCGGTTCCAGGCACGCATCGAAGATCCGCTCAAGCAGTGGAAGCTGAGTCCGATGGACCTGGAAAGCCGTCGCCGCTGGGAAGCGTACACGGCGGCAAAGGAGGTGATGCTCCAGCGCACGCACATTCCGGAAGCGCCGTGGTGGGTCGTGCAGGCCGTCGACAAGAAGCGTGCGCGCCTGAACTGCATTCATCATCTGCTGAGCCAGGTGCCGTATCACGAGATCGACCATCAGCCGATCACGCTGCCCGATCGTGTGTTCAATCCCGATTATCTGCGGCAGCCCGTGGCCGATGAGATGTACGTTCCCGAGGTCTATTGAGGTCGATGTCTTACGCGAGCGTCAGCAGCAGTGGTTGCAGGGGAGGTGCTTCACGGCGCCGTTGCCGCGCTGGCGCCCCAGCGTGTGGCGCAGCGCGAACTGATACGCGTGTTGCGACCCCTTCAGCACCATCACGAACATCACCTGCGCGAGATTGAAGTCGAGCGTGACCATCAGGCGCGTCAACAGTAGCAGTGGCAGCACCACCGCCGGCTGATACAGTTGTCTTGCGATCAAGTCTTTCATCATCGGCTCCCATTCCCATGATTAGAATTGTATGGATCGGGGCCTCGCGGATAAACGCTCCGCAGGTGAAGACATATGTTCCATGAGACGAACAATCGGTTCGTCTTCCGCGTGGCTCTTCTCAACGAGCACCTGAAAAAATGGCCCTGCACGAAACAGGGCCATGTTCACGTCACTTCTGCGCGAGACTCGGCTCGGGCACCGGCGTGGGGCTGGCGTCGCCCCAGCCGCCGCCCAGCGCGCGTATCAGGTTCACCGTCGATACCGCCTGCGTGCCCTGCAATTGCACGGCCGCGCGCTGCGATTGCAGCACGGTGCGCTCCGCATCGATCACGTCGAGATAGTTCACCGCGCCTTCGGTGTACTGCGTGCGCGAGAGCTGCGCGGCGCGCACCGACGCTTTCACGGCATCGTCCTGCGTCGCCGTCTGGTCTTCGAGGATGCGCAGGTCCGAAAGGTTGTCCTCCACCTCGCGGAACGCGACGAGCACCTGCTGACGATAGTTCGCCACGTCCTCTTCATACACCGCGCGCGCATTCGCCAGATTGCCCTTGCGACGGCCGCCGTCGAAGATCGGGATGTTCAGCGCGGTGCCCGCGAACGGACCGAGCAGGAACGTGCGGCTCGACCACTTGAACAGATCGCCGAGCGTCGCGGATTCGAAGCCGCCCGAACCCGTCAGCGTGAGCGACGGGAAGAACGCGGCCTTCGCCACGCCGATGCGCGCATTGGCCGCCGCCATCGAGCGCTCCGCCGCCGCGATGTCCGGACGACGCTCCAGCAGCGACGAAGGCAGGCCCGGCGGCACGCGCACCGTCACCGGCTTGAGCGGGTTCGCGGCCATGGTGAACTCCGCGGGCGCCTTGCCGAGCAGCACCGCGAGGCTGTGCTCGGAAGCCGCGCGCAGGCGCTGCACCGTCATCGCGTCCGAACGCGCCGTCGCAAGCTCCGACTTCGCGCGCGCCACGTCCAGCTCGCTGATATCGCCTTCGGTGAAGCGGCGCTGCACGAGCTTCAGCGCTTCCTCGCGCAACTGCACCGTGCGCGTGAAGACGTCGGTTTCGGCATCCAGCTCGCGCAGATTGAAATAGTTCTGCGCGACATCCGCCTGCAGCGCGAGCTGCACCGAGCGGAACAGGGCCTCGCTCTGCTGCGTGTCGGCGTTCGCGGCCTGCACCGAGTTCGATACCCGGCCGAACAGATCGACTTCATACGACACGCTTGCCTGCGCGCGCCACAGCGTCTGCGCGGGCACGTTCCCATCGGGCGGCAGGAACTGCGACGCGGGCGAGAGCTTCTCGCGCGTCGGCCCGAAGCCCGCGTCGAGCGTCGGGAAGAGACCCGCGCGCGCCGTCTGGTTGATTGCGCGCGCTTCCTTCACGCGCGCCGCCGCGGCCTTCAGGTTCTGGTTCGCGTCCTGCGCCTGCTTTTCCAGATCGTTGAGCGTGGCGTCGTCGAAGATCGTCCACCATTCGCCGCGCAGCATCTCTTCCGAGGGCTGCGCGGTCTTCCACGTACCCGCTTCCGATGCGTCGAGCGTCTTCTGCGGCGTTTCCTTGTATGCGGACGGCTCGTTGACGTTCGGCTTTTCGTAGGTCGGCGCGAGCGAACAGCCCGCGACCACCAGCAAAGCCGCCATCAGACCAGGCAAACCCAACCATCGTTTCATATGCAACCTGTTCATCATCGACCTCATTGCGCCTCGTAGGAGGCACCGATACCGCGCATCTGCGGATGCGAGCCGTGCTTGTCCGTCACGTGTTCCGTGCGGGAGAGCTTGCGCAGGATCACGTAGAACACCGGCGTCAGCATCAGACCGAAGAGCGTCACGCCTAGCATGCCGAAGAACACCGCGACGCCCATCGCGTGACGCATTTCCGAGCCCGCGCCCGTGGACAGCACGAGCGGCACCACGCCCATGATGAACGCGATGGACGTCATCAGGATCGGGCGCAGACGCAGGCGGCTCGCCTCGATCGCGGCCTGCACGATCGAGCGCCCCTGCATCTCCAGCTCGCGTGCGAACTCCACGATCAGAATCGCGTTCTTCGCCGACAAGCCCACCAGCACCATCAAGCCGATCTGCGTGAAGATGTTGTTGTCGCCATCGGTGAGCCACACGCCGAGCAGGGCCGACAGAATGCTCATCGGCACGATCAGGATGACCGCGAGCGGCAGCGTCAGGCTTTCATACAGCGCGGCGAGCACGAGGAACACCAGCAGCACGCTGATCGGGAACACCCACAGCGCGGCATTGCCCGCGAGGATCTGCTGATACGTGAGATCGGTCCATTCGAACTTGATCCCGCGCGGCAGCACTTCCGCCGCGATGCGTTCCGCCGCCGCCTGCGCCTGGCCGGACGAGTAGCCGGGAGCCGGACCACCGTTGATGTCGGCAGCGGTATAGCCGTTGTAGCGCACCACCATCTCGGGGCCGTACGTCGGCGTCACCTTGACGAGCGACGAGAGCGGCACCATGTCGCCGTTCGCATTGCGCGTCTTCAGCAAGCCGATGTCCTCGGGATTCGCCCGGAACGGCGCATCCGCCTGCACGCGCACCTGATACACGCGTCCGAAGCGATTGAAATCGTTCACGTAGAGCGAGCCGAGATAGACCTGCATCGTGTCGAACACGTCGGTGACGGAAACGCCCAGTTGCTTCGCCTTCACGCGGTCCAGATCGACGTTCAGCTGCGGCACGTTGATCTGATAGCTCGAGAACGTCGGGCCGAGCTCGGGCGTCTGCGATGCGCGCTTGATGAACGCCTGCGTCGCATCCGCGAGCGCCGCATAGCCGAGCGCGCCGCGATCCTCCAGCTGCATCTTGAAGCCGCCGAGCGTGCCGAGACCGAGAACCGGGGGCGGCGGGAACACGGCGATGAACGAACCCTTGATACCCGCGTACTTCTGGTTCAGCGCACCCGCGATGGCGTTCGCCGACAGCGCCTTGTCATGCACGCGCTCCTTGAAGGGCTTCAGCGTGACGAACACGATGCCCGCGCTCGACGAATTAGTGAAGCCGTTCACCGACAAGCCCGGGAATTCCACCGCGCTTTCCACGCCCGGCTGCTTCAACGCAATGGCCGACATCTCGCGGATCACGCCTTCCGTGCGGTCGAGCGACGCGCCGTTCGGCAGTTGCGCGAAGCTGATCAGATACTCCTTGTCCTGCGCGGGCACGAAGCCGCCCGGCACGATCTTGCCCATCAGCACGGCGCCGGCGAGCAGCACGGCATAAACGACCATCATCAATGCCTTGCGGTTGATGACGCTCTTCACGCCCTTGCCATACGCATCCGAGCCGCGATGGAAGACCTTGTTGAAGCCGCGGAAGAAGCCGCCGAACACGCGGTCCATGCCACGTGTGAGCCAGTCCTTGGGCTCGTCGTGGCCCTTCAGCAGCAGCGCGGCGAGTGCGGGCGACAAGGTCAGCGAGTTGAACGCGGAGATCACCGTCGAAATGGCGATGGTCATCGCGAACTGCTTGTAGAACTGGCCAGTGAGACCGGACATGAACGCGAGCGGCACGAACACGGCGACCAGCGTCAGCGCAATCGCGATGATCGGCCCGCTCACCTCGCGCATCGCCTGATACGTGGCCTCTCTCGCTGACAGTCCCGCCTCGATGTTGCGCTCGACGTTCTCGACGACCACGATCGCATCATCCACGACGATACCGATCGCCAGCACCATCCCGAACAGCGACAGCGCGTTGATCGAGAACCCGAACGCGAGCAGCAGCGAGAACGTACCGACGATCGACACCGGCACGGCAAGCAACGGAATGATCGATGCGCGCCACGTCTGCAGGAACACGATTACGACGAGCACGACCAGCGCGATCGCTTCCGCGAGCGTGTGAATCACCGCTTCGATGCTCGAGCGCACGAACTGCGTCGGGTCGTAGACGATCTGATATTCTAGGCCCGCCGGCATGTCCGCCTTCAGTTCCTTCATCGTCTTGCGGACTTCGTCGGAGATCTGCAGCGAGTTCGCGCCCGGCTGCTGATTGATCGCGATCGCAACCGCCGACTTGTTGTCGAGCAACGAGCGCAGGCCGTATTCCGATGCGGCGAGTTCGACACGCGCGACGTCGCTCAGGTGCGTGACAGCGCCATCAGGTGAAGTCTTGAGCACGATGTCGCGAAACTCCGACTCGTTCTGCAGGCGGCCGCGCGCATTCACGTTGAGTTGCAGCGGCACGTTCGGCAGCGTCGGCGAGCCGCCGATCACACCCGCCGCGACCTGCACGTTCTGCTCGCGGATCGCATTGACCACATCCGTCGCCGTCATGCCGCGCTGCGCGACCTTCTGCGGGTCGAGCCATACGCGCATGGAGTAGTCGCCCGAGCCCCACAGCTGCACTTCGCCCACGCCCGCGATGCGCTCGAGCCGGTCCTTCACGTTGATCAGCGCGTAGTTGCGCAGATACGTCATGTCGTAGCGGCCGTTGGGCGAGTTCAGGTGCACGACCATCGTGAGCGTCGGCGAGGACTTGATGGTCGTCACGCCCAGGCGCTGCACATCCTGCGGCAGGCGCGGCAGCGCCTGGTTCACGCGGTTCTGCACGAGCTGCGTGTTCTTGTCAGGATCGGTGCCGAGCTTGAACGTGACGGTAGTCGTGAGGTTGCCGTCGCTATTGGCTTGCGACTGCATGTAGAGCATGTCCTCGACGCCGTTGATCTGCTCCTCGAGCGGCGAGGCCACGGTCTCCGCGATCACCTTCGGGTTCGCGCCGGGATACTGCGCATGCACGACGACCGAAGGCGGCACGACTTCCGGATACTCGGAGATCGGCAGCTTGAACATCGCGATGATGCCCGCCAGCAGCACGACCACCGATAGCACGCCCGCGAAGATCGGGCGGTCGATGAAGAATTTGGATATGTTCATGACGAGTTCTGTCTGTTGCGGATGACGCTCACGACGCGGAAGCCGTCTTCACGGCAGGCGCGGCATCGTTGTTGTCCATCGCGACGTTGTTGGCCTTGATCACGTCGTTGGGACGCACGCGCTGCAAGCCGTTCACGACGATGCGCTCACCCGGCTGCAAGCCCTTGCTGATGACGCGCAGGCCCTCATGCGTCTGACCGAGCGTGACCTCGCGATACTGCACGCGGTTGTCCTTGTCGACGACCATCACGTACTTCTTGTCCTGGTCGGTGCCGATGGCCTCGTCTTCCACGAGCACGGCCGGGTGCGGCGTGCCGCCGCCCACCTTCACGCGCGCATAGAGGCCCGGCACGAGCGAGCCGTCCGGATTGTTGAAGCGTGCACGCACGCGGATCGTGCCGGAGGTCGTGTCGAGCCGGTTGTCGACGGAATCCACCACGCCGTCGCGCGAATAGCCGTCCTCGTTCGCGAGACCGAGCGACACCGGCACCGAGCTGCCCGCGTCGCGGCCGAGATAGCGCAGGTAGGTCTGTTCGTCGACATCGAATGATGCGTAGATCGGCGACACGGAGACGAGTGTCGTCAGCAAGGGCGCGTTCGCCCCCGTTGACACGATGTTGCCGACCGTGAGCTCCGCACGCGACACGCGGCCCGACACGGGCGCCACGATATGCGTGTACGCGAGATTGATCTTCGCGGTCTCGACCGCGGCCTGCGCGGCCTTCAGGTTCGCGACCGCCTCGCGCGCGGCGTTCTGCTTCTCGTCGTAATCGCGCTTGGCGATCGCGTTGTCCGCGAGCAGGCGCTCGGCGCGCGCGGCATCCGTCGACGTGTAGCCGTTGCGCGCCTGCGCCGCCGCGAGCTGCGCCTGCGCGCGGTCCACTTCGGCTTCGTACGGGCGCGGATCGATCGTGAAGAGCGGATCGCCCTTCTTCACGAGCTGGCCGTCCTTGAAATGCACGGCGACGATCGTCCCCGGAACGAGCGGGCGAATGTCCACGTGATCCACCGCTTCGAGCCTGCCGGAATAGCTTTGCCAGTCGGTGATGGTCTTCGAGACCACCGTCGCCACGTCGACTTCCGTGGCGGTCGGGCTGTGCGCCGCGGCTTGCGCCTGATTCATCGCCGCGTCGCCGTGGCCGCGCCAGGCGGTGTAGCCGCCCGCGCCGGCGATGACCAGCGTCGCGCCTAGCGCGGCGTAGATGCGTTTGCGAGTGAAGAACATGGTGAGAAGCTCCGGTTGCGTTGAGATTGTTGTTGTGCGATGCGTACCTTGCGCGCCGTTTCTTGCGGTCATTTCGCGCGCGCCAGCCGCTTCCTGAAGAACGCGACGACGTCGGCAAGCGCGTCGGGGTGCGCTGCGAGCGCCTGATGCGACGTCTTGCAATGACGCGTGACCTCGGTCGGCACACCCGCCGCGATCAGTTCGCCCGCGTACTTCTCCGCTTCGATATGCAGGAGATCGTGCTCGGCGCTGGCGATGAGCGCGGGCGGCAGGCCATGAAGACGGCGCGATTCGAGCGGCGCCGCGTACGGATGCAGCCGCTGCGACGGATTCGGCAGATAGGCGCGATACCATTGGGCGCATTCGCACGCTTCGAAATCGGGACACAGCACCTTGCGTTCGTCCGCGAGGCGCGTCATGCTCGGATCGAGCAGCGGCGCGAGCAAGGCTTGCGCGGACATGCGAATATCACCGCGATCGCGTGCGATGGCCGCGACGCACGTCGCGAGATTCCCGCCCGCGTCATGGCCCGCGACACCGATGCGCAGCGGGTCCGCGCGCTGCGCGCGGGCATGCGCGACGGCCCATTGCGCGGCGCGATAGCCGTCCTCGGGCGCGGCGGGAAACGGAAATCCCGGCGCGAGCGAATAGCCGACCGACACGACCCACGCAGGCGTATCGCGGGCGATCGTCGCGGCGGCAATGTCCGCGTCGTCCAGTCCGCCGCGAATAAAACCGCCGCCGTGGAAGTACAGAACGATGGGCAGGATCGTGCCGTCCGAGGCGGGACGGTAGCTGCGCAGGGTGATCGGCTGCGCGTGTCCCGTGATGCGCACCTCTTCGATGCACAGCCGGGGACTCGACTCCAGATCCAACAGTGACGCCATGGTTATTCTCGGTGCGCGGCCGGTGCTGCACGGCCGTGACGCATAAGTTGCGATGGTGCGAATTCTGGAGTCCGCGCCTTTTTAGATAAATGCCTATAATCCGGCAACACAATTCGGTCGCACCGAACAATCGTGGTTATCCCTTGCGATTGTTTTTTCGGTCATTCTTTAGCGCGCGCTTAATTCCTTGCGGCGCTAAGCAAAGGTGAGAGAACATGGATCGGCTACAAGCAATGCAGGTCTTCACCCGCGTCGTCGACACCAACAGCTTTTCCCGCGCAGCGGACACGCTCAATCTGCCGCGTGCCTCGGTCACGACGATCATCCAGAATCTGGAAGCGCATCTGAACGTGCGCCTGCTCCAGCGCACGACGCGCAGGCTCAATCTCACGCCGGACGGCGCGGCGTATTACGAGCGTTGCGTGCGCATCCTCGCGGACATCGAGGAAGCGGAGGGCTCGTTCTCGAACAACGGCAAGGGCCCGCACGGCAAGCTGCGCGTCGACATGCCGGGCGCGATCGGGCGGCTCATCGTGATGCCGCAGCTGTGCGATTTCCATACGCGCTACCCGGACATCGAACTGATGATGGGTTTCGGCGACAAGCCGGTCGATCTGATTCAGGAAGGCGTCGATTGCGTGATTCGCGTGGGCACGCTGCAGGACTCGAGTCTCGTCGCGCGGCGCATTGGCGTGTTTCAGGGCGTGACGGTCGCGGCCCCGCAGTATCTCGAACGCAACGGCACGCCGAAAACGATCGACGATTTGCAGAATCACACGGCGGTGAATTATTTTTCGAGCCGCACGGGCCGCATCATGGACATGGACTTCGTCGTCGACGATGAAACCATCGAAGTGAAGATGCGCGGCATGATCGCGGTGAACGACGCCGAAGCGTATCTGAGCTGTGGTTTGAAGGGTGTCGGCATCATTCAGGTGCCGCGCTTCATGGCGCTGCCGCATCTGCGCGCGGGCGAGCTCGTCGAAGTGCTGCCGCAATGGAATCCGCTGCCGATGCCGATTTCCGCGGTGTATCCGCATAACCGGCATCTGTCGCCGAAGGTGCGCGTGTTCGTCGACTGGGCAGCCGAGCTGTTCGAGCGCTGCCCGCTGCTGCAAGGCCAGAAGGACGCCGAAGACCGCTGCCTGCCGACGAGCACGGCGGCGCCCACGATCGTGCGTCACGGCACGCCGGAAGTCGCGGGAACGGAAGATATCGTTGCATAGCTAATCATCGGCCGCGGGGCGGCACGGCAAGACCAGTAATGAACGAGAACATCACCGTGCGCCGCGTCGGCGCGAACGAAGCATCGGGGTACATCGAGACGCTGGCGGACGTCCTCATCGATTGTGTCGAGGGCGGCGCGTCCGTCAGCTTCATGCTGCCCATCTCGCGCGCGACGGCCGTCGAATTCTGGACGCGCGTCGCGCATGGCGTCGCGCGCAACGAGCGCATCCTGCTCGTTGCCGAAGACGCGAAAGGGAATGTCGTGGGCACCGTGCAGATCGTCGTCGATCAGCCGGAGAATCAACCACATCGCGCCGATGTCGCGAAGATGCTCGTTGTACGCCGGGCGAGACGTCAGGGCATTGCACAACGACTGATGGCCGCCGCAGACGATGCAGCGCGCGCCGCGGGCAAGTCCGTGCTGGTGCTCGATACCGTCACCGGCGGCGATGCCGAGCGCCTCTACGAGCGCGCCGGATGGCAGCGTGTCGGCGTGGTGCCGAACTATGCGCTGATGCCCGACGGCACGCCCTGCGCGACGACGTTCTTTCACAAGCAACTCGCCTAGCAATCGCTTCATGACGTGCCTATCGATTCGACAGGCATGTTTTCAACATCCCGCAAACGACCGCCCCTCAAGGCTCCGCGCGATTATTCGTCGAAATCGATAAATCTATTCGCTGATCCGGCATTTATCCGCCTGTACCCGGCGACTACATTCATTCCCATCGCAGCGTGCATCAACCGCAAAGTGCAATCCGCATTTGCCCGCACGCAGCATGGGAATGAAAGGAGTCGCAAGCATGAAACAGCTCATCACCGGGTTCTCTCTCGCAGCTATCTCCGCAGTCGTCTCGACCACGGCATTCGCCCAGAGCGGCCAGGGCATCGGCCGTGCAGGCACGGATCAGGTATCGACGCAAACGCAGGCGAACTCGAGCGACGCGCCCAAGACGCGCGCGCAAGTGCGTGCCGAACTGGTGGCCGCCTATTCGAACGGCTCGCTGCCTGCTTTGAACCGCAACACGTATCCGGAGCGCAGCATGTGGGGCGATGCCATCGCCGCGCAGAACGAGCAACGCGCTCGCGATGCGGCGCAGGCGGAAGCGCGCAACCGTGAAATCGTCGAGTATGCCAATGGCTCCGCGACGCACGGCAATGTAACGGCGCGCTGATCGCGCCGTCAGCGGAAATTCAAGAGGTCATCATGTTTGAAAATACTTCGCTCGAGCAGTTCTCGGCTCTGGACGACTTTGCATGGGCCACACCGGTATGGCGTCCGTTCGTGCAGCGTGAGTCGCATGTGCCCGCGGTCTCGCAAGAGAGCCAGCAACAGACCGCTGAATGCGCCCACAAGACGTGAAATGAAAGGCGCGGATCGAACTCCGCGCCTTTTCCCGCCTTTTCTCCTTTACCCGCACGCACCGATTTCGCCGCACGCCGTGCAGAAGTCGCAGCCATCCTTGCGGATCACCGCATTCGCACCACACGTGGCGCATTTTCGGCCGTGCATCTGGGGAAGACCATGTGGATCGATTTCGCCTGGCGCGATGCCATCGGATACGTCCTCGCTCTCATCGGCTACAGCTACCGCATGCGGCGCACGTTCGCCGCGCTTGCGCGCAAGCGCGCGCGAAGGTACCTGGTTGCCCTCTGCATCGAGAAAACCGCGGCGGTGAAGAATCTGCTGAATCGCATACGCTAGCGCCGCTACTTCGGAATCGTGCCAGCGCGGACTGCGATGTCCATCGAGACGATCGACATCGCCCAGCCGTACCTGCCCGCGATCCCACGACACTTTGCGCATGTCCTGGAGCGTGCGCGCCGCGAAGCCGCCGCGTGCGGCCAGTGACAGCGAGCGCATCGTCGCGGTGATCCATTGCTGCGATTCGTCGCGCTGCCCCGTGGGAATGAAGAACTCGATGGGCCGCTCGATCGTCACGTCCTCGCCCGCGATGCGTCCCGTCACTTCGATGAACGACACCGCGAGATAGAGCGACTTCTTCCCCGCCTGCGTCAGGTACTCGACCTTCTCGATGATCGCGGGCAACTCACCCTTCGGCCGGTGATCGATCGCGATGCGCAGCGGATCGAGGTCGAGCTCGGGATCCGGCGAATCGCTCGGCGTTTCGGCGGGCGCCACCGAAAGCACCGCGCCCAGCGTTTCGTTGGGCCGATACGTGGCGAGCCCCTTCAGGCCGCGCCGCCACGCTTCGAAATAGAGATCCTGAAACTTGTCGAACGGATAATCGGCGGGTACGTTCACGGTCTTCGAAATCGACGTGTCGACGAAGGGCTGCACCGCCGCCATCATCTCCATGTGATCGTGCGCGGACATCTCGAGCGCGCTCACGAAGTACTCGGGCAGCGCGTTCACGTCGCCGCCCATCTCCCGATAGAGCCGATACGCATGATCCTCGACGGCGAAGGTCTCGCGCGAGCCGTCCGCCATGCGCTTGGTGCGCTGATACGTCCATGAGAACGCGGGTTCGATGCCATTCGACGCATTGTCCGCGAACGCGAGGCTCACGGTGCCCGTCGGCGCGATGGAAAGCAGATGGCTGTTGCGGATGCCGTGCTCGCGTATTGCGCGCTTGATATCGTCCGGCAGGCGCGATGCGAACGTACCCTCCTCCAGATAACGCTTCGCATCGAAAAGCGGAAACGCCCCGCGTTCACGCGCGAGTTCGACGGATGCGCGATACGCTTCGTCGCGCATCGTGCGCGCGACGCGTGCGGCGAAGTCGCGTCCTTCCTGCGCGTCGTAGCGCAGGCCGAGCATCACGAGCGTGTCGCCCAGGCCCGTGAAGCCGACGCCGATGCGACGCTTCGCCGCCGCCTCGCGCGCCTGCTCTTCGAGCGGCCAGAGCGTCACGTCGAGCACGTCGTCGAGGAAGCGCACCTGGGTGCGTGTCGTGCGCGCGAGGCCGTCCCAGTCGAAGGAAGGCGCGCCGCCGCGCATCTGCGCGAAGGGCTCGCGCACGAGGCGCGCAAGATTGAGCGGACCGAGATTGCAGCAGCCGTAGGCGGGCAGCGGCTGCTCGCCGCATGGATTGGTCGCGCGGATCGCTTCGATGGCGCGCAGGTTGTTGTCGTCGTTCATGCGCGACATGAACACGACGCCCGGCTCCGCGACATCGTAGGTCGAACGCATGATCGTGTTCCACACATCGCGCGCGCGTACTTCGCGATAGACCCACAAGCCGTCCTCACGCTGATGCATGTCTTCGGCCGCGCGCTGCGCGGGCGACGGCTCGGCCTTGTGCACGAGCTGCCAGGTGGCGTCGTCGGCGACGGCCTGCATGAACTCGTCGGTCACCGCGACCGACACGTTGAAATTATTCCAGCGCCCTTTCGTATGTTTTGCCGCGATGAATTCGAGCAGGTCGGGATGCGTGCAATCGAGTATGCCCATCTGCGCGCCGCGCCGCGCGCCGGCGCTCTCGACGGTGCGGCACGAGGCATCGAACACGTCCATATAGCTGCACGGCCCCGAGGCCGCCGACCCCGTGGAATGCACGCGCGCGCCGCGCGGACGGATCGCGGAGAAGTTGTAGCCGACGCCGCCGCCGCGGCGCATCGTCTCGGCCGCCTGCAGCAGGGCGACATAGATGCCCGGCAAGCCGTTGCTGTCGACGCCCTGAATCGCATCGCCCACCGGCTGCACGAAGCAATTGATGAGCGTCGCATCGATGCCCGCGCCCGCCGCGCTCATGATGCGCCCCGCACCGAGCGCGCCACGCCGGAAGTTCTCGACGAACTCCGCTTCGATCTTCGTGCGCAATTCTTCAGGCTCGGCGAGCGCGACGCCGCGCGCCACGCGTCGATAGATATCCTCGACGCGCGTCTCGTCGCCCTTGGCGTACTTTTCGAGCATCACGTCGATGGAAAACTGCTGCGGTGCGAGAGCGATACTGGCATTGTCTTCAGCCATGTCGGATCCTGTGAACGCTTGAGCATGAGACGGTCCTGGCAAACCGTATGTGCAAAGCATGACGCGCGCCAGGAACAATCCACGACGATAGCGCGAATTCACTTTGCTCGCTACGGAAGCGCCAAATGGCCGCAGTGCATCTTGCGCTTCATCGCGCCTCGCGTACTTCGCGCTGATCGCGCGCGCCGGATCCTGCGATCCGGCGCGCGCGATTTTCCTGTTCTCACGAGGCAACCGCTAAACTTGAGGGACGCGCTCCTGATCGCCCGTGCCATTCACGACGATCGGACGAGCACCACACCAGTGAGACCCGACCTTCGCATGAACTCCCCTCATCCGCCGCTCTTCGGCATCGCAGGCCGCTCGGGCCAGGGCAAGACCACGTTGATCGAAGCGTTGCTGGCGTGGCTGCGCGCACGCGGCCTCACGGTCAACGTCATCAAGCACAGTCATCATTCGATCGAACTGGAGCCGCCGGGCAAGGACAGTGCGCGTTTTCGTCGCGCGGGCGCGGGGGAGGTGCTGATCGCATCGCCCTATCGCTATGCGATCGTGCGCGAGCTGAACGGCGCGGACGAGCCGCCGCTTGCCGATCTTGCCGCGCGCCTGTCGCACGCTGACCTCGTGATCGTGGAAGGATTCACGCGCGAGGCGATGCCGCGGCTGGAAGTCGTGCGGCCTTCCGTCGGCCGCGATCCGCTCTACAGGACAGACGTCGAGATAATTGCAATCGCAACCGACGATGCCGCCGCGCTCGATACGACGCTGCCCGTCCTCGCGCTCGACGACATCGCGGGCATCGGCGCATTCATCTGCGAGCGCGTGGGCATCGCCTTGAAGGATCAGCTCGCGACGAGGCCGTGACGCGCCATCGCCAGCGCTTCGCTCAACACTTCGCTGTCGCCGATGTGATTCGCAAGCAGCAGTATCAGCTTCGCGTTGAGCATCTGGCTTTCTTCGTCGGAGAGGCCGTTGTGCGTATCGATGAGGCGCTCGTAGAACGCATCGTGGTCCGCGATATTCAGTTCGAGATTGAGCTTCATACGATTCATCCGTTGCAGGTTGCACGCTCGAGCGCCGCCGCGACCGATGCGGCATCGAATGCGCGCCAGCGCGCGCACACGTGCTGGTCGGGACGCAGCAGATAGAACGTGCCGGGTCGCGCATCGAAGCGATGCGCGACCATCCCCTCGACATCCTCCACCACCGTCACGCCCTCCGACGTGCAAGCCATGCCCCTCGGCACGACGATCAGCGCGCGCACCGGCAGCGGGCCGTTCGACAATGCGGCGAGGCTTGGCGCGCAGGCGTGCGGATCGTGGCCGAGCCCGCAGAAGTAGATGCCCGTGAACGCGCTGCCGTGCGTCCGGGCGAGCAGCCATGCATCGCGGCCATCGACGCACACGGGCGCATCCACGCACGGCGCGCCGGGAACCATCGCACTATTGAAGGCGTCGTCGTCCCGATCGGGCGTATTGAGCGGCGAGTCGCGCAGCACCGCGGGCACGGAGAGCCGCCCGCTGTTCGCCATGCGCCGCGCGAATGGACAATCCTTCGCGAGCCTGAGCGTCGCATCGCGAAAGAGCCGCGACACCGCGCTCTTCGGCGTGATGAAATCCGTGGCGCGCGTCGAGTTGAGGATGTTCTCGTCGGCGGCGTATTCGCGCTCGGAAGCATACGTGTCGAGCAGCGTGTGCGGCGCATCGCCGTTCACGACGAGCTTGAGCTTCCATGCGAGATTATCCGCGTCCTGCACGCCGCTGTTCGCGCCGCGCGCGCCGAACGGCGACACGCCATGCGCGGCATCGCCCGCGAAGATGATGCGGCCATGCCTGAAATGCTCCATGCGCAGGCACGAGAACGTGTAGACGCTGACCCACTCGAGTTCGAATTCGGCGTCTTCGCCGAGCAGCGCCTTCACGCGTGGAATCACGCGCTCGGGCGCTTTTTCCGCGACGGGGTCCGCGTCCCAGCCGAGCTGAAAATCGATGCGCCATACGTTGTCCGGCTGACGATGCAGCAGCACGGACTGATTGCGATGAAACGGCGGATCGAACCAGAACCAGCGCTCGGTGGGAAACGGCGCCTTCATTTTCACGTCGGCGATCAGGAAGCGGTCCTTGAACGTGCGGCCGCGGCTGTCGAGATTGAGCGCACGACGCATCGGACTGCGCGCGCCATCGGCGGCGACGACATATTGCGCCTTGAGCGGATAGATTCCGTCGGGCGTTTCGACTTGCAACTCGACGTGATCCTCATGCTGCGTCACGCCGGTCACGTCGCTCTTCCAGCGCAAGTGCAGATTGTCGAGCTCCATCGCGCGCTCGGCGAGAAAGCCTTCGACGTAGTACTGCTGCAGGTTGATGAACGCGGGACGCGCGTGCCCGGTTTCCGGCAGCAGGTTGAACGTGTAGACGAGATCGTCTTGCAGAAAGACCTTGCCCACGTTCCAGCTCACGCCCTTCTCCATCATTCTTTCGCCGCAACCGAGGCGGTCGAAGATCTCCAGCGTGCGCTTGGCGAAGCAGATGGCGCGCGATCCGGTCGATACGGTGTCGTCATTGTCGAGCAGCACCGTGCGCACGCCTTGTTGCGCGAGATCGATGGCGGTCGCCAGGCCGACCGGCCCCGCGCCGATCACGGCCACGGGATAAGGCGAGGACGCCCGCGCATCGTGGTCGGGCGCGCGCTGGTATTCGAAACGCAGAGTGGCGTAATTCACGGACATTCGATCGTCTCCATCGTCGAGCCTTCATGCCCTCTTTGCGGGACTTCCTGCGGCTCCGGTGCGAATTGCTTCGCTCTCGGTTAGTTGTTCATCATTGTACAAGTCGTTTTATAGTGTTGAATTTAGGTTTACCCGAATCCGGGCGCCGGGTGCATGGGGAGGCCTCGGCGAAACGCATCCGGCATTTACATTCGCTTACAAGGTCGCGCGACAGTTTTCGTCTGCTTCGAACGTTCAATGGAAACGACGGCGGCACGGCCGCGACTCCAATATGAACATTAGAGGATCAAAACGTATGAAAGCGAAGGCTTCGCTGATGCTGATCGGCGCGATGACGGCGGGCGTGCTTCTGTCGGGTTGCGTGGTCGAACCGGCGCATCCGCCGCAACCCGCGCCCGTGGCCGAAGTCATGCCGCCTCCGCCCGCGCCGGGGTATCGCTGGGTGAAGGGACACTATCGGTGGGAAGGCAATCACTGGGCGTGGGTGCCGGGACACTGGCGGCCGGTCTGACCGCCGGGTCTGACTCAGACGGCGACGAAGCCCAGCATCTTCGAGACGCGTTGTGCGCAGGCGCGCAGCGCCTCCGAGATGGCGCCATTCCATGCGCCGTCGAACGAGCCGCTCGGCCCGATCGCCGTGATCGCGAGCACGATATTGCGCGAATGGTCGAACACCGGCGCGCTCATCGCGCTGATGCCGGCGACCGGCTCGTCGATCGCTCTCGCGATGCCGTGTTCGCGCACTTCGGCGAGCATCGCATCGATCTGCGCGCGCGTGTAGTCGCGTCGCTCGGCGCCGATCTGCAACGCGCCCGCGCGCTCGATCGCCACGAGCGCATCCACGGTCATCGGCGGCAGATACGCGGCGAACGCGCGGCCCGTCGCGGTCTGCAGCAGCGACATCACGGTGCCCGTGCGCATCGTCACGTGGATGGGCACGCTCGCCTGCTGGATGTGGACGATCGTCGGACCATAGCTGCCCGCGCTCGCGAGCGCGACCGTATGCTCGATGCGCGGCGTCATGTTCGCCACCTCCGTGACCGCGAGGCGCACCGGATCGACGCGCTGCAGGCTGATGAGCCCCATTTGCAGCGCGAACGGCCCGAGTTCATAGCGGCCCGTTGCGGGGTCTTGCTGAATCAGGCCGAGATTGCCGTACGACACGAGATACGGATGCGCCTTCGCCGACGGCATGCCGGCCTTCTTCGCGAGATCGCCGAGCAGCATCGGGCCGCCATGATCCACCAGCGCGCGCAAGAGCGCCCCACCTACTTCGATCGATTGAATCCCGCGGCGCACTCCGCTCATGCCTGACCTTGTGTTTGTAGTCGCGATGCGCGCGATGATAACCGCAGTCGCGCGCGCGGCGTCACGTCTTCGGCCCGAGCCGTGCGATCGTTTCCCGATGCTGCGGATAACGCGCTTCGAGCGCGCCCGGCGCGGCCAGCTCAAACTCGCTGAACTCGAAGCCCGGCGCGACCGTGCAGCCGACGAGCGCCGCGCCCGATGCATCACGGCATTCGGCGGCGAACCAGTTGCCCGCCTTCACGACCGCCTGAAACGCGGCGTCCGGATGCACGAGCGCATTGCCGAGCCGATGCGTGACGAGCGCGCCTTGCGCATCGAGCACGTGCACGTCGATCGGATCGCCCGCGTAGAAATGCCAGACTTCGTCCGAGCGAATGCGATGCCACGCGGAATGCGCGCCGTCGCACAACAGGAAATAGATCGCGGTGGACGCCGAACGCAGTTCGGCCCCGTTCTCGCGCACGACATTCCCGCTCGCCCGATACGTTTCGCGAAAATATCCGCCTTCAGGATGCAGTTCGAGCTTCAGACAACGGATCAATTCCCCACTGTCGATGCGTTCGCGTTGCATGTCGCTCCTTTGCCAGACCCGTTGCGGTTCGCGTATTCTGCATCGAATCGTTCGTATCGCCACGCCTCTTCAATCAACCGAAAGAAGCCATGACTCTCTCCTCTTCCTTGCTGAAAGCCTTCGCTCCGACCGGCACGTTGCGCGCATCGATCAATCTCGGCAATCCGATCCTCGCGCATCGGACGGACAGCGGCGAGCCGGGTGGCGTCTCCGTGGATCTCGCGCGCGAGCTCGCGGCGCGGCTCGACGTGCCGGTCTCGTTCACCGCATTCGACACCGCCGCCAGGTCCGTGGAAACCGTCACGAGCGAAGCCGCCGATATCGGCTTTTTCGCCATCGATCCGCTGCGCGGCGCGGGCATCGCGTTCACCGCGGCCTATGTGCTGATCGAAGGCTGCTATCTCGTGCGCGATGCGTCGCCGCTCACGCGCAACGAGGAAGTGGATCGCGAGGGCAATCGCATCATGGTCGGCAAGGGCAGCGCGTACGACCTGTTTCTCACGCGCGAGATCAGGCATGCGCAGATCGTGCGCACGGAGTCGTCGCAGGCGGTGGTCGAAGCGTTCCTGCGCGAGAACCTCGAAGTCGCGGCGGGCGTCAGGCAGCAGCTCGAAGCCGATGCGGCGCGCACGCCCGGGTTGCGTCTGCTCGACGGCCGCTTCATGGTGATCCAGCAGGCGATGGGCTTGCCGAAGAGTCGTGGCGACGAGGCGGCCGCCTATCTGCGCGATTTTGTGGAGGACGTGAAGCGCTCCGGCTTCGTCGCGGATGCGCTCGCGCGTCACGGCATCAAGGGCGCATCGGTCGCGCCGGCCGCACAGGCGTGAGCGGGCGCCGCATGAACGAGAGCGGGAGCGATGCAGGCGATGTGACGCTCGCGGTGACCGACTGGATCGACGCGACGTTCGAATGTGACGTCGCGGGCGGCCTCGCCGCCTTCAACCGCGAACAGCTCGGCCCGAGCCAGCAGCGCGATCTCGCGGTATCGGTCTATCGCGGCGACGATTTCGTCGGCGGCCTCGCGGGCTACACCGCGTGGGACTGGCTCTTCGTCAAATGGCTGTGGATACGCGAGGACGCGCGCGGCCTCGGATTCGGCGCACGCGCGCTCGCAGCCGCGGAGAACGAGGCGAAGAAGCGCGGCTGCCGC
Source organism: Caballeronia ptereochthonis (assembly GCF_001545075.1). GTDB lineage: Bacteria > Pseudomonadota > Gammaproteobacteria > Burkholderiales > Burkholderiaceae > Caballeronia > Caballeronia ptereochthonis. Next base: position 193,810 of record NZ_FCOB02000003.1, read on the forward strand.
GCGGCATGGCTCGATACGGTCAATCCCGCAGCACGCGCGCTCTACGCGCGCTGCGGTTATGAACCGTTCGGCGAAATCGCCGATTTCCACGCGGGCCGGTCGCGCTATTTCATGCAGAAGCGCTTCTAGCTTCCTTGCGTCCCGCGTGCCCGCCATGCATTCTGCGTTTTGCGTTTTGCGTTTTGCGTTTTGCGTTTTGCATTTTGCATGCATAAGACCATCTTGCATTACGCATCTTGCATTACGCATTCAGCTTCAGGCGCTCGGCGACACGCGCCGTGATCGCGCTGCGCGCCGCGAGCGCCCCCGTCGAACGCTGGCGCACATCGCTCACGACGGCGGCCGGCGCGCGCGCCGGGTCTCCGGCGTCGAACGGCGGCGCCGGCGCATATTCCATCTCCAGCTGAATCGCCTGCGCCTCGTGTTGGCCGACGAGTTCGGCCGCGAGCGTCAGCGCGAAATCGATGCCCGCCGTGATGCCGCCGCCCGTGAACAGATTGCCGTCGCGCACCACGCGTTCGCGCACCGGGATGGCGCCGAGTTCCGCGAGCAGCGAGTGGAACGCCCAGTGCGTCGTCGCGCGCTTGCCGCGCAAGAGACCCGCCGCGCCCAGCACGAGCGAACCGGTGCAAACCGAAGTGACATAGCGTGCACCCGCCGCCTGCTTGCGAACGAAGGCGAGCGTTTCCTCGTCCTCCATCAGATCGCCGACGCCCGCGCCGCCCGGCACGCAGATCACGTCGAGCGCGGGGCAATCCGCGAAGGTCGCGTCGGGCGTCAGGATCATGCCCGCGCTGGATTTCACCGGGTCGAGCGTCTTCGCGACGAGGTGCACGCGGGTATCGGCCATGTGCGCGAACGCGTCGTAGGGGCCGGTCATGTCGAGTTGCTGCACGCGCGGAAACAGCAGCAGGCCGATGTGTCGTGTCATCGTCATCTCCTTGGTCGATGTTCATTGGCAGTGGACGAACCGATGCTACGCCGCTACCCTATGGCGAAATTGACACACAACCCACGTTTTCCGCCAACCTGCGATCGGGAGTGACCGCCATGCAGACCGATGCGCCCCGCACCGTCGACGTGCTCGCCTTCCCCGAGGTCCAGTTGCTCGATGTCGCGGGTCCCCTGCAGGTGTTCGCGACCGCCAACGAACTGGCGATCGCCGCAGGCATGCCGCGCCCGTACCGCCCGCGCGTGATCTCGCGCGACGGCGTCGTGAATGCATCGGCGGGGCTCGGCCTCGTCGCGCACCCATTGCCCGACGCGAGCGAAGCGTGCGACACGCTGATCATCGCGGGCGGCTGGGGCGTCCACGAGGCGGTACGCCATCCCGACCTCGTCGGCTGGGTGCGCACGCGCTCGACGCATGCCCGCCGCACGGCCTCGGTCTGCACCGGCGCGTTCCTGCTGGCGGCGGCGGGCCTGCTGGACGCGCGCCGCGCCGTCACGCACTGGACGCGCTGCGCCGAGCTGGCGGCGCGCTTTCCGGCGGTGCGCGTCGAGTCCGACCCGATCTTCATCCGCGACGGCGACGTGTGGACGTCGGCGGGCGTCACTGCGGGAATCGATCTTTCGCTCGCGCTCGTCGAGGAAGATCTGGGCCGCGCGCTCGCGCTCGACGTGGCGCGTCATCTCGTCGTTTTCCTGAAGCGCCCCGGCGGCCAGGCGCAGTTCAGCGCCGCGCTGTCACTGCAGAAATCCGGCGAGCGCTTCGCCGAGCTGCACGCGTGGATCGCCGAGAATCTCGCGTCGGATCTGTCGGTCGGCGTGCTTGCCGGGCGCGTCGGCATGAGCGAGCGCAGCTTCGTGCGCCATTACCGCGCGCAGACCGGCACGACGCCCGCGCGCTCGATCGAACGCATGCGCCTCGAAGCCGCGCGGCGCCTGCTCGGCGATACGGGCCTGCCGGTCAAGCGCGTCGCCGCGCGCTGCGGCTTTGGCTCGGAGGAAACGATGCGGCGCGGCTTCCTGCGCGCGCTCGGCGTCTCGCCGCAGGCCTATCGCGACAGATTTACCGGCGCGGCGCATTCGGAATAGATTCCCGCGCGCGCGCGGGCGCGACGGTTTTTTTGTCCCGCGTACTCAAGCCTGTATGCTCCGTGCCGTTACCCCGTTTAGAACGTTTGCTTGAGACGCGCCCCTCGAGGCGCGGCGCGCGAGCGCATCCCGCTGAACGAGAACCGCCCGCCGTGGCGGCAACATGGCCTGGAGCGCCGATGACCGTGTTTTCCGCGTACGACGCGCCGGCTGGCGTGCGGGCGCGACCGCAGCTGCAACCGTAACGGCAATGGAAGAGAAGACCTTGGCAAACGTCGCGCCGTCGATCGAAGCCCTGCTGCGCCGGGCCGTGGCGAGGGGCTGCCCGCAGCAATGGGCGTGGTATCGCGCGGGCGAGCAGTTGCATCTGGAGCATTGCGGCGATGCGCCGCTGCCCGATGGGCGGGCATGGCCGCACAGCATCGCCGAGGAGCGGCTCGACGAGCTATGCGCCGCGCATGGCTGGCATGGCTGGCCGACCGGGCGCGGCGAAAGCGTCCTCGGCTGGCTGCTCGCGCCTGCGGGGCATCGCGACGATGCGCATCTGCCCGAGCTCGCGCGCGCCTTGGGCGAGCGCCTGCAGGCCGACGCGCTTGCCCGCGCGCAGCTCACGCAGCGCGTGTTGTATGAAATCGCCTACCTGGCGAGCTCGGTGCCCGAACGCGCCGATTTTCTGCGCGGCGTGCACGAGCGGCTCGGCACGCTGATCGACGCGGAAAACTTCTATCTCGCACTCTACGACCGCAAGACGGGCAAGATCACCTATCCGTATTACGTCGATGTGATCGACACGGATGTCGTCGCCGCCGAGAACTACGACATCCTGAATCCCGCGCGCCTGTCGATGACCGGGCAGGTGCTGACGAGCGCGCAGCCGCTTTTCGTCACGGCCGCCGACATCTGCGCGGCCGAACGCCAAGGCCGCTTCTACTGCATCGGCGACCGTCCCGAGTTCTGGATGGGCGCGCCGCTCAAGAATGCCGCCGACGAAGTGTTCGGCATGCTCGCGATGCAGGTCTACGACGTGTCGCGCATCTACACCGCCGAGGACCGCGCGCTCTTTCTCGTCGTCGCGCGGCACGTCGCGATGGCGCTCGACCGCATCCTGCACCGCGCCGATCTCGAGGAGCAGGTCGCGCGGCGCACCTCGGAACTGTCGAAGCTCAACGCCGCGCTGCGTCACGGCATCGCGGAGCGCGAGCGGTCCGAGCACTTGCAGGCCGCGCTCTACCAGATCGCCGAGCTGTCGAGCCGGCCCGGCGACATGATGGAGTTCTTTCGCAGCCTGCACGGCATCGTCGGCGAACTGCTCTATGCGCGCAACTTCTATATCGCGCTCTTCGAGACGGAGACGGACGAAGTGTCGTTCCCGTATTACGTCGACGAGATTGTGCTGGAACGCCCCGCGCCGCGGCGCGGCCAGCGCGGCCTCACCGAATACGTGATCCGCGAGCGGCGCGCGCGGCTCATCGATCATCAGGAAGCGCTGCGGCTGATCGAGGACGGCGCGTTCGAGATCGAGCACAGCGAGGTGCGTCTGCGCTCGTGGCTCGGCATTCCGCTCTTCGACGGCGATGTCGTGCGTGGCGTGCTCGCCGTGCAGAGCTATTCGCCGCTCGTGCGCTATTCCCTGCGCGATCAGGAATTGCTGACCTTCGTCTCGCGGCATATCGACACCGCGCTCTCGCGCCGCCGCGACGCCGAAGCGCTGCACGCCGCGAATCTCGAACTGGAAGCGCGCGTGCAGGCGCGCACGCGCGAGCTCGACGACGTCAACGCGCGCCTGCTCTACGAGAACTCGCACGATTCACTGACCGGCCTGCCCAATCGCAGCCACCTGATGCAAAAGCTGCGCTGCGCCTGGAAGGACTATCAGACGCGCGGCGACGAGCTTTCGGTGATGTTCATCGACCTCGATCGCTTCAAGGTCGTAAACGACAGTCTGGGCCATCACTTCGGCGACATACTGCTCGTGCAGGCGGCCGCGCGTCTGCGCGATTGCCTGCGCTCGACGGATCTGCTCGCGCGTCTGGGCGGCGACGAGTTCGCCGTGCTTTCGCCGAACGCGCCCGTGCGCGATGCCGTGTCGATCGCGAAGCGCGTCCTCGCGGCCTTCGATCTGCCGTTTCACATCGAAGAGCATGTGGTGTTCTCTTCGTGCAGCATCGGCATCGTGAGTGCGGACAGCCAGTTCCACACCGAGCCCGCCGATCTTCTGCGCGATGCCGATACCGCGATGTATCGCGTGAAGAACGCGGGACGCGACAGCTTCGTCGTGTTCAATCAGGAACTGCGACGCCAGGTGTCGGACCAGGTGGAACGCGAAGGCGCGCTGCGCAATGCCATCAAGCGTGACGACGAACTCCTGCCCTACTTCCAGCCCATCGTCGATGTGAAGAGCGGCGAAGTGGTCGCGCTCGAAGCGCTGATTCGCTGGCGTCAGCCCGACGGACGCATCGTGGGGCCGGGCGAGTTTCTGCCGTCGGTCGAAGGCTTGAGACTGATCGGCAGGCTCGACCTGTACATGCTCGAACGCGTCGCCGCGATTCTTTCCAACGCGCGCTTCGCGCATTGGCCGGCGGTCCATGTGAACTGCTCCAGCTACAGCATGACGCGCCCCGAATTCGCCGACGATGTGCTTGCGCTATTGCGGCGCTATCGCGTATCGCCATCGCGCGTGTGCCTGGAGCTGACGGAAGGCGCGCTCGTCGCCGAGCCCGCTCTCGCGCGACGCACGATGCAACGTCTCGCCGATAACGGGATGTCCGTCGTGCTCGACGACTTCGGCGCGGGTTTTTCGTCGCTCAGCTATGTGCACCAGTATCAGTTCACCGGTCTGAAAATCGACAAGTCCTTCATTCTCGAACTGACCGAAAGCCCGCGCAGCCGAGCGATCGTGCGCGCCATCGTGCGCATGGCCGAATCGCTCGATCTGACGCTCGTGGCCGAAGGCGTCGAGGATGCAGCGACGCTCTCCGTGTTGCGCGACATGGGCGCGGCCCAGGCGCAAGGCTATTTCTTCGACAAGCCGCTGCCGCTCGATGCGCTCACGCGCGCCTCGCTCGCGCCGCGCGCCACGACTGCAAGCGCCGCGCTCTGATCGCGCATCAGGGCATGCCGCCCATCGAGGGTGAAATGATGCTGCCGGGCTCGCCCTTCGGCTCGCTGCTCTCATCGAATGCGGCGCGCGTCGAAAGCGGCGCGTGATTCTCCGCGCAGGTCTGCGCCGAATCCGTCGTCAGGCATTGCTGGAAGGCGTCGGCGGTGGCCTTGGCGTCGAAAATGTAGATGGTGTCGTCGACCTTGATTTCGGTGTCGGAAATGCGGTCTGCTGTAGTCGTCATGTTGCTCTGCGCCTCTTCGTTGGATTGAGCCTGTCGACTTATTCAGCATCAAGCGATCCCGCTGCAAGCGCCGGTAACGGGTACGCCTGTTGCTGAATCGTCAGTGTTATCGTCAAGTCGAAGAAGGAGGCATAAATGGCACAGCATCCCGCGCACTCGCAGAATCACCGGCATCCGGACGAACCACGCCCCGAGGAAATCCAGCGTGTGCTCAAGGGCGCCGATTATCCGATGGGCAAGGAAAAGCTTCTGATGCTCGCAAGAAGCAATGGCGCGGACGGCGAAGTCATGGCCGTGCTCAACAGGATGAACGACCGGAATTTCGACAGCGCAGACGCAGTGCTGCGCGAAGCGACTCGTGTGGAATGATCCGCGACGGGTGATTCCGCACATTCCGCTATGCGGCATTCGACCGCTCCAAGCTTCACTTTCGATCGTATGCCACGAAGACATTTGAACGAGGTAACTGTAATGGCTGAAAATCCGCATGCCGCCGACACTCGCAACGAGCCCCGCGCGCCAGGCGGCAATAATCTGAGCAATATCGACAGGAAAACCGCCGAAAGGGTAATCCCTCGCCCCGGCGAAGCGGCTGCAGAGAACCCTGACAAAATCGGTACCACGCCTGACGATTCGGGAAATCGCCCGCGTCCTCTATAAATAAATTAAATGGGCAACGAGGCAATTTCCAATCGGTCGACCAGGGAACTGCGCTAGGATTAAAGTTGCGTCGAAACGGGTGCGCGGCTTTGCACGGCGCCTGGCAGGAAATGAACCGCGCAATGGCCCGGCATCCGTCTGGCCAATCATCGCAAAGGAGGCTCTATGAAATGGGAAACCCCGAGTTTCACCGATATGCGCTTCGGCTTTGAAATCACGATGTACATTGCGACGCGTTAATCGGAAAGAGCAAAACGGCCACGATAAGTGGCCGTTTTGTTTTGGAACACCGAGCGGAATCGTCAATTGCGCCGTAGCGGCTCGGTATGTTTATTCGCGGAGTCGGGCGCTTGCGCGTCTTGCGGACCCAGACCGCCTTTGCCCGCAATCTCGGGCTCATTGCCCGAGCCATAAGGCACTTCCGCCGTTTGATGCGGGTGCTGATCCAGACGCCGGTTTTCCGGCTCGATTTCCCCCGCATTCGGCTTGCGCGCGCCCTGCTTCGGATCGCCGCCGCTTGCGCCGCGGCCGGCATTGCCCAAGGGCGTGTCGGTGCTTTTCGTTTCCTTTTCGCTGTTGCTCATCGTGACTCTCCTTTCGATCGTGCATCGGTGATCTTCGAGCAACGCGCATTCCACTTCCTCGCGGACATGAAAAAGGCCCGCATTTTTTGCGGGCCACGGTTACTACTGCTCTGCTGCGAGAACGTCAGATCGCTTGCGTCGCGAGCGCCGAGCCGATCACCTCGTTGGCAACCGCGTCCACCGCCTGCTTCACGATGCCGACGATCTCGTCGACTTCGGCGCGCGTCGTCACGAGCGGCGGCGCGAAGCCGAGGATATCGCCATGCGGCATCGCACGCGCGATCACGCCGCGCTCGAGTGCCGCCGCCGACACCTTCGGTCCGACCTTCAGCGCCGCATCGAACGGCTTGCGGCCTTCCTTGTCGGCCATGAACTCGAGCGCCGCCAGCATGCCCGCGCCGCGCACTTCGCCGACGAGCGGATGCGCATCGAACGCGGCGTGCAACTGCTGCTGGAGGTACGCGCCGACGTCGGCGGCATTCTGCGTGAGGTTCTCGCGCTCGAGGATGTCGAGGTTCGCGAGCGCCGCAGCCGCGCAAATCGGATGTCCCGAATAGGTCCAGCCATGTCCCATCGGGCCGTATTCCTGCGAGCCCTTGTCGATCACGTTCCACACCTTCTCGCTGACGATCACGCCCGACAGCGGCGCATACGCGCTCGTCAGACCCTTGGCGACCGTGATGAGGTCCGGCTTGATCCCGAAGTGCTGCGCGCCCATCTTCGAGCCGAGACGGCCGAAGCCGCACACAACTTCATCGGAGATCAGCAGGATGTCGTGCTTGCGGAGCACGTCCTGGATGGCCTCCCAGTAGCCTTGCGGCGGCGCGATGATGCCGCCCGTGCCCATCACCGGCTCGGCGATGAATGCGGCGATCGTGTCCGCGCCTTCCTTCGCGATCAGCTTCTCCAGCTCTTCCACGCAATATGCGGTGAATTGCGCTTCGCTCATGCCCGCCGGCGCCTTGCGATACCAGTGCGGGCAAACCGTGTGCTTCACGCGTTCGATCGGCAGATCGAAGTGCTGATGGAAGCTCGGCAGGCCCGTGAGGCTGCCCGTCACGATGCCCGAGCCGTGATAGCCGCGCTCGCGCGAAATGATCTTCTTCTTGTTCGGACGGCCGAGCACGTTGTTGTAGTACCAGACGATCTTGATCTGGGTTTCGTTCGCATCCGACCCCGACATGCCGTAATACACCTTCTTCATGCCTTCCGGCGACCAGTCGATGATGCGCGACGACAGCTCGATAATCGTATCGGTCGAGTGACCGACGTAGGTGTGGTAATACGCGAGCTTCTTCGCCTGCTCGTAGATCGCGTCGGCCACTTCGGTGCGGCCATAGCCGATGTTCACGCAATACAGGCCCGCGAACGCGTCGATATAGCTCTTGCCCTGATGATCCTGAATGCGGATGCCCTTCGCGCCCGTGACGATCTTGCCGGGCAGCGCGCCGCTCGCGTGATCGTGCGCGTGCGTGGACGGATGCATGAAGTGCGCGCGGTCTTCGGCAAACAGTTGTTCGAGCGATTGTTTTTGCTGGGTCATGTGCTTCTCCTTGATCGGTAATGCGTGTCTTTGAGATTAGTTCGTTCAGGCCGCGCTCGAAAGCGGCAGGCCAAGATTGCCGAGGCAAAAGTATTTCGTTTCGACGAAGGGCTCGAAGCCTTCCGCGCCGCCTTCGCGGCCGAGGCCGGACGCCTTCATGCCGCCGAAGGGAATCGGCGCGCCGGTGAATTTCACGCCGTTGACCGAGACCATTGCGAAGTCGAGCCGCCGCACGAGCTGGAAGATCGTGTCGATGCGCGTCGCGCAGACATAGGCGGCGAGACCGTATTCCGTGTCGTTCGCGCGCGTGACGGCTTCGTCGAGCGTATCGAACGGGGAGATCGCGGAGATCGGCGCGAAGTTCTCTTCGTCGTAGATGCGCATGCCTGGTTTGGCATCGGCGACGACGGTCGGTTCAAAGAACCAGCCGCCGAGCGCGTGCGGATTGCCGCCAGCGGTGATGCGCGCGCCCTGCGCCTTCGCATCTTCCACGCGTGCGACGGTCGCATCGAACGCGGCCTGATGCATGAGCGGGCCGACATCCACGTTCGCTTCGAAAGCGGTCCCTACTTTCAGCGCCTTGACTGCATCGGTGTAGCGTTCGACGAACTGTTCGTAAAGCGGACGCGCGACGAGAATGCGGTTTGCGGCGCAGCAATCCTGCCCGGAGGTCTGAAACTTGGCCCCCACGGCGACGCGCACGGCCTGTTCCAGGTCGGCATCTTCGGTCACGATGAAAGGCGCATTGCCGCCGAGTTCGAGTGCGAGCTTCTTGATGCCCGATTGCGCGGCGGCCTTTGCAACGAGACCGCCGACGCGCGTCGAGCCGGTAAAGCTGACGGCGCGCACGCGCGTATCGCCGACGAGCGTTTCCATTGCCATTTGCGGCTCGCCGATGACGACGTTGAACACGCCCGGCGGAAAGCCTGCTTCCTCCGCGAGCTGTGCGAGTGCGATTGCCGAGAACGGCGTCTCGTGCGCGGGCTTCACGACGACCGTGCAGCCCGCTGCCATTGCCGCAGCGACCTTGCGCGTGATCATCGCGACGGGGAAGTTCCAGGGCGTGATGAGCGCGGCGACACCGACGGGCTCCATGACGGTGCCGAGATGCGCGCCGTCGATATGCGTGGGGATGGTGCGTCCCGCGAGGCGCCTGGCTTCGCTGGCGAACCATTCGACGAAGCTCGCCGCATAAGCGATTTCGCCTTTGGATTCGGCGAGCGGCTTGCCTTGTTCGAGCGACAGGATGCCCGCGAGATCTGCCTGATGGCGCATGATGAGTTCGTGCCAGCGCAGCAGCAGCGCGCTGCGCTTTTGCTGCGGCACCCAGCGCCACGACTGGAATGCGCGATCGGCGGCGTCGACGGCGTTCACGATCTGCGCCTTGTCGAGCATCGGCACGTGGCCGATGATGTTCTGATCCGCGGGATTGGTTACTGCGATCGATGCGGCGCTGTCGCTGTGGATCCAGCGGCCGTCGACATAGCAAAGTGATTTGAACAGGACTGGATGACCTAGCAGCATGGGAGTCTCCTTACGCATTGGTTTTTGCCCTCGCGGGCGTGCGATTTACCGTGTGATCCGATGTGTTCACTTTACGGGTCTTGTGGTCCTGGTGTTTTTTGTTATTCGGGCTGGGGATTGGTGTTTTTTCTGTTTGGTTTGGGTTTGGGAGTGGGTTTTTTTGGGGTGTTTGGTTGGTTCGCTCGTGCTTTCGTGAAATCCTGTGTTCGTGTCGGTCTATTAGCACTGCCCCTCCCCGGGGCGGGGGTCACTTTCTTTGCTGCTGCAAAGAAAGTAACCAAAGAAAGCAGCTTTTTGGCCCAGCCAGACTCGTCGTCATCGTTCAGAGTGGCCCAGCCTCTAAAGAGTGCCCTCATAGGCCACACCGGACTTGGCTCGCGCACGGTCTGACGAGCTAGACCTTTAAGCGCGGTGGTTCAGCCCCACAGCGTTCCGGCACAGCGCTACGCGCTGCCGCAGGGTCTGCAAGGGAAACCAACCTTTAGCGAATGCGGTGAGATGAAGGCGTTAGCCAAGAAGCACGGGCAGACCCGATGAACCCTTCGGCCGCGCAGCGGGCTGGAGCTTTTGGTGCTGAACCAGTCCGTCTTGTGGTGCGATGGGGCAGACCGTGCGCGAGCCACGGCGCGTTAGTCCTTTGAGGGTGACACTTAGGGGCTGGGCCACTCCGAACCATGACGACGGGTCCGCCTCAAGCACTCTGGGCCAAAGCTGCTTTCTTTGGTTACTTTCTTTGCAGCAGCAAAGAAAGTGACTGCCGCCCCGCACAGGGGCAGTGCTAATAGACCACTAAGAACTCAGGATTTCATAGAAACCCAAGCGCACAAAAACAAACAAACGAGCAAAGCAATTCAAAAAACATCCTCAACCCAATCCGGCGGCCCCTCGCCAAAATTCTTAACCACTTTCGTGACGATATAAGTAAAGTACCGCTCGATCCCAAGCTCCTCGACGAGCAGCGAATCGATAAACCGCTGATAGTGATCGATATCCCGCGACACGACATGCAGCACATAATCCACGCCACCACCGGTGGCATAACACTGCACGATTTCCGGCGCCGCATTCACCCGCTCTTCGAAGCGCCGCATATCCTGCGCCGTATGACGCGAAAGCGTCACCTCGACGACAATACGGCTGCCCTTGAAGGCAGCCGCCCAGTCGATGTCCGCGCGATAGCCCCTTATGAGCCCGCTCTCTTCCAGCTTCTTCACGCGCTCCCATGCCGGAGAGATCGACAGATTGACCTCCTCCGCAAGGCGCGACTTCGTAATGCGGCCATCCCGCGCAAGAATACGCAGGATGGCCAGATCGTAGCGGTCGAGCTTGATCACACCACGCTCACTGCAATGTTGCGCTCGACGATATCCGCGACCACCGCGACGGTATCGCCCGTCTGCACGAGGCCCGGAAAATGCCGCGCCGCAAGCAGCCCGTCGCGCTTCGCACGATACTCGATCGCCGCCGCGCCCGTGCGCGTGATGTCGTACACGCGCGCAAGCACATCGCCCGCCCTCACCATGTCGCCCAGGTCACGGCACATCTCCAGCAAGCCCGTGTGCTCGCTCGTCGTGTAGCACGAGCCGTCAGGCATGTCGAGCAGCGTGGTCGTGCGCGCCTCGCCCTGCACCACATCCTTCTCGATGATGCCCGCATACGCGAGAAAACCGTACACGCCACGCTCCGCGATCGCAACGCTCCTCGCCGTCGACGATCCGCCGCCGCCAAGTTCGGTCGATACGAATACCTTGCCCGCTTCCTCCGCCGCGCTGTCATAGAGGCCGACACTGTCGAGCTCCAGCATGCGCATCGAATACGGCGCGCCGAACGCGCGCATCGCGGCTTCGCAACGCGACTGCTGCGTCGCGTCGTTCAGCACGTGAATCGCCGCGAACGGAAGAAAGTCGAGCGTGCGGCCCCCCGCATGAATGTCGAGCACGTAATCCGCGAGCGGCAACAGATGACGCTGGAAGTAATCCGCAATCTTCTCCGTCGTCGTGCCGTCAGGCTTGCCGGGGAAGCTGCGGTTCAAATTGCCCGCATCGATCGGCGACGTGCGCATGCCCGCGCGGAACGCCGGATAGTTCATGAACGGCACGATGATCACACGGCCGTTCACGTCCGATGCCTTCAGCGTCGATGCGAGCTTCGCCAGCGCGATCGGCCCTTCGTACTCGTCGCCATGATTGCCGCCCGTGAGCAGCGCGGTCGGTCCGTCACCGCGCTTGATCACGGTGACCGGAATCATCACGGCGCCCCATGCCGAATCGTTGCGTGAGTACGGCAGCTTCAGGAAGCCGTGCTGAACGCCCTCGGCGTCGAAATCGACGGTCGGGCTGATCGGTGACGCGCGCATCGTGCTACTCCTTCACGAACAATTTGCGAGGCGTGTTGCAGAAGGTCTCGACGCCAGTGTCCGTAATCAGGATGCTCTCCGTGATTTCGAGGCCCCAGTCGTCGAGCCAGAGGCCCGGCATGAAGTGGAAGGTCATGCCGGGTTCGAGGACGGTCTTGTCCCCGGGACGCAGGCTCATCGTGCGCTCGCCCCAGTCCGGCGGATAGCTTGCCCCGATCGGATAGCCGCAGCGGCTGTCCTTCTCGATACCGAACTTGCGCAGCACCGCGAAGAACGCATTGGCGATGTCCTCGGTCCTGTTACCCGGCTTCGCCATGGCAAGACCCGCTTCGATGCCTTCGACGACCGCCTTCTCTCCTTCGATGAAATGCTGCGGCGGCTTGCCCAGATACACGGTGCGCGACAATGGGCAGTGATAACGCTTGAAGCATCCCGCGATCTCGAAGAACGTGCCGGCGTTCGCGGCGAACTTCGAATCGTCCCACGTGAGATGCGGCGCGGCTGCATCGGAACCGGTCGGCAGGAGCGGCACGATCGCCGGATAGTCGCCGCCATGACCTTCGACGCCCGTGATTCCCGCCTCGTAGATCTGCGCGACGAGATCGCTCTTCTTCATGCCCGGCTCGACCGTGTCGAGAATGCGCGCATGCATCTTCTCGACGATGCGCGCCGCCACGCGCATGTATTCGATCTCGCGCGGCGACTTCACCGCGCGCTGCCAGTTGACGAGCGCGGTCGCATCGACGAACTTCGCGTTCGGCAAATGCTGGGTCAGGGACGCATACGCCTTCGCGCTGAAGTAGTAGTTGTCCATCTCCACGCCGATGCGCTTCTTGTCCCAACCGCGCGCGGCGATGACTTCGGTGGACAGGTAATCCATCGGATGACGAACCTGCGACTGCACATAGTGATCCGGATAGCCGACGATATCGTCGTGCCCCATGAACACCGTGCGTTTCGCGCCGTTCGCGTCCTGGCCGCGGCCGTACCAGACCGGCTCGCCGTCCATCGCGAGCAGCACGCATTGGTGCACGTAGAACGACCAGCCGTCATAGCCCGTGAGCCACGCCATGTTGGTCGGGTCGGTCACGATCAGGAGATCGATGCCCGCCTTCTCCATCGCACGCCGCGTCTTGGCGATGCGCGCGTCGTATTCGCTGCGCTCGAACGGCAGGCGTACCACGGGCGCCTCCCCCTTCTTCTGTTGCATGATTTCGGACATCGTCCCCTCTATCAAGCCGTCACATCGTTGTGGAAAATCGTTCCTGCCCGCGCCGCGCGCGCCCGCTGGATCGCGAGCGTTGCAATCGCGGTGTCCTGCGCGCCGGTGCCGGTCAGATCGCACACGGTCACTTCGTCATCGCTGGCCCGGCCCGGCGCCTGTTGCGCGATGACCTGCCCCAGTTCGGCAAAAGACGCATCAGCAGCAATCACGCCCGCTTCGATCGCGTGGTGCAGCTCGCCCAGCACGCGCACTTGCTGCAGGCGGTCGCATACGTAGCGCGCTTTCGCCAACACGTCCGGTGCGATTTCATTCTTGTGCTCGGCATCCGACCCCATCGCCGTGATGTGCAGGCCGGGATGCAGGTCGCGTGCGTGAATCAGCGGCTCGCGGCTCGGCGTCGTCGTGATGGCGATGTCCGCATGCGTCAACGCATCGCTCACGCTGTCGGCCACTTCGCATTGCAGCCCTTCGGCTTCGCAATCGCGCGCATAGTGCTGCGAACGCTCACGCTCGCGCGCCCACACGGTGACATGATCGATGTCGCGCACGAGACGCAATGCCTTCAGTTGCAGACGCGCCTGCTCGCCCGCGCCGATGATCGCCACGCGCTTCGCATCCTTTCGCGCGAGCCAGCGCGCGGCAACCGCGCCCGCTGCCGCGGTGCGTACCGCAGTGAGATAGCCGTTGTCGAGCAACACCGCTTCGGTGAGGCCCGTGCGCGCCGAAAGCACCAGCATCAGGCCGTTGAGGCTCGGCAGCCCGAGCGAAGGATTGTTGAAGAAGCCCGGGCTCACCTTGATCGCGAAGCTCGGAAAGCGTGGCAAGTACGCGGTTTTCACGTCCACCTCGCCCGCATGCTCGGGAATGTCGAGACGCAGGATCGGCGGCATCGCGACGGCTTCCGTCGCAAGCGACTTGAACGCGGCTTCGACTTGCTCGATCGCGTCGAGGTCGAGCGGCACGAGCGTGCGCAATTGCGCCTGCCCGAGTAGCACGGTGGATGTATCAATGGAAGACATGGGTCAGGCAGCTCCAATCAGGCGGCGATGTGTTTCGATATCGATGTTGCTGCCGCTCACGACGATGACGATCGGCCCGTCTTGCACCTGAACCGCGCCATCGAGCAGGGCCGCGATACCGACCGCCGCCGCGCCTTCGACGACGAGCCGTTCTTCGCGGTACGCATGCACGATGCCACGCGCGATCGATACTTCGTCGAGCAGCACGACGTCGTCGATGAAAGCGCGCGTCATCGCGAACGTATGCTGGTTATCCAGGCCGATGCCGCCGCCGAGCGAATCGGCAAGCGTCTCCAGTTCGTCGACGAAAACGGGCCTGCCTGCCGCCAGACTGGCGTGCATGGCTGCGCCGCGCTCCATCGAGACGCCGATCATCTTCACTTGGGGGCGGATGCTCTTCGCCGCGAACGCGACGCCGCTGAACAGTCCTCCGCCGGAGAGCGGCACGACGATGCTCGCCGCATCGGGCAGCGCCTCGAGAATCTCGAGGCCGATGGTGGCCTGTCCCGCGATCACGCGTTCGTCATCGAAAGGCGGAACGAATGCATACCCTTCCTCGCGCACGAGGCGTTGCGCTTCGACCTGCGCGTCGTCCTGGCTCTTGCCGCCGATGACGACGCGAGCCCCGAGCGCGACCACGGCATCGACCTTGTTCTTCGGCACGAGTGAAGACATGCACACCGCCGCTTCGATACCGAGCGCGCGCGCCGCATGCGCGACGGCGCGGCCGTGATTGCCCGTCGATGCGGTCACGACGCGCGTGCAACCTTGCTCGGCGATCTGCGCGAGCGCATTGGTCGCGCCGCGCAACTTGAAGCTGCCGGTGGGCTGCAGCGTTTCGAGCTTCAGATGAACCGGCACGCCTGCAATGCGCGACAACGCCGCCGATTGCACGAGCGGCGTGACGATCGCGCGCCCTTCGATGCGCTGGCGGGCGCTATAGACATCGGCGAGGGTGAGTGCGGACATTGGCGTCTGGGTTGCGTGTGCGGTAGCGATGCAATCCAGTCTAATGTCCTAAAAAAATGATTTTGATTGTCCTAGTTCAATCACGTCGATCTAATTGAAATCGTGCACGTGCGGGTATTGCCCGAACACTTCGCAAATGGTCTCCACCGCCGTGCGGAACGCGCCCTCGCCGACTTCCGCGCCGACGCACAGCCGCACCGCATTGGGACGCACCGCGCCGCGCACGAGAAACGGATCGGGCGACGTCACCGCGATATTGCGGTTGCGCAATTCGCGCGTGATGCGTTCCGCCTCCCATTCGTCGGGCACGCGCAGCCAGGCCGACAGCGCGTTCGGATGACTGCCCAGCACGTAGTCGCCCAGCACTTCGCGCACGACGCTCTGACGCGCCGCGAGACGCTCGCGCTGAATCTGCACGAGGCGTTGCGCGGTGCCGTCCATGATCCAGCGCGCGGTGACTTCGGCAATCGGCGAGGTCGCCATCCAGCTGCTCACGCGCAGGACGCTTTCCGCGCGCAATGCGAGCCGGCGCGGCACCGTCATGAAGCCGGTGCGCAAGCCGCTCAACACGGACTTCGTCATGCTCGTGCAGTAGAACGCGAGCTCGGGTATGAGGCTCGCGATGGGCGTCTGTGCCTTCGCGGGCAGCGCGCCGTACACATCGTCCTCGATGACATAGACGCCGTAGCGCTCCGCGATGCGCGCAATCGCGCGGCGGCGCGAATCGGGCATCATCGCGACCGTCGGGTTGTTCAGCGTCGGCGTGCAGACGAGCGCGCTCACGCGCTCGCTGTCGCAGACTTCCTCGAAGTGCTCGGGCCGGATGCCGTGCTCGTCGATCTCCAGCCCCTTAAGCGTAAACCCCAGCACGTTCGCCGAACCGATCACGCCATGGTCCGTCAGGCTTTCGCACAGGACCGTATCACCGGGGCCGACGATCGACGCGAGTGCGAGAAAGATGCCGTGCGCCGCGCCATTGGTGACGAGCAGCGTCTCCACGCTCGCCGGCATATTGAGCGATGCGAGCCACGCGACGCCTGCCTGCCGGTGATGCTCGAATCCCGCGATCGGCCGGAACGCGCGTATCCACGGCTGATCCTCGATGGTCGAGAGCGTCGCGCAAACCTTGCGCCACATCGCGTCGTGTTCGGGCGTGTGCACGATGCGCGCAATCGAGAAATCGACCACCGAGCGCTCTGCCGTGTCGAGCATGTAGTTGGACATGGCCTCAGTCACGCGCGCCGAGACGAAGCTGCCGCGCCCCACTTCGCAGCGGATCAGCCCTTGTCTTTCCAGTTCCTTGTAGGCGTTCGTCACGGTCTGCACGCTGATCGCGAGATCCGCCGCGACTTCGCGCTGCGGCGGCAGACGCTCGCCGGACGAGAGCGCACCGCTTTCGATATCGGCGGCCATCGCCTTCACGAGCCGCTTGTATTTGGACTGCACGCCTTGCACCGCGCGCACGGCGTCGCGCCATCGTTCGTTCACTTCCTGCTCCTCACATGCAGAGTTTCAAGTGCAATAGTGGCGCAAAAGCGCGCCTGAAAATAATTGTCCTAGAGCAATCGGAACAAATATATGGCTTTGTATTCTGCGTTCGTGGCTGCGCTCCGAGACGCCGTGAAGCTCCGCGGAGTAAGGGTTTTCTCGGTCTTTCGCACCCTCGCCGCCATTCGAACGGCCCTACTCGACCACGCTTGAAGAACCACTACTACGGAAACGATATGAAAACGAAGCGACTGTCTGGAATGCTGGCAGCGGCGTGCGTCGCGGCGGCGAGCCTTGCCGCCTGCGTCACTAGCGCGAGCGCTGAAACCACTTTGCAACGCATTCAACGCACCGGCGAGGTGCGCATCGGCTACGCCAACGAAACGCCCTTCGCTTACACGACGCCCGACGGCACCGTGACAGGCGAATCGCCCGAGATCGCGAAGAAGGTCTTCGCCAAGCTCGGCGTAAAGAAGGTCGATGCGGTGCTGACCGAATGGGGCGCGCTGATCCCGGGCCTGAAGGCCGGCCGCTTCGATGTGATCGCCGCGGGCATGTACATCACGCCCGAGCGTTGCAAGCAGGTCGCGTTCGCCGATCCGCAATACCAGATTCCCGACACGCTGCTTACGATGAAGGGCAATCCCAAGAATCTGCACAGCTATGCCGACGTCGCGAAGCAGCCGGACACGAAACTTGCTGTGATGGCAGGTACGGCCGAGCTCGGCTATGCGCGCCAGGCAGGCATCAAGGACGACCAGATCCTGCAGGTTCCGGACACCACCGCGCAACTGCAGGCCGTGCGCGCGCGCCGCGCCGATGCAGCCGTGGGCACCGCGCTGACGATGAAGGGGCTCGCATCGAAGGGCGGCCCGCAGGTCGAGGCGATCGGCCAGTTCAACGACGATCCGAAGCACACCGGCTATGGCGCGCTCGCATTCCGTCCTGAAGATACCGATCTGCGCGACGCCGTGAACAAGGAGCTGCACCAGTGGCTCGGCACGGACGATCACCTGAAGACGGTCGCCCCATTCGGTTTCGACAAGTCGAACCTGACCACCAAGAAAGCGCCGGAACTGTGCGCCGGCTGAACGCCTGAGCATGGCGACGCGCAGCGTTCACCAATTAGCGAGGAACCGTCATGAGTGACCTGAATGAGCTGCTGCCCCTGATGATGAAGGGCACGCTCGTCACGATCCAGATCGCCGTCATCAGCATCCTGCTCGCGATCGTCATGGCGAGCGCCGCGACGGCGCTGCGCGCCGCGCCTTACCGCATCGTGCGCTGGATCGGCAACGTGTATGTCGAGGTATTCCGCGGCACGTCCCTGCTGGTGCAGCTTTTCTGGCTCTTCTTCGTGCTGCCGCTGCCGCCCTTCAATCTGCAACTGACGCCCTTCACGGTCGCCATCGTCGGACTGGGGCTGCACTACGGCGCGTACGGCTCCGAGATCCTGCGCGGCGCGCTGCGCTCGGTGCCGGGCGGGCAATACGAAGCGGCGCTCGCGCTGAACATGCCGGCGGCCGCGCGGCTGCGCCGCATCGTCCTCCCGCAGGCGATGATCAATGCGCTGCCGCCCGCGACCAACCTGATGATCGAGCTCGTGAAAGGCACCTCGCTCGTCTCGCTGATCACACTCTCGGATCTCACGTTCCGCGCGCGCCAGCTCGACGAATCGACCTTCAAGACGGCGGAGATCTTCGCGCTCACGCTCCTCATCTACTTCGTGCTCGCGCAGGCGATCGTCGCCGTGATGCGCGTGTTCGAGCGGCGCGTGAGCAGTCATGTCGCCATTCGGCGCACCATTCCGAGGGTCGCGTCATGACGTCGCTCAGCCAGCTCTTCGATCTGAAATACGCGCTGCACATCCTGCCCGAACTGGCGCGCGCGGCGACCTACACCATCGGCATCACGCTCGTGGGCTTTGCGATCGCGCTCGTGCTCGGCCTCGTGCTCGCGATCCTGCGGCGCAGCGATTTCGCGCCCGTCGCGAAGACCACCGCGTTCTTCATCGAGTTCATTCGCAGCACGCCGCTCCTGATCCAGGTGTACGTGCTCTTCTATGTCGCGCCGCTGTACGGCTTCACGATGTCCGCGCTGACCGCGGGCACCCTCGGCATCGCGGTGCACTACGCGTGCTATGTGTCCGAGGTGTATCGCGCGGGGCTCAACGGCGTCGCGCGCGGACAGTGGGAGGCGTCATGCGCGCTCTCGCTCTCGCCGTGGCGCACCTATACGGGCGTGATCCTGCCGCAGGCGATTCGTCCGGTGATTCCCGCGCTCGGCAACTACCTCGTCGCGATGTTCAAGGACACGCCGGTGCTCTCCGCGATCACCGTCGTCGAACTGATGCAGCAGGCGAAGAACATCGGCTCCGAGACCTTCCGCTATCTCGAGCCGATCACGATGACCGGAATCTTCTTTCTCATCATCAGCGTGACGTTCGCCTCGGGCGTGCGTCATCTCGAACGGCGCGTGAGGCTGCCATGATCGCGCAGCCTCGCGTATCGACCACTCCGACCCCGCTGGACGGCGCACGGTAATGCAACTCCAGGAGCAGCAGATGAAACGAGACTTCGACCCCGCGCTCGGCGCGGCCGCCGATGCCAGCGTGAACGCACCGATGGTGCGCTTTCGCAACGTCACCAAACGCTATGGCGCGCTCACCGTGCTCGACGGCCTCGATCTCGATATCGCGTCCAACGAGAAGGTGGCAATCATCGGGCCGAGCGGCTCAGGCAAGTCCACGCTCCTGCGGGTGCTGATGACGCTCGATGCCGTGAGCGACGGCGTCATCGAAGTGGATGGCGAGCCGCTCACGCACGAGATGCGCGGCGGCAAGCTCGTGCCCGCGTCGCCGCGGCATGTGCGGCGGGTGCGCAGCAAGATCGGCATGGTGTTTCAGAGCTTCAATCTCTTTCCGCACATGACGGCTCTGCAGAATACGATCGAAGCGCCGATGAGCGTGCTCGGGCTGTCGAGGAAGGAAGCGACCGAGCGTTCGCGCGAGTTGCTCTCGATGGTCGGGCTCGCCGAGAAGTGCAATCACTATCCGTCGCAGTTGTCGGGCGGACAGCAGCAGCGCGTCGCGATTGCGCGCGCGCTCGCGATGCGCCCGAAGATCATGCTGTTCGACGAAGTCACCTCCGCGCTCGATCCGGAACTCTGCGGCGAAGTGCTCAACGTGATCCGCAGGCTCGGCCAGGAGCACAACCTGACGATGCTGATGGTCACGCACCAGATGGGTTTCGCCAGGGACTTCGCCGATCGCGTGTGCTTCTTCTCGCAAGGCAAGATCATCGAGCAGGCGCCGCCGCAGCAATTCTTCTCTGCGCCGCAGCATGAGCGCACGCAGCAGTTTCTGCGCGCGGTGACCGAAGCGCTCTGATAAAAGTACCCTCTCGCGGTCCGATAATTGCTCCGCGCTCTCCGTATGGCTTTAGTGCTTTAGCCACCGGAGAGTGCGATGTCCCCCACCCCGCATAAAGTCGCGCGCTTCGCGGATCTGTCCGCCGAACGCGGCAAGCGTGTGTGCATCAAAGGCGACGAGAAAGACGCGAAGGAAATTCCCATCCTGCTCGTGCGCGATGGCGATGCCGTGCGCGCTTACACCGCCGAATGTCCGCACGCGGGCGGCCCGCTCGACGAAGGCGCGATCTGCAACGGGCGTATCGTGTGTCCGTGGCACAAGGGCACGTTCGAGGTGCGCGACGGCAGCCTTGTCGAGCCGCCGCCGCTGAAGGCATTGACGCGCTACGACGCGACGGTCAGGGACGGCGATGTCCATGTGTCCTTGCAGCCCGTCGAAAGCAGCGCGCCGAAAGCGAAGGCGCGCACCAACGACCGGACCATGCTGATCGTCGGCGCGGGCGCGGCGGGCGCGGCGGCATGCGCTGCATTACGCGAAGCGGGCTTCGAAGGACGCATCGTGCTCGCGGGCAACGACGCACGCGAGCCCTACGATCGCACGTCGCTCAGCAAGTTCACGCTCGCGGGCGACATGCCGCCCGATGACGTGCCGCCCCTGCTCGACCCGGATTTCTTCGACAAGCACGACATCGAGCGCATCGAGGCGCAGGCGGTGCATCTCGATGCGAAGGAGAGGCGCGCCGAGCTCGCGACGGGCATGAAGATCGACTACGACGCCGCGCTCGTCTGCACGGGCGGCATCCCCAGGCCGCTCGGCATTCCCGGCGCGAATCTGGAGCATGTTCACATGCTGCGCACGCGCGAGGATGCACGCGCGATCCTCGCATCGCTCGAAGGAGAAGGAAGCAAGCGCGCGGTGATCATCGGGGCGAGCTTCATCGGGCTCGAAGTGGCGTCGTGTCTGAGGAAACGCGCGATCGACGTGACCGTCGTCGCGCCGGGCAAGGTGCCGTTCGCGAAGCAGTTCGGCGAGCGCATCGGCGAAATGTTCAAGCGACTGCACGAGAAGAACGGCGTCACGTTTCATATGAATTCGCGCATCAGCGCGCTCAGAGGCGGCAATGCGGTGCGCGAAGCCATTCTCGATTCGGGCGAAAAGCTCGCGGCGGATGTGGTGATCGCCGGAACGGGCGTCGAACCGGCGACGCACTTTCTCCCGGGCGTCGCGCTCGAGGAGGACGGCGGCGTGCGCGTCGATGCGACGATGCTTGCCGCGCCCGCGCTCTATGCAGCGGGCGATATCGCGCATTTTCCGCTGCCGCGTTCGGATGAGAGCGTGCGCATCGAGCACTGGCGTGTCGCGCAGCAGCATGCGCGCGTCGCCGCCTACAACATGGCGGGCAGTGCGCGCGAATATGTCGGCGTGCCCTACTTCTGGACCTACCACTACGAGAAGACCTTCGACTATCTCGGGCACGTGAAGGAGCCGGACAGCATCGAGATCGACGGCGATCTCGCCACGCAGCACTTCATCGCCTTTCTGATGAAGGACGGGCGCGTGGGCGCGGTGGTCGCATGCGAGCACGACGCCGCCGTATGCCGGCTCGCCGAAGCGATGCGCGAACCGCTCACGCTCGACGACGCGCGGCGCATCGCGAGCGCGTGAGCCGAAGATGGCGACGAAGCAACCCGGCGTCGAACCGGATCAGGCGCCCGCATCGCTCGACGAATGCAGGCGCTGCGCGCTCTGGAAAGACGCGACGCAGGCGGTGCCCGGCAAGGGGCCGCGTCATGCGCCGCTGATGATCGTCGGCGAGCAGCCTGGCGATCAGGAAGACCTGCAGGGCAAGCCCTTCGTCGGCCCCGCGGGCGCGTTGCTCGATCGCGCGCTCGTCGAGGCCGGCGTCGCGCGCAAGGAAGTGTATGTGACCAACGCGGTCAAGCATTTCAAATGGGAGCCGCGCGGCAAGCGGCGCATGCACAAGACGCCCGCGCAGCGCGAGATCGACGCGTGCCATTACTGGCTCGACCGCGAGACCGGCGATATCGCGCCGAAAGTGATCGTCGCGCTCGGCTCGACCGCGCTCAAGTCCGTGCTGCGCAATTCGAAGGCGACGCTACAGGCGTCGATGGGACAGGCGATCGAGCACGAAGGCCACGCAGTCGTCGCGACCTATCATCCGTCGTTCGCGTTGCGCGCGCCGGACCCGGAAACGCGCGAGAAGGCGTACAAGGCCATCGTCGATGCGTTGCGCGAGGCACATCGGCTCGCCGCGCATCATCGCAAGGAGCATGAGGAAAGGTAATGACAACGACCCGCAAGACCACGCAGACGGCAACGCGCAAGACCGGCGCCGGCAAGCGGCCCAGCACGCGGCAACGACACGCGCTCGCTGGCAACCGCAAGAAACCCGAGCGATCCACGCACCGCTGGTCGCATCACGTCATGGAGACGAGCGACGCGATGGACGTCGAGCACGACATCTTCAAGACGGGCAGCGCCCAGGAAATCGCCGATTCGCTCAAGCGCTCGTCGACGCGCAGCACGCGCCGAAAGGGCACGCCGTTCCAATCGGCGATGTCGATGCTCAACTTCTATATCAATCGCGCGGGACGCAATCTGCCGAAATCGCGCAAGAGCACGCTGGAACGCGCGAAGAAGCGTTTGCGCGAAGCGTTCGGCCGCAAGCCCTGAATCGCTTTTTCGCTCTGAAAACGGACGCGCGGCCTCGCGTGAGCGAGACCGCGCGTTGCTTCCTCCACTTCTCCAGGACGATCAAGGTTGACGCTGACCGCCCTGATGCTGTGGCAGCGGCTGATTCTGCTGCCGCTGGCCGGTCTGCTGACCTTGCTGCGGTTGCCCCGTTGACCTTTCTTGTTGGCCGTGCTGTCCGTGCGATTTGTTTGATTGATTCGGCATCGACGGCTGGTTGCCCGTTTGCTTTTGGTTTCCGCTCATAAATCCCTCCTGGCCTGGTCGTCGCGCACTGCGCGGTGACATCTGCAGTGGTAAAAAGCCGCGGCTCACGCCGCGTAACGAGACAAGCATCCCGCGTACCAGCACGGATGTGCGCATCGGCGGTCGTTCGCGCTCCACGCCATGAAAAAAATGCCAGGCCGCTGCAAGCCTTGCAAGCCGATGAGGAACGCCGCTTGCTTCCCGCTTGCTTCCCTTCAACGACGACGAAGGAGACGACGATGGCGCAACAACCCCCTCTCAATCCCGGCGACGAAGCCGAACCCGGCGTGCCCGGCACGGGTGAAGATCTTTGTCCGGACTGCAACGGCTCCGGCAAGCTCGACGGCGCCGACTGCAAAACCTGCGGCGGTACGGGCAAGGTAACGCAAGGCATCGGCGGCGGCTGATCGGTCGACCGTTACCGCTGCCCTTCATCCGTCGGGAGTCACGCTTGAAAAAACCGGTGAAAGAACTTGCGCACGTGGTCGCCATCGCGCTGCTGCTCACGAGCGGCGCAACGGTGGCCGCCGACTACGCGGCCGGCTTCGGCCCGAATCCCGAGTTGCCCGCGCCGCACAAGGCGCTGATGCCGACCGTGAGCATCGCCCCGGCAAAGCCTTGGCAGCAAGGAGAAAAGCCCGACGCGGCGGCAGGCTTTAACGTGACGGCGTTCGCCGCGGGGCTCGATCATCCGCGCTGGCTCGCGACGCTGCCGAACGGGGACGTGCTCGTCGCCGAAAGCAATGCGCCTGAGCAGCATGACGAAAGCGCCGGCATCAAGGGCTTCGTGATGAAGAAGCTGATGAAGCGCGCGGGCGCTGCCGTCGCGAGTCCGAACCGCATCGTGCTGCTGCGCGATGCCGATGGAGACGGCGTCGCCGAAACGCGCGCGGTGTTCATCGACAAGCTGCATTCGCCCTTCGGCATGGCGCTCGTCGGCGACGAACTCTATGTTGCGGATACCGACGCGATCATGCGCTTCAAGTACGAATCCGGCGCGACGCACATCATGACACCCGGCGAGAAGTTCATGGACCTGCCCGCCGGGCCGATCAACCATCACTGGACCAAGAACATCATCGCGAGCCGCGACGGCAAAAAGCTCTATGTGACCGTCGGCTCGAACAGCAACGCGGCGGAGAACGGCATCGACGCGGAAAACGGGCGCGCGGCGATCATGGAAGTGGACATCGACACGAAGCAGTCGCGCCTGTTCGCCACCGGTTTGCGCAATCCCAACGGCATGTCGTGGCAGCCGCAAAGCGGCGCGCTCTGGACCGTCGTGAACGAGCGCGACGAACTGGGCAACGATCTCGTGCCGGACTATCTGACTTCGGTGAAAGACGGCGGGTTCTATGGGTGGCCCTACAGCTACTATGGTCAGCATGTCGACGAACGCGTGAAGCCGCAGCGCGCGGATCTCGTGGAATCGGCGATTCTGCCCGACTATGCGCTCGGAGCGCACACCGCGTCGCTCGGGCTCACGTTCTACGACGGCAACGCTTTTCCGGAGCGCTACCGTAACGGTGCGTTCATCGGTCAGCACGGTTCATGGAACCGCAAGCCGAGAAGCGGCTATAAGGTCGTGTTCGTGCCCTTCGAGAACGGCAAGCCCGCGGGGCCGCCCGAGGACATCCTGACGGGCTTTCTGTCGCCGGATGGCCACGCGCGCGGACGTCCCGTCGGCGTCGCCGTGGATCATGCGGGCGGCCTGCTCGTCGCCGACGATGTCGGCAACGCCGTATGGCGGGTCGCGCCCGCCGCGAAGTGAATGGCCGCGCGCAAGCCGAAGCGCGGGCCGCCGAGCCTCTTCGCGCTCGCGGAGCGGCAGATCGTCGGGCTTTACGATGCGGGCGTGATGTCGCCCGCGGTGCTGCATCACGTCGTCGCGGCATATGCGGATAGCGGCATCGACTGGAACGAGGAAGGCACGCTGCACACCGTGGATGGCCATACGGTGCAGGAAGCGGTCGTGATCGTGATGATGCCCGGGCGCGCGTTGAAGGGCGCGCGGAAGGATTTCCTCTCGGTCGTCGAGCATCTCACCGGCGCGCAACGGCCCGCCGGAGACGAAGACGATGCCGACAAAGCCGAAGTCGAAGACGATGAAGACTTGCTGAGTCAGCTAAGCGGCGATGGCCCGCGCTCGAAGGCGCGCGCCGCGAAGAAGAGCACGCAGGCAGCGGAGCCGCGGGAACCGAAGCGCGCGGGCTTCAATCCGCTCGTCGGCGCGCGAGCGGTGCGCGGGCAAGGCAAACGTTGATCGCGGATCAATGCGGCATGCCGGGCGCGATCAGATCGAGGAGATCGTCCATGTTGAACGGCTTCGCGAGAATCGGCACGCCGAGATGCTTCGCGCGTTCCAGCTCGTCCGCGTAACCCGTCATCAGGACGAGCCGCTGCGACGGCAGCCGCTTCATGATCTGCTCGGCCAGATCGATGCCGTTCATGCGGCCGGGCATCTGCACGTCGGTGAGCACCAGATCGAAGCTGTAGCCCTCGCCCAATAGCGCAAACGCCGCGTCCGCGCTTTCTTCGTGATGCACCGCGCAGCCGAACACTTCGAGCACCGCCATCACGCCCGCCGCGACATCCACGTTGTCCTCGACGAGCAGTACCGACATGCCGCCCAACGGATGCGCTTCGTCGGTCGCGGCTGTCATGGTTCCGGTAGCGGGCACGAACGCCTGCGTCTTCACCTCGGCCTTCGGGACGCTCGGCGCCGGTCCATGGTGACGCGGCAGATAGAGGCGAACCGTCGTACCCGAAGCCGGGACGCTCGTGATGCGCGCCGTGCCGCCCGCCTGCTCGCAAGCGGCGAGCACCTGGGCGAGACCGAGGCCCGTACCCGCGCCGCGCACCTTCGTCGTGAAGAGCGGTTCGAACGCGCGCCGCAACGTCTGTTCGCTCATGCCCTCGCCGTTGTCGGTGATCGAGATGAGCACGTATTCGCCATCGGGGATATCGGTTTCCGCGCCGCGCACGCGCGCGTTCTGGCAGCGGATCACGACGCGTCCGCCATGCGGCATCGCCTCGTTCGCGTTCAGGGCGACGTTCACGAGCGCGAGTTCCAGCTCGACGGGATCGGCCATCACGCTCCACAGATCCGGCGACAGTTCCAGCGTCACCGAAACGGACGGATGCACCGACGTCCTCACGAGCTCGAGCACGCTTCGCAGCCATGCGGCGGGATCGATCAGATCCTGCTTGAGCGGCTGTTTGCGGGCGACGCTCATCAGACGGCGCGCGAGCGATTCGGCGCCGGCGGTCGCGCGCTCCACCGCGAGCACTTCGCTTTCGACGCCGTTGAAGTGCTTGCGCCGCGCGAGCTCCATGTTCGATGCGACCACCATCAGCAGATTATTGAAGTCGTGCGCGACGTTCGCGACGAGATTGCCGAGGGCGCCCATGCGCCGCAACTGGCGGCTCGACGCCTCGACGGAAAGGCGCGTCGCGACCTCGGCCTGCCAGTGTTCCCACGCGGCCTGCTCCGCATTCAGGCGGCGGATCGAGAACGCGATCAGCAGCCACACGGCGATGCACGGCACCAGCGCGATCGCCGCGACGAGCGCGAGATTGTCGCGCCAGCGCGTTTGGATCGCGGAAACCGCATAGCCGGTCGCGACGTAGAGCGGATAGTCGCCCACGCGCCGGAAAGCGAGCAGCCGCTCGACATGATCGATGCTCGAGCTCATGCGTATGCGGCCGAAGAGCTCGTTGTTTCGAAACGCATCGATGAACGGCGTGTTCCTTGCAAGCTGCGCGCTTTCCGTACTCGCGGGATAGCGCGCGAGTATGCCGCCGTCGCGGCGATAAAGCCCGATGACGACTGCGCGATCGCCCGCCACGAGTTCGCGATAGAAGTCGACGAAATAGCTGCGCTTCAACGCGATCGACACGACGCCGAGAAACTGCCCGTCACGGCCGATGCGGCCCATCGTGGTGGTGAAGACATCCGAGCGCGCGACCTTGCCGCGCAAGGGCAAGGAGAAGTAGGTGACGGGCGCGACGGCGCGCGCGGATTGAAAGTCGTCGCGCTCGGCGATCGACACGGACGGCGCGGGATAGTAGCGGCTGTTCGCGAGCAGGCTGCCGGTTTTGCCGAACACGGAGATCGCTGCGATTTGCGCGAACGAGCCGTCCATGTCGTCGAGGGTGCGGTGCAGCGCGTCCTCGCCATTGCGGATGGTGGCGTCGTCGCGATCGCCGAGCATTTCGACGATGCGCGTCTCCAGTTGCTGATTCAGATCGATGACCTTCAGCGCGTGCTCGTTCGCCACGCGCGTGAGACGCTCGGTGAGCTCCTGGGCGTCGGCGAAGCGGCGCTGCAGATCGTAGTAGCCGTAGATGCAAAGGCACGCGAGCGGAATCACGATCGACGCGGCCAGGACGAGCAGCAGCATCTTTCGCATCGAGGCGAAATTGCGGGCGGGCAGCGGCAGATCGAATGTCGCGGTCTCGGTGGAGTCCACGCGTTGCGCCTCCGGGGATGTCGACCGGTATATCGTAACCGGCGCACGCTCGTTGGAGCCTTGATGTACGCCGGGCCGGGCCGGGCATTCTCGGTCAATGCGGCAGGCGCGTCAATCGGGGGCCGGCTTTGCAAGCGGCTTCAGCGAAGTGTGTGCCTGGGGCGGGAGGTTTTTTTTGGGGGAGTTTGCCTGGGGTTTCGTGGAAAGAACAAGCGCACCACCCCCGAACCCCAACCCCTTTCACCCCGCCATCTCCCTCTCCGGCGTAGCTGAAATCCGATGAATCGCGAGATCCGCCCCATTGAATTCCTCCTCGCGATCGAGCCGCAATCCTACCGTCATCTTGATCGCGCCATACACCGCCGCGCCGCCGGCAAGCGCCAGCACCACCGCACCGAAGGTGCCAAGCACCTGCGACCAGATCGACACGCCCCCGATCCCGCCGAGCACCTTCTGCCCGAAAATGCCCGCCGCAATGCCGCCCCATGCGCCGCACAGGCCATGCAACGGCCACACGCCGAGCACATCGTCGATGCGCCAGCGGTTCTGCACGCACGTGAACATCTGCACGAAAAGCACACCCGCCACCGCGCCGACGATCAACGCGCCAAGCGGATGCATCAGGTCCGAGCCCGCGCACACCGCAACGAGCCCCGCAAGCGGCCCGTTATACGTGAAGCCCGGATCGTTGCGTCCCGCGAACCACGCGGCAAGCGTGCCGCCGACCATCGCCATCAGCGAGTTCACGGCGACGAGGCCGCTGATCTTGTCGATCGTCTGCGCACTCATCACGTTGAAGCCGAACCAGCCCACCGCCAGCACCCACGCGCCCAGCGCGAGAAACGGAATGCTCGAAGGCGGATGCGCCGCGATACGCCCATCCTTGTGGTAGCGCCCATGGCGCGGCCCGAGAAGCAGCACCGCAGGCAGCGCAACCCAGCCGCCGAACGCATGCACCACCACCGAACCCGCGAAGTCATGGAACGGCGCGCCGAACGCCTGCGCAAGCCACGCCTGAATGCCGAAGCGCTCGTTCCACGCGATGCCTTCGAGCAGCGGATAGATGAACCCGACGATCACGCAAGTCGCGAAGAGCTGCGGATTGAACTTCGACCGCTCTGCGATGCCGCCCGACACGATGGCCGGAATCGCCGCCGCGAACGTCAGCAGGAAAAAGAAGCGCACGAGCGCATAGCCGTTGTGCTCGGCCAGAATGTCGGCGCTGTGCATGAACTCCACGCCGTACGCAATGTTGTAGCCGATGAAGAAGTACGCGAGCGTCGACACCGCGAAGTCCACCAGGATCTTCACGAGCGCGTTCACCTGATTCTCGCGGCGCACGGTGCCGAGTTCGAGAAACGCAAAACCCGCATGCATCGCGAGCACCATTGCGGCGCCCAGCAGCAGAAAAAGAGTATCGGTTCCGGATTGGAGTGCCTGCATGTTCGAGCGGTCGAGTCTGAAAAGGCGCTCGTTTTGCAAGTTCCGGGCCAAGTTGGCGCAACGGGCATCGAAACGGTGCGAACGTCAGGCGACGCGCGGCAGAGCGTGGTGCAACGTGCTCCGGAATCGGTCAACGCGCTTCGTTCGATTCTGGTGCAATGCCCCGTAGTGTTGCATCTCATGCACCGTTTTCGAGCTATTTATTTCGTTACGAAGGCAAATTGAAGGCTATCAGCAAGCCCGCGGCATGCCCGATCGCGGTGCACTTGCACGCCGCGCGGCGAGTATCCTGAAGGCAGTCGTGCAAGAAGGAGCGATCGATGTCCCCTGACGTCGTGTATCTCGGCGATTACGTGCGCATGGAACCGCTTGCGCACGATCCGCGCGTCGTCACGGTCGTGCTCGATCGGCCCGGGCGCCGCAATGCGGTGGATCGCAATATCGCCGATGCCCTGCGCGAAGCGTTCGAGCGTTTCGACGCAAACGATGCGCTGTCGGTCGCGGTGCTCTGGGGTGCGGGCGGCACGTTCTGCGCGGGCGCGGATCTGAGCGCGCTCAACGACGACGCGCGTCGCAACGAAATCCATCCCGACGGCAGCGGCCCCGGTCCAATGGGGCCGACACGCCTCACGCTCGGCAAACCCGTGATCGCAGCAATCGCGGGACACGCGGTAGCCGGCGGACTCGAACTCGCGGCGTGGTGCGATCTGCGCGTGATCGAGGAAAACGCCGTGCTGGGCGTGTTCTGCAGGCGCGTCGGCGTACCGCTCATCGACGGCGGCACGATACGGCTGCCGCGTCTCATAGGCATGTCGCGTGCGCTGGATCTGATACTCACCGGGCGCGCCGTCGATGCGCGCGAGGCGCTCGCAATCGGCCTCGCCAATCGCATCGCGCCGCCAGGCCGAGCGCGCGCCGTGGCCGAGACGCTCGCCTGCGAGCTGGCCGCGCTGCCGCAAGCCGCGTTGCGCGCGGATCTGCGTTCGGTGCACGACAACGCATTCGACGGCGATATCGCCCACGCGCTTCGGCGCGAAGGCGCAAACGGCCATGACGCGGTATTCGACGAAGGTCTCGACGGCGCCGCGCGCTTCGTGTCGCGCGACTCACGCGCCGGAGGCTGAAAGGAAACGGAGCATGAACTCTACGTTCGAAAACCGAAGGGAAGCGGGACGAGAGCTCGCGCGGCATCTCCACGAGTATGCGGACCGCGACGACGTCATCGTGCTCGCGCTGCCGCGCGGCGGCGTGCCGGTCGCGTTCGAAGTGGCCCGCGCGCTCGGGGCGCCGCTCGATGTGCTCGTCGTGCGCAAGCTCGGCGTGCCCGTGCAGCCGGAACTGGCGATGGGCGCGATCGCATCGGGCGGCGCATTCTTTCTCGACGAGCGCATCGTCGACTATGCGGGCGTCGCGAAAGACGAGCTCGAGCGCGTGATCGCACGCGAGCGCGCCGAACTCGAACGGCGAGAGAAGCTGTATCGCGGCTCACGGCCGCCGCTCGACGTGAACGGGCGCGTGGCGATCGTCGTCGACGACGGCATGGCGACCGGCGCGACCATGAAAGCCGCGGCCATGTCGCTGCGTCACGCGCATCCGGCGAAGATCGTGGCCGCGCTGCCGGTGGCGCCGCTCGATTCCGAAGCGCGCGTCGAAGACGTCGTCGACGAATTCGTCTGCGTGATGCGCCCGCATCGCTACTTCGGCGTCGGCCAGTTCTATCTCGACTTCGATCAGACCAGCGACGACGAAGTGCGCGAGCTGCTCGACACAGCGCGCAGGAATGCCTAGCGCGACCAGGGCGCGTCGCCCGGCTCCTGCGTCCTGCCGTATTTCCCGCGCGCCGCCTTGAGCACCGTCTTGTCGATGACGCCTTCATCAACGAGCGATTTCAGCGCCGCGATGACGATCGACACGCGATCCACTTCGAAGAACTCGCGCAACGACTGACGCGTATCGCTGCGCCCGAACCCATCGGTGCCGAGCGTGACATAGCGACGCGGCACGTATGCGCGAATCAGTTCCGGCACCGCGCGCACGTAATCCGTCGCGGCGATCACGGGACCGCGTGATTCCTCCAGCGCGCGCGTGACGAACGGCGTCGGCGCATCGTCGTCGCTCAGACGTGCGAGCCGCTCGGATGCCGCGCCATCGCGATGCAACTCCGTATAGCTCGTCACGCTCCATACGGCGGCATCGATGTTCCAGTCGTTCTTCAGCATCGCGCGCGCGGCGATCGCTTCGTTGAGGATCGCGCCCGAGCCGAGCAGTTGCACTTGCGCATCGTCACCGGATGCATCGCCGATGCGATAGATGCCGCGCAGAATGCCCTCGCGCGTTTGCGCATCCAGTGAGCCATTCGGCGCAGACGGCTGCGCGTAGTTCTCGTTGGTCACGGTGACGTAGTAGAACACGTCGTTCTGGCGCTCGAGCATCTCCTGCATGCCTTCATCGACGATCGCCGCGACCTCGTATGCGAACGCGGGATCGTAAGCGCGGCAGTTCGGAATCGTCGATGCGACGAGATGGCTCGTGCCGTCCTGGTGCTGCAAGCCCTCGCCGCCGAGCGTCGTGCGCCCCGACGTCGCGCCGATGAGAAAACCGCGCGAGCGTTGATCGGCCGCCGCGAAAATCAGATCGCCGATGCGCTGGAAGCCGAACATCGAATAGTAGATATAGAACGGCAGCATCGGCAGGTCGTGCACGCTGTAGGACGTCGCCGCCGCGATCCACGAAGACACCGCGCCCGCCTCCGAAATGCCTTCTTCCAGAATCTGTCCGCGCGTGTCCTCCCGGTAATAGAGCATCGAGCCCATGTCCTCCGGCTCGTATAACTGGCCGAGCGGCGAGTAGATGCCCACTTGCCTGAAGAGATTGGCCATGCCGAAGGTGCGCGCCTCGTCCGCGACCACGGGCACGACCCGGGATCCGAGCGTCGCGTCCTTCAGCAGGCTGCCGAGCATGCGCACGAAGGCCATAGTCGTGGACATCTCCTTGCCGGATGCATCCAGCGCGAACTGGCCCCACGTGGTCAGCGCGGGCGGCGTGATGCCTTGCGATGCCTTCGCGCGACGGCGCGGCAGATAGCCGCCCAGCGCCGCACGGCGTTCGTGGAGATAGCGCATCTCGGGCGCGTCGTCGGCGGGTTTGCAGAACTTCAGCTGCTCGACGTCTTCATCCGACAGCGGTAGGCGGAAGCGATCGCGGAACGCCTTGAGATCGTCGAGATCGAGCTTTTTCTGCTGATGCGTCGTCATGCGGCCCTGACCCGCCGTGCCCATGCCGAAGCCCTTCATCGTCTTGGCGAGGATCACGGTCGGCTGGCCCTTGTGCGCGAGCGCCTTCGCATAGGCCGCATGCAGCTTGCGCACGTCGTGGCCGCCACGGCGCAGGCGGTCGATGTCTTCATCCGACATGTGCGCCACGAGCGCGGCCAGCTCAGGATTCTGGCCGAAGAAGCGTTCGCGGTTGTAGCGGCCGTCGTTGGCCGAGAAGGTCTGGAACTGCCCGTCGACGGTATGCGCGAACGCGCGCAGCAAGGCATTGGCGTGGTCGCGCGCAAACAGTGCGTCCCAGTCCGAGCCCCACAGCACCTTGATGACGTTCCAGCCCGCCCCCGTAAATTGCGCTTCCAGTTCGTCGACGATGCGCCCGTTGCTGCGCACGGGGCCATCCAGCCGCTGCAGATTGCAGTTGATGACGAACACCAGGTTGTCGAGCTGCTCGCGCGCCGCGAGCGACAACGCGCCGATCGACTCGGGCTCGTCCATCTCGCCGTCGCCGAAGAAGCCCCACACCTTGCGGCCTTCCGTGCGCAGCAGATTGCGGTTCTGCAGATAGCGCATGAAGCGCGCCTGATAAATCGAGTTGATCGGGCCGATGCCCATCGAACCCGTCGGGAATTGCCAGAAGTCGGGCATCAGCCACGGATGCGGATACGAGCACAAGCCCGGCCCCGCGATCTCGCGACGATAGTGGCGCAGATGCTCCTCATCGAGAAAACCTTCGAGAAACGCGCGCGCGTACACGCCCGGCGACGAATGCGGCTGAAAGTAGACGATATCACCGCCGTTATTCGCATCGGCCGCGCGAAAGAAATGATTGAAGCCGACCTCGAACAGATCCGCCGCCGACGCATAGCTCGCGATATGGCCGCCCAGTTCGCCGTAGGCGCGGTTCGCGCGCACGACCATCGCGAGCGCGTTCCAGCGCAACACGGCAGCGAGCCTTTCCTCGATGTCGAGATTGCCCGGATAAGGCGGCTGCTGCGCGAGGGGAATCGTGTTCGCGTAAGGCGTCGCGCGCGCCCGCGCCGATTCGACGCCCACCGAGAGCGCGTGCTCGGCGAGCCGGTCGAAGAGATACTGTGCCCGCTCGCGGCCGACGTGCGCGACGACTCCATCGAGCGCCTCCAGCCATTCGGCGGTTTCGCCGGGGTCGACGTCCTCCCGTCCCTTGGCAATGGAAAGAAGCTGGCTGGTTCCGCTCGATAAATCCGTCATGGCGCGACTCCGTTCTGGCTTATGGGATGTGTTCAAGCATATCCACGGATGCGCAGAATGTGCGTCTCATTTGGCTCTTTTCGCGCTTTGCGATAGTGTATTTATTCTTTGAAAATGCCCCAATCCGGAATCTTTCGACTATGACGGCAAACGCCAAGCAGCGCCTCGACCGCACCGACATCGGCATCCTCAACCAGTTGCAGCAAAACGCGCGCATTACCAACTCGGAGCTCGCGCGCGCCGTGAATCTCTCTCCGACGCCCTGCTTCAATCGCGTGCGGGCCCTGGAAAAAGCCGGACTTTTCAAGCAGCACGTCACCTTGCTCAATCCGGAAGCGCTCGGCTTGAGCATCAACGTCTTCATTCAGGTCAGTCTGGAAAAGCAGATCAAGGATGCGCTCGCGCGTTTCGAGCAGGCGATCAGCGAGCGCCCCGAAGTGATGGAGTGTTATCTGATGACGGGAGACGCCGACTATCTGTTGCGCGTCGTGCTGCCCGATGTGGCCGCGCTCGAGCGCTTCATCCTGGAACGGCTCACGACCCTGCCCGGCGTCTCCAACATCCGCTCGAGCTTCGCGTTGAAGCAGGTGCGCTACAAGACCGCGCTGCCCTTGCCCGCATCCGGCCTCACCCTGCCCGACCCGAACGCCGACGGGGCCGAATGGACATGATCGTTTCGCCAATGCGGTCGACCCTTCCGGTCAAGTCAAACATGGGTGTAAATCTTGCGATGATGCGCCGCGTCGCCTATAACTCGTGTGGCCCCATGCGGCATGTTTTCCCGGCTTAACGTGTTCCTTTGAGCGAAGTGCCACGCGAGCGAGAAAGACATGAACCTCGATACCGTACGTGTTTTCATCATGACCCGCGGCGTCGACTTCGCGATCATGGTGATCGGCGCGATCGCGTTATGGATCATCGGGCGCTGGCTCATCAATCTCGTCACCGGCGCGATGCGCAGGCTCCTTGCGCGCAACGGCCGCGTCGATCCGACGCTTGCGCACTATCTCGGCTCGATCGTCGGCGTCATTCTCAATCTGCTGCTCGTCCTCGCGATTCTGCAGATCTTTGGCGTTCAGACCACATCCTTCGCCGCGCTGCTCGCCGGTCTCGGTCTCGCCATCGGCACCGCGTGGGGCGGGCTGCTCGCGCATTTCGCGGCCGGCGTGTTCATGCAGGTGCTGCGCCCCTTCAAGGTGGGCGACTTCGTGACGGCGGGCGGGGTAACCGGCACGGTCACCGAAGTGGGCCTCTTCGGCACGACCATCACGACGCCCGACAACGTCGCGGCCATCATCGGCAACAACAAGATCTTCTCCGACACCATCTGGAACTTCAGCATGCTGCCGCATCGGCGCGTCGAGCTGACGGCGAAGATCGCGAACGGCGTCGATCCGCTCGACGCCATCGCGCGGCTGAAGGATGCCGTCGCGAAGATACCGAACGTCGCGACGAGCCCGCCGCCGGATGTCGAAGTGCTGTCATTCACGCCCGAAGGGCCGCTTCTGTGCGTGCGGCCTTACACCAATACCAACGATTACTGGCAGGTCTACTTCGACACCAACCGCGCGATCATCGAAACCTTCAAGGAAGCCGGCTATCCGACGCCGGAAACGCCGGTCGTGCGCCGCGTGGCAGCCTGACGTCCCTGCACGATCGCTGAACTAGAATGGGTGAAGCCGGCGCGTCTCGCGCCGGATCAACGGTCGCGCTCGGGAGGATGCCATGCCGACTTATCAGTACCGTTGCCAGGATTGCGGCGAGACTTTCGAGCATGCGGAGCACATCGCCGAGCATGCGACGGCGCAGCTCAAATGCCCCAAATGCGGCAGCGAAAAGGTTGCGCACGCACCGGCGCCGTTCGTCGCGAAGACATCGAAGAAGAGCTGATCGCCCGCGCGCGGCTCAGGCCGCGCGAAACCTGACCTCGTGCGGTGGCAGGCCGCCCAGGCGCGACGCGATGTGGTCGATGAACGCGCGCAGGCGCGGTGCTTCGTGACGGCTCGGCGGCCACAGGATCTGGAACGTTCCTTCCGTTCTCGTATGCGCGCCGAGCACCGCGCGCAGCAGGCCGCCTTCCATCGCGCTCTTCGCGACGAAATCCGGCACGCACGCGAGGCCCAGGCCGGAGATGCACGCAGCGAGCACCGCTTCCATGTCGTTGAACGTGAGCGCCGCGTGCGGATCGATGGCGAAGGTGTGATCGTCGCGCGCAAAGCGCCAGGGCTCGGGACGGCCGCTCACCGGGGAACGGAAGCGGATGCACGCGTGACCTTCGAGATCCTCGGGCGTCGCGGGTTCGCCATGTCCTGCGAAGTACGCGGGCGAACCCACCACGACCGGCCCGTATTGCGCGAGCGGGCGGGCGAGCAATTGCGAATCGGCGAGGCGTCCCGTGCGGATCACGGCGTCGTAGCCTTCCTGCGTGACGTCGACGAGGCGGTCGCTGAAATCGATATCCAGTTCGATGTCGGGATAGCGCCGCCTGAACTCCGGAACGAGCGGCAACAGCAGACGGCTGCCGAGCGACGGCGCGCTGATGCGCAATCGGCCGCGCGGCGACGATGTCGAATGGAACAAGTCGTTTTCCGCGTCTTCCAGATCAGCGAGCATGCGCTTGCAACGGGCAAAGAAGCGCGCGCCTTCGTGCGTGAGGCCGATTCTGCGCGTCGTGCGGTTGAGCAGCTGCACGCCGAGCTTCGCTTCGAGCCGCATCACGCTCTTGCCCACCGCCGACGCCGACAGCCCGAGCGAGCGCCCCGCCGCCACGAAACTGCCCGTCTCCGCCGCGCGCACGAACGCGACCATGCCGGAGAGGCTTTCGGTAGTTGGGGATCCATGCGCTACATGCGGCGGCTGGGAGGGAGCGGTCGTCATAGGCGTCATCCGGCGAGAACGGGAGGCGCGAGGGAATGCGCCCGTCTTCTGCATGAACGTCCGGGCAGCGGTTTTATTCCCGATCGTCATGCAGCAAGCGGTTACCAGACGAACGGCACGAGGCGGTAACGCACGCGTTGCGCGTATTCGGCATAGCCTTCCAGGTGCGCGATGAGCTCGCGCTCTTCCATCTCCGTGCGCCAGACGAGCCCTGCGAGCAGCAGCGCCGAAGCGGCGAGCCCCCACCACGAGCCGAGCACGAGCGCGCTCGCGGGGATCATGATGCCGGCGGCGGCATAGAGCGGATGACGCACGACCGCATACGGCCCGCTCGATACGACGTGATGCCCGCGCTCCTTCTGTATCTTCACGACGGGCGCGAGAAACGTGTTCTCGAGAAACACGCGCGCGACCAGCCAGAACGACACGGCGACGAGCGCGGAGCCGACCGATGCGAGCCAGAGCGGCATGACGGACCAGCGGAAGCGTACGGCGTCGAGGCCCATCAGCGCGAGCCACGCGCACCAGAGCACGCCCATCACGACGAGGAAGACCTTGTCCCAGAACGGCTGATCCGGCTGCATCGGCGAGCGCATGC
Organism: Caballeronia ptereochthonis; assembly: GCF_001545075.1. GTDB lineage: Bacteria > Pseudomonadota > Gammaproteobacteria > Burkholderiales > Burkholderiaceae > Caballeronia > Caballeronia ptereochthonis. Next base: position 230,776 of record NZ_FCOB02000003.1, read on the forward strand.
GTTCGGCGAGCAGCGCGGGATCGCGTCGGGCGATGAGCACGGTGACCGCGCCGCCGCCGCCGAACATCAGGATCATCCACGCCCAGCCCGCGCCCCATTCCAGCGTGCCGGCCGAGCCGAACAGCAGCGCGACGAACACGACGGCTTCGACGATGATTGCGATTGCAACTTTCGACGTGACCGACATGGCGGGACGTGGCGCGTCAGCCGTTCAGTTCCTCGTGCAGCGCCAGATACTCCTGCGCGAGCTTGTGACGCGGTTCGAGGTAGATGATCGGGCGGGCGTGCTGATGGCTCTCGCGGATTTTGACGGAGAGTGACAGATGCGAGTTGAGCACGGGCAGATCCTCGCCGCGCAGTTCATCGACGAGTTGCTGCGGCAGGCTCGCGCGCGGCTGAAACTGGTTGATGACGATGCCCTCGACGCTCAGATCGGGATTGTGATCGTGGCGGATTTCCTGGACGTTATCGAGCACGGAATAGAGGGCGCGGCGCGAGAAGTCGTCGCAATCGAAGGGGATGAGGCAGCGCTCGACTGCGATCAGCGCGGAGCGCGTGAAGAAGTTGAGCGCGGGTGGCGTGTCGATATAGACGGCGTCGTAGTTGTCCAGGTTTTTCAGCGCGTCGCGCAGCTTGTAGATCTTGTAGCGCGATTCGAGCTTGCTTTGCAGCGCCTCCAGATTCGGATGCGACGGCACGATGTCGAGATTTTCGAACGGCGTCGAATGAATGAAGGTCTCGAACGCGGGCTCGCGAAAGCTGTAGCTCAGTGCGGATTCGAAGAAACTCGCGAGATTCGGCTGCGCATCGCGGGCTTTGGCGCCGAGCAGATACTGGCTCGCGTTGCCTTGCGGATCGAGGTCGATGACGAGCGTGCGCAGGCCGCGGGAGGCGCTGATCGCGGCAAGATTGCAGACGATGGTGGACTTGCCCACGCCACCTTTTTGATTGAAGACCACTCGGCGCATCGGCTTATTCATTCCTCGGTTTTTGAACGGTCGTTTTTTTAAGCTTTCCGCTTGGTTGATCGGGGCTTGGGGTGTGATCTTAGCGCATCAAAATGATGTGGATTTTTTGTGGGGTTTTTTGTGGGGTGGGGAGCTTGTTTTCGTGTCGGTCTATTAGCGTTGCCCCTGTGCGGGGCAGTGCTAATAGACCACAAAGAAATCAGGATTCCACGAAAGAACAAGCAAGCAAACGACCCAAAACCACAATCAAGGAAAAGCAGGAATAGTAGGATCGACCCCTTCGACATCCGCCTCAGGATGATGCCCCTTGACCAGCACTTCGATCTCCTCGACCCGATCCTTCGGCACATCGACCATCATCAGCAACTCGCCCTCTTCGATGGCATGCTCGAAGCGCCGCAGGCGCGTGTTCGGAATCCCCACGCCGATCATCGTCGCGGCCCAGGCGCCGAATCCCATGCTCGCGAGCGTCATGCAGACCACCGCCCCGCCGGCAATCGTCAACCCCGCCGGCGGAAACGCCATCGCCACCAGCCCGGCGAGCGCACCCGTCACGCCACCGGCAGCCGTACCGCGCGCGAGCGCCGGCAACAGATCCGTGCGTTGAACCAGCGTGGCTTGCGGCAAATCCTCAAGCGGCTCATGAGGCCGCGCGAGCACATGAATATGCCGCCATTCGATCCGCTTCAAAAGCAGTTCGTCGATGATCCCTCTTGCGCTCGCCACGTCGGGCAGCAGGAAATAGATGCGCCTCATGTCGCACCTCCACATCGGATCTTCATAAATCCAATATAGACGACCCGGACAGGAACGCTTCAGCGCGCCCGCAAAGGCTTACGTTTGTCAGACAGCCCACCGCTCCCATCGAAGAAATAGATGCGCTCGCATACGGCAATCTTGTCGATCATCATGCCGGATTCCATCGCCCGATTGACGATCGCCACGCGCGACGCCTGCGCGACCGCGTCGATGGGACTGCCGCGCGCCGAACCCTGCGAGGCAATACGCGATAAGGATCGGCGGCAGGCCGCTTTCGTCGATGTCTCCACGCCGCCCTTGATTTCGCACTAACATGCTAGCGTGCCTGGAGGCAAAACCCGCATTGTCAATGTCATGAGCCCGGCGCATCGCAGCGCGTCGGAACTGCGCAAAAGCCTCCGTGAAAACCCTTTACGAAGCCGTCACGCCACCTTTCGAGGAGATGAACATGACTACCATCACGAAGCTCTCCGTGCGCGATATCCGCTTTCCCACCTCACGTTCGCTCGACGGCTCCGATGCAATGAACGCCGCGCCCGATTACTCCGCGGCCTACGTGATACTCGAAACCGATGCGCCGGGGCTCGCCGGTCATGGCCTCACGTTCACGATCGGGCGCGGCACCGAAGTCGTCGTCGCGGCGGTGGAGGCGCTCGCGCCGCTCGTCGTCGGCAGGAAGATCGAGGACATCGCCGCGGACATGGGCGGCTTCTGGCGCGCCTTCACGTCCGACAGTCAGTTGCGCTGGATCGGTCCGGAAAAAGGCGTCATCCATCTCGCAACCGCGGCCGTGGTCAACGCCGTGTGGGATCTGTGGGCGAAGTTCGAGAAGAAGCCCGTGTGGAAGCTGCTCGCCGACATGAGCCCGGAAGAGCTCGTGCGCTGCCTCGACTTCCGCTATGTGACCGACGCCATCACGCCGTCCGAAGCGCTTGCGTTGCTGAAGCGTCTCGAAGCCACGCGCGGCGAGCGCGAAAAGGAAATGCTCGCGCAGGGCTTTCCCGCCTACACGACATCGGCAGGCTGGCTCGGCTACGACGACGACAAGATCCGCCGCCTCGCGCGCGAAGGCGTCGCTCAGGGGTGGACGCACTTCAAGCAGAAGGTCGGCGGCAACCTGGAGGAAGACATCCGCCGCGCGCGCATTCTGCGCGAGGAAATCGGCCCAGACCGCAAGCTGATGATGGACGCGAACCAGGTCTGGGAAGTCGATGAAGCCATCGCGAACATGCGCCGTCTCGCGGAGTTCGATCCGTGGTGGATCGAAGAGCCGACGAGCCCCGACGACGTGCTCGGCCACGCAGCCATCCGCAAGCGTCTCGCGCCGATGATCGGCGTCGCAACCGGCGAGCATTGCCAGAACCGCGTGATCTTCAAGCAATTGCTGCAGGCCGGAGCGATCGACTTCTGCCAGATCGACAGCTGTCGTCTCGGCGGATTGAACGAAGTGCTCGTCGTCGTGCTGATGGCCGCGAAGTTCGGCGTGCCGGTCTGCCCGCATGCGGGCGGTGTGGGCTTGTGCGAATACGTGCAGCATATTTCGCTGTTCGACTACATCTGCGTGTCGGGGTCGCTTGAGAATCGCGTGCTCGAATATGTCGATCATCTCCACGAGCACTTTCTCGATCCGGTGGTCATCAGGAACGGGCGCTACATGCCGCCGCAAGCGCCCGGCTACAGCATCGAGATGCATGCCGCATCGCTCGCTCGATTCGAGTTCGGCAAAGGAGAAGCATGGCGCGCATGAATGCCCCGTCATGGCAGGACGTGGTGACGCAGACCGAGCACGCGCTTGCGTGCGGCGCGCTGCGTTCCTTCGACACCGTGCAGAGCGTGATCGAAGACGGCGGCGTGCGCTTTCTCGTGCGGCAGGCAGCGAACCTCGCGCGCAAGGAAGAGGCGTCGAAGCTCGCGGAAAAATCGGCGGCGGACGCGGCAAGCGCCTGGCGCGACCCGTTCTCGCCGTGCGAGGCGTCATTGCGTGTCGGCGATATCGGCGAGCGGCACTTTCTGCTGCTCAACAAGTTCAATGTGTTCGCGCATCATCTGCTCATCGTGACGACGGACTTCGAGCCGCAGGAGTCCCTCATCGACGAGGACGATTTCGCCGCGCTCTTCGCCTGCCTCGATCGCTTCGACGGTCTCGGTTTCTACAACGGCGGCGCAGTCGCCGGATCGAGCCAGCCACACAAGCATCTGCAGATGGTGCCGCTGCCGCTCGAAGGCCATGCGCTGCCGGTCGCGCCGTTCATCGAAGCCGCGCGCACGAGCGGCGTCTTCCGGGCGCCGCAGCTTGCATTCACGCACGCGGCGGCCTGGCTCGGCGGCGATGACGCGGCACACGTGCATGCAACCTATCTGCGACTGTTGAAAGCGATCGGCGTGCAGCCGCTCGACGTCGCGGGCGTCGCGCACCAAAGCGCGCCTTACAACCTGCTCGTCACGCGCCGCTGGATGCTCGCGGTGCCGCGCGGCGTGTCGCATGTCGAAGGCGTCGCCGTGAATGCGCTCGGCTTCGCGGGCTCGCTGTTCGTGCGCGACGGCGCCCAGCGCCGCGTCGTCGAAACGCGCGGGCCGATGAAACTGCTTGCAGATGCAACTATCTCTTGAAATCGGCCGCGGCGACCCGCATGTCGGCTTCCAGATCTCTGGAGTCAAATCAACATGGGAAGCCGGCCTCAATTCATCGACGATCTTGCGCGCGGGCCGCAAGACGCCGCGCCCTCCGCCCCGCTCGACGACACCGCCCTGCTCGACGCCTATTCGCGCACGATCATCGGCGCGCTCGAGCGCGTGCAGCAGGCGGTGGTTTTCATCTCGGTCGAACGCCAGCTCGCCGACCAGCGCGGCGCGCGCCGCAATGCCGGCGGCACGGGCTCGGGTTTCATCTTCACGCCCGACGGCTATCTGCTGACCAATAGCCACGTCGTGCACGGGGCGACGCATATCGTCGTCACGCTCGCGGACGGCACGCGTTTCGACGCCGATCTCGTCGGCGACGATCCCGCGAGCGACCTCGCGGTACTGCGCATCGGCTCGCCGGAGCCGTTGCCGCATGTCGAACTCGGCGAATCCGGCGGCCTGCGCGTCGGGCAGATCGCGATCGCGGTCGGCAATCCGCTCGGGCTCGCGCAGACCGTCACGACGGGCGTCGTGTCCGCGCTCGGCCGCTCGTTGCGCTCGACGTCGGGCCGCATGATCTACGACGTCATTCAGACCGATGCGGCGCTCAACCCCGGCAACTCGGGCGGGCCGCTCATCAATTCGGCGGGGCAAGTGATCGGCGTGAACACGGCGATCATCGCGGGAGCGCAGGCAATCTCCTTCGCCACCGCGATCGACACCGCGAAGTGGGTCATCATGCAGATCTTCGCGTACGGCCGCGTGCGGCGTGCGTATATCGGCGTCGCGGGCACGACCACGCCGATATCGCGGCGCGTGCAGCGCTTTTTCGAGCTCGCTTCGGCGAGCGGCGTGCACGTGATGGAGATCGTGAAAGACAGCCCCGCCGCGCTCGGCGGGCTCAGGGTGGGCGATCGCATCGTCGCGGTGGATGGCATCGCCGTCGACAGCGTAGACGGCTTGCAGCGCACGCTGGATGCATCGCGCATCGATCGGCCGGTGAAGATCGCGGTGCTGCGCGGCACGCAGAAGGTTGATGTCGAAGTGACGCCTGTGGAGCAGGCGGGCTGACGTCGCGGCGGCGCACGTCCGACATGCGCCGCCACTCACGCCGATTCACTTCATTTTCTGCTGCCGGTCTCCTCCGCAGCCTCTCCCGCGTCCCCCGTGACTCGTTCAGACGCATCGCCGAAAACCTGCGCCAGGCGTTCGCGCAGCGCGGCGGCATCGCGCCGCAGCAACTCGTTCGCCGTCGCGCCCATCAATGCATCGATGCGCCGCTTCCAGTACTCGGGCCGCATGACCGGATGGCGCGTCGGCGCGCGGCGCTCGCGCGTCGCGGCGCGCTCGAGTTCGGAAATCATCCGTCCTATGTGCGCGAGTTCTTCCTGCGCATGCTGATCGGCGCTCACAGGGTTCGTCCCCTTTACCCGCGTTGCGGTTCCATGCGGGTTCCTCTCTGCTAAACGACACAGCCGCAAGGTTTATTCCAAATTGAAAGCGCGCGCGCAAGTCAAGGCCCGCCGCATTGCGCAATCGGAAAGTATCCTGGCGGCTGTGTGCGCTAGCAGCCGGTAGCGCCCCGGCCGCTACGGCTTAATGCAAAAGCAGAAGGCAGCGCGCGCACGGGTCGCCCCGGCGAACGATCTGCCGTGTCGGGGGAAGGTCCTGGAAAAAGGATTGCCATGCACACGCACAAGAAAAACCAGACGGCTTCTCGCCGCCAGGCGTTCCGTTGTACTGGCCAGCAACTCGATGCGATTCTGCGTTTCGCCGAAGAGCGCGGGCTCGATCATCAGCCGCTGCATTGGGTCGTCGCCGAGTTCTGGCGATATCACGCGCAGGTGAAAGCGGCCTGAGCGTTTCATTCTTTTCGTTCGCCCGGCACGGCGCTTTTGCAGAATGACGCCGACGGTGTCATTGACCCGACAGCACGCGCTCCTTGAGCACCCAGATCGCGGTGGGCACCGCGTAATAGCCGCTGAGGTTGCCGGTGACGAGCTTGCCCGTCAACTGGATGCGCGCGTTCTCGGTCGGCGTGGCGTCGATGATCTGCACCGCCGACACATTCGATTGCTGCCGCGCGCCTTGCCCCGTGCTTGCGCTCAGCACGCAGACCGGGCTCGTCAGCGACAACACCCAGACCGGCTTCGTCGCCGCCTCCGCGTCGTGCGGCGCCTGTCGCGTGGCCGTGCCCTCGAGCGTGACCACGTCGCCATCGCTGTAGCACGGCGCAGCCTTCGCCGAACCCGCCACCAGCACGAACAACAAAGCGTAGGCCTTCGAAATCATTCGAACCTCGCCGGAAGACGCATCGGGGTGACGCGCGATTGTCGGAAAGAGAAGCTAAGTCACTTTAGGCGATAGGCGTTGGGGTCGCAACCCGGTGAAGCGCCCATCGACAGCGGACAAGGGCTTTCAAAACCGTCATGCGGGAACGCCCGTTGCTGCGCTTCATCTGAAGATTGGAACAGCATGAAAACGGATAAGGACTGCGCACACCATGGCATCAGTTGCGCGGTTCGCGAACCGAAGCGGACCGACAGAGGGGGCGACGATGAATCAGGTCATAGTTGGCGTGTTTGGCTCTTATCGGGACGGACACGAGGCATTACGGGCGCTGCAGCTCGCCGGCTTGCGGCGCGACGATGCGCATCTCTACATGGCGGGACGCGACGAGACCGACATCGACGCACTCCTTCCGCCCGCTCACGACGAGGACGACGCCGAATATGTCGCGCACGGCGAGCACCAGGGCGTGATCGCGCGCAATCGCTTCGTGCCGGACGAGCCGATGCGCGAGCCTGCACCGAGATCCCACGCGACCAACGACGACGCCACGCCGCAGCGCACCTTGCTGGTCATTCGCTTGACCGACGAGATCAAGGCCGCCGCCGTGGGCGAGGTGCTGCACGAACACGGCGCGATCGCGGTGAAGGACCCAAGCGGCCATTGGCGCTTCTCGCCGTACAAGAACGCAGCGCGCGTCTGAACGCGATTGTCAGTGCATGCCCCGGTGCGGCTTTCCCGGTTGCTGTCGCTCGTCGCCCGCTGAGCTGCCCCCGCGCTCGCCGTCGTCCTGCTCTTCCTCCGGCGAATCCTCGTGCGCCAGATCGCGCGCCGCCTGCGCTGCGGCTGCCGCCCGCAAGCGCCGGCAATGCGCGGAATGCCGGAACGTCGCCAGCATGCGCACGACTTCGCGTGTCCTCGTTCTCATCGTTGCCTCCTCTCGAAGCAGTTGAGAAACTACTTTAAGTGTAGGCGGCGAAGCGGCGATGGCAAGGGTTTCGAGTGAAACAATCATCTTCCGCGAGCATTCAGGCGCGCAAGGGTGTTTGCGGCGCCGCATTCACGTCCGCGCATCCCGCTGCACACGTCTAACGTGCAATTGGACGAACCGTCTAGTTCATTTTTCATCGCGTGACCGGAGCACAACACGAACGAAAAGAACTTTACTGTCGCCTTGCCACGAGCCGGTGATGCCCGGAGAATCGAAGCAACGGCCTGAAAGACCGTTTCTTCATGAAGGCCGTCAGCAGAAACGCCCGGCGCCATGCCATCGAAACCAATCGAACGAATGGACGCGTTTCCGCGCCGGGCGGCAAACCCACGGAAACTCGATGGCAACCTTAGAGGGCAAGGCGCGATACCGGACTGATACCGATAACACCGGGGCCGGCATTGCCATCATGGTCCTGACGACGGCCACCTTCGCGGCAAGCGATTCTACGGTCAAGCTGATCGGCGCGGCGGTCCCTTTACTGGCGCTCCTCTGGGTGCGCTATCTGTTTCAGATGATCGTGCTGGGCGTCTGGCAAGTGCGGCGCGGCGCGTTCGGCCTCTTCCGCACGGACAGCGTGAAGCTGCAGGTCGTGCGCGCGGTGCTGCTGCTCACGAATTCGGCCTGCACCTTCGCGGGCCTGCGTCACCTGCCGCTGCCGGTGACGACCTCGCTCGCGATGCTCGCGCCGCTCATCTCCACGCTGCTGGCCGCGCTCCTGCTGAAAGACGACGTTCCCCGCAGCAAATGGGCGATGGTCGTGCTCGGCTTCATCGGCATGCTGCTCGTCGTGCGGCCGGGCGGCAGCCAGTTCAGCTGGACGGTCGTCTACCCGATCGGCGCGGCCACGACTTTCGCGTGCTTCCAGGTCGTGTCGAGCCATCTATCGCGCGTCGACGACGCGATCACCACCAACTTCCTGACCGCTCTCGTCGCAACCATCATCCTGTGCGTGCTCGTGTGGATGGACCAAGCGGAAACCTTGCCGGCGATCGCACAAGTGCGGGCGGGAAGCTGGCTGCTCGTCGCGTTCATGGCGACCATGGCGACCATCGGGCAACTGCTGATGCTGCAGGCATTGCGGCGCGCGCCGCTCTCCGTCCTCACGCCCTTCGCCTATGGACAACTGGCGTTCGCAGCCTTCTTCAGCTGGCTGCTGTTCGGTCAGGTGCCGGACACGTGGATGGCCATCGGCATGTGCGTGATCGCCGCGAGCGGCATCGGCACCGTGCTGCTGCACGGACGCAAGCCGGCTTCGGCGCAATAGCCGACGCGGCCTGCGCCGTTCGACAGCGATCAGTTGGCGGCCGGAGCGTGCTGCGCCTGGCCCGTACACAGCCAGTGCACGTCGAGATCGAGCGCCTTGGCGATGCGGTTGAATGCGGACAGCGGCGGCACCGTGATGCCGCGGCGCCAGAACTGCACGTCGTGCTCGCTCACGTCGAGCCAGCCGGCCGCTCTTGCGGAACTGACGTTTGCCTTCTGCAGGGCCCGGTCGAGTCGTGCGGCCATCGCGCGCCGCAGGGCATTGTCTTCGTGACTACGTTCAAGGTGGCCAAGGGTTCGGGAATGTCGCCCCATTTTCTTCAAGTCTCTCGATTTATATTTTTGCCGTTCAGCGCCGGCTAATTCGCGCGAGGGTAAATCGTACCCAGTTCCGATGACCAGGCAGTGACAGAAATACCGGGAAACAGTCACTCCGAATTACGAACCGTCGCGCGTGTTGCAGTGCGAGATTCTTCCAATTGGCGCATCAATGCGTCAAGTGGGGAAACAACGCATTCGGCAAGCTTTGACCTAGGTGTTTACGCGAAGGACAGCGGATTTACGTACCGGTCCGACCTCAGGCGAAGGCCCATTCACCATGAATGCTTCGTGGGCATTCTTACGTCTGCTGAAATATTGTTCAAATAAAATGATCGTACGAATCAGGCGATTTACGATCGAATCACTCGCTCTTTAATAAGCCTGCTTATTTACTGATTTCTTCGCCGATATTTTTGACGAATCGCAGCATGGTTTAAAGTCAAGCGGGGAAAACGTAATTGACACTTCACGCACTTTCCTTAAAATAGTTCGTTCGCTGCACTGCACAAATTCATCGGGTAATCAATTGGCAACTTCCACATGGAGTCGAGCATGAGCAGTCTTGCGCCGGAAAATGTACTTGCATCACAAAAGGCGGGCGTCGACACGACCTTCGGTTTCGCCGCACAAGCCGTCGAAGGCTTCGAGAAGCTGATCGATCTGAACGTGCGCACGCTCAGGACGGTACTCGACGAGCATCAGGCGCTCGTCGCCAGGTCGCTCTCCGTGCGCGATCCGCAGGAATTCCTTGCGCTTCAGAACCAGCATCTGCAGGACAGCGCGCAACGCGTGCAGGCTTATTGGACGAACGTCTACGAGATCGCTTCGGGCGTGCGTGGCGGCTGCATGGAAGCGGTGCAGGACCAGATCGAGAAATCGCAGCGCAATGTGCACGCGTTCGTCGAAAGCCTGGCGAGCAATGCGCCCGTCGGCAGCGAAGCCGTCGTGACCGCGTGGAAATCCGCGATCGACGTCGCGACGGAATCCGCCAACTCGGCGTACGAAGCCGCGAAGAGGGCCGCGCGTCAGGTGGTCGAGGCCGCGCAGAACGACGCCGTTGTCGCAAGCCGCACTGCCGTGCGTGCCGCGTCGCCGAAAACGGCAAGCGCGAAGAAGTAAGCCGGCGGGTTGCGGCAGCGGAGGAAGGCGGACGCGGTCCGCCTTTTTATGCTTCGGCTCCAGGCGATTCAGCCGCCCAGCGTCTTCAGCGAGAGTTCATGCGAGCGGCCGATCCACACCGCCGAGTCGCGATGGTCGCGCAGCGCGTCGCCGGTGTTGGGGTGCATGAAGACGTCGAGCGCGCCGTGGTTGAGCGTCAGCCATTCGAGCATCGGCGCGAGCAACTCGCCGCCGAAGCCCAGTTGAAACGACCACTTCGGATGCGGTCCGACCGGCCGTTCGTGAAAGCGGCCCAGCCGCAGCGCGCCGCCCTGCAGTTCGTCCGCGAACCGGTCTTCGATGACGAGCCGCAATTGCCAGGCCGCGTCGCGGTTCTCGGCATCGAAATAGGCGTGGGCATGCCAGTCCGTGATCGTGCGTGTGTCCTTGGCGTCCATCGTTCAGGCCGCGTGCGGCGTTATCCGGAAACGCCTCATTTTAGCGTTCCAGCGTCCAGAGCACCGCGTGCTCGTCGAGCATGCGCCGGGTCGCGCGCATGCCGATGCCCGCGGCCAGTTGCGTCAGCACGAACGCATCGGCGCAGCGTGTCAGGCCGCCCACTCCTCGCGACGACATCGCCTCCAGCGACAATCGCTCGAACCACAGCCAGCCCGCATCGCCGGAGAGCAAGGCGATGCGCGAGCCGCTCAGCCGCGCGCGCCGGATCAGGACGCCGCTCTGCGGAAGTTCTTCGTCGATGACCCAGGTTCGCGTCGGTGCCGCAGCGCCGCCGAACCCGGTGCACACGAGTCCGGATGCGCAAGTCGCGATGAGAAACGCGCGCCGCGACGTGCTCATCACCCCTCCCCTTCGAAGCGCTTTGGCCAGATCCCCTGCTTGCCCGGCGACAGAATGCCGTTCGGATCGAGCGATGTCTTGATCGCGTTCGACAACCGCATCAGCGCATGATCGTTGAAGTCGTATTGCGCGGCGGCGAGATCCATGAACGACAGATGGGTTCGATATTGCCCATAACCGGCCGCGCCCGCATCACGGATCAGGGCTTCGATCAGCGCGCCGGCATCGCGCGCCTGTTTCGGATCGTCGCGGTCGAAGATCGCCGCGAAGATGTGATGCATCGCGCGCTCGCCCGCCGTGAAGCCGCCGTAGTAATCGAAACCGTATTGCGCGGCGCGCTCGCGCACCATGCGGACCTGCTTCACGGCGTCGCGTCCGACCGTCGGGCAGATCGGCGAGAAATCGATGTGCGCGCCCGAGCCGCCGCGCCAGTTGAGCAGGTTGAACGCCTCGAGCCCCGGAATGCCGACCTGGGCGCGATCGCCGCCGCCCGTCGGTTCCACGGCGCCGTCGCGATACGGCATCTCGAACAGCGTCGCGCCCGCGATCTCCGTGAAACGCGCGTGCGCGATGTCGCGCCGCGCCTTCACGAGCGACGGCGGTCCGTACAGACAGAAGCGCAGGTTCCAGCGCCCGATGCCGATCTTGCGCGCCATCGCGTCGACGGCTTCGTCGGGCATGGCGCCGTCGCCGTCGTACCACTGCCTGCGCGTCGAGACGCCCGCCGCCCAGCGCACCGCGCTCTCGATCACGGCATGGCTCTGGATCGTGCCATCCATCCTGAGCGGGCGCAGCGTGTCCACGACGCGCTCGAGATCGTCCTCGCGCGCGAACGCGTAGCGGCAGATCATGTAGCCCTCGGGCGCGGGCATGAGCCAGATGCCGAGCTTCGTGACCACGCCGAAGCTCGACTGCATGAACAGGCCGTCATATGACGGCCCGAAGCCGCCCTTGAACACCTGCCATGCGCGGCTCGCGGACATCGCGCCCATGCCGGTGCGCACGACATCGCCGTTGGCCAGCACCACTTCCATGCCGCACTGACGGTCCGCGTGGTCGCCGTAAGGCGTCGTGCCGTAGCCGCGCTCGAGCGTGTTGCCGACGACGCTGCCCCACCCTGCGGCAGGCGGATCGACCCAGAAGCGCCGCGGCGTGCCGAGCGCGCGATGCAGGTCGTAGTAAGTGACGCCCGGCTCGACGAGCGCATAGCCCAGGGTCTCGTCGATTTCGATGATGCGATTCATGCGCCGCAGGTCGAGCACGACGCATCCGCGCATGCGCGGCGCCGCGCCGCCGTAGGCGAAGTTGCGGCCGGTGGAGACGGTCCAGAGCGGCACGCGATGGCGATTGGCGACGGCGAGCGCCGCGCGCACGCCATCGACGTCCTTCGGCAACACGACGGCGGACGGCGCGTGCGCGATCGCATCGCCGGGTGCGAACGGATCGAGATATGAAGCGGGGTCGGCCGGCAGCACGGCATCGCTGCCGAGCGCCGCCGCGAATGCCGCGAGCGCCGCGCGAAACGCCGCCGCCGAGAGGCCTGGCGGCAGCGGCGCGGCGTTTTGACTGGCTGGCGTGGCCCGGGTCAATATCCGCCGCTGCTGCCGCTGCTGGAATTCGTGCCGGACGACGACGTGCCGCCGTCGGTCTGACAACCGGCCAGCAAGCCGGCGAGCAGTGCGAGCATGACTGTTGCAATTCTGGCGAGCTTCATGAAATACCTCCGAAAGGAACGATCGAGCCAGGCGCGGCGATGAAGCCGCTTCTTCATTAAACGCGCAGGGGCACGCCGATATTCCCGCCGTTCGCGTCCATTTCGACGACAGCCCTGTGAGACAATTTCGCGCCGCGCCGGCCCGTGCGCGGTATTTCATTCACCTCACGCGATGAAGCGCTACCAAGCCCTTGCCGACACGATGGCCGCCGAGATTCGCGCGGGCAGGCTGCCCGTCGGCGCGCGGCTGCCTTCGGTGCGGCATCTGACGACGCAATACGGCGTCGGCCAGTCGACGGTCTTTCGCGCGTACTACCTGCTCGAGGAATGGGGGCTTATCCGCGCGCGTGAACGCTCCGGCTATTACGTCGCGCCGGGAGCGAGGCTCTCGACGCAAGCGGCCCCGCCCGCGCCGCTCGCCGCCCCCGCGCCCATCGACGTGAGCAGTCTCGTCTTCTCCGTGCTCGATGCGGTCAGGCGTCCCGATGTCGCGCCGCTCGGCTCGGCGTTTCCGTCGCCGAAGCTGTTTCCGCTGCCGCGTCTTGCGAAGTCGCTCGGGCACGCGGCGCGCATGCTCGATCCGTGGAGCACGGTCGTCGACATGCCGCCGGGCAACGAGCAGTTGCGGCGGCAGATCGCGCTGCGCTACATCGGCATGGGTATCGCGCAGCCGATGGAAGAGCTCATCGTGACGAACGGCGCGATGGAAGCGCTCACGCTCGGTCTCATGGCCGTGACGAAGCCGGGCGACGTCGTCGCGATCGAGTCGCCGTGTTTCTATGCGGCGTTGCAGGCGGTCGAGCATCTGGGCCTGCGCGCGGTCGAGATTCCCGTCGATCCGCGGGACGGGCTCGATCTCGACGTGCTCGCCGAGGCGCTCGACAGGCATCCGTTGCGCGCGTGCTGGTTCATGACGAACTTCCAGAATCCGACCGGCGCGACGCTTTCCGTCGAGAAAAAGCGCGCGCTCGTCGAGCTGCTCGCGAAGCACGACGTCCCGCTCATCGAAGACGATGTCTACGGCGAGCTGCATTTCGCGCAGGATCGCCCGCCGCCCGCGAAAGCCTTCGACACGAAGGGGCTCGTCCTGCATTGCGCGTCGCTGTCGAAGACGCTCGCGCCGGGCTACCGGCTCGGCTGGGTCGCGGCGGGCCGCTTCGCCCATCAGATCCGGCGCCTCAAGCTGATGACGACCCTCTCGACCAGCATTCCGATTCAGGCGGGCATCGCGGATTATCTCCAGCACGGCGGCTTCGACAAGCATCTGCGCAAGCTGCGCGGTGAGCTGCTCACGCAACGCGGCGCGATGGAAGCGGCCATCGCGCGCTGGCTGCCGCCGGATGTGTCCTTCGTGCGCCCGGACGGCGGCTATTTCCTGTGGCTGAAGCTGGCCGGGCACGTCGATGCGATGCAGTTGCATCGGCGCGCGCTCGAGCACGGCATCAACGTGACGCCGGGACCGATCTTCTCGGCGCGTCATGCGTATGGGAACTACGTGCGCATCAATTTCGGCCATCCGTGGTCGGCGCAAATCGAAAGCGCGATGAAAACGCTCGGCGACCTGTTGCGGGCGCCGGCGTAGCGCGCGCTCTGACGCCGGTATCCGCGTGCTAGACTACTGTACATGCATACAGTATCCGAGCCCGCCTACACCGTCGCCGTGCGCGCGCTGTGCGAGTTCACCGCGAAGCAAGGCGATCTCGATCTGCGTTTCACGCCCACGCCGAGCGCGCAGGAAGGCGTCGCGGGCCACGTCACCGTCATGGGCCGGCGGCCGGCGGGGTATCTGAAGGAAATCTCCCTCTCCGAAGAACACGGTCCGCTGCGCGTGCGCGGACGCGCCGACGGCTACGATCCCGCGCTCAACCGGCTCGAAGAGATCAAGACGTATCGCGGCAGGCTCGACTGCATGCCGCAGAACCATCGGCATCTGCACTGGGCGCAGGCGCGCGTGTACGGGCATCTGATGTGCCGCAAGCTCGGTCTCGCCGGGATCGAGATCGCGCTCGTGTATTTCGATATTGCCGATCAGACCGAGAGCGTACTCGTCGAAACGCACACGGCAAGCGCCCTCGCCGCGCACTTCGAGGACCACTGCGAGCGCTTCATCGCGTGGGCGCGGCAGGAGCTGAAGCACGGCGCCGCGCGCGACGCCGCCCTCGCCGCGCTCGCGTTTCCTCACGCGGATTTCCGCCCCGGGCAGCGCGCGCTCGCCGAAGCGGTCTATCGCTCGGCGGTGTCGGGGCGCTGTCTCGCCGCGCAGGCGCCGACGGGCATCGGCAAGACGGTCGGCACGCTCTTTCCGCTGCTGAAGGCGTGGCCCGGGCAGCGGCTCGACAGGATCTTCTTTCTGACGGCGAAAAGCGCCGGACGGCAGCTCGCGCTCGATGCGCTGACCACGCTCGCCGCGCAGCCCTTGCGCGTCGTCGAGCTGGTCGCGCGCGACAAGGCTTGCGAATATCCCGACCGCGCGTGTCACGGGGAATCGTGTCCGCTCGCGCGCGGCTTCTACGATCGCCTCCCCGCCGCGCGCGCCGCCGCACTCGAACGCGCGCAACTCGATCGCGCGTCGATCGCGGACGTCGCGCGGGCGCACGAAGTCTGTCCGTACTATCTGAGCCAGGAACTGTCGCGCTGGAGCGATGTGATCGTCGGCGATTACAACTACTACTTCGATTCGAGCGCGATGCTCTTCGCGCTCGCCGAAGCGAACCGCTGGCGCGTTGCGGTGCTCGTCGACGAAGCGCACAACCTCGTCGAACGGGCGCGCGGCATGTACTCCGCGACGCTCGATCAGGCCGCCTTCGACGCGATGCGCCGCGGCGCGCCTCCTTCGCTCAGGAGGACGCTCGGCCGCGTCGCGCGAAGCTGGAACGACATGGCGCGCGAGCAGGACGAGACAGGCGCCGAATACATGACCTACCCGGAACCGCCCGCGCGCCTTCTGACCGCGCTCGGCCAAGCCGTCTCGCAAATGACGGAAATGCTCGGCGAGCAGCCCGACGTGTTCACGCCCGAAACCTTGCGCTTCTATTTCGATGCCGTGCATTTCACGCGCATCGCGGAGCGTTTCGGTTCGCACTCGATCTTCGACATCACGCTCGGCGGCGCGGGTTCCAGTGTGAAGAAGCGCCGCGCCGCGCTGTGCCTGCGCAACGTGGTCCCCGCGCCGCATCTCGCGCCGCGTTTGGCTCGCGCCCACAGCGTCGCGCTGTTTTCCGCGACGCTCACGCCCGCGCACTTCTACGCCGATACGCTCGGGCTGCCGGAATCGAGCGTGCGCATCGACGTGGAGTCGCCGTTCAGCGCCGAGCAGCTCGACGTGCGCGCGATCGCCGACGTCTCCACGCGCTATCGCGACCGTGAAGGCTCGGTGGCGCGCATCGCCGATCTGATCGCCGCGCAGTTCTTCCGCGCCGAAGGCAATTACCTGAGTTTTTCGAGCAGCTTCGAGTATCTCGAGCAGGTCGCGGCGGCGCTCGCGGCGCGCCATCCGTCGATTCCGTGCTGGCAGCAGTCGCGCGCGATGAGCGAGGCGGCGCAACGCGAGTTCCTCGCGCGCTTCGTGCCGGACGGGCGCGGCGTCGGCTTCGCGGTGCTGGGCGGCGCGTTCGGCGAGGCGGTCGATCTGCCCGGCACGCGGCTCATCGGCGCGTTCGTCGCGACGCTGGGCCTGCCGCCGCTGAACCCCGTCAACCAGCAGATGAAAGCCTGCATGCACGAGGCATTCGGCGAAGGCTACGCCTACGCGTATCTTTTTCCCGGCGTGCAGAAAGTGGTGCAGGCGGCCGGGCGCGTGATCCGCGGACCGCTCGATCGCGGCGTGCTCTATCTGATCGACGACCGCTTCACCCGCGCCGAGGTGCGGCGCCTCCTGCCCGCGTGGTGGCGGATCAAGGTGCTGCGCCAGCGCGATTCATCGAGCGCCGGCGTGTGACCGCGCGCGCGGCCGATGCGCTCGCGGGCACCCGGCTTGCTGCTCTTTGGCACCTTCGGGAAAAACTTGTCCCCGCCGGGCCGAAGAGCCCTCACTGGAGAATCCACATGTCCACCGCTCAAACTTCGCGGCAACCGGATGCGCTCGACATCCTGGAAGCCGATCACCGCGCCGTCGAGCAGCTTTTCGATGCCTTCGACCGCGCGCCGCACGACGATCTGGAGCGCAAGGCCACGCTCGTTCAGCGCGCCTGCGAGCTCCTTTCGATTCATTCGATCGTCGAGGAAGAGCTGCTTTATCCGGCTGCCCGCCAGGCGCTCGGCGGCGCGAAGGTGATCGACGTCGACGAGGCCTATGTCGAGCATTTTCTCGTCAAGACGCTGATCGAAAAGTTCGCGAACCTGAAAGCCGGCGACGCGGGCTTCGACGCGACCTTCACAGTCCTGAAGGAGAACGTGACGCATCACGTCGAGGAAGAGGAATCGACGCTGTTTCCGGAAGTGCGCAAGACGGGCGTCGATCTCATGACGCTCGGCCGCAAGATCGAAGCACGCAAGGAAGCGCTGCAGAAGCGCATCACCGACGTGGCGATGGCGCACTGACGCGGCTTCGTCCGGAATTGCGCAGCAAGACCCGGAGTGCGTGCGGCGCGCGTGCGGCGCACACTGCACGCAGACTCACGCACATCCGGAGAATCAAGATGAAAGTGCTCGAACGGGCGGCCATGCCCGGGACCGCCGTTCCGCTCGGCGAACGCGTCGACGCGCTGGACTGGGCCGACCTCGAAGCGCAACTCGACGGTTACGGCTCGGCCACGGCGCCAGGCCTCCTTTCCCTCGACGAATGCGAGGCGCTCGCGAACCTCTACGAGCGCGACGCGCTCTTTCGCAGCCGCGTGGTGATGGAGCGGCACGGCTTCGGGCGCGGCGAATACAAGTACTTCGCCTACCCTCTGCCTGATCCCATCGCCGACGTGCGGCGCGCGGCGTACCCGCGTCTCGTGCCGATCGCCAATCGCTGGAACGAGGTGATGCGCATCGAGACGCGCTATCCGCGGGAGCATGCGGCGTTCATCGAACGATGCCACCGCGCGGAACAGGCGCGCCCGACGCCGCTTCTCCTGCGCTACGTACCCGGCGATTTCAACTGCCTGCATCAGGATCTGTACGGCGAGCACGTCTTCCCGATTCAGATGGCGATTCTGCTTTCGGCGCCCGGCCGCGATTTCACGGGCGGCGAGTTCGTCATGACGGAACAGCGTCCGCGCATGCAGTCGCGCGCGGAGGTCGTGCCGCTCGCGCAAGGCGATGCGGTGTTCTTCGCCGTGCATCACCGTCCGGTGCAAGGCACGCGCGGGCCGTATCGCGTGAACATGCGGCATGGCGTGAGCCGCCTGCGTTCAGGGCGGCGGCATATGCTCGGTGTGATCTTCCACGACGCGCGCTGAGCGGCCGCTGAGGCCGCGCGACGCGTCCAGTGGAGACGCGTGCCTGACGCGCGGGACGGTTATTCGTTCTCGTCGAAGTAATGACCGAAGCGAGCCTGCTTGGTCTTGATGTAGCGCTCGTTTTCCTCGCGCATCGGAATGGCGAGCGCGACGCGTTCGCATACGGGGATGTCGTGCTTGAGCAGCGTGTCGAACTTCGACGGATTGTTGCTCATCAGGCGCACCGACTTCACGTTCATCGCGCGCAGGATCGCGGCGGCGGAGTCGTACTCGCGGGCGTCGTCGGGAAGGCCGAGATGCAGGTTCGCATCGACCGTATCGAGCCCCTGCTCCTGCAGCGCGTACGCGCGGATCTTGTTCGCGAGCCCGATGCCGCGCCCTTCATGCCCGCGCAGATACAAAAGAATGCCGCGATTCTCGGCGGCGATATAGCGCAGCGCCAGATCGAGCTGCTCGCCGCAGTCGCAGCGGTAGGAGCCGAACACGTCGCCCGTCACGCATTCGGAATGCAGCCGGGTCAGGACCGATTCTCCGTCGCTCACGTCGCCCATGACGAAGGTGATGTGCTCGACGTCCGTATGCTTCACGCGGTAGACGTAGGAATCGAAAGTGCCGTACCGAGTCGGGATGGTAGCGGTCGCCACGAGCTCGACGTCCGCGCACTCGGCGCATTCGCCGAAGCGGTGTTGCGGGGTCTGCACGTCCTGCGGGGGAGAAGCGGTTTTCATAGGTCAATCAGCGAGTCCACGACGCCGGACGGCGGCGCGATCGATCGCGTTTCTACGCGTCCGGCAGCGCCAGCCCGGGATGTCATGTTAAAGCCCATCGGGAAAGTTTGCAGATTGTCGCACGGCGCGCGCATGTTCCCGCGCTTATCCGTACGGGCGTTCCGCGTTTCGAAGCCCGACCCTCGCTGCGCGGCACGGCCTCAGGCCGGATTCTCGAACGTGTCCGGGCTCTTGTCCGTGGCGCGCCACTCCGGCTTGCGCACCGGATCGGCCTTCTGCAGCGCGGCGCGCACGCCGGCGGCGTCGAAATCGCCCGTATAGACGGGCGTGGCCGGCTGCTGACGCCAGGAATCGTCGATCCCGCCCGCATCGACGGGATCGAAGCCGATTTCGTCGACGAGCTTCATGACCACGGCTTTCGCCTTCGCGTCGTCGCCCGCGACCGGCAGCGCGATGCGCCCGGCCGCCCCCGCCGGCTTGCCGCGATTGCGCAGGTGATCCGCATAGATGTTGGTCTATATACCTCCAATTGTTACACGAAACCTTGTCTCCTTTCCTCGAAATCGGCATAGTGGGTCGAGCAGCAGCCTTTTCTTAAAGGCGAGTAGCCAAGGACGGCGATGACCAAAGCGAGTAACGCAGCATTGGAGCGCTGGAGAACTATGGACGTATCCGACATCGTTCGCGTACTAGCGCCCTGTGCCGTGATGGACGCCACATTCGTGCCTTTGAAGGCAAAAAACTCCAAACGTTGGCATGTCGCTGTCGGAAATCGTCATTTCGAGCTCATAGCGACAGGTTCGCGTTTCTTCGACACTCGGTCCCATACCGGTGGCGCCGGCGCCGTGGATTTAGCGATGCACATTTCCTCTACGACTTTCTTAGTTTCGTAGCCGCGAACGCGTTGGATTGGAAACTTGCGCCCGGCACCCGGCCACCTCGGTGCAGCCGAACTGTATCGCGACTGGTCGATTAACGAATGCGGACTGAAGAGGAGCACAGTCAATCATCGACTGCGTACGATTCGCCGCTTCTACGACTGGTGCCTGGCCCAAGAACTTATCGACCGAATCCCCTATCACACCATTTTGATTGGCCGAGCACGACCGCCCTTGTTCCTCCCGAACACCAGTGTTTCGGGCAGCACTGTAGAAACAGCTCACTTTATGCTGCACGAGCTCCGGCGATCCACACACGGTCTAGATCAGTCCGGACATTCATCGAGTTCAACCTTGTCGCGATTTGACCTTCCGACAGCGATTCCTCGATGAACCACTGGTAGATCAAGCGAACAATTCCAGTTTCGCTTTCGGGGCCTGGCATCAAGATCACTCGGTCGGTTTGCAAGCTCTTTCGCTCACCGCGTCCCAGTTCCGACTTGACCAGCCCGCTCTGGTCAAGAAGCACTCTTCTCAGGCCGAAACCCGCAGGCCCCCCTTGTCGGAACCCCAGTTCGATCAATCTGCACTGCCCTGCGAAGACTTTGGTCGACAACTCCCGACTGTACTCCCCCGCCATGGCCCGTTTGACACCTTTGACGATGGTGGAGACAGGAGACCCATCGTTCTCGAACTGTTCCGCACAGTAGACGACATTGATCCCTGCACGCCTGCATACGTACTCGTAGCAGGCACTCTCGTCTGCATCTTGGAAACGTCCCCAGCGGCTAACGTCATATACCAAAATCACTTGGAAATCGACGATCTGCCCTTCGACATCGTGGATGAGCCGCTGAAGTGCCACGCGTCCGTCTAGTCGAAGACCGCTCTTCCCTTCGTCGGCGTAGGTTGAAACGATAGTGAGCCCATGCAGATTGGCGTATTTCCGAATCTTTGAGCGCTGGTTCTCCGTGGAGTATTGTTGGTGTTCTGTCGACATACGAACATACTCGGCAGTTCGTGTCGCGGAGCCGCCTTCGCACACCGTGGATTCAAGATCGCCTGCCATTCTTGCCGCCAGTCCGATAACCTGGTTCGTTTGTGCCGTACAGTACCTCCGGCGCATGCCGCCAATCGGCGCTCAACGGAACGGAAGCGCTTCGCGTCGGAATCAGAGTAGCAGCGCGTAACGTCACGCGGCACGAATCATCTATTTGCAAACATTCTGAAAAAGCGCGTCCGTGGCTCTCAGTACCGTGAGGTGGACGATCCACGCGTTCATCTTTGCGTGCAGCGAGTTAGCGACCGCGGTCAGTATGTACGTTCCCGAGCTCAGAGGGGACTCGTGCGGGCAGACGTTCATCTTTGCATTCACCCGTCGGTCATATGTCCGCTTCTTCTGTTGCTCACGATTGCGATCAACGTACTCTGGGTGATTTTTGCGATAAGACCTCCAGTAATCAGGATTCCGCGCTCGCCCATCAGCGCTGGCGCGAAGTTGATTTTGTCGATAGTCGACGTCAGACCGCAATCGCTCGCGTTGCCAGAGCTTTCGGTGCATGCGCTGGCATTCCTCATTGGGACAGAACCGCTGATTGAGGGATTGCGGCCGCACCTTGAATCGTCTTTTGCAACTTGCGCAGCGATGGAAGACATCCATTTTTTTCTCCCAGCGGCAGACTCGGCGGATTTGACTTTGGGCGCATGAACTGGCTATGCGTTTAGCGGCGGAATGGATGCGTTACTCCCGACCCGCATAGATTACGGCATTGTAATTTGGGGAATTGTAGCGTTCGG
The DNA here is from genome assembly GCF_001545075.1 of Caballeronia ptereochthonis. Taxonomy (GTDB): domain Bacteria; phylum Pseudomonadota; class Gammaproteobacteria; order Burkholderiales; family Burkholderiaceae; genus Caballeronia; species Caballeronia ptereochthonis. The sequence continues at coordinate 252,449 of NZ_FCOB02000003.1, forward strand.
TTCACCTGCGCCTTTACGGTTGAGGTCTTGCTTGGGTGTTGTTACCTCATATCGGCGATACCTGAGTGCGAGCGATGATCTTATCTTTCTGGTGCCGACAAGCGCACGCTCGCCGGAAACCGGCGATCACACTTCGGTTTGCTCAGCCGTTTCGAGTGCATCGTCTACCTCGATCCCAAGGTATCGCACGGTGCTTTCAATTTTTGTATGACCCAACAGTAATTGCACCGCGCGCAAGTTCTTGGTGCGTCGATAGATCAACGACGCTTTCGTTCGACGCATGGTGTGCGTACCGTACGCGGTGTCATCGAGTCCAATCGACGCGACCCAGCGATGAACGATGCGCGCACACTGGCGCGTCGACACGTGTGCTGAGGCGTGCAGTCGACTTGGGAACAAATAGTCGGCAGGCTCCAATCCCCGCGCCGAAATCCAAGCCGAGACACTTTGACGAGTCTGCTCTGTGATTTCGAACTGCACTGGTCGATGCGTTTTCTGCTGCATGAAAGTCGCGCGACCTACGACATGCCCTCCCATGTAGACGTCCTGCACCTGCAGGCGCGTCAGATCGCACGCTCGAAGCTTACTGTCGATCGCGAGATCGAACATCGCCAAACAGTTCTGATTTTTCTGGTTTACCGGAGGGTTTGCTGAACGGGATGGAACGTCAAAAGTTGCGGTGGCATTCGAGTGTGACGACAAAACGGGTAGGACCTGGGACTCACCAAACCTGAAAAGTTGTCTGAGCCTAAAAAGCTCGCGGAGTGAATGAGGCGTGAGTCAGCGGATTTCATATGGGCCCGCAGCGAACAAGGCTGCAACAAGGCCGGATGTAGAGCTGCAGCCCATCCTGTTTTTTCGAAGACGCGAAAGTCCAGCGCAAAGGGGGGCGTTCATGTAGACAACTTTATTTCGCGTCCAACAGATCCATGCTGAGTATGGCTCTCCACGCTATGCGGGTGCTCCAAAGTCCCCAGTTGACCACTTTATAGTCGCAAGGGTGACATCTTTAATGCGTTCTACGATAGGTGATGACCTCGTTCTCGACCCTCCTCCTCCGACCGCGGTCCCCGGGGTTGGCTAAAATGCGCCGCTTCTCGGACGCCCTGCATCCGGTGATGCATAATTCTCTTTGGGCAAACGCGATGATCATTCGAGGCGTTGGCGCCTGACTTTCTTCGCCTTGGAACAGCGCACCTCCCTGGTCTGGAGTAAGGCAAAATAGGCGAAGAAGTTCCGCGACGGGCGCGGCGCTGCGTTGCGCCGATCGGACGCATGGAGGTGCGCTATGGAAACGCTTACGAAGAGCTGCTCGACGCTTGCTGCGGTGGGGTTTCTTCTGGCTGGCTATGCCGCCGCTGGAGTACCACACAGCGGGCCACATCTGACTGCGACCGAGTGCCGTGACCTGGCCGCGACGAAAAGCAACGCGCCTCGGACGAGGTCACAACACCGAAGCGAGATCTCGGCGCTGAGCAAAGCCGGCTACAACCCATCGCCATGGCACGACGATCCGAACTACCCAGCGGATCTCCACGCGGCGCAGCGACGGGTCGACCATTGGTTCGAGACGGAGTGCAAGCCGTCGCTATCCAAGTGAAAAGGCGCGGTACCGGCGCGCAGCAACCGCCCCTCGCGAAGCACAGGACGCCGCTCGGAAGCGCAGATCAATGCGACGCTACACGCCATTGGACAACGCTTTCAGGGGCGGCGCGACTGCTGGGCCCCTACCCAACCTTCACTTCGTTCTCGAGCGGCTGATTTGCCTCAAATGCCGTGACGCTCCTGAGTGTTGTCTCGCAAATAGTCGTCAGCGCTTCGCGCGTTAAATACGCCTGATGCCCTGTCACAATGACATTAGGGAAAGAGACGAGCCGCTGGAAGATGTCATCGGTGATGATTTCGCTCGACAGATCGCGGAAGAAAAGACTCGCCTCCTGCTCGTAAACATCGATCGCGAGCCCGCCCAATCGACCGCTCTTCAATGCCTCGATGACAGCTTCCGTGTCGACCAGCCCGCCGCGACTCGTATTAACAAGTAGCGCGCCTGGCTTCGCACGTTGAAGTGTCTGTGAATTGATGATGTGGTGGGTCTGCGGTGTCAGCGGACAATGCAGTGAGATGATGTCGGCCTTTTCACCAATCTCACCAGGTGCCGCGTAACGGACGCCCAGCGCTTCGAATTGAGGCGACGGAAAAGGATCGTATCCTATAACGCGGCAGCCGAAGCCGATCATGATTCTTGCGAAAACGCAGCCGATCTTGCCGGTGCCCACCACAGCCACCGTCTTGCCGCAGAGATCAAAACCGATTAGACCATCGAGAGAGAAGTTTGAGTCGCGCGTGCGGTTGTAGGCACGATGGACCTTGCGGTTGATCGCCAGCAACAGCGCAACGGCATGTTCCGCCACCGAGTTCGGCGAGTAATTCACGACACGCACGACCTTGATGCCGAGCCTTGCGGCCGCTTCGATATCGACGTTATTAAAGCCCGTGCAGCGCAGCGCGACGAGACGCGTGCCGCCTTTGTGCAGCGCTTCGAGCACCTCGGCATCCGCCTTGTCATTGACGAACACGCACACGGCGCCGTGGCCCGCCGCCAGCTCCACAGTGGACGTGTCGAGGGACACGTCGACGTACTTGAGCATGTGATTTTCTGCCTTGTTCGCTTCCTCAAGATACTGCCGCTCGTAAGGCGTCGAACTGAAGATCGCAACTTCCATGATGTGCTCCTTTTTTACTCGGTGCCCGACTTGACGAGAAACTAGCCTGCGCCAAGCGATATCGCCATCTGAACGAACAGCACTTTTACGATAGTCATCGACGGGAAGATCATCGCGTACATGATGTCGGGCTGATCGGTCGGCGCGACGCGATTGGCGAATGCGAGGATCGCCGGATTGCCGGTCGCGCCGCAGATCACGCCGACCGACGTATCGAAGGGAAGCCTGAAGATCCACAGGCAGCACACGGCCGTAACGCCCACCAGAACCAGCAGAGTGATCGCGCCGTATAGCAGCAGAAGGGGCCCGGCCGTCGCCACGGTCGCGACGAACTTCGGCCCGCAGGAAATGCCGACTTGCGCGAGGAAGATCGTGAGGCCGAGGTTGCGCAGCACGAGATTCGCCGACAGCGGCATCACCCAGACGAACGGCCCGTTGCGCCGCGCTTTGCCGAGGCACAGCGCGACCAGCAGCAACGCGGCGAGTCCCAGGCTGAACGCGCCTAGGCCGGGAACCGGCAGCGGAATCGCACCGACAAGCAAGCCCAAGGCCGCCCCGATGCCGAGGCAGATGAAGCTCAGATCGGCCGTGCCCTTGATCGAATCGCCGAAGAACGTGCGCATCGTCGCCTGATGCACGCGATTGACCAGCAGGCCGACGCGGTCGCCCGCTTCGAGGATCAGATCGGGCGTCGAGAGCATGTCGGCGTCGCCGCGGCGCACGTGCGCGATCGAGCAGTTGGCGCCCTCGGGAAAACGGATGTCGCCGAGCGCCATGCCGACGACCGACGGATTAGACACGAACACGCGCATGTAGTCGAGGTCTTCACGATCACTCGCCATGCGCCCCGGCTGCAACTCGCCGCACAGCGCGGTGGCTTCGTCGAGCAGGCGGCGGTCGGTGGCCGTCGCGAGGAGCACATCGTCGGCGCGCAGCGTGAAATCGGCCGAGGGCAACCGATTTTGGTGCGCGCGGCGCACCGCGGCAATCGCCACGCCGGAGGGAAGGCGGCTCGCGAGCTGCGATATGTTCAGGCCGAACAGATTTTCGTTTCTCAGCGCGATTTCAGCCGTTTCCAGCATCTTCGCGGCCGGCTTCTGAATCTTCACCTTGAGCGCAACATTCAGCACATACACGAACAGGATCGGTCCGGCCACGCCGAATGGATACGTGACGCTGTAAGCCACCGCGGCATCGTTGTTTTTCATCGATGCGATCGCGACCTGCAGGCTCGCCGTACTTGTCCCGCTGCCCGCGAACATGCCGAGCGAATCGGCGAGCTTAATGCCGAAGCGTATGAAGGCACACGCGACGAGGCCCGAAGCGATCACGCCAATGCATGCGGCCGCGTTCGCCTTCATGCCGTCGCGGCTCGTGAGCCCGCGAAAAAACTGCGCGCCGTATTGAATGCCGATGCCGTATAGAAAGAGCAGCAGCCCGAGCGTGCCGAGCAACGCCGGGGGCGCGGACTTCGGCGCAAATGCACCGATCGCGAGCCCGACGAACAGAACCGCGCCGGAACCGAGCGCCACGCCTTTAATGTTGATCTCGCCGATCAGATAACCCAGCGCGATCGTCAGGAAGAGCGCGAACAGCGACTGATTCTCTAGGAACGTTCTGACTGCATCCATGCCTTCTCCTGTGGATGGACGATACAACTCAGCAATCGCAACACAAACATTGAATGCGCTTTGCGACGCATAGGCGAGCACCCCGTGCCCATTCAGCGCAATTCGAGCACAACGACGCTGCGCCCCCCGACACGGCATGCGTCGCATTCGATCGCCGCCGTTTCGCCATCCGGAACAATGTCCATGGGCGGTTCGGCCGACGTATCCACGACACGCCGCCAGCTTCGTTCGTCGAGGACGGGCAGCGCGACATCACGCGCGTCGTCGTGCATGTTGAAGACGATGTGCAGCATCAGCTCGCCCGCCGCCTGTCCCGCGAGTGTGAACGCCACGAGGCGCGCGCCCGGGTCATGCCACGCGGGCGCGTCGAGCCGTTCGCCGTGCCATGCGATATCGGGCTGCGTTTGCCCGTTCGCGGGTCGTCCCGTCAGAAAGCGCCGGCGGCGCAGGCTCGAGTGACGCTTGCGCAGCGCAATCATCTCGCGCACGAAGCGCAGCATGGCGCCGGCGTTGTCGGAAAGCTGCCAGTCGATCCACGAAAGCGCATTGTCCTGACAGAAAGCGTTGTTGTTGCCGCGCTGGCTGCGCAGGATTTCGTCACCGGCGAGCAGCATCGGCACGCCCTGGCTCAGAAGCAGGATCGCCATGAAGTTGCGCGCCTGTCGAAGCCGCAGACCGCTGATCGCCGGGTCGTCGGTGGTGCCTTCCGCGCCGCAGTTCCACGACAGATTGTCGTTGCTGCCGTCGCGATTGTCCTCGCCGTTCGCCTCGTTGTGCTTGGCCTCGTAGCTGACGAGGTCGTTCAGCGTGAAGCCGTCGTGACAGGTCACGAAGTTGATGCTGTTGGCAGGCAACCGGCCATCGCTCTGATAAAGGTCCGCGCTGCCCGCGATGCACGTGCACACCTCCCCGACGATGCCCGGATCGCCGCGCACGAAACGCCGGATCACATCGCGGTAACGCCCGTTCCATTCGGCCCACGCCATGCCGGGAAACGAGCCGACATGATAGAGGCCGCCTGCATCCCAAGCTTCCGCGATCAGCGGCACGCGCGCGAGCACCGGCGAAGCCTCCATCGCCCATGGTAAAGGCGGCGTGCGCAACAACTCGCCGTTCTCGCCGCGCACGAACACGCTCGCGAGATCGAAGCGGAAACCGTCGACGTCCAGCTCGCGAACCCAGTATTCGAGGCAGCGCAGGATAAACGCCGACACCAGCGGATGATTGCAATTGAGCGTGTTGCCGCACCCGGTGTAGTCGCGGTAATGTCGCGCGTCGTTCGCATCTATCTGATAGAAAACCTCGTTGGCGAAGACCTTGAAATGAATCACCGGTCCGTTATCGCCCGCCTCCGACGTGTGATTGAACACGACATCGAGCAACACGCGAATGCCCGCCTCGTGAAGTGCGTCGACGAATGCGCGGAACTCCTGCGGCGCGCGCGCGGGCTCCACGCAATAGCGCGGATGCGGGCTATAAAAGCTGTGCGTGCTGTAGCCCCAGTAGTTGCACAGGCCACGCGCCGCGGCGGAGGCGGGAATGTCCTGTTCGTCGAAGGCCATCACCGGCAGCAGTTCGACGTGCGTGACGCCGAGCGCCTTCAGATAAGGAATTTTCTCGATGAGACCCGCGAACGTGCCGGGATGACGCACGCCGCTCGACGGATGCCGCGTAAACCCACCGACGTGCAGCTCGTAGATGATCGCGTCGTCGAGCGTGCGGACCTCAACGTCGTCGTCGGGCCGGCCGAGCGGCTCCGTGACGATGCCCCGAAGGGATGCGTGCCCCGCCGCATGCGCGTCGGCGGCATGCTGACGATCATAGAAGCGGTCGCTCACGCCGCGCGCCTGCGGATCGATCAGTTCCTTGCGGCTCGCGGCCTCGTCGTTCATCTGCGGCACGCCGAGTGGCCCGTATGCGCGCCATGTATAGCACGTACGCAGCGGCAGGTCCTCGACGAATACATGCCAGAAGAAAAACGTGCGGTTCGCGTCGCCCAACAGCGCGATGACTTGAAACGGCTCTGCACTTTCTTCCGATGCGTACAGCAGAAGTTCGACGCGCGTCGCGCGCCGGCAGAACGCGCAGAAGTTGACGCCGCCCGGCACGACCGTCGCGCCGATCGGAAAGCGCGAGCCGGGCTGCGTGCGATAGATCCTTTGCGCGTGCGCTTCAGGACTGAGCAAGATCGATCCTCACCGGATGCGTCGTCCAGATGCGCTCGCAATATTCGCGGATCGCGCGATCCGACGAGAACTTGCCCGAGCGTGCCGAATTCATGATCGACATGCGCGTCCATTGCCGCGCATCGCGCCATGCTTCGCTCACGCGGTCCTGACACGCGACGTAATCGGCGAAATCGGCAAGCACGAGGAAGGGATCGTGTTGCAGCAGGTTATCGACGAGCGGACGGAACATCTCCTTGTCGCCGCGCGAGAAGCGGCCTTGTGCGATCTGATCGAGCGCATCGCGCAACTCATCGTTGCCCTGCGCGTATTCCGCAGGCCGATATCCCGCGCGCTTCAACTCGTCCACTTGCTGCGCGGTCAGGCCGAAGAGGAAAAAGTTCTCCGCGCCCGCTTCCTCGCGAATCTCCACGTTCGCGCCATCCAGCGTGCCGATCGTCAATGCGCCGTTGATCATGAATTTCATGTTGCCCGTGCCGGACGCTTCCTTGCCCGCCGTCGAGATCTGCTCGGACAGGTCCGCGGCGGGATAGATCCAGTGCCCGTTCTTCACGTTGAAGTCGGGATAAAACACCACTTTCATCCGGCCTTTGAGGCTTGCATCGTTGTTCACGACTTCCGCAATGCCGTTGATCAGGCGAATGATGAGCTTCGCCATCGCATAACCCGGCGCGGCCTTTCCGCCGAAGATGAAGCAGCGCGGCGCCGTATCGAGATCGGGATTGCGGCACAGGCGCCGATAGAGACTGATGATGTAGAGCGCGTTCAAATGCTGACGCTTGTATTCGTGGATGCGCTTCACCTGGATGTCGAAGAGCGCGCCCGGATCGACGTCGATGCCGGTCGAATTCCTGATGCGCGCCGCGAGCGCAGTCTTGTTGTCGCGCCGGATTGCCCGCCATGCGTCCTGGAAGGCGGTGTCGTCGGCGTGGGCCGCAAGCGCGTCGAGCCGTGCGAGATCGGTGCGCCAGCCGTCGCCGATCGTCTTGTCGAGAAGGCGCGCGAGCCGCGAATTGCTCAGCATCAGAAAGCGGCGCGGTGTGACGCCGTTCGTCACGTTAAGGAAATGCTCCGGGAACATCGCGGCGAAATCGCGCAGCACGGTCTGCTTCAACAGGTCCGAATGCAGCGCCGCCACGCCGTTGACCGCATGACTGCCGACGGTCGCGAGATTCGCCATGCGCACTTTTCTGTCGCCGGTTTCGTCGATGAGCGACATGCGCTTGACGCGCTCATCGTCGCCGGGATACTGGCGGCGCACGTCATCGAGGAAGCGGCGATTGATTTCGTAGATGATTTCGAGCGGGCGCGGCAACAGGCTCTGAAAGAGCGGCAGGCCCCATGTTTCTAGCGCCTCGGGCAAGAGCGTGTGATTCGTATAGGCGAAGGTGCGCCGCGTGATGTCCCACGCCGCATCCCATGAAAGAAGGCGCTCGTCGATGAGCAGGCGCATCAGCTCCGCCACTGCGACCGAAGGATGCGTATCGTTGAGCTGCGCCGCGAAAAGGTCCGCGAACTGGTCGATCGACGTGCCCTTCGCGTCCATCATGCGCAGCATGTCCTGAAGCGAGCAGGAGACGAAGAAATACTGCTGCGCGAGACGCAGTCGCTTGCCGGCCTCGGGTTCATCGTTCGGATAGAGCACTTTCGAGAGCGTCTCCGAGACGACCTTTTCTTCGACGGCCTCGTAGTATTCGCCCGCATTGAAGTCCTGAAAGTCGAAGGACTCGACCGCTTCGCTCTTCCACAAGCGCAGGATGTTGCAGCTATCGACGCGATAACCCTGCATCGGCATGTCGCATGCGACGCCCTTTACCTGCCGCCTCGGAATCCAGCGCACGCGCAGCCGGCCATCGGCATCCGTTTCGCTTTCCGTATGTCCGGCGAAAGAAACGTAGAAGCTGACATCGGGGCGCACGATTTCCCACGGATTGCCCTTTTGAAGCCACTTGTCGGTAGTTTCCACCTGCCAGCCGTCGCGGATCTCTTGGTCGAAGATGCCGAACTCGTAGCGTATGCCATAACCGATCGCGGGAATCTGCAGCGTCGCGAGTGAGTCCAAATAGCACGCCGCCAGCCGTCCGAGGCCGCCGTTGCCGAGCCCCGGCTCTTCTTCGATGGCAAGCAGGCTGTCGAGATCGTGGCCGAGCGCGCGCATCGCTTCGCGCGCTTCGGCTTCCATGTCGAGATTGAGCAGGTTATTGCCGAGTTGCGGGCCAATCAGGAATTCCGCCGACAGATAGCAGGCGACCTTGACGTCCTTCGCCGCATAAACCTTCGTCGACGCGGCCCAGCGCGCGAGCATGCGATCCCGCACGCTGTACGCGAGCGCCATATACCAGTCCTGCTGCGTCGCGATGTCGGGATAGCGCGCCTGACGGCAGATCAGATTACTAAGCACGGCGTCTTCGAATGCGGACTCCGTCGCTTGGCCGGACGCGGCTCTAGCCTTCGCGTCAAAATCGACTGCATTGACGTCGCTCATAGTCGCTCCAATCGCGTTCGACTGCCAGATGGAGCAAGAGATACGTTAATTCTTCCGGTATTACAAGCAGCACAAACGCCCGGATGCACATCTATGACATGTGAGCTCCCGCTGCGGGAGCCTTGGGAATGAGCACTGCCGTCTGCTGCCCAAGCCGGCATCCCCGTCGCCCACGCCGCTAGCGAGGACAGAATGCGGACCGCAAGGCCAGAGGCTGCAATGGAGTGCCGCGCATGGAAGGCCGGGCTGCCCTGCCCAAAAGCCAACATGCGACTGCACGTGTTGGTGAGGGATCCGGCCCTCGTCAACGGTGCCTAGCTGAAGGCGCTCGGCGCAGCGGGCGCCTTCCGATGGGCAATGGCATGCACGCGATTTACAGGCCGCGGTCGCACTACATGGAGGCGTACATGCAGAGTTACCTAAAGACCGGCGGGCAGCGACGCTGATTTTTCAACCGCAGGCGCGCCGGCTGTGTCTAAACCGCCGATTCAAGATACGCCGCCGTGATCCCGAACAATGCGGACGCTCAGAATCCGTGCCAGGCAGAGAACGTCATCCTCTTCTCGCGGTCGTGGGTGACACTAAGCTCGGATGCGCGTAAAAAGTGCCACTCTTCATCCTGGTTCGAGAAAACGACTCGCGGACCTTCTTGACTTGGGGCTGTATAGAGCGACGGTGTCTGCGGATACTGCGGGGTTGACTGCCGGAGACCGTATGCAGGACTCCATCCTGGACCCGATACCTCAAATGTCGATAGATTCGCGACTCTCTGTGATCGAATGCAGACAACCGCTGGGCGCGCTTCAAGAGAAGTTTCGCCAACATTCACATACTAGCCAGTTCGAGTTCTTCGCGACAGGTTGCGCAAACAATCGTAGAAAGGCGTAGGCGGTCTTCGCACCACGTCGTGCCGCAAACCGTTTCGGGATCACGCGGTGGATTCCGGCGAAAGCGCGGGCGCAACCCTTTCGGAAACTTCCTGAGCCGAACGCCTTTCAGACGACGCCTAAGTACGATATCGCGTTCCAAACTTGAATTTCAAGCGAGTCCATAGTATCGACTGACTATGAAGACGCGGCTCAATGCGCCGGGCATCACGAGCGTCGCTCAGTGATGCAAAGCCAAACAGCGATTTGCGCTGGGAGGCCGCCTGAATCAGGCGACACGCTTTTACGATGTACTTTCGATGGAAAGGAGACGTCGTTATGAGCAAGGATTCCAGCGCCGAACCGCCCCGAGCAGCCGCGCTCGCGGGCGACGACTTACGTCTGATTGATGCATGGTGGCGCGCCTGCAACTATCTTTCGGCGGGCATGATCTTTCTCGTCGACAATCCGCTTCTACGCGAGCCGCTGAAATCAGAGCACGTGAAGCATCGCCTGCTCGGGCACTGGGGCGCGAGCCCCGCGTTGTCGTTCGTGTGGGCGCATTTGAACCGCGTCATCAAGCGCGACGATATCGACGTGATCTTCATGGCGGGCCCGGGCCACGGCGCACCCGGCGTGCTAGGTCCGGCGTATCTTGAAGGAACGTATTCGGAGGTGTATCCGGACAAGAGCGAAGATGTCGAAGGCCTGCAGAAGTTCTTCAAACAATTTTCGTTTCCCGGGCATATCGGTTCGCACGTGACGCCCGAAACGCCGGGATCGATTCACGAAGGCGGCGAGCTCGGCTACAGCCTGTCGCACGCGTATGGCGCGGCGCTCGACAACCCCGACTTGATTGTCGCGTGCGTGGTCGGCGACGGCGAAGCCGAAACCGGACCGCTCGCCACGGCATGGCATTCGAACAAGTTCATTAATCCCGCCCGCGACGGCGCCGTGCTGCCGATCCTGAATCTCAACGGCTACAAGATCGCCAATCCGACAATTCTCGCCCGCATCAGCCATGCGGAATTGGAAGCGTTGTTCGTCGGCTATGGGTATCGGCCGTACTTTGTTGAGGGATCCGAGCACGAAGAGATGCATCGGAAGATGGCTGAAACGCTCGATGCCGCCATCGCCGAGATTCACGCGATCCAAGACAAGGCGCGCAACGAGAAGGAAACCGAACGGCCGCGCTGGCCGATGATCGTGTTGCGCACGCCCAAGGGCTGGACCGGCCCGAAGGAGATCAACGGACATAAGGTGGAAGGTTCATGGCGCTCGCATCAGGTGCCGTTCTCAGACGTGCATACCAACCCCGCGAATCTCGCGATCCTCGAGAGCTGGATGCAAAGCTACAGGCCCAACGAACTGTTCGACCAGACTGGCCGGCTGCGTGAAGAGATCCGCGCGCTCGCACCCACCGGAACGCGGCGCATGAGTGCGAGCCCGCACGCCAACGGCGGCGTGCTGCGCAAGCATCTCAAGCTGCCCGATTTTCGCGACTATGCTGTCGATGTCGGACAGGCGGGCAAGATCCAGCACGAGAACACCCGTCCGCTCGGCGCGTTCCTGCGTGACGTCATGCGCTGCAACATGAATACCTTCCGCGTGTTCGGTCCCGACGAAACGGCTTCGAACCGCCTGCAGGCAATCTACGAAGTCAGCAAGAAGGTCTGGATGGCCGACCTGCTGCCCGAGGACGAGGACGGCGGCGAACTGTCTCGCGACGGCCGCGTGATGGAGATGCTTTCCGAGCACACGCTGCTGGGCTGGCTCGAAGGTTATCTGCTATCTGGAAGGCATGGCTTCTTCCACACCTACGAAGCCTTCGCGCATGTGATCGACTCGATGTTCAACCAGCACGCGAAATGGCTCGATATCTGCAAGAACCATGTGCCGTGGCGCGCGTCGGTTTCGTCGCAGAACATTCTGCTCTCGTCCACGGTATGGCGGCAGGACCATAATGGCTTCTCGCATCAGGATCCGGGCTTTATCGATCTCGTCACGAACAAGAGCCCATCGGTCACGCGCGTGTATCTTCCGCCCGACGCCAACACGCTGCTCGTCGTTGCCGACCAGTGCCTGCGCTCGAGCGATTGCATCAACGTGATTGTCGCGGACAAACAGAAGCACCTGCAGTTCACGACGATCGATGAAGCGATCGTGCACTGCGCGAAAGGCATGGGCGTGTGGCGTCGCGCGAGCAACGATGAAAACGACGAACCCGACGTGGTGATGGCCTCATGCGGCGACGTCGCGACGCAGGAAGCGCTGGCCGCGACCGCCATCCTGCGCGAGCGTTTGCCGGAGCTCAAGCTGCGCTTCGTGAACGTGGTCGACCTGTTCAAGATGCAACCCAACACCGAACATCCGCATGGCTCCAGTGTGCGCAATTTCGAAAGCCTGTTCACGCTCGACAAGCCCGTGATTTTTAATTTTCACGGTTATCCGTGGCTGATTCACCGGCTCGCTTACCGCTTCCGCAATCATGAAAATCTGCATGTGCGCGGCTATAAGGAGAAGGGCAACATCAACACGCCCCTCGAACTCGCGATCCTCAATCAGGTTGACCGTTTCAATCTCGTGATCGACGTGATCGACCGCGTGCCGCGTCTGCGCGACCGGACCGCGCATTTGAGAGAGGACATGAAGAACGCGATCATCATGCACCTTGATTACGCGCATACGCATGGTACGGACAAGCCTGAGATTTCCGAATGGGTCTGGCCATTCTGAATGCGCCGCATACATAACCTTTCGGAGCGTGACGATGCGGCGCCCGCTCAACGACCTGCACGGCGCGCAACCGTGCTGTCGCTTCGCCGTCAGGGCTGTAAGGAGAGCCCGTTGCGACGCTTCAACGATCGATTTGCCGCCGAACCGGAGGAATGAGGGAATGGCCATCGCGACAAGTATCGTGCGACTACTGAGCGTCGGCTTCGGCTTCGGCGTCGTCGTTTTGGCGGGCTGTCAAAAGCAGGAAAGCCAGCCCGCACAGACCCAGCCGGCATCGGCGGCCGGACCCGCTTCCGCTCCCGCATCGGCGGCAACCGCGCCGCTTCCTCCACTCCCCGCGTCGGCAGTCGCGTCGGCGCCCGCGTCGGCAGCCGAGCCGGTTGCACAGCCCCAAGCCCAGCAATACCCGCCCGAGGAACTCGAGGCGCTGGTGGCACCGATCGCGCTCTATCCGGATTCGCTGCTGTCGCAGGTGCTGATGGCGTCCACGTATCCGCTCGAAGTCGTGCACGCGGCGCGCTGGGTCAAGGACCATCCCAACCTGAAGGGCGAAGCCGCAGTGAAGGCGGTTCAGGACCAGTCGTGGGATGTCAGCGTCAAGTCGCTGGTGGCGTTCCCTCAGGTGCTCAAGCCGATGAACGACAAGCTCGACTGGACCCAGCGGCTCGGCGACGCGTTCCTTGCCCAGGAGAAGGACGTGCTTGCCGCCGTGCAGCGGCTCCGGATTCGCGCGCAACAGGCGGGACACCTGAACTCGAACCCGCAGCAGAAGGTGATCGTCGAAGCGCCTCCCGCCGGCGGCCAGCCCGCGCAGCCTGCTCAGGGCGGTCAGGCGGTCCAGGCGCCTCAGACCATCGTGCGCATCGAGCCCGCCGATCCGCAGGTCATCTATGTGCCCTCCTACAGCCCGACGGTCGTCTATGGCGGCTGGAGCGCACCGGCCTATCCGCCGACTTACTGGCCGCCGTATCCGGCGTACTATCCCGGCGCCGCGCTCGCGAGCGGCTTCGCATGGGGCCTCGGGATCGCCGCCGCCGGAGCCATCTTCGGCGGCTGCAACTGGAACAACGGCGACGTGAACATCAACGTAAACAAGGCGACGAACATCGATCGCAACTTCGACCGCACCAAGGTCGAAGGCGGCAGGTGGCAGCACGATGCGCGGCATCGCCAGGGCGTCGCTTACCGCGACAACGCGACCCGCGACAAGTATTCCCGGGGCGTACAGGGCGCCGACGCCCGCCGCGATTATCGCGGGCGCACGGGCGGCGCGCAGGAGCGGGCCGGCGTGACCGATCGTGCGGCGGGCAATGCGGGCGCCGCGAATCGCGCAGACCGCACGAACAATGCGAACGTCGCCAACCGGGCCGGCGCGGGCAATCGGGCCAACACGTCCGATCGCGGGGCGGCAGCGGGCAACCGCGCGCAGACGCCCAACCGCAACGCCGCGGCAGGCAACCGCGCGCAGACATCGAATCGAAGCGCCGAGGCTGGCAATCGCGCGCAGACGGCGAATCGAAGCGCCGAGGCTGGCAATCGCGCGCAGACGGCGAATCGAAGCGCCGAGGCTGGCAATCGCGCCCAAGCGTCCGACAGAAGCGCCGCAGCCGGCAATCGCGCGCAGACCACGCCGAACCGTGGCGGCACGGCGGGCGCGCAGGGCAATTTCGGCGGCGGCGGCGGCGGATACTCGGGCGGCGGCCGCGACACCGCGTTCCAGGGCGTGGGCGGCGGTGGCGGCGCAGCGCAACGCGATCACAACCGCGGGCGATCCAGCGTTCAATCGTCGAGCTTCAACCGTCCGAGCGGCGGAGGCGCCCGCGGCGGCGGTGGCGGCGGCGCTCGTGGCGGCGGCCGGCGCTAAGGAGAACGACCATGAACGGACTTCCGCCTGTCAGCCGTGCCTTCGCCAGATGGCGATCGTCGCTGGCGCTCGTGCTGGCGCTCGGCCTCGCGCCGCTCCCGGCCATGAGCGCGCAGTCGTTCTTCCCGTCTCCCGATGCGGCGATGGACGCCTTTGGAACGGCCGTCGCCAACAATGACGAGGGCGAGCTGAAGGCATTGCTCGGCGCCGATTTCCGGCAGGTGATTCCACCGGCCGGCGCCGAGCTCCGCGAGAAGTTTCTGAGCGAGTGGCAGGCGTTCCACTCGGTCGAGGCGAACGGCAGCGAGCATGCCCAGATCGCGGTCGGCAAGGACGGCTGGACGCTTCCCATTCCGCTCGTGAAGACGGCGCAAGGCTGGCACTTCGACATGCGCGCAGGCGCCGACGAAATGCGCCTGCGCCGCATCGGGCGCAACGAACTCGCTGTGATCCAGACGATGCTCGCGATCTACGATGCGCAGCGCGATTACGCCTCGGCGTATCGCGACGGCGCCAACGTCTATGTCTACGCGGACCGGTTCACGAGCACGCCCGGCAAGCACGACGGACTGTACTGGCGGACCGGCCCCGGCGAGGATCCGAGTCCGCTCGGGCCGGCGTTCATGAGCGCGGGCGCGCGCAACGCGGCGCAGAGCGGCTACTACGGCTATCACTACAAGCTGCTTCGCGCGCAGGGGTCGCATGCGCCGGGCGGTGCATACGATTACATGGTCAACGGGCGCCTCTTCGGCGGCTTCGCCGTCGTTGCATGGCCGGCCGATTACGGCGACACGGGCATCAAGACCTTCATGGTCAGCCACGATGGCCAGGTCTACGAGCGCGACCTGGGTCCGGATACCGCGAACAAGGTGAAGGAGATGACGAAGTTCGATCCGGGCCCAGGCTGGGACAAGGTGTCAGAGCAGACGCTGCCGTGAAAGCAAGTTAATGTGCAAGCGACGACTCAGACGACAAAACAGTTCATCGAGGATGGATGGCCGCTTCTTCGGCTTCTTCAGTTTGAGTCAGCCACTCGCCGGCACCTGACGTTCGCGGACCGCCCGAAACCGTGAATGCACTGGGCGTCGGCGAATTCATGGGCGTTGGGTTCAGAACCGGTGACGTAAGCCAACGGTCGCCTCAATCTGGTTTTTCGTTGATGCAGGCGAACTCGCACCGTTGATCCAAGCAACACCCGAGGGCGAATTGCTGCTGGTGCTCACACTTTGCCACGTGCTTTGGATATAAACGTCTGTGCGTTTTGAGAAGCTATCGTCCGCTAGCGCGCTCACCTGATTCCAGTGCGGAGCGCCGCTACCGACGTTTTCTCCGGCGCGGGAATATGTATAGGCCGCGGCCAGCATTACGGCCGGTGTCAGCGCGTAACGCAGGTTTGTGTTGAGTTGGAGTACCGGCCGAGTTGTTCAGGTGCAAATAACCAGCGCCGAAGTTGAGCGGCCCCCACATGTATGACATGCCGAAGCTGTAAGCCCGATTGTTCGCGAAGCCACCTGCTTGGTTCGAGAAACCGTACAAGGCACCTAACTTGAACCGCTGCAAAATCCGGACTCCGGTACTTCACCGAGTTGTTAATTTGTAACGAGTCATTCAGATCGTCGACGCCGAGTGTTCAGTAATCCAATCTAAATTTATGAGACGCATTGGCGAAGCTCCGCGATCGAATTTTCAGCGCAGGGGACTATCGCGTATGCATAGACCGCCTGCAATGACCTGCAGCATTATTTGACTTCTCTGAGCCGTTTGCAATACTAGAAGGCGGCGCGTTTAGCAGTGCGCGCGCTACCTTGCGTCGTTTATGTTCGCCCGTCTGCACGACGGGCGTTTTCTCGGCTTGTTGATCGAACTTCCGTCTATCTCCGCGACTTTGACAGCACATGTCCTAGTCCCAGGTTTGTCGCTAACTGCCAAATGTAGACGCGCGAGAATCGGACGCCAAACCTCTGCTCAATCAACATCCTCACTCGCGCGTTCGTCCAGACATCACTCTCAAAACCGTAATTCTTGGCGGATTCTCGGAGCGCGCCCTCAAGCCACGTCATCCCTTCCTTGCCAAGAACGGATCCCCGTCCACCGACACTGAGGCAGTTCAACGCTGCGATGCCTCCTGCCCGAAAAAGCGCGCGGTATCGTCGAACAGTTGGCCGCGACAAGCCGAGCGCGCCCACTACTTCCTGATCGGAGGCGCCCTGCTCGAACATGCGAACGGCCTCAATCCGTCGGATCACTGTGGGCCTCTCGCTGGATTTCTTCCGCATCGAGCGCTCCCTAGTCGAGGACTCGAATCGCCGCTCACTACTGCTTTAAGGCGTGGGATGTCCTCTTCGATCGAGGGATGAGACTAGTTAATGCGGAAAACCAATGCCATTACGTCCAAGAGCTAGAGGGATACGTCGGTTGACGCAATAAGTCAAACAGCGACGGTGCGGATGCTATCCGGGCGACGATGTATTTCGTCCTACTACTATTTAAATAGGCACAGAATTTCGTTTCATTTGAGCGCTCACAAAAAACTTTGCGGAAGCGGAAAGCGTTTGCTAGCATTTAATCAATCTGTATGGCTGACCGTGCTACCTACGCTCGCTTCCCAGCGAGCTACCGTTCGCCATTTGGTCTCCGGTGAGAGGCGCCCGCCGCGTTGTACAAGACTACGGGCAGGCCATATGAGCAACTCGTATGCGAGCTAACCTACGGCGCGTGAGTTTGCAAATCCGCGAGCAATACGAGTGCGTCTCAGTATGCCAGTTTGACCACAGCTTCCGATATTAATCGAGCGCGCTTCATGTGGTGACGCGTTGCTTCGCGGTGCTTTATAAATCATGCAATCCTAATCAAACTACCCTGTTTATAAAAAGGCAATCAATTTATGATTTCAGCGGCCTTCTTTTTTGAATCGCGCATGACTAACATTGCCGGCCGAGTAGGGTCAAGACGATCTACGCTCCAGCGTCTATAGATTATCGTTCGAGGAGGATTTCATGAATGCACAAGTTATTGCGAGCCTGGTCGCCATGCTGCGAGCAGCCGCGGCGTCGCGCACACTGGTTCCGTACAAGCGGCTACATGCAAAGTTTGATGAATGCATTCCTCTGGCACTCCGATATGACGCGTTGGAAAAAGCCGCATCGACACTGGCCGACCTTAAGACATTGGATTATGGCGTTTTGCTGACGTTAAACAACGGTCTTCCGGGTGACGATTTCTTTATGCGTGTCAAGCGTTTTCGGAGGGACGAGTATGAGGCTGTTATGGGCTACAGTTCGACCGGACGATCAATAATCAAGAGACGAATGATCGCGCTTCCTGAGCGCGAGCGAGTGTTCGAACATGCGTTGACGAACAACGTCAAGACGCCACCTTCTTTCGCCAAGGTTCACGACCAAAGTGCCTGCCACACTCCTCGTGCGAATATCCAAGATGTGACGCTTCGGCGACAGGCCTTTTGAGCGAGCGTCAACTTAAGGGCTTTCCTGTACGAAACACTGCCAATCAGTCCTTGCACCCGCGTACGCGTGGCGACATCGCGCGCGGGTGGCTGCGCCACGTGCCGGGCGTGGCCATGCTCAGGAGCTATCGCGCGGGCTGGCTAAGAAACGATATCGTCGCCGGTCTCGTGCTGACGACGATGCTCGTGCCGGTCGGCGTCGCGTATGCCGAGGCGTCAGGCGTGCCCGGTGTGTGCGGCCTGTACGCGACCATCGTCCCGCTGCTCGCCTACGCGATCTTCGGTCCGAGCCGCATTCTCGTGCTCGGCCCCGATTCGGCGCTCGCCGCGCCCGTGCTCGCGGTCGTCGTGCCGAGCGCATCGGACCCTTCGCGCGCGATCCGCCGTGGCGGGCATGATGGCGATCGTCTCCGGTGTCGTCTGCGTGGTGTTCGGGCTGCTGAAGCTCGGCTTTGTCACGGAGCTGCTGTCGAAGCCGATCCGCTACGGCTATATGAACGGCATCGCGCTGACGGTGCTCATCAGCGAGCTGCCGAAACTCTTCGCGATTTCCCTCGAAGATCAGGGACCGCTCCGCGACATGGTCAACCTGGTCAAACCCGTCGCGGCCGGGCAGTCGAACTGGTACAGCTTCGCCGTCGGGGCGGGCAGTCTCGTGCTCATCCTGCTGCTCAAGCGCTTCGACAAGGTCCCCGGCATCCTGATCGCCGTCGTGCTGGCGACGCTTTGTGTAAGCGTGCTTCAGCTCGACCGCGCCGGCGTCAAAGTGCTTGGAACGATTCTGCAAGGACTGCCCGCGTTCTCGCTACCTTGGGCGAGCGGCGTGGATATCGTCAGGATTGTGCTCGGCGGCTGCGCGGTCGCGCTGATTTCCTTCGCGGACACGAGCGTGCTCTCGCGTACTTTCGGCGCGCGCTCCAACATGCGCGTCGATCGAAATCAGGAAATGATAGGGCTCGGCGTCGCCAATCTCGCGACCGACCTCTTCCAGGGCTTTCCGATCAGCAGCAGTTCATCGCGCACGCCCGTCGCCGAAGCGGCCGGCGCGAGAACGCAGGTGACCGGCATCACGCTCCCCGTCGGATGCGGCAGGCGGGGCGCGATCGAGCGGCCCGTCGAAGATCATCAGCATCGCCCACGCGTACAGCGTGACCGCGATGAACAGCCCCATGCGCACGGCGAACGCTGTGTAGACGTCCTTGCCCGCCGCGCTGTCCTGAACGGACTGGCCGAGCAGGATGATCATCGTGACGAGGCTGTTCACCCAGAAGCCCGGCGAGTGCCGCGTCGGATCGAGGCCATATAGCCTGCGCCCGATCAGCAACCCGAGCAGCAGCATCCAGAGGAAGAACATCCACAGGTGCGCGAAGAGCCTCAGCGCAAACCAGAAGGCGATCGCGAGCAGCCCGCCCAGCAGCGTGGAGCCGATGAGTTCCCGCGCGGCCGTGCGCGCCGTCGCGGTGCAGCTCTGTCTGCCCAGGCTCACGGACTTCATGATGATCGGCATAAAGCTCGCCGGGTCCGTCATCGCAAGCAGATACGCCGGCATGACCACGAGCGCCGCGCGAAGCGCGATGCGCATGGCGTCTTCAGCGGACATGACCCGCGCGGCAGGCTGTGGACGCGCGCCGGGGGCTTCGGGAAGCAGCCAGTGCGTCAGTGCTGCAACGAGCACGGCGAGCAGCAGACCCTTCACCAGCGCGCCGACGACCGTGACGGCCACCTGGAAGTCCGCCACGCCCGCGGCGGAGATCATCGTGACCCCCGCCACCAGAAAGGTCGCGACGAGATTGTTTCCGCCACGCATTCCGTAGCGAAACGCGAGGACGAGCAGCAGCCCGACGAGCATCACGCCGGCGAACGCGTAGTGCCTGAGCAGCGGAACGAGCAGGAGTCCGGTGCTCGTGGTCAGCATCACGATCAGCGCGAGCATCAGGCCGGCCCTGAACGACAGCGGCCGGCTCTGCGTCGCGAGCAGGAACACGGCGAAGACCGGCGCGATCACCGGAATCGACAGATCGAGCGCGAAGCTCGCCGCGAGGCAGAGCGCCGTCCCGGCGGCCATGCGCATCGTACGTCGGCCGAGAAGCCGGAGCCTGTTTTCCATGAACGTGTTCAGTAGACGTAGGAGACCCAGCTCATCACGCAAAAAAACACGCGGCCGAGCGGATTGAGCGGATTGCCGTCGCTCGGAAACGCCATCACCTTGGCCTGCCCGCCTGCGCGCATATTGTTCAGACGCGCCCGTTCACCCTGATCGAACTCGACGATCACCGGAAAGCGTTGCGCCGGACGCAGCCAGTCGCGGCTGTTCTGCACGGTGGGAAGACTGCCAGGCGGCGTGCTCTGCCCCACGCTCACGCCGAACCCGATGCTGCGAATCCTTCCCTTGAAGACTTCCCCCGGCAGCGCATCCAGCGCGATAGCCACGGGCGTGCCGGGCGTGAGATGGCCGAGATTGTTCTCGGTCATGTCCGCGCTGATCCAAACATCGCGGATCGCGATCAGCGTCATCACCGCCTTGCCCGCCGCCGCGAACTGGCCGACTTCGGTGCCGAGATCGGTGATGATGCCGCCCGTGCGCGCCTTGATGCGCGTATTGGCCAGATCGAGTTCGGCCTTTTCGAGCGCGGCGGCGGCACTGCGCAACTGCGCGTTCTCCGCTTCGACGCCGCCCTGCTGTTCTCGCGCGCGCTCGACTTCCGCGCGCGCCGCGACAACCTGGCTTTGCGCCTGCTCATACGTCGCGCGCGCCACTTCGAGGCGCCGCAGCGAGATCGTGCCCTCGTCCTCGCGGTAGAGCCTTTCGAGCCGTTCGCTGTCCTGCCGCGCCTTCACCTCGTTCGCGATGGCCGCACGCAACGAGGCACGCGCCGAATCGATGCCGGCCGTACTCGCGCCGATCTGGCGGCGCATGGTTTCGAGATCCGCCCGCGCGCGGTCGGCGGCGATGCGATACGGCTCGCCGTCGACCTCGAAGAGCACGTCGCCCGCGTTGACCTCCTGGTTGTCGTGCACCAAGACGCGCGTCACCCGGCCCGACACTTCGGCGGCGACGGGCACCACATAGGCCTGCACGCGCGCCTGTTGCGTATAAGGCGTGAAGCGGTCGGCCAGCAGATACCAGATCAGGCTCACGACGATCACGCCGACGACCCACTTCACCGCCCTGCGCGACGGGTCGGCCGCCGGCGACGGTTGCGGCGGCGGTGCGGCTTCGGGCGGCTCGGACGTTTCGCTCACCGGGACGCTCCTTCGGAGGGGAAAGCCGCGGCGGACGGCACGCTCGCATCGTCCAGCAGGTCGCCCCAGTCGGTGCGTTGTTGCATCTGCCGGCGCGTCGCCGCATCGATGAGCGGCTGGCGCGTATTCCAGCCGCCGCCCAGCGCCTTGTAGAGCGCGATCAGGCTGGACACCGCGTTGCGCCGGTTGACGACATACGCGTCCTGCTGCGCAAACAGCGCGCGCTGCGCATCGAGCACGCGCTGGAAGTCCGAATACCCTTCCCGATAGATGGTGTTGGCGAGCGTCAGCGAACGCCGCGCGGCGCCTTGCGCGTCGTTCAGGATGGTGTCGCGCCGCAATGCGGCGGTCAGCGCGGTGGCGGCGTCATCGGCCTCGCGCGCCGCCTCGCGCACCGTGTTCTGGTAGGCCACGGTCAGCTGCTGCAGGCGGGCGTCCTGAACGCGCACGTTGTTCGTGATCCTGCCGTGATCGAAGACGTTCCAGACGACACTGGGGCCGGCGGCCACGGCCAGCGTATTCGGCGACCCGGTGAGCGAGCTCGCGCTCCAAACGAGCGTGCCGAGCAGCGACACGGACGGATAGAAATCGGCCTCGGCGAAACCGATGAGCGCCGACTGCGCGGCCATCTGATATTCGGCGGCGCGCACGTCGGGGCGGCGCAGCAGCAGGTCGGCGGGCACGTCCTGCAGCACGGCGCGGTCCACGAGCGGAATCACGCCCACCTTGCCCGACGATTCGTCGAGCTCTGGCAGCGGGCCGGGCGGACGCCCCAGCAGCATCGACAGCGCGTGCCGCGCGAGCACGATCTGGCTCTCGAGATCCGGGATGCTGCTCAGCGTACCGAGATACTGCGTCCTCGCTTGCTGCAGATCCAGTTCGTCCGTCTCGCCGGCCTTGAAGAGCTTTTGCGCGATGTCGAAGCTGCGCTTTTGCAGCTGTGCATTCTCGCGTGCGATGCGCAGACGCGCTTCGGCCGTGCGCAGCGAGAAATACGTATCAGCGACCTGGGCGTGCAGCAGGATCAGCGCGGCGTCGCGGTTCGCCTGGGCGGCGAAGAATGCCGCGTCGGCCGACTCGATCGCGCGGGCGAAGCGCCCCCAGAAGTCGAGCTCCCATCCGACGACGAAGCCCGCGCCATATTGCAGGTACGCGCCCGAGCGGGTATTGAATCCATCCGAGCGCTTGCGCGCCGAGGCGAGCACTTCGGCACTCGCCTGTTGCACCTGAGGGTAGCGTCCCGCGAGTGCGATGCCGAGCTGCGCGCGCGCCTCGATCACGCGCAGGCCGGCGATCTGCAGATCGCCGTTGCCGGCGTCCGCCGCTGCGATCAGACGCCCGACGCTCTCGTCGCCGAAGACCTCCCACCATTGCCGGACATCGGGCTGCGCCGTCTGCCGGGTGACCTGATCGATCGTCGCGCTGGTCCAGTGCTCGCTCCAGCCTTCGTGTTGCGGCTGAAAGTCGGGGCCGACGCGCATGCAGCCGCTCAGGTATCCGCTCATGCATCCGGCGATGCAGACGCGGAGCAGGAGTGCAGTTCCATGGGCGCGCATCGAAGGCGGCGGCATGAGGTCGTCCGCGCGGCGTGCTTCAGGGCTGCTCGGGGTTTTGCACGGGCTCCGCTTCCGGCTGGTCTCTCACCCACCGCCAGAACAGCTTGTACGCCACCGCAAGCATCACGGGTCCGATGAACAGACCAATCACCCCGCCCGTCACCATGCCGCCAAGCGCGCCGATCAGCACGACCGGCATCGGCACCGCGACGCCGCGCCCGAGCAGCAGCGGCTTGAGCACGTTATCGGCCAGACCGGCGACGAAGACATAGACCGAGAAGATGATCGTCGCCGTGCTCACGCCCTTGGTCACGATCACGAAGATGATGACGGGCACCGTGATCAACGTGGCCGGCAACTGCATGATCCCGATGAGCAACACGGCAAGCGCGAGCAGCCCCGCGGCGGGAATCCCCATGATGATGAACGCGACCCCGATCAGCAGCATCTGGATGAACGCGATCCCGACCACGCCCTGCGCCACGGCGCGGATCGTGGCGGTGCACAGATCGGCGATCTGCTGCCCGTTCTCGGGTCCGGAGATGCGGGATGCGATCTGCACCGCGCTGTGATAGCCCTTTTCTCCGTGAGCCATGAAAATGCCCGCGACGATCAGCGCGAGAAAGAATACGAGCAGCCCCGCACCGAGACCGGTGACCGTGCCGAGCAGCGCGAGACCGGCTTCCTTGAGCTGGGGTGCGAACCGCTGCGCGAGCCCCGTCAGATCGGTGGACGCCTGCGCCCAGAAGTCGAACAGCCGTCGACCCACCAGCGGCCACGCGGCCACCGATTCCGCGGGCGGCGGAATATT
Organism: Caballeronia ptereochthonis; assembly: GCF_001545075.1. GTDB lineage: Bacteria > Pseudomonadota > Gammaproteobacteria > Burkholderiales > Burkholderiaceae > Caballeronia > Caballeronia ptereochthonis. Next base: position 276,013 of record NZ_FCOB02000003.1, read on the forward strand.
AAAGCTGCCGCTCCGGAAGACGGCCATCGCCCGCTCGATCGAATTGGCGACCGCGACACCGAGCAGATAAGTCGGAACGAGGATGACGACGAAGGCCACGAGGATGATCAGTGTGGCGATCAGGCCGTCCTTGCCCGGAAGCGAGCCGCGCAGTCGAGCCTGAATCGGATACAGCGTGATCGCCAGAATCAGCGCCCAGACCATCAGATCGAGGAACGGGACGAAGACCCGGAAGCAGAAGACGGCCAGAACAGCGACGAGCCCGGCGCGAATAAGAACGTCGAGCAGTTCTCTGGAAAGCGTGCGTTCGGTAATCGACGATAGCATTCCTGCCTCCTCGTAACCAATCTCAAAGAGCCTGGCGAGCGATGTCGCGCCTACGGCTCGAAAAAACAATCAGTTCGTTCCCGACAGCCCGTGCACGCCGAAAAGCCGGCGATGCACGAGCAGCAACAGAGGCGTCGATACCATCGAGAGCGCGACGACGAGCGTCACCAGCGACGCCTGGCGCTGATCGATCACGCGCGCAGCCAGCGAAGCGGCCATCACCACGAACGCAAACTCGCCGCCCTGCGAAAGCAGAATCGCGAAGTAGATGCGCTGCGGGGCCGGAACCTGGAAGCGGTTCGCCAGAAACCCCTGCGCGATCGCCTTGATGCTGACGAGTGCCACGACGAGCACCGCGACCCGTAAGGGCTCGCGCGTCAGCACGCTAAAATCCATCGACATGCCCACCGCGATGAAGAACAGGCCGAGAAGCAGCCCCTTGAACGGCGCCATGTCGACCTCCACCTCGTGGCGATAATCCGAATCGGCGAGCAGCACGCCCGCGATGAACGCGCCGAGCGACATCGAAAGATGAACGCTTTGCATCAGTAAAGCGATGCCGATGATCCAGAGCAATGCGAACGCCGTGAAGATTTCCGGAACGCCGGTGCTTCTGATCAGACGCAGCACAATGTGCAGCAGATAGCGGCCTGCCAGCGCGATCGCGCCGAGCATAGCGAGCGCCTTGAGCGCCACGAGCCAGCCGGGCTCCGCCGCAGGCATGGGCACGCTAGGGCCGAGCAGCGGCAGCAGCGCGATCAGTGGAATGGCCGCCATGTCTTGAAAAAGCAGAATTCCGAATCCGGCACGGCCGGTCGGCGTGTCCATCAGCTTGCGCTCTTGAAGCTCGAACATCACCATTGCCGTCGATGACAGTGAGAGCGCGAGTCCACCCGTCAGTGCTATTCGCCAGGGCAATCCCAAGACCACAAAAATGCACAGCAAGGCCGCAGTGCAGACGGCCATCTGCATGGCGCCGTAGCCGAAGATTGTGCGGCGCATCGCCCAGAGCGCGTCGATACGCATCTCCAGTCCAATCACGAACATCATCAATACGATGCCTAGCTCCGAAAAGTGCAGGATCGCGTCGACGCCGGTGACGAGTTCGAGCGCCCACGGACCGATCAAGACCCCTGCCAGGAGATAGCCGAGCACTGCGCCAAAGCCCAAGCGGACCGCGACCGGCACGGTGACCAGCGCGGACGCAAGAAAGATCACGACGTCGATCAGCAACTTTGACATGCATCGTCCTCCCTTCCGCCTTGATTTGATCGGACTATTTCGCCGGCTCCGAGGCACCGCAATTCATCGCCGATTCGTTCACGTTCTTCAGCGACACGATCAGCCGGCTTCCCGTATTCGCCGTGATGACGTGCCCATAGCTGACCGTCGGAATGAATTTGATGTCCGGAGACACCGCAACGGGAGGTTTTTGCCCGCCATCGACCGTTAGGTCCAGTTCCACGGTAACCTTGTCGATGGTCACGCCGTAGTTTTGCGTGCGTGTAGCCTCGGCCTGCTTGAAGTCGCAAAGACCCTTAAGGACATTTTCCAGCGCCGTGGGTATGTCGACCGGCTTACCTGGCGGAATGGGCGGCGTGTTGCAGCCCATGACGAAAACTGTTGAAGCTAGCACAGCAAGCGAGACGTGAGCGCGCATGAAACTCCCCAGTCATTGCAAACGGCCGATATCTGCCCTTGACGTGCGTTACCGCGGTTGCGCAGTGACGCACCGCAACACGGCACTGAGTCCGATTGATGTGCACGTCGTACACGAGGGCGGGAGTTCATGACCGCAGCCGCCCGGTTTGTAACATCGATACCTTGAGAATGCGGCGCGCGCAAGAGCGCCGCTCATAGAAGGCTAATCTGCTTGTAATTTCCGGCGTTCTGTCGAAGATGTGGCCAAACGATCGGCAAGTTAGATTTCCTGCCTATCATCGACAGATCGTCTCCGTGCGCCGTTCCAGCTGTGCTATAAATGTGCAGGCAGCTTGCTTGTGCCATCTCGCGTACTCGAATTCCACGATGGAGACAATGATGCAGAGACGGAACTTCATGCTCAAGTCGACCGCCGTTCTTGCGCTGGGAGGTCTTGCGCTTGCCGGTTGCTCCGCCAACAGGAACGCTGGAACCGAGCAGGCTGCGGGCGCCGCTGATCTGCGTCGCTCAATCGACGCGGACGTCGACAGCACGCTGCAGCGTCTCTATGCCACGGTTGGTGGTTCGCGCGAACTGGTCGCAAAGGCGAGCGGCGTGCTCGTGTTTCCGTCCGTGATTCAGGCCGGATTCGTTGTCGGCGCGCAGTATGGCAAAGGCTCGTTGCGCGTTGGTGGTCACACCGTCGGCTATTACAGCACGACTTCGGGCTCGTTCGGTCTACAGGCGGGCGCTCAATCGAAGGCGCTGATCTTCCTATTCATGACACAGGATGCGCTCAGCAAATTCCGTGATTCCGACGGCTGGTCTGCCGGGGCTGACGCCTCCGTGGCGCTCGTTAGGATGGGCGCAAATGGCGCGATCGACACGACCACGGCCACCAAGCCGGTTCAGGCGTTCGTGCTCACCAACGCCGGCCTGATGGCCGATGCTTCGCTACAGGGAACGAAGGTATCGCGCCTGACGGAGTAAGTGCCACGCCGGACTTGTGGTGTTGCGCCCGTATGGCGTGATCCTCGATTGCGCCGCCGTATACTCCTTGACGCCACGCGATACTGAATCTGGCTACGCGCTTCTTCTCTGTTATCGCATTTGCGCGTTCGCCGTCACGGCTGGACGTCGTAGCCTGCTCCGTCGCCGCTGCGGCATTGCGCCTGCGGCTGTTCACAGGTTCCTCAGGGAGGCATATGGAAAACTAGGGCCTGTTCACACTATCCGAGCCCATCGACGACGAGCGCGAAATTGATAAAGGCGAGGAACATGACGTCCAGTTTGTCGAATCGAGAGGAGATACGACGGAAGCCCTTAAGGCGACGAAACAGGCTTTCAACTTCATTTCTGCGCTTGTACATTTCGCGGTCGTATTCCCTGGTGCAAGACGGTTGCTTTTGGGCGGAACAACGGGAATGAAGCCAAGATCGAGCGCGAGTTGTCGCGTCTCGTCGCCTTCGTATGCCTTGTCCATGAGCAGGTGCAGTGGCCGATTAGGCCGTCCAACGCTTTGCAGCAGGGCACGCCCTTCTGGTGCATCACCCGCCTGGCCGGGAGAGAGCGCGAACGTTATTGCTGTTCGAGCATCCGCCGCAACCATATGAATCTTGGTGGTCCATCCACCTCGCGATTTTCCGATTGCTTGAGGTCCTTTTTTTAGAGCCCCGGTGCCATCAGGATGCACCTTTACCATCGTGCTATCCATCGAGACTGCCTCGATCTTGATGCGAACGATCTGCTCGCGCTGCAATTCCGTGAAGACGCGGTCCAGTACACCGGCCTTGGACCAGCGGTTCATTCGCGTGTAGCCAACATTCCCTACCCAGAGATCACCCATCGCAAAGCCCCTGTTGTTCGGCAGCAGTATCTAATGCGCCGTACTCGAAACTTCGGTCGTGTCGGCTACAGCGATTTTCTGGTGCGCCCCCTTCACTCGCGGGGCGACACGGTAAAACGAATATCACATTTCGGCATTCAAAGGCCAGCATTCCCTCGCGAATGTATCGCTCGTTTCCACACACCAGCCCGTCACTTGAATATGATGTGCGCGATGAGCTTGGCGTGCGGCGATCGCTCGGCTACATTCGCTGGGTATGTCCTCTTTGAACCTTTCGAACGCGCTGGGATAGCGGCAGCGCCCGCGTGCTACGTACAACTGTCCGCAAGACGTTCAAATGAACGCCCGACATGCGAAAGTCAATTCCTTACCTGTTCCCTCTGTGTCTGTTCCAGGCTCTCGTCTTTCTTCTGGCAATGGGCCCCGGTTTGGCGCGAGCGCAAGGGGTGCCAGGCCGAGCAGTCGTCGGCACTAATGTGAAGGACTATGCAAACGCAGTCCTTGCAATCATGTCGTACACCACGGTGCCCGACGTCACCACCAGCTCTCTTTCAATCAACAGCGGCACCACCGGCAATTCCGGCTTTGCTCAGTCGCAGCTCGGGGGCGGCTTCACGCTCAGCAGGACGTTTCCGCTCTATCTGGAAGGCACCGTTGCGTATAGCCGCTACGACCCGACCTTCATCGCCTCCGACGGCACCGAGCAACGCCCGGTACCCGCGAAGTGGAACACGGCCAGCACGACGATCGGCGTCGGCTGGGATTTCCGCATTACAGACGAGCTCGCTTTCAGACCGATTTTCAACGGCATGATCGGCCGCGTCGCGAGCGATCTACGTGTCGCACAAACGGTTTTCAACCGCGTCGCCAACACCAATCTTCAGTTCCTCGAAGACGGCGCGCTCAACGCCTACGGTCTCGGCGGCTCGCTGATGCTCGATTGGGAGCATTATCGCGAGCACTATGAAGTCGATGTCGAACTACGCGCAACCGACATCTATCTGCGGAGCTTCGGCAGCTCGTCGGATGCCGTGCAGGGATCGGCGACCGCGCAGCAGTTCAGTCTGTGGGCACGCTGGCGTGCACCGACGGGGCTCTCCGCGCTCGATCGCCCAGTACGCTACGTACTCGAAACCGCGTACTCGCATTACTTCGGCGACAGCGCTGGCGTGCTTGGCTTCAACGATCTGACATCCCTTGGCGTGGGGCTCGAATTAGACAGCAGCCGCTATCCGGTCATCATCACGCGCACGCGCGCGATGGTGCGCTACGTGTTCGGCCACAACGTGCACGGCGTGTCGTTCGGCTTCGCCGTCAGCTTCTGACGTGCGGTGATTGCTTCCGCGGCTGGACTGACCGCTGCGCCACTTGCATGCGTTCACCATCCAAGTCTGCGTCTATCATTTTTGGACAGCCCAGAAGTCGATTCACTACGTGTTTTGCCTGCATGCCACGCGGGTACAAGGCATGACAGTTCTTCGACCAGTATCGCTTCGCCCTTCTTCGTTCCATCTGGTTCTCGTTGCTCGTCATCGTTCCTTGCTCGTAGCGCATGCTGGTCCGGCGATGGAGCGCCTGGCGCTCGGCGCATGCTCGCCAATGGCCTGGTAGACGGAAGACGAACGCATCGTCGCTTGCTCCGTATCCCACGCGCGACGCGACGGTCGCGGAGCGCGCAAGTGTTCGCAGTGTCGATAACTTAGTCATGAGCCCCCCAGGCATGTACCTAGGCCGTCGCGTGAACGTGGAATCCCTCCCTCGATATGCGCCCCGGCGCTCCAACCGGCGAAGCAATTTTCACTGGCGCGTAGTCGATGCGCCGAGGGACTCAGTTTCTTGCCCTGCGATTCATACGCTCGCGAATAAGGCATCAACCCGCCACGTAATCTGCTTGCGCGCGGACCTAAGTTCAGCGGGCGCCCCCGTCCAGTCGATCACGTTTCGTGTGTTCGCCTTGCGCTTCGATGCACGGACACAGCACCTTCATCGCTTCTGCTGCTTTGCGCCGATGAGCCGGTCCGGCGCTCACCTGGCACCTCTTAGCTTACAAACGCCCGCGCCGCGTTGATGAACCAGTGGAATCGGCAGCGGGCACGCTTCGCTGGATATGCAAGATGCGGCGATCTGGCGACTTCTCCTCGCGGCGCCCATCACGCTTGCATCTTGATCTGGCAGTCTAACGCGCGTAACTTGACGACAGCGTCAGCTACTCGTTCGTGTTGCTACCCGCGTCTGCGTTATGCCAGGAAGACCCGAGATGAGGCAACAGCGTTTTGCTCAACCACCGATGGACACTTCTATGCCGCTGTTTCGCCGGATACGCGCGCTTCCGAAGCACTGCATGCATGCCGCGCTGGCGGCGGCGATTTTCGTCAATGGAGCTGGCGTGCAAGCCCACAATCTCAACTTCCTCGACGACACGCCCTTGTCATACATGAAGCCGCGTGACATGACTTCGATCAAGCACGCGCTGGCCGAAGTGCTCAGCACGAAGGGCGACGGACAAACAAGTCAATGGACGAACGAGGGCACGGGCAACAGCGTGAAGATCGAGGCAAGCATGACACCTGAGCGAACGACCCAAGACGCCAACAAGACCTGCCGCCAGATCGCGGTGGTGCTATCCGCGAAAGGCCAGTCGTTGAATCTGCACCCGTTATTTTGCCGCGCGGGAAAAACAGACTGGGCGCTTCAAAAGCGGTGACCGTCGAGGAGCGAACATCGCATGTCCGAACTGAGCGTCCATAGACTGCCGTCGCAGGCGCAATTGCCAAGCCGACGACGATGACCATGCCCCATCGAACCACCAACTCGTCATGATTGCGTATTCTGATCTTTGTTCGCGGCGCAGTGGGCATCTTGCGCATCGCTGGCCGGCAGCAGAAGCACTTCCCAGCCTGCTGCGACACTCTCTGCTTCTCGCCGCGCTGATGAGTGCCGCAGCGAGCGTGCACGCGGCGAATAAGCTGCCCGACCGAGATGACACGAGCGACGGATGGCAGTTTGCGATCACACCGTATCTTTGGTTGCCCACTGTCGGTGGCACGCTGCGGTTCTCGCTACCGGGCGGCGGCGCCGACGCCTCGACCGGACCATATAACTACCTCCAAAATCTCAAATTCGTGTTCATGTTGCAGGGCGAGGCGCGAAAGGGCGACTGGAGCATCTTCGCGGACGCGGTCTACCTGCGCTTCGGGCGCCACGAAAGCTCGGTGAATGCCGCAAACGGTCTTTTCGGCCCTCTCAACACCGAGCGCAGCTTGGAGACAAGCTTACGCGGCACGCTGATCCAAGTGGGAGGCGGACGCACGGTGACGGGAACGTCCTGGGGAACTGTCGACGCGGTCTTGGGAGTGCGTTACCTTGGTGTAAAGACGACGCTTGACGCGGCGGCCATGAGCTCCCTCGCTACGGGGGCGAGCGTCAACCGGGCAGTCGAGGTAGCCCAGGTGCAGAATATTCTCGACGGCTTCGCTGGCGTTCGTGGACGTGTGTCAATTAGCTCAGATGGCCGCTGGTATCTTCCGTTTTACCTTGATGCCGGTGCCGGCTCGTCAAAATTCACCTGGCAGGCGCTGGCAGGCGTTGGATACTCAATGAAGTGGGGTGAGCTCAGTCTCACCTACCGCTATCTCGCGTTCTATGGCTCGGGAGATCAACTCGTGCAGACCCTGCGCTTTAACGGTCCGAGCGTCAATGCGACTTTCAAATTCTGAATATGAGGTAGCAGGACAATAATGCCACGATGAATGACACGCACCGGTCTCGGCCCCTCTCGCCGCAACCGGACAATCGTCGTTCGACCGATCGGAGAATACCGGTCTGGACTTTTGTGAGGTCCACGGCGTTGGAGTTCCCACTTTTCGCTCGTTACTTGTTTCCTGCCGGCTGCACGGTTATGGCGAGGGCCTCCGTATAGACTACCTTCACCTGATCGCCTTTTTTAATGCGCTTAAGGTGCGCGGCGTCGTTGATATGCAATTCGACTGTTTCGCGCGGCCCACGCAACGTGACCGTGTTCGCGTGCCGGTCCACCGCGATTACGTCGGCGAGAACGGTCACTTCGCGTCCCACCGTGCCGCCCGGTTTTTCGCCGGCCAGCGCTCGCTCTGCAGTCTCGTTCTCCGAGCGGGACGGCTGCGCTTTTTTGTCAACGAGGCTGAGCGTGAGCGACTCGCGATATTGCGTTGTCACAACGTCGCCGACAGCGAGCTGTTCGAAATTGCGCACTTCGTTCGGTATCTCGAGCTCAAGCATTTTCCCGGCCGCGCTCTTTAGCGTAACCGTGCGCGTCGCCGGATCGATTGCAACGATGGTCGCCGTCATCCTGGCGACGCCCTGCAACGTCGCGTCGCTCGCACCGTGCGTGATGCTCACATCTGTTTGAGGCTCGGCGCACAGGGCACTCGCGGCGATTAAACATGACACAGCGACGGCGCTAATGTGCTTCATGGTCGCACTCCTTCTTTTCATTGAATACGCCAGCACGCTACTGGATCGAATAGCCTTTCCCCTGCATGCAGGCTGCCCAAGCGCGGTAGTACGTGGACATCGCGCCCTGGCTCTGCGCCTGCGCGTTGGCGTCCTGCGCGCGTCGGTTCTGCCGCGCGCGAACGCCCCCGGCCATCGTACCGGCGGTCGCGCCGATCGCTGCGCCCTTGCCCGCGTCGCCCGCGATCGCGCCGATCACCGCGCCACCCGCCGCCCCGCGTGCGGCTCCGCCCAAGCGCTCTCCGCCGCCTACGGCAGGCCCGCTTTGCGGAGGCGGCGCCGTTGATGCCACTGCAGGATCGATGCCCGAGCTGCTTTTGGCCCAGCTATAGCACGCGCCATCGTCGCTTTGCTGTTGCTGCGCACTTTGCCCTTTCGCCGGATACGCAATGGGCTTGCCCTGCCCGGCAGCGTCCAGCGTGATCATGGTAACCATGACGGCAAAAGCCAAGCTCAACGTCCTTTTGGTCATACTTGCTCCTTGTCTGAAACGGGCGCTCGGGCACCTCGACAGCTTGATCGGACCTGTGCCTGCAAACTCGTCAAGGCTCCTGCACACGGGTCCAAGACGCATCGGGATCGAACGCCGTCAACGGCTTTGCCGCTGCGCCGCGATTCTTCTGATACACCACGCCATTGTTGTTGACAACGAAAGTCATCACGCCGCTTGCACCGTATCGCGCAGGGTACGCGGCCATCGCGAAGCCGGCGAGCATGCGCCCGTTGATGATGTAATTGAAAGCGCCGCCCGCCGCGTGCTTACCCTGTCGGGTGAGGATGCGAAAATAGTATCCGTGGTAACCATCACCCGGGGTTCGGCCCTCGAAATAGTTCGCGCTTGCGGCAATCAGAGGACCGAACGGGCTCGGCTCCTCGCCCTTCGATTCGTCGGCGGCCCAATAGAGGCCGTCGCGCTTGCCCGGCAAACTGCCGAGCCTACGCGCGTATTGCAGCACGCCGTCGCCCATGCGATCTTGCGTCGAGTACTCGCGTTGCGCATCCACGTACGTGCGCAGAACCTTGATCGCTTCGAGCTCGTTCGCGCCGATGCGCCGGTCCAAGACTTCTTGCTCGCCCTCTTCAGTTGCAAAGCGCCACCCGCCATGTTCCCGAACCAGTGGAATCGGCATCGGCCAAGCTTCGTCGCCGATGCGCAGGATGCGGCGGTTCTGCGACGTTTCCTCGAGCATGTGATATGCATTGAACTCGGCGAGCGCGTTAGCGCGCAGATCGCGGTTTTCGGCTTCATCCGGCGTCACAACGAGTTCCTTGTGTGCATTGCCGAAGATCGCGATGAGCGCGGCATCGTCGTTCGACTTTAGCGCCTGCTGGAGCGCGCTGATCGCTTCGTCGGGCGTGGCGAACGTCTGCTGCTGATCGGCGACAGCCGCGCGCAGCGGGATGACGAGCATCGCCCAGACAAGGCAAGGAACAGTTAGACGAGACCATGTGCTCACGACGCCTCTCCTATCGGCGGCCCATGCGACCGCCGCCTCCGCCAAATCCACCGCGCCCGCCCCCGGAAATGCCGCCTCCCTGGAAGTTGCGCCCGCCCTGCCCGCCGGACATCGACTGACGGCTGGCGGCGCCGCGCGCGCCATCCGCCCGCGCACCCTGGGCAGAGCCATAGCCGCTGAACGCTTCGCCGCCGCGTCCTTGGAAGGTGCCGCTACCTTGACCGCGTGCCGCTTGCGCGGAATTCGGCGCGCGCGTGGCGGCTCGATTGCCATCGCCGGCTGCGCCGAAGTTGCCGGCGCCGGCGCGCGACGGCGGATCACCGACACGTTGTGACGTGGCACGCGTGCTGGCGCCCGACACCTGTCCCGGCTTTTTTTCCGAGCGCCACTGCGTCGAGCGCTGAGAGGCAGATGTCCCGTTCGCCGAGCGGTTCGCCGCGCGATTGCTCAGTTCGTTCTTGACCTCGGCCCGATTGACGCTGCCTTCGCGGTTGATGTTGATCGTGTTGTTGCCGCCGTTATAGTTCGTCTCGTAGTGGCCGCCGTGCCATGCTGCCGTGATCGCCGCGCCCCAGATGAGGCCCGTCGCGAACGCCGCGCCCGGTGCGTACGGATAGTAGTAGACAGGGTAAGGCGCAGGCCAGTAGCTATAAACCGGTGTCGGGCTGCTGACGACGACCGTCGTCGGGTTGTACTGCGGCACGTAGATGATCTCGGGATTGGACGGCACGATCTTGATAACTTCCTTCTCGACCACCACCGTCTGCTTGTCATCCGTTTTAAGATTCCCCGCCGATTGCGTCTGACGCCGGAAACGCTGCACGGCCTGCAAGACCGCGCTCTGGTCCGCGACCACCGCCTCACCGAGCGCCACTGTCCAGTCCAGGTCGGTGCTCATTTTCTTCACGACTTCGGGGTAATTCAGCAGCGCCTTGACCGGGTCCTGCCATGCTTCATTGACCGGCAGGTCCTTCTCGGTTTTTCTCCGGTCAAGAAAGCGATCAGCCTGCACGATTTCGACGGGATACGTCGACGCCGGGAGAATGATCGCGACGAGGTCATCAGGAAACAGGGCGATCGGACCGACAAGCACGTCGAGGGAGGCGGAATCCATCGAGACCACTTGCGCACCACTCGGCGCCGACGCAGGTTGGGCGGTTGCCGCACCGCTTGTAGCCGGCGGCTGAACAACGGCCTGCGCACCCGTCTCCGTCGGTGCCTGGGGGCCCGCGCACGCGCCCGCACAAATCGCCAACACGATGCTCAGCAGCCGGGAGAACTCACGCATTTCGACACCCGAACGGAGAACTGTAGAGCCCATGTTTTGAGGAACGCCGACACTGTACTCGCGCCGCGAACTCCCGGGTGAGTGCGGAAAGTATCCAAATACACGTCTCATTCGACGCTAAGCGGATGGATCGAGTTCATGACATCGCCCCTGCGCCCAATTACGTACCGGGGCGTGCTCGAACCCACTTGGTCAAGAGGCGCTCCGGATTCCCCAGCAAAGCCGCAGCATCTTTATTGGACTGATAATCTATCGCTAAGGAGTTGTCATCCGGGTTTATCCGGCGTTCGACTGAGGGTACTTGAGATCGCGGCAAATATTACATGTGGCCGTAAGAAGTGGCGTTGCGTGACTTTTCAATCGTCTGCGCACGTAGCTGCCAACAACTCGTCGAGACTTGCCACGCGCCCGTCACCATAAGCTTGGATCGCTAAGTATTGGCCACGGCGCTCCGAGGTACTCGAACGTTTCGCCTTTGCGCCAGCGGTCCCACATCAGTGCCTTCTGACTCTCAGAATAATAGATCCTCGGTCTCTGCTTCATTGCAACACCTCCACTGCTCACGCAGATTCTAGTGTGTTGCATCGACCGGTTGAATCCGCCACCCACTTCGGTCAGATCACCTCCTCCAAACCGGTCACTCAGCCGAAGTCGGTTCCTGCGAACTGAAGTGCCAATGAACGGCCGTTGGCGACCCCAACCAATCGGCCCATCTACAGCCGTTCGCACATCGTCTGCAAATGGCGGATCTCGAGCGTATCGCTGACTTTGGCCGCGAGCAAGCTGGGGATTGAATCCGCCAGCGGAGCAATCTTGGTCGAAGGCCGGACGCTGCTCTGCACCGTTTCCGCCCGTCCCGGGCCTACCGGCCGCCGAAGCGCTTCTGGACGCTCAGCTTGTTGATAGTTTGGCGCGACCTGACGCGACTGCGCGAGAACGGACGTCCCCCCCGGGACGCGGGCGATTTCTGCGACTTTGTCGATCGGAGGCACGTCCGACAGAAGCGCGCTGTCACGCTGATGGCTTGAACCGTTTTCATGCGCAACTATGCTGTAAAAGTCGAGGGGCCGATATTCAAGAAGACCTCGAAAGCTCAGACGATTTCGGCTGTAATGACGGTCCAGACGGACCGAGCGCAAGGCTGAATCCCGACAAATTCGGTGTGTATGATGCGTTTCGCTCGTGCGTGCCTGCTATCAGGCTTGTTGTGCGCTTCGCTTTGCTTATGGAGCGCAGTTTTCGCTGCGGCTCAACCGGCATCCGCGCCGTCATCTGCGTCTGCGTCACCGACAGTGTCCGCGCCGATTCCTGCGAGTGCGACACGCCGCATTGATCTGACCAACAAGCCTTGGCGCGGCGATTTCGACGCGATGCTAGACCGTCGCATAATTCGAGTTCTCGCCCCCTTTAGCCGTACGCTCTACTTCAACGATCGCGGACACGAGCGCGGGGTGACCGCGGATACCGTGCGCGACTTTGAGCGATTCGTCAACAGGACCTACGCCGATCGCCTCGGCAAACGCCCGATTACGGTCATCATAATCCCGACAACACGCGACCGGCTGCTGCCCGGGCTCGCGGAAGGCGTCGGCGATATCGCAGCCGGCAATCTGACGGTAACGGAGGATCGCCTGAAGCAGGCCGACTTTGTTACCGCACACGCGCTCAGGCCGACGCGTGAACTCGTTCTGACCGGTCCGAAGTCACCTGCGCTTTCCGCTCTCGATGACCTGAAGGGAAAGTCCGTCGACGTCCGCCGCCATAGTAGCTATTACGAAAGCCTGATTGCACTGAACAACCACTTCCGGCAGGTCGGAAAGCCACCGATCCGGATCGTGCTGTTACCGGATGCGCTCGAAGACGAAGACGCGATGGAGATGCTGAATATCGGCCTGCTTCAGATCCTGGTCGTCGACGACTGGAAGGCGCGCATGTGGGCGCAGATGCTACCGAACGTCAAGGTGCACGAGAACATGGCGGTGCGGGAGGGCGGCGTCATCGGCTGGGCCATTCGCAAGAATAGCCCTCAGTTGAAGGCGGTGATCGGCGACTTCTATGAGAAGGTCATCAGGAAGCAAAGCATAGCAGAGGTCCGCCTCAAACAATACGTGCAGGGTGCGAAGCAGATTCACAACAACACAGAAACGGCCGAACTCAAACGTTTCAGACAGACGGTGGCGTATTTCGAAAAATATGGCCGGCAATACGATTTCGACCCATTGATGCTCGCCGCCCAAGGGTTCCAGGAATCGCAGCTCAATCAGGATGCGAAGAGTCGGGTGGGCGCGGTCGGCATCATGCAACTCATGCCGGCCACAGGGAAAGAACTCAACGTCGGGGACATCAAGGTTACCCAGTGGAACATACAGGCCGGCGCGAAGTATCTTGATCAATTGATGACCCGCTACTTCCAGGATGCCCATTTTTCCGAGGTGGACCGGCCGTTATTCGCTTTTGCCAGTTATAACGCCGGTCCGGGAAACATCGCGAAGATGCGCAAGGAGGCTGCTGCCCGCGGACTCAACCCCGATGTCTGGTTCAACAACGTGGAGATCGTGGTGGCCGAGAAGATCGGCATCGAGACGACCACGTATGTGCGAAACATCTACAAGTACTATGCGTCCTACCACCTTCTCAAGGAAGCGCAAGCGCAGCGCAGCCGCGTCGTTCGGCAGCGGAGCGGCTGACGGGGGCAACGCACATCGTATAGCCGACGCTCAGCCGACACGCGGCGAGGTTGCTTCGCGTCTGGTGGAACGCGGGAATCGCGCGACGTGATTTGCAACTCTCGGCCCCTTGGCGCATTTCTTCTTTCCAGTCCACTCCGGCCACTAAATGCGACGGGCCGAATGACGCATAGGGGTCGGGCTGCGTCAGTCCTCTCCCCGACCTCATTGCTCGAAAACGGTCACTGGAATTTTGCGGCCCCTGAGCGGCCAGTCGGCTGCGCGTAGTCCCGACCTATTGTCGACGGTGGCGTTGTCAGCAGTCCGAAGGCCGGTCTCGGAAGCGGTCCGGTCACTTCGCACCCTCAATGGCAACACCCTTGTAGCCGCGATCGACGAGGACGACTTCCGGCTTCACGTCGCTCAAGATCGCCGCTTGCATCAACGCCTCAGGCAGGGTGTGACCGTGGTATGGGTCGCCCGACATCGAGCGGGCAACTCGCGGCCCGTAGAGTCCCTGGAGCGCGAACTGTTGCTTCGCGGCCTCGAAAACGCGTCGACGGGTGCCCTCGGATTTCCTTTTCACTCGCGGCACGTTCATAGTTGGCGCCTCCAGCCTCGCAATGTAACGGAAAACTTCGCTCACCTCCGCCACATTATGCGCGCCCACTCACCCTGCGAACCGTTTCCCCCGCGCGGGCCACGAGCGCAACCTCCTCCGCACGGGCTCGAGGCACGTTGCGCCCTTCTCGTCCGTAGCTTACCGCCCGCTTGAACAACGGCTTCTATCGCGCTCAAATCGCCCCCTAGCGCGACTTGGCCGCTTGGGAGCTTCCAATCAGAAACGGTGACGCACGCCGACGGTTGCCTCAATCTGATTCGATGTCGATGCGGGCGAACTCACACCGTTGATCCAGGCGACCCCCAGCGGGTTGCCAGCCCTCGCGCTCACACTTTGGTAGGTGCTTTGAATATAGACGTCCGTGCGTTTTGAGAAGGCGTAGTTCGCGAGCCCGCTCACCTGATTCCAGTGCGGAGCACCGCTCCCGGCATTGCCTCCGGCCCGTGAGTAAGTGTAAGCGGCCGCGAGCATAACGGCTGGTGTCAAAGCGAACCGGATGTTTCCTTCATAGTTCTGGAAGTGGGTGTTGAAGCCAGTCAGGAACAGCTCGGTCAGGTTCGTTTGTGTATAGACGAAGCCCGCGACCAACGGACCGAACGCGTAGTTGACGCCTCCGCCCCACGTCTGTTGCCGGCGAGCAAGTGCACCTAATGGCACCGAGGTCGGAGTCAGAAGGCCTGATAGCGACGTTCCGAGCGTATCGGTGACTGCTCCGTTCGTGTTGAGTTGTGCCGGGCTGCCGGCGGCGTTGTTCAGGTGTAGATACCCCGCGCCGAAGTTCAACGGCCCCCACGCGTACGACATGCCGACGCTGTACGCACGATTGTTCGCGAACCCACCGGCCTGGTTCGAGAAGCCATACAGGGCGCCGAGTTTGAAGCCGGCAAAATCCGGGCTCTGATACTTGACGGAATTGTTAATTTGGAACGAGTCGTTCAGATTGTCGACGTCGAACGGGTGCGCGAAATGCGTCCCGCCATACTGTGTTCCGGTCAACGAGAGCGGCCCGAGGAAGTCAACCATGCCGTCGGTTTGACGTCCCAAAGTCAGCGAGCCGAAGTCACGACTGGAAACTCCGACGTAGGCCAAACGGTTGAAGATGCGATTGGCAGACGACAACTGCCCGTTGTTCAGGTTAAACCCGTTTTCCAAAGTGAAGATCGCCTGCAACCCGCCGCCTAGATCTTCCGCTCCGCGCAGCCCCCAACGACTGTACTGCACACCTCCACTGGTCATCTGCCAGTTGCTGTGACCACCTGCTCCGGTGCCGGTGATTTGGCTGTTCGTGTAAGTCAGGCCTGCGTCGATCAGGCCGTAAAGCGTCACGCTGCTTTGCGCTTGCGCCACACCGGCCAAGGAGGCCAGCGCGGTACCGGCTATCAGAGTTTTCTTCATTCGTTACTCCAGGGTTCGAAGTCTGTTTTCATTAAACGCTCACGCACCCCGTACCGCGACTGTCCTCTCTGCGGAGAAGTTGCTGTCGCTGTAATACGATAACGGAAATTGGGTGTCCGAATCTATCGAGTCGTCAAGTTTGTCGCTGGATCGCAACGTCTGCGGATATGCCGTATGAGACGACCGTGCTGCGAGGCAAGCAACGCGGAATTTCCTTCGGCATCCCTTTATCCGGAACCGGCGTTCGAATGCCGCGATCGAATCTTCGCCTTGTGTTTTTCCGGTTACGCGCTAACCTACCTCTGCTCCGGCTGAAATTGAGCGGGGTTTAAATCTCCAAGGTGGTTCACCCGCTTCGGCGGGTTTTTTTTCGCTGGCGCGTTCGCGACGGGTTTTCAAACAAGCGACCTCGGTTGAGTCGATCGTCTTCACACTGCTGTGCTATAACACTTCGTGCATCTCGCTAGTGCTTTATGGCGTTTTTTTCATTCCACGATGGAGAACTTCGATGCAGAGACGGAACTTCATGCGCAAGTCCACCGCCGTCCTGGCACTGGCAGGCCTCGCAGTAGCTGGCTGCACGACCAACAGGAACGCTGGAGGCGAACAGGCCGCAGGCGCGGCCGATCTGCACCGGTCGATCGACGCCGACGTCGATAGCACCCTTCAGCGTCTATACGCCACGGTAGGCGGCTCGCGTGAGTTGGTCGCAAAAGCGAGCGGCGTGCTCGTGTTTCCGTCCGTAATCCAAGCCGGCCTCGTCGTCGGCGCGCAATATGGCAAAGGCGCGCTGCGCGCGGGCGGCCACACCGTCGGCTACTACAGCACAACTTCGGGCTCGTTCGGCCTGCAGGCAGGCGCTCAATCGAAGGCGCTCATCTTTCTCTTCATGACTCAGGACTCGCTCAGCAAGTTCCGCAACTCCGATGGCTGGTCAGCTGGTGCAGACGCCTCCGTGGCGCTCGTTAGGATGGGCGCAAATGGTGCGATCGACACGAACACAGCAACCAAACCGGTTCAGGCATTCGTTCTGACGAACGCCGGCCTGATGGCTGATGCCTCGCTCCAGGGAACGAAGGTTTCGCACCTGACGGAGTAAGCGCGTCGCGCTGGCATGGCGCGTCGCGCAACCGCCCATATGGCGTGATCGTCTCGATCGCGCCATTCTACGTTGCCAAGCATGCTTCTTGAGAGTTTCGCCGCGCGACACTGAACTGGCCGCGCGCCTTCTTCGCCAGAACCAGGTTGCCCCTTGGGAACCAGCAACGTTGCCCAAGTGCCTTGATTGGCGCGGAGGGAACTTACTTTTCGAATGCGACACGGAACGACGAACGGTTTGGATGCTCATTGGTGCCGGCTGCACTGCGATCGCATACACCCATGCTCGGCAAGGCCGTTCGTCGTGAACTGCTCCGTCGCCGCTCCGCGAACGCGCCTGCGGCTAGCCACCGATTCCGTGGCCAAGCCTTCCGAAAACTAAGAATCCTTGGCATTCGAGATATTCGTTGCGACTGGCGAAACCACGGCACTGACTTACCGCCGTCGCCATCACTCTCCTCGCCTCCTTCGCCGACAAGCCCGTAGGCAATTTGACGTAATACGCACCAAGCCAAGTGTTTCGATAACGCGGATCAAACGAGGTGGTTCGTTCAGAATCGCTCGGGCACGTATCGAAGGGGTCGGCCAGGCTCATGATAGCCCTCCCGCTTCTGACGCTTTGGCAGCTTCACCTTCTCTCGCGCCACAGCTTCATACGGAACGCTGTCGAGAAGATGGCTGATCAGGTTCAGCCGAGCGCGGCGCTTATCGTCCGACCGCACGACGTGCCACGGCGCTATATCCGTATCTGTCGCTTCGAACATATCGTCGCGCGCACGCGAATAGTCGTACCAGCGGCTATAGGAGCGAAGGTCCATCGGCGAGAGCTTCCAGATCTTGCGCTCGTCGTGGATGCGCTCTTCGAGGCGCCGCGTCTGCTCTTCCTGGCCGACCTCCAGCCAGTATTTGAGCAGAATGACTCCAGAATCGATGATCGCGCGTTCGACGAGTGGCACAGCCTTCATAAAGTCGCGCGCCTGATGCTCGCTGCAGAAACCCATCACGCGTTCGACGCCCGCGCGGTTGTACCAGCTTCGATCGAAGAGCGTGATTTCGCCCGCTGCCGGCAAGTGCGGCAGATAACGCTGCACATACATCTGAGTCTTTTCGCGTTCGGTGGGTGCGGGTAGCGCCACGACGCGGAAGATGCGCGGGCTCACCCGCTCAGTGATCGCCTTAATGGTTCCCCCCTTCCCCGCGCCGTCGCGTCCCTCGAACACGACGCAGATCTTCGCGCCAGTCCGGACGGCCCATTCTTGCAGCTTCACAAGCTCGATATGCAGGCGCGCGAGTTCCTTCTCATACCGCTTGCGGGAGAGGCACTCCACAACCGCGTCTTCACCCACGCCCTTCGCTTCGCTGGCTTCCTTGTCCTTTTCATCTTTCATCGCGGCCCCTGATGATGCCCGATGCGACGCTTGCGGCCACGCCACCACCAACTCGTCGCCAGTTTTTACGGCACACCGTCAGTCACGGTGATAGCACCCTCAGAGTTCGTGGCGCTCGGGCATGACCTGCACCACAAGCCTGTGATTCTTCCAAAACATATTGTGGATGCGCGGCTGGAAAGTGCGCAGCACGTGAGGTTCGACCGAATCGAAGCTTACGACCGCCGCCGGACGGTTGCCGGTTCCGGACACTCGCTTGATCGAATCGCTCAGAGGAAACCCGTACTTGCAAAGAAAATCCCGGATTTCCTCGTCGGTCGTCGACTCGTCAACATTACCTACCCAGAGATCACCCATCGCGAAGCTCCCGTTGTTCCTGCAGCAGCTTCTAACCCGTCGGACTCGAACGAGAAAACGTATTGGCCGTAGCGCTTTTGTGACGCCGCCTCCAGCCAAGCGCGGCCACCATTCAATGGATACCACATTTCTGAACTCAAACGCCAGCATTTCACTTGCGAATGTACTGGTCCTTTCCACACATCCGGGCGTCGCTTGAAGATGACTTGTGCCATGAGCTTGGCGTAAGGCGATCGCTCGGCTAAATTCGCTGCGTATGCCCTCTGGAGAGCCCCCGACCGCGCTGGGATAGCGGCAAAGCAGCCGCATGCAACGTACATCCAACCAGACGCAAAACGTTCAAACGAACGCACCACATGCGAAAGCCGGTCCTCTTCCTATCCTCGTTGCGTCTCTTCCCTGCGCTCGTCTGCCTTGCATCAATGGGACCAGCTATGTCGCACGCGCAAGGGGCGCCAGACCGAACAGTCGTTGTCACCAACGTGAGGAACTACGCAAACGCCGTCCTTGCAATCACGTCGTACACCGCGGTGCCGGACGTCGGCAATGAAAAACATCGCGCCGCATGCTCCATATTGCGCGCGTTAGGCGGCCATCGCGAAGCCCGCGAGCCAGCCTCGTTCGACGATGTAGGTCAAAGTTGCGCCCGGTGCGGGCTTCCTGTCGCACAGATATCGAACCACGACGCCGGTCTGCCGCCAGATGAGCTTGATCGACTGATCGATTCGCGCCGACTTGCCAACGAGCGCGTACACCTTACCACTCGTGACTCGGTTGAGTGTTCGCGCGGCGCGTTCGAACGGCCGCGCATGTTGCACGAGCGCGAACAGCAAGAGCACCGGCATGAGGCCCGCCAGGCCCCACGCCAGCCTTCCCGCAAGGCGCACGGAGTCCGACGAGGCCAGCTCCGCCACGTATCCGAGGGCGATGAGTGCGAAGACGACTTGGCTGATCAACGTGAGCTGCATGTCCACGACGAGGCTCGCCACGGCCGTTACTGGGCGCACGCCGACCCGGCCGAGCAGCCGGAATGAAACGATCTCCCCGCCGATGCGCGCCACGCGCAGCAGTTCGTTGATCGACTCGCGAATCCAGACAAGCTTGAGCATGGTCGCAAGCGAGGGGCGCTCCGCATCACGTATCAGCATGCGCCAGTCCCATGCGTTCGGCAGCATCGCCAGGATATGGACGAGGGCGGCCAGCACCAGGCCCACTCCGGCCGACTCCAGCAGCTGCAGAATCGCAACAGGATCATCGCGCCAGATGAGCCACGCTGCGATCGCCGAGCCGACCAAGGCGGCAAGAGATCCGAGATGTTTCATCCGGGCACGGCCGGTCCAATGCTGCCGGTGCGATGGTCGATGCCCAATTCGAAAAATCGAGGATTGCGTCAACGTCGGTCCCCAGCTTCAAGAACCATGGCCCGATGAAAACGCCCGCCACCAGATAGCCGGAAACCACGCCGAAGCCAAGGCGTATTGATAGCGGTAGCGGCACGGGGATCAGTGCCGAAGCAAGAAAGAACGTCGCGCCCGCCCGGCTGGGCTATCCTTCATTTGGAACGGCAGTGCCGCACACTCCGGATCGCGACTATTTCGATCACAACCATCCGACAAATGCAATCCGACCGTCCTATTCATGAAGGTGGACAGGCTGGCGTCGGCGCAACGCGATGGTCGCGTTGGCTGCCAGGCCTGGCGATGCTCAAGACGTATCGGGGTAGCTGGCTGCCCAACGATCTGGCTGCCGGACTGGTGCTCACCACGATGCTGGTACCCGTCGGTATCGCATATGCCGAGGCGTCAGGCGTTCCAGGCGTCTATGGCCTCTACGCGACGATCGTTCCGTTGCTGGCCTATGCCGTCTTTGGTCCCAGCCGGATTCTGGTGCTCGGTCCGGACTCGGCACTCGCCGCGCCAATTCTTGCCGTCGTTATCGCTACCGCGGGCAGCGACCCCTCGCGCGCGATAGCGACGGCCAGCATGATGGCGATCGTCTCTGGGCTGTTCTGCGTCGTGATGGGACTTCTGCGGCTCGGCTTCATCACGGAACTGCTCTCCAAGCCCATCCGTTACGGCTACATGAACGGCATTGCGCTGACCGTCCTGATCAGCCAGTTGCCGAAACTTTTTGCCATCTCGTTTGATGATCGGGGGCCGCTGCGCGATCTGCTGGCGCTTGGAACGGCCATCGGTGCGGGCAAAGCCAACTGGTACAGTTTCGCCGTCGGCGCGGGAAGCCTTGTGTTGATTTTGTTGCTCAAGCGTTTTGAGAAGGTGCCGGGCATCCTGATCGCCGTCGTTCTCGCGACGCTAAGCGTCATCGCATTCGGGTTGGACAGCGTCGGCGTTAAGGTACTCGGCAAGATCCCGCAAGGCCTTCCGTCGTTCGCATTACCATGGGTCGGTGACGCCGATCTCGTCAGGATTCTGCTTGGCGGCTGCGCGGTCGCGCTGATCTCGTTTGCGGATACCAGCGTGTTGTCACGAACCTTCGCTGCGCGTTTTCATATGCGCGTGGATCCGAACCAGGAGATGGTCGGTTTGGGGGCGGCCAATCTGGCGGCCGGTTTTTTTCAGGGTTTTCCGATCAGCAGCAGTTCTTCGCGCACACCCGTGGCCGAAGCAGCAGGCGCCAGAACGCAGGTGACGGGCGTGGTCGGCGCGGTGGCGGTTGCGGTGCTCCTGATCGCTGCACCGAATCTGATGCGGTATCTGCCAAATAGCGCACTGGCCGCTGTCGTCATTGCCGCCGCCCTCGGCCTGTTCGAATTTACGGATCTCAAGCGCATCTACCGAATCCAGCAATGGGAGTTCTGGCTCTCCGTTGTCTGCTTCGCAGGCGTCGCCGTTTTCGGTGCGATTCCCGGTATCTGCATTGCAATCGTGATCGCGGTCATCGAGTTTCTCTGGGACGGTTGGCGTCCCCATTACGCCGTTCTCGGGCGTGTGGAAGATCTGCGCGGCTACCATGACATCAAGCGCTATCCACATGCCACGCGGATTCCGGGGCTGCTGCTGTTTCGCTGGGATGCGCCGTTGTTCTTTGCAAATGCCGAGCTTTTCCAGGAATGCCTGCTAAAGGCCGTCGACGAGTCATCGACGCCCGTGCGCAGGATCGTAGTGGCCGCTGAACCCGTAACCAGTATCGACGTGACCTCAGCGGACATGTTACGGGAACTGATTCTGATACTGGGCGAGCGCAATATCGCGTTGCACTTCGCCGAAATGAAGGACCCGGTGCGCGACAAGCTCGAACGTTTCGAAATGTTGGACATCGTCGGCGACGATCGATTTCATCCTACCGTGGGCAGTGCAGTCGACGACTACGTCGACCAGGACTGAGCGCGATCGCTCGTCCTTAGTGCGTATCGTAGCGAAACAGCGAACATGGTCTTGCCGCGGCCGTGACCTGCTGAGCTTGCGCCATATACCAGTCGGGCGGCGTCGCGATGTCGCGATAGTGGGCCTAACGGCAGGTGAGATTCTTCACGGCCTCATGATGAAACGCATAGCAGTGAACGTCGCCCGAGGCGCCTTCACATTGGATGCGGTGTCCACTGTGGGACATCGCTCGTGATCGCTCCCTCACGTTCGCCATCACATTCGGCGCGTCACACCGAGCAAGAATATGGCAGGCAATGGCGATCACAAGCCCCACCCGTTCGTTCAATTAGCTGGCGCAGGCGTGGCACGCCGCGACTGGACCATTTGCCGCAACACGACGTCCCGCTCGGGGTCAGGCATCGCAAGTATGGCGTGCATGGTCACCCGCATCGCCCAGCATGCGTCGACGGGAGGCACGCTTCGCGGATTGGCGGAGAAGGCCGAATAGCGCGCGACATTGCCGGGAGCGTAGTCCAGCTCCCGAAGCAGCGAGAGCTTGAGGCTTGTCTCCGCCTGCGCATATTGCTGCGGGCTCGGCGTGTCGAGCGTGGTCCCGGTTTGCGCCGCGCGAAGCGCCGCCAGCAGCATGCGGAAGTAACCGTCGATATCCGCGTCGGACATCGCGTTCAGCGAGACTCGGTCAATCACCGCGTCCATCTCGTATAAGCCGAAGCAGTCGGGAGGAACGAGAGTGTCGAGTACCTTGGCGATCAGCGCGACGTACTGCAAACGCAGTGCGGGCGCCATGCGTCCGAGTCCGTCGGCCAACGCTTCGGCGCGCGCGCCCGGATTCAGCATGAGATTGCTCATGCGCTGGACGTTGCCGGCGACCGCCGGATCGCTGTTGATGCGCACGATCCACGCGAGAATCAGCTGCCCTTTTTCGGAAGCCGGATCGACGCCTTTCTCGACCAGCACTTCGTCATAGACAGACGGCCTGGGATTCGACGCGGATGCCCCGGACTGGGCCATCGACGGCGCGACATAGCCCCAGAGTTCGTCGTACCGGAATGCGGCATTCGCCGCCGTTGCGCTGGCCAATACAATAAGGCAGCCGGCCAGACCTGCGACCTTCGCTTTCATGTCCCCCCCGGGTCTTTTTAAACGCGTCTGCGCGCATGTTTTTATCAGGCTCTCACTATCACGATAGGTCAGCGCGCGCCATTGGCACAGCATTATCAAAGGTGGCGGGCGGGGAACAGTCCCTTCTAGTTGCCGCGTGCTCCTAAGGACGCTACTCAACAGCTTCATGTCGATGGCGTAGAAAGACCCCGCGTGGTCGGACGTGCCCCTAACCCTTCGCTCTCTGCGCCACATGCGCTATCCGGTCCCGCACGACCCCAATCGCCTGTTTGAGAGCATAGACGTCCTGAAAATACCGATACGGAATCCGTATCCGGCTCGCGTTCGCGTCGATGCTCTCGATCTCGTCGCTCCATTGCGCAATTTGCGAGCGGGTCGGGGCGGGGCTGTTCCACACTTCATCTTCTAGTGCTTTGATCTCGCGATACCAGACCACGAGCCGTTTTCGCATCCGAGCTTCGAGCATGCGCGGCAATGCCTGAAGCAGACCGATCAGGAGCGCCGCGAACGGCACGAGGATCAACAGCCGTCGTTCGATCAGACTGGCGAGCCAGAACGGCAGATTGCGGTACAGGAACGGCTGGCCGGATCTGAAGTAGCGAATGCTCTCATCGGAGATCGGGAATTCTTCGGTGTTCGTGTTCGGAAACGTGCCAAGCGGCGTGAAGTAATCTTCATGACCGTGGACCATGCGCGCCGCGTCGAGCAGCAAATAGATGAGCGCCGGATGCATTGCGTCTTTCGATACGAGCAGCGCTGTGGCCGCGAGCAGCGTGACGTCGGTGCGCGGTAGGTCTTCGGCGACACTCGTTGATGCGCGCGGTAAGACGATTTTTGAAAGCGACGGGATTTTCTGAACCAGCGCATCGGCCTGCGAGAAACTCATCAACTTGAGACTGCTGTTCAGCAGCGTCTTCTGCATCTCGGCGTCCGGCCGCCCAATGAAGAAAGCAGCGTCGATTTGCCCGGTTTCGAGCCGCTGATAAGCCGCGGGCGCATCCATTTGCAGTAGTGTGGAATTCTGGCTCGTGACGCCGCTATAGCCGAGCAGCAACTGCGCGACGTTGAGCAGGCCACTGCCGGGCACGCCCATCGAAATCCTTTTGCCGCGCAATTGCGAGAGCTGGTCGACCGCAGTCTCGCCACGATAGAACACCCAGATAGGTTCATACGACACAGCGGCAATCGTCTGCAGATTGTCGGTCTCTTTCGGACTCACGGTGCCCGACTGGATGAAACCGACGTCGTAGACGCTCTTCGGCTCCCTCAATCGTTCGTAATTCTCCACCGAGCCGGAAGAACCGCGTATATCCAGCTTGATGCCCGCACGCTTTAAGATGGGCGCGTAGCGATCCGCAAAGCCGCGATAAATGCCGTTGTCCGCGCCGCTGGTCATCACGATGGTGCGCTGGAAAGCAGGTTCGACCACGATCATCATCACCCAGCCGGAGGCGGCCGACAGAACGATGAGGCCGATGGTCAGCAGGCGCCGCCTCGCCGGCGTCATGGGCGTTTTCTGGCTGCGTTGCAGCGCTGGATTGTGTCTGGGCATCATTGCCCGGCGCTCCAGGTTTCGCCGCAGTAGGGATCGCGGCAAAACCATGATCCGGTACGGAAGAAATGCCTAGATACGAACGAATGGAACGGCTTGGGGCGCAGGCACGGGAGTGCTGTGAAACCTGGTATCGGCCAGGTAGTGCTTACCCGACCGGTTGGAGCTTTCCGGCCGTCCCGGGAGCTCGGCGCGTGAGACACTCTTAGGCGGCGCGATCGCCGCGCAGCGGTAGCGGCGGCATTTGCGTGATGTGCGTATCCGGAGCCACCCGCCGTACAACGGGCGTGTCCGGCGTAGGATATCCCGCTTCTTCGAAGGTCGCTATGATCGCGCGATTGGTGTCGAAATAGACCTGCCAGTAGCTTTCTGTGTTGGTGTACGGCCGCACGCAGAGTAGCGGTCCTTCCGGTGTGAAGGAGAGCACTTCGACGTCCGGCGCGGGCGATGCCGTGACGTTTGGGATTCTCGCGACCGCAGCTTTTAGTCGCGCGATTGCATCGAGTACATCGACGCCATTCGCGACTTTTGCGGTCAACTCAACTCGCCGATGCGGCAGCAAGCTGAAGTTCAAGATTGTGTCGGAAAATATCTTGTTGTTGCCGACAATCGCCGCGACGTTGTCGGGCGTGGTGATCGTCGTGCCGAACAGGCCGAGTTCGGTGACGGTGCCTGTGACGCCGCCGGCCGTTACGAAGTCTCCCACTTTGAACGGCCGTAGCACCTGCATGAACACGCCCGCCGCAAAGTGCGCCAACAGTCCTCCCCATGCGGTGCCGATCGCAAGGCCCAGGCCAGCGAGCAGCGCAGCGAAGGAGGTGGTCTGAACCCCGAAGATCTGAAGGATCGCGAGAACGAGCAGCAGATTGAGAATGACGCCGAGGATCGAGCCGAGGTAGTGCGCGAGCGTGGGATCGACTCGGCCGTTGCGTGCAAGGAGTTTCCGCAACGCGCGAATGACGAGATTAATGAGCCAGCGGCCGACGATCCACACTGCGATGGCGCCGAGCAGCATGATCGCGAAATCGACGCCACGCGTCATGATGAAAGCACGTACGGTCTCGAGGTTCATGTCTCGCTCCCGTTCTTCGTTCAGCGACAAAGCTGGGTGAGGCCCGTAACCGTTATAGGCGACTCGCCGCATGGCCGCAAGCCGATTCCGGGCCGCGGTATCGCCGCGCCTCCGTGGCTCGAGGACGTCTCGCCAATTCGAGCAGACCACGAACGAGCGCATGCTTAAATGCTATGCGAAGGGCATGGAGGAACTTTTGGTCACCCTACGCTCCGATCCGTCAGCGCTGGTCACTCAGCAACGCCGCGAACCGCGGATTGCCCGGGCGAGAGGGGCAGCGGCACGAAACACGGCCTAGTTCAATAGCGCGCAGCCGCCACCTTGCCCCATAGCCGCGCCCACCGCCCCGCCTGCGTCTTTTCCGAAGGTGTTGTAGCAACAATCAAGCGCCCAACCGCCGCCGTTACACGGCGCTGCGCATAAGCTTGGCGCTGGTGCTTACGTTTCATGGCAAAGCGCTCCCCACAGATCTGATGCTGTCTGGCTGCAAAAACTGACTGCTAGCCTCATAGGCCAGAAAATCAGTCGCAGCAAGACGGCGGCGACACGGTGGAGGAGGTGGAAAACCCCGTAGATTTGCTGTTCAATTTTTTCAATATACCTAGATCTCGGCTTCGTCAACACCTTCACGCCGCGCTCGATAACGGAGATTGACGATGCGCGAAACCGTGGCAAACGGCACCTGCTGCGCCAGCATCGGCACCAGCGCGTCGAACAACAACGTGAAGCTGCCGACTTGGCCGTCCCGATCCGGTTTGGCCAGCCGTACCGAAAGATCCGGGGCGTCAATGGATTAACGGCGCTGCTGCGCCGTCCATCACGGATGGGGTCGAGACGACCGTCGGCATAAGGCATCGCTTTTAACCTCTTCAGTGGCGGCACCGTGATATCGTCGCCGACCACTGGCAAAATGGCAAAACGACGACGTGTTCAATACACCGCCGCTGCCCCTGCTGGACGATGCTTAAAGCGTCGATGTACCCAGTAATACTGTTCCGGGCAATCCAAAATCTGTTCTTCAAGAAACGCATTCATGCGGCGAGCGTCCACCGCGTCGTTCTCGGATGGAAAGTCGTCGAACGGTTCGAAAACGGTCAACTTATATCCTCGGTAATTGGGCAACACTTTAGTCACGAAAGGTACGACCCGCGCATGCCCGAGCCGCGCAAGTCGCGAAACCGAAGTGAGCGTGCAAGCCGGGACGCCGAAGAATGGAACAAAAACAGAGTTGTCAATGCCGTGGTCCATGTCCGCTGCGAGCATCACGGGTTTGCCTGCGCGCAACAGTCCCACGATCTTTCTCGCACTGGTCGAGCGTTCAATCATTTCTGCGCCGAACCTGCCGCGTTGTCGCCTGGCCAGGTCGCACAAGCGTGCATTCGACATGCGCGTGTATAAAGAAGCAGCAGGCAGGCGAGTCGAGTAAAGGATGCAGCCAACCTCGATTGCGACGAAATGAAAACCCATAAAAATGGTAGGCGGCGCATCCTTGTCGTGAAGATCAATTTTGCTGTCGATCTCGACGTGCTTGTTCAGCGATTGCGCGCTACCGAACCACTGAATGCCTCGCTCGAGATAGCTCCGCACCACGTGGCGGAAGTGGTTCCGCGCAAGATCATCGTATTCGGGTTCTGTCTTGTCGGGGAAACAGAGACGCAGATTGACCAGGACGATGCGTTTGCGTCGACTTGGAAGCACATACAAAGCTGCCCCGATCGCGCTGCCCAACCTGGCGACCAGCCCGTAAGGAAGCAGAGACAGTCCTCGTAGCAGTGCGACGGTCAGAGCAAAGCCAAGTTGGTCCAAAAGTCTCTCTCCTGATGCGATCGAACGCCGAAAGCGAACTTGCATATCGACGTCTACACAATTCCACTGCCGACTGACAGATCCGCCTTGGTCCAGAACGACAACGCGGAAGATTTGGCGACCGTGGTGCTTCCTTTCGACTGCGCTAACCGGCGGGCCCTGCGTTCGAACGGCCCGCGAGGCGGCAGACCAGCGTGGCGATGGGCCGATGCCAGCCGAGGTGAGCACGGACGACGTGCTGGATCACAAGAATGGTCCCTGCTCACACTGACGGCAGCAGACTCAAGGCATTCGGCATAAGAGTCAGAGGCCGAGGCATCCCTATCCAAAGCTGTACCTTCGCAACGCACGTAGATGTGCTTGCGGCGCTTCGCTAAGGGCCGAGCGTCCTGCCT
The DNA here is from genome assembly GCF_001545075.1 of Caballeronia ptereochthonis. Taxonomy (GTDB): domain Bacteria; phylum Pseudomonadota; class Gammaproteobacteria; order Burkholderiales; family Burkholderiaceae; genus Caballeronia; species Caballeronia ptereochthonis. Next base: position 303,883 of record NZ_FCOB02000003.1, read on the forward strand.
ATGGCGAGATCACCGGCGGCCGGCGCATCCGCCAGCGGCGGAATTGACGCCACCGTAGCCGGGGGAGATGGCGGTATTGAGGCCTTGAGCAGATACCCACTCGACGTGAGGAAAATCGCAAGCAACAGAACGGCGACCATAATGTTTACCCTGTACGTGTTGCCAGCGACGGGTTGGTACACGTGATCTGGAGCGGTTGAATACGGCCACGGAAGGTCATTCCTCTCTAAGAAGCGGTTTCATAAAGGCTGCTGATCTCTCAGAAGAGTGTTCCAGCAGATCGTTCAACGCGACCCGACAGTGAATGCGAACTTGGCAGACGGCCACGCAGCGCGGCAACGACATCAGCGAATCCCGAATAGTGCTTGACACCCGAGGTTGATGTCGAGACACGACTGAGGCGGGCGTGTGGAACACGTTTTTTACTGGCCCACGCGCTGATGAGCTGCCGCGACCGCAATGTCGCGCTTTTTCTTCGCTTCGGCTTTCTTATGGTCATACACCTTTTTTGCCGTGGCGACCTCCCGGTCATATTCCCGGTCCGCCGCGGCAACCTGCTGGTGCATCCTCACTATCTCGTCGGGATGTTCAGTGGCCGTAGATCCGCTCGCTCCAGAGTTGTTTTGCGCCTGTGCGCCCGACAGGGGCGCCAGCACCAGCGCAGCGCTGACTAGCAATGCAACCGCGTTCTTCATGAAGCACCTCCCATTTTGATACCTGCGTCGCAGTCCACTATGAACACTTGCAGGCTCAGGTCCCGTTCGCCAGGACGCCAGCTGTATCAGGAATTGTCGCTACCTGCTGCCAAGCCAATGTAACGCGCGCCGGCATTCGTCAGCGACATCTCGCGAGTGGTGCGGTCGATCGGACGCGTTCCAAGGTGGGTTTCGAGTAAGGCAATAGCCCGACTAACCGGCGCATTTGAGACGTTGAGTTCACGAGCAACGCAGCGGAGACTCTCCGTCTCCGCTACGCGCACGAAGACACGCATCGCCCGGATCGTGCTCATCTTATCGTCCTCATACGCCGCGTTGTCCCGACAACCACCGGAGCGCGCACTCAGAAAAGCGGGAGCGCGAAGCGAATACGGAGCGTTATCGCAATTCTGTACGCTTATTAGATATTCCTTTTCAAGCCGATTGTCACCCGCTATTCCAGCGGCTCGCCCAGTTTTCTTCCGGCATTGCAGTAAATGTTACGGTGCGCAACCCTTCACATCATTCAGGAAGGTCGTTCCTGTCTCGTCGCGCAAACGATTAGGCAAGCTCGGATTCGGGAAGCACTGGAAGTCTCTGCGTGGCGCCTCGAACCACAACGTAGTGCGGGTGCCGGGAGTGCCTTTTGCAGGATCTTCCGATACGGCTGGTCGATCCGGATTAGGTCCGACAAGTCGGCGGCGACACGTAATTTTTTCCAAAACGAGTGCTATGTGAAATTCACGCGGGGGTCAAGGCGGCTCATGACCCAGCCATCGATACTGCACCGCCAACGAGATCGCCTCGTAGTCACCGCCGGCCCGCACGATTAGGCCTTTAGACGCCGCCAGCTTTGCTGACCAGTTACGCGTAATGGGTATCGACAAAGTAGCGCCGTATCGTACGTTGTTCTGCCGATCATCGTTCGCGACGCCATTTATCGTGGTGGCGCCACCGGTATAAAAGCCTAAGTCTACGGCGAGCCAAAGTCCGGGCCTGAAAGTGTATCCGCCGTGAAGCTGGAGTACAGGCATAGGCGCCTGGCTTCGGTGGGCGCTGCCCAAGAACTCAGTGTTCTCGGTAAATAGCCAGACGCCGAGCGCCGCCTCGGCGAACCAGTTTTCGATCGGCTGGGAGATACCGAACTCGGGTTTTAATGCCCATCGGTTGGCGCCTACATTGATGAGGCGGCTCGGTTGATATTGGCCAGTCGGTGCGACGACCACCAGGCTTGCGCCGACTATCGTTTGCGGTGCTCGACGGGCAAATTCCTCCGGCGTGAGCGCCGGTCCTCCGAGCAAATCTACGGCAAACCGCACTCGCACATCGCCCAGTCCCGCACGATGCACCTGATTCGGTGCATCGAAGACCCTGCCAGATACATCGCCGCTTACGAGCGGCACAGCGAATCCGACTGATGCGGTACGGCCACCCAGGTTGAACACACGCGCGTATCCGAGGCCAAACGCGTTGATGGTTGCATGTATGTCGGTAACCGGGAGCGACGGGTCCGTAAGGACCTGACCAGTGAAGCGGGTGTAGCCGGCCACAAGAAAGTTGGTGCCTGTGGGTGCGGCGGAGTACGCCCGCGGCTCAAGCTCCTGGGCATCGGAATCCGCTACAGACAGCAGCAGCGCCAGTGCGACCGAGAGGCGCGCCAACGCGACGGTGAACGCGATGCGTTTCGTCGCGTACCGGAGGCATCGCAAATCCACGATACGCGCAAAATAGAAGGCTGAATGCACGGAAGGAGCAGTCTCTTCGAATCCGTCTTTTATGTCACGCATGCGGAACTCGGATGACACCTCACGCCGCACGGCGGCTGGCAGTGTCGACGCGCCGCGTCACCGGAGTGAGCCGTCCATCGAGAGGCACATTGTCTTCAGAGCTTCAAACCCGGCCGTTCGTCTGGATAGGCAACTGCCGGTCGCACAACAGGTCGCAGTTCCAAGCGGCTTCCGCCGGCGTTTGGGATACGAAAAAGACAAGAACGAGCTTTTCTGCCCTTACTCTTCACGTTCGACACGCTATGAGCAGCAGCACGTGTCGCACGATCAGCGTTTCCCCTGGGAAGCCCTCTTTAATGGCATCTCGCGTTCGCTGTTCGCAGTCTCTTAACGCAGCTTGTACGTCGCCGAAATATCGCCCAAGCCACTTCGCTAGGTCGCTTGCGCTCCAGAGACTTGGCTTTCGTCAAGCTTTTTAGTGACTGCCGTCGCGCGAAACCCATCAAGCACAATTACCTGGGGCGGGTGATGGCGCTCTGCCTGGGGGTCGATGACCGTCTTATATGGCAGCACTTCGACTCGCGGTGCAAATCGGACGGCATAGAGGTCGATTGAGCACACCTGACGAATCCTGCCATGAAAGCGCTCAGTTGTCCGTGCGGAAACTATCGCGACATCCTGAAGCGCGAATCCCATTCGATGACGCCAACTGCGTCGACCCGCCGCGGTCGCGGTGTCCGCAGAGAAAGATAGCCAATCAATGGGGAAATGCGCCCAGCCATACTGCGAGCTTCCACAAAGCGAGCACGCACAATATTCCGACGATTGTGGCAATGAGAATTTGTCGCTTGCAGGCAATCGGGTCGCCTAAGTGATGCCGCTCAGGTACGTGTATCAGTCGCATTTTGGCCACCTCAATTGTGAGCCGCCGCATTCCAATACTAGCACGTGGAAACCGTCTGACGGTTCCGTTTGGGGATCAAAAGATTGAGCAAGAACAGCAAAGCTAAATGGACTTATCACATTGAAAGGGCCCGAATCAGCGAATTGATCGCCTTTGTCAATTCTGCCGAACGACCGTGTATCTCGGCTCCATGACACGCTGATATGTGCACGCAAATTGCATCGTTAGAAGGACCGCGAGCGTGCACTACGAGCCAAACGACGCGAAGAGGTCGAAGGCATCGACCGGCTCCGCAACTGCGTTCCCGCGCGCAAGGCTCGTTTGTACCTAACTGCTGCGTACGATTAGACGCTCCGACCCCGCGAATCCGTGGGCCACGCAGTTTTCCATGCTATCTGCGCCGCGCGGCATGCGCAGCAACCGTTCGCGCTCCAGCGGCTTGAGGTCCGGCGACGATCGGAGCACACGCAATGACCGAACCTCTCTATCTCGATGACCCGAAGATTGGCCTGCAATTTGAATCGCCGACCTTCACCGTTACCGGGGGCGACATCCGGCGCTTCGCATTGGAGTTCGATCCGCAGCCATTCCATCTTGACGGGAACGAAGCGAAGATATCCATCTTCGGCGGTCTGGCCGCGAGCGACTGGCATACCGCCGCGATCACGATGCGTCTGCTCACCTCGGGCGGGTTGCCGCTTGCGGGCGGCATTATTGGCATGGGCGTGGAAATCAACTGGCTCAAGCAGGTCCGCCCGGGCGATGTACTTCGCGTCGTCAGTACGGTGCAAGACATCAAGCGTTCAAAATCGAAGCGTCAAGGTGTGGTGACGGTGATGTCGGAGACGCAAGACAAATTCGGTGAGGTCGCTCAGCGCCTCCTCTCGAAGCTGCTCGTCACGGCACGCGAGACTGAAGCCTCGTCCAACTGATCCCAGCGCCCCACGGCGCGTCAATCTCTTCCCCGGACAAACCGAGCCACGCGTCGAGCACCCGCGCCGTATGCGCGCCGACCCTCGCAGCGCTAGATCAAGGCCTCTGCTTGGCGGCGGCCATTCCTGCGACACGAAAGCCCGAGCTCTGCTCAGCGACGGGGTAACCGCAACGGGTCGCCAGTTTTCGCTTGTCCACGTTCAAGCTTCGCATCGATGGTCGCTGTCTGATGTTAAGCGGCCACTTGAACGTCAGCTTGACGGCGTCAGCGAACGTCCCTTCTTGGCCGGGTTGAGGCAGTGCCACCGGCAATTTGCTCGCCGGAAACCGGCCATTGAGCGGGGCGGACGGGATCCTCGCTATTCAAATTGGATGGCGACCTCGACCGGCGGCTCGTGGCCGAGACGAGTCTTCGGTCGAAAACCGCATCTCTTCGCGTTATCAAAACGCAAATGCCCTCGGCTGGTGTCTATTCCGGAAGGACCTGTATGGTCAACCATACAGTTGATCGTCGAGCGGCATCGGCGCGCGTCGACGCCATGCCCCACAGCCTCAGCGTGCCGTTGAACGTTACGCCCATATGCAGTTCGGGTGAGAACAGGGGACCCGTGTACGCCATTGGACAGATTTGGCGGTCATTGTTCGCGGCTGGCATCTGGCTGTTGAAGTCGACAACGATGTAGGCGAGCGTCGACATCTCGCCCGGAGTCTCGGTCTGGAAACCGCCCTCGAGAAGACGGCTGACGGGGTGGCCTACGGGAACCGCATGCCGAAGTAGTACAGCGGACCCGGAAGATGTCGCAGTGTAAAAATACCCACACTGGACCTCGCGAATGCTGCCACCCAGTGTCAAGTTGCCCACGCCCTGCGGGCTGCCGGCATACAGTTTGACCAAAAACGCGTGAGAGCCGATTACCGCCGTTGAAAAGTCGCCCGGAAACAATCCCGACGGGCTCAAGACCGGTTGCGAAGAGCCGGGGGTCAAGTCCAGCACCTCCCAGCTGAGGTGTGGCGACGCCAGCGAGTCTGTTGTCGCCGAAAGAACAGAAATATTCGGCGCTGCGACTCGGGCGTTCAGCATGGTACCCGGACCGCCACAGCTAGCCAGAAAAAGCGTTCCAAGGGAAAGAATCCATGCAAGCCGTGACAGTGACAGGGCCCCTCCCTTCAACTGCACCTTCCACTCATAGAAAGCACGCATCCTGAAGTTATAGACGGCGCACTGATGCCTGACAAGTTCGCTCCCTTGCCTTCCTCGATGGATGTTGGCGCCGGCGCCAAAATGAACCAGTTGGCAACTGGTCGATGCTTCGGGCGACGAGTTCGCGAATACCGCCTGTTCTATGATGAGATTGACATAGAGACCCCGGACGGTCAGTTGAAACTCGGCATCCGGATCGAAATGGAGTCAGCGACAACGCATTCGCGCTCTTGCTTGTACTGGCGTCCACGGGGCGTTAGCGCCTGTTCGATTTTTCTGAGACCGGTCATTCAAAATTGGCCAAGTACTGAAAGGCTCAAATGACCGGACTGGCCGACAAGCAACGTTTCAACATTGCCAACTAATGGCCGGTTCCCGAGCGGAGTCGACGCCTGAATGTCTGAGCGAAGTTGCTCGCGATTGACGCTACACCGCTGCCGCTTACCGCGGAACAGGACGCGGAAGTAAGACACTACATAAAGGAATGCGGCGTGGCCTGTCGTGGGATACGTCGGATTGAACGCGATGCTCAAAGACATGCTGCAGCCCCCAAGTGACGGCAACGACGAATTCGATGGCTCCGGCAGACGAAACGAAAATTGCCGCTGAGCGCGCAATGGCGTCAACGGTTTCGTCCGGCCGGGCTGCGGCCGTCGCCATTGACGGCCGACCCGTAGTCGACGGTTGGCCTGATGTCAGCCCAGCGGCAGCTCGCAATCCACAACCATCATTCGTGGCATCGTCGCAGGGCCGGCTATTCATCGGTGCCAAAGCTCAGCACCTGTTCCCAGGCGAAGTGCGGGCGCTTGATCTGCTGACGACGGTGTTCACCGAACGCGGAATATGCAACGACGAGACGTTCACGCGGGAAACCGTATGAACTGAAAACTGGGTGATCTTGCCTATATCGTCCCTGCTCAGGGGTTGCGGTGGGTAGTCCCTACGGGTTTCGAACTGTCCAGGTTCCGCGCTGCGTTTCCAGATCGCGATACAAGCGCTCAATTTCCTCTCGGGCGCGCCGTACCTCGCTAATCTGTACAACACGGCCACGACTCCAGTCCGCCGATTCATGGCTGTCCCTCTTTGGTCGAATTCGGGAGGGTAGTCCCTTGAAGTCGGCGTACCACCAGGCGTGCACAGCGTCGTTGCGAAATGTGCCTAACGGCAACACCTTCTTTATCAGATCACAAAAAGCGTCTGCATCCGTTGTGGATAGCTCGCTCTTCGCAAGCTTCGTCAACTTCCCTGTTTCCCCGCAGAAGTCGGCGAACGCTTGTGATTCATACTCGGCTGCAGCCATCCCTATAGTAAAGCCCTTCCCCTGAAGGTCTTTGAAACACAGCTTGATAAGATATTCGAGCCGACCGAACGCTATCACGAGGCGACCGACCTCCTCGTAAAAGCCTGCTGGAAAATCGTCACTAATCGGAATATCCCGCAGGAGCACCCCGCGACGCCGCGTGGCATCGGTTACCGGTTCTAGTATGCGCCAACGCGGCCCGCATGATTTTGTGCCGGACGTTCGAATGGCTATTCGCGAGGATGTGTCGATCGACCCTTCTTATCCGACCGCTGCCCTCCAGTTAGTCGGCCGTACCCGACCCACTCCGATCAGACGACCCGCTCCAAAGCGGTCAGTCAGCCGAATCAGCGTGTGGCGGACTGGAGCGCCATGAAGCGGACGTTGGCGACCTCACCCAACCGGCCATCGAAGGGACGTTGACGTAGCCGTCTCCTGGACGTTCGTGCGACCGCTTCGCCTTTGTGAACCGCCGTTCGATCATACCGATCTGTCTTGCGTCGATGGCCCTGGTTCAAGGTTAAATGCACCACCGCAATGCCGCGCCAGCGATTGAGGCCAGCGCCGACAAATGCGAAGGAGGCCACAAGCAGAAAGAAGTACCGCTGCATGATGCACAGCGGGCAGGGATCTTCGCCAAAGAAGAACTGTAGATCCAGCGCACCGCCAAGGAACCCAAGACACATGAGGCCAAGCATCGCCAGAAGCCTTCGCTCGCGTTGCAGGGGGCGCTCATCTTCTGGCGTTGTGTCGCAATCGGGGCGGTTGTTCAGTGGATGGCTACGACTTTTGCTGCCTGACATCATGTCATCCATGCGATAACGTCAGCGCTGCCTGCACACCGCCCTCTAATATTTCTTCTGCAAGTTCTGGATCTGACACAGCCCGCGCGATTTGCATCGTACCTACCATCAGGCCGAAAATCGCGGCTGCCTGCCGTCGGGCTTTGGCCGACCCAGGGTCGGGAAGCAGCGCTGCCAGACCCTCGCCATAAGAGAGATAGGCTGCCTCATACATCTTTCTTGTGGAGTCGGACTGGCGGCCGATCTCCGGCAGCAACGCCGCGGAAGGACTGCCGTCAGCGCACCCGGAAAGGTGCGATGTGTTGAGGTAACGTCGAATAGCCTCTTCGATAGTGCGCGCCCCTGTCTGATCGTTGGTCAATGCACAATACTGTTCGTGCAATGCACTCGAAAGCGCCTCCTTGACCAAGGTTTCCTTTGAGTCGAAGTGGGATAGAACGCACCGTTGGTCAGCCCACACTCTGACATGATCCCGGCCAGCCCTGACGCCGAAATGCCGTCCCGTCGGAAACGCTTCGCAGCGACGTCTATGATGCGCCTGCGCGTGTTTTCCTTATGGCCTTTTTCAAAACGCATGAGTTTTCCAATATCAGCTTAATGCTGGCGCAGAACGGTCTGGATACCTGCTTCTGCGCGAGCCAGATCACGACGCTGCTTGTTCGAGTACTGCGCGAAGGTCCTTGTCCAGTTGCTGGGCAACCGTATCGATGTCCGGGCTATTAAACTGTCCAAACGTTGACACGGGACGATCGTACTCGATAGACACAGCGCCATCCGCATCCTCACTAAGAAGCACGCGAATGGGGGCATACAGCCCCGCAGCGATTTTATGTCGCGTCATTTTAGATGCTGTGAGCGGATTGCCGATGTCGTATTGGATTGCGTGCCGACGCGGACCTATGATTCCGAGCAACGCCCCGTGGTCTCGAAAACCAAAGACCGACAGCGTGGGCAGTGCCTCCAGTTCTTTCAGCGCGCGGGCAGTCTCGCCGTAACGCAGCAACGTGAAAATCCCATCATCTATACGACTTACCAATCTTTCCAGCTTCGCCTTCACGGAGGCGAATGAATGATGCGAACGGATCGTGACATGCTCAACGGAAATCGTTTCCGACAAATAATCAGGCTGGGACATTTCAATTCCTCAACGTAATTCGACCAATGAAGTCTGCGCAGCGAGGGCTTTTTCAGGCAGATCAGACCGTTGCTTGCAACGTACCTAGGGCGTTTTCCACGCGGCAGGCGACATAGAGAAGTGCTTTATCTCGGCCGAAGGGACCGTCCAGCTCTAGTCCGACCGGCAAGCCCTTGTCGGACAACCCGATCGGGAGACTGATACCCGGAAGACCTGCGGCACTGGCGGGGATTGTGTTATTTGCGAGGACGAGTTGGCTCGTCTCTTGGCCACCCAGTGATTCTGTCTTCTTGCCCGATCATCGGTGCAGTGGACGGCGTAGTTGGCAACAGCAGTGCCTCCGCGCCAGTACTCAGAAAAGCTTCGGCGTACCGACGCTTGATTTCCTTTCGTTCGGCTCCCAGCGCACGGTGGTAGACCTCGTCCGAGATATAGCCTTGACCGGCAGGCAGTACAAGTCGGGTCCATACATCTTTGAGGCGTGGCGACCTCAGGCGCAACCAGCTCCAGATACTGACGCGGGGCATAGGACAGGGTAATGCCCTTCAGGCCCGCATGCACATTGTTGTCAGGCGTTTCGTCTCGCGTCACCACGGGATCTATCAAGATGCAATCGTCGACGCTCCGGGCGAACACCCCGGTGGTATCAAGAGTGTGGGAGACTGGAGCCACACCACTGCGCGGCCAACGGCCGGTCGTGGGCTTGAATCCGATGACTCCACAAAGCGATGCGGGAACACGGATCGACCCGATCGTGTCACCGCCTAAGGACGCCGGCACGAGGCAAGCGGGGCGCCAAGTCGCAGCAGGCAGGAATGGACGAGGGTTGGGCGGTGGTTGTGTTGAAGTAGGATCAGCGGATATGCGGCTCTCAACTGGTCAACTGCTCCGCGCGCAGTAGCTTTGACAGGCCGTGGCCCCACACGGAAGCCAACAGGAAATGAATGGCACAGCGACGCCAGATCCAGTGACGCTTTGTGCACCGAAAGGAGCCATTACCGACCGATAGACTGTACGGCGGCTTCGGGTCGCGCTGCGTTAGTCCGCTCCCCAAACTCATCGCTCCGAAGCGGTCACTGAATTCAGCGGCCCGAAAGCGGCCAGTCGACAGTGCGTACTCCCGACCCTGACTTGCCGTTCAGCCTCGCGTAACCTAGACGGCCGCTTCCAGGGGTACAGCCGGCACTCGAAGGTAGCGGGAGTGCCGACCGACACCCACTATGCCGATACAGCTTAAAAAGACATCCACCTGCTGAATCTGTCAGCAACCGCTGAAAGGTCCGCTTCAGCCGGCGCTCACCGAACGCGCACGCATTTATAGCTTGCTAGCGCCACGATCCGTTCCCCGAAGCGGTTGCTGTAGAAAGACTCTCAAATGCTGGCTCAAACCGCGCCTGCTCCCCATGCAAGAAAGCCACCGTCTACCGGAAGCACGATCCCGTTGGTATAGCCTGCTTCCTCCGACGCCAAGTAGCAGACGGCCGCGGCGATTTCCGACGTCGTGCCGTAGCGCTTCATCGGAATCGCATTGGAGTATTCGGCACGAAATTCTTCGCTGTGGAGCGCCTTAGTCATCGGCGTATCGACTGGCCCCGGGGCGATCGCGTTCGCGGTGATGCCGTAGTCACAAAGCTCCACCGCCATCTGGCGCGTCAGAGCGATGACAGCCCCTTTCGATGTCCCGTAGGCCGTGCGTCCTTTACCTACTGCTCGCATCCCAGCCACCGAAGCTATATTGATTATGCGGCCCCAGCGGTTCTTCAACATCAGACGGGCGGCATGTTGCGAGCACAAAAACGCGCCCGTTACGTTGACCTGCATCGTTTTGAGAAACGTGTCGAGTGGGTAGTCTATGAACGGCACCAGCTTCGCAATTCCGGCGCCGTTCACCAACACGTCGCAACGCCCATGCGTCTTGCCGATCTCATCGAACGCAGCGGCAATCGATTCGGCGTTTGAAACATCCATCTCAGTAGCCGACACTGAAAGGCCCGCGTGCAGAAAGCTCGACGCCGCTTCTTCCGCCGCGCTCCTATTGATATCGGCAAGAACAACGTGATAGCCCCGTTTTGCGAGCTGCTCTGCCGAATCTGCTCCGATGCCCATTGCGCCGCCCGTCACCACTGCGACGCGGCTTGCTTCACTTTGCTTCATCTGTTCCACGTTGTCCCCTTTTGCTGTAAGACCGCTGCGCGGCTTCGATTGCGAAGCCTGGAAGCGACTCAAATGACGGCGCTGCGCGCCATCCCGTGGGCAAATTATTGGAGCCTAGGCGGACGAGGTCAAAGGATAATAAAGCCGCGTATCGTGACAAAAAGTCACAGAGAGAATGCGCGGGTCTCGTCAACAGGAAACATGCAGACATTTGCTTCATGCCTCCATCTCCTGTAACTCGCTCTTCAGCCATTCCACCAAGGCGACGGTTTTTACCTGACTCTCCGCATGAGGCGCCACCCACAGCACAAGGCTCACAGGCCCTCGGACAAAGCCGAACGGCGCCACAAGACCCGCTGAGTCCAGTTCGTCTCGGACAAGCATTCTCGGCACCGCTGCGACCCCCAATCCGCACTTAGCGGCCTGGATCTGAACATAGAAATGATCGAACGATTCAGCGATCTCGGGCGGATTTTCGAGCGCGGTCGAACTCGCCTGGTACCAGTCGGCCCACGCGGACGGTCGCGTATTGGTCGCTAGTAGCCGCGCACGTTCCAGGTCGGCCGGCTCTTCGATCCGGTTGGCGCGCATGTACTCCGGTGAGCACACTGCCCCGATCCATTCCTCAATCAGCGGAATAGGCGTGACCCCCTTGGGGACGGGGATGGAGGAAAGCCGTATTGCCACCGTTATCTTGTCTCGGGTGAAGTCGATCTCGCCATGACTCGTGTTGAAACTCAGCTCAAGGGACGGGATCGCATTTTTCAGCTTTGAGAGGCGCGGCAACAGCCAGTACATCATGATCGAAGCGGAGCACGAGAGCGTTAAGGGCCCCGGCTTTAGCTGATCGACGGTCTTTTGAATAAGGTTGAACGCCACACTCAGGCCCTCGGCCATCTGCGCCCCTTCAGGCGTCGGCTCCGTCAAGTGTGCATTGCGTGACAGCAGCAGGACACCCAGTTGGTCTTCAAGTGCGCGGATATGTCTGCTGACCGCACCATGCGTGACGCTGAGTTCTTCGGCGGCGGCGCCGAAACTTCGCAGACGCGCCGTGGCTTCAAAGGCTCGCAGCGCATTCAAAGAAAGACGAGGCACATGGGCTCCTAGTGGGCCCGAAGCCCACTGCTTACATAAGTGGCCTATTGTGAGTTTTTCGCTCGGCGTGGGGAAATCATATCGTTTGATGTCACGAGACGTCAAATCTATATTCTGGTCATTCCCCGGCTAAAGCGCGTGCTTCCACAGTAGGTCATGCGTCCCGGCTTCACCTCGTGTATCCAAGACGAAGAGACAAACATGGTCGAAATCTCCCATCAAAGAGCGGAATTCACCGCGCGCTATTTCGTCGAAAGCTCCGTGCCGATTTCAAAAGCCGCTGAAGTCATCGCGGGCGAGCAGTCCAGCGGGACCTTTCTCGCGCTCCCGGGAGAGACCGATGCGCTGAAAAATCGCGCCCGCGCTCGTGTAGTCAAGGTGGATTCGCACCCTCCGGTTCTGGAGCCTTCGCTGCACAGTGCCCACGTCGAGCGCAAGGGTTCGCCGAGTGTCTATTACCGCGGCGAGATCGAGATCGCCTTTCCGGTGGACAACATCGGCCCTAATCTGCCCACCCTTTTATCCACTGTCGCAGGCAACCTGTTTGAGTTGGGGGAAGTGACAGGGCTGCGCCTTCTTGACATCGATTTACCAGAAACGTACGCCGCCCAATTCCCCGGCCCTCAATTCGGTATTGGCGGAACCCGTGACTTCGCGAAGGTCTACGACAGACCAATGATCGGAACGATCATCAAGCCGAGCATTGGCTTGCTTCCCGAACAGACGGCCGAGATCGTCGATAGTCTGTGCGCCGCAGACATCGATTTCATCAAGGATGACGAGCTCCTCGCTAATCCAACATACGCGAGCTTCGGTGAGCGTCTCGCAGCCGTCATGCCGGTCTTGCATCGGCACGCCGACCGCATGGGTCGCATGCCGATGTACGCGATCAATATCTCGGGCACGATCGACGAGATGCTCCAGCGACACGATGCGGTGCTACGAGCCGGCGGTACGTGCGTGATGGTCTGCATTAACTGGGTCGGTTTTGCCGGCGTCGAGCATCTTCGCAAGCATGCCCAGTTACCTATCCACGGCCACCGCAATGGCTGGGGTGCATTCACTCGCTGCCCCCAACTCGGGTTCTCTTTTCAGGCGTTTCAGAAGTTGTGGCGACTTGCTGGAGTGGACCACTTGCACGTCAACGGCATTCGCAGCAAGTTTTGGGAGCCGGATTCATCCGTCATCGAATCGGCCCGTGCCTGTCTGGCACCGTTCGTGGGCGTGCAGCCGTTGATGCCCGTTTTTTCATCGGGACAGTGGGCATCTCAAGCCCCTGACCTGTACGCCCAGCTAGGCTCCGTGGACCTGATGCATCTGGCCGGCGGCGGAATCATCGGACATCCGCATGGAATCGCCGCAGGCGTTGCCAGTATGCGAGAAGGGTGGGAAGCAGCTGTCGAAGGAATCGATCTGAAAACCTTCGCAGAGTCACGACCTGCGCTGCGTGCTGCGCTGTCTCACTTCCAATCGGCGTGATGCGCGATGAGTACAAAACTCGAACCATCAGACGCGGCATTGCGTCTGGCCTTCTACGGCGACGACTTTACCGGCTCGACAGATGCTCTGGAGGTCTTGGCCTTCGCAGGGCTGCGGTGCGCGCTTTTCTTGAAAACACCGTCGTCCGAAAGACTATCGCAGCTCGGCGGATTTGACGCTATCGGTGTCGCAGGCGACAGTCGAGGCATGAGCCCGTCCGAGATGGAAGCCTCCCTTCCATCGGTATTCGAGGCTCTACGCGCGCTGAATGCTCCGATCCTTCACTACAAAGTCTGTTCCACTTTCGATAGTGGCCCAGCGATAGGAAGCATCGGAAAAGCCCTGGAGATTGCCCGCGCTGGAATCACCGGGCATCCAGTTCCGATCGTTGCCGGCACTCCGGCATTAAAGCGCTACTGCGCGTTCGGCAACTTGTTCGCTCGATCCGGCACGGACAACAAGACGTATCGAATCGATCGCCATCCGATCATGAGCGTCCACCCGGTCACGCCGATGCTCGAGGGGGATCTTCTGCGTCATCTGGCTTTGCAAACAAATTTGCCGCTCTCGGGCATCTTCCTGCCCAGTCTGGAGGGTCCTCGCGAAGAGGTCGACCGGGCGTGGTGGGAAGCAACCTCGACGGGCGACGCGGGAATCTTGCTCGATACGGTGACCCCACGTCACCTAACCGAAGTCGGTCGGATCTTGGACAGCTACGCGAAGACCGTCGGTTCCGTATTCACCATTGGTTCATCCGGCGTCGAATATGCGTTGACCCAATGGTGGCGTGAACTCGGCGATCCTCCCAATGCGCAGCGATCCTACGACCGTATTGCGCCCACGAGTCAAATTCTTGCCATTTCTGGGAGTGCGTCACCGCTGTCGTCTGCACAGATTGACACAGCGATCGCCGCAGGCTTCGCCGAAATTGCCATCGACGCAAAAGCGCTCGTTCGGGAAGACTCTTGGCAACAAACAGCTCAAGGCATCGTGGCTCGCACAATCGCACTGCTCAGCGAGGGGCGAAGTGTCATTATGCACACAGCCCGCGGCCCGCGCGATACGCGCATCGCCGAAATGCTTGAGTACTTTACCGCTGACGGACTGACCCGAGACGACGCTCGACATCAAGGCGGTCGATTGCTTGGCCAACGGCTTGGCGCGATTGCCAATGAGGTCCTTGAGGCCACTCATCTGCGACGCTTGGTCCTCTCCGGCGGGGATACATCGAGTCAAGTCACGCAAGTCCTTGGACCGGACGCGCTTGAGATCGACGGCCGCCTCGCTGCAGGCGCGCCGCTGTGCCGCGTGCTTTCCGACAAGCCTCATTTACGAGACCTTCAGCTTGCCCTGAAAGGCGGCCAAATGGGTGACGAAAACTTCTTTGTCATCGCACGGGATGGCACCCCGAGATAAGCGTCGCACCGCATTGTGGGGCTACATTTTCTGACGCCGCAAAGTGAATGTTCACGGCGGGATCCGCGACTGAATGCGCGGTCCCGCTTTTTTCGATCAGCCAAGTCCGGAAATGGGCTGAGGCCTCGGCGATCGCAACTGCAAGACCTTGGCACCGCGTCACGCGCGGTCAAGTCTCTATTATCTAAGTTCCCAGTACGGATGGAGACCCACTGCAGTATCGCGTCCGAAGGCGGTCATTTGCTCGCTCTTCGAGCGGCGTCATTCCGCTCGCTTCGATACCGCGTCTCTCCTCTCCCCTAGGGGAGTGTCTCCGTAACCTGAAGATTGTCATCGATGAACAGAAACCGCTCCACGAAAATTCTTGCGACCCTCGGACCTTCTAGCTCATCTGAGAACCTGATTGAGAGCCTGTATATTTCGGGTGCCGATGTTTTCAGACTAAACATGAGCCACGGCAGCCATACGGAACAGGCTCGACGATTGGCAGCAATTAGACGTGTCGAGGCCCGACATGCTCGTCCGATCGGCGTACTGCTTGATCTGCAAGGACCGAAGCTACGGGTGGCGCAATTCAGAGATGGAAAGGTCGAGCTTCGGCCAGGACAGACTTTCAACTTCGACCTGGATAGCGCGCCCGGCGACGAGGCTCGGGTCTGTCTCCCGCACCCCGAAATCTTCGCCGTCGCAGCTGTCGGCGATACCTTGCTCGCCAACGACGGCCTGTTGCGTTTCAATATTGTTGAAGCGTCGCTTACCCGCATGACGACAGAAGTTGTCATCGGCGGCCTCCTTTCGGACCGAAAGGGCGTCAACGTTCCGAGCGTCGTTCTCCCCATTCCGGCAATGACCGATAAGGACAAGCAAGACCTGCAATTCGGTTTGGAACAAGGGGTAGAGTGGATCGCATTGTCTTTTGTACAGCGGGCGGACGATGTGCGCGACGCGCGCAATCTGATTAAAGGCCGGGCTAAGATTATGGCCAAGATCGAGAAGCCGTCGGCCGTCGATTCGATCGAGGAGATCATCGAGGCTTCCGACGGAATCATGATCGCGCGTGGCGATATGGGCGTTGAGTTGCCACCCGAGGAAGTTCCGGTGATTCAGAAGAGAATCGTGAGTTTATGCCGAGAAGCGGGAAAGCCGGTTGTTGTAGCAACGCAAATGCTGGAGTCGATAGTGAGCTCTGCGGTACCCACGCGAGCAGAGACATCTGACGTAGCGACGGCTGTTTTTGACGGCGTCGACGCCGTTATGCTCTCCGCTGAGTCCGCGTCAGGGGCCTTTCCAGTCCAGGCGGTCTCGATGATGAATAGAATTGTCGAACGCACAGAAAATTCACCGTCGTATCGTCAACTGCTGAAAGCGGTTAGGTAGCCTGCCTCCGCCGACACACCCGAGGCGATCAGCGCAGCCATTTTTTCCATCACATCGATGTTGTCGGTTGCAGCGATCGTCGCCTATACCACTTCCGGCGCAACCGCAACCCGGATTGCACGCGAACGCCCGGCCTCTCGCATTCTGTCGCTCGCCCCTGATCAGGCCGTTGCACGTCAACTTGCGTTGACCTGGGGCGCCTGTCCTTTGCATGTCGACGACGAGGACAACATTGAAGATATGGTCACGAAGGCTACAGCGGCAGCGCATCGGGTCGATGTCGCCCCCCCACAAACCGATACTGATCGCAGCAGGTGTCCCGTTCGGCACGCCTGGCACCAGCGATCTTCTAAGAATCGTCTACTTTCCTAACTTCTTACTCACACGTCGAGAACGGGGACGGGCTACCCGCGTCTCCGTGAGCTTCGGCACGGCGCTGGCATCCGCAATGGTTACGAAAAAACGAAATCAAAAAAACCACGACACGGACCAGCACCGTCGAAGCATATGTTCCGTCCGCTTCCCTTGGCGCTTGTCAAAGAACGGTCTTTAGTCTCGCACCTCGCCCTCGCTTCATTTCAATCCGGCCACGGCAACCAGCATCTTCTATATCAACTCATCCGAACAACCTACCTCTCATATTTGATGTGGAACGAGGGGCTAGGCGCCGGCAATTATCAGCTTTACTGTGACGCCGAACGCGAGCTGGAGGTCACAGCGGCTGCTCACGCAGGCGGTGAACCGTGGACGCTCAGTGAGAGCGCTAGGCCGATTCTCGAGAAGATCGTTTGTATCTACGACGTCCAGCTTAGCGGCATATCGGCAGGACTCTTTACCCGATGCCACGCTAAACTGGAACAGCTTCTTGGCAGGTTGGTCGTCCGATCCGGCGAACCCTTGCTGCATCGCGGCGTAGCCCGCAGCACCGTCGGAACCAACGAGGATTGACCGCACACCTGCATGCTGCTCCCACGCCGGCGAGCTGCGGGATAACGATCCGCTTCGCAACTTGGTCATCAGTGGCATTGCCATTGCCGTCCGAAAGCCGTCGCGCTGCCGATCGTAGAACGGCTACTTCTTGCGGCGGCCACGTTCATAAGACAGTTTCCGAGAACGTGCCCTTGGAAAGTGCCGCGGCGGTCGTTCCGCCGACTTTCAATATGCACCTGTTGTCAGCGTCGCAAAATTTGCCTCGCCCGACGCACTGTCCGCAGGGTCCGAACCGAGTGGGGCTGTACCTGTTGTAACCCCACCGTATCGTTTATGCGACTGTCAGAATCCACGCGCTCACCTGAATCCTTACCTATCCATCGCATTCGAACCGCACAGTGTCGCACACAATCGTCCGAAGAGACTGCCAAATAAAAGAGGCTGGACGTGTGTCCAGCCTCTTAAGCCTTTTCGTTATACCCGCCTAGCTTTTCAAAAAGCCGGTGGAAATCCAAGGTACCGCCGCGATCACCGCGATGCCAATGAACAGTGCAGTCATATAGCCCATGATGGGTCGGATGCCCAGATTCGGCGAGATCTTGCTAACTGCACACGCCCCGTAATAGCCGACACCGAACGGCGGCGAGAACAGTCCCAAGCCCATCGAGAGAATCACGACCATCGCGTATTGAACTTCATGAATACCAACAGCTCGGGCGATAGGGAAAAGCAGCGGCCCGAAGAGCACGATCGCTGGAATTCCCTCGAGGACACTGCCCAAGATGATGAACATGAAGATTGACACAACCATGAAGGTGAATGCGCCTCCCGGCAAGTGCTGCATGAAATTGGCCAGTCCATGAGAGAAACCAGACTGTGTCAGCGCCCACGCCATCGCGGTAGCCGTGCCAATGATGACGAGGATCGCTCCAGAAAGAGCAGCCGTCTCCACGAGCATAGGGCCGATACGCTTCCAACTAAAGCATCGATACACCAAAAGGCCGGCGACGACAGCATACGCGATGCCGACAGTTGAGACTTCCGTTGCCGTGGCCACGCCTTCCACCACAGCCATGCGGATCACAACCGGAAGGGCCAGAGCCGGGATCGAGATCACAAACGCTTTTCCGACCAAGGACCACGCAGCCCCCGTGGACGACGTAGGCTCAAACTTCCGAGCCCGCCACCAGACAAGCAAGCACAGCATGAACGCCAGTACGAGGCCTGGCAACAGACCGCCGGTAAATAGCGCGGAGATTGATACGCCCGTAACCGATCCGATCGTGATCAGCACGATGCTGGGTGGGACCGTTTCGGTCTGCGCGCCGGTCGCCGACAGCAGTGCGACGAGCTCGCCGGGATTCTCGCCGCGCTTCTTCATCTCGGGGAACAGAATCGGCGCAACGGCCGCCATATCGGCCGCCTTTGAACCAGAAATTCCCGAAATAAGATACATCGCGCCGACCAAAACATAGGATAGGCCGCCCCGGACGTGGCCCAGCAACGATGCGAGGAAGTTGATCATCGCTCGCGCCATGCCCGTCATTTCAATGAGAAGCCCGAGGAAAATAAACATCGGCACGGCCAGCAGAAGGATCTGAGACATTCCTTCGTCCATCCGGCTAACGACGATCTCCAACGGCATGGACGTTGACAACGATAGGTAGGCAAACACCGAAAGACCGAAAGAGAATGCGATGGGCATTCCGCTCAAGACCGTGAAACCGACCACGCCAACGAAGAAGATGACGAGGTTCAGGTTTCCAAGCGATTGCAGGACCGGCCCGGCATGTTCCAGCGCAAACACAGTCACTAACGACACCGCAATCCCAGTGATGGCGGTCTTCGCGCCAATTGCGAGCAACTTGACCACGCAGATCAGCAGCATCGACACGACCCCGAAGATGATGGCCGCGACGCGTAGACCGTCGTTGATCTCCATAGTCGGGGTCAAAATATCCCACTGCTGCCTGATGTATGCGATAGAGGGAACAAGTATGAGGCCGAGAAAAAGCATGCTCGCCACCAGCGAAATGGTGTCCCAGAACGGATCCCAGTGCTCGCCCATGCGGTTGACCAGTGCAGTCATGCGCATGTGACTTCCTCGATGCAGCGCCGTAGCGGCACCAGTCATAGCCAACCACAGAAACAGAATGGCAGCAAGTTCGTCGCTCCAGATTAGTGGGTGATGCAAGACATAACGAGCAATAACGCCGCTGAAAAGCAGGACGATTTCTGCGAGAACCAGCACCGCCGCCGGCACAGAGACGATCAGGCCGAGCGCGAAGTCCAAACGGGACAGCCATCGGGGCATAGTCTTCGTTGTGTGGTGGACGGTTGCGCTAGTCTGTTGTTCGAGTGCGTCGTCCACATCTTTCAGCGTTTCCGTTCTCATGCCAGCTTCCCCGTGTATTTCTCCATGAGACTCCATTCTTCGTCGCCGAAGTATTGCTTCTGCTCCGTGTAGAAGTTCGCGGATTTCAAGGTTTGGCGAAACGCGTTGGCGTCAGCGGCGTTAAAGGCAAGCCCTCTGCCTTCAAGCGTCTTTTGCAAGGAGGCGTTCAGTTGAATCACGTCTTGGCGCTGCTTCAAGGCCCCCGCGTTAAGGTGTTTTGAGACGATGTCGCGGACGGTGGGCGGCATCTTTTCCCACGCCGTCTTGTTGCCCAACAACCAGTAGCCGTCCCACATGTGGTTCGTCATCGAGCAATACTTCTGGACTTCGTAAAGCTTCGCAGCGTCCACTACGGCGAGCGCGTTCTCCTGCCCGTCGACGACCTTTGTCTGCAACGACGAATAGACCTCGTTGAAGCTGATTGAGGCGGGGGCTGCGGAAAGCGCCTTGAACAGTGAGATCCAAAGGCGACCGCCAGGAACGCGAATCTTCATGCCTTGCAAGTCCGCGGGCGTCTTGATGGGCTTCGTACTGGTCGTGATTTGGCGGAACCCGTTGTTCCAGATCTTGTCCTGCACAACCAGGTTCGCCTTTCCGATCAGCCCGCGAATATGCGCGCCGAGATCGCCGTCGAATGCCGCGAATACTTGGTCATAGTCCTTGTACGCGAAGCCGACCCCGGATATAGACGCCTTTGGAACGAGCGTCGACAAGGTATTCGCGCCCGACACAGTGTAGAACTCCAGAGCCCCGGCTCTAAGCTGCGAGAACATATCCGGGTCGCCGCCGAGCTGATTATTTGGGAACACGCGAAGGTCCACCCGACCGTCGGTCTCCTTCTTGATCGCCTCCGATGCCTCTTGAATACGAACGTTCAGCGGGTGGTTCGCCGGCAGGTTCGTCCCGACTTTATACGCGAACTCTGCTGCGTTGGCGCGTCGAACCCACGGACCACCGACGCCTGCCGCTGCGACAACGGCTGCTCCGGTTCCGGTGATGAGAAAGTTTCTGCGATTGAATCCCATGTTGTCTCCGACGATTTGGATAATGGTCCGTGAAGGACTCGCGCTTTCTATGCTTGCGCGTCATTCCCTGGCAAAGTGGTCGAATGAGCGTGTGCGTGCGCTTATGTTTTGACGCGCCGATGAGGGTCGGTGCGTGCATTCAGATTAGCGGAGGTGTCGCCTCACAACAAACGACTTTATCTCGGCCTACGGTGAGAAAAACTCGCTGAACGTGGGTCCGACATGCGACGGCGCCCGAAGACATTCTCAGACGCTGTGCATCAAATTTGGAATGAAAGCTGCGTAGGGTTGAACTGGCGCATCTACGCCTCCGGGCTTTGCCAAGCAGAGGCGCGCTGAACGGACAATAGTTGACGCACGCGGCGATTTCAGAGCCGGTCGCGCTCGGAACAAGTCAGCGATTGCCCGGACCTCTGTACACGCTTAAAAGTGTTCCGCTTTGAGAAAAACTCGTCGGTGAGCCGAACTCTCAGCGCCATCACTACTGTCGACAATGGGAGGTTCAACAGTCCCTGGCTTCATGAGCTTGTGTCGCAAGCGCTACCTAGCGGCCGCTAACGGACGTAGTTTGGTCATTTCAGCGACCGGTCGTTCTAACCGCTGAACGTCGCCTTCTGGCCGCTTGGCGAAAGTGAAGGCAGGAGCGCTAAGCACCGGAAGCACGCTCCTCGAACAGACCGTATCGACCCTGAGTCGCCGTTCGGACCCGCGCGGTCGTAACGGCCGGTCCCGAGGGTGTAAGTCTCTCGGCCCGACGCGGAGCTTGGTGCGCTCATGCGAAGGTCCGTCGACGGAAGAGACGTGTATCGCGAGAGATCTCGTTGTCCTCATGCTTTTTGGTGGCGGTGCTCACCTTGCGACAAGCGCCAGCGGAGCAGATCGTCTGCACCGGGGCCTTCCTTGATGACCACATCCGCAGAGCTGATCTGCTCACCTGTCTGTTGATCGACAAAGCTCCACCGTACCTCGGCCCCGGTCTTGCGATTCACGAACTTCATCGGCGGCGCCGACGCTCCGGAAACGCCAAGGCTATCCCCTATCTCGGCGAGCACCGGCATCACTGGAGCGATCTGCCAGCCCTTTCGGGTCAACAGATATTCATATCGATCCGGATTGACCTGATAGCGTCTGCGCTCGACGAGGCCATTGGCCTCCAGATGCTTGAGTCGATCGCTGAGCGTCGCATTGGTTATGCCCGAAGACTGGCGAAATTGGTCATATCGGCTGAGGCCGAGGATGAGATCGCGCAGGATCAGCAAACTCCACCGGTCGCCGATCACCGCCATGGCGCCAGCGATCGAGCACACCATTCCGTCAAAACCTTTCGAGCGCATGCGTTGTGTCCCTAGTAGTCCCACGACCGTCGCAGGCTAAATCTCATTATAAGAGTGGCGATGGCTACGCATAGCGATTCGACGAGGCGCCACGGGCTCGTCCTTAATCCGCGAACCGGAAAAGTACTTGCCGGGCAGGTCACTAACTCTTATTATAAGAGTTAGTGACCTGCCCGGTGCTAGGTGTTACCGGTTCCGATGCCCGTTCAATCAAACTTGAGGAAACGACCATGACCTCCCACGCCACTTCCAGGATTTTCGTCGTTGGCGGCACTGGCGCGCAGGGCCTGCCCATCATCAGCGCGCTCGTCGCCGACGGCAAATATTCTGTCCGGGCCTTGAGCCGGGATCCAGATTCCCGGCGAGCCAAGGCGCTGCTCGCACTGGGCAACGTATCGATCCTGAAAGGCACGTTCGCCGACGAAGGCGTCCTTCGGGAAGGCTTCGGTGGTTGCGACGGGGCATACATTAATCTCGACGGATTCAACACCGGCGAGAAAACAGAGATCTATTGGGCGATCCGTTGCTACGAAATCGCGCTGGAAGAGGGCATCAAGTTCTTCGTATACGGCAATCTCGATTACGCACTCAAGAAGGCCGGCTACGACTCCCGCTTCCGCGCCGGCCACTATGATGGCAAAGGCCGCGTAGGCGAATGGATCCTGTTCCAGAACCAAACGAACCGCGACCGCATGGGCGCGGCCGTGTTCACCACGGGGCCGTACATGGAGATGGCGATTTCGGCCATGACGCCAATGATGCCGATCGTGGAGGACGGCGTGCTGACCTGGCGCGTTCCACTCGGCAACGGCTCTGTGCCCCACGTCGCATTGGACGATTGCGGCTATTACGCACGCTGGCTGTTCGACCACCCCGAGCGCTCGAACGGCATGGATCTCGAAGTCGCGATCGAGCAGGTCGAGTACCGCAAACTAGCCGAGGCGTTCAAGCTGGTGACCGGGCATCCGGCGCGCTATATCGACACTGATCTGGACACCTACTGGAATGGCCCGCTCAAGATGGCCGCGAGCCTGCCCGCCGGATACAACGCGGATCCAAACGACAAGAGCACGATGAGTTTCCGCGACAATTTCACCGGGTTCTGGAACATCTGGAAGCACGGCGTGATCCAGCGTGACTACGCGCTGCTCGATGAAATCCATCCGAACCGCATCCGGACCGTCGAACAGTGGCTCCGTCGTGAAGACGAGCGCGGCCAGCAGCAAGGGAAAGGAAGCCTCTGGGAGCGTGTGCAGCCGGAAAACCTGTTCAAGTCGACGCCGCTTCTGAAGCTATCGGAAGACGGTAGAAAGGGCGAACTGTAACTCGCCGGCATCGCGTGTGGAAGGCTGGAAGTGCATCGATAAATTAGTATAACTAATTGGCTTATACAATGAATCAGATAGTCGAAATTGGAAAAAGCAGCGGGACGCGCGTTTTGCTGGGGGTGCTGACCGTCTGGGGACTGGCCGTTGTTGCCGCCGCCGAGGCGGGCATCTATCGCGCCGTCTACCCGCTGTGGCTCGCGGGCCTCATCGCTTTGGGCATCGTGGCGCCGGTCGTTGTGTACGCGCTGTCCAGGAGGTTTCGCGCATACATCGAGACTGTCGGGCTGCGGACGCTGACAGCATTCCATATCTGGCGCATCGCCGCCGCGCTGGTCTTCTTCTGGTATGGGGCGCACGACCTCCTGCCGGAAGCTTTCGTCCGGAACGCGGGATGGGGCGACCTCATCGCTGGATTGCTGGCCCTCGGCGTCACGCTGCTGCCGAAGACGCGCAACCGGTATCTGGTCTTCCACCTGTTCGGGTTTGCCGATTTCGTCGTGGCGGTAGGTACCGGGCTGACCTACTTCCTGCTCAACGATCCCCGCATGTCCGGCATCCAGACGCTGCCCATGGCCTTGATCCCGTTCTACGGCGTCGGAATTTCGGGGGCGAGCCACATCATGGCGTTCGACCTGCTGCGTCGCCACCCGGGCCTGTCTAACGCCACTTGAAGCATGCCGTTGTAACGGCATGAGCCGAATCGAGGCGCATACGCCTGTCCCGACCAAGCAAGGAAATCATCATGAAGTCTCGTCGTACCCGTGCCGCAGCCAGCGCGCTGTTTGGCTTACTGGCGTTCGCCCTCATGTTCGCGGGTATCGCATCGGCCCAGTCCAATGCACCGTCCGCCGGTTCCGCCAATGGAGCTGCGCCGTGGGACCAGCGCGTGAATCCGGCGGCCGTTCAGGCCGATGTCTGGTTCGACAATTACAAATTCCGGGACGGCGAGGCGCTGGCCCGGTTGAAGCTGCACTACGCAACGCTCGGCACGCCGCATCGTAATGCTCAAGGGGCCGTCGACAACGCCGTTCTGGTCTTGCACTGGACAGGCGCGGACAGCCGCACGCTGCTGAGTCCCACTTACACTAAGGCGCTGTTCGACCCGGGTCGTCCGCTCGACGCGAACCGCTACTATCTGATCTTTCCCGACAACGTAGGCCACGGCCAGTCGAGCAAACCTAGCGACGGACTGAAGGCGAAATTTCCGAACTATGATTACGGCGATATCGTCGATCTCCAACACAAGCTGGTGACCGAAACATTGGGCATCGGGCATCTGCATGCGATTCTGGGTATGTCGATGGGCGGCATGAACGCATGGCAATGGGCCGAGATGTATCCCGATATGATGGACGGCGTGTTGCCGGTGGTCTCGCTGCCGATTACAGTCTCGGGCCGCAATTTGCTCTGGCGGCGTATGGTGATCGACGCGATCCGATCCGATCCTGACTGGAAGAACGGGGACTACACGCAAACGCCGCGCGGCTGGATCGACGGTTTCAGGGTACTGCGGATGATGATCGACAGTGCGCCCGCGCTGCAGCAGGAAATTCCCGACGGCGCGGCGGCGGACAGGTTCCTCGCGACCGCTCGCTTTCAGGCCGAGCACGTCGATCCGAACGACATCCTGTATTCACTCAAGTCGTCATTCAGCTACGATCCCCAGCCAGCGCTTCCCAGGATCAAGGCAAAAGTCTTCGCCCTGAATTTTTCCGACGACGAGTTCAATCCCGACTCGCTACAGGTCCTCGAGAGACTTGTTCCGACGCTTCAGCGAGGCAGGTACGCGGTGCAGAGGGGCACATCGTCGTCGCCGGGACATTTCACCATGACGCGTCCCGACCTGTGGGCGCAGCATGTGGGCGGATTTTTGCAGTGGCTGGGCGATACGCCCTCACAAGCAGGCAGTAGCGCTGCCCGATAATCGTGATCCGTCCACGTCATGAGTATGGGGTTGCGACGACCGTTTCTGAAAGCCTAAGAACCTTTAACAAAATGAACGTAGGGGCTGTTAAGGACGCTCTGCAGAACACGGTTTCAGAGGCCTGCGCACCATGTAGGCGTTGGAGCAGTTTTTTATCCGGCTCGGTCCATCAACGGCAGAGACGATTGGCTCGCACTTTGTGCCCTCATCGAGAGTGCGGGAGCGGGTTCAACCTCCGGTGTCTTTTACGCTTTGCGTAGCGCCTTGCGCATCATCCATAAATTGCCCAACGCAAATAATGTCGTGATCTGAGCCGTGTTCTTCGCCAGCCCCCGGTATCGCGTCTTCAAATAACCAAACTGTCGCTTGAGGATTCGAAACGGATGTTCGACCTTTGCACGAATGCCGGCCTTCAGTCGTTCGATCTTGTCGTATATCGCATCGAGAGGATCCTTCAAGTTCAATTTCCTTCGCTTACTGGGCCGCATCGCAACATGCCATCGAGCCGAGCCCGTTTGCTTACGTTTTTCGATGCCCTGGTATCCGGCGTCAGCGTAAACATCCGTTTCTTCACCGTGCAACAGTGCAAGGGCCGCATTGATGTCGTGCT
>NZ_FCOB02000014.1 GCF_001545075.1 Caballeronia ptereochthonis
CGCCTACGGGTATCGCGACGAGGAATACTTCTTCCTCAAGATCCGCGCCGCGTTCCCCGGAAAAGCTCGATGAACCATAAAAAAGCCGTTCCGGCTTCCGATCGCCGGAACGGCTTTTTCACATCTGCGGCAGCAAGAAATCAGTCGCGGAAGTTGTTGAAGTCGAGCGGCGTATCCGTGACTTCCTTCTTGAGCAGCGCAATGGCGCCTTGCAGATCGTCACGCTTGGCGCCCTGCACGCGCACCGTATCGCCCTGAATGCTTGCCTGCACCTTGATCTTGCTGTCCTTCACGATCTTGACGATCTTCTTTGCCAGATCGCCCGACACGCCTTTCTTCACCGTGACGACCTGCTTCAGCTTGTCGCCGCCGATCTTCTCCTGCTTGCCGTAGTCGAGAAAACGCACGTCGACGCCGCGCTTGGCCATCTTGTTCAGCAGAACGTCCTTCACCTGGCCGAGCTTGAAATCGTCGTCGGCGTAGAGCGTGAGTTCGCGCTCCTTCTGCTCGACGCGTGAATCCGAACCCTTGAAGTCGAAGCGCGTCGAGATTTCCTTGTTCGATTGCTCGATTGCGTTCTTCACTTCGATCATGTTTGCTTCGCTGACGACGTCAAACGATGGCATCTGAATTCTCCTTCGTTGAGGCGAGCGCGCGGGCGCGGCTCGCGCAATTTCATGTGTATATAATTCGATCTCCCGTCATTCTACCGACGCGCCTCCGGTTTCCCCAAGGCCGCGCCGATTCTCCAGCCTCGCCACGCGGTTATTCATGTCCCACGCATCCCTCGCGCCCGAACTCGTCGCCGACTACTCGCTGCGAACGCACAACACGTTCGGCTTCGACGTGCGCGCGCGTCATGCGATGAAAATTGACAGTGTCGAGGCCGCCGTCGCCATCGCGGCCGACAGGCGCATCGCGAACATGGCGCAACTGGTGCTCGGCGGCGGCAGCAATATCGTGCTGACGCGCGATTTCGACGGCGTCGCGCTGGTCGTCGGCATCGCGGGGAAACGCGTGATCGGCGAGGACGACGACGCGTGGCTCGTCGAGGCGGGAGCGGGCGAGAACTGGCACGATTTCGTCGCGTGGACGCTCGCACAGGGCATGCCGGGGCTCGAAAACCTCGCGCTGATTCCGGGCACGGTCGGCGCGGCGCCGATTCAGAACATCGGCGCATACGGGCTCGAAATGGGCGAGCGCTTCGAGCGGCTCGGCGCGGTCGAACTCGCCACCGGCGAACGCGTGGAGTTCGATCGCGCCGCATGCGCATTGGGTTATCGCGACAGCTTTTTCAAGCGGGCTGGACGCGGGCGCTTCATGATCACGTCGGTCGTGTTCCGGTTGCCGAAGGCGTGGACGCCGCGCGCCGAGTACGCGGATGTCGCGCGCGCGCTCGAAGGCGCCGCGAAGTGCGACGCGCAGGCCATTTTCGACGCGGTCGTCGCCGTTCGTCGCGCCAAGCTGCCCGACTGGACCGTGCTCGGTAACGCGGGCAGCTTCTTCAAGAATCCGGTCGTGAGCGCGCAAGCGTTCGACGCGCTGCGCGCGCGGGAACCCGGCGTCGTGTCGTATCCGCAAGCCGACGGACGGGTGAAGCTCGCGGCCGGCTGGCTGATCGACCGATGCGGCTGGAAAGGGCGCGGCATCGGCGGGGCGGCGGTGCACGATCGTCAGGCGCTCGTGCTCGTGAATCGCGGCGGCGCGACGGGCGCGCAGGTGCTCGAGCTCGCCGGAGCGATCAGGCGCGACGTGCTCGCGCGCTTCGACGTCGAGCTGGAGATGGAGCCGGTCTGCCTCTGATTCGAACGCAGGCCGCAAAAACAAAAACCCGCCGAACGGAAGTCCGGCGGGTTTTTCGCTATTGAAGCAGGGAATTACGCGCCGCGCTTGCGGCGCGCGTTCTCGGCGATGCGCATGCGCAGCGCGTTCAGCTTGATGAAGCCGCCGGCGTCGGCCTGGTTGTAGGCGCCGCCGTCGTCGTCGAAGGTCGCGATGGTCTTGTCGAACAGCGTTTCCTTCGAATCGCGCGCCACGACCGACACGCTGCCCTTATACAGCTTCACGCGCACCCAGCCGTTGACCTTCTCCTGCGTGTGGTCGATCAGCACCTGCAGCGCGCGGCGCTCCGGACTCCACCAGTAGCCGTTGTAGATCAGCGAGGCGTAGCGCGGCATCAGATCGTCCTTCAGGTGCGCGACTTCGCGATCGAGCGTGATCGACTCGATGCCGCGGTGCGCCTTCAGCATGATCGTGCCGCCCGGCGTTTCATAGCAGCCGCGCGACTTCATGCCGACGTAGCGGTTCTCGACCAGATCCAGGCGGCCGATGCCGTGCTTGCCGCCCAAGCGGTTCAGCTCGGTCAGCATCTCGGCCGGCGACAGGCGCTTGCCATTCAGCGCGACCGGGTCGCCCTTCTCGTATTCGATATCGATGTATTCCGCCTGATCCGGCGCCTCTTCCGGTGACACGGTCCAGCGCCACATTTCGGCTTCGGCCTCGGCCTTCGGGTCTTCCAGATGGCGGCCTTCGAACGAGATGTGCAGCAGGTTCGCGTCCATCGAGTAGGGCGCGCCGCCTTGCTTGTGCTTCATTTCGATCGGAATGCCGGCCTTCTCGGCGTACGCGAGCAGTTTTTCGCGCGAGAGCAGGTCCCATTCGCGCCACGGCGCGATCACCTTGATGCCCGGCTCGAGCGAGTAATAGCCGAGCTCGAAGCGCACCTGGTCGTTGCCCTTGCCGGTCGCGCCGTGCGAGACGGCCTGCGCGCCGGTCGCGCGGGCGATCTCGATCTGGCGCTTCGCGATCAGCGGACGCGCGATCGACGTGCCGAGCAGATACTCGCCTTCGTAGATGGTGTTCGCCCGGAACATCGGGAACACGAAATCGCGGACGAACTCTTCACGCAGGTCTTCGATGAAGATGTTTTCCTGCTTGATGCCGAGCTGGAGCGCCTTCTTGCGCGCGGGCTCCAGTTCCTCGCCCTGGCCGATGTCGGCCGTGAAGGTGACGACTTCGGCGTCGTAGTTGTCCTGCAACCATTTCAGGATGACGGAGGTGTCGAGACCGCCCGAATAGGCGAGCACGACTTTCTTGATATCGCTCATGGTGAACTCGTGTGCTGAAAAGCCAGGTGCGGCGGTTGTGCGCCGCTTCGCGTCCGCCGGGCGCGCGACGGGCATGAAGTGCGCGGAAAAAACACTATTTTGACATTAAAAGGCCGCGCCTCCGCAAATTTGGAATACGCGGGCTTTCGGGAGCTCGCTCAGTGGTTGAGCTTGCCGAGCAGCAGATACTCCATCAGCGCCTTCTGCACGTGCAGACGATTCTCCGCCTCGTCCCAGACGACGCTCTGCGGGCCGTCGATGACCTCCGCGCTCACTTCCTCGCCGCGATGCGCGGGCAGGCAGTGCATGAAGAGCGCATCGGGATTGGCGCGCGCCATCATCTCGGCATCGACGCAATAGTCCGCGAACGCCTTCATGCGCGCCTCGTTCTCGGCCTCGAAGCCCATGCTGGTCCAGACATCCGTGGTGACGAGATCCGCGCCCGCGCAGGCCTCGTTCGGGTCGTCGAATTCCTCGTAGAAGGGCGCGCTTTCCTCCGACACCAGCGCGCGATCCAGCTTGTAGCCCGGCGGCGTCGACAGGCGCAGCCTGAAGCCGAGGATCTGCGCGGCCTCGATCCACGTGTAGAGCATGTTGTTCGCATCGCCGACCCAGGCGACGGTCTTGCCGTGAATCGGCCCGCGATGCTCGTAGAACGTGAAGATGTCCGCGAGCACCTGGCACGGGTGATATTCGTTGGTCAGCCCGTTGATGACCGGCACCCGCGAGCTTTCGGCAAAGCGCCGGATGATGTCCTGCCCGAACGTGCGGATCATGATGATGTCGACCATCCGCGAGATGACCTGCGCCGAATCCTCGATCGGCTCGCCGCGGCCCAGCTGCGTGTCGCGCGTGTTCATGAACACCGCGTGGCCGCCCAGCTGGAAGATGCCCGCTTCGAAAGAGAGGCGCGTGCGCGTCGAGCTCTTCTCGAAGATCATCGCGAGCGTACGGTCGTGCAGCGGATGATAGGTCTCGTAATTCTTGAACTTGCGCTTCAGGATGCGCGCGCGTTCGAGCACGTACTCGTAGTCGTCGAGCGAAAAATCCTTGAACTGGAGATAGTGGCGAATTTTCTTGGCGGTCATGAAACGCAAGCGGCGGCTTCGAACCGGCGCGCTGCGCGTCGCACATATGCGATGGCTCAGGCCCGGACGGCGCCGCCGTCGTGAGTGGTATCGCATTTGAGCATAAAGGATTTTGCGATGTTTGACGAGGCTGGCCAAAAGGACGACGGTGCGCGTACGAGCCCGGCCGGCGGCCCCGGCATGGCCCGGAGCGATGCGGCGGATGCTTGTGTGCGCTGCGGAAAGAAGGCCGCTGCTGTATAATTGCGGTCGCTCGTTTCAACAGTTCTGCAACATTAAGCACCGTTTCACGCGCATGGGCGGCGAAGGATTCGCAAGAGTCCGGTCGGCGTATTGTTGCGCGCCCGGATTACGCGGTGAATGACCCAGTGCTGTCGAGTCCGCCATCCTGTCGCGGGCGCGGACGGTCCTTTCATAGGACCGGCTCGCGAAGAACCGCCCTGCGCCCATCGCTGCGCTGGCCCTCGCGGTTCCCGTTTTCCGGGGTGTGCGTTCGCTGGTGCGCGCCACCGGCCGTCAACAGGTATTGCTACATGGCTGAATCATCCCCTACCGAATACTTCATACAAGGCATCACCAAGAGCGGGCGGAAGTTTCGGCCGAGCGACTGGTCGGAACGCCTGTGCGGTGTGATGTCGGGGTTTGGGCCCAAGGCGAAAGGGCCGAACGCGCGCCTGCAATACTCCATCTACGTTCGTCCGACGATGATCGGCGACATCAAGGTCGTGATCGTCGATTCCCGCCTGCGCGATATCGAACCGATGGCTTTCGACTTCGTGCTGAACTTCGCAAAGGACAACGATCTGGTGGTGACCGAGGCGTGCGAGTTGCCGCCGCATCACGGCACGCAGACTCAGCAGCAGACCTGAAGCGCCGCTGAAGGCGACACGCAAACGAACAGACGCAGGAACAGACGCAAAAAAGCCCGCACGAAGCGGGCTTTTTCATTACTGCGCAGCGGAAACAGGAAGCTGCTTCGACGAGCGCCCGGTCGCGAGGACCAGGCGGCGCCCGCCCGAAGCGGGCCGGAATTACTGGGCGGCGGGGGCTTGCAGGCCCTTGATGGCTGCAGCCAGGCGGCTCTTGTGGCGAGCGGCCTTGTTCTTGTGGACGATCTTCTTGTCCGCGATGATGTCCATCGTCTTGACCGACGCCTTGAACACTTCGGCGGCCTTGGCCTGATCGCCGGCTTCGATAGCCTTGCGAACTGCCTTGATGGCCGTGCGGAACTTCGAGCGCAGCGCCGAGTTGTGCGAGTTGGCTTTGGCGGCCTGACGGGCGCGCTTGCGAGCTTGTGCGGTATTTGCCATGACGGTTCCTTATCCTGTTCCTGCTGTTACTTGTCCGGAGCGGGCTTCACCTTCTGGCCCGGCTCGGGGCCGGAAGCGGTGATCGGTGCGCGCTGCCTTTGATCTGAAATCCCGGGAACGATTGCCCGAGAACCTTTAAAACATCGCCGGCGCGGGGCCGGGAAAGACGCGAAGCGAACTGCTTTCGGCGTGGGTGCGCCTAACCGGAGCGTCGAAACCCGCGATTATAGCAAGGGAATATGAGACGTGACAAGCGCGGCGTGGAGCGCGCCAGATTGCGGTCGATTCGAGGCGGCCGGTCAATATCGGGGGCTTTCCGCCGGCAATGGGCGGCGTCTGGTAGGTGCGCAGCACGCGCCCCGTATAATAAGCGCCCCATGAATCTATTCCGAGCCCTCCTGACGGTCAGCGGCTTCACGCTGCTGTCGCGCGTGACCGGCCTGATCCGCGAAACGCTGATCGCCCGAGCTTTCGGCGCCAGTCTCTACACCGACGCGTTTTACGTCGCGTTCCGCATTCCCAACCTGCTGCGGCGTCTGTCCGCGGAAGGCGCGTTCGCGCAGGCGTTCGTGCCGATCCTCGCCGAGTTCAAGAACAGCCGAGGTCACGATCCGACCAAGGCGCTCGTCGACGCGATGTCGACCGTGCTCACCTGGGGACTCGTCGTGCTGTCGCTGGTCGGCATGGCCGGCGCGGGCTGGGTGGTGTTCGCGGTCGCGTCGGGGCTCGAGCACGAAGGAACCGCCTACGGACTTGCCGTCCAGATGACGCGCATCATGTTCCCGTACATCGTCTTCATCTCGATGACGACGCTTGCCTCCGGCGTGCTCAACACCTACAAGCAGTTTTCGCTGCCCGCGTTCGCACCGGTGTTGCTGAACGTCGCGTTCATCTTCGCGGCGGTGTTCGTCGCGCCGCATCTCAAGGTGCCGGTGTATGCGCTCGCGTATGCGGTGATCGCGGGCGGCATCCTGCAGTTGCTCGTGCAGCTGCCGGGGCTGAAGAAGATCGACATGGTGCCGCGCATCGGCCTTTCGTTTACGCGAGCGCTCGCGCATCCGGGCGTGAAGCGCGTGCTCGCGAAGATGGTGCCCGCGACTTTCGCGGTGTCGGTCGGGCAACTGAGCCTCATCATCAACACGAATATCGCGTCGAACATCGGGCAGGGCGCCGTGTCGTGGATCAATTACGCCGACCGGCTGATGGAATTTCCCACCGCGCTGCTCGGCGCGGCGCTCGGCACGATTCTCTTGCCGAGCCTCTCGAAAGCGCATGTCGATGCCGACAACGACGAATACTCGGCGCTGCTGGACTGGGGTCTGCGCATCACGTTCCTGCTGGCCGCGCCGAGCGCGATCGCGCTCTTCTTCTTCGCCGAGCCGCTCACCGCAACGCTCTTTCACTACGGCAAGTTCGACAACCATTCCGTCGTGATGGTGGGCCGTGCGCTGTCGGCGTACGGGATCGGGCTGGTCGGCCTCATCCTCATCAAGATTCTCGCGCCCGGCTTCTACGCGAAGCAGGACATCAAGACGCCGGTGAAGATCGCGGTCTTCGTGCTCGTGATGACCCAGGTGAGCAACTACATCTTCGTGCCGATCTTTTCTCATGCGGGTCTGACGCTTTCGATCGGTCTCGGCGCGCTCGCCAACGCGGCCCTGCTGTTCGCGGGCCTGCGCCGCCGCAAGATCTACCGTCCGTCGCCGGGCTGGCTGCGCTTCTTCGTGCAGCTGCTCGGCGCGTGCCTGATTCTTGCGGGCACGATGCACTGGGTGGCGATCAGCTTCGACTGGATCGGCATGCGCGCGACGCCGTTCGTGCGCATTGCGCTGCTGGGTGCGAGCCTCGTCGTGTTCGCCGCGCTATATTTCGGTATTCTGTCCGCGATGGGCTTCAAATACGCCTACTTCAAGAGACGAACGCTTTGATGACGACAACGCGTATCCTCGAATATTTCTCTTCGCTGATGGCGGAAGACGACAGCCTTCCGCTCACGGAGGCGGCGTTGTCGCTCGCGCAGGATGCCTATCCCGATCTCGACATGCAGGCGGCGCTCGCGGAGATCGACGAGCTCGTCGTGCGCGCCCGCCGCCGCATGCCCGACGATGCGGACGTGAAGCAGAAAGTCGATGCGCTCAATCGTTATTTCTTCCGCGAGCTGGGTTTCTCCAGCAATCTCAACGATTACTACGACCCCGACAACAGCCATCTGAACGTCGTGCTGCGCCGGCGGCGCGGCATTCCGATCTCGCTCGCGGTGGTCTATCTGGAAATGGCCGAGCAGCTCGGCTTGCCGGTGCGCGGCGTGTCGTTCCCCGGACATTTCCTGCTGCGCGTCGCGACGCCCGGCCAGGATCTGATGCTCGATCCGACGACCGGTCAGACGCTCTCCGAAGCGCAGATGGTCGAGATGCTGGAGCCGTACGTGCAGCGCGTGGGCGAATCGATCGGCAGCGCGCTGCGCGTGCTGCTGCAGCCCGCGACGCGGCGCGAGATCGTCGCGCGCATGTTGCGCAATCTGAAGGGCATCTACTTGCAGACGGAGCGCTGGCAGCGTCTGCTGGCGGTTCAGCAGCGGCTCGTGATCGCGCTGCCGAACAGCATCGAGGAAGTGCGCGATCGCGGCTTCGCGTATGCGCGGCTCGATTATCTGCGTCCGGCGCTGGAAGACCTGCAGCGTTATCTCGAAGACCGTCCGGACGCCGAGGATGCGACGGTCGTCGAAACCGAGCTGCACGAGTTGCGACAGCGCACGCAGCACAACGGCGACTGAACGCGGACGGCGGCCTTCGAGAGAAAGCCGCCGTTTTCACATCCGAAGCGTCACTTCGGCTGCATGCGGATCGCGCCGTCGAGGCGGATCACTTCGCCGTTGAGCATCGGGTTGTCGAAGATCTGCTTGACGAGCATCGCGTATTCGTCCGGCTTGCCGAGGCGCGACGGGAACGGCACCATCGCGCCGAGCGCGTCCTGCACTTCCTTCGGCATGCCGAGCAGCATCGGCGTTTCGAAAAGCCCCGGCGCGATCGTCATCACGCGGATGCCGCTCTTGCTCAGGTCGCGCGCGATCGGCAGCGTCATGCCGGCGACGCCGCTCTTCGACGCCGCGTAGGCCGCCTGGCCGATCTGCCCGTCGTATGCCGCAACCGACGCCGTGTTCACGATCACGCCGCGCTCGCCCGCAGCGTTCGCTTCGTTCTTCCACATCGCGTTGGCCGCGAGGCGGATCATGTTGAAGGTGCCGATGAGATTCACCGAAATCACCTTCGTGAAGAGATCGAGCGCGTGCGGACCGTCGCGGCCGACGGTCTTCGCCGCGGGCGCGATGCCCGCGCAGTTCACGAGGCCGCGCAGCGTGCCGAGGCTCAATGCGGCATCGACGGCGCGCTGGCCGTCGCTTTCCTGGCTCACGTCGCATTTGACGAACGCGCCGGACAGCTCTTTCGCGAGCGCTTCGCCCGCGGCGTCGTTCATGTCGGCGAGCACGACCTTTCCGCCAAGCGCCGCCACGAGCCGCGCGGTCGCAGCGCCGAGGCCAGATGCGCCGCCGGTGATCAGAAAGACGTTGCCTTGCATCTCCATGCTTCTTCTCCTTTATGTGATTCGTGCGTGCGAGGGCAGGGGTGGGTGCCGCTCGCGCCGGTGACTGTCCTCGTGGGATCGCGTCGATTGTAGCGAAGCCGGTGAATGCAGAATCGCACATCGCTCATGCGAATTCGCGGGCACAAAAAAACCCGCTCGTCGAGAGCGGGTTTCATCGAATGCAAGGCGAAGCGCGCTTTACTTCAACGCTTCGAACACGCGCGTGCGGATTTCATCGACCGTGCCGAGACCCGAGATCTTGCGATACTCCGGCGCCCTGAGACCGCTGGACGCGCCGTTCTTCGCCCAGTCGTTGTAGTACGCGATCAGCGGCTTGGTCTGCGCGACATACACGTCGAGACGCTTCTTCACGGTCTCTTCCTTGTCGTCGTCGCGCTGGATCAGCGGCTCGCCGGTGACGTCGTCGGTCATGTCGACCTTCGGCGGATTGAACTTGACGTGATACGTGCGACCCGATGCCGCATGCACGCGGCGGCCGCTCATGCGCGTGATGATCTCGTCGAACGGCACGTCGATCTCGAGCACGTAGTCGATCGCGACGCCGGCGTCCTTCATCGCCTCGGCTTGTGGCAGCGTGCGCGGGAAGCCATCGAAGAGATAGCCGTTCTTGCAGTCGTCTGCCTGCAGGCGTTCCTTCACGAGATTGATGATGAGCGAATCCGGCACCAGCTCGCCCGCATCCATGTAGCGCTTCGCCTCGACGCCGAGCGGCGAGCCCGCCTTGACGGCCGCGCGCAGCATGTCGCCGGTGGAAATCTGCGGAATGCCGAATTTCTCCTTGATGAAGTTTGCCTGGGTGCCCTTGCCCGCACCGGGTGCGCCCAACAGGATCAAACGCATGGTGATATCTCCGAATCGTCTATAAACCGCTTCAAGCCGCGAGGCTCAATGGACATCCGGTGGCTTGGCTCGTGCGGCGTCGACGACAGGGCGCGCGGCCGAAAGGAGACGGCGGGCACCCGCGGACAGCGGCGCAACGTTGAGCGTGGCGCTGACCGGAAGGCTCGCGCAATCGCTTGATTATGCCACGGCTCTTTACGATCGCGACCGTAATAACGCGGATAGAAAAAGCCACGACCCGCGCCGAATGGGCGTCCGACGGGTTTACACGGGTTGTGCCGCGGCTTTCAGTTCGATCGGGGAAAGAGCGCCTGGACGCGTTCGAGATCGGCGGGCGTATCGACACCCGGCGGCGGCGCGTCGTGCGTCACGCGCACGGCGATGCGCTCGCCGTGCCACAGCGCGCGCAGTTGCTCGAGCGCTTCGGCGGCTTCGATCGGCGCCTGTGCGAGGTTCGGGAAGTCGCGCAGGAACTTCGCGCGATAGGCGTAGAGCCCGATGTGGCGCAGCACGTTCTCGGGCACGGAAGGCAGTTTTCCGAGCGCGGCGACGTCGGGCCAGTGCGGCTGCCAGAGATCGCGTGTCCATGGAATCGGCGCGCGCGAGAAGTAGAGCGCGACGCTCTTCGCATCGAGCACGACTTTGACGACGTTCGGATTGAATACGTCCGCGGGATCGTGAATCGGATGCGCGGCCGTGGCGATCGCGCATTCGGCGTGCGCAGCCAGGTGCGCGGCGACATCGCGCACGAGTTGCGGGTCGATGAGCGGCTCGTCGCCCTGCACGTTGACGACGATGGTGTCGTCGCTCCAGCCGAGGCGCGTCGCCACTTCGGCGAGGCGGTCCGTGCCGGTGGGATGATCGGAGCGCGTCATCATCACTTCGATGCCGTGATCGCGCGCGGCTTCGACCACGCGATCCGAGTCGGTCGCGACGAGCACCTGGCTCGCGCCCGATTCGCGCGCGCGCTCGGCGACGCGCACGACCATCGGCTTGCCGCCGATATCGGCGAGCGGCTTGTTCGGCAGACGGGTGGACGCGAGGCGCGCGGGAATGACCGCGATGAACGGAACGGACATGTCTGATGGATTCAGGCGTCGCCGGCCGGCTTGAGCGGCTCGACGGGGGTGCCTTCGACCGTCTGGCGCGCTTCGTCGACGAGCATCACGGGGATGCCGTCACGGATCGGATAGGCGAGCTTGTCCGCGCTGCAGACGAGTTCCTGCGCCGCGCGATCGTAACTGAGCGGGCCTTTGCAGATCGGGCAAACGAGGATTTCAAGCAGACGTGCGTCCACGGAGTTTCTCCACAACAAGAGCGATGAGGCGCGGCCTGAGCACGGCTTGCACGGGAACGACCCAGATGCGTGCGTCGCGCCAGGCCCCCAATTTTACTGCATCCTTTTCGGTGATCAGGATCGCGTCGGCTTCCACGCCGGCAAACGGATTCTCGCGATACGAATAGTGATCCGGGAAGGCGCGCGTCGCGGGCGCGATGCCCGCCGCGCGCAGCGTGGCGAAGAAGCGCTCGGGCGAGCCGATGCCCGCCGCCGCGGCCACTTTCTCTCCCGCGAACTGTTCGAGCGGGCGGCGCACCGAGGGATCGTCGAGCAGCCACGCATCGCCGGATTCGAGTTCGAGCGCGAACGTGTTCGGCCACGGCGGCAATGTGCGCTCGTACGGACTGTTGATAAGCGTCGCGTCCCGGCGGCGCGACATCGGCTCGCGCAACGGGCCCGCGGGCAGCAGAAAGCCGTTGCCGCCCAGGCGGTCGTCGAACACGACGAGTTCGAACGCGCGGACCAGCCGATAGTGCTGCAGGCCGTCGTCGGAGACGAGGACGTCGACGTTCGGATGCGCCGCGAGCAGCGCCTTCGCCGCCGCCACGCGATCCGGACAGACGAACACCGGCGCGTGCGTGCGGCGCGCGATCAGGAGCGGCTCGTCGCCGACCGATGCGGCCGCGCTCGTCGGCGTCACGCTGGTCGGCTTCGCGACTTTCGCGCCGTAGCCGCGCGAGATCACGCCTGGCTGGAACCCGGCGGCGCGCAGCGCCTCGACGAGCGCGATGACGGTCGGCGTCTTGCCCGTCCCGCCGACGGTCACGTTGCCCACGACGACCACCGGCACGCCGGGATCGACGCGCTTGATCCAGCCCAGTTCGTAGAAGGCACGCCGTGTCGCGGCGATCGCGCCGAAGATGCAGGCGAACGGCGTCAGCGCCCACGCGACGGGACCGCGACGGCGCCATTCGCGGGCGAGAAAGTTCTCGAGCGGCGGCTTGAAATCAGACATGGACCGCCTTCGCGCCGAACGCATGCGGGAAGGAAGTCGGGTACGGCATGGCGTGCAACGGCAGCTCCTCGGATTCGGTTGGCGTTGGACGATGGTCCGGCGACGGCGACGGCGACGATGGCGCGAAGCGAGTGTCGGAGTGTCGCTTTCCCGGCGCCGGCCGGTACTGGAACCCGGCACTCTAGCGCGCGCGGGCCGTGCGCGCCAGTCGCCGATGGCGTTCGAGGCTTCGTGCGGGACGATCCGCGCGCCTGTGGATAACTCTGTGAAGAACTTGCGGCCCGACAACCGGAAATCCGCATGAGGATGGAGTTGCTTCGGGGATTACCGTGTCCGTAAGAAATTAGTCTATTTAAATCAATTGGTTAGAACGAACCCATCGGCCTCCGGCGGGTCTGCTGCGACCGTGGCGGTAAGTCTTTCTATGTGGACACTTGTTACACTTGCGTACCTCGTCAAGCGGCTTTGCCGTCCGCTCCATCGGCCGTTGCGCCCAGTATTTTTCCGGTCCAGCCATGACTCCCGATTCCCTGCCGTCGCAAAGCGGCGACGCCGTGATCCCCGTTTCCGTGCTCAACCGAGCGATCAGCACGATGCTCGAGCGGTCGTTTCCGCTCGTCTGGGTATCGGGCGAGGTGTCGAATTTCACGCGCGCGGCGAGCGGCCACTGGTACTTCTCGATCAAGGACGCGAACGCGCAGATGCGTTGCGTGATGTTCCGCGGACGCGCGCAGTACGCCGAGTTCACGCCGCGCGAAGGCGACAAGATCGAGGTGCGCGCGCTCGTCACGATGTACGAGCCGCGCGGCGAGCTGCAATTGAACGTGGAGGCGGTGCGGCGCACGGGACAAGGCCGGCTCTATGAAGCGTTCCTGCGCCTGAAGGCGCAGCTCGAAAGCGAAGGGCTTTTCGCGGCCGAGCGCAAACGTGCATTGCCGGCGCATCCGCGCGGCATCGGCATCGTGACCTCGCTGCAGGCGGCCGCCTTGCGCGACGTGCTAACGACGCTCGCGCGCCGCGCGCCGCATGTGCCGATCGTCGTGTATCCGGCGCCGGTGCAGGGCGCGGGCGTGGGCGCGAAACTCGCGGCGATGGTCGAGGCCGCGAACGCCCGGCGCGAAGTGGATGTGCTGATCGTGTGCCGGGGCGGCGGATCGATCGAGGATCTGTGGGCATTCAACGAGGAAGTGCTCGCGCGCGCGATCGCGGCAAGCGCGCTGCCGGTGGTGAGCGGCGTCGGCCACGAGACGGATTTCACCATCGC
Organism: Caballeronia ptereochthonis; assembly: GCF_001545075.1. Taxonomy (GTDB): domain Bacteria; phylum Pseudomonadota; class Gammaproteobacteria; order Burkholderiales; family Burkholderiaceae; genus Caballeronia; species Caballeronia ptereochthonis. The sequence goes on from NZ_FCOB02000014.1 coordinate 13,507, forward strand.
GGACTTCGCCGCGGACGTGCGCGCGCCGACGCCCACCGCCGCCGCCGAGCTCGTCAGTCCGCAGCGCGTGCTCCTGTTGCGCGATCTCGATCATCGTCACGCGGCGCTCGCGCGCGGCTTCGGCCGGATGATGGAGCGCCGCGCCCAGCAGCTCGACTGGCTCGCGCGCCGGCTCGTGAGTCCCGCCGAGCGGCTCGCGCGGCAACGCGCGCATCTGCGGCAACTGGCGAGCCGTCTCGTTGCGGCGGGCGCGCGGCCCGTGCGCGATGCGCGCGCGCATTTCGCGCTGGTGCTGTACCGCTGGCAGCGCAGGCGTCCGGACGTCGCCGCGCAACGCGAACATCTGCTGCGTCTTGCGCAACGCGTCACGAGCGCGCACGAGCGGCGCCGCGAGCGCGAAAACGCGCGGGTTTCGGAACTGGCGGCGCGCTTGCAGGTGCTGAGTCCGCAGCGCACACTGGAGCGAGGCTATGCCGCACTGATCGACACCCAGACTGGGCGAGCACTGCGTGCGCCGAATGCGCTCAAACCGAAGCGTCCGCTGACGGTTCATCTGGCGGAAGGGTCGGCGGACGTGCTGCTCGCCGATGTCCAGGCCCGTCTGTCAGACGAATTCTGAGCCTGATGCAAGACGTGAGCCGACGTACATTTGACGTGCCCGAAGATGTCCGCGGGAGCACTTTTTACGCCGCCCGAGGCGATTCGAAAGCGATCTTCCTCATAAAGGGCACACGGTTTGCTGGGTTATCCCAACTCGCCTACAATCCATTGCTCCACTGCCTCACTCCTCACAGTCCCACAATCCACATAGAAAGGAAGCTCGCATCATGGAACATACGCTCCCGCCGCTGCCGTTCGACAAGAGCGCGCTCGCTCCGAACATGTCGGAAGAAACGCTCGAGTATCACTATGGCAAGCACCACCAAGCCTATGTGACGAACCTGAACAAGCTGATCCCCGGCACCGAATTCGAGAACCTGCCTCTCGAAGAGATCGTGAAGAAATCCTCGGGCGGCGTGTTCAACAACGCAGCGCAAGTCTGGAATCACACCTTCTTCTGGAACAGCCTGTCGCCGAAGGGCGGCGGCGCACCGACCGGCGCGCTGGCTGACGCGATCAACGCGAAGTACGGCTCTTACGACAAGTTCAAGGAAGAATTTGCAAAGGTCGCGGCCGGCACGTTCGGCTCCGGCTGGACCTGGCTCGTGAAGAAGACCGACGGTACGGTGGACATCGTGTCGACGAGCAACGCCGCGACGCCGCTCACGACGGACGCGAAGCCGCTCGTGACCCTCGACGTGTGGGAGCATGCGTACTACATCGACTATCGCAATGCGCGTCCGAAGTTCATCGAGGCTTACTGGAACATCGTGAACTGGGATTTCGCGGCGAAGAATTTCGGCGTGTAAATCTGCGCGATTCGTCGAATCGAAAAGAAGCCGTACCGGTTTTGTGCCGGTCCGGCTTTTTGTTTTTTCGAGGTTTCATTCGTCTCCCACGATCGAATGAGATCGTTCGGATCACTAACCGCGAAAAGCCAAATGCTGGGTCTCAGCCACCTATGTAGTCTTTCAAAGCTGGTTCGAACAGGGGCCGTCGTGTTTTTTCAGTGATCCGGGCCGCTCGTGCGGGTGCTCGAGCGGGAAACTAAAATATTTCCTTGGCGCGCGCTTCGGGTGACGCCGCCGCTTTTTTCCCCGCTTCATCAGGGAGCATCATGAAACGCTTCGCAGGCCTCTGCCTCGCGGCCTGGTCGGCGGCCGCGCTGCTGTATTTCGGTCGCCATTCCACCGCGCTCATCGTGCTCTCCGGCGTGCTCGCGCTCGCCGGATTCGATCTCGTCCGCCCCGAGCCAGGGCAGGACGCCTAGCGGCTCGGTGGCAAGTGGCGCATCGTCCGGGCGCCCATCGCGGCAGACTCTCGCGGGGACGGGTCACCGGACACAAAAAAGCCTTCCCGAGCGGAGAAGGCTTTTCTGTGTCCGACTGCGGATAAGTCACCGCCTTTTCGGCGCCGCTTCCCAGTTGATGTCGACGCACAGCACCTGCAAGCCGTACGGCGTTTGCGCGGCGATCGACGCCGTCACGCACAGGTGCGCCTCGTTGATCGACAAATAAGGCGCCGTCAGATGCACGCGCCCCGGCGCGCGCAGCGCCTCGATGAAATACGGCCGGCGTTCCCAGCTCGCGCCCTCGGAATGCAGAAGCGGGCTGAAGCGCTTCGCGCGCTGCGACGTGCGCACGACCGGCACGACGTTATCGCCGATCTGCCGTCCGGCCTGGTCGAGCAGGAAGCAGCGGGCGGTGTCGATGAGCTGCAGCAGCTCGCTCGTCGCGGCGACGAGCGTCTCGCCTTCCATCAGCTTGACCGAGGCGCGCTCGAGCCCGCTCACGTACGGCTCCAGACGCGCCGCCTGCGCGCGCTCGCGCGCGGCGATCCGCTCGCGCGAAGCGGCCGAAAGCGCGTCCATCACGCTCGCGGCGACCTGAGGATGCACCGCTTCGACGCTCGGCTGCGCGAAATAGGCGCCCTGCACGAAGTCGACATTGCATTCCAGCGCGATCAGCGCGTCGCGCTCGGTCGCGAGGCCGCCCATCAGCACGAGCTGGCCGGATTCGTGCAGGAGCGACACGAGCCGCGGCAGCACACGCTCGATATGCGAGTGCTCGGTTGCCTGCTGCAGGATGCACCGGTCGAGCGTCACGATGTCGGGCCGCAAGTGCCACACGCGATCGATGTTCGAATGTTTCACGCCGAAGCCGTCGAGCGCGATCAGGAAGCCCGACTTGCGCAGCGAATCGACGATCTCGGCGAAGCGCGTCGTCTCGCCGCCCGCCTGCTCGGGCACTTCGAGCACCACGCGCTGCGGCGGCAGGCCGATGTCCTTGAGCGACGCGAGCAGCGCGTCGCCGTAGCTCGTGTCCATCAGCGCGGCGGGATGCAGGCTCAGGAAGAGCCATTCGTCGTGGCTGTCGAACGCGTTGAAATTGCCCAGATGCAGCGACTCCGCGAGCCGGCCGAGTTCGAGCAGATCGCCACGCCGCGCGGCCTGCGTGAACACTTCGTGCGACGGAATGTGACGATGTGCGTCGTCGCGGGCGCGCAGGGATGCGTGATAGCCGATCGCGCGCCGGTGCGATACGGAGAACACGGGCTGGAACACGCTGAAAACGGTGTACTCGCCGTACAGCACGGTGCGACGCGATCCGTCGTCGCCGGCGACGGGGCGGGGCGGCTGGAAGCGGGGAGGGTCGAGATCAACCATGCTCATGGTGTCGATGCATCAGGCGGTGAATTTAATGAGATAGTTTAAAGGATCGCCACCCGGACGTTCGAGCAAAAAGCGTGCAAATTCAATATCCAAGCGGCTCGCGGCGGGCATCGGGCTTGCATGGCGCGGGTATTGGTGTGCGGATTGGACGACCGTGCCGCACGCTCGGGAGCGCACGCCGCGTGAGTGTGCGCGCTGGCACCGTCACGGTGCGCGGGCGAACCGCCGCCTTCAGTTCGATTCCGACGGATCGGGCTTTCTGCGCGCCGCGCGCACTTCCGGCGCGAGCTGTCCGAAAATCCACGCCGTTGCCGCCGTGATGATGCCGACGCACAGGAACGTCGCGTGGAATGCGGGCAGCGAGTTCGACGCCGTCACTTGCGGTAAAAGCCCGGTGAAGGTCGAGAGAATCGCGCCGGCGACGGTCACGCCGAGGCTCATCGAGAGCATCTGCACGAGCGAGAAGAGGCTGTTGCCGCTGCTCGCGCCGCCGGTGCCGAGGTCCTTGAGCGTGAGCGTGTTCATCGCGGTGAACTGCATCGAGTTGACGGCGCCGAAGACCGCCAGCTGCACGAGCCGCAGCCACAGCGGCTGATGCGCGCTCGCGAGCGAGAAGCTCGCCATCATCAGGCCGACGAGCACGGTGTTCACCACCAGCACGCGCCGGTAGCCGAACTGCTCGATGAGCCGCGTCACGAGGCGCTTGGACAGCATGCCGGCGGCGGCGACGGGCAGCATCATCATGCCGGCCTGGAACGCCGTGTAGCCGAGGCTCACTTGCAGGAGCAGCGGAATCAGATAAGGCATCGCGCCGCTGCCGATGCGCGCGAACAGATTGCCGAGCAGGCCGACGCTGAATGTGTGGATCTTGAACAGATCGAGCGAGAAGATCGGCCGGGCGGCGCGCGTCGCGTGCAGGCCGTAGGCGACGAAGCAGCCGAAGCTCAGCACGAGCAGCACGATCACGATGGCGTGCTGCAGGCCGAGATCGGCGAGGCCGTCGAGCGAGATGGTGAGCGCGACCATGCCGACTGCGAGCAGCAGATAGCCTGCGAGATCGAAGGGCGCGGTGGCCGGATCGCGGCTGTCGGGCATGTAGAGATGCGTCGCGATACAGCCGATCACGCCGACCGGCACATTGATGAGAAAGATCCAGTGCCACGACGCGATCTGCACGAGCCAGCCGCCGAGCGTCGGACCGATGAGCGGGCCGATGAGGCCCGGAATCGCGACGAACGCCAGCGCGGAGAGATAGCGTTCCGCCGGAAACACACGCAAGACGGCCAGGCGTCCGACCGGCAGCAGCATCGCGCCGCCGACGCCCTGCACGACGCGATACGCGACCAGCGCCGCCAGCGATTGCGCGTTCGCGCACAACAGCGAGCCGATCGTGAAGATCAGGATCGCGCTGAGGAACACGCGCCGGGTGCCGAGCTTGTCGGCGAGCCAGCCGGAGACGGGGATCATCATCGCCATCGTGAGCGAGTAGGCGATCACGACGCCCTGCATGCGCAGTGGCGCTTCGCCGAGGCTGCGGGCCATCGCGGGAAGCGCGGTGTTGACGATCGTCGAGTCCAGCGTCTGCATGAAGAAGCCGGTGGCGACGAGCCACAGCATGATGGAGAGCGATCGGTCTGACGGCGTGGCTGTGGCGGTGTCGGTCATGGGGCGGGCTTATTTGGCCGGCTCACTTGCGAAGCTCGGCGACGAAGTCGTAGTAGTCGTTGCGGCAGTAGGTGTCGGTGAGCTCGATCGCGCGCTGATCGGCGGTGTAGCCCACGCGCGTGATGAGCAGCAGCGCGTCGTGCGGCGCGATGCCCATCTGCTGCGCGATCTCGTCGCTCGCGTTGACTGCGCGGAAGTGCTGGAGCGCGCGCACGATGGAAAGCCCGCGCGAATCCAGATAGCTGTAGAGCGAATCGCCGATGGCTTGCGGGTCGGGAATGCACGACGCGGGAAACGTGGAATTCTCGACGGCCATCACGATGTCATCGGCAAGGCGCAGGCGTTTCAGTCGTGTGACGGTGGCGGCGGGCGAGAGGCCGAGCTGGATGACCTCGTCGCGGTTGGCGGGCTCGATGGTGCGGGAGAGCCACCTCGAGCTCGGCTTGAAGCCGCGGCGGCGCAGCATCTCGGAGAAGCTCGACAGGCGCGACAGCGGATCTTCGTAGCGCGGCGTGATGAAGCTGCCGGCGCCTTGCTCGCGGCGAATCAGCCCTTGTTCGACGAGCAGCGCGATCGCCTTTCTCGACGTGATCCTCGAGACCCCGAGCGCATCGGACAGCACGCGCTCGGAAGGCAGCGCTTCGCCTGCGTTCCAGCGATTGTCGTGGATGGCGTTGGCGAGCTTGCGGGCGAGTTGAAGATAGAGCGGAGTGTCGCTGTCCGGGTCCGGGCGCAAATCGCGCCAACGGTCTTCCGAGGTCGGGTTCATAAAGCGGACGCAAATGGGCCAAGCGGGGATTTTAAGACAAACGGGGGGCGGGTCGGGGTGTTTGCTTGCGCTTGGGTGATGGGGAGTTTTGTTTTGCCACGGCTTGCGGGAAACTTGTATTCGTGTCGGTCTATTGGCACCGCCCCTGTGCGGGGCGGCAGTCATTTTCTTTGCTGCTGCAAAGAAAATGACCAAAGAAAGCAGCTTTGGGCCCGGAGTGCTTGAGGCGGACGCGTCGTCATGGTTCGGAGTGGTCCAGCCTCTAAGTGCCGCCCTCATAGGACTAACGCGGCTTGGCTCGTGCACGGTCTGACGAGCTAGCCATCCAAGGGCGCTGGTTCAGCACCAAAGAGTTCCGGCACGGCGCTGCGCGCTGCGCGCTGCCGCAGGGTATGCAAGGGAAACCAACGTTTGGCGGATGCGGTGAGATGGCAGCGTAAGCAAAGAAGCACACGCACACCCGATTGACCGGACGGCCGCGCAGCGGGCCGGAGCTAGCTGATGCTGCACCAGCCAGTTAAACGGTGCGATGACACAGTGGCTCCGCGATCCAAGCCCGGTTAGGCCTATGAGAGCACTCTTTAGGGGCTGGGCCACGCCGAACCATGATGACGAGTCTGCCTGGGCCCAAAGCTGCTTTCTTTGGTTACTTTCTTTGCAGCAGCAAAGAAAGTGACTGCCGCCCCGCACAGGGGCAGTGCCAATAGACCGACACGAATACAAGTTTCACGAAACCCGTTGAACGCACGAGAAGGAACGACAGACCTAAGCCGTAGCCGGCCCACCCACCCCGCGCCCCGCGCGCATATGAAGCGCGACCGACAACGCCACAGCCGCGGCCGCGGCCAGCGCGGCGAACAGAAACACCGACCCATACCCCAGCTCGCCAGCGATATATCCCGCGAGCGGCCCCGTCAGCCCGAGCGACAAGTCCAGAAACACCGAATAGGCCGACAGCGCCGCGCCACGGCTCGCGGGCGGCACGAGCCCGACCGCTTCCACGCCGAGGGCCGGAAACACCAGCGCGAAGCCGAATCCGGTCAGCGCCGCGCCCGCGAGCGCGAACGTCGGTTCGGCGGCGATCCACAGCATCAGCAAGCCGGCGCACTCGCACGAGAACGAGACGATCGCCACGCGAAACCCGCCATAGGCCTTGATCGTGTTGGCGAAGAGCAGCCGTGCGCCGATGAACATCGTGCCGAACACGGTGAGCGACAGCGCCGCATTCGGCCAGTTGTGCGCGGCGTAGAAGAGCGTGATGAACGTCGCGATCGAGCCGAAGCCCGCCGACCCGAGCGCGAGCCCCAAGCCATGCGGCAGCACGCGGAAGAACACGCTGCGATACGACATGCGCTCGCCGTGCACGATGGGCACGCTCGCCATGCGCGTCGCGAGCCAGTAGCCGAAGGCCCCCAGCGCGATCACGATCAGCCCGAGCGAAGCGAAGCCGAGCGAATGATCGATCGCGACGCCGAGCGGCGCGCCGATCGCGAGCGCTCCGTATGTCGCGATGCCGTTCCAGGAAATCACTTTCGCATTGTTCGCCACGCCCACCCGCCCGATGCCCCACGTGATCGATCCCGTGCCAACCCAGCTTTCGCCGAAGCCGAGCACCAGCCGCGCGAGCACCAGCAGCGCGAGGCTCACCGAATGCCACTGCGCCGCCAGCGCCGAGCCGAGCAGCAGCACGCCGCTCGCCGCGCACGCCGCGAGACCGTAGAGCACCGTCTTCTTGGGGCCGAGCGTGTCGGCGGTGCGGCCGGCGAGCGGCCGCGACATGAGCGTCGCGAAATACTGGATGCTGATCGCCGCGCCCGCCATCACCGAGCCGTAGCCGAGATCCGTGTGCACGAAGCCCGGCAGCACCGCCAGCGGAATGCCGATCGTCAGATAGCAGAGGAACGTGTACAGCACCACCGGCAGGATTCGGAGCGTAGCGGCGAAATCGCCTTGCGGCGCGGCGGCGGAGCGGGGCTCGGAGGACATAGGGAAATTGCGGGGTTGAATTCGGTGCGAAGACATGATTGTCACATATGTTGCGACGCAGCGTCGCGCTCGTTTTGTAACCAGATGGGACAAATTGCCTGTCCGGCCGGCCGGACAATCCCGCCGGGCGCCTTGTCGGGTAAGGCTTCGACGACATATCGGGGCAGGAATATGTCGCTCATGCAATGCCGCCTATGGGTTGTGGTTTTTGGTGGTGATAGCTTTCGAACCATCGAGGCGATTGGAGCAATCCGATTCATCGCCCGCGAACAGCCAAGCCACCGGCTGCGCATCCCGCGCAACCAGCAAGAAGCAACCGAGCCCCGCGAGACAGATTCCCATGACTCAGCCGATCAACCAGCCGATCCGCTTCTATCACCGCAATGCGATCCAGGAAGTGAGCGGCGCGTCGACGACGCGCACCGTCCTGCAATATCTGCGCGAAGACGCGCGCTGCACCGGCACCAAGGAAGGCTGCGCCGAAGGCGACTGCGGCGCGTGCACGGTCGTCATCGGCGAGCCGGACGGGGCGGGCGGCGTCGCGTTCAAGGCGGTCAACGCGTGCGTGCAGTTCCTGCCGACGCTCGACGGCCGCGCGCTCTTCACCGTCGAGGATCTGCGCCAGCCGGACGGCACGCTGCATCCGGTGCAGCAGGCGCTCGTCGACTGCCACGGCTCGCAGTGCGGCTTCTGCACGCCGGGTTTCGCGATGTCGATGTTCGCGCTCTACGAAAAGCACGGCCATGCGACGACGGGTTGCGCCGGCGCGTGTGAAAAGACGACGCCGTCGCGCCAGGAAATCAGCAACGCGCTGACGGGCAATCTGTGCCGCTGCACGGGCTATCGGCCGATCATCGATGCCGCCGAGCGCATGTTCGATCAGGCGCCGCTCGCGCCCGTCAATGTGCAGGCGCTCGCGCGCACGCTCGACACCCTCAGGCGCGACGACACCTTCCACTACGAGCACGCCGGCCGCCGGTTCGATGCGCCGCGCACCGTCGAGGCGCTCGCGAAGATCAAGGCCGGGAAGCCGGACGTGCGCATTCTCGCGGGCAGCACGGACATCGGCCTGTGGGTGACCAAGCAGTTGCGCGATCTCGGCGACATCGTCTATGTCGGGCAGATCGAATCGTTCAAGCACGTCGAGACGACGGACGAGTGGATCGAGATCGGCGCGGGGGTGACGGTCGAGCGCGCGTATGCGGAGCTCGTCAAGACCTATCCCGAACTCGAAGAGACGCGCGAGCGCTTCGCCTCGCTGCCGATCCGCAACGCGGGCACGCTCGGCGGCAACGTTGCGAACGGCTCGCCGATCGGCGACTCGATGCCCGGCCTCATCGCATTGAATGCGCGCGTCGTGCTTCAGAGCGTCGACGGCACGCGGGAGATGGCGCTCGAAGACCTGTACATCGCGTATCAGAAGAAGGACATGGCGGAGAACGAGTTCGTCGCCGCCATCCGCGTGCCGACGCGTCGCGCTGAGCGCGCCAACCTCCGCTTCCGCGCCTACAAGCTGTCGAAGCGCTTCGACTCCGACATTTCCGCCGTGTACGCCGCGTTCGCCTTCATCGCGGACGGCGACGCGATTCGCGAGCCGCGCCTCGCATATGGCGGCATGGCCGCGACGCCGAAGCGCGCCACGCATGCCGAAGCCGTGCTCGCCGATGCCCACTGGCACGAAGCCACCGCGCAAGCCGCGATGCTCGCGCTGGGCCAGGACTACGCGCCGCTCACCGACATGCGCGCCAGCAGCGACTATCGTCTCGATACCGCAAAGAGCCTGCTGTATCGCTTCTGGCTGGAGACGCGTCCGCATGATCCGCTGGACAAATCGAAGCTGGATGTGCGCGCCATCGAACTGGTCGAAGCGAAGTAAGAGGGAGACAAGAACATGAATCAGCAAGCCGAAGCCTTTCTCGCCGAAGCCCAGTCGCTCGCGAACGAAATCGACGATTTCAGGCAGGTCCACGTTTCGCGTCCGCATGAGTCGGCGCACCTGCACGTGAGCGGGCGCGCGAGCTATACGGACGACATACCGCTCGTCGCGGGCACGCTGCACGCCGCGCTCGGCACGAGCCCGAAGGCGCACGCGAAGATCGTGTCGATGAACTTCGACGCCGTGCGCGCGACGCCGGGCGTCGTCGCCGTTTTCACCGCCGACGACATCCCCGGCGTGAACGACTGCGGCCCGATCATCCACGACGATCCGGTGCTGGCGCAGGGCATCGTGCAGTTCGTCGGGCAGCCGATGTTCATCGTCGTCGCGACTTCGCACGACACGGCGCGTCTCGCCGCGCGCCGCGCGACCATCGAGTTCGAGGATCTCGTGCCCGTGCTCACGCCGGAGGATGCACGCAAGGCCGAATCCTACGTGCTGAATCCGCTGAAGCTCTCGCGCGGCGATGCCGAGGGCCGCATGGCGAAGGCCGCGCATCACGAGCGCGGGGCGATGAAGCTGGGCGGCCAGGAACAGTTCTATCTCGAAGGCCAGATCGCCTACGCCGTGCCGAAGGACGACGACGGCATGCACGTCTACTGCTCGACGCAGCACCCGACCGAGATGCAGCATCTCGTCGCCCACGTGCTCAACGTGCATTCGCATAACGTGCTCGTCGAATGCCGGCGCATGGGCGGCGGCTTCGGAGGCAAGGAATCGCAGTCGGGGATTTTCGCGTGCTGCGCCGCGCTCGCCGCGTGGAAGCTGCTGTGCCCGGTGAAGCTGCGTCCGGACCGCGACGACGACATGATGATCACCGGCAAGCGCCACGACTTCGTGTACGAGTTCGAAGTCGGCTACGACGACGCAGGCGTGATCGATGGCGTGTCCGTCGACATGACGTCGCGCTGCGGCTTCTCCGCCGACCTGTCGGGTCCGGTGATGACGCGCGCCGTCTGCCACTTCGACAATGCGTACTGGCTGTCCGACGTGAAGATCGAAGGTTATTGCGGCAAGACCAACACGCAGTCGAATACCGCGTTCCGCGGCTTCGGCGGGCCGCAGGGCGCGTTCGCGATCGAGTACATCATGGACAACGTCGCGCGCTCGGTCGGCCGCGACTCGCTCGACGTGCGCCGCGCGAATCTCTACGGCAAGACGAAGAACAACAAGACGCCTTACGGCCAGACGGTCGAGGACAACGTCATCCATGAACTGATCGCCGAACTGGAAGCGACGAGCGATTACCGCCGCCGCCGCGAGGCCGTCAACGCGTTCAACGCGAGCAACGAGATCCTCAAGAAGGGACTCGCGCTGACGCCGGTGAAGTTCGGCATCGCGTTCAACGTCACGCACTTCAATCAGGCGGGCGCGCTGGTTCACATCTATACCGACGGCTCGATGCTCGTCAACCACGGCGGCACCGAGATGGGGCAGGGCCTGAACACCAAGGTCGCGCAAGTGGTCGCGCACGAGCTCGGCGTGAATTTCGAGCGCGTGCGCGTGACGGCCACCGACACGAGCAAGGTGGCGAACACCTCGGCGACGGCGGCATCCACCGGCACCGATCTGAACGGCAAGGCCGCGCAGGACGCCGCGCGTCAACTGCGCGAGCGGCTCGCGAAATTCGCCGCGGAGAAGTTCGGCGGCGGCACGGTCGACGCATCGCAGGTGCGCTTCGCGAACGACCGCGTGATCGTCGGCGACGATGCCATTCCGTTCGGCGAAGTCGTGCAGAAGGCCTATCTCGCGCGCGTGCAGTTGTGGTCCGACGGCTTCTACGCGACGCCCAAGCTCTACTGGGATCAGGCGACGATGCAGGGCCGCCCGTTCTTCTACTACTCGTACGGCGCGGCGGTATCGGAAGTGGTGATCGATACGCTGACGGGCGAAATGCGCGTGCTGCGCGCGGACGCGCTGCATGACGTGGGCGCGTCGCTGAATCCGGCGCTGGACAAGGGCCAGGTGGAAGGCGCGTTCGTGCAGGGCATGGGCTGGCTGACGACGGAAGAACTCTGGTGGAACGACAAGGGCAAGCTGATGACCCACGCGCCGTCCACGTACAAGATTCCGACGACCAACGACATGCCCGCCGATTTCCGCGTGGATCTCTTCAGGAACCGCAACGCGGAGGACAGCATCCATCGCTCGAAGGCAGTGGGCGAGCCGCCGCTGCTGTTGCCGTTCTCCGTGTTCTTCGCGATCCGCGACGCGGTGTCGGCGGTCGGCGATCACAAGGTGAATCCGCCTTTGAACGCGCCTGCGACGGCTGAGGAAATCCTGAAGGCGGTGAACGCGGTGCGGAGCGCACGGTCATGATGCACGTCGTCCTGTTCGGCGCAGGTCATGTCGGCCACGCGCTCGTGAAGGTGCTGGGCACGCTGCCGTGCGTCGTGCAATGGGTCGATGCGCGCGACGAGCTCTTCCCCGATGAAGTGCCGGCCAACGTGCAGGTCGAAGCCACCGATCTGCCCGAGGCGATCGTCGACGAGGCGCCGGCCGGCGCGTATTTCATCGTGATGACGCACGATCACTCGCTCGACTTCGCGCTCACGCAGCGCATCATGCGGCGCGACGACTTCGCGTACTTCGGGCTGATCGGCTCGAAGACGAAGCGCGTGAAGTTCGAGCGGCGCCTGATGGAGCGCGGCGTGGCGGCGGATCGTCTGCCGGAGATCACGTGCCCGATCGGCGTGGAGGGCATCGTCGACAAGGCGCCGGGGTCGATCGCGCTGGCGGTCGCGGCGCAGTTGCTGCGCGTGCGGGAGATGACAGCGGGTCTCGGCTTGCCGGCGTTGAAGAAAAGCCGCGCGAGCGTTTGATCGCGACCGCGTGCGCCGGCAGCACGCGGTTCCACTTTTTGATCGCCTGCAGACGCAGGCATGAAAGCGGCGATTCAGCGACGCCTCAGACGAGGCCGTTGGTCTGCCTGAAGCGTCCCGGCGCGACGCCATAAAGCTCCTTGAACCGCTTGCTGAACGCGGCCTCGGACTGATATCCGACGTCCGCCGCGACATCCGCGATGCTCTTCTTCGTCTGCGTGAGCATCGTGCTCGCGAGCTGCATGCGCACGTGACTCAGGAGCGCCAGCGGCGAGCTGGCCGAATGCGCGGAGAACGCGCGCATGAACGTGGCCCGCGACATCGCCGCTTCCTTGGCGAGCATTTCCAGCGTCCACGGCTCGGCGGGCCGCTCCAGCATCGCGATGATCGACGCCCCCAATCGACGGTTCGCGAGCAAGCCGAGCACGCCCGCGAGCGACGGCTGCTCGGCGAGCCACGCGCGCAGCACCATCGTGAAGAGCGCGGTGGACAGCGCCGTGATGATCGACGGCGCGCCCAGTTGCGCTTCCTCCGCCTCGCGCCGCATCGTCTGCACGAGCGGCGCGAGATACGGCGCCGATGCGCGCGTGAACGCGACGTGCACGACATCCGGCAGCACGTCGATCAGAAGGGCGCGCGGCGCGTAGAGAAAGCGCCCGCACAACAGATCCACACCCGGTTTCTTCCCGCCGCAGTTGCTCTGCACCGTCACCGCGCCGTTGTGATGCGATTGCACCGCGGCGGTCTCCTCGTTGGCCTCGCGCGGCCCGATGCTCAGAACGTGCGCATCGCCGCGCGGCAGGAAGAAGATGTCGCCCGCGTTCAGTTCGAGCGGCGCATGGCCGTGGCGCATCACCGTGCAGGCGCCGTCCAGCACGACGTGGTACACCGCTTCGCCCGCGGGCGCCGGCGCGTGGTCGAGCTCGAGCGGGCCGCTCAACAGGCAGCGCAGATCGAGCGCGCCGGAAAGGTTCGCGAGCTGGATCAGTTTGTCGAGGGCATCCATGTGAGCGGGCGGGCTGAAGACGTCATTCCGGATGGTACCGAGTCCCGCGGCGCGGGCGCTACCTGGCGACTTCGCCCAGTTCCGTGCTGTCGGCCGCGTCGCCCGAAAGCGCCGCGACGGTCTTCTTGCGCGTGAGCGTATCGGACACGCTCGACATCAGCGTGCGCAGCCACGCGACATCGGTCGGCTGATCGGGCTGCGGCAGCGAAAGCTGATAGCACTTGATGCGCGGAAACGGCACCGGCGAATCGAGCACGGCGAGCGGCAGCATCGCGGCGTAATGCTGCGCGAAGCGGCGCGGCGCGGTGAAGATGAGGTCGGACTGAAGCAGCACTTGCGGCACGAGACCGAAGTACGGAATCGTCGTGACGATGCGCCGCCTGATGCCCGCGCGCGCCAGGCCGACGTCGATCGGATGACGCCTGCCGCCGCTGTACGGCGTCGGCGCGAGATGCGCGGCGAGCGCGTAGCGTTCGATCGTCAGCGGCTCGCGGGCGAGCGGATGGTTCGCGCGCATCAGGCAGACGAATACGTCGGTGAACAGATCCTGACGCGTGAAGCGCGGCTCGGGCTTCGTCCAGTTGGCGACCATCAGGTCGATCTCGCCTTCGTCGAGCATGCGCTCGTGGTCGCGCGTCGGGTTGAGCGATTCGATCTCCAGACGCGCGTTGGGCGCCGCGTCGCGAAATGCGGCGACGAGCGTCGGCATGAAGAAGTCGTTCAGGTAATCGGGCGCGGCGACGCGGAAAGTGCGGCGAGAGCTCGCCGGATCGAAATCGCCGTGCGGCGTCGCGACGAATTCGACCTCGCGCAGCGCGCGCTGCGCGGGCGCGAGCAGCGATTCGCCGTACTCGGTCGGCACCATGCCCTGCTTGCCGCGCACGAGAATCGGATCGTTCAGGATCTCGCGCAGGCGGCGCAGCGCGGTGCTGATCGCCGGCTGCGTCTGGTTCAGCCGCTGCGCGGTCTGCGTGACGCTGCGCTCCTGCAACAGCGTGCGCAGCACACGGATGAGCCAGATGTCGAGTGAGTCGGCGGGTTCGTTCATGAGTCGAGCGGTTGAGTTCGGTCAGGCTGACGGCGCTTGCCCGATGTCGCCGGAGGCCGCGCGCGTCGCTCCCGTGCGTCTCAGACGCCCGAGGCGACGAAATGTCACACAGCCTGAACCGAAGTTAAGCGCTTATCCGTTTTTGACGCCATAGCGAGCGCCCTATGCACGGCATAGGCGCGCCGCCCGGACGGCTTTCGTCACGCGAAATCCGCGTCTCTCGGCGCGATCGGCAACGCGCTGATGCGCTTCACTTCCGCGCCCTCGAGCCAGTTCGGCGAGCGCGCGACGTAGAGCACCATCGGCAGCGTATCCTCGCCCCAGAAGATCTGATCGTTGACGACGAAGGTCGGCACGCCGAACACGCCCATCGCGACGGCGCGATCGTTGTTCTCGCGCAGCTTCGCCTTGACGTCCTCGTCTTCCACGCGCGTCACGGCGTCCGGCATGCCGACGTGCTCGCACAGCGCGCGAAAGCCCTCCGGCGTGGCGGGGTCGCGCCCCTCGCGCCAGATATAGCGGAAGATTTCCCGCACGCAGCCGATCGCGCCGTTCGCCAGCACGGCGAGCCTCAATGCCTTGCTCGGATCGAACGGATGCGCGGGCGGCATCCTGAACGGAATGCCCAGCTGCTCCGCCCGAAAGAGCGCGTGCCGGTAGGTGAAGACGCGCTTGGAGGGAATCGTCGCGGCGTGCGGCTGGCCCCAGCGCTCCAGCAGCTTCATCAGCTGGACGGGCACGAGCTCGAACGGCATGTCCGGCCATTTCTCGTGTTGCTCCAGCAGCAGATACGAAAACGGCGAAATGAAGTCGAAGAAAAAGTACGGCTGACCGGGGCCGGTCGAATGCAAGGCATTCATGTTCGCTTCTCCCTGAATTTCCCTGGCTTTTCCCGCGCTGCGGGCGCTCGGGCCTTATCTGTTGTTCATTCGCGGTGCGGCCGTGTCCTGCATCGGCGGATGCGGCACCTTTGCGCCGCGTCCGCTCCTGCTCTTCCAATAGATATTACGTGCTGCCTTGTTCCGTGTCTGCCCGCGATGCGACGCTCGATGCGCCCGCTCGCGCCATGTCCCGCCCGTCCGCCTCTTCGCCCGGCGCGGCGGGGGCCACCGGCGCGTGCGCGAGACGCTCCCGCACGAAGCCGATGTGCTCGCGCAGCACGTAGAACTGGTCGGCGAACGCGAGCGGCATCTTCATGCGGTTCACGGCCGACTCGATCGCATCGATGCGGTCGAGCAGGGCGTCGCGCTGCGCGGTGTCGGGGCCGCTGATCGCTTCCCGCTCGATCGCAATGAGCGCGCCATACCAGCGATAGATGCGCGATTTCACGCGCCACCGGTACAGCCCGGGCACCAGCCGCAGGCCCGGGATCAGCACCACGATGAGCGGCACCAGCACGACGAGCACGCGATCCGCGAGACTCGCGACCCAGAACGGCAGCGTGCGGTACAGGAAGCTCTTGCCCGATTTGTAATATCGCTCGGCGTTGTCGCTGATGCGGAATTCGTGGACGAGCGGCGCCGGAAACTCGTTCGCCCGTTGCAGCAGGTTGGCGCGGCCATGCACTTCGCGCGCGGCTTCGATCAGCAGGTCGGAGAGCGCCGGATGCAGGCTGTCGCGCGCGATCAGCTCGGCGGTCGGCGCGATCATGTGGACCGGATGCGGCGGCAGGTTGCGGGCGAAATCGAATGCGCCCATCGGCAGTTCGATCTCGGTGAGATACGGGAAACGGCGCGCATAGGCGTCCGCCTGGGCGAAGTCCATGAAACGGACGCTCGGCGTGCGCAGGAGCTTCGCCATGGTCGGCGGCTGGGCGGAGTCGCCCGACAGGAACACGGCGTCGATCTGACCGGCTTCCAGCGCGTTGGCCGCTTCGTCGCCGGCGAGCGGCAGCAGTTCCGTGCCGCCGCCCGGCTCGATGCCGTTCGCCTTCAGAAGCGTGAGCGCGAGCACGCGTGCGCCGCTGCCTTCCGCGCCGATCGCGAGCCGCTTGCCCTTCAGTTCCGACAGCCGGTTCACGACCGCCGCGCCGCGGTAGAACACGGCGAGCGGCACGTACGACACGCTGCCGAGCGATTCCAGACTGTCCTGAGTCGCTCCTGGCTTGCTCATGCCGCCCTGCACGAAACCGACGTCGACGTTCGATTTCGGGTTTTCCAGGCGCGTGAGGTTGTCGAGCGAGCCTTGCGTCTCCAGCACGTTGAGCGTCACGCTGTTGCGCGCGAGGATCGTCTTGTATTTCTGCGCGCTGTTCCAGAACGAGCTGCCCTTCGGCCCGGCGGCGATGGTCAGCGTGTTCGGCGGCGCGGGCTGGATCAGCCGCACGGCGAGATAGAGCGCGGCCGCGCAGACCAGCAGGATCGGGCCGAAGGTGAGCGCCAGGTCGCGCCAGGAGATCGCGACGAAGCGGGCGACGATTCTCGGCTGCGGCTTGCGGCGCGGAGGCGTTGGCGGATCGCTGCCCGGATTGGGTTCCGGGTTCGGTCCCGGATTGTGTCCCGGATTGGTTCCTGAAGGCTGGGTCATCTCGTGTCTGATCAAAAAGCTTGTGCGCGCGAGCTCACCCGATCGCGGCGCGCGGACACCTGAACGAGCGCGTCCGGGCGGGCGGCATGGCGTCGATGGTACATGAGATCGGCCGGCGTCCGGACCGTCGGCCGCGGCGCGGCAAGTGTGACAGGCATGTGTAGCCGCCGTAGCCGCCGCCGGCGCTGTTGCGTGCGCGCGGCCTCGCGGGTCGCCGCGTCGTTAAATGCTTTGCGCTAATTGCCGCGCTGGGCTAAATTGACGTTCGCCGCCGCACGACAGGACCCTTGCGCGCCGCAAGCCCGGAATATGGGCAGGCGAGCCGCGCGCCACGCCCCGCAAGGCGTGACGAAAGGGCGCGCAGCAAGTAGCGCGGTGCGTCAGGACACATTCGAGCCGGCGGGCTTGCCGCCCGACCAGCCGGCCGCCGTTGTTTCGTTCGCCAGTCTCTCGCAGCACCGTGAGCCGCATCCGCCGGCTTGCCGCCGCCATGTCCTCGAGCCTTTCTGGCAAGGGTTACGCGCGTGGCCACGGGCAGCCGCTCGATGTCGTAGCCGGCCGCTTTGAATGCGGCCCGGTTTAGAAGTGCAAAACGAGCGAAGTAGCAAACTGTGCGAAGTCAACAAGCGAAACAAAAGGAGAAATCATGAAAGCAGTCGATCTGTTGAAGGCGCTGGGCGTGGTGGTCTGCGTGGCCGTAGCCTCGAGCGCCTATGCCCAGTCGAGCGACGCGGCGGCCACGACCACGGAGTCGGCGGCGCCGACGAAGGCCCAGAAATCGGCGGTCAAGAAGGAAGATCGCAAGCTCGGCTACTCGGTGCGCCGCGCGCTGTCGAAGGCGCAGGGCTTCGACGTGTCGAACGTGTACGTGCGCGCGCGCAGCGGCGCGGTGACGCTGACCGGCACCGTACCGGACGGCGGCCAGATCGCCCAGGCGGAGGAAGTGGCGAAGGGCGTGCCGGGCGTGAAGTCGGTGTCCAACAAGATCACGCTCGGCGTGCAAGGCGGCGGCGGGCAATAACGCGGGTAACAGGCGCTGAGCGGTATCGCATGATGCCGCTGGCTTCGCTCGCGGCGGGCATTTGATCGGGCTCCGGCTTCACGGCCGGAGCCCGTTGTCGTTTGGCGGATCCGTGGCGCACCGCGCGGGAGACGGACAGGGGAATTCAGCAGCGACTGACATTCGATAAGGCGCGATACTTGCACCCATCGCTCGCGGGGCGCGCACGCGTGCCATGCGAGCGTGCTGCACTCCTCAGGTTGCACCACTCAATCGGAACGGATGGCGGAGACACAATGAAAAGATTCGCGCGATTCCAGAGGTTGCACACTTTGCCGCGGACCGCCGCGCTCGGCGCGCTGGCGCTGCTCGCCGCGGCGACGCTCGCCGCATGCCACGGCGATGACGACGACAACGGCGGCGGCCCGCCGAGCAATTCCCTGCCGAGCTTCGTCTCAGGCTCGGTCAGCTCCCAGACATATGACGGCCAGTCCGACGACCTGCTCACCGCGGGTCTCGGCAAGACGGGCCTGGCGTCGGCGACAGCGCCTTCGATCGCCAATCCGGCGGCGCCCACGGCCGCGGAGTTGCGGCGCCTCGCGATCTACTCGAATTACCGCGCGCTCGTCGACATGTCGGCGAACGGCGGTTATGGCCGCTTCTGGGGGCCGAACATCGACCTGAACGGCAACGATACGCTCGGTGAAGGCAAGATCGCGGGCAAGGAGTACATCGCTTACGCGGATGACGGCAGCGGCACGCAGAACGTCAGCCTGCTCGTGCAGATTCCGGCGAGCTTCAATCCGGACCAGCCGTGCATCGTCACGGCGACGTCATCGGGATCGCGCGGCGTCTACGGCGCGATCTCGGCGGCGGGCGAATGGGGCCTGAAGCGCGGCTGCGCGGTCGCGTATACCGACAAGGGCAGCGGCAACGGCGCGCACGAGCTCGCGACCAACCGCGTCACCTTGATCGACGGCACGCTCGCCAACGCCGACCTCGCCGGGACCAGGGCGATCTTCAAGGCGAACGCGAGCGCGCAGGCGCTGTCGTCGTTCAACTCGGCCTTCCCGAACCGCTACGCGTACAAGCACGCGCACTCGCAACAAAATCCGGAAAAGGACTGGGGCAAGAACACCCTGCAGGCGATCCAGTTCGCCTATTGGGCGCTCAACGACATGTTCGGCCCGGTCAGCGGCTCGACGCATCAGGTGCGCTACGGCAAGGGCAGCATCACGACGATCGCGGCATCGGTGAGCAACGGCGGCGGCGCGTCGCTGGCGGCGGCGGAGCAGGACACCGACGGCTGGATCACGGCGGTCGTCGTCGGCGAGCCGCAGATCAATCTGAATCTGCCGTCGCAGGTTTCGGTACGGCAGGGCGGCGCGCCGGTCGGCTCGTTCGGGCGGCCGCTAGCGGACTACATGACGCTCGCCAACCTGCTGCAGCCGTGCGCCGCGCTCGCGCCAGCCGCGGCCGGCGCGCCGTATCTGACGACGCTGCCGGTGGCGACCACCACCGCGATCCGCACGGCGCGCTGCGCGACGCTTGCAGCGAGCGGCCTGATCTCGGGCGGCAACACCGTCGCCCAGGCCAACGATGCGCTGAATCAGCTGCATCAGGCGGGCTACGAGACCGACTCCGACAAGCTGCACGCGCCGATGTGGGATTCGCAGGCGGTTCCGGCCGTCGCCGTCACGTACGCCGACGCCTACATGAAGGCGAGCGTGCTCGACAACCTGTGCGACTTCAGCTTCGGCACGACCAGCGCGGCGGGTGCGGCGGGCGTGACGCCGATCGTCTCGCCGATGCTGACCATCTTCGGCAACGGCAACGGCGTGCCGCCGACCAACGGCATCAATCTGGTCTACAACAGCGGGACGGCCGGCGCGGCGGATCATCGGCTGGCGACGCCCGATGCCAGCTACGCGGGCGCGGCGTGCCTGCGCGCGCTGTGGACGAACGGCAATGCGACGATGGTCGGCAACGTGAACGCGATCCGCGTGAATGCGAACCTGCGCGGCAAGCCCGCGATCATCGTGCAGGGCCGCGCGGATGCGCTCGTGCCGATCAATCACGCGTCGCGTCCGTATCTGGGCGCGAACCAGGTGGCGGAGGGAAACAAGAGCCAGCTTTCGCTCTACGAGATCACGAACGGCCAGCACTTCGACGCGTTCCTGAGCGTGGCCGGATTCGACACGCGCTTCATTCCGGTGCACTACTACAACATTCAGGCGCTCGATCTGATGTGGAATCACCTGAAGAACAACGCGCCGCTGCCGCCTTCGCAGGTAGTGCGGACGGTGGCGCGCGGCGGCACGGCCGGCGCGGCGCCCGCGCTCACGACGGCGAACCTGCCGCCGATCGCCACCGATCCAGGGGCGAACGCGATCACGGTGTCGGGCGGAGTCGTGAACGTGCCGAACTGACGGGAAGAACGGGCGGCTTACTGAGTCGCCGTGGTTCGCGGCGCCGGTGCGGCGGCGGCGGCCGCTGCCTCCGACGCGCCCGCCGCGACGCCATCCGATGCCGGTATCGCCGTCGCGGCGGCGGGCGTCTGCACGACGATCGGCGTCGGCGTGAGCTCGGGCGAGTTCACGATGAGCGACGGCGCGAGCGGCTTGCTCTTCACTTCATCGGCCGCGACGGGCGCGCTGCGCGGCACGGTGTTCAGGTAATGGCCCATCAGGTTGAAGAAGCGGTCGTAGAACTTGCCCGCGGGCACGGTCTCGCTCGAGATCTTCACCATTGCGTCGCTATTCGAGCGGATCGGCAGCGACAGCGAGCCGAGCACCGAGAGGCCGACGCTCGCCGAGGTATCGCTCTTCTTGAGCGCGTAGCCGTCCTGCACGGCGTTCACATAAGCGATGCTCTGGTTCGTCGCGTTTTCCCCCGGCGTGCAGACCACATGAAACGACACGACGACGTGCGTCTCGGCGCTCGGCTGGAAGTTCTTGGTCGCGTCGATGGTGTCGGGCTGGCCCATCGTCGTGAGAAAGCCTTGCGACAGCAGCGCGCGGCGCGCGGCCTCGCAGGTTTCGTTGACGGTGGCATCGAAGTTGTGCGCGAACGGGCTCGCTCCGGTGTTGAAAAGCTCCTGCTGATAGCTGGGCGTGGTGGCGGTGCGGCCTCCGCAGGCGGCGAGGGCGATAAATAACAGGGAAACGAAGACTAGGCGCAGCGACGGCATGGGCATGAGGCGGCTGATCCGAAATGTGTATCGACGGCAAACACAAATTGTAGTGCCGTCGGACTGGCCGATGAAAAATCGCAGTCTGAAAACATCGTCGGATCCATGGCTTACAGCGTGATGAAAGGCACCGGACACATCGATTCGTGATCGTGAAAAAGCACAAAGCCCGGCGCTGGGCCGGGCTTCCGTTCCGGGGCGGAAAGCCGCTTACGGGCGATTGAAGTCGACCGGATTCGCGTCTGCCGCCGGACGGACGATGCGGTTCAGAAAGCTCAGCCGGCTCGCATGACCCGACGCCGAAGCGCCTTCGCTCGCACCGCCGAAGGACGCGGCGGCGGCGCCTTGCTGCGCATCGACGCGCGCCTGGGCAGCCTGGATATCGGCAGGATAGGTGGTTTCGTCGCTGGCGGGTTTGTAACCGGCGCGCTCGAGTTGAACCAGCTCCGCACGTACTTGTCCGCGGGTGACCGGACCGTCTTCACGCGCTTGAGCGAAAGCGGGAGCCGCGAGAACGGCGGCGATAGCGATGGCGGGAACGATGGACTTGAACATGATTGAACCTCCGAATGCTGATTTTGGGGAACGGCGCCGGTGGTGAGGGTTGCGCCACTGCTTCGTCGTTGAGAGGTAGTCTAGGCTTCGGGTGACCTGGTAAAAACCCTAATACCGTCAAATCAGTCTTCTCGATTTAGCATTAATTCAGTCAATCGATTCTGCATCGGTCATAGGTCTGGGGTTTGATGAGGCGTGGTCGCGCTTCCGCGCGCGCGGCCGAATTGGTCGACGAGGCGGCGAGCTGCAAGCGTATCGTCGGTGAGAGACAACCATGCAGATCAGATCTACGGGCTCTACTGAGAAAGGAAGCGTCGACAATGAGCGCGTCATTAAAGGGGCAAGCGCCGTCGCTGAACGTCGACGGTCGCATGGCCGTCATCACGTTGCGCCGGCCGGAAGTGGCGAATCGCCTCGAGTTCTCCGATTTGCAGGCGATTCGCGCTCATCTGCGCGAGATCAATGCGATGGAGCACGTGCTCGTCCTCTGCCTGCAAGGCGAGGGCAAGCACTTCTGCTCGGGCTTCAACGTCAACCGTTTTGGCACGGACAACGTCGGCGCGGCCTTCGAGGCGCTGGCGGACGAACTGGAGCTCGCGCGCCCCGTGACGATCGCGGCGATCAACGGCGGCGTCTACGGCGGCGCGACCGATTTCGCGCTTGCCTGCGATTTTCGTATCGGCGTGACGCATGCACAGATGTTCATCCCGGCGGCGAGGCTCGGCCTGCTGTTTTATCAGAGCGGCCTGCATCGCTATGTGTCGCGGCTCGGCGTGAACGTCGCGAAGACGCTGCTGCTCACGGGCGCGACTTTCGATGCGCGGCGGATGTTCGAGTGCGGCTTTCTCACGCATCTCGTCGAGGCGGAGCAATTCGCGCACGCCGTGCAAACGCTCGCCGACCAGCTCGCGGGCATGGCGCCGCTCGCGCTGCTGGGCATGAAGAAGCACCTGACGCGAATCGCCGCCGGCAATTTCGATGCCGCCGGCTTCGCAGCGGATCTCGCGCGCGCCGATGCATCCGAGGATCTGCGCGAAGGCGCGCTCGCGTGGCAGGAAAAGCGCGCGCCGCGATTCAAGGGACGTTAGCGCTACTTGCCGCAAAGCCTTGGAACGCTGCTTCGCTCCTGCATTCGAGCCACCTCACTGCTGCTTGAGCGCGGCGACGATTTCCGCCGCCGCCTGCAACGGCGGCACATATCGACGCACCGCGTCCGCGAGACTCACGGCGCGCGACAGCAACACCACGTTCAGGCTCGCGAGCACGCGCTCATCGTCCTTGATGGCAACGGCCACCGCGCCGATCTTCGCCTACGCGGTCCAGTCGCCGTAGTTGGTTCCGAAGCCGTCTTCACGCGCGCGCCGGATCAGGCTGCGCACGAGGCTGTCGTTTCTCGCGAGCGCCTGCGGCTCCTCGCCGCCCGAACCCGAACGCAGCAGTTCGAGTATGTCTTCGCGTTCCTCGTCCGGACACATCGCGAAGTAAGCGCGGCCCGCTGCAGTCAGCAGCATCGGCAAGCGCCGTCCGACCATCGCGCGATGAAACGACAACTGGCTGAAGCGATGCGTCGTCTCGCGGATGATCATCGCATCGCCATCGGGCGTCGTGAGACCGGATGGCCACGCGACTTGCTGCAGAAGCTGTCCCAAGCTCGTGCTGATGGGCGGCACGGGCGGGCCGAGCCAGTTCGTGCCGATGCCGACCGAAGGCATCAAGCTGTTGCAGGGGCTGTATCGCGAGCCCACGCTCGAGAATCTGAAGAAGATGCTCAACGTGTTCGTGTACGACCCGAGCACGATGACCGAAGAACTGATGGCGGCGCGCCTGCAGAACATGCTGGCGCGGCGCGATTATCTGGAGAACTTCGTGAAGAGCCTGGCCGCGAATCCGACGCAGTTTCCGGACTACGGCCATCGTCTGAACGAGATCAAGGCGCCCACGCTCGTCATCTGGGGACGCGACGATCGCTTCGTGCCGATGGATGTCGGCCTGCGTCTCGTGTGGGGCATGCCGAACGCCGACCTGCTCATTTTCGGGCGTTGCGGACATTGGGCGCACTGGGAGCATGCCGAGCGCTTCAACGATACCGTCGCGAAGTTTCTTTCGTGATCGACGGATCGCTTTTTGCCAGATTTGCCCGTGGATACTTATCCGCGGGTTTCAACCCAGTCGCGTGCCCAGCGAGACGAGTGCTGAACGGCCTCGTGCTCACTGACGAAGTAGTCGAGCGAATAGAAACGGTATTGGACGGTCGTGGAGTCCGGCTGCGCACGCTCCAGCAGGAGGTCTGACGAGAACGAGCCATCGGGCAGGCGGTGCGCGGACGGATGAACCGCATAGCCGCGGTAATGATGAGTGGGACGTTGGAGCTGCATATTTTATTTATAAGGATGAGTGCTTCCCGCCGATACGGGCGGCAATGACTTGCGCTGAAGCGGCGGACATCGTTGGAGCCAACGATGAGTGAGCGAGGGAATTCTGGAAGCGCCGGGCGTATTGGGAACGCCGGCGAGAGAGGCGGGCTCGAGGGATGAAGCTTGAGCACCCGGCGTCGCGTCGCGACGCCGGGCTTGTTGCATTACAGAGGCTTGATATTCGCTGCCTGCAGGCCTTTGGGGCCGCGCTTCGTTTCGAAGGTCACTTTCTGGTTTTCAGCGAGGGTCTTGAAGCCATCGCCGCTGATTTCCGAGAAGTGCGCGAAGAGATCGTCGCCGCCATTGTCGGGGGTGATGAAACCAAAGCCCTTGCTGTCATTGAACCACTTGACGATACCGGTATCCATAAAAATCCTTGAACAGAGAAAAAAGAGGTTTGCTCCAATGAGGAGCAGCGGAAGCATCAAGGAAGGAGAGGACAACGAATACCGCGGAGGAAACGGAACTATTGATGAACAGCAATCGAATTCTTGAACTTTCGAAAGCGATACTATCATGGCCGGAACGAATCGTCAAGATTCTTCTCTCCGCAGTCGCTCCAGACTTGGGACATGGTCACACGCGCAAGCCAGGCACGTGCACGTTCAGGCGTTGTGCGGTAGCGGCGGGTCTCTATGCTGACTGTATCCCGCCTCGGACAGACGCACGTCGCACTCGACAGGTCTACGACCTCGGCGCGCGTCGGATCTGGCGGAGTTCGCATCGACCATAACGAAGGCATTTGTGCGCGTGATATCAATGCGCGATACGCAGCATCCGCACGAGGTCTGCAAGCCTGTATGGCTTGCCAACGAACGCAAAGTCATCGAGGCTCCCATGCTCCTCGGTCAGGGCCGGAAGGGCATATCCCGATGCGAGAACGATTCTGACGTCCGGGCGAAGCTGGCGGGTCGAGCGTGCAAGCTGAATGCCGTCTATCCCGTTGGGCAGCACCACGTCCGTGAACAGAATCTGGATGTCATCACCGCGCTTCAACGATTCGAGCGCATCCGCTCCGTTCCCGGCAATGAGCACGTCGTATCCGAGACTACGCAAGAGCTCGGCTGTCGCCTCGCGAAGATCCGGCTCGTCTTCGACGACCAGCACCGTATCCAGTGCCGGCTCGATCTGCGCATCGCTCGCCGCCCCGTCGGCTACAGGTAGGTAGATAGTGACAACCGTGCCCTGACCGATTTCGCTTTGCAGCTGTACCTCGCCGCCAGACTGGGCAATAAAGCCATAGACTTGACTCAATCCGAGGCCGGTGCCTTTGCCAAGCGGCTTGGTTGTGAAGAAAGGCTCGAATGCGTGCGCTGCGACGTGGCGTGACATTCCAGAACCGGTATCGGAGACGGAGAGCTTCACGAAGGCGCCAGCCGCGAGCGTGCCGATCGCCCCGTCAACCAAATGAACGTTCTCGACGGCGATTACGATTTTCCCTCCGTTCGGCATCGCATCGCGTGCGTTCACAATGAGGTTAAGCAAGGCGTTCTCGAATCGCGGAGCATCCAGAATCACAGGCTTAGGCCGGGGTTCCGGCCTGATCTCCAACTCGATCATCGGATCGGCTACGCCGCGAAGGACCACTTCAAAGCCGCGGATTACCGCGTTGAGATTGCACTTATCGAGCTTGAGCGGCTGCTGGCGCGCGAACGAGAGAAGCTGTTGCGTGAGCATCGCTCCCCGAGCTACCGCGCGTTGCATGTTTTCGAGCATTTTGACGTCGGTCTGATGCTGGGTCCGCAATGAAAGCACGTCCAGCCCGCTCGACATCACGGCCAGGAGATTGTTGAAGTCATGCGCAATGCCTCCGGTCAGCTTGCCAAGCGATTCCATCTTTTGCGATTGAAAGAGAGCTTCATTGGCGCGTTCGACCGCCTCAGCCACCTGCTTTCGTGCAGTAATGTCCCGAGTGACCTTGGCAAAGCCGATCAACTCGCCGTTGTCATTTCGAATCGCATCGACCACCACATGCGCCCAGAATCTCGAGCCGTCTTTGCGCACCCGCCATCCTTCCCGTTCAAAGCGGCCTTCGGCGCCGGCTGTCGCCAGTGTCTGCGCCGGTAATCCGCTGGCACGATCTTCCTCCGTATAGAAACAGGAAAAGTGCTTTCCCAGAATCTCGTCGTGCGTATACCCCTTGATACGTTCAGCGCCGACGTTCCAGTTGGTTACTTCGCCAGTGGGCGAAAGCATATAGATGGCATAGTCGGTTACCCCTTGCACCAGCAGACGAAAGCGCTGCTCGCTTTCGCGCAGCGCTTCCAGAGCCTGTTTCTTCTCGGTAATGTCGCGCGTAATCTTCGCAAAGCCGATAAGTCTTCCCCGATCATCGCTGACGGGGTCAATGAGGACATGTGCCCAAAATTGGTTTCCGTCTTTCCTCACGCGCCAGCCTTCGTCTTCAAACTTGCCTTCCTTAAGAGCGGTGCGTAACGCATACGCCGGCCGGCCTGCCAATTGGTCACCCTCTGTGTAAAAGACCGAGAAGTTGCGCCCGACAATCTCGCTCGCGGCGTAACCCTTGATCCGTTGCGCGCCAGCGTTCCAGGTTTTTATGACGCCGTCCAAGTCCAACATGAAGATCGCATAGTCCGTCACACCATTGACCAGCAGTTTGAAATAGTCTTCGCCGTCGGGCTCGAAGGTTGTCTCCTTGGATTCGGTCATGTCGTTGCCCGCATTTTTCGCGAGTGCTCCGCTTGAGCGTCGTAGTTAATTCGGAGCCGCATCAAACGTGCCCAAACCGGTTAAAGACACCGAGCGTGCTGATTGCGCATGGCGCTGCCGCCTCAATACTGACCTCGATCCTTGAATGTCAAATCGTGGCATCTTCCTCGCCGCCGCAGACGCGCCATGCGAGAGCTCCCGACTCGACATTGGACGGTACAGTTGCCGAAGACCTTATTACGCTACGTAAGGAGATGTCATTCTTCGAAGTCGAATTGGCGCCAGAGCGGGTCGAGCCATGCAAGTTCGTTTTGCCGGTAATGCCAACCATGTTGACTGCGGCAATCGCTTCTAAGGCACGCACTTACAGGAGAGCAGACGAAGGATACGCAGATGGACCGAATCAAAAAATCGGTTGCCAGACAGTCTCAGAAGTCACTCAGAGTTCGCCCGGAGAAATGCGTTTTGGCGGTGCGTTGCCCGTTGATTCTGGCCGGCGCTTCAGGAGAGCGGGCGCCAGTTGTGCGAGCCGCCACCGAAAGAAGCCTCGCGCCACAACGTAGCCCCAACCGCCATCAGAAGCCGAACTTCCTCGTCCCTGAGCCCCTCCCATTCGACCGCCAGCCACTGAGCAAAGCCGGCGCATGCGTCCTCGAGCCGCGTGAAATCTTTTCCTTCGATATTGATTTGCTCGAATACCGCGATCACATCTTCAGGTGTTGGCACGGCAGACTCCGAAACGTAGGTGCGCACTCTGCACGTCCCTTCGGACGCACGTCTAAATTTTCCGACTGTCACCGCTTGCCAACGATTCTGTGTCTGCACTGCGGCGCACAGTCAGCTCGGTCAAGCAGCCGAGGTCCCCTTCATTCTTGGCGCTGTCGAGCAGCCTGTCCTCTCGAGATTCATTTGTTCGAGTCCTGCGATTACGTCTTCTGCCGTCGCCATGCCGATTCTCAGATAGGGGAAGCCACTCTACTCGCCTTTCCGGCTCGCGTCCGGATCTTCGTTGCGTGTCCAGATGCGATTCCATCGCGACGCGGCCATCGTCGGCAGTCGATATGTCGTCGACTTCATATGATCGCGTCACATGGTCACTCGCTGGCCGAGCGCATCATGCGTTTTCTGCCAGGACAGCTTAAAGGTAGTCGGTGCCGATCGCAGCCGATGTTCGTGCGCATGTCTGTGAGCCGGTCGACATGCGAGGGTCGATCGACGGGCGCTCGCTGTCGCGGCATGACGTGGCGGAGCGCAAAAACGGCGCGCAAATTTGCGCGCCGTTTTTGAAGTTGGGAAGATACGAAACGGCTTCGCGACAGCGCCGCTATCGCTCACATATCGATGACCGACGCGCCCTGTATCTTTCCATCGATGATGTCTTCACCTTGCTGACGAGCGGCGCGCCGAGCAATACCGAAGTCCGCGAACACGTCCTGCCGATCCAGCTTGAAGACGCGGCTTGCGCCGGACTCGCCCGATGTGTCCGGACGACAGATGCGAACCGCAACATCGTAACCTTCGGCGTAACGCGAATGCCCGTCGAAGCGATTGAATGCGCGCGCGAAAACAAGGGGATGAAGTTCAAAGCCCTTGTAGAGGAGAGGCGGGAATGCTGGCATGATGGTCTCCTCGAAATTGATAGTCCACTATACCCGAAAAGTCAGCAGGCGCCGCGCATTTACCGCCCTCGATGCAAACGTGCGATTCGCGCGCTCGCATGGTCAACGGATCAAAGCGCACGAGCAGAACTTTCTGCCGATTAATGCATTTCGATGACTGCCTGATTTTCCGAGTGCTCCGCTTGGTGGACTCGATCATCGGCATCATGCGCATCGCAGATGACATGGCAGACGATATCCGCTGCACGACGATTTATCTGTACAACGCCACCGAAGCGCGTAGCATGACAGGAGGATCTGCGTGCTCTGCCACGGACGTCTGCGGTGCTTGTCTCCGTGTGCTGTCCCAATTCATCTCACCTGTCCTGTGACCGGCGCTTTCTGCGAGAGAGCGCGGTCGCGCGCGTTACCGCGTTCGAATATTCGGACGTGTTCACATTCATGCCGGCCGCCCTTTCAGCCGTGGGAGTAATCAATGACAACACCATATCGCCAATACCGGGGCTTCGACATTTTTCTGCTTGTGTATCCGCACCGCGCGACGCAAACGGGATTCGCTCACAACTACGACGAAGGCTTCGATGCTTCGGTTCGTATCAGCCAGTCGAATGCAGATACGGCTAGTTCACACAGTCGCGTTTTCCGCGTGCCGGTAAGTCGCCCATTCGAAAATGGAGGAGACGCGCGACGTGCCTGCGCGGTCTACGCCGAACGTTTGATCGACGGCCGCGGGCTCGACCAGAGGACGTGGGACTGGCACTAGAGAGTTCGATGGCAGCCGCAGCAACGCGACCGCGGCAACCCGTCCTGAAGCGAGGACATTCGCCGTCGCGTGGTGACGAACGCAGCGAACTCGAAGGCGTTCATCTGGGAGTTTCACATGCATTTCAATTCGAGCACTTTTCAGATCGATCCCACGCCTCGGCGCGCAGACGGCGAGTACATGGCGCACGCAAGGATCGTCTGTCGGCTCGCCGGTGGCGGCGAGCCTGACGTTCATATGAGCGGCGATCTCGCCGCATTTGATTTGCGTGAAGACGCGATCGTGTTCGCGAAGGAATGGGCCATCGCCTGGCTTGAGGCACGATTCGGATAGACCGCTTCGCGTCTCGTCCACAGGCAGGCGGAACCGGAATCGCGACCGTTGATGCTTCTGCTTGCGACCGCGCGCGGCACTGACGAGTGACTTACGCTGAACGGGAAACGTCGTCGCCCGCAGCCGTCGAGAATGTCTCGCTCAAGGATTCTCCGAGAGGTCAAAATGGAAAAGCATGAATACCGCGGATATGAGATCGCGATCGAGGTAGAGCGCCTGGTCTCGGGCCGCTTCATGATCGATTCGCGCATCACGGCGACTTCGGAGGAAGAGAAGGCGCGCAAGCTGAGGATGCCCTGGGTCGACTCCAGACAGCTGCACTCCACTGGCCAGGAACAGGCGATCGCGCGCGCGTTGAACTCATCGCGACGCGCGATCGACCAGCTAATCGAAGGCCGCAGCTAGATCCTCGAGACGAGGTGGCTGGCGGCTCGCCCGAGTGCCGCACACGCAGATGCCGCATTCAAGCGTGGCCGCGTTGCGGCCCAGGGGCGTCCGCTCGCGTGCGCTTGCCCTTCGACGATCGACCCGTGCAGGGACCCGCGTGAGCCAAGACTCGCTTCAACTCTATTGCAGTTCCAACGGAGACAAGTGGCTGCTTTGCCGCGACGAGCGCGGGCTTCCCGTCGTGCGCCACGTGCCGAACGCGGCATCGGCGGGGACGATTTCGGACGTCGCAGTCGAGCAATTTCTCGCTTCCGGCCACTTCGGACCAGAACACGATGCGCTGCTGGAACGCATCGCCGGCTTGGTGCCCTCGGGCGAATCTCCGGGCCCGGATCATCGTATCGATCATCAGACGACACTGGAGCCACTGCTCCTCACCGCGACGCGGGTGTGCACCTTCGCGCAGCAGCGGCGGCTCACGAATGCCAGCGGGTTCTTCTTCAGGCGCGGCGAACGGCTGTTCCTCGTTACGAGTCGTCACGTCGTGATCGACGCGCCAAGCCAGCATTTCCCGGATCGGCTGGAACTCGAACTTCACGTGGACGCCGCGAACCTCGGGGCTTCCGAATGGTTCTCGGTGCCGCTTTATGCGGCAGGCCAGAGTCTTTGGCGTCAGGGGATCGATGATGGTGGCGAGATCGATGTAGCCATCATCGAGATCCGACGAAGCGCGTTACCGCGGGGTGCGAGCTACTACGCATTCGGTCCGGAGCATCTGGCGGGGCCGCGGCAGATGACGCCGATCGGCGCGTCGCTTTTGATCGTCGGCTTTCCGCTGGGATTCCATGACTCGCTGCATCACCTTCCGGTCGTAAGGCAAGGCGTGCTGGCGTCGGCGTTCGGTCTTCGCTTCCAGGGCAAGGGTTGCTTTGTCACGGACGCGCGGACTCATCGCGGCACGAGCGGGGCGCCTGTCGTCATGAGCGCACGCTCGGGTGAGGACGCGCCTGGCGAACTGCCGTGGGTGCTTCTGGGCGTGCATTCGTCGACCATCGATATGGGTACGAGAGACCTGCAGCTAGACGAATCACTGGGTCTCAACAGCGCGTGGTACGCGGACATTCTGATGACCCTGACCGACCATTAGCCGGGATGCGCATCGCTTTCCTGTTCACGGTTTCTTCGCCCATCAGGTGGGCCGAAAGAGCTTGACGGTTTTCGAGGCTGAGCGTAATTTTCCTAGTTGAAGCTTTCAAGAAGCGCGATTGCTGCTCATCATTGACCGCAGCCTGCGGTATTCGTTGTCCTCTCCCTCCTTGATCCTTTGTCCCGCGACCCTACCGGGGGCGCGTCTATTCGTTCATCTTCAGGAGAGTTCCATGGATACCGGTACCGTCAAGTGGTTCAACGACAGCAAGGGTTTTGGCTTTATCACGCCCGACACCGGCGGCGATGACCTGTTCGCGCATTTCTCGGAGATTCGCGGCGAGGGGTTCAAGACGCTCGCCGAAAATCAGAAAGTCAGCTATGAGACGAAGCGCGGCCCCAAGGGTCTGCAAGCTGCGA
The DNA here is from genome assembly GCF_001545075.1 of Caballeronia ptereochthonis. GTDB lineage: Bacteria > Pseudomonadota > Gammaproteobacteria > Burkholderiales > Burkholderiaceae > Caballeronia > Caballeronia ptereochthonis. The sequence goes on from NZ_FCOB02000014.1 coordinate 45,033, forward strand.
ACATCACGCCGCTTTAAGTTGCTTCGCTTCCGGTTCTGCGTGCGCGGCCGGCAGTTTCGCTGCCCGGTTGCTCAGCCACTGTCGGCCGCCGCGCCGCATCGCCGCATCGACCGGCGCTCGAATCACCTGGCGCTCGATCTTCCGACTGCGCGCATCATCCAATGGCCGGAACGCGCCGTTCGAGGCCGTCTTCCGCGAGCGTGTTCCCCAGCGCCGTAGGGAATTCCCTGATACGCGCCCAACGGCGGACCGATTGCCTCGGGCAGGATCGAAACGGCCGATTCGTTTCTTCCATGAAATGAGCCGCTGAAACCCGCGGCACCGGCGCAAATCATTGTTTCTTTCAGAAATATCGTGTCATGTCGACGGTCCGACGCGACACGAGAGTTCAAACTGAAGCGCCAGCGAACGAAGTTTCAAAGTCGAGCGAATCCCGACTGTCGGGATTCATTTAACTCTGAGCTGCTCATGCCGTTTGGATAAGGCTTTCCGAGCCCAGTGCTCAGGCAAGTTTGAACCCCTTGTTCGCTTAAGTTTGAACTCCTGGATGAGATCGATGGAATCAGCCAAAAAACCGGGAGAACAAAGAGTTTTCGAGGGCCTAATCAATACCTTCATAAAAACCGACAGGTCGGCGCGGAATGCACTTGCCAACCCGGCAATGGAGTCACCGATGACCTGCCCCCTGAACTTCATGCCGGTAGCCATGTCCCCATGTATCCTTCTTCAGAGAACATGGAGACAAACTTCTCGATATCCGTTACTCGGCCTTCCGTGGCGGCGTAGGGTTCACGAATGATTTCTCCACTACTGAGAATCCTGAATCCATCCTGTAGTCGGTGCCGTCTCTCGACTTGCTCTCAATGGTGTCGTGCACCTGCTGGTGAGGCTGTGGCCGGTGATTCAGCCGAGATCGACGTTCAAGGCGAAGTCCCATGTGCCGGCGCCGTTTTTGGCCAAGCCTATCATCATCAGGCCGAGCGCCTCTAGTGTCTGGGCCATCTGCAAGCCGCCCACGTCAAACGGACGCAGCCCGAGACTTTCGAGGAAGGTCGAGACGCGGACCTTCGCCTTCGCATCGTCGGCTGCGATGAACGCGTCGAGGCGTCCACCCTTGGCGAGTACGTGACCGAAGATGGTATTGAAGGCCTTGACCACATGCGCGCCGGCGGGGATGCCCTTGGCGGTCTCCTGCGCTCCGGAACTGCCGGGTGGGGTCAAGAGGCCCGAAAGGTCGGGGGCAACCGGGTTGGTGATGTCGATGATCACCTTGCCGTCGAGCGCTTTCCCAAAGTCGGCCGCCACCGCCGCCGCGCTGGCGTACGGCACGGCGAGGACGACGATGTCGCCCGCCGGCGCGGCGCCGTACTTCCCTGTGATCGCTCCGGATGCGAGCTGGTCGGCCAGTGCCTGCGCCTTTGCGTTATCGCGGCTGATCACCTCGACAGTCTGTCCAGACCTGGCGACACGGCCAGCGATCGCAGTGGCCATGCCTCCTGATCCGATAATGCTGATAGTGCTCATGTGCAGTTTCCTCGTTAGTTGGGATATCGTTGTCTGCCGGGCTTGTTGCGACGCGGCTGCTTGCCGTCAGCCCAGTTCAGCCGGCGGGGAAATAATGACCGTTGTCCATGTCCTCGAGCAGACCCGGCTGAGCAGGCTCCCAGCCGAGAGCCTTGCGCGTGATGGCACTGGACGCCGGGAAGTCGCCCATGACCAAAGCCGAGAGAAACCCGAAGTAGCCCGGCACCATCAGTTCGTCAGCGGGAATGCTCACAGCGGGCAGGCCCAGGCGAGCGGCGATGGCCTCAGCAATCTCACGGAACCGGATACCTTCGTCGGCAACCGCGTGCCAGGTCTTGCCGGCAGGACCTTTCTCCAATGCCAGTCGGAACAAAGAGGCCAGATCGCGGATGTGCACGGCGGGCCACCGGTTCTCGCCGTCTCCGGGGTAGCCGATGACGCCCTTCTCCTTCGCGAGCCCGATCAGGATCTGGAGGAAGCCGACGCGATCGGCCGTGCTGTGTGCGATGAGGGGAATCCGCACGACCGAAGACCGCACGCCTTGCTCGGCAAGACCGACGACAGCGGTCTCCACGACGTTGCGAGCCCGCAGGGTGCCGGCGTCCAGGGGCCTGCTAGGAAGGGCGGGGTCATCCTCGGTCGCCGGTCGGCCCAGGCTGACCGGTGCGACAATAGGGGCTTCCCGACCCACGTTCGTGGGTGCGCCGATGCTGCCTGCAACGACCAGCGGTTTTCCGGTCCCCGCCAGCGCCTCGCCGAAAGCGAGCACGATTGAGAGTTCCGAATCGCCTAAGGCGGTGATCCCACCAGCCTGAAGCAGGTCAGCCCGGTATCCGACATGGATGACACCGTCGGACTCGGCCGCTGCCGCCTTGAGCCCATCGAGGTCGCTAAGATCTCCGCGACGCGCCTTGGCGCCGAGCGCGGACACCGCAGCCGCCGAGTCGTCCGTTCGGGCCAAGGCGGTGACCTCGTGGCCGGCCGCGACGAGGTGGGGAATGATGTGCGAACCGGCGTGGCCGGTCCCGCCAGTGACGAAGACGTGCATGTAACTGCTCCTTGTGAGTGATGCGAGAAGTGGTGGTACCCGTGCGCTCAGCCGGGAAGGCCGATACCGAGTGAGAAGTTGGTGTGGTTGACGGAGTGGGTGACGAGGCCTAGCGTCAGCAGGACAGCGTGCTCCAGCGTCCGCGCCATGGGCAACTTCCCGTATCCATCGGGCGCAGCCCGAGGCTTTCGATGCATGCCGAGACGCGTCCCTTCGCCTGCGCGTCGTCCCCGGCGAGGAACACGTCCAATGGGTTGCCTCCGCCTGGCCTCGCAGCCAGTACGTGAGAGAACTGGGTATTGAACGCCTTGACGACATCCGCATCGGCGGGGGCGACCTTGACGATCTCCGGCGCGCCGAAACTGTCCTCAGAGGTCACAAAGCCCCTGAAGTCGGCGTCGATGGGGTTGGTGATGTCGACGAGGAGCTTGCCTGACAGCCCCTCGCGGTACTGCCTCACCATGTCGAGAACGGCTGCGTAGGGAATCGCCAGGATGACGATGTCTGCGGCCGGGGCCGCGCCGAACGTTCCTCTCGTCGCGCCAGCTCCGACCTGCCCGGCCAGCATCGGCGCCTTGGCGGTTTCGCGACTCGTCACCTCGACAGTGTGTCCGGCCCTGGCGGCGAGACCGCCGATCGCTGCGGCCATGCCACCTGCGCCGATGACGCTGATAGTGCTCAAGTAACGTCTCCTTGTGAGTCGATAGGTGCTCGCATTCTCTAAGGGTCATGCTAGCCAAATGACTTGCAAAAAACAAGTAATCATGAAAATTTACTTGCGTCATGCAAGTGATGTTAGAGTCTAGCTATGAAGACGACATCGAAAGAAGACGTTCGGTCCCACTGCGCAGTGAACTACGGCGTGGAGATATTCGGCGACCGGTGGTCGCTCCTGATCATTCGTGACATCGTTTTTGTTGGCAAAAAGACATATGGCGAGTTCCTGAAATCGGAAGAGGGCATCGCGACCAATGTCCTTGCTTCTCGACTTGCCTTTCTTGAGGCGCAGGGAATTCTCTCGAGGGCGCCCAACCCCGGCGACAGGCGCAAGGACTTCTATACTCTGACCGAGAAGGGCCTGGACCTCATTCCCATCATGTTTAACATAGTCATATGGAGTGCGAAGTACGATTCGAAGTCGTACGTCCGGCAAAGCAAGGAGTTTTTTGCTCGATTAAGTCGAAACCCAATGCAAGTCAGCGAAGAGGTGAAAGCGCTGGTGCGCAATGGCGGATGTGTCTTTCCTGAGAGCAAGGAATGAACAAGACGGTAAGCGCCGTGTCACGTCGCGCGAACCGATATGCACACGCCACCACCGGCTATCAGGTGAAGTTGCACCTACCCCAGTTGCTGCTCCAGGTTCGAAAGACTTAAATCATTAACAGCAAGAGGCAGAACGGGTCCATCTTGGTGTACACGTTCAAAAAATAAGCAGTTGAGTGTGCTGAGCGTGCAGAAGATGTAAGTTCCCTCAGAGTTCTTCCTTGTGGACAGGTTGACTTTCGAAAAAAGTGTGCTGGTCTGCGAGTGCACGAAGATATGTCACTCGGACAGCGGCGGAAGGTTCCATTGTGATCAAACTATTGGAGATCTGAAATGGGAATGAACAACCGAGATTGCGGGTGATTGTGCTTCACGGCGCGCACGGGGAGCCGGCTACGAATTGGTTTCCGTGGTTCAACTCGGCACTGAGCGAAGAAGGTATCGATGTACTACGGCCTTAGCTTCCACTCCGGAAGGTCAGTCTTTGGAAGCCTGGCTCGATGACTATGATCGTGCGGTTGAACCGTCGTCTTTGGCCCCGACTATCCTGGTTGGGCATAGCTTGGGAGCAGTATTCGCGCTGCGATTGGTAGAGCGGTCAATAGAGCCGTTTCACGGCTTGTTCCTGGCCTCGCCATTCATCGGTGCGCTAGGCCTTCCCGACTACGACACTATCAATCATTCGTTCTTTGCTGAATCGTTCGATTCGGCCGGCATCCGCGATCGAAAAGGCAAAGCGGGGCGATGCTGGGCGGGCGACAACGTTCCCTACGTTCCACTCGCGCGGTCGCAGGAGGGTAGCCCGCAGCCTGGAAATGCCAATCGAGATTGTCCCTGGCGGCGGCCATTTCAACTGCGAGACGGGATTCAATGCTTTCCCTCGATTGTTCGAAGCTATTCTGACTGAATGCGGCAGCACGGCGACCTGAGTATTTGTTTTACTCGTCGTATGAACGCAGGCGCGTCTTCAGGAGGGGTAAACGGAACTGCGATGACACTGCAACTGCTCACAGGATCAACCTCTGGCATGGCGACGTCATGAGTGCGGTCGCGAATGACCGTTTGTGGACTTGGAAACGACCTCGCGGCAACATAGGACGGTCGGCCGCCGTGGATCGACTGTTGCCCGACGCGGCCGATCTGTGGCCGACGACGCCCGCCGGTCGACGTCGGACCGGGGTCGGCCAGGAGGAGACGTTCGCCCGCTGGGTTGTCCATTCAGACGCCCGCTTTACTTGGATACCTGTCGTCGAAGCGTTGAAACCATGACAGCGCGATCGGCGGCAACGGAAGCTGTACTGGCCCAGCCTAACAATGTGTCGACCGAGGCATTGTCCTCCGGTAAGTGGAGTCACGACTGCATACAGGAAATGCGAGGCGTGCATGGTCTGGGTTACGCGGGCGGCGCCACTGACGCGCCGATAATGTTGTGCCGTGCGAGTGCTTGGGCGACGAGCCCCGATAACTTCGCTTCCTCGACAAACGCACCCAATGCTTGTGCTGCCGCGGTGCCACGGCTTTTCGGCATGCCCATCGCCTGACGGATCACCATGAATCGCTCGTCTAGCAGGCGCAGGCCCGACGTCTCGCGGGCATCGGCTTCGAGCTGCTGCTTTACTCCCGCTGCGACTTCGAGGTCCTGTTCGAGGAATGTTCGCACGACGGTGGGTGAGGTCGGTGCGCGCACGATCTGCGCATGTTTCAGTTCGCGCGTGAGGAAAAGATCGTAAGCGCTGCCTTTGCCAACGACCAAGCGGTTTCGCGGCTGGTCGACATCTTCGTTGCGGCGAATTGGCGATGCGTCGCGCACGAGGTAATAGCCTTCGATCAGCACATACGGCTCGGTAAACGCTATGGTTTCGCCCCGCTGCGGGTCCACGGCGAAGAAGCCAAAGTCCGCGCGCTCCTCGCTTACCGCCTGGACGGATTCGCCAGCCGAATCGAACACCACGAGTTCCAGTTCTACGTCGAGCGTTGCCGCAAACGCGCGCGCGAGATCGACCGAAACACCGGCCGGCGCACCGGATGCGTCCTTGCCCGCAAGAATCGGATTGCCCAGGTTAATTGACGCGCGCAGCTTGCACCTGGGGGTGAAGGCTCGAATGATTGACGATTCGGGTGTCATCATGATGGGATGAGATTTGAGTTAGAGATTCTTTTATATGTGCAGTAGTTCGCTGGGGAGTGCCGTGGCGGATTTGCGCCTGGGCGTTCAGCCACAGATGCGCGCTTCATTCGATTCGAACTGCGCCGTGGCTCGCGGACGCAGCAGGATCGCTACGGCGAGGACACTGACGAGCGAGATGCTGCCCGCCAGCACGAACGCGCTAAAGAACGTATGGCTCTGCTGGACGAGAAATCCCGTCAGGGCCGGGCCGACGATGCCCGCGCAGTTGGCTATCGAATGCACGCAGCCGCCGACGCTGCCGAGCTTCGGTCCGGGTATGGTGTCCTGAATCAGCGCCCAGTACGTGCTCCCACTCAGATACAACGCGAACACCGCGATGGCCATCAGCAACAGCGCGCTAGCCGTGGTCGTGACAGTGCCCGCAAGTGTGACGCAGATGCCCGCGGCGCCGAGGCACACAATCAATACCCACTTGCGAGCGCGCAACGCGTTGCCCGTACGACGAAAGATCCAATCGGACAGCGCGCCGCTCAAGCCATAACCGATGAAGCCCAGCAGCCAAGGGAGAACCGTCGCGAGACTCATACTTTTCAGGCTCAGATGGCGGTCCATCGTCAGGAAGCTCGGGAACCATGTGAGGAAGAAGAAAAGGACGTAGCTATAGCCAAAGTACGAAATCATCGCCGCGAGAATGGCGGGCTGCTTCAGGTAGAAACCGAGGCGCTTCACGTCGGCGGGATCTTCGGAAACGCTGCGGTCGGATTCGATCATGAGGCGCTCATCGTTCGATACGCGCGGATGCTGATGGGGCTTGTCTGTGGCCAAGAAGTGCCAGAAGATCAGCCAAATCAGCCCGAAACACGCAACGCCCGCGAATGCGACGCGCCAGCCGTAGGCAGCCGTCAACAGGCCGACCACCGGACCCGCCAATGCGCCGCCCAGCGGCAGTCCACAATTGGCGAAACCGAAGGCGGTAGCCGACTCCCTGTGAGGGAACCAGTTATTGACCATCTTGTTGATCGTCGTCGCGAGCGGTCCCTCGGCCATGCCGAAGAGAGTGCGGATCGCTAGCAGCGAGCCGAAGCCGGTAGCGAGGCCGGTCGCGCCGCACAACAACGACCACGCCAAGATCGCGCCGGAGAACACGCGCTTGCCGCCCCACCGGTCGGCCGCCCAGCCGCCGATGAAATTGAATGCCGCATAGCCGATGAAAAAGGTCGAAAACACCAGCCCGAGGCTGGCCGGTGAGATGTGCAGTTCCTGCGCCACGGCGGGGGCGGCGACGGACAGCGCCGAGCGGTCGAGATAATTGATGAAGCCTGCAATGAACAGCAGCAGGACGATGCGCCAACGGATGTTTGTCACCTATTGCTCCTTGGAGCTTATTATGTATTTGAGACCGGGCGCTCGAACGAGCCACCCGGCCCGTCAATTCTGCCTGCTCGCCGCCACGCCGCACGTGCATGGCGGCGCAGGGCTGCGGACCTGACGGACGAATCGAAGCCTCAACGCTGCGGCTGTGCGGCCGCTTGCAGCATCGCCAACTGTGCCGCGCCAATGTCGATGCCTTCGGCCATCTGGCGTTCCAGCCGGCCAAGTTCGATCTCGCCGGGCACAATCACCGGCGCATCCGGATCGGCGGGCTCGGAGCCGTGCAGGATTGCCGCATAGTCGGCCATACGCGCGGCGAGCCACGCACCGCTGCCGAGCTTGGACGTATCAATCAGAATGAAGAAGTGGCCAAGATTTTGCGGCTCTTCGGGGTCGTCTTCCCACGACTTGACGTGCGTCAGGTACGCCGCGCCGGAAAGCAGTCCAGCGAACAGATCGACGACGAGCGCGAGCCCGTAGCCTTTGTGGCCGCCGATCGGAAGCAGGAAGCCGTCGAGTGCGGCTTTCGGGTCGGTTGTCGGCTTGCCCTGCGCATCGGTCGCCCAATCGCCCGGAATCGCTTCGCCGCGCTTGAGCGCGTTGCGAATTTTGGCTCGCGCGGCGACGCTAATCGCCATGTCCAGAATGAACGGATGGCCGTCCGGGTTCGGGACGCCGAACCCGACGGGGCTGTTGCCCAAGCGCGCGTCGGTGCCGCCCCACGGCGCGATCGTCGTCGTCGCGTTGCTGCCGATAATGCTGGCAAACCCCTGCGTGGCGGCGAGGTACGAATACGGCGACACCGGGCCGAAATGATTGCTGCCGCGGACGAATACGCACGCGATGCCGTTTTTGCGCGCGGCCGTCATCGCCAGATCGAGTGCCCGATAGCCGACGAGCGGGCCGATGCCATTGTCGCCGTCAAGGCGGTGAAGCGCCGGGCCGACCTGTTGGGTCGTGATCGACGGCGTGGGATTGATGCCGCCGATGCGCAGGCGAGAGCCGTACGATTCAATTCGGCTTGTGCCGTGAGTGCGCAAACCGAACAGGTCGGCGAGCACGAGAATAGTGGCGGTATCGGTAGCGTCGGTGCGATTCAGGCCGAGCGCGCAGAGTGCTTCGATGGTCAGCTCGGTCAATTGCGCCTTGCTGACGGTGCCGTGGGTTGCGGTGGGGTCGGTCATGGACGGGTCGTCTCCTTCGATCAAAAAATCGTGCGATTCAAGCGGCTGCTGCGGCACAGCGCTTGTGTTTCGCACATGATCGGACAGAAGACATTCGCATGACAAACGCATATTTTCGTTCGATTGGTGTGTCACGCGCACGAATGGGAAGGGAAACGATGCGACGCCGGTTACGAGGCAGGTCACTGCGCGCTGCACGAGGTTTGGACGAGGGGCTTCACTTAGCCAGCAGTGCTCGCGGGCAGCGCATCCGATGCGCGCATCTCCGTCAGCAACTGAAGGAAGAAGCGTCCAGCGGAAGACAAGCCGCGTCCGCGACGCTGGAGTACGCCCAGCGTGCGCCGAATCGGCGGATCGACGAGCGCGACGCTGGTAAGCGCCTTGTGCGGGCCCCGCGGCATAGCGAGGCGAGGCACGACGCCTACGCCAAGCCCCGCTTCGATCAGGCTCACGAGTGCCGGCACATGGCGCACTTCGCAAAACCATTTCGGCCGGTCAGCCACGCCCGCCAGGCCTTCGTCTATGACCGCGCGGTTGCCGCTGCCTTGTGCGATGGCCAGATAGTCAAGGTCCCCCAGTTCCGCCCAGGTGACGGATTTGCGCTTCGCCAGCGGATGACTGCGCGGGCAGGCGAGAACGAAAGGGTCATCAAGGAGCGGCGTGAACTCGATGTCAGGCTCCTGCGTGCCGACATAAGTGAGACCAAAATCGGCCTCGCCGCGCGCGACGGCGAGAAAAACCGTCGAAGACGGCTCGTCAATCAAGCGCAGTCGGATGCCCGGGTAACGCTGGTGATAGACCCCAATCGCTTCCGGAAGAAAATAACGCACTGCCGAGGGCACGCATGCAATCGTGAGTTCGCCGGTCATGTTCCGTGCAAGATCGTCGAACTCAAGTATCGAATTATCGATCTCGTTGAGGATTCGATACGCGCGCTCCAGAAAGCCGCGACCGACGATGGTTAGATCCATTTTGCGCGTGGTTCGCTCGAAAAGCCTGACGCCCAAAGCGTCCTCCAGCTTCTCGATTCGACGCGATAGCGCCGACGCCGAAAGATGCAACGTGTCCGCGGCAGCACGAAAGCTGCCCAGGTCAGCTGTCGCGACGAAGGCGCGCAAATCGGATATCTCGAAGTTCATTCCAATGGTCACACCGGCCGGTAAAAGAGTCGCTCAGTGTCAACCCACCGGCGCGCGGTGTCAATTCGTGCGTGCGACACACGAATCAGCCGATTTTTTGCGCTTAACCCGCTGCGCGGTTTGGCTGATCATCTTGGAAAACGATCCGGCAGGCTCGAACAATTAAAGAATGGAGACGATATGTATCAGGTAGATGTCCTGATCCAGGGCTATCCAGGCAAGGCGGTATGCCACGGCGGTCTGGGTTGGAGCACGATTGCATTGCTTCGTGGTCGCAACCGTACGATTCTCATCGACGTAGGCGCATTCGGCGTGCGTCGAGAGTTACTCAAGCAACTGCGCCAGCACGGGGTGGAACCAGAAGCCATTACCGATGTCGTGCTGACGCACGCGCACTACGATCACTCGGTCAACTTTACGCTGTTCCCAACGGCCACGATCTGGATCGGCGAGGACGAGCTTGCGTGGGCCGAGCGCCAGCCGCCCGGGTTCAATCCGCTGCCGGAACTGTATGTCCGCGAGTTGGCGGCCTCTTCGCGCGTTCGCCGTGTGGCGGCCAACGAGATGTTCATTGAGGGCATCCGCGCGATTCCCGCGCGAGGCCACACACCGGGTAGTCTGCTGTTCCATCTCGAGGCTAACGAGCCGCCCGTATTGTTTACGGGCGACGCCGCGAAGAACCGCGCCGAACTGCTGTCGCACGACGTGGACGCGACCGCTGACAGGGCGGAGAGTCAGGACACGATAGACCGAATCTGGAGACTATGGCGAGCAACACCCGGCGCCATTCTGATACCGGGGCACGATCTGAGCATGCGGCTCGATGATAACGGCAATCCGGCATACACCGGCCGCCGCTCGGCCGCCATCGCGGCGTGGTTCGGCGAATCGATCGAGCTGACGGCGAAGATCGACCTTGAAAAGTCATCGGAGGCGGCATGATGCAACGCGCCCGTGCTTACGAGGGAGAAAACGCGGTCACGCTGCGCAAGGTCACCTGGCGGCTGGTCCCGTTCCTGATGCTGTGCTATTTCATCTCCTATCTCGACCGCATCAACATCGGCTTCGCCGCGCTGGAGATGCGCGGCGAGCTGCACCTGAGTCAGACGGCCTACGGTCTCGGCGGCAGCCTGTTCCTTGTCAGTTATTGCCTGTTCTCGGTGCCTAGCAACCTCGGTCAAAAACGATTCGGGACGCGCCGATGGATCGGTTTCCTCATGATTCTGTGGGGCGCATTGTCGATGGCGATGGCCAGTGTAAAGGGACCGGCGCTGTTCTATTTGCTGCGGTTCCTTGTCGGCGCGGCGGAAGCTGGATTCTTCCCGGGCGTGGTGTTCTATATCACCCGCTGGTTTCCGACCAGCTACCGTGCGCGCATCGCATCGATCTTTCTGCTTGCGGTCCCGCTGTCGAGCTTCGTCGGTTCGGCGATCTCTGGTTCGTTAATGGAATTACACGGCTATGGGCTCAGCGGATGGCAGTGGATGTTCCTGCTCGAGGGCGCGCCGTCGATTTTGCTCGGTCTGTGCTTCCTGTGGCTAATGGCGGACGGCCCGAAGGAGGTGAACTGGCTCTCGTATGACGAGAAGCAGGCGCTAAGCGAGGCACTCCGCACCGAGGAGGAGGCGAAACCGCCAAGCGCGCAGCGGTCGATACTCCGTCTGATAATCGACCGGCAGGTTCTGGCGCTATCGCTGACTTATTCCGGCGTACTCTCCGTAGGAGTGTGCCTGTCGCTGTGGCAACCGCAACTGATCAAGTCGTTTGGCCTGACGAACTTCCAGACTGGACTTCTGAGCAGCGTTCCGTTTGGCGTGGCCACGGTAGTCATGGTGTTGTGGGGACGCAGTTCGGACCGCAGCAACGAGCGTGTGTGGCACACCGTCTTTGCGCTGACGCTCTCGGCGATGGCAATGCTGGCGACGTTCATAGTCCATTCGCTGGCCGCGACGATCGTGCTGCTCTCGTTGATGCTGATCGGCAGCTACTCGTCGAAGGGGCCGTTCTGGGCGCTCGTCACGCAACGGCTGTCGGCGCGCGACGTGTCGGCAGGACTGTCGATCGTGAGCGGCGTGGGCAGCATGGCTACCGCGCTAACGACATGGCTGTTTGGTGTGGTACGCGAGCAAACCGGTAGCTTTGAACTAGCGCTGCTTCCTCTGACCGTGCTCGCCGCTTGCGGCTCCGTGGCGCTGTTCTTCGCAAAACCCCGAGCCGACGATGTCACGCCGGTTCAGATGGCACGTGTCGGCGGAACGGAGCAGTAGAAGCGCCGCCATGCTATCCCCATCGGTCGTTGGTTGTGGTAATTCGTAATTCCATGCGCTGCCAACGCGCAAAGCGGGGTGACGCTGTACGGTATTGTCGATAGTGGAATCAACTATACGAACAACATACAGTCGTCGCGGACGACATCCAGCTTTACCGGCGGACATCAACTCGCAATGATTGAGGGCGGTTCGGCCGGTCTTCAAGGAAGCCGCTGGGGATTGCGAGGTGCGGAGGATCTCGGCGGTGGGCTGAAGGCGCTGTTCGTGCTTGAAAGTGGCTTCTATAGCAACAACGGCGTGTTAAATCAAGGTGGCGCGGAATTCGGCCGACAGGCGTATATCGGGTTGACCAATCAGCTTGGAACGCTGACGCTCGGCCGTCAATACGACCCTGTCGTGGATCTATATGGGCCGTTTCTCGCAGCACCACAGTGGGGTGGTTACATGACTTCACATCCTGGCGATGTGGATGATGCACTTAACACACGACGCATCAACAACTCAATCAAGTTTCGCAGTGCGACGTATCAGCGCCTTACCGTCGAAGCGATCATAAGTCTCGGTGGAACGGCTGGATCGTTCTCCAACAACCGGATCTGGGGTGCGGGAGCCGGATATGCCGCCGGACCGTTCTCGATCGGTGCGGGCTATCTGAACGTTCGTAATCCCAACACGTCGTTCTTCGGTGCGAATCCAAATGCAGGACCAGCGACTAGCAATAATCTCGGCAGCTTCGGTAGCGCGACGAGTCCTGAGAGCAACCCTGTGTACGCAGGCTACTCGTCTGCTAAGAGCCTGGAGATCGCGGCCGTTGGCGCGGGCGTTAGTCTCGGCGCAGTGAACGTCAATCTCGCGTATTCGAACACGCGTTTTGAGGATTTGGGATCGAAATCAGGGCCGAATACACTGGGCTATCGTGGCACGGCGGCGTTCAACAACGTCGAGATCAACGCGAAATATCGGCTCACATCATCGCTATTGATGGGCGTTGCGTACGACTGCACCCGCAATGCAGGCGCGGGCGGAAAAGGCGGCGCCAACTACAATCTCTTCAGTGCGGGGGCAGATTATTTTCTATCGCAACGCACCGACGTGTACACGGTCGCGGCCTATGAAAAGGCGAGCGGCGTAGATTCTTTGGGCCAAAACGCCGTGGCGCAGGTGACCGGGGTCACGCCCTCGACGACGAACAAGCAGGTTTCGTTGCGCTTCGGGATGAGGCACAAATTTTAGCGACGGCCTCCCCACAATTTCAATGCGGCCCGGGAGCTTAGGGGACGAACTGTACGGTCGTATCGCCTCTCCTTCATTGATTCATTCGAGCAACGTTGTGTCACGCCTAAAGTACTCAGGAGTTCTTTTCAAATGCCAGCACGAATTTGGAGCCCGGAACCGTCCGCAGGGCGATCAAGTTTGGCTTGAGCTAACTTTTCCGATTGACGGTAAGGTCGCCACCGCAGGCGGGGCGAATCAGTCTGACATGCGCTGACAACTTTCGGGGCTGGCGCATTCCTTTCCGGCTCAGCCCCGTTCTGGTCTTCGTCGGTTTTTGAATTTGTTGCCGCGGCTAACGCAAACCCTGTGCCATTGCAGGATCGCCAATAGCCGCAAGTAAGCTCGTCGCGACAACCCATGCGCCGATTTCGCTGGCGGTCAACAGGTCATTGAGCAGATAGCCGAGGGCGGCTGCGACCACGATTGCGACCTGCCGGCTCGCGGACTGCCAGCTCGTATAGAAGCCCTTGTGTCCCGGCGTCGCCGTTTGCGCCAAATAGACAGAGACACCGCCGAGCGCCGCGCCCGCGGAAAAGCCTTGCAGCAAGCGCCTGAGCAGCACGAGGGCGAGCCCCAAAGTCCGATCAACCCTTTGCGCGCGGCGGCCGCTATCGGAATGCGTCGGGCGCTATACGGTAGGGTTGAATGCGGGGTGGTCAACGCTCGGCGTTTTGCCAGCCCGGTGAGCCATCGACACGATCGCTCGGGCCATTCTCGATGAAATCGTCCTGGAAGCTCTGGCCGATCAAATTCTCGTAGTCCGCCGACTCGCTACTGACGATGGCTCGGAACATTCGAATTAGTGCGTATTGCGTGGTTCGCGTGGTTCGCGTGGATCGTCGTGCAGAACGTGCGCGTCGGCTGAGCGCCGATTCGCGCCGGAAACAGCAGGATCGTCCTATCCGCGAGACGGTCGAAGGCCGGACAATCGAACACACTCGTACGGAACGCGCCCTCGCGCTTTTGCTGCGTTCCGATGGTCTCGTCTGCAAGAGTCTGCAATAACCGGCGGCTGGGAACGATGATAAGGATCGACGAAGTCACGAACAGCGAAGGTTTTTCCGAACGATGCGACGTCGCGGTGATCGGCGGCGGCATCGTCGGTGTCGCCACGGCGTATGAGCTCGCGCGGCGCGGCGTGTCGGTGGTGCTGCTCGAAAAGGGCGTCATCGGCGGCGAGCAATCGGGGCGCAACTGGGGCTGGGTGCGTCAGCAGAATCGCGACCTCCACGAGTTGCCGCTCGCGATGCAGAGTCTCGGGCGCTGGAGCGAACTCAGCGAGGAACTGGGCGAGGATATCGGCTTTCGCCGGGCCGGCATTCTGTACGGAACAGAGCATCAGTCCGACGTCGCGCAATGGGAAGCGTGGCTCGCCCGCGCGCGCGAAGTCGGTTTCAGCAGCGAGATCCTCAGCGCGCGCGAGCTGGCGTCGCGTATTCCGTCCGGACGGGCGAAGTGGGCGGGCGGCGTGTGGTCGGTCACCGATGGCCGCGCGGAGCCGTCCAAGGCCGCGCCGGCGATCGCGCGCGGCGCGCAAAGACTCGGCGCGAAGGTGTATCAGAACTGCGCGGTGCGCGGCCTCGACACGAGCGCAGGCCGCGTGGGCGGCATCTGGACCGAGCGCGGACGGCTCGCAGCCGATACCGTCGTGCTCGCGGGCGGCGCGTGGAGCGCGTTGTTCTGCCAGCGTCACGGCATCGATCTTCCGGCCATCAACGTGATGGGAACGGCCTTGCGGACCGCCGAAGCGCCGGGCGTCATAGAAGGCTGCTTCGCGGGCCCGAACTTCGCGCTGCGACGCCGGCTGGACGGCGGCTACACGATTGCGGTTCCCGGCTATGGGCGCGTGGAGCTCGCGCCGCAAAACCTACGGCATTCGGTCAGGTTTCGCACCATGTTCCGCAGCAAGTTGCGGAAGAAGCTGAAGATTCGCGTCGGTTCCAGTTTCTTCCACGGGCCCGAGGCGAGCTCCACGTGGCGCGACGGCGATATTTCTCCGTTCGAAAAGACCCGCGTGCTCGATCCCAGGCCGGATGGGGAATGGCTTCAGTGCGCGCTGCAAAACGTCGCGCGCGTGTTTCCCGAGTTGTCCGGCTTGCGGATCGCTCATGCATGGGCGGGCGCGATCGACACGACGCCGGACCTCGTTCCCGTCATCTCGAAGGTCGATGCGAAACCCGGGCTCGTGATCGCGTCGGGGTTCAGCGGCCACGGCTTCGGGCTGGGCCCGGGCGCCGGCATGCTCGTGAGCCGTCTGGTGATGGAGGACGCGCCGCAGTTCGACATCGCACCGTTCAGGCTCGCCCGCTTCAGCGACGGATTGACACTGAGCAGCCCGCAAATGATGTGAGCCGTTCGGTGCCGCCGACCGCGCGGGTCGAATGCAGCATGGCGCTTCAGCAGCGCGAGCGGCTCACGGCGAACACGCCGAGGCGCGAAATTTTCGGTGCCTTCACGTCGATCGCGAGTCGCCAGCCAGTCCCGGCAAGACCAGCCAGGCCAACGCGGAGAGTGGGTCGCAAGTACGCGTTCGCAGCGAGTGACGCTTGCGGATCCCGTCACGTGGCTGCAGCGCGACGTCCATTCCCCGCACTTGAAGTGCCCGCACGTCAGTGGCAGCCGCTTGCAACGACGGAGCGGCAATGTGCCGATTCCTTCGTTCAGCGGCGGCTGGCGTACATGTGCTCGCAGAACGCGATGCTAGCCCCGAGCTTGCGCGACAGGTCTGAGGCCGCGTTGAGTTGCAGTGAGATCAACTCGCCGGTCTTGTGGGCGGCGTTAAGTCTCGACGCTGGTCCGGAGAGCGTAAGGGCGGCCATGAACTTGTCGGAAGCGCCGAAAATCGGCGTTGCGAACGCGGCGGTATGCTCATCCCGCGCGCCTGAAGTGAAGAGCGGCAAGGCAGGCGGATTCTCGTAAAGCGGCTCGCCCAATCCCCAGTATCTCAATACCTGACTGATGGCCGTGTCGTCCAACGGCAGGGATGTTCCCGCGAGTCTCGTCTCTCTCAGACCTTCTGACGGCTCCGCGCGGAAAAGGCAAAGACGATGCGTCTTGTCGATGACGTAGTACGACGCGCTTTCCTTCGTCGAGGCGGCTAGCGAATGCAGGATCGGTTCGACGATCGTCGAGAGGTGGAACGACTGCTCGTACAGTTTCCCGAGATAGAGAACGCGGTGACCTAGCGAATAGAAGCCTGCGTCGGACCGAACGACATATCCCATCCGTTCGAGCGAGTTCATCAGCCGATACACGGTCGTCTTGTGCATGCCCGACGCTTGCGCGAGCGCGGCCAGCGAAAGCGACTCCACACCGGGCTTGAAGCAATCGAGCAGCGAAAGCGCCTTTTCGACCGCTGCCACACCTTCGTTTCCCACGCTCTTCTCCCTGTCATTTGTCTCCTCGGCGCATTTTACACAGTAAAACGCGGTTGACACCGCTGTACTGTGTACAACGGTGTTTCGAGTAGTAAAGGGGTTAACGCGGATGGAATCGCCTCAACCTGATGGTTAAGATGGTTTCACCGTGTACACCATCGTTGTATTAGGTACAACGACAACCAAGGGTGATATCCAGATGAGCGCAACGTCCAACTCTTCCATCAATCGCAGTGTCGAGCGCGTGAGCCCCGAGCTCGTCGAGGCGGCTGCCAGATTTCAGGCCGCGATTCTCGCCGATGTCGCTGGCCGTCGCGGTACGCTCAACGGCCGCGTGAAACCGCTCGCGCCGACGATGAAGGTCGCGGGACCCGCCATCACCGTCGAAGTGCGTCCGGGCGATAACCTGGCCATCCACGCCGCGCTCGCCGTCGCCAAACCGGGCGACGTGATCGTGGTCGATGGAAAAGGCGACATCAGCTGCGCCCTGATCGGCGAGATCATGGCGACCCAGGCACACGCGACGGGTATCGCGGGCTTCGTCATCGACGCCGCGGTGCGCGATTCGCACGAACTCGCGCAAGGCGAATTCCCCGTGTTCTCCGCCGGCCTCAATCCCTGCGGTCCGACGAAGAGCGTCGCGGGCCGCGTCAACGCGCCGATCTCGGTGGCGGGCGCAAGCGTCAATCCGGGCGATCTCATCGTCGGCGATGCTGACGGCGTCGTCGTGATTCCGAAGGACGACGTTGCCCGCATCATCGAACTCGCGCAAAAGAAGCTCGACGCCGAAACCGCCCGTATCGCGGCGATCCGCAAGGGCGACACGCGTGCCGGCTGGCTCGAAAAGGAGCTTCGCGCGGCGGGCATGCTCGCGGAAGGCGAGGTGCTGTAATGACTGCGAATTCTGCAAAGCCCGCGCTGCTGGTGACGGCGGCTGACCTCGCGCCGCAAGCGCTCGAGATGCTGAACGACTTCGAAATCGTGTTCGCCGGCAAGCAGCCGACGGAAGACGATGTCGCCGCGCTGTGCGCGCAGCACAAGCCGGTCGCCATCATCGTCCGGTATGGCAAGGTGAATGCGCGGATCATGGATGCGGCGGAGAACCTGCAAGTCATCTCCAAGCACGGCAGCGGCATCGACGTGATCGATCAGGAAGCCGCCGCCGCACGCGGCATCGCGGTTCGCGCGGCGGCCGGAGCCAATGCCGCGGCCGTCGCGGAACACGCGTGGGCGCTCATCCTGGCCTGCGCGAAAGCGGTTCCTCAACTCGATGTGCGGATGCGCGCAGGTCATTGGGACAAGGCGACGCACAAGTCCTTCGAACTCGAAGGACGCACGCTCGGACTCGTCGGGCTGGGCGCCATCGGCCGTCGCGTCGCGAAGGCGGGTCTTGCTTTCGGCATGCAGGTTCAGGCGTTCGATCCGTTCGCGAAGGACGCACCCGAGAGCGTGAAGCTCGCGTCGCTGGACGCGCTCTATGCGTCGTCGGACGTCGTTTCGCTGCATTGCCCGCTCACCGCCGAGAACCGCGCCATGCTCAACCGCGAAACGCTCGGCCGATTCAAGCGCGGAGCGATTCTGGTCAACACGGCTCGCGGCGGTCTCATCGACGAAGAAGCCTTGATCGAAGCGCTCGCGAGCGGTCAGTTGCGCGCGGCCGGTCTCGATAGCTTCGCCGTCGAGCCGATGACGACGCATCCGTTCCAGTCGATTCCCAACGTCATCCTTTCGCCGCACATCGGCGGCGTGAGCGATGCCGCGTACGTGAACATGGGCAAGGGCGCGGCGGCAAACGTGCTGGCGGCGGTCGCGGAAAACGCGCGCAACGTGGCCTGATCCGGCAAGCGAGGTCAAGCATGTTCTATCTCACATCGCCCGAAGTTCGCACGGCCGAAGTCTTCACGCGCATGCCGACGAAATTCCGCCAGCCGGACGTTCAGACGGAATGGGCGCGCGCGAACCGGGGCGGCTTGTCCACGGACTCCTTCCTCGAAGGGCCCGTCTGGGATCCGGCGGGCTTTCTGTTCGTGACCGACATACCGCACGGTCGCATCTTCCGGATTTCGCCCGCGGGCGAGTGGGAACTCATCGTTCAGTACGAAGGTGAGCCGAACGGGATGAAGCGTTTCGACGATGCCCATCTGCTCATCACGGACTATCGCAACGGTCTGATGTTGCTCGATATCGAGCGCGGAGAAGTTCGTCCCTATCTGGAGCGACGCAACACGGAACGCTTCCGCGGCGTGAACGACCTGACCTTCGATTCCGCCGGCAATCTCTACTTCACCGATCAGGGACAGACGGGGCTGCACGATCCGACCGGCCGCGTGTATCGGCTCTCGCTGGACGGCAAGCTGGATGTGCTGCTCGGCAACTGCCCGAGTCCGAACGGTCTGGTGCTGTCGCCCGATGAAAAGGTGCTGTTCGTCGGCATGACGCGCGGCAACTGCGTGTGGCGCGTTCCGCTTCAGGCCGATGGCTCGGTGAGCAAGGTCGGCCAGTTCTTCACGTCGTACGGACCGAGCGGACCGGACGGACTGACCGTGGATCTCGACGGACGCGTCCTCGTCGCGAATCCGGGACTTGGACGCGTGTGGGTGCTGAATCATCGCGCCGAGCCGGTCGAGATTCTGACGAGTCCCGAGGGCGCTTCGCTGACCAATCTCTGCTACGGCGGCGCGGATATGAAGACGCTCTTCATGACCGAATCGGTATCCGGAACGATCCTGCGAGCCGACATGAAGATCGCCGGCCCACTGCCCAAGCGAGCGAAGCAGGGCTAGTCCGCGCGCTCGACTCATCCAAGCCACGACAGAAACACGTCGCGTCGTAAAGAGCGCGATGGAGGAGCACACATGAACATTTCGCAATCCGTGAACGGCGCACAGACATCGCCGAAGGCCGAAACGAAGGCGGTCCAGAGCATCAGCAGCGATGACTACGCCGCGAGCGAGCGCACGCTGGCGAAAGTCTTCCGCCGGATCCTGCCGTTCATCTTCGCGTGCTACGTCATCAGCTATCTCGACAGAACGAACGTCGGGTTCGCGGCGCTCACCATGAACAAAGATCTCGGCCTGACCGCCGAGCAGTTCGGCTTCGGCGCGGGCATGTTCTTCATCGGGTATTTCCTGTTCGAGATTCCCAGCAATCTCATCATGCAGAAGGTCGGTGCGCGCATGTGGATCGCGCGCATCATGATTTCGTGGGGAATCCTGTCGATGGCGACGGCGTTCGTCGTCGGCCCGAAGAGCTTCGCGGCGGCGCGTTTCCTTCTGGGGCTGGCCGAGGCCGGCTTCACACCGGGCATCTATCTCTATTTCACGCACTGGTTTCCGGGGAGGTGGCGCGCGAAGGTGACGGCGGCGTTCCTCGTCGGCATTCCGGTGGCGAACATCATCGGCTCGCCCATCTCCGGCGCGTTGCTGCAGCTGGGCGGCATGCATGGACTGCGTAGCTGGCAATGGCTGCTGCTTATCGAAGGCTTGCCCGCCGTGCTGCTCGGCATCGCGTGTCTGTTCGTGCTGGCGGACCGTCCGGAAAAAGCCAAGTGGCTGTGCGGCGATGAAAAAGCCGCGCTTGCCCGACGGTTGTCGGCGGAGCAACGCGACATCGGCGCGAAGCACGGCAACAAGCTGCGCGACGCGATGACCAACTGGCGCGTGTTCGTGCTGGCGTTCATCAACTTCTGCGGCATCGTCGGGTCCATCGGCGTCGGTCTCTGGATGCCGCAGATCATCAAGCAGCTCGGCGTCGAACATGCCGTCGTCGGCTGGCTGACCGCGATTCCCTACGTCGCGGGCGCGGTGGTCATGCTGCTGTGGGCAAAAATCGCGGCGCGCGCGGCCAACCGGATTCCCTATGTTGCAGGCGCGCTGGTGGTTGCGGCGGCGGCCCTTTGCCTGAGCACGTACGTCGACGGCGCCATTCTCAAGCTGCTTTGCCTCTGCTTCACGGTGAGCGGAATCCTGTCGTTTCAGGCCACTTACTGGGCGATTCCCTCGGGCTTTCTCACGGGCCGCGCGGCCGCGGGCGGACTGGCGCTGATCGTGTCCGTCGGCAACCTCGGCGGCTTTGTTGGACCGTCGATGATCGGCGCGCTCAAGCAGATGTCGGGTGGCTTCACGGTGCCGCTCTTCGCCATCGCGGCGGTGATGCTCGTCGGCGCGGCGACCATCGCGTGGCTGGGCGATCCCGGCGCCAATGCCGGCGAATCGCGCTCGGCGACGTAAGACACGGCACGCCCGACCAAAACAAAATTCATCAACAACTGGAGACGATATGTCTTTGACGAAGGCTCACAAGAAAGCCAACCTGAACGCCGCCATCACGCTTAGCGCCGTCGCAGCGGCAAGCCTGGCGTTCACATCGAACATGGCGCACGCGCAAAGCAGCGTGACGCTCTATGGCATCGCCGACGCCGGCGTCGAATTCATCAACAACACGAGTGCCGGTGGTTCGCAGGTCCGGGAAGTGTCGGGCAATCTGTCGGGTTCCCGCTGGGGCCTGAAGGGCGTAGAGGATCTGGGCGGCGGCATGAAGGCCATCTTCCAGCTCGAAAGCGGCTTCAATATCAACGATGGCACCACGGCGCAGTCGACGCGCGGCCTGGGCGCGAATGCGACCACGACGAGCCGGCTGTTCGGCCGTCAGGCGTGGGTCGGACTGTCGTACAAGGACCAGCAGCTCACGTTGGGGCGCCAGAACGCGCTCATCTACGATCAGTCGGTGACGTTCGACCCGATGGGCGTCGCTTCCCGATACTCCGCGCTGTCGCTCGACTATGCGCTGGCCGCGCGCATCGACAATTCCGCCAAATACACGGGGAAATTCGGCCCGGTGACGGCCCAGGCGATGTACAGCACGCGCTATGACACGGGATACGGCGCCGAAGTCCCCGGCGCGCTCATCACCGGACGGTTCTTCAGCGGCGCCTTGACGTATGCGAGCGGCCCGTTCGCCGCGACCGCCGTCTATGAGCAACGCAACAGCAACACGCTCGCCACCAACACGAGCACCGAGCGCCGGGCGCTGGCCGCCGCGAATTACAACTTCGGCCCGGTGACGGCGTATGCCGGCTACCGCTATCTGCGGGCGTCGAATGCATTCCTGCCGACGAATCCCATCGCGGTCGCCAACGGTTCGGAAGCCAATGCCGCGAACCTCTACTGGCTCGGTGCGCAATACCTGATCACACCGTCGTTCCAGCTGACCGCCGTCGGCTATTACCACGACGTTCATTCGACAGGCGCGGATCCGTGGCTCGCGGTGCTCAACGCCGACTACTTCCTGTCGAAGCGCACGGACTTGTACGCGACCGTCGCGTACGCGCACAACAAGGACAACTCGGCGCTGGGCGTGAATGGGTACGGCACGGTCGCAGCGGGCCACAACCAGACCGGCGTCACGATCGGTCTGCGGCAGAAGTTCTGACGAGGCATGGCCGTGCGAATCGTCCATTGTTCCTCGCGATGCTTCAGATCATCGACATTCGTCGCCATCGGCGGCGCCCGCAGACGCGGCGGCAATTGACATGAACACGGCCACGCGCTCATCGGGCATCGTCAGCCGACTGTTTCCGGCGCTGACCGAGCCGGCGCTGCGGCGCTATCTCGGCGGGCAGGTTGCTTCCGTCCTGGGCAGCTGGACTCAGAACGTGACCTTGAATCTGCTCGTGTATCACCTGTCGGGTTCCGCGGCGATTCTCGCGCTGCTGAACTTTCTTCTGTACGGACCGCAGCTCGTCGTGGCGCCGATTGCAGGTTCGCGCATTCGCTCGGGGAACGCCAGGCGCGTCACGCTTTTCGTGTTGACGATCTCGCTCGTTCTGACCGGCAGCCTGATGACTTTATCGGCGCTCGGCGTTCTGGGCGTCAAGTTGATACTTGCGCATGCGCTCGCAATCGGCGTGTCGAGCGCCGTAGAGGTGCCGGCGCGCCAGGTACTGCTTCTCACGAGCCTTCGCGACGCGAGCCTCACGTCCAACGCCGTGGCGATGAACACGATGGTCTACAACGTCGGACGGATGGTCGGCCCGACGATCGCGGGATTCGTCTATCCGACGCTCGGACCGAGAGCATCGTTCGCGATCTACGCACTGGCGCTGTGCTTCATGGCGGCCTGCGTGCGCTCGATTCGCCTGTCCGGTGCGGCCAGACCATCACGCGCGGACAGCAGCCTGCGCGACGCTGTCGGATACGTCCTGTCGGACACATTCTCAGCGCGATATCTGCCGATCCTCGCGTGCATCGGCTTGTTTGCGGCGAGCTATCAGACGCTGGTTCCGCTGCTTGCCGACAAGGCGTTCCACGACGCCGCACGCTTCACCGGCGTGTTCTTCGCGTGCGCGGGCGCCGGCTCGCTGAGTTCGGCGGTGCTGTTGTCGTCGGCGCTCGGTCCGCGCGCATCGGCTCGATTCATCGCATGGGCGCCCTGGTCCGCCATTGCCGCATTGATGGTCCTCGCGACCACCGATGCCGCCGCCGCGTCCATGCCGGCTTTTTTCATGCTGGGCTTCAGCCTCACGTTCGCCGCGACCTCGACCAACGCAACCATCCAGCGGCAGTGCCCGGAACACGTGCGTGGCGGACTCGTGGGCATGTATGGCATGGCCTACAACGGGACGATGCCATTCGGCTATCTGCTCGTCGGGACGGTATCGGAGGCGCTGGGCGTGCGTCACACCTTCGCGGCGATGGCTGTCGTGCTGGCGGTGGGTGTGGTCTGCATCGTCGCATGGCAACGATTCAAGCAATAGCGCCGAGGCGCAAAATAGACTGGAGACAAACATGCAAGCTACTGGTGTCATGGCGAAATCCGACATTGAGCGCCGCACCATACGGAAGGTCGTATGGCGGCTGATTCCCTTCCTGATGATCTGCTATCTGCTGGCGTTCATCGACCGCGGCAACGTGGGCATGGCGTCGTTGCAGATGAATCACGACCTCGGCATGTCGGCGAGAGTCTTCGGCTTCGGCAGCAGCCTCTTCTTCATCTCGTACTTCTTCTGCGAAGTGCCGAGCAATATGGCGCTGCAAAAGTACGGCGCGCGAATCTGGATCGCCCGCATCATGATCACGTGGGGCATCGTGTCGGCGGGAACCGCGCTCGTGCAGAATGCGACCACGTTTTATATCCTGCGCTTCCTGCTCGGCGCGGCCGAGGCGGGATTCTTTCCGGGCGTCCTGCTGTATCTGTCGTACTGGATTCCCGCTTCGTATCGGGCGCGCATCGTCGCCACGTTCATGGTCGCGATTCCGGCCGCGAGCTTCATCGGCTCGCCCATTTCCGCGGCGCTGTTGCAGATGGACGGGTTCTGGGGCCTGCGCGGCTGGCACTGGCTCTTCATCCTCGAGGGCATTCCCACCGTGCTGCTCGGTGTCGTCTGCCTGTTCGTCCTGACGAACAAGCCCGCGGATGCGAAATGGCTCAAGGACGATGAACGGAAGTGGCTCGTCGATGCACTCGCCAGCGAGACGAAGGCGCCCAAGAAGGTGCTCGACATGCCGCTGACGAAGCTCTTCCGCAATCGCTATGTGCTGTGCCTGGCGCTCGTGGATACCTGCGCGTCGGCTGCCGGCAGCACGTTGTCGGTGTGGCAGCCTCAATTGCTGAAATCGTTCGGTCTGTCGGTCATGCAAACGGGCCTGATCAATTCGATTCCCTACGCCGTGGCATCGGTCCTGATGGTCTACTGGGGCCGCCGTTCCGACCGATCGGGAGAGCGTCGCTGGCACACCGTCGTGCCGATGCTTCTGATCGGCGGCGGGCTGTTCGCGACGTCGCTGAGCGGCTCGCTCGTACCGACGATTTTCATGCTGTGCGCAGTGCTCGTCGGCGCGTATTCCTTCAAGGGGCCTTTCTGGGCGCTCGCGACCGACATGTTGTCGAACAGCGCGGTGGCGGCGGGCCTCGCGACCATCAACGCAATCGCGAACCTTCTCGGCGGCGGACTGATGGTCAATGTGTATGGCTGGGTCAAGGAAGCGACGGGCAGTTACGCGCTGGCGCTGATGCCGCTCGCGATCCTCACGCTCGTCAGCGTTGCCACGCTTCTCATGCTGACGCGCAACGGACAGACGAAACACCTGGCTCGCAAGACGGAGACCGCCTGACCATGCAGAACGTGACCAGGCGCGATTTCATCAAGATGAGCGGGGCGCTGATGGCGGCGTCGGCGTTGCCGGCGTATGCCCAGGGGCCCGAAACATGGTCGAGCGGGTCGGAGCGGCCTTCGTTCCGGCTGCCTGCCGGAACCGTCGATTGCCATATGCATATCTACGACGACCGCTTTCCCGTTGCCCCGGGCACGACGCTGCGGCCGCGGAATGCCACGGTGGAGCAGTACCGGCTGCTGCAGGCACGTCTCGGCGTCGACCGAAATGTCGTTGTGACGCCGTCGACGTATGGAACCGATAATCGCTGCACGCTCGAAGCGTTGAAGCGATTCGGCAGAAATGCGCGGGGAGTGGCGGTCGTCGACACGTCGGTTAGCGATAACGAGTTGCACACGCTTCACACAGGCGGCGTTCGAGCGATACGGTTCAATCTCAGCTATCCCGGCGCAACGACGATGGATATGCTGGCGTCGCTTGCGGGGCGAATCGCGGACATGAAGTGGCATATCGAACTCGTCGTGCAGGGAGCCCGGCTTCCCGAGCTCGAGGGCCGTCTGTCGGCGCTGCCTTGTCCGCTCGTCATCGACCATATCGCGCATGTTCCCGAACCGGGCGGGCTTTCGTCGGAGGCGCTGCGCACCGCGCAGCGTCTCGTCGACAAGGGCAATACGTTCATTACATTGTCGGGGCCCTACGTCGATACGAAGACCGGCGCGCCTGCCTACGACGATGTCGCACCCGTCGCGAAGACGCTGATCGACATGGCGCCCGAGCGGATGCTATGGGGCACCGACTGGCCTCATCCGACAGAGAAGGGCGCCAAGCCGAATGACGCAAGTCTGCTCGATACCATCGCAGGGTGGATCGGCAGGTCGGACTGGCAGCAGATGATCTTTGTAGATAACGCGACGAAGCTCTACGGGTTCGATTAAAGGCTTGAGGCGACTCGTCTTTGCCGATTCTCGTCGAAATCGGTCGGAGGCCCGCGTTAGAGAAATGCGTGCGGCATGCCAAAGTCGAGGCGCTTTCATACTGTTCAAGCCCGCGTCGCATTTCACTGTTCCATCACAGCCTGAGGCGTGTTCCGGAAGCTGATTGCCATACGGTTATAGGTATTCATCAGGCTGATCGCGATGGTCAGGTCAACCAGTTCGCGCTCGTTGAACACGGCGCGGGCAGCCTCGTACGACGCGTCTGGCACACCGGTCTGTGCCACCAGCGTGACCGATTCCGCCCATGCGAGTGCTGCGCGCTCGCGGTCATCGAACAGGTGGCCCGCTTCCCTCCATGCCTGCACGAGCGCCAGCTTTTCGACCTTCACGCCTTTTTGCAGGAGGTCGCGTGTATGCATGTCGAGGCAATAAGCGCAGTTGTTGATCTGCGAGACGCGCAGATAGACGAGGTCCACGAGAATCGGTGACAGGTCGCTGTGCATGACGTAGCCGTAGACGCCGCCGAGGGCCTTGACGCCGGCGGGCGCAATCTGTGTGTAGTCGAGACGCTTGCTCATGATGTGACTCCTTGAAGTGGTGGTCTACTTGATGGGGGTAGTCAGGGCTTGGTCGTTGCTGTCCGCGATGAAGACGGCGAGCAACTTTGCAGGCTTTGTTTCGCTCGCATTGCGGCTTATGCGGTGAACGGCGCCAGGCTCCTCGAAGAAGCTCTCGCCGGCGCGGTAGACGCGCTTCGGACCGTCATCTACCTGCGACTCGACCTCGCCCGACACTACATAGGCATAGATGAAGGCCGAGCTCGCATGCCTGTGTGCGGGCGACGCCGCACCCGGTGGGTAATCGACGACGACAGCGGTCAACGACTTCCCTGGAACGTTGGGGATGGCGTGTTGAAAGTTCGGTGTGGCGGTTTCAGCTGCGCCATGCGCCGAGGCCGGCACGGCGACGGCGAAGGCTATGGCCGTGCCGGCGGCTCTCACGATGGATCGGATGTTCACGATGTCTGGCTCCTTTGTGTTCCTCCATTGTCAGGTGACAGCGGGGCACGCAAAAGCACCAGGAATGAACAGTTTTGATGCACCAAGAAGCAAGTACGGGCCGGGATCACTGGCCCGTCAGTGGCGCCCGCGAACGATTTCCAGGAGGCGAGAACAGTTGGCCGCCACTGTCCTTTCATCCGAATTCGTGACGCCGAGCAGGAGCCCCTGCTGCCCGGGATTGCGCGTGTACCAAGGCGAGAGAGGAACTGGGGCCAGCCCGAATAGTCGCGCCCGGGAAGCGATATCCGTATCCGATATGGATTGCGGCAGCGCGGCCACCACGGTCATGCCTGCGGCGGCTTGGACTCTAATCGATTCTGAAGCCAGTTCCTTCAGACAACCAACCAGGGCTGCCTGTCGGGCAGCGTAAAGACGCTTCATACGCCGCAGATGCCGAAGATAGTGTCCGTCGTGCATGAACTCGGTTACGGCGTGCTGCACGGATGAAGTCGGAGCGGGGGCGAGACACGCCGCGACCTCGCCGAACCGGCGCGCCATGGCCAGCGGAACGACAAGAAATCCCAGGCGCAGTGCCGGGCTGATCGTCTTGCTGAATGTGCCAATGTGCAGGACCCGACCGTCCTGATCGAGCGAGGCCAGCGCTGGTGCGGCCCGTCCTTTCAGCTGCAACTCGCCGAGATAGTCGTCTTCGATGATCCAGGCGTCGTGCTGTTTCGCCCAATCAAGCAGTGAAATTCGTCGAGGGAGCGACATCGTCATTCCGAGTGGCGCCTGCTGACCCGGTGTCACCACTGCGAGGGAGGCTTCGGGCGCGATGCGAATGCCTGCGTCGATATCGAGCCCGTCCGCGTCCACCGGCACCCCTGCCACGGTTATGCCGGCAAGCGCGAGCGCCGTACGCGTGAGCGGAAACCCAGGATCCTCCATCCAGGCCTGTCTGCCTTCCACTTGCAACGCGCGAATCGCCAGGTTGAGCGCGCCGGCGAATCCTGCCGTGACGAATACCTGCGAGGGACTGCATCGAAGCCCGCGTGAGACGCCGAGATACGACGCGATTTGCTGTCGCAACTCCGGATCGCCCCTCGGATCGGGATATCCGACAGGAGCCGCTGCGGCCCGGCGCGCCGCACGTGACTGAATGCGCGACCACAGCTTGAACGGAAAGGCGTCCTGGGCGGGCACGCCCATCTGAAACGCCAAAGGCGCCGTGCTGAAGTCGTAAAAGAGATCTGGAAGCGGTGGTGCCTCCGGCCACCATTTGCTTGCCGCCGGCAAGGGCCGCGCGGCTACCCGAGTGCCCGCAGCGCCCAAGCCGATCGCGAACTGCTCGTCGATCAGACGCTCATAGGCGGCACGCACGGTGCCCCGGGACACGCCCAGTTGGGCAGCCAAATCTGACCAGGAGGGCAGCCGCGCGCCAGCGGCAAGCTGGCCCGACTCGATCGCACCTCGAATCGAGCCGTAAATTTGCGCGGACAGCGGGATGCGTCCCGCGCGATCGAGGTCAACAGAGAGCGTTGCCATGGGCGCGATAGTACATCGGAATTGCTCAATCTTGGGCCTTTTCCATGACGCAAGGGAAGCGTAACTTCCTCGGTGTAACGCCACCAGCCGCTTCCGGTGCGGGATCAGCCGCCGACATTGGGTGGTCCGGAAGTCAAGCGTGCGGCAGGAACGGCACATTCTTCACAGCTTGAGTACTTCGATGAAGCA
The DNA here is from genome assembly GCF_001545075.1 of Caballeronia ptereochthonis. Lineage (GTDB taxonomy): Bacteria > Pseudomonadota > Gammaproteobacteria > Burkholderiales > Burkholderiaceae > Caballeronia > Caballeronia ptereochthonis. The sequence continues at coordinate 73,393 of NZ_FCOB02000014.1, forward strand.
AGACAAAGCAATGCCGGCGAACCCAATGCTCGACATCGTGATTCCCGACAGTCAGCTAGTGCGGGAGGTCACCCAGCTCATTCGCGACACCGAAAGCGAACTGCTGTTTAACCACTCGACACGGGTCTACCTATGGGGCGCGCTATTGGGAAAACGAAAGAGCGTCACCTTCGACCCAGAGTTGCTCTACGTTGCGGCCATGTTCCACGACATCGGTTTAACGCCGGCCTATCGCGAAAGCCAACTGCGTTTCGAAGTCGACGGCGCCAACGCTGCTCGCGATTTTCTACGCAGCCATCATGTCGACGAGGCGGACGTGGCCAAGGTTTGGACCGCTGTAGCGCTCCATACGACGCCGGGCATTCCCGAGCACATGCACGGTGAGATCGCGCTGGTGCAAGCCGGAGCTGGGATGGACGTCGCGGGACGGGGCTTTGATGACTTTACCGAGGAACAGCGCGCGGCGGTGGTCGCAGGCTTTCCGCGCGGCGCTGATTTCGCCGACAAGATGATCGATGCCTTTTACGACGGCATGAAGCATCGTCCAGGAACCACGTTCGGCACGTTCAACGACGATTTCCTGGCGTACAAGGACCCGGGCTTCGAGCGCGTGAACTTGTGCAGCGTCATTTTGAATTCCCGTTGGGGCTAGCGTCCTCGGCGGACCACATGGGCGCACTGTCTTATGCCTTTCAGGGTTTCCAATGTTCAGACGTACACTCTTGGTAATGGGCGCCACTAGGGTATCGGGCGCGCGTTGTCGCCCCGACTCGCAGCTGACAGACATCAGGTCATCGGCCTTGCCCGCGGGGCCGACGACCCAAGTTTCCCCGGCACACTGGTTTCCGTCGATCTGACCGATCGAAATGCGACGGCACGAGCGCTCGAAGCGCTGGCAGATCGGTACGCCTTCTCTGCACCAAGGCGTCATTGATTTATCGCCGCACGAAGAACCTCGGGCTGTCCAGCTGCTGCTCGGCCACACGAAGCTCGAAAGCACCGTCCGATACCTAGGCATCGAGGTCGATGACGCGCTTGAAATGGCTGAACAGACAGAGGTGTAGGGCTTCATGCCGGTCAGCAAGTGGTCGGTGACCGTTAAGGGTTAGTAGTGGCCCCTAAAACATCTGCCTGATCAGTCACATCGTCGGTCAGTGAATCGTTAGCCATTATCAGCGCGAACGGCAATCTGCGGTTTGCGCCTGGCACGAATCTGCGGGTGGACCGAATACTCGGGCCCTTATTGATAATCTTCAGCGCCCTCGCCACACGTCAGGAAATCAATTCGTCGGTTCGCGCGGTGCCATCTCTTCTGGAGGTGAGCAGACACTGGACATTCCGCTATCCAGTAAGCAAGGACGATACCAACGACTCTGACGCTTTCCATCGCGGGACACCTAGGCAGCATCCTGTCGATGCTTGCTAGCAAATGCCGTCAGTCGAATCGAGCGTGCTGTTATCCGGGCCGCGGGAACCGAAAAACTTGACACTACGAGCATATGCTCCTAATGTTTGCCTTGACAGAGCATATGCTCTCACTTTCGAACGGAGCGAAGCGATGAATGAGGCTGAGATTCTTGTGAGCGGTGCAACCGGACGCACCGGGGGTATGGCGATTGGCGAACTGCTCAAGATGCACAAACGCGTGCGGGCCTATGTGCGCACAGATGACGATCGAGCGGCAGTTCTGAGGCAGCGCGGTGTCGATGTCGCGGTCGGGGACTTCACCGACATCGACGACATTCGGGCAGCGATGGAAGGCATCCGCTCGGCGTATTTCCTTCATCCGATCGCGCCGGGAATCATCGGGGCCGCAGCCTATTTCGCGCAGGCAGCAAGGGAAGCGGGCGTTACGGCGATCGTCAACATGTCGCAGATTTCCGCGCGCCGGGAGTCGACGAGCCACGCGGCACAGGATCACTGGGTCTCCGAGCAGGTCTTCGATTGGTCGGGTGTCGCAACAACGCATTTGCGCCCGACATTCTTTGCCGATTGGCTCGCCTATCCGCATTTTGCGCGGGAGATATGGGCCACGAAGAAGATCGAATTTCCGTTTGGCAACGGCCGTCACGCGCCCATTGCCAGCGACGATCAGGGACGCGTGATCGCCCACATCCTTGCCAACCCCGAAGGCCACGAGGGCAAGACCTACACGCTCCATGGCCCCGTCGAGATGAACCACGTCGAGATAGCAGCCGCGATGAGCGAGGTTCTCGGCACCCGGATCGACTACGCGCCGACTTCTATCGAGGAATTCCGCATCAAGATGGAAACCCTTTACAAATTTCCGCCGTTCCTCACGCAGCATCTCGTCGAAGTCGCGCAGGACTACCGCGACGGCATCTTTTCGGGCACCAACGACGCCGTCGAGAAGATCACCGGGAAGCCGCCGCTGTCGGTCCAGCAGTTCGTCGCGAAGTATCGGGCCGCCTTCGTGTGAACACGCCCTTGAAACGAATCGAGAGGTTTGACTATGTCGGCCATCCAACCTGAGCGTCACCCTTTTCTCGATGATCTGACGGCCGACGCCGAGCTGGTCAGCTCGGTGTTGCGCGCTCCCGTAGCCGGACGCGACGAAATCCGGCTCGCCGTCGACGCCGTCGGGAGCTTTTACGTCTCACAGACGCCAACGTTTGTTCAAGCCGTCGGCTCGCGGCTTTTTCTCGAGTACGACGCCGTTCTGACGAGCGGCGAGACGTTGAGCGCGGTCGTGGTCGTCGATCGAAACGCCGACGGCTCGGTGCCGCGAGTCAGCGTGCGGATGAGCCCGCTTGGCGCCGTACTGACTCTCGCGACCCATCTGCGGGAGTCGCTTTCGAAGCAGCTGCCGGAACACGTCTTTCTTTGAACCAGGCAGCCGCGCGCTCGTGGATGGCGTCGACACTTCCCCCGGCACGCGGCTTTTGAATGAGGAGCTTGTCACGGATATCAAGAACGCCACCGTCTTCATCACCGGTGCCAATCGCGGGCTGGGCCTCGCTTTTGCACGCGAGGCGCTTCGGCGCGGGGCGGCGAAAGTGTACGCTGGTATGCGTAACACGAGCGGTTTCGACGAGCCGGGCATTGTGCGGGTCAGGATCGATGTCACGGATCCGGCGTCGATCGCCGAGGCGGCGAAACTGGCAGCCGACACGACTCTGCTGATCAACAACGCGGGCATTGCCGCTCTGATCGACGGGCCTCTGGCGGCCGACGTGCAAGCGCAGTCCGCCCGCTTGTTCGATACCAACTACTACGGCGTGGTGCGCGTCACACAGGCCTTCGAACAGATCCTGGCGGCCCAGCCGCATGCCGCGATCATCAACGTGCTTTCCGACATCGTGTGGCTTCCGCGGCCCTTTCTGACACCGTATGCCGCGTCGAAAGCAGCCGCCTGGAGCTACACGAACCAGCTTCGCTTTTACTTGCGCGAGCGTGGCATCCAGGTTCTCGGCCTGCACGTCGGGTTCGTGGATACCGATCTGACCAACGGCATCGACGTGCCTAAAGCCAGTCCGGAGGACGTCGTGCGACAGACCTACGACGCGCTCGCCGCCGGCAAGAGCGAGGTCATGGCCGACGAGGGGACAGCGGTGCTAAAGAGCACGCTCGCGGCCGAGATACCCGGCTACATCACACCGCCGGCAGGGCTTTGAACACCGCAGTCGACACGGCCGGATTCGGCGGCGCGACACGAGGTGCGCAGATCGTGCGCCAGCGCTGTCGCTCCCGGCTTTCATCGATAGATACCGCCGCGCTTTGGCACGGCGCGCGCGTAAGCTTCGCACAATTAACCGAAATCAGGAGTGCAACAGATGTTGCCCGTTAACCAGCCGCTCGGAATCGATCAATGCAACTGCTTTGCCGTGAGGAAGGCGAGCAGGCAGATCTCCCGCCTCTACGATAGCCATCTCGAGGCCGCGGGTCTGCGCATCACGCAATTCCTCACCCTGGCCGCCCTGCACGAGGTGGGAAGTACTCCGGTCAACGCCCTTGCCGAACGGCTCGATATCGAACGAACGGCGATGGGGAAAATGGTTGGCTTCCTGGAGCGCGACGGCTTCGTCACGATCAAGCCCTCGCCCACCGACGGCCGTAGCCGCCTCGTCGAACTCACCGAGGAGGGACGGCGTCTGCACGAAAGGGCAGCGCCTCTCTGGCAGGCAGCGCAACGGGAGTTCGAGCAACTGAACGGTGTGGACAATGTTACGGCGTTGCGAGAAAGGTTGAGAGGGGTGGTCATCGGCGACGTGTCGATGCGCTCGTCGCAAGACTGAGCCTCTGGATGCATTGCGGCACAACGTCATTCGTCAAACAAGTGGTCGTTCGAAGGAAGGGCTATGAAATCCGCTGTTACTATCGCTGGCGCGGCCGCACCAGATTCCGAGCTCGCTCGCAACGCGGCGGCCCTCGCCGCGCAGGCTCATTCGAGGCCGCTCCTTAATCATGTCCACAGGACATGGTGGTTCGCGGGGTTTATCGGCAAGAAGCGGCAAATGAAGTATGACCAGCGAGCTGGTTTATCTCGCATCGCTGCTTCACGACCTGGGATTGTCGGAGGATCACGCTGCTGATAAGCGCTTCGAAGTCGATGGTGCGGACGCTGCGAGCAGGTTTCTGCATGCCCACGATTATCCCGAGGCGAAAATCGAGATCGTTTGGGACGCCATTGCCCTTCACTCGGCCGCTGACATTGCGGATCGCAGGGAGCCGGAAGTCGCGCTCGTCCACTTCGGCGCTCACGTAGACGTCATGGGGCTCAGGATGGACGAGATTTCTCCCCAACTGATCGACGATACTCTTGCGCTCTATCCGCCGCTGGGGCTCAAGAAAGCGTTCACGGAGGCGCTAGCCGAGGTCGCCAGGCGGAAACCGCACACCGCCATCGGGACCGGTCTGGCCGACATCGGCCGCCGTCTGGCGCCTGGCCTCGACGTTCCTAACGTATGCGACCTCGTGCTTGGCGCAAGCTTCGAAAGCTGAACGTCTCAGGTGACGCACAGCTCCACTATGGCTGCATAAGCGGACCCATTTTTCACCGATGGGCATGCAATTCAACGCACGCAACATAGGTTCTTCGCAGGCAGGTGCCACGCCAAAATGAGCAGTGCGGGTCCCTTGGCGGATCGAGACCATGCGTATGGAAGCAATGTCCGTATTTAGGGTCATCATGGACCGGGCGAATGTGACGCAGTGGATCTATGACCGTTACACGGTGCATTTGGGACGTTGGTCTTTCACTGCTCTAGATGGCTCCTGAGGGTCGGGTCCAGCCGAGCGCATCGGGGGCCAGTCGACCATCAGGCGACCTTTGCAGAAAAAGGGAGCTGGAGATAGGGGCGTCTCTTGCGCCCTGGAAGCTATCGACCGCTGAGTTCGTATCTAGCATTACCTCTGAGGGTCGCAGTACGCGCGCTCGTACTGAACCGGTGGACACGGCACCGAGCCGAATGAACAGAACACGCAGCAGTCGCCCGGCTTCGGACGCAGCACTGCATGACAGGCCCGACACTCATAGTAGAACTGGCATGCATCCTCGGGCATGGTTTCCGGCGTAGCAGCCCCGCATTGCGGGCAGGTCAGGACAGACGTGAGAACGATTGTGCTCACTGTAGGGGCTTCCTGTCGAATTCAACTGTCACCGCGCTGACGCCCGGGGAATTCCGACGAAGCGTCCCTCCACCATCGCTGACGTATCAGATGGTCAAGCGACAGGGCTCCGGCTCCCCGGCACAGCAGGACGAGCAGCATCGCTGCCCACTGAATATGCGTCGGCCACGCCTGCGGGTAAACAAAAATCTCGATTACGGAGGTCATCCCGAGCAGAACCAATGCGGCGGGTCTGACGCCCAGACCGAGCACCAGCAACACCGGCATACTCAGTTCGATCGATACGGCACTGTATGCCGCCACATCCGGCGGCAATACAGGCAGCCTGTATTCGTCGCGAAACAGTTCCAGCGCGGCGTCCCAGTTCGCGAGCTTGGTCATCGCCGAATTCCAGAAAATCGTAGCGACCGCGAGGCGCAGCGGAACGGCGAGCACCCAGTATGGCACGCGTTGTAGCAACTGAACTGCGCACTGGAAGACCTTGCGGTCGTCTGCACAGTTGGCGAGGCGAGTCATGTTGACGTTCCCTGATGGATCCGGATGCAGTTTGCAGTTCGCGGCGTCCGTGCGAAGCATCCGCGCGCCAGATATGCACCGATGAGTGCGAAACCATCCGTTTCGGGCGCGCATGCCAGCGCCGCGTCGAGCGACTCGCCCGCAAAAAGCGCCTTGCTGATGTGCCACTCTCCAACGTTCAAACGCAGCGTATCGACGCCTTCGGTTACGCGTTGCACGAGCAGATGAACCGGGCCGGCCGCAAGCTCGATCGCACCCAGCGCAGCGTCGTCCTGCTTGAGCACGGCGCGCCAGATAGCGTCGGCAGGAGCGTCGCAGCGCAGCAGCCGCGCGGCCGGATGAGGCGACAATCGCAATGAGCCGAGCGCGTCCTCGTCAAGCGGTGCGAGACACGCCGGATCGAGGGGCATGACATCAGGTGCCTGCAGCACGCCATTGACCTGCCATTCGAGCCGCGCGACGTCGACCACATACGGCACCGTCGAGAGTTGCGACATCTGCGCGAGGAAGACCGGAAACAGCTCGCCATATTGGTCGAGCCATGCGCTGCGGGGTGGCGCAGCATGCACGAACAGGCGCACCGCGCACTCGAAAAAGTCCGCACCGACCAGACGCCGCACGGCCGGAAACGCAAGCTGCAGCGCATTGACGAGCACACCTTGCGCCGTGTTCCGGTAGATGTTCAGGCGTGCCTGCGGATCGAGGCCATGGGCGAGCACGACGGCGGCCGCGTCTTCATCGGCACCTTCCAGCAGGCTCCGGCGCATCGCCCGTTGCATCTCAGCCAGCGATGGCGTGAACATGTTCATGTCGAACCGCCTCCAGTGCCGATTCCGCCATTGCAGCCTCCTCGATGAGAACATCGAGCGGCGGCACATCGGTGTCCCATTCGATCAGCGTCGGCACCGGGCCAAAGCGTTGCAACGCAGCTGCGTACAGCGCCCACACTTTCGGCGCGACACGCGAGCCGTGATCGTCGATGTGCAACGCGCGGCCGCCCTGGAGTCGTCTCACGCTGTGGCCCGCAAGATGGATTTCGCCGATGGCCGTCGACGGCAGCGCGTCGAGATACGTGTATGGATTCCAGCCGTGATTGCATGCGCTCACGTAGATGTTGTTCACGTCGCATAGAAGTCCGCATCCCGTGCGTTGCGCGAGACGCGCGAGAAACTCGCACTCCGGAATCGTCGAATGCGCGAAGCGAAGATAGGTGGACGGGTTCTCCACGAGTATCTGCCGCCTCAGTACCGTCTGCACCTGATCGACGTTCCGGCACATGACGCCGAGCGCTTCTTCGGTCATCGGCAATGGCAGCAGGTCGGCGAGGTACGTGCCGCCCGCCACGCTCCAGGCAAGGTGCTCGGACACAAGGCCCGGCTGCACGCGCGCGACGACCTCGCTCACGCGTGCGAGATGGGCGGCGTCGAGCCCATCGGCGCTGCCGAGCGAGAGGCCCACGCCGTGCAGGGAGACCGGATAGTCGGCGCGAATGGCGTCCAGGCAGCGTGTTGCAGGACCGCCGCCCATGTAGTTCTCAGTGTGCACCTCGAACCACGCTGTGGCCGGACGTTCGTCGAGCACGGCGCGATGATGGCGAAAACGCAAACCCACGCCGGCCGCTGCGGGAATCGGGCCGGGCAGCACGTGTGCGCGGGCGACGGTTGGGCTCATGGCCGCCATGTCTCTCAACCCGCCTTGGTCTGGCCGCCCGCGATCTTGCTGCAATCGCCTGCCGGCAACAGCACGAATGACTTCGGGTCGCGCGCCTGCGTGGCCTGGCCCGCGCAAGAGTGCGCTCCTTCGGCACAGTCGTTCTTCGCCACCGCATTAATGCCGTAGCACTTCTCGAGGTGGTTCTGCGCCATCCTGGCCATGTTGTCCTTCACGACCTGCGGCGGGTTGCCCATACCCTGCGCCTGCGCGGGGAGCGCCTGCATGGCGAGCGCCATGCCGACCGCGGCGGACAGCGACGAGATGGTCAGAGCGGACTTGCTCATAGTATCTTCTCCGAGGGTTGGGGTCGCGAAGATGCGACCATACAACCAGATTCGGTCATCGCGGGCAAAGGTTACGCGCCGCGTCGAAAATATTTGGATTGGTTGCCTCATCCACGAACTGCAACGATGTCCGACTACCGAGACCGCCGCGCCGCGCGCATGCAGCCAGACCAATCTGTACCGGCCGGCAAGGGGCCGCGCGCCGCCATGCCGGATGACGCGATCCGGCCCGATGGCACGCCCGACTGGTCCGTTTTGATGGCGCGGGCCCAGCGAGGCGATCGCGACGCCTACCGACGCCTGCTGCAGAGCGTGACACCGTATCTGCGAAGTCTCGCGAGCCGCTACGGGGTCCGTCACGACACCATTGAAGACGTCGTGCAGGACGTTCTCGCCACCGTGCACCTCGTACGCCACACCTATGACCCCGGGCGACCGTTTGGCCCGTGGCTGCTGACGGTCGCGATGCGCCGTATCGTCGATACGCTGCGCCACGATGGACGTCTTGACGCCCGTGAAGTACCACTGGACGATGAGCATGAAACCTTGGCTAACCCCACAGCGAATCTGTTGGAAGAGGCCACGGATGCGCGCATGCTGCGCGAGACGATCGAGCGCCTGCCGCCCGGGCAGCGCGACGCGATACGCATGCTGAAACTCGAGGAAATGACATTGAAAGAGGCGGCTGTGGCGAGTGGAATGACTGTTGCCGCGTTGAAGGTCGCGGTGCATCGCGGGCTGAAGGGCCTGCGCAAGCTCCTGACGCAGGGAGACCGCAAATGAGTCCGACCTCCGATCTGATCGAATCGCTGGTTGCCGACGCGAAGCCGGTGCGCCCGCTGCGCGCGCCTGCCAGGAGGGCGGCCGGCTGGCTGCTGTTCGCCGCAATCGTGCTCATTCTGGTCGGCGTAGCGCATGGAGTGCGGCCCGACCTGACGGCGAAGCTCCAGCAGCCGGTATTCATGACCGGCGTGGCCGCGGCCGCGTTGACGGGGATTCTTGCTGCCGTTGCGTCGTTCGTTGCCAGCGTGCCGGGACGGTCGCTGCGCTGGCTGCTGTTGCCGCTGCCCGCGCTGGCGGCTTGGGTATCGACGATAGGTTATGGATGTCTGACGAACTGGGTTGAGATCGGCCCGGACGGCATGTCACTGGGGGAAACCGCTCGCTGCTTCGCGACGCTCGGCCTCACGGGTATTCCTCTCTCACTCGCCCTGCTGATCATGCTGCGTCACGTTGCGCGACTCGCGCCCGCTCCCGTTGTGATGACGGGCAGCCTGGCCGTTGCCGCGCTCACGGCTGTGGCGCTCTCGATGTTTCATCCGCTCGACGCGACAGTCATGATCCTGGTCTGGAATTTCGGCGTCGCGACGATACTGTTGCTGATCAGCGCGCGGTTCTCAAGCCGATTGTTCGCGTGGGTGATATCGCCTGTCCGATGACAGCACTGGCGGCCGACTTGTGGTATCGAGCGCACGCGAATCGTCCATCAATATGAATTGCTTACGGACGAAGACGATAGTGGCGATTTTCCGGACCGTACGACTTTCGTACTGTTGCTCGTGGCCACTCTAGTGTCTGACATGCGTGCCATTGCGGACTCTCACGAAGTCAAGCACTGAATGACGGAAACGGTCGAAGAACGCACTGCCGGCTGGCCGCTTCGGGCAGCCGTATCCTATTCCACTGGCCGCTTTCGAGCGACGAGTTTCACAAGCGGACCGACGCAGTACGTTAAGGGTTATTCGATGCCTGCCAACACGCGCAGCGGCACCGTCACATTCCTGTGATCGATGGCAGGCATCGAATAACCCTTAACGATCCCGTTCGGCAGACTGCGGCAGCTCGTCGACAAGCGACACCAATTTCGAGGCTATCCGCCCCGCAGTTTTCCCGGAAAGCTGATTGATGCTGTTTGGCCTAATACGCTCGCAACACCAGATCGCGTTCCACTCCAAGAGGGCAAAGGCATAGGTAGCCGTTCCGAGAGCAGAAACATAATTCTCCTCAACGGAGACTCTTAGACGGTCATTTTTCATTCTTCAGGTCCTTTGTCGGTAACTGGCTCGCACGGTCGGTCCGGCTTCGTGCGGATACCTAGCGAAGCACCCTTGTCCTCGATCTGAACTGCGGTCGAAGGACTGGTTCTGGCCGAATGGGTGAGGTCGCCAACGGCCGCTTAGTGGCGCTACCGTTTGCAGAACCTGAATTCGGCTCACTGACCGGTTTGGAGAAAGTTGTCTGACCGGACTGCGTCGCCATTCGCCTTTCACCCTCTCTGATCCGGTCTCATTGGCGCGCCCCTCGGGGCCTGCTGCGTGGCGCGGCAGTTCTTCGATGTCTAATCTTCTGGGCTTCTGGGCAGTCCAGCCAGTTCCGTCCTCTCAGAACTAGCGAACTGCGAACTCATCCAACGAATTCCGTTTCTCGACAGACCCTACCGAATCGACAGGCGGTCTCGCCCTTTGTACGCGGGTCTGTCCTACGTTGGTGTCCGTCCTTGATCAGTCTGGAAGGCGATTGTGAACTATCCGGTTTCCTCGGCGCCGAAAGCCCGAATGGTGGGAACAATTGCCCGGCTTAGCCGAGAACGCGACGCGGGTAGATCGTTGAAGCTGCGGCTCCGGGGGTAAGGGCCGCGAGCTGGTATAGCGACTACCCTTACGCTCGCTATCGCATTCTCTGTGACGAACTGGTCGAGCAACCGAACTCGGAGCGACGGGACACGTGAGCATTAGGACGGCAGCTGCTCTGATTCTCTGATTGGGTTGTGTCTTTTGTGCTGCCCGACAGTGGCCGAGATGCGCGGATTGAATCTGGTATTTACCCTAATATTCAACGTTGATCGCCAAGATTTGTGGGGCGGGCAGCCATAGAGGCCGCCAAGAAAACCGCATGGCGTTAGACCATACGTGCGGCATGGCAGAACCGCAACTTCGCGTCTAAGCGGTTGTTTTTGAGGAAATGTTTGCGCCACTACAGCGCCGGGATGCCGGCTACGAGTTCAGACTTAAGCGAACAAAATTCAAAGTTAAGTAAATCTCGACACCACGGGGATTCCCGCTCATTCCCTCCTTGAAATTGTCAAACACGGTCCATATAATTGGCACTCACTGCACGAGAGTGCTAACAAGCTTGCCGTCCGATGAGTTTCATCTCACAGGACGGGTTTTCCCGCGTTTTCAGTCTCAATCAAGAGAGGAGTGTGTATGAACCTTCGTCCTTTGCACGATCGCGTCATCGTCAAGCGTCTGGACCAGGAAACCAAGACCGCATCGGGCATCGTCATTCCCGAAGCCGCGGCAGAAAAGCCGGATCAAGGCGAAGTCCTGGCCATCGGCCCGGGCAAGCGCGATGACAAGGGTGTGCAGAACGCCCTCGACGTGAAGGTGGGCGACCGCGTGCTCTTCGGCAAGTACGCAGGCCAGACCGTCAAGGTCGACGGCCAGGAGCTGCTCGTCATGCGCGAAGAAGACATCATGGCCGTTCTGGTCAAGTAAGCATCCTTCCTGCACGTTCGGCTTCGCGATGAAGGCCGCGGCCCTGTCGGGCGCGCCAGGCGAAGCCGGCAAATCGAATCGAATCAAGGAGTCTGGATATGGCAGCTAAAGAAGTTACTTTTGGCGATTCCGCACGCGCCAAGATGGTCGAAGGCGTGAACATCCTGGCCAACGCGGTCAAGGTCACGCTGGGCCCGAAGGGTCGCAACGTCGTGCTCGAGCGCAGCTTCGGCGGCCCGACGGTCACCAAGGATGGTGTCTCGGTCGCGAAGGAAATCGAACTAAAGGACAAGCTCCAGAACATGGGCGCGCAAATGGTCAAGGAAGTGGCTTCCAAGACCAGCGACAACGCAGGTGACGGCACCACGACCGCTACCGTTCTGGCGCAATCGATCGTCCGCGAAGGCATGAAGTACGTCGCATCGGGCATGAACCCGATGGACCTGAAGCGCGGCATCGACAAGGCCGTTGCTGCTGCAATCGAAGAACTGCGCAAGATCAGCAAGCCCTGCACGACCAACAAGGAAATCGCGCAAGTCGGCGCGATCTCGGCGAACAGCGACACGTCGATCGGCGAGCGCATCGCTGAAGCAATGGACAAGGTCGGCAAGGAAGGCGTCATCACCGTCGAAGACGGCAAGTCGCTGCAAGACGAACTGGACGTCGTGGAAGGCATGCAGTTCGACCGCGGCTACCTGTCGCCGTACTTCATCAACAACCCGGACAAGCAAGTCGCCGTTCTGGAAAACCCGTTCGTGCTGCTGCACGACAAGAAGGTCTCGAACATCCGCGATCTGCTGCCGGTTCTGGAACAAGTCGCGAAGGCTGGCCGTCCGCTGCTCATCATCGCTGAAGACGTCGAAGGCGAAGCCTTGGCAACGCTCGTCGTCAACAACATCCGCGGCATCCTGAAGACCGTCGCCGTCAAGGCTCCGGGCTTCGGCGACCGTCGCAAGGCCATGCTGGAAGACATCGCGATCCTGACCGGCGGCCAGGTCATCGCGGAAGAAACCGGGCTGACGCTCGAAAAGGCGACGCTGGCTGAACTGGGTCAGGCGAAGCGCATCGAAGTGGGCAAGGAAAACACCACGATCATCGACGGCGCTGGCGAAGCAGTGAACATCGAAGCTCGCGTGAAGCAAGTGCGCACGCAGATCGAAGAAGCGACCTCGGACTACGACCGTGAAAAGCTCCAAGAGCGCGTGGCGAAGCTGGCCGGCGGCGTTGCGGTGATCAAGGTCGGCGCTGCGACCGAAGTCGAAATGAAGGAAAAGAAGGCACGTGTCGAAGACGCGCTGCACGCCACGCGTGCTGCCGTTGAAGAAGGCATCGTGGCCGGCGGCGGCGTTGCGCTGATCCGCGCTCGCCGTGCGGTCGAAGGCGTGAAGGGCGCGAACTCGGACCAGGACGCGGGTATCCGCATCGTCCTGCGTGCGATGGAAGAGCCGCTGCGCCAGATCGTCACGAACGGCGGCGAGGAAGCTTCCGTCGTGGTGGCGGCTGTTGCAGCCGGCACGGGCAACTACGGCTACAACGCGGCGACCGGCGAGTACGGCGACCTGGTTGAAGCCGGCGTCGTCGACCCGACGAAGGTCACGCGCACCGCGCTGCAAAACGCGGCATCGGTGGCCGGCCTGCTGCTGACGACCGACGCAGCCGTTGCCGAGCTGCCGAAGGAAGACGCTCCGATGCCTGGCGGCATGCCCGGCGGCATGGGCGGCATGGGCATGGACATGTAATTCGGCTCACGCCAGTTACACGGTTCATTCCGGAGCCGGCGCGGGCTTCTCACGAAGCCCGCGCAGCGCAGAAAAACCCGCAGCGATGCGGGTTTTTTTTCGTCCATTCGTTTCGAATGCGAAGGCCTTACTTGTTCATCTCCTCGCGTAGCTTCTGCGCGGCGGCCTTGTAGTCGTAGGTCGGATAGAACTCCGTGCGATAGCCGCCCCACGCGGTGCTCTCGATCGCACGGTTCACTTCGCGCAGGCGATCGGCGGGCACGCGCAGCGTCACTACCTGGCCGATGCCCATCATCACGTACCACGACACCACTTCGACGCCCGGCGGCGGAAACGCCTTGAAGTAGCCTTGTTCCTTCAGTTGCTGATTGATCTGCGGAAGCGTCTTCGATTCATCGTGCCTGAGGAAGATCGTGAGCAGGAACGTGCCGTCGCCCGCGGGCGTGGCGCCTGGCGGCGGAGAGGCGGTTTGAGCGAATGCCGGTGCGGCCAGAATCAGCGTCGAGGCGAACATCAGGGTTTGAGTGAAGCGCGCGATTCGTCTGGCCGGCTTTCGCATCGGAAGTGCTCCTCGGGAAAGAATGACGCTACTTGTGATGAATCCGCAGCCGCTCCAGCAGGTGCAGCGCATTGGGCTGCGCGTGGCCTTCGGCCGTATTGTCGAAGATGCACCAGACCTCGGCCGTCTTCTTCGCGCGCGCGTGCAGCGTGCGGGCGAGGTCGTCGAGATAGGTGTAGTCGTACGAAGACTTGTAGAGCTCGAGTGCGCCGTGCAGCCGCACGTACACGAGCGACGTGTCCGCGCGATGCGTGATTTCGCAGCCGTCGGGGATCGGGTCGGCATCCACGTAGGCGACGTGATGCGCTTTCAACAGCGCGGCGGCGTGCGTCGTGAACCAGCTGTGCTCGCGCGCCTCGCATGCGACCGGCAGCTTCGTGCGCTCGCGCAGCGCCTTGAAGAAGCCTGCCGCGACGTCGTGATCGAACGGCAGGCTCGGCGGCAGTTGCACGAGCCAGCAGCGGAGCTTGTCGCCGAGGTGTCCGGCGGCCTGAAGGAATTGATCGAGCAGGGCTTCGGTGCCGGCGAGGCGCGCATCGTGGGTGATCGCCTTCGGCAGCTTCACCGAGAAGCGGAATGAATCGGGCACGCTTTCCGCCCAGTGCGCGTAGGTTTGCTCGCGATGCGGCTTGTAGAAGCTCGAGTTGATCTCGACGCATGTCAGCACGTGCGAGTAGCGTTCGAGGTGCGTGCCTTCGCCGGGAAAGCTCGTGGCGACGGCGCTCGACAAACCCCAGCCCGCGCAGCCGATGCGGATCGCGCCTTGCGGGCCGGACTTGTGCAGATGGGGCAGTCGGTACGGCATGCGCTCGCGAAGCCTCCTTTGCTGGTTTTAGTGCCGCGCTTCTCCGGGCAGTCCCGTCGCGTCGTCGGACAGCGAGGACGCGTCTCCGTCCTCATCGGCGTCGTTCGAGCGCGCCCAGAAGAAACGGTCCGGCAGGTACGCGCCCATACCCGGACGAAACGCGGCGCGCGCCGCCTGGAACACGTATTCCTGCGCCTCGCGCGCGGCTTCGGCGGGCTCCTGGCCGTTCGAGAGCAGGGCGGCGACCGCCGCGCCCAGCGTATCGGTCAGACCCATGATGCGATGCACCGCGCGATCCCAGGTATCCTGCCGCACCTGGCCTTCCTCGCTGAAGAGCGTGATCACGTGACGATGCGTGCCCGTTTCCATCGCGAGCACATATTCGCAGCCTTGCGACAGGATGTGGGAGATCGCGGAATCGAGCGTGGGCGATTCGGCATCGCTGTCCGGTTGCGCGAGTTGCAGAAGCGTGGCGTGATCGGCAATCAGCATGGTGGTTTGCGGCACGAGCAGGTCGGCGAGCGACTCGCGCAACTCGTCGGCGGCGAGGACGTGTTCGTCGTCGAGCGTGAAGTCCGGCGCGAGGATCAGCGGCACGTCGTCGTAGTCGGAGACCACTTCGGCAATCGCCGACACGACCTCCGCGCGGGTCGCCGCGCCGATCTTGAAAGCGGAAATCGGCATGTCCTCCAGCAACATGCGCGCCTGGGTCGCGACGGTGTCCGGGTCGAGTCCGGTGACTTCGTCGCAGGTTGCGGAGTCGCGCACCGCGTAGCCGGTGAGCACGGTCACGCCGTGGCAGCCCATGCTCGCAAGTGTCAGCACGTCGGCCTGCAGGCCCGAGCCGCCCGTGGGATCCGAGAGGCCGAAGGTGAGTACGATCGGTGGGGAGTCGCCGGTCATGGCAAAAACGGACATTATGGTAATGGATTGCTTGGGTGGACTTTTCGGCTCGAAGCGGACTCGTCCGCGCGTGAGCGCGAGAGCGAATGCCCGCTCGGGTCTCCGCCCGATTATGCGGCCTAATGCCGTCCGACTGTTCTCTTTGCGCACTTTTTTCCGGCGCGCTAGCCTTCGCAAGGCGGTCCCGCCGGACGGACGGCGCGACGGATGTCACGAAGTGCGCGCCGGCCGGGCGGCTTGCTAGGCATCGACACGGCAACACGGTACCATCTTGTCCTAATTTCAACCGACCAATCGATGCGGCATAAGTATGGAATACAGAAGCTGGATGTGCCTGATCTGCGGCTGGATCTACGACGAGGAGGCGGGATTGCCCGAAGAGGGCATTGCGCCGGGCACACGCTGGGAGGACGTTCCGATCAACTGGACCTGTCCCGAATGCGGAGCCCGCAAGGAAGATTTCGAGATGGTTCAGATCTGATCCTCACGCTCTGCCGCGCCGCATGATTCGCGTCATGCGGCGCGCGTTTTTTGCGGGCCGCACGTCGGCGTGACGCGGGCCGCATCGGGCGGGCATCGCGCAGACTGCCCATTTTTTCTCGCTGCGCACCGTGAGGCGGGATTGTTGCGGCGATGCAGGCTTCGCGCCCGGCAGATTCGATTTCCGCGCCGGCCGCTCAAGGCATACCCTTGAAGCAGGCGCGACCCGCGACGGAGCGGCGAGCGGCGCCGCGCCAACCGATGACGCATTTCAACCGCGCGCGACGGTCCCGCAGAGCGACGCGCCCGCGAAACGGCTTGTGAGCGCACGACATGACATCACGTCCCGATCTGCACGTTCCGTTCGAAGCCTTGCCCAATCCGCGTGGCGGATCGGTGCGACTCGCCGAAATGGCGCTCACCGACGCGCTGCACGCGTTCCTGCGTCAGGGAGAAACCGCAGCCGCGCTGAAGCGCGCGATCGCCGCGCTGCATTCGGCGGGATGGCTTCCCGCGCAGCGCTTCGCCGAGGCGCTCGCGCTCGTCGCGCCGCTCGGCGACGAATCGGATGCGAACCGCGCGCGCATCGCCGATGCGATCGCCGTCTTCGGCGCGGCGGTCGAGCGTCACAATCTGCGCGAACTGTCGTGCTCGACGGTGCTCTTCGATCACTATCGCGGCCTGCACGCGCTGCTCGCGGCGCATACGCGCGTGGCGCCCGTCTCGTACGACGACCTCGCGCTCGCCAGCCGCGCGATCGCTCCGGCGACGCTGCGCGGCATCGCATCCGAGCGGCTCACGCGCGTGCGGGCGCACTACGAGGAAGCATTGCTCGGGCTCCTGCGCGGCGCGGCCGGCGAATCCGCCGACGCCTTCACGCGCCTCGACGCCTGTCTCGCCGATCTCCGCGGCCCCGATCCCTACGATTTCTGGCGGCTGGCCTCATCCACGGTGCGGGCGCTGCGCGAGCGCGCGCGCCGCCACGCCGCTCAATCCGATGACGCTGACCAGAACGCGGTCTACGAGGCAGACGCGAAGCGCCTCTACGCGCGCTTCAACCTGGTGCTGGCGGACCAGGCGCACGCGTTGTCGTACGCGCCGCGCTCGCTGGTGCGCGCGACGCTCGCGCTCCTGTGGCGCGATTTCGCGCTGTACGGCGCGGGGCCGGAGGACGCCGATCACGTCGACGTGCTGCGCGACTACGGTCTGACGGTGGCCTGGCACGTGGCGGCGACGCCGGCGTCGGAAGCCGCGTGGGAAGAGGGCGCCGCGCAGGCGAGCGACGAAGCCTCGCGCGACGCCGCGACGCGCGACCTCGGCGTGCTGCGCGTGAACGCGGCGGCCTACGAGGATTTTCTGCAGAGCGCGGAGACGTCGATCGATACGCTCGTCGAGCGCGGCACGCAGGCGAACGAAACCGGCACGGTGGACGAAGCGGCGGCCCTGTCGGCGGCGAACGCGTCGCATCGTCTGGGCGCGGCGGCGTGCGCGCTGGGGCTCGGCCATGTCGCGCTGCTCGCGGACACGCTCGGTCTCGCGTGGCGGCGCGTCGCGCATCACGGCGAAGCGCACGCGGACGGCGCCGAAGGCGCGACCCGCGGACTCGACGCCGCCGTGCCCGAGCGCGCCGCGCAGATGTTGCGCTCGATGCTGCATCAGGCGGCGGCCGGCATTGCGCCATCGGAAGGCCGCGGCTCGATCGTTGCGCTGACCGCGATGATCGAACGGCCGCTTCCGGTCGCGCGCTAGTCGTTCTCGTCGTCCGGGCGGCGCGGCGCGGTCTTCTTCGCGCCCGGCCCGCGCACCACGTCATAGCGTGCGAGCGTGCGTTTCCTCGCCGCTTCGTGATCGACGATCGGCTGCGGATAATCCGCGCCGAGCGAGATTTTCGCGGCCTTCAGCGCATCCGGTTTCGCGAGCCACGGTGCGTGGATGTCGCGGTCCGAAAGGCCGGCGATCTCCGGCACGTAATGACGGATGAACGTGCCCGCCGCATCGAATTTCAGCGACTGCGTCAGCGGGTTGAAGATGCGGAAGTACGGCTGCGCATCGCAGCCGCTCGAGGCGGCCCATTGCCATCCGCCGTTGTTGTTCGAGAGCTCGAAGTCGTTCAGCAGCGCTTCGAAATACGCCTCGCCGCGCCGCCAGTCGATGCCGAGATCCTTCGTCAGAAAGCTCGCCACGATCATGCGCAGACGGTTGTGCATGTAACCGGACGCGTTGATCTGCCGCATCGCCGCATCGACGATCGGGTAGCCCGTCTCGCCCGCGCACCACGCGGCGAAATTCGCATCGGCGGCGTCGCCGGTTTCCCAGCGGATGCGGTCGTATTCCGGCTTGAACGCGCGATGATCGCCCGGCACGCCGACCTGCGGAAAATGGTGCAGCACGGAGAAATAGAACTCCCGCCAGATCAGCTCGCCGAGCCACGTTTCGGCGCCCTTGTCGCCGTGGCGCTGCGCATCGTGCGCGCTGCGGGCGAGCGCACGGATCGACACGGTGCCGTGCCGCAGATGCACCCCGAGGTAGCTCGGGCCTTTCATCGCGGGAAAGTCGCGCATGCGGCCGTAGTCGGTCATGCGCTCGCGGAAGTCGTCGAAGAGTTTGAACGCGCCGCTCGCGCCGGCGGGAAGCGCGGGGCCGCGCGCATCGGGAAAACCGAGCGCGGCAAGCGACGGCATCGCGTGCCCGGCGCCCGGCGGCGGCTTCGCCAGCGCGTCCAGATGGTCTTCCGATGGATATGGCTTCAGCGCATCCGGCGCGAGCGTTTCGAGCCATTTGCGCTTGTAGGGCGTGAAGACGGTGTAGGGCTTGCCGGCGCCTGTCATCACATCGTCATGATCGAAGACGGCCTGATCCTTGAACGTGAAGAACGCGACGTTCCCGCTCGCGAGCGTCCTGGCTACGGCCTCGTCGCGCGCCTTCGCAGCGGGCTCGTAATCGCGGTTGGCGAAGACCGCGTCGACGCCGCATTCGCGCGCGAGCGCGGGGATCTCGTGGACCGGCACGCCATGCCGCACGATCAGCGCGCCGCCCGCCTCGCGCAAGGCGCGGTCGAGCTCGACCGCGCTGGCGTGGATGAACGGCACGCGCCGATCCTTTTCCGCCAGCGGCGAGAGAATCTCGCGGTCGAAAACGAAGGCGCACAGCACGCGACGGCACCGTGTGAGCGCGTGATAGAGTGCAGCATTGTCTGCCGCGCGCAGGTCCCGCCGAAACCAGACCAGACCCAGATCGAAGTCGGCCATCTCGCAGCGTCTTTGTTAAAATTCTGAATTATGTCCAAGACTTTCGATCGCATCAATTTGACGAATCAGTTCCTGATCGCCATGCCGAACATGGTCGATCCGACGTTTTCAGGAACGGTGGTCTATCTTTGCGATCACACCGAGAAGGGCGCGCTCGGTCTCGTCATCAACCGGCCGACCGACATCGATCTTCAATCGCTCTTCAACCGCATCGATCTGAAGCTCGAGATCGAGCCGCTCGTCCATTTGCCCGTGTATTTCGGCGGTCCCGTGCAGACCGAGCGCGGTTTCGTGCTGCACGAAGCCGGCGAGGGCGAGCCCTACAGCTCCTCGATGAGCGTGCCCGGCGGGCTCGCCATGACCACGTCGAAGGACGTGCTCGAAGCGGTCGCGAGCGGCAAGGGGCCCGAGCGCTTCCTGCTCACGCTGGGTCACGCCGGCTGGGGCGCGGGCCAGCTCGAAGAGGAAATCTCGAAGAACGGCTGGCTCACCGTGGAAGCCGATCCGCGCATCATCTTCGACGTGCCCGCCGAGGACCGGCTCGAAGCGGCGCTCTCGCTGCTCGGCGTGTCGCGTTCGATGCTCTCCGGCGAAGCAGGGCACGCATGAGCCGCGAAGCCACGCTGCTGGCATTCGATTACGGCGAGAAGCGCATTGGTGTCGCCGTCGGCAATACGCTCACGAAAAACGCGCGTGCGCTCGCCACGCTGGAAAACCGCAACCGCGAATATCGCTTTCTCGAAGTGGGCAAGCTCCTCGACGAGTGGAAGCCCGATGCGGTGGTCGTCGGCATGCCGATGCATCCCGATGGCACGCCGCATGAAATGAGCGCGCTCGCGAAGCGCTTCGGCAATCAGGTGAACGGCCGTTTCAATGTGCCGGTGCAATGGGTGGACGAGCGCTATTCGTCCGTCGACGCCCGAGCCGACCTCCGCGAGCGCGGCGCGCGCACCAACGCGCGCGGCCGCTTCGACGATATCGACGCCGAAGCCGCCCGCGTCATCCTTCAACAATATCTCGACGGACTTGCCGACGATCATGAGTTCCATTGACGCCGAGGCGCTCTACCGCGCGCTCGTCGAACAGATTCGCGCAGCGTTCGGACAATCGCTTGCCGCGCCGGACGGCGCCGTGCTCGCGGGCATCTACAGCGGCGGCGTGTGGCTCGCCGAGCGGCTTGCGAAGGATCTGAACGCGCCGCACTTCGGCGTGGTGAACGTGGCGCTGCATCGCGACGACTACGCGAAGAAGGGCCTGCACAGCCAGGCGCGCCCGACCGAACTGCCTTTCGATGTCAACGGCCGGCGCATCGTCCTGATCGACGACGTGCTCTCGACGGGCCGCACCGTGCGCGCGGCCATCAATGAGCTTTACGACTACGGCCGCCCGGCGTCGATCGATCTCGCGGTGCTCGCCGATCGCGGCGGACGCGAAATGCCGATCGCGGCGCGCTTCGTCGGCGGCGCGGTCGAGGTGCCGGCGAACGAAGATCTCGTGCTTGCGCGCAGCGATACGAACGCGTTCACCTTCACGACGGAGCCGCGCGCGCATTGACTCGCAGCTCGCGGCCGCGCTTTCAGCTTTCTCCAAGGATTTACCCGGGATCATCATGAACACCGCCACTCAGGGCGCAGCCGAAACGGGCACGCCCTCATCGGACAAGACTGCCGACAAGTTCCGGTACGGCTTCCTCAAAGGCAATCCGCAGCTCACGAAGAACGGCGAGCTCAAGCACCTGCTGACCATCGAAGGCCTGCCGCGCTCGATCGTCACGCACATTCTCGACACCGCCGAGCAATTCGTGAGCGTGACGGACCGCGAAGTGAAGAAGGTGCCGCTCCTGCGCGGCAAGTCGGTGTTCAATCTCTTCTTCGAGAACTCGACGCGCACGCGCACCACGTTCGAAATCGCGGCGAAGCGGCTTTCGGCGGACGTGCTGAACCTGAACATCAACGCGTCGTCGACGAGCAAAGGCGAATCGCTGCTCGACACGATCAACAATCTCTCCGCGATGCACGCGGACATGTTCGTCGTACGTCATGCATCGAGCGGCGCGCCGTATCTGATCGCCGAGCATTGCGCGCCGCACGTGCACGTGATCAATGCGGGCGACGGCCGTCACGCGCACCCGACGCAGGGCCTGCTCGACATGTACACGATCCGCCATTACAAGCGCGACTTCACTAAGCTGCGCGTGGCGATCGTCGGCGACATCCTGCATTCGCGCGTCGCGCGTTCGGACATTCATGCGCTCACCACGCTCGGCGTGCCCGAAGTGCGCGCGATCGGTCCGCGCACGCTCCTGCCGGGCAACCTCGACCAGATGGGCGTGCACGTCTATCACAATCTCGACGAGGGCCTGAAGGGCGTCGACGTCATCATCATGCTGCGCCTGCAGAACGAGCGCATGAGCGGAGCCTTGCTGCCTTCGGCGCAGGAGTATTTCAAGAGCTGGGGCCTGACGCCCGAGCGTCTCGCGCTCGCCGCGCCCGATGCGATCGTGATGCACCCGGGGCCGATGAACCGCGGCGTCGAAATCGACTCGCAGGTGGCGGACGGTCCGCAGTCGGTGATCCTGAATCAGGTGACCTTCGGTATCGCCGTGCGCATGGCGGTGATGGGCATCGTGGCTGGTAATAGCGACTAAGCATCGAAGAAGACAAGCGACATGAAGATCCAGATTCAAGGCGGCACGATCATCGACCCGGCCGCGGGCACCGAAGAACGCAAGGACGTATTCATCGCGGCGGGGAGAATCGTCGGCGTGGGCGACGCGCCTGCCGATTTCAACGCGGCGAAGGTCATCGATGCGGGCGGCCTCTGCATCGCGCCGGGTTTCGTCGATCTGTCGGCGCGCCTGCGCGAGCCGGGCTTCGAGCACAAGGCGACGCTCGAATCCGAAATGGCCGCCGCAATGGCGGGCGGCGTGACGAGCCTCGTGTGCCCGCCCGACACCGATCCCGTGCTCGATGAGCCGGGTCTCGTCGAGATGCTCAAGTTCCGCGCGCAAAAGCTGCATCTGGCGCATGTGTATCCGCTCGGCGCGCTGAGCGTGGGACTGAAGGGCGAGGCCATCACCGAGATGGTCCAGCTGACCGAGGCGGGGTGCGTCGGCTTTTCGCAGGCGGACAACCCGATCGTCGACACGCGCACGCTGCTGCGCGCGCTGCAATATGCGACCACTTACGGCTTCACCGTGTGGCTGCGTCCGCAAGACGCGTACATGGCGAAGGGCGGCGTTGCGGCGAGCGGCGCGGTGGCGTCGCGGCTCGGGCTCTCGGGCGTGCCGGTGTCGGCCGAGACCATCGCGCTGCATACCATCTTCGAGCTGATGCGCGTGACGGGCGCGCGCGTGCATCTGTCGCACCTGTCGTCGGCTGCGGGCGTCGCGCTCGTGCGCGCGGCGAA
Source organism: Caballeronia ptereochthonis (assembly GCF_001545075.1). Lineage (GTDB taxonomy): Bacteria > Pseudomonadota > Gammaproteobacteria > Burkholderiales > Burkholderiaceae > Caballeronia > Caballeronia ptereochthonis. The sequence continues at coordinate 96,134 of NZ_FCOB02000014.1, forward strand.
GGCCGAAGGGCTCGCGGTGAGCTGCGACGTGACCATCAATCACGTGCATCTGACCGATATCGACATCGGCTATTTCGATTCGCAGTTCCGCCTCGATCCGCCGCTGCGCTCGCAGCGCGACCGCGACGCGATTCGCGCGGGACTGGAAGACGGCACCATCGACGCGATCTGCTCCGACCACACGCCGCTCGACGACGACGAAAAGCTCCTGCCCTTCGCCGAAGCGACGCCCGGCGCGACCGGCCTCGAACTGCTGCTGTCGCTCACCGTGAAGTGGGCGCGCGAAGCCAACGTGCCGCTCGCGAAGGCGCTCTCGCGCATCACGTCCGCGCCCGCCGACGTGCTCAAGTTGCCCGCCGGCCGCATCGCGACGGGCGCGCTCGCGGACCTGTGCGTGTTCGACGCGGCGACCGACTGGCGCGTCGATCCGCAGAAGCTCAAGAGCCAGGGCCGCAATACGCCGTTTCTCGGCTACGAACTGCCGGCGCGCGTGCGTGCGACGGTCGTCGGCGGCCACGTCGCCTACGAGAGCCGCTGATCGGGGTAACGAGCATGGGCATCGCATGGCGCAAGCTTCGGCTCCTCGTCCACCTGCTGTATGGCATGTGGGTCGTCGCGACGCGCTTTCCGCGGGCGTCCGCGAGCGAGCGCGCCGAGATGAATCGCGTGTGGTCGCTCGAGACGCTGCGGCTTTCCGGCATGAAGCTCGTCGTGCACAACGACGAAGCGCGGCTCGACGCCGGCGTGCTGGTGGTCGGCAATCACGTCTCGTGGATCGACATCTACGTGATCAACGCGTGGCGGCCGACGCCGTTCGTCTCGAAGGCGGAGATCCGCAAGTGGCCGGTCGTCGGCTGGCTCGCCCATCAGCTGGGCACGGTGTTCGTGCAGCGCGAGAAGCGCAGCGACGCGAAGCGCATCATGCACGAGCTCGCGAACCGGCTGCTCGCCGGCGAGATGATGTGCGTGTTCCCGGAGGGCACGACGACCGATGGCCAGTCGCTGCTGCCGTTTCACGCGAACCTGTTTCAGGCGGCGGTGTCGGCCTCGTGCCCGGTGCAGCCGATCTGCCTGATGTACGAGGATGCGCAGGGCCGGCAGTCGACCGCGCCCGCGTACATCGGCGACATGACGCTCAACGATTCGCTCGATGCGCTCTTGCGGGCCACGCCGCTCACCGCGCATCTTTACGTGTGCAATCCGCTCGCGCCGGGCGCGGACCGGCGCGTGCTCGCAAGCGAGGCGCAGGCGTCGGTGCAGGCGGCGCTGGAACGCATGCGCGGCGCGCACGCCGTCGTCCCGGAAGCGCCGCTCGTGCAGCCGGTCACTTCTTCATCGAGCAACTCACCTGCGTGACGACGCGCCGCGCCGGATCGGCCGCGAGCCGCACCGCCGACAGCTTGTTGCCCCACACGCAGCCGGAGTCGAGGCACAGCACGTCGTCGCGGATCATGAGGCCGAGCGCGGCCCAATGGCCGAAAACGATCGTCACGTCCCGCGTGCGGCGGCCCGGCACGTCGAACCACGGCATGTAGCCGGGCGGCGCGGCGTCGGGGCCGCCGTTATTGGCGAACTCCATCGCGCCTTCGGACGTGCAGAAGCGGATGCGGGTCAGCGCGTTGTAGATGACGCGCAAACGGTCCGCGCCCGTGAGGGAGTCTTCCCAGCGATGTGGCTCGTTGCCGTAGAGCGCGGCGAGCGTTTCCTTCCAGTTCGGCGCGCGCAGCGCGCATTCGAGCTCGTGCGCGAGCTCCATCGTCATGGTCGCGTCCCATTGCGGCAGCACGCCCGCGTGGACCATCAGGATGCCGTTCTCGAAATGCGCAACCGGCTTGTGGCGTACCCATTCGATGAGATCGGCCGCGTCCGGCGCCTCGAGGATTTCGTCGAGCGTGTCGCCTTTCTTGGGCTTGCGCAACCCCGCCGCAACCGACAGCAGGTTCAGATCGTGATTGCCGAGCACGACCGTCGCGCGCGGGCCGAGCGCGATGACGTCGCGCAGCGTCTGCAGCGACTTCGGGCCGCGGTTGATCAGGTCGCCGGCGAACCAGAGCGGCACGTCGTTGGCGGGGGCGGCTTTCTTGAGGAGACGCTGGAACGGATCGCGGCAACCCTGGAGGTCGCCGAAGACGAGCGGGGCAAGAGAAGCGTCGATGCTGGAGGTGAGGGCGTCGGTCATCGAAGGGAATGCGTGATGGTGCGCCGGAGACCGGCTCGAAATCGGAATGTCCCGGCATTATGAAACAGACGGCGAATAGTGTCTTTCGGTTGCACGGTTACACAATGAAACACCGGAAGGCCATAAATCGTCCGCTGTATCAAGTTGTTAGACGCGTAGTTTTTGCTGTGCCGGGATTTATAATCAGCGTCTGACCAGACGGCGGGCGGGGAAGCGTATCGGTCGCGACTTCCGCTTTGTACGCCGCGCGCGTGCGAACCGCGCATTTGTTTCCACACGTTCGAGCGCGTATCGGCATTTCGACCGGCCGAGGCGACTGAGAGGGCCTTATGATTCTCGTGACGGGCGGCGCCGGGTTCATCGGCGCCAATTTTGTATTGGATTGGCTCAAAGACTCCGACGAATCCGTTCTCAACGTCGACAAGCTGACGTACGCGGGCAATCTCGGCACCCTCAAGTCGCTGAAGGACGATGCCCGTCATGTCTTCGCGCGCGCCGATATTTGCGATCGCGCCGCGATCGACGCACTACTCGCCACACACAAGCCGCGCGCGATTCTGCATTTCGCCGCCGAAAGCCATGTCGACCGGTCGATTCACGGCCCCGCGGATTTCGTGCAGACCAATGTGGTCGGCACGTTCACCTTGCTCGAAGCCGCGCGCATGTACTGGAGCAAGCTGCCCGAAGCCGAAAAGCAGGCTTTCCGCTTCCTGCATGTCTCCACCGACGAGGTGTTCGGCTCGCTCTCGGCGACCGATCCGCAATTCTCCGAGACCACGCCGTATGCGCCGAACAGCCCTTACTCGGCCACGAAGGCCGGCTCGGACCATCTCGTGCGCGCGTACCACCATACGTACGGCTTGCCGGTTCTGACCACCAACTGCTCGAACAACTACGGGCCGTACCAGTTCCCCGAGAAGCTGATTCCGCTGATGATCGCCAACGCGCTCGCGGGCAAGCCGCTGCCGGTGTACGGCGACGGCCAGAACGTGCGTGACTGGCTGTACGTCGGCGATCATTGCTCCGCGATACGCGAGGTGCTCGCGCGCGGCACATCCGGCGAGACGTACAACGTCGGCGGATGGAACGAGAAGAAGAATCTCGAGGTCGTGCACACGTTGTGCGATCTGCTCGACCGTGCGCGGCCGAAGTCGAGCGGTTCGTATCGCGATCAGATCACTTACGTGACGGATCGTCCCGGTCACGATCGCCGCTATGCGATCGACGCGCGCAAGCTCGAGCGCGAGCTCGGCTGGAAGCCCGCCGAAACCTTCGAGACCGGACTCGCGAAGACGGTCCAGTGGTATCTGGACAATCAGGCGTGGGCGGACGAAGTCGCTTCCGGCGAATACCGGAAATGGGTGGAAACGAACTACGCGCAGCGCGCGTGAGGGAGTCGTGATGGCGCGCAAAGGCATCATTCTCGCGGGCGGCTCGGGCACGCGGCTCTATCCGATCACGCATGTCGTGTCGAAGCAGCTCCTGCCGGTGTACGACAAGCCGATGATCTACTACCCGCTGTCCACGCTGATGGTCGCGGGCATTCGCGACGTGCTCATCATCTCGACGCCGCAGGACACGCCGCGCTTCGAGGCCATGCTCGGCGACGGCAGCCAGTGGGGCATGAACATCCGGTACGCGGTGCAGCCGTCTCCGGATGGCCTAGCGCAGGCGTTCATCATCGGGCGCGAGTTCGTCGGCAACGATCCGTCGGCGCTGATTCTCGGCGACAACATCTTCTACGGGCACGATCTCGCCAAGCAGCTGGAGAGCGCGAGCGCGCGCACCGACCGCGCCACGGTGTTCGCGTATCACGTGCACGATCCCGAGCGCTACGGCGTCGTGTCGTTCGACCGCAACTTCAACGCGCTCTCCATCGAGGAGAAGCCCGCGAAGCCGCGCTCGAACTACGCGGTCACGGGACTGTACTTCTACGACAACGAAGTCTGCGACATCGCCGCCGACATCAAGCCTTCCGCGCGCGGCGAGCTCGAGATCACGGACGTCAATTCGCGCTATCTGGAGCAGAAGAAGCTCGATGTCGAAATCATGGGCCGCGGGTATGCCTGGCTCGATACCGGCACGCACGATTCGCTGATCGAAGCGGCGACCTTCATCGCCACGCTGCAGAAGCGCCAGGGTCTCGTCGTCGCCTGTCCGGAAGAGGTTGCGTTCAGGCGCGGCTGGATCGACGAGGAGCAGCTGACGCGCCTCGCGAAGCCGCTCGAAAAGAACGCCTACGGTCAATATCTGCTCAATCTTCCCAAGGACCAAGTTGCATGGCCATCCAGGTAACCGCTACTGCTTTGCCCGAAGTCCGGATCATCGAGCCGAAGGTATTCGGCGATGCACGGGGCTTCTTCTATGAAAGCTTCAATGGCCGGGAATTCGCCGAGCACGTCGATGGCGGCGTCGAATTCGTGCAGGACAATCATTCGCGCTCGGGCCGCGGCGTGCTGCGCGGGCTGCACTATCAGATCGAGCACGCGCAGGGCAAGCTCGTGCGCGTGGTGGAAGGCGAAGTCTTCGATGTGGCCGTGGATATCCGCAAGAGTTCCCCGAACTTCGGCAAGTGGGTGGGCGTGAGGCTGTCGGAGGAGAATCACCGGCAACTGTGGGTGCCGCCCGGCTTCGCGCATGGCTTCGTCGTGTTGTCGGAGGCCGCGCAGTTCCTCTACAAGACGACCGACTACTGGTATCCCGAGCACGAGCGCAGCATCGTCTGGAATGATCCGGCAATCGGCGTCGACTGGCCGATCGACTTCGAGCCGGTGCTGGCCGCGAAGGACGCAGCCGGCAAGCCGCTCGCCGACGCCGAGGTCTACGCGTGAGCGGCGCGGCGACGACGGCGGCCGCCGGACGCACGATCCTCGTCACGGGAGTGAGCGGGCAAGTGGGCTTCGAGTTGCGGCGGGCATTGCAAGGGCTCGGCCGCATCGTGACCGTGGACCGCGCCGCGCTCGATCTCGCCGATCCGGCGAGCATCCGCGCCTGCGTCGGCTCGGTGCGGCCGGACGTGATCGTGAATCCGGCGGCCTACACCGCGGTCGATCAGGCCGAGCGCGAGGCAGACGCCGCGCGCGCGATCAACGTCGTGGCGCCCGCGGTGCTCGCGGAAGAAGCGAAGCGCCTCGGCGCATTGCTCGTCCATTATTCGACCGACTATGTCTTCGACGGCACGAAAGCCGACGCCTACCGCGAGGACGACGCCACGAATCCGCAGAATGTCTATGGCGCGACCAAGCTCGAGGGCGAACAGGCCATCGCCGCTTCCGGGGCGTCGCATCTGGTCTTCCGGACGAGCTGGGTGTACGGCACGCGCGGCCGCAACTTCCTCCTGACGATGTTGAAGCTCGCGCGCGAGCGCGACGAATTGCGCATCGTGGCCGATCAGATCGGCGCGCCGACGTGGTCGGCCACGATTGCCGCGCTGACCGCGTCGGTCATCGCGCAGGGCGTCGGGAGCGAGGACGGCCTCGCCGCGTGGGCGAGAAGGAAAAGCGGCATCTACCATCTGAGCGCGAGCGGCTCGACCTCGTGGGCCGGCTTTGCCGAAGCCATCTTCGCCGAAGCGCGGCTCGAGCATCCGCCTCGCGTCGTCCCGATTCCGGCTTCCGAGTATCCAGTGCCCGCGCGGCGGCCGGCGAACTCCCGGCTGGATGTGTCGAAACTCGCCCGCGAGTTCGGACTCGTTGCGCCGGATTGGCGTGAAGCGCTTTCGCTGTGCCTGGCGTCGGACTGAGCATGCAAGAGAACCTGTCGGATGCGCGCCTTGCGCGGCTCGGCGCCGTCGTCGTGTTCTATCATCCCGACGCCGGCTGCATCGACCGCGCGAACCGGCTCGCGCGCTGGTGTCGCTGTGTCGTGGTGGACAACACGCCCACGCGCGAGGAGAGCGAGCGCATCGGCGCGCAACTGGACGATGCGGTCGTGTATCTGCCGAATCACGCGAACGTCGGCATTGCGACGGCGCTCAATCAAGGGATCGAGCGGCTGATTGCGGACGGTTACGAACTCGCCATGCTGTTCGACCAGGACAGCGAATCGACGCTCGAGCTCATCAGCGGGCTGGCGGGCGTGCTGCGGGCCAGCATCGCACGGCGCGAGCCGGTGGCGCTCGTCGGACCGGCATATGAAGATGCGCGTCTGCGCGGGCTCGCGCCGTTCGTGCGGTTCGGATACTTCAGGCTCCAGCGCGTGATGCCGGCCGGCGACGCGCCGCTCGACGTGGACTTTCTCATCAGTTCCGGCTCGTGCGTGAATCTCGCGTGCTGGCGCGACATCGGTCCGATGGACGACGCGCTTTTCATCGACTTCGTCGATACCGAGTGGTGCATACGCGCGAAATCGCGCGGGTTTCGCGTGCTGGGCGTGCCGTGGATCAGCATGACCCACGAACTCGGCGAAGCGCCGGTGCGCGCGTTCGGCCGCAACTATCCGATGCACAGCCCCGTGCGTCACTACTACCTGTTCAGGAACGCCGTCGCGTTGCTCAAGCGCGGCTACGTGCCGTGCACCTGGAAGTCCACCGAGCTCATCAAGCTGCCAGTGCGTCTCGTGATCTACGCGTGCTTCGTGCCCGACGGCCGCACGCACGTGAAGATGGCGCTGCGGGGCTTGTGGCATGGGCTGATCGGGCGTCTGGGTCCGCTGGCCTGAAGCGGGCTCAGGCTCGATCAGTCGAACTGCCCGATGCGCGGCTCGTCGGCGAGCGCGAACGGAGGCCGCGAGGTATCGAGCGAGAGGTTCGGGTTGTAGGCCGGGTCGTGCAACAGCACGTCGCCCCAGCGGCTTTCCATCAGGCGCACTTCGCGCTGGAAGCGCTGGAATTTCTCCGGCGCCATGTCCGTGCCGCGCGTCGCCGATTCATGGTGGTAAAGCTCGGCGTGCGGCGTCCATACGTTGCGATAGCCCGCTTCGCGCACGCGAATGCAGAAGTCGACGTCGTTGAACGCGACGGCCAGTTCCTCGTCGAGTCCGCCGACTTCCTCGTAGATCGACTTGCGGATCACGAGGCAGGCCGCGGTCACGACGGAGAGATTCTGCGCGGCCATCGCGCGGCCGAAATAGCCGGGTGCGCCGCGGCGAATCTTATAGTGCATGTGACCGGCGATGCCGCCCAGGCCCAGCACGACGCCGCCGTGCTGCAAGGTGTCGTTGGGATACCAGAGACATGCGCCGACCGCGCCGTTGCCGGGCAGCGCGGCGATCGAAACGAGTTCCTCGAGCCAGTCGGGCGAAATCACTTCGATGTCGTTGTTCAGCAGGCAGACGAAGTCGCCCCTGGCGAGCGCGACAGCCGCGTTGTTGAGCGCCGAGAAGTTGAACGGACGGTCGTCGCGGACCACGCGCACGTTGGGGCGTGCGCGCAGCGTGTCGAAGTAGGCGAGCGTTTCGGGTTTGACGCTGCCGTTGTCGACCACGACGATCTCGAACCCCGGATACGTGCTCTTGGCGAAAATGCTTTCGATGCACTGGCGCAGCAGATCGACGCCGTCGCGCGTGGGAATGACGATCGAAACGAGCGGGGCAGGCGAAGGCAGCGCGTAGCGGACGCGAAGCATGCCGGCGTCGCCCCCGAGCCGCGACACGCTCGCTTTGACGCCGACGCGCGCGAGGTGCGCATCGACTGCATGCGCGCTCGCGGCGGGCGCGCGAGGCATCGTCGGAGTGCTCTGCGCGATGCGCGCGTGATAGAGCACATGCGGAATATGGCGGACCGCATCGTGTCCCGCGATCTCGACGCAGCGCAGCGCGAGGTCGTGCTCCGGGTTGTTTCCGGATGTCTCGCGCAAGCCGCCGGCCTGCCGCATCAACGCCGCTTCATAGACGCCGAGATGCGAGAAAAGGTCTTGTACGAGAAAAAGCTGCGGATTCCAGTCGCTCTTGAAATACGGCGCAACCCGTGCGCCTTCGGGCGTGAGCCGGTCTTCGTCGCTGTAGAACATGCGGGCGGACGGATGGGCATCGATTGCCTGCGCGACGAGGCAAAGCGCGTGCTCGGGCAGGATGTCGCCGTGCCCGAGGAGCGCGACGTATTCTCCCGTGACCGCTTCGGAGGCAGGGCCGTCTTCTTCGCGCGGCGAAAACCTGATGCGCCGGTCGCTCGCGGCGTACTCGCGCAGCGTCGCGGCGACCTCGGGCGACGTCGAGGCGTCGCCCGCGATGCAGAGCTCCCAATGCGGGTACAGTTGCGCCCGCACCGATTCGATCGTCTGGCGCAAGCTCGCGATGTCGCCGCTGCACGCCGGCACGAGGATCGATATCAGCGGCTGCTTCACGAGCGCCTGAGCTCTGGCGCGCAAGAAGGCGCGTTTCGCGTCGTCGATGCTGTCGTGCGTTTCGATCCAGCGCGCGTACGCGTCGGGACTTTCCTCGGATTGCTCGCGGCCGACGACGCGACGCCCCCGCCGCAGCATGCCGTGGATGCCTTCCTTGCGCCAGATCGCGTAGTAATGCGCGAGCGCCGCCCGCACGCCGCCGCGCATGCGGATGTGATGCGAAACCGACTGAAGCGAGCGGCTCACCTGGCGCGCGCGCAAGACGATTCCGGAAGCCGGTTCCTGCACGGTTTCGCTGTCTTGCGAGGACGACATGGCGTCGCGCGGTGTTCGTTCGGTCATTGACGATGAAAGGCCCGGCGCCGGGCTGCATGCGCCGCGCCGTTTTCGGGCGGACCGGGAATTATAGCGGACGCGCTTCGCCCTTCCTGGAGGGCGGGAGCCGGAAGATGCATCCAAACGTAACGAGATGAACCCGCACGGCCGCTCGCGGTCAGAATGATCCGTCGCGAAAATCACTACACCCGTGAGAAGCCCGCCTGGCAAGGCTCGCGCCGCGGCACCAGGGGCGCGTCCGAGGGGGCGCCCGGGCGCCCGTTGGAACTTCGGGGCCGCGACTATTACAATACGGCCTCGATATTCGACCGGCCCGCCGTCGGCGGGCCCGTCAGGCGGCGCATGCCGCATTCCTTGCAGTTCGGTGCGGATGATCCGCGCTGGCCGCGCCGGCGCCAGGCGCGCCCTGGCCTCCATGGCCCCCTCGCTGAATCACAATCTGGAATCAAAAGGGTCAAACAACACGATGCAACAACAACTTACGGTACGAGGCGGCGAGACGAAAGCCGTTCTCGCCGGGCGCGATGCGCTCGACGGCCTCCATGCCTATCCGATCTGGTCGACGCTCGCATGGCAGGACATTCGTCAGCGCTACCGGCGCTCGATGCTCGGGCCGCTCTGGATCACGCTCACGATGATCGTGACCATCGCGGGGATGGGGCCGCTCTACGGCGCGCTGCTCAACATCAGCATGGAAGAGTTCGTGCCTTATCTGGCGCTCGGCATCATCACCTGGGGTCTCATTTCCACGCTCATCCTGGAAGGATGCCTCGTCTTCACGGGCGCGGACAGCATCGTGCGATCGGTGCGCCTGCCCATGACCCTGCACGTCTTTCGAACAGTTTACCGAAACTTGCTGTTCTTCTTCCACAACATTCTGGCCTACGTGCCGGTCATGATCTACCTGAGGATCCTGCCGCGCGCCGAATGGCTCATGGCGATCCCGGGCCTCGTGATCATCATCGTCGCCGCCGTTCCGCTCAACATCATCCTCGGCATCTTCTGCGCGCGCTTTCGCGACATGCAGCCGATCGTCGGCAGCGTCGTGCAGCTGGCGTTCTTCCTCACGCCGATCTTCTGGAAGCCCTCGGCGCTCGGGCATCGCGCGTACGTGGCCGAATACAACCCGCTCTTCATGTTCGTCGAGCTCGTGCGCGCGCCGTTGTACGGCTCGCCGCTCAATCCGACGGTGTATATCGGCGCCGGCATCACGACGTTGATCCTGTATGCGATCGCGATTCCGCTGTTCATTCGCTTCCGCTCTCGCATCGCGTTCTGGATCTAAGTCATGGCATTTCTCAAACTCGAAAACTGCAGCCTGAACCTGCCGGTGTACGGTGCCGGCAACCGGTCGCTGAAACAGATGATGCTCTCGGCCGCGACCGGAGGCCGGATCGCCGCCGACAGCCGCAAGCTGACGGTCGTCGAAGCACTGCGCGACGTGAGCCTGGAAGTGACCGCGGGAGACCGCGTGGGCCTGGTGGGTCATAACGGCGCCGGCAAGACGACGCTCCTGCGTCTGCTCGCGGGCATCTACGAGCCCAGCGCGGGCTCGTTTCGCTCGCAAGGGCGCGTGACGAGCCTGCTCGATCTGACGCTCGGGCTCGACTACGAAGCCACGGGCTACGAGAACATCGTCCTGCGCGGGCTGATTCTCGGCGCATCGAAAGCAGACATGGCGCGGCTCACGCCGTCGATCGCCGAGTTTTCGGAGCTTGGCGACTACCTGAACATGCCGGTGCGCACGTACTCGAGCGGTATGGTGCTGCGTCTCGCCTTCGCGATCGTCACGAGCGTGCACGCCGACATCCTGCTCATGGACGAATGGCTCTCCGTCGGCGATGCGGGCTTCGTCAAGAAGGCCGAGGCGCACATGCAGGCGTTCGTCGGCAAGGCGGACATTCTCGTGCTCGCGTCGCACAACGCGAAGATCATCGAGGATCTTTGCAATGTGATCGTCGAACTGGAGCATGGCACGGTGAAGGACGTGCGTCGCGTTTGAGCGGGGCGCACGCTCGAGGCGGCGAGGGCCGCGGGACCGGCGAACCGTCATCCGGCGCGGCATGGCGGGCATCCCGTTCGGCCTCCCTATCCATGGCAAACCTCAGTCGAATAACGAGTAGCCTATGCCGGGTCTGACCGTTTTCGTGACGCGCGAGCTGTTTCCTTTCACGCCGGGCGGCATCGGCCGCGTGCTGGCGAACATGCTCGACGCCGCCCGTTCCTCGGGCGGCGGCACGCAGGGCACGGCAGTCGTGTTCCTCGGCAGGGCGATCGACGCGGCGCGCTTCGCCGCGCGCTTCCCGGGCGTGCTGCTCGTCGATGCGTCGCCTTCGACGTACCTGGAGCGCGACGAAGGGTTTCGCTATCCGCCGGCCGATCAATACACGACGCACGCGGTGCATGCGGACTCCGTCCGCGCGATGCAGGCGCTGAAGCGCCTCGAACGCGAGCACGGTCCGCTGCGTTACGTGGAGTTTCCCGACTGGGGCGCGGTCGCGTTCGCCTCCTTGCAGGAAAAGCGGCTCGGGCTCGCGTTCGAAAGCGCGACGATGGCCGTGCGTCTGCATACCTCGGACAGCATGCTGAGCGCGACGGAATCGAAGCCGGTCGATCGCGCGTTGCTCGCGCTCTACGACCTCGAACGCAAGGCGCTTGCCGATTGCGACCTCGTGATCGGTCAGGTGAGCGCCACCGCACAGGCGATGCAGACGTTCTTCGATTTCCACGATGACGAATGGCTGCATCGCCTGATGATCGATGCGCCGCCCGTCGTGCTCGATCACGGCGCGTCTGCGCCGTCTTCGATCATGCCGGATGCGGACACGCCGATCGTGTTTTCATCGAAGATCCAGCGCATCAAGCGGCCCGACGTCTTCGTTCGCGGATGCAGTGACTTCCTGCGCAAGCACCCCGAGTATCGCGGCACCGTGCATCTGATGGCGATGGCGCCCGACTCCGTCTATCGCGACGAGATCGCGCGCCTCGTGCCGGCCGATCTGGCGCATCGCTTCGTGTTCCAGGGCGACGCGGGCAGCGAGGCGCGGCACGAGCTGATCCGTCGGTCGGTCTGCGTCTTTCCGAATACGTTCGAGTCGTTTTGCCTCGCCGCCTACGAAGCATCCCTGTCCGGGGCGCTGTGCGTCGTGAATCGGGACAACCCGGCGTTCGCCGATGCTTCGCCGTGGGTCGACGGCGAGAACTGCATCAAGTTCGACGGCACGCCCGCCGATCTTTCGCGTGGACTGACCCGCGCGTTCGCGACCGGCTCGGCGTTGAACGTCGCGCGCGCGCCGGCGCATGCGCAGCCGTGGGAGGCGATCGCGCCACGCGAGATCGAATCGACGTCGGCGGGCGCGGCAGCACCGCTCGTCAGCGTTCTCGTGCCGCATCACAATCTCGGCGCCTATCTCGAGGACACCGTCAGAAGCGCGCTGGCCTCGGACTACGCGAATCTCGAAGTCGTCGTGGTCGACGACGCGTCGACCGACGCGGCGAGCATCGAGGTCGTCGAGCGTCTCGCGGCGAGCGGCGACCCGCGTGTTCGCGTCGTTCGCTCGCCGCAGAATCTCGGTCTTGCGGCGACCCGGAACGTCGCGCTCGCGCATGCCCGAGGCACGCATGCGCTCACGCTCGACGCCGACGATCTGATCGACCCGCGCTTCATATCGATCGCGGTGAAGGGGCTGGAGCGCAATCCCGAGGTGTCGTTCGTCGTCCCGCAGACCGCCTATTTCGACGACGCGCCCAGGATCGATCCGGCACGGGCGCCCTGGCCGCAATGCATGACCTTCGTCGGCGAGGCGCGCGCATCCGGACTGCTGCAGAACCGCTTCTCCACCGCGACGATCATGGGGCGCGTCGACGCCTTTCGCAGCCTGGGCTACGACGAGTCCCTGAGCGCGTACGAAGACTGGGACATGTACATGCGCGCAGTCATGGCGCGCGGGCGGTTCATCGTCACCAATGCCGTGCACTTCCACTATCGAAGGCGCGCCGGCTCGATGATTCACAGCGAGGCGGCGCTGCGCCGCATCGGCCTGTACTACCACGACATCGTGCGCCGCAAGGCAATCAGGATCGGCCTGAACACCTTGCCGATGTATGTCGTCGAGGGAGCGGGCGGAGGGGAGTCGGTGGAGCGTTTGCGCGCGCAACTGGCCGCCTACGAGAACAGTACGGTCGTGAAGGCCGCGCTGCGCGTGCGCGCGCTCGTGAGCCGGTTGCCCAAACCCGTGCAGCTGAGCCTGAGACGCGTGGCCGGTTTCGTGCGGAAGGCACGCGCCGCGCGTCGTGGATAATGCTTCCCGGCGAGTCCCCCGAGGGCCGGAAATATCAGGATATCGTATGACACCCACAAACCAGGACTACTGGCAGAGCCAATCCGGCGCGGAGTATCGGCAGCAGCAGCAATGGCGTGCCGCCGAGGGCAACCAGAACTATCGCGAACAGGAAGCGTGGATCGTCGCGCATCTGCGGCGAGCGAGCGAGCGGCTGGGCAGGCCCGTGAAGGTTCTCGATTTCGGATGCGGCTTCGGAAGGATGGCGCACGTGCTCGCGCAATGTCCGTTCGTCGAGTATTACGGATACGACTTCTCCGCGCCGATGGTCCAGCCGCTCGTGGACGCGCCGCCGGCGGAGCTCGAGCCGGTCAATGAACGCGTGCGCGTCGCGAAGAGCGCGCCCGAGGCGTTTCCGGGGCGGCGCTTCGATGTCGTCTTCACCGTGTCCGTGCTGATCCACAACTCGCGCGACGACGCGAGCCGGCTGCTGCGCGACATGATCTCGATGCTCGATCAGGAAGGCCATCTGCTGCTGGTCGAGAACCAGCTGGTTCCCTTCGATGTGAAGGAGAACAACTGGCATGCGGGCTGCTGGGTTCACGATTACGCGGGCGACCTGACCCGCGATTTCGACGTGGAAATCGTCCACGGCCAGATTCCGAATCACGACGTGTATATCGTCCGGCCGGCGCGCGACGCGCAGCGGACGCTCCTGCTGATCGACGGCGACGCCGCGCCGCGCCCACTCACCGAAGACGACCGCTTGCGCCTCGGCATGCCCAGGCTGCAGACGGCTTTGCAGGGACTCGAGGGCGAGCTGGAGCATCGCGGGCTCGCGCAGGCGGAGGGCCGCCTGCACGACCTGGCCGAGGAGAACGCGGCTCTCGCCAGAAAGGTCGAGGCGTTGCAGCGTACCGTGGAGGAGCAGCAGCGCGCCATGGAGTCGCTCAAAAGCGTCCAGGAGTTGCGCAAGCGGCTTTATCAGACGATGGCGCAGGCGCACCAGGAATCCCAGCCGCTACACGTGGTTCCCGAGGCAAGCGACGACTCGGGCAAAGTGAGCTTCGCGCGCGCCTTTCCTCCGGAGCGCACGTTCGAGTGGCAGGCGACGCGCGATACGATGTACGCCAATGCCGATGAGCGCTTCGGAACGGTCTGTCATATCTTTCATCACGACTGGGTGGGCATGCGCTCGGCCGTGGGCGCGCTGCCCGGCTGGAAGCTCTCGATTCCGTCGGCGAACGGCATGCCGGTCCGGGACATCGAGGTCGTCATCGGGCTGATGCAGGAGCACGGCGTCAGGAAGCTCGTCATGCACGGCATCTCCGATCCGATGTACGCGCTCTCGCGCTCGCTCACGCGTGCCGGATACGACCAGCAGTATCTGGTCTGGCACGGCACCACGACGCAATGGGTGTGGGACGACGAGCGACGCTTCGCGCAACGGGCCATCCAGATGGCGCGCGAGGGCAAGATCCGGCGCTTCAGCGCGATCCGGCGCGGGCTCGGGCCGATCGTCGGCGAGCGCAATTTCGCGCCGCAGCTCGTGAACATGCCACCGCTCATCGCCGATGGCGCGGTGGCGCATCGCTCGCATCGCAGCGACAGATGCAGCGCGCTCGCGCCTTCGTGGAACGACCTGCGCAAGAATCTCGCGACCAATGTGCTGGCCGCGCAGACCGTCGACTGCGTCGACGACATCTACGTCGTGGCGAAGAACTTCGACCTGCCGAAGTGGCTCGCGCCCAAGGTGCGCAAGGTGCCTTACCGCGATCACACGAGCATGCTCGAAATGATGGCGACGATGGATATCGTCCTGAACGTGACGACCATCGACTGCCATCCGATGGTGGACCTCGAAGCGATGTCGGTGGGCACGCCCTGCGTGCGTGGCCCGCTCTTTCTCGACGGGCTGGAGGATCACGCGTATGTGCGCGCCACGGCGGTCGACAATCCGATGAGCGTGGAGGACGTGAGCCGCTGCATCGACAGGCTGCTCGGCATCGAGGCGCAGGAGCTGCAAGGCATGATGAACGACTACAAGCGCGCCTTGCTTGAGCTGTCGCGCCAGCGGTACATGGAATTTCTCGAGATTTGAAGGCGGCCAATGAGAGTATTTGTCACGACAGAACTGTTCCCTTTCACGCACGGTGGCATTGGCCGATCGATCGCGAACATGCTTTCGGTGTCGAGCGAGGAAGAGCTGGCGCGCACCGCGGTCGTCTGGGTGGGCGACGAACTCGATGCCGCGCGCTTCTCGATGGTCTACCCGAAGGTCAGACTGGTCGTCGCGTCGCGCGAGGCTTATCGGCTCGCCGATGAGGAAGGCATCAGCTATCCGCCCGAATGGGCCTTCACGGATACGGAATGGCACTGGTACTCGGTTCGCGCGATGCAGGGCCTGCTGGGTCTCGCGGCGGAAAGCAGGCTCGATTACGTGGAGTTCCAGGACTGGGGCGGTCTCGGCTTCGCATCGATCCAGGAGAAGCTGCTGGGCCGCGCGTTCGCCGATACCGTGCTCGCGGTGCGGCTGCATACCGCGGACAGCCTGCTCGCCGACGTCGACAGCCGCCCGGTCGACAAGCGCGCACTGGCCGTCTACGACCTCGAGCGCAAGGCGCTCGCCGATTGCGATCGGATCGTCGCGCAACTGCCCGAAGTGGCGCGCGCGGTGCAGACCTTCTTCGCATTCTCCGATGACGACTGGAACGCCCGCGTCGTGCTGCACGCGTCGCCGGTCGTGCTGGATATCGGTCCGGTCGCCGAGCGGCCCATCAAGCCGTCGGCCGATGTGAACATCGTGTTCTCGTCGAAGATCCAGCATCTGAAGCGTCCGGAGGTCTTCGTGCGCGGATGCTGTGGCTTCCTTCGTTCGAATCCGGACTATCGCGGCGCGATCGTCTTCGCGGCCCATGCTTCCGATGAGCAGTATCAGCAGCGCATCGAGCGCATGGTCCCGGCGGATCTGCGAGACCGCTTCAGGTTCCTGGACAAGCTGAGCGCAACCGAGCGGCATAGTGTCGTGTCGCGTTCGGTCTGCGTATTCACCTCGCCGTTCGAGTCGTTCTGCCTGGCCGCCTATGAGGCGTCGATGTCCGGCGCGATCTGCGTGCTGAACGGGACGAATCCCGCTTTCGGCGACCATTCGCCCTGGATCGACGACGTCAACTGCGTCAAGTTCGACGGCGGCGCGCCGGGGCTCGCGGCGGCGCTCGCGCGGGCGGTGGGCGGCGGGGTGCGCGATGTGGTGCGCGTTCCGCAGACACCGGCGCCGTGGACGCTTCCCGCAAGGCCGCGCGTCGATGCTCCGGCCGCGGGCTCGATGCCGCTCGTGTCGGTGGTGGTGCCGCATTTCAACCTGGGCCATTACCTGGTCCGGACGATCGACTCCGTGCTCGCGTCGACGTACCCGAACGTGGAGATCGTCGTCGTCGACGACTGCTCGACCGACCGGTTCAGTCAGCTCGCGATCGAGCGGCTGGAGGGCGTGCACGAGCGGC
This sequence comes from Caballeronia ptereochthonis, assembly GCF_001545075.1. Lineage (GTDB taxonomy): Bacteria > Pseudomonadota > Gammaproteobacteria > Burkholderiales > Burkholderiaceae > Caballeronia > Caballeronia ptereochthonis. Next base: position 112,713 of record NZ_FCOB02000014.1, read on the forward strand.
TGCGCATCGTGCGCAACGAGATGAATCTCGGCCTGGCCGCCACGCGTAACGTTGCCTTGTCCCATGTGCGCGGCGAGTATGTGCTCACGCTGGACGCCGACGATCTCATCAGCCCCGGCTTCGTCGAGATGGCGGTAGGCGCATTGAATGCGCGGCCTGGCTACGATTTCGTGATACCGCAGACCGGCTTCTTCTTCGACACCGAAGAAGGGCAGATCGGCCGGCAGGTGGCGTTCGCCGACTATGCGGTGTTCTACGGCGAGGCCGCGGCGGTGGGCATGTATGAGAACCGCTTCTCCACGGCCACTTGTCTCGCGCGTACGCGCGTCTTGCGCGAGCTCGGATACCGCGAGGAACTCGAGGCCTACGAAGACTGGGACATGTACATGCGCGCGACGGCGGCGGGCAAGCGCTTCATCGTCACGAACGGCATTCACTTCTTCTACCGGCGCCGCCAGGAATCGATGTTCCATACGCCGGAGCGCGCGGCGCGTCATCGGTCGCTTTATCACGACTTGCTGCGCAAGAAGGAGCTGCGCACGGGCGTGTTGCGGATGCCGCTGTATGTGGTGGAGAGTGGGACGGCGGGGAGTGGGGGCAGGGCTTCGACGCCCGAGGAACTCGCGTCCGCGCAGGCGCGTCTGGAGCAGCTGGAGCGAAGTCGCGCTGTGTTCATCGCGCTGCGGCTCACCGATTGGTCTCGAAGGACCGTGCCCTGGGCGTTTCCGCTGTTGCGCAAAGGCGCGCGCGTGGCTCGCGCGATTCGCAGACGCGTGAAGTCCCGATTGGCTGCGTAAGGCACGTTTCGACGCCGGCGCGGAAGGACGAAGCCTTCCGCGCGTCGCTGAATCTACGGCTACGAATGTCGTCCGAGGCGGCGCAGGCCATTCCACGCCGCGGACCAGTCGCCTCGAAGCACACGCGCTCCAAAGCGAAGCGGCTTGGTCCATCGCCATGTGCGCGAGTGGGTGATCTGATCGGACAAGGCCTGTGCGCGATTGGCGCGTTGCGTGAGTTCTTCGATGCTTGCCACTTGCTGCGTCAGAGCGGTCACGCGACGCTGCTCGGCTTCGAGTGTTGACGTCAACGTGCGTGTCTGCGCGTAGTAGCGCGAGACTTCGTCCCGTGCTTCGTCCAGGTGCTGCCGTTCGGTTCGAACCTTGGATCCGAGATCGGTCACCTTAGCGGTCAGGGCGAAAATCTGCCCGCGCGAGCGTTCGGCTTCGGCGGAAAGCTCATCGACGCGAACCTTCTCCGTTTGCAATGCCTGTTCGAAGCGCTCCCGTTCCTCTTGCATGGTCTGTTGCGTGTTCTGAAGCTCGGCATTGAGCTCGTCGGCGCGACGGTGCTCGGATTGGCCGAACGTATCCAGCTCCGCGACGCGCGACGTCAGCGTCGCGATATGCTGGTGGCTCCATTGCGCCTGCTCCTGCCACTGGCGCATGCGATTGCCCTTGAACCGCCAGTGACTGGATTGCGGGACCTCGGGCAGCGGCAAGTCGAAACTACGCTGGAAGCTGGGCGCGTCCTTCATGACGGAACGCAGCTTTTCGAGCCACGCCCCGCGGCGCTCCAGATTCGTGCTGTGATCGACGAGTTTCGGCTCGCGAATGAACGAATCGAAATCCTGATCGACCTGCAGGGCGGCGCGCTTCTGCTGGTAGAAGAGATTGCTGCCTCGCAGCCAGCACGGGATGCCGGCCAGCTGCAGCCAAAGCGCGACGTGATAGGAACACGAGTAGGCGATCTCGCCCACGACGGGTTCAGACAATGCGGGCCAGCTCTGATAGGCCAACTGAGCGAGCTCGAGTGTCCGGTAATCGTTGAACGGAAATGCCCGCTCCAGCTCCTTGATCGATTCCCGGGAGTCGAAGACTTCGAGACGGCGGTCGGAATAGGCCTGGAGCAAGGTCAGCGGCGCACCCGGCCCGAGGCGGCTCTGCAGCGTCTGCAACTCGCGCGGGATGCCGGTGCGGTCGGGCGCATTGGCCGTATAGCCCGAAACGTTGAGATGCACGAAGAGCCCAGGCCCGCGCCGTAGCGGAAGATTGGCCGTCAGCGTGTGCAAGGCTTCCGTGGCGTCGTCGAACGAGAAGGAGGGCTCATACCCCGCCTCGGTCAGCCACTTGCGGGAAAGCTCGTCGCGGACGCCGAAGAGGGAAGGCCGATAAGTCCTGATGTGGTCCACCACGCGTTTTTCGAACGGTGTCGTGACCTGTTCACCCGACGCGACATACACGCTCGGCTGAAGCACCTGCAAAAGGTGCTCGGTTACACCGAGGACGAAATCGCCCCACTTGTCGTTGAGAAAGCCGCCGCCGTACAGATGCATGGCGCCGACGTTGCGGATGGTGCGCACCGGTTGCAGTCCGACTCCGCTGTCGGCGAGATCGAGCGGCGCAGGCGAGACGAAGAGCACTCCGTCCGCCTTATAGGCCTGCCGGACGAACTCCGGAAAGCCGCTGTCGCCCATCGCGTCGACGGTCATCACGATGATGCAGCGATACCGCCCCATCTCCTGGTGAAAGGAGATGGAATTCATCATCTGTGCAATGTCGCCGAAATTTCCGTAGCCAAAATCGCTGCCTAGCAATATGACTTTTTCATCGATATTCTCTAGCGCGGAGATGCTGACTTCGTCGGCGTAGCAGAAAAAGGATTGCATTAAGGATTCGCGTTTAGAACCGGCTCTTCCTTGACTTGAACCGGTGTGTTGGTGATTCCGAAAACTGCCGCAATGCGCGACGAGAAAGCCGCGTAACTGTGGCGACGGTCGACCAGTTCCTTTGCCGACGTCGCCAGATGGCGCGTCGCGTCCCAGTCGTCGTACAGATCGCGGATCGCAAGGGCGTATCGGTCGATCAGTTTCTCGTCATCGGGCGTGTCCGCGATCAGGAAACCTGTCTTCCCGGAGATGACGAGCTCTCCGATGCCGCCAACGTCGGGCGCAACAACCGGAAGTCGGGCCGCCATCGCTTCTAGCAGGACATTGGGCAAGCCGTCGAGTTCGCTCGTGTAAATGAACGCGTCGTAGTTCTCCAGCGGAAGCGAATCGAAGCTTTCGAACGGGCCGAGGTAGCTCAGGTTCCCCGTGTCGAACAGAACGCGAGGATCGTAGCCTTCTTCGGCGCTACCGTAAGCGTCGATCTCGACGTCCGGAAAGATCGTTTTCAGTTTCCGGGCAAGCCGCGCGAGGAGTTCGGGCCTCTTGTGGCCGCACACGCGCGACGCCCACAGCAGACGCTTGCGCGGCTCCGTCGCGAAACTGCTCGGGCGCGGACTGTTCGCGTGGGCGTACACCACGTGATATCGCTCGTGCGCAAGTCCGATGCGTTCCTTATCACGGCGCGCGATGCTGGCGCAATCGCAGATCACTTTCGACAGGCGGGGCAGGTCGCGACGAAGCAGCCTCAGTGTGGACCAGTAGGTAAGCTTATGATTTTCCCAAACGTACTGGCCGTCCGAAAAGCGATAGTACACGCCCTGGAAGTGTGTGAGCAAAACGGAGCCATACGTATCGAGAAGGCGATGAGCGAACACGCTGCTCTTGATATGGAGCCTCGTACCCGGACTCGTCGTGGCGAGCAGCAATCGCGCGACGAGCTTGTCGCGCGCCTCGTCGTTCAATGTCGGGAATGCGTTGACGACGTCGAGCAGGACGGAGCGCCGCGGCAGGCGATTCGACCAGCCATGTGCCTGCGCCGGTTCGCCGCATAGCACCAGAAAGCGGCTTTCCGGCTGCGCGTCGGCGAGCTCCTGCAGGACTTGCAGGATATATTTCTCGCCGCCGCCCGGATTCAGCCAGGGCAGCAGAACGACATCCGTGAAAGCCGCGTCGCCGACGATCTCGAAAGCCTCAGCGAGTGCAAAACCCCAGTGATCGCTGTGGTATGGCACCGCGATGTGGCTGTGCGAACCCTCGATCCGCGCCAGATCGACCTCCGGATCGATCAGGTTGGCGCGCAGCAAATCGGCGCGCAATTGCGGCGAGCTCATGACCTCCTGTATCGCACTGGATCGGTGAATGTCGTGACGCATTTGTACAAACGACTGCCAGTCGCCTATCCGGCTCCTTTCGCGCGCCAGTTCTTCCGCGTACCACTTCGGTTCGAAAAGAGGGGTGTGCGGAATCAGTTTGGCGGACAGGCCGTTCGCCTGCCGCAACAGGCTCTGTGGCCGCTGTCGGTAATACATTGCCGTATCCGGCGCCACCAGGAACTGGAAGCCCTCTCGACGCAACCGGGTCACGAACTCCCAGTCCTCGTATGCAAATCCCTCGGTCAGGCGCAGGTCGATATATCGCAGCTTCGAAAATACGGACCGCTTGATGAATATCCGGGAAACGAACGGATGATCCATCGCGAAATCGGCGACCGTCAGGTGGTCGCCATCGAAATATTTGGAGACGAAAAAAATTTCGCCGAACGCGACGAGATAATTGACGTAGGCAACGTAATCGCCCGGGCCTTTCGCCGAAACGAGTCTGTGAAGTTCCAGCATCGCATTGCTGGAGACCAGGTCGTCACCATCCGCAGTCCAGATATATTCGCCGCTCGCGTGATCGATGCCGGCATTGCGCGCAAGCCCGAGAGAACCGACGTCGGTATGAACCACCTTGTGTTTGGCGAAACCCTCAATGCTAGATTCCGTGAATACCTTGATGGTGCTCTCATCGGAACGATCGAACACGGCAATGAGTTCACATTTCAGTCCGCCCGCGCGCGCGGTTTGGGCGCAAGCATTCAGCGACGCTAGTGTGGCCTTAATAAAAGGTCCTTCCCTGTGCATATTCAACACCACAGAGACATCTATATTCGGCTTGACGCTGGTAGACATGTTCATTTGTTGGTTGGGCACTTCCATGCGCTGTGACGGCGCGGTTCGTATGGCCGCGGGATTGAGGCAGCGATTATTTCTGGCTCGCGTTGTGGCCACAATGAAGCGATCCTGGCTGAGCCACCTCCACAATGATGCTGTCAGCCAACATAACAATTGTCCGGGCCGGAACGCCGGCACAGATTATACGCGTAACGTTTGCGGGGCAATCGCGGTCGCGCGGAGACCCGGACGGCTTGCGTACTCGTTCGCGATGTGCAGGGGCTGGAGGGCTTGCCTGTTGTCTCGGGCAGGCACTCGCGAAGTGCCTCCACAAGTTTGAATATGCCTGACGGATTGCGCTCGTCGAGCCCTGATTGGGCGGCAAGTATGCAAGAATGTGCCGTGCTGCGGGGTAGAGCGAGACCACGAGATTCCAATCGGCTTTCTAACCAGATGAGGATGTATCGGTGGACAATATTTTTGCTCTATGGACTAGGGGTATCGAATCCGAGCGCGGATTCTGGACACGGTGGTTCGAGACAAAAGGCCTGGAATGGCCGGACGATTACACCGAACGTGTTCGGGCGCAGCGCGAACTCGACCCTTGGCTTCAAAAAATTCTGCGTGAGTCGGCGGTGGACGCACCGGTTTCGAACGGGAAGCCGAGGTTCCGGGTGCTGGATGTCGGTGCGGGGCCGTTATCCAAGATCGGCAATTTCATGCCGGATGCCGATCTCGAGGTCGTAGCAGCCGACCCACTCGCATTCATATACTCGGATCTCGTCGATCGGCACGGAATCAACCCAGGTGTGCGCACTCAATTCGCGCCGGCCGAAGATTTGTCAGTTTTTTTCACTCCGTCGTCTTTTGATCTCGTGCATTGTTCGAATGCTCTGGATCACTCGTTCGAACCGCTGCGCGGAATCATCGAGATGCTCCGCGTCGTCAAGGTCGGGGGCACGATCATTCTCGGGCACGCACGCAACGAGGCCGAGAATGAAAAGTATGAAGGTTTTCACCAGCATAATTTCGATGTCGACGACGGACGATTCATCATCTGGAACAAGAAGGAACGCGTCGTCGTCGAACACGAATTGCCAGTGGAGTTCGAAATTCAGAACACCATGAACAATCACTATGTGACGAACAGGATCGTCAAACGATCGGAATTCCGTGACAGGGACGATTGTCGTCGCCGTGATGAACGCCTTCGCAAAATATATGAACAAGTCATTCGGGCGATGTCTGACAGGTAAGGAGAAATCGAGCCGACGTATGTAAGCCGTATGCGCTTTATTTGCCGACGGCCCGTTCGCGTTTCAGCGAGCGGGCGGCGACTGCGCTCGGCGGGAATCGGGCCGACGCTTGTCTGAACCGTGCCGTCTTTTATTCTCCAGATAATACAGAATGGGTAATACGAAGTGCTCATTCGTGCAGCGTGCTTCTCCATCGCATTAGCGATAGTCGCCTGTTTATTCGCTAACTTGAATAAGTTTTGCTGGATCGAGCATATATATCCCCACATTCGCATGCCCAACCGCTACCGAGACATTGGAGGACCAGAGCTGGCGCGGCCGGAAACGATGCTCGGAGCCGTAATGTCGGAACCCGCCCCACGCATGCCGACCTACGTTAAGCCACGCGTTGCCTGAGCGCGACTCGCACGTGTGACGCTTGCGGCGTCACATGCAACGCCTGGCCGCAACCAGCTGACCGACGGCCTTATCGCGGTGCCCTAGCGCACGGAGCCGCGCGGAACCGAATGCTACGATTTTTTCGCAAGGGCGTGTTCGCGCCCGAGCCGCGCTTTGCCTTGTCGAAAAAACATACTTTGAAAAAAACCAGCCACAAGAATACGAGGGATTTCCGATGTCCAATCGATCCATATTGCACCGCTTCCGCGGGTGGCTTCTACTAGTTTTTATTTATTATCTGGCCGCTGCGGCTTCGTTTGGCGGCTTCATCCTCAAGTGGCAGTTGTCGGAAAACACGCCTTATACCCTGCCGATGATGCTGGACGGCGTGGCGGAACGCCCCTTCGTCTATCGACAACTATTACCGACTACCGCCAACGAGCTCGGGAAATTGATTCCCGAGCGGGCTCAAGCGGCTTTTCTCAAGAAGCTTGCCGAGGACCCGCCCGTGTCCAATCCGATTCATCGCTATTTTCCCAATGCGAGCGATTCTGCGAACCCCCACTATGCGTTGCGCTATTTCATCGTCTATGCGCTGACCTTCCTGTCGATGTTCGCGGCGATGTTCCTGCTTCGCGCAGTCTGCATCGAATTGCTGCACGACCGGGTGGCGGCCACGCTGACGCCGTTGGTCATCGCCTTGATACTCCCGCTCATTCAGACAGAAGGCGGCTACTTCTATGACATGCCAGAACTCATGTTCATGGCCTTGGGCATGTGGCTCGCTGCTCGAGGGCAGATGATTCGTCTCGCGCTCGTCACCCTCGTCGCGACGCTGAACAAGGAGTCGTATCTGCTGTTCGTTATGTCACTGGCACCCTTCATCATGATGCGCTACCCCTTGAAACGGGCAGCCACGGTGACAGGAGGATTGCTCGTGCTGGCGGGCGCGGTGAACTGGGTCATCAAGCACAAGTATGCGTTCAACAGCGGCAGCGTCATGGAGTATCAGCTGATGTCGCACGTCGAGTATCTGGTCAATCCTCGCAATTATCTTCGCATGGAGATGAACTACGGCGTACTGACCACGAAGGGCTTTCATGTGCTGAACGTGCTGCTGGCCATCCTGGTGTTCAAGACGGGCTGGCGCAGCCTGCCGAAGACAGCGCGCTATCACGCGTGGATTGCAGCCGTATTGACCGTGCCTCTCTTCATCGCTTTCTGTTATCGCGACGAACTGCGCAACCTGAGCCTCATGTGGATGACGTTCTCGCTCGTCATTTGCGCAACGATCTCGACTGCTCTGTCAGAAGCGTCTGGTCGCGACCGGAAGGAGTCACCGGTGAAGATCGCCGAGCGAGATCGCCCAGCGAGCGCGCCGCGAGCGGAGGCAGTGGCGGCGACGCAGTCGAGCCTCTGAAATCGCGCGGCGTGTGCGTTTGCCTTCAGCGTCCGCCGTCACCGGCGGACGTTGTCATTTGTTGGCCCGCAGGATCCGTGGAAGATCACAGCGACGATCATCAACGCCGACATACGCCCGCAGCAGTGAACGCCGGTTCTCGAGATTCGACTCTCCAGGCAAGCGACCTCGATCGCAACGCACCCGACCGGTAATCCGCATGCCCGTCTATCCCACGACTACGCTGCGGCTTGTGCGCCCGGGAAAATCGGCTTCCCGTTGATGCGGGCGCGCGCTCGAAGCATGATCGGCTATCACGCATAGCCACAACCGCACGCGCGATCGCGTATCACGACCGGACGTTCCGCACTGCCGTGCTCCGGCATTCAAGTTGATCGAGGATGCGTGGGAAACCTGGCGCTGCTCACCAGGCGCGAAAAGGACAAGGCCGCTCCCGAAGGGCTTTGCCCTCAAGAGCGGCGACTTGGAAGGATGATCGACCGGTTCGGCTCGAGCTCGCTGCACGTACATCAAACGCAATTGACGCTCAGGCGGTCGCCGGATTGGGAGCGTAAAGCAGCAGCACGCTCACGATGAGCAGTGTTGCGCCGGCGATCGTGCGCAGCGACGCGCCTTCCCCCAGCACGACGCCGAACAGCATGATCTCGAGAATCGTCACGGCGACCATGAGCGGGTAAGCGACGCTCAGCTCGACGCGCTTCAATGCGATCGCATACAGCAGGAATCCGGCACCATAGGCGCCGAGCGCGCCGAACCGGTAGAGCATCGGACGCGCAGCCAGGCCGAAGAGAAGCGCGCCGCTATCAGCGGGCAGCTTCCCGGCCAGGCGAAGGAGAATACTTGCGAGCGCGCTACAGGAACCACTTAGCAGAAGAGTGATGTATGGCATGACGGTGAAATTGCGGGATCAGACGGCGACGATGACCGTGGCGACGCACAGGAGAATGACGAGTAAGCTGAAGCGGTTCTTGATCGCGTACACGATCGGATCGTCGTGCATCTCACCGCGGAACGCGAGCATCCAGACCCTGCTTATCCAATACAGGAGCAGGCCGAAAAGCACCCACAACGCATGGGGATGGCGATAGAGAACCCGTACATCCGACGAGTTCAGATAAAGGGCGAGCACCAGTACGGCGACATACCCCGACGCCGTTCCGAACGAACGCAGGATGCCCAGATCATGCGTGACGTACCCGCGTCCCGAGGCAGCCATCTTGCCATTGCGCAGCAGCGCATCGAGTTCGGTATAGCGCTTGACCATCGCGAGGCTCAGAAAGATCATCACGGAGAACATGATGAGCCAGTCGGACAAGAGGATATCGGCGGCCGCGCCACCCGCAACGATGCGCGTCGTATAGAGCGCCGCGAGGGTAAAGACATCGACCAGCATGATGCGTTTGAGCTTGAACGAGTACGCGAGCGTGGCGACGAAATACGCGCACAGCACGATCTGGAATCGCACTTCCAGCTGCGAGGCCAGCAGCGCCGACGCGATGAGCAGCGCCACGGTGAGCCCCATTCCGTACGTGAGCGACAACTGCCCCGACGCAAACGGCCGCTTGCATTTCTTGGCATGGCGGCGGTCCGAATCCAGATCGAGCATATCGTTCAGGAGATAGACGGCCGACGCGCAGAAGCTGAAGGAAAAGAACGCGACGCCCTCGGCCAGCAGCGACGCCGGCTCGGTGAAACGGTGCGATGCGAGGAGCGGCACGAAAATCAGCAGGTTCTTCACCCACTGATAGACACGCATTTCCTTGATGGTGAGACGCAAAAGAGAACGCTTCTGTTCGAAGAACACGATGGTCTCGTTGACTTTCTCGGCCGCCGCCGCAATGTGGCGGTTGCCTACGACGATCGCCTGACGCGCTTGCTTCCAGACGGGCACATCGGCGCGTGCGTTGCCGCAATAATCGAACCCGTGGACGCCGAATTGCTGAGCGAGCGCACTGGCCTTGTTGCTGCCGCTCAGATTGCGCGCATCGTCACTTGCCAGCACGCCCTTGAAGAAGCCGAAATGACTGGCGATTTGATCCGCGAACTGCTGATTCGACGCCGTGCAAAGATAGAGGTCTCGTCCGTTCTCGCGTTGCTCGCGCAGATAATCCACGAAACCCGTGTTGTAGGGCAGCACGGAGACATCGATGGAGACGCGCTTCGCGATCTGTGCTTTGAGGTACGCTTTCCCCTGCAGCAGCCAAACGATGCAAAGGAGTATGTAGACCGGATTGTTCTTGACGAGCACGAGAAACGACTCGACGAGCAAATCCGTCGCCGTCAGGGTGCCATCGAGGTCGACGCACAAGGGAACGCTCATCTTAGCCATTTGGCACCACCCTCTCTTTATTCATTATGTATGCCGGCGCAAAGCGGTTCGGAAGCCGGATCGTTGGCATTGCAGGGTAACGTGGGACGTCGCCCGCTCTCTGTTCGAAACAGCACTTGCTGGCAAAATGATCGAAGAGGCGTGGATTTCCGAATACAAGGCCATAAAACGGAAAAATTTGCGCAATGGCCTTTTGACACACCCAAAATGGCACGCGCGTCCGCCTGCGCCGACAGTCTCTTCTTGTATTCATGGGAATCGAAACATGCCGGTGGCGTGCGCGCGCCAGCGGTCGACCGGGTGAGGTTGCCGAAAAGAGCGACATTGAGGAGAATCTCGGCATTTCCGAATCATCAGCGCAGTCCGTCTTCCTTTCGTGGCGCGGACACACTCTTTGTCCGATGAACGAGATCTCACCGCACCGCCAGACGGCGGATCAGCCGGAACACCCCGAACAACTGATTACGCTCAGCATTTCGATCGTCGTCTACCGGCCCGACGCCGCGCTGCTCGCCCGCACCGTCGAAACGCTCGATGCCGCGCTCGCGCAACTGCACGACGTTGCCGGGCGTGCGTGCCTGTATCTGATCGACAACGGCAATCCGGGCGAGCTCGCGGATCTGCCGGTGCCATCCGATGCCGATTTCGACACGGTCGTGATCAAGGGGCATGGCAACGTCGGCTACGGGCGCGGCCACAATCTCGCGATCGAGCGCGCCGCCAGCCGCTTCCATCTGATTCTCAATCCCGATGTCGAAATCAACGCCGACGGCCTGCGCCGCGCGCTCGCCTTCCTGCGCGACTCGCCGCAGACGGGCCTGCTCGCGCCCTGGATCGGCGGCGACGACGGCCGTCAGCAGTATCTCTGCCGGCGCTATCCGACCGTGTTCGACCTGTTCGTGCGCGGCTTCCTGCCGTCCGCGTTGCGCAAGCCGTTCGCGCCGCGCCTCGCGCGCTACGAGATGCGCGACGTCATCGGCGACAAGGATGTCGTGTGGGACCCGCCGATCGTGAGCGGCTGCTTCATGCTCTACAGGACGGACGTGCTCAAGTCGCTCGGCGGTTTCGATCCGCGCTATTTCCTCTACTTCGAGGACTACGACCTGAGCCTGCGCACGCGGGATATCGCCCGCATCGCCTATGTGCCGTCCGTGCGCATCCTGCATCACGGCGGCGGCGCGGCGAAGAAGGGCTCGGTGCACATCAAGCTTTTCGTCACGTCGGCGTGCAGGTTCTTCAACCGCTTCGGCTGGAAATGGCTATGAGCGCGTCGGACGGACGCATTGCGATGACTGGCGCGAACGGCTTCGTCGGCCGCGCGGTGAGCCGCGCCTTGCTCGCTCGCGGCATCGCGGCGACGGGTCTCGTGCGGCGCGGCTCGGCTTGCGAGCCGGGCGTCGATGCGCGCTACATCGACGGGCTCGATGCCATCGCCCCCGAAGCGTTCGAAGGCTGCGACGCCGTGATCCATCTCGCCGCGCGCGTGCACGTGATGCGCGATGCCGCCGCGCAGACGCAATCGGCGTCGCGGGCGCAGGCGGTGCTCGAAGCCTACCGGGAGACCAACGTCGACGGCGCGCTCGCCACCGCCGAGGCGGCGCGGCGCGCCGGCGTCACGCGCTTCGTCCTGATGAGCAGCATCAAGGCGCTCGGCGAGAGCGACCCGGGGCGTCCTTTCACCGAAGACGACGAACGGCGCCCGCCCGATGCCTACGGCGTCTCGAAGGCCGAAGCCGAGGTCCGGCTGCTCGAGTTCGGCAGCCGCACCGGAATGGAGGTCGTCGTCGTGCGACCGCCGCTCGTCTACGGTCCCGGCGTGCGCGCCAACTTTCTCGCGATGATGAACGCGATCGCGCGCGGCCTGCCGCTTCCGCTCGGCGCGATCGACGCGCGGCGCAGTCTCGTCAGCGTCGACAATCTGGCGAGCGCGGCGATCGAGTGCGCGCGCAATCCGGCCGCCGCCGGCCGCGTGTTTCATGTGACCGACGGCGAGGACCCGAGCGTCGCCGGGCTCGCGCGCAAGCTGGGCGAGCATCTCGGCAAGCCGGCGCGGCTCGTTTCCGTGCCGGCGGGCGTGTTGCGCGGCGCGGCGCGCCTGGCCGGCAAGACGGCGCAGATCGAGCGGCTGACGGGAAGTTTGCGCGTCGATTCCAGCCGCATCCGCGACACGCTCGGCTGGCGGGCGCCTCAATCGCTCGACCAGGGGCTGGCCGCCACGGCCGCCTGGTATCGCTCGACGCGCGGGCGCTAGGCGCCACGCAAATCGCCCGACTCCGCGCGGCTTGCGCGAAGAAATCCGCGCTGCGGCCGGGCGCCGGCGAGTATATATCCTGCAAGCTTGCCGCCCGCGCTGTCAGCCCGATTTTCATTATTTGTCAGACGTTTAAAAGTAAACCGGGCCAGCATTCGCGTATCCTTTAGGGTTTTGCCGAGCGAAAATCCGTCAGGACGACGGGCGCTCGTCGCTTCGACCACCGATACTCCAGCATGCCGTTTTCGTTTCTTGAAGCTTCGCCGCCGATTGCCGCGATCCTGGTTGCGGCATTGGCCTTTGTCGCGTGCGCGCTGATTCTTCAGACGCTTGTCCGCACCGGCCTCGCGTGGCGTCTCGCCACCGACATCCCCAACGAGCGCTCGCTCCACGAGCGGCCCACGCCGCGCGTCGGCGGCTGGGGCATCGTGCCGGTCGCGGTGATCGCACTGCTGGTCACGGCGCCGTCGATGTGGCTCGTCGCCGCCTGCGCGGTGTTTCTCGCCGCCGTCTCGCAGATCGACGACCGTCGCGGCCTGCCGGCGCGCGTGCGCTTCGCCGCGCATCTGGTGGCGGTCGCGGTCGTGATCGTCGCGCATCCGGCGGACGCGCCCTGGTGGGCGCTCGCCATCGTCGGCTTTCTGATGCTGTGGCTCGTCAATCTTTACAACTTCATGGACGGTTCGGACGGTCTCGCGGGCGGCATGGCGCTTTTCGGCTTCGGCGGCTATGCCCTGGCTGCGCTCGCCGGACCCGCGTCCGATCTGGCGCTGGGTCTCGCGAGCGCGGGAATCGCGGGCGCCGCCGCGGGCTTTCTGACCCTGAATTTCCATCCGGCACGGATTTTTCTTGGTGATGCCGGGTCTATTCCCTTGGGATTTCTCGCCGGCGCGTTCGGGTATTGGGGCTGGCAAACGGGCGTGTGGCCCGTGTGGTTTCCGGCATTGATTTTTTCGCCGTTCATCGGGGACGCGTCCGTGACGCTGCTGCGGCGTCTCGCGCGGGGCGAAAAATTCTGGCAGGCGCATCGGGAGCACTACTATCAACGCATGGTGCGCCTGGGAATGGGCCATGCGCGCACCGCACTCGTATGGTATTTGCTCATGCTGGCGGGCATAATCCTCGCCAACTGGGCGCTGCGGTTTTCCTTCATGGGTCAGTGGGGCGCAGTCGCGGGCTGGGCAGTCGTGGTTGTGGCAGCGGGCGCGGTGGTCGACGCGCGTTGGCGGCGTCATGAGGCGCGCCATTCTGAACAATCTTGAGGGTCCGTGCTGATGAATCGAATAAAAGCTTCGTGGCTATCGGCAGGCGCGTTCGTCTTCGATCTGGTCGCCGTCGTCGGCTCCTGGCTTGCCGCTTACGTCATTCGCTTCAACGGAACCGTGCCGCACGACTTCCGTGAGGGCGCGCTCGCCGCGCTCGTCTGGGTGTTGCCGGTGTATGCCGTCGTCTTCCGCATGTTCGGCCTCTATCGCGGCATGTGGGTGTTCGCGAGCCTGCCGGACCTCATGCGCATCTCCAAGTCCATCGCGGTGGGCGCGCTCGTCGTCATGGTGGGCGCGGTGATGTCGCAACCCACGCCCGTCATTCCGCGCTCGGTGCTGATCGTCTCGCCGCTTCTGCTGTTCCTCGCGATGGGCGGCGCGCGCGCGCTCTATCGCGCGGGCAAGGAGTTCTATCTGTACGGCGGCCTCGTCGGCCAGGGCAAGCCCGTGATCGTGCTCGGCGCGGGCACGGCCGGCGCGATGCTCGCGCGCGAGCTGTCGCGTTCGAGCGAGTGGCGCCTCGTCGGCCTGCTCGACGACGATCCCGCCAAGCAGGGACGCGAAGTGCTCGGTCACAAGGTGCTCGGCCCGTTCGGCGACCTGCCGCGCTTCGCCGAGCAACTGAAAACCGACTACGTGATCATCGCGATTCCGTCAGCCTCGGTCGAGGAGCAGCGGCGCGTCGCCACGCTGTGCGTGCGCGCGGGCGTCAAGGTGATGGTGCTGCCCGCGCTCAGTCAACTGACGCAGGGCGAGGGCGGCTTCCTGTCGCGCGTGCGCCAGATCGACCTCGAAGACCTGCTCGGCCGCGAGCCGGTGAAGATCGACATGCCGCACGTCGAGCAACTGCTGCACGGGCGCGTCGTGATGGTGACCGGCGCGGGCGGCTCGATCGGCTCCGAGCTGTGCCGCCAGATCCTGCGTTTCTCACCCGCGCAGCTGATCGCCTACGATCTCAGCGAGTACGCGATGTATCGCCTCATCGAGGAGCTGCACGAGAAGTTTCCGGAGTGCTCGGTGATTCCCGTTGTCGGCGACGCGAAGGATTCGCTCCTGCTCGACCAGACCATGGCGCGCTTCACGCCGCACATCGTCTTCCATGCGGCGGCCTACAAGCACGTCCCGCTGATGGAAGAGCAGAACGCCTGGCAGGCCGTGCGCAACAACGTGCTCGGCACGCTGCGCGTCGCGCGCGCGGCGATCCGCCACGACGTGCGCCACTTCGTGCTGATTTCCACCGACAAGGCCGTCAATCCGACCAATGTGATGGGCGCATCCAAGCGTCTCGCCGAGATGGCGTGCCAGGCGCTGCAGCAGGCTGCGCCGCGCACGCAGTTCGAGACCGTGCGCTTCGGCAACGTGCTCGGCAGCGCCGGCAGCGTGATTCCGAAGTTCCAGCAGCAGATCTCGAGGGGCGGCCCCGTCACGGTCACGCATCCGGAAATCACGCGCTTCTTCATGACGATTCCCGAGGCCGCGCAGCTCGTACTGCAGGCATCGAGCATGGGGCGCGGCGGCGAGATCTTCATTCTCGACATGGGCCAGCCGGTGAAGATCGTCGATCTCGCGCGCGACCTGATCCGTCTCTACGGCTACTCGGAGGAGCAGATCCGCATCGTGTTCACGGGTCTGCGACCGGGCGAGAAGCTCTACGAGGAACTGCTCGCCGACGACGAAACCACCACCCGCACGCCGCATCCGAAGCTGCGTATCGCGCGGGCGCGCGGCGTGCCGGACAACTTCATCGACGAACTCCTGCCGTGGCTCATGCAGCATCGCGTGCTTTCCGACGATGAAGTGCGCCGCGACCTGCGCCGCTGGGTGCCGGAGTATCAGACGGCGACGCTGCCGGTGCTGCAGAGCGTGCAGGTTGCCAAGGCGGCAAACGAGCGCGGTGCGGTGGGCTGAGCGCGTCGAGGGCACGCATGACGACGCTCGATGAAGTCCATGCGCTGACCCACGCGGGCTCGCTGTTGTCGCGAAACGGCGAGATCGTTGCGCCGTACGATCTGGAAGTCGCGCCCGGCGATGCATCCGGCTTTTCACCTTTGGGCCGTGGCATTCTCAATGCGGGCCGCGAGCCGTTCGAAGCGGACTATGCGGGCGCGCGCCGCGTTCATCTCGTCAATGCCTTCGGGGTCACGCTCGGCGATTCGATCATCGGCTTGTCCGCGCTCTTTGCCGTGAAGCGCCGCCATCCGCATCTTGCCTTCACCGTCTATCGCCCGGCGCGCGCGCCGTACTACGTGAAGCGTCTCTATGAACTGGCCGCGCCGCTGTTCGGCGCGATCGTCGATTTGCCGGTGCCGCTCGCGAGCCTTCCGGACGATGAACTCAAGATCGACATCGGCAATCAGCTGTTCTGGACGCGCTTCGCGTCCATGCCGATGATCGATTTCTTTCTGTGGGCGCTGGGCGTCGCGCCGGAAAGCGTCGCCGCCGCCGACAAGCGCAATCGCTGGCTCGCGGACGTGCCCCTGCCTGCGCCGGCGAGCGAGCCGTACGCGTTGTTCTGTCCGGACGCGAGCACGCCGGTGCGCAGCATTCCCGCGTCCGTGAGAGCGCGCATCGTCGCGCGGCTCGCGGATGAAACCGGCTTCGCCGTTTATGGCTTCGGCGCGGTCGATCATCCGCGCTATCGCGATATCGCGCCGCTTTCCGCCGACACGACGGACTTCCTCGCGTGGATCCGACACGCGCGCTATCTGGTGACGGCGGACACGGCGGCCCTGCACGCCGCGGCCGGCTTCGACGTGCCGACGACCGCGTTCTTCACGACGATCCCCGCGCACATGCGCGCGCGCGATTACGCGAACTGCATCGCGGTCGAACTGGGCTTGCCGCATTTGCGCGGCATTCATGCGAGCGCGCGGGCGGCGGATCTGGACGCGCTGGAACGCGTGTATCGCGAATACGACTGGCGTGCGATGCCGCTCGCGCGCGGCGCGTCGGAAGCGGCGTCGGGCCTCGTGTGAGCGCTCAGCCCGTCTTGCCGTCGACCTGGAAAGACGGCAGCCGGTTGTAAAGCTCCGCGACCCAGTCGATGAACACGCGCACGCGGCGCGGCTGATGGCGATTGGCCGCATACAGCACCGACACCACGCGCGGATACGACGGATACTCCTGCAGCACTTGCTTGAGCGCGCCGCTTTTCACGAGCGGATCGAGCGTGTAGCTGGAGCTCTGGATCAGGCCGAGTCCCGAGACGCCGGCGGCGATATACGAATCGCCGTCGTTGACCGCGATCTTGTGCTTCATCGCGATGATGCGCGTTTCGCCATCGACGACGAATTCCCAGTTGCGCACGCGCCCCGAGTTGTTCAGCACGTAGCCGACGGCGAGATGCTGGTCGAGCTCGTCGAGGGTCTTCGGCTCGCCGTGCTTTTCGATGTATTCGGGCGATGCGCACGTGATCTGCGTGTACGCGCCGATGCGCTTCGCCACGAGCCCGACATCGCCGACCGCGCCCACGCGCACGACGCAATCGACCGCTTCCTCGACGAGATCCACTTGCCGGTCGGTGAGCAGCAGCTCGACGCCGATGTCCGGGTAGGCAGTGAAGAATTCGGGCAGCGCGGGAATGATCGTGTTCTTCGCCATCACCTGGGGCAGGCTGACTTTCACGTTGCCCTTGGGACTCAGTTTCGAATGCGACAGCGATGCTTCCATGTCGTCCACTTCGCCCAGCACGCGCACGCAGCGCTCGTAATAGGCTTCGCCGTCCTCGGTGATGCTGATGCTGCGCGTCGTGCGGTTGATGAGGCGCGCGCCCAGATGCGCCTCGAGCGCCTGCAGCGTGCGTGACACGCTGGCGGGAGGCAGGCGCAGGGCGTCGGCGGCCTTGGAGAAACTGCCCGCCTCGACGACCCGCGCGAATACTTTCATTGCAAGGAAGCGATCCATGCTCGGGGTCCGGAAACGTGATCGCGCGCGAGCGAATGCGCGCGTGAAGGGTGAGCCTGCCTTTTCAAGCGACGATCATACTTAAGATCGCCCGCGCACGCGCCGCGAGTGAACACGGCGCCGCGCGGAAACGGGAGGGGTCACCCGGCGTCTCAGAGCCCGAGTCCCTGGCAGAGCCACCAGGAGTAGTGTTCGATCATCCGCTGGAACGGCGCGTGATGGCCGTAGGCGATCGACGACACGGCAAGCAGCCCCGCGCCCGCGACCAGCGCGCGCGGCATCTTGCGCGGCTTGTCGAAGACGCGCAGCAGAAGCAGGGCGGCGATGACCGCGCCGAGCAGCCAGCCGGCGACGACTTCGGCGGGCGTATGCGCGTCCTGCATGATGCGGCTCGCGCCGATCGCCGCCGCCAGCGCGAGGCCGCCCACCGCGCCCAAGCGGTACCAGCCGCCGCCGAAGCCGCCGAAGAGGAGTCCGCCGGCCACCGTATAGATCGACGCGGCGAGCATCGTGTGACCGCTGATCATGCGCAGTTGAATGGCGGAGAATTCGATGCCGCAGCCGGCGTAGAGAATCTTCGAGAGCCCGACGAGCCCCATGCCCGCCGCGAGCAGCACGGCCCAGCGCACGGCGAGGCGCATGTCGACCGAACGCAGCCAGAGCGCGCAGCCGAGCGCGAGCGGCAGCAGGAGCGCCGCGTCGCCGAGATTCGAAAGAGTCCAGAGTACCTTTGTTTCCATACGTATCCGTTGTAGGTAACCTCGCGGGCGCTGACGAACCCGCTTACGAGCCGTCGTCCTGCCTGCGGCGGCCCGCCATCCGGTATTCGGTCGGCGAGATCGACAGCCGTTTGCGAAAGATCTTCGCGAGGCCATCGCCGCTGCCCGCGCCGCAGCGCCGCGCGATCTTGTCCACCGGCAGATCGGTCGATGCGAGCAGCATGCAGCTCGCATCGAGCCTCGCGCGCAACAAATATTCCGACGGCGTGAGCCCGATCTGCGCCTTGAAGCGGCGCAGGAAATTGCGTTCGCTCATCGCCGCGACCCGCGCCGCATCCGTGATCGAGATCGGCCGCACATAGTTTTCGCGGATCCAGCGCGCGGCCGCATCGATCTTCTGGCGCACGCCGCCGCTATCGGTGTCGTCGAGCACGGTGGCGAGCTTCTGCCACGCGCCCGGAATCGAGCGCTCCGACACTTCGCGCGCGATTGCCGCGCCGTGATCGCGCTTGATGATCGACAGCGCCGCCGCGATCGGACCCTTCGGGTCGTCGAGCGTGAGTGTCTGCTCGGCGATGAAGCGCGGGTTCGATATGCCGGGCAAGAACGCCGGCGAGAGCACGGGCGCCGCCGGTTCCTCGGCAAAATCGAGCGAGCGGTTCTGTAGCGTCAGGTTGGCCGCGGCGAGGATGTGCGCGCCTTCGCCGATCGCCTTGATGAACGGAATCTTCGGCGCCACGCGCCCGAGCCGCTTTCTCAGCAACGCATCGTGACGTGCGCGCCGCGCGCCTTCGCCGCCGGCGATGAACAGCGCGTCGCACTCGTTCATCCAGCGCGTTTCGAGGCTTTCGGTCCAGATGCGCATCGAGCAGCTGCTCGCCACGCTGCCACCTTCACTCGACAAAAACAGCAGCGAATAGTTCGGCGTGCACCAGCGCTCGCCGGCGTCCGCGGGCACGCGAACCTGATTGGCGAGCGAGAAGACCTCGGAGATCGAACTGACCTCGACGAGCGAAAAGTCCTCGAAGATCAGAATGCCGATCCGCTTTGCCGTACTGGCCATGTCGGCGGGCGGCGTGTCGGGCGCGACTCCTCGCACGACCTGAAGCCTGCCCATCCCATTGGCATATACCATCGACTTCTCCCAGTCGACCGGAGTTGACGCTTCGACGCCTGCGCCGGTCACATGCAACGAAGTTGCCGGATTCCCCGAAAGGAACGCAAGGAGCGGGAAAGTGAGCTCACATGCGTCGCACTATACGCGGCAGGCAACATTCGCCGCGCGTCGAGTCGGATAATGACGAACTGTTGGCAGATGATTTCGATATTCGAGGGATAAGCTCCCCTTATTCCTGTCGTCTGACGAAACGGGCGATGTGAACGGACAAGAAGAGGCGTGTCACGAACGCTCCACGACGCGTCGCGCACGCCAATCGCTACCATCAGACGAGGTGAGCCGATGCTAAAAGTACGCAAGGCGGTGTTCCCTGTCGCGGGTCTCGGCACGCGATTCCTTCCGGCGACCAAGGCGAGCCCGAAGGAAATGCTTCCCGTCGTGGACAAGCCGCTGATTCAATATGCCGTTGAGGAGGCGATGGCCGCCGGCATCACGGAGATGATCTTCGTCACCGGACGCAGCAAGCGCGCGATCGAAGATCATTTCGACAAGTCGTATGAAATCGAAGCCGAACTGGAAGCGCGCGGCAAGGAGAAGCTGCTCGAGCTCGTGCGCGGCATCAAGCCGAGCCATGTGGACTGCATCTATGTGCGGCAGGCCGAAGCGCTCGGTCTGGGGCATGCCGTGCTGTGCGCGGAGAAGCTCGTCGGCAGCGAGCCTTTCGCCGTGATCCTCGCCGACGATCTGCTCGACGGCGAGCCGCCCGTGCTGTCGCAGATGGTCAGCGTATTCGATCACTACCATTCGTCGGTGATCGGCGTCGAGGAAATCGACCGGCAGGATTCGCGCTCATATGGCGTGATCGAAGGAAAGCCGTGGGACGACGGTCTCTTCAAGCTCTCGCGTGTCGTCGAGAAGCCCGAGCCCGCGCTCGCGCCGTCGAACTTCGGCGTCGTCGGACGTTATGTGCTGATGCCGCGCGTCTTCGACTTTTTGCGCAAGCAGAAGCCCGGCGCGGGCGGCGAGATTCAGTTGACCGATGCGATTGCCGCACTGCTCGCACAGGAGCAGGTGCTCGCGTTCCGTTATCGTGGCAAGCGCTTCGATTGCGGCAGCAAGCTCGGCTATCTGAAGGCGACGGTGGAGTTCGCGCTGCGTCATCCGGAAGTGCGCGACGAATTCGAGCGCTATCTGCGCGCGCATTTCGGCGTGAAGGAAGAAGCCGCGGCCCAGCTGCCCGCGCAAGCGCAGGCGGCGGACGCCGGCGACGCGAGCGAATGCTCGACGGTCGAGGTGTGATTCGCGATCGCTCGCGGCGGCAAACGTTTCTTGGCGGTAGGGGAGGCGGCGCGCAGCGATGCGCGCCGTTTGTCTGTTCAGCGCGGGGTCAGCGGAAATACGCCTTGGTGTTCTCGTGCACGTCGTCGCGCGCAAGCAGTTCGTCAGGCAAGAGCCATTGATATTCGCTGTGCTGATCGAACCGGCCGATGGGCACGGTGCCGCTCAAGGTCATCGCGTAGGCGAGCACGATGTAGTGCGTGCCGAAGCCCTGGACGTCCGCGAAGTTGTCGTCGTAGCGATGCTCGTACACGCCGAAGAAGCGCGACGCCGAACGCTCCATGCTCGCGACGCCGAGCTCGTTGTTGGCGATGCGCTTGAACGCCTCATCGAGCGATTCGTTCTTGGCGATGCGGCCGCCCGGCACGAACCACGTTCCCTGCGCCGGCTTGTTGCGCCGGTGTCCCACCAGAATCCGCCGGTTGCCGTCGGTGACGATCAGGTCGATCGACACGAGCGGCGTGAGCCGCACCACCGTCAGAAAATCCGCCTCGCTCAGCATCTTCGCTCCGTATATCGCGCCCTTCGTCGCAGTGTTCAGCGCGAATCGAGTGTAGCGCGCGGATGCAAGCGGCAGGCGGACGCGGCACTGGCGAAAAACGCCTAAAGGCCGTCCGCCAAGGCCATGCGGTAAAAGCGCGCGGGATGCTTCAGAAAGCGGGCTCTTCGGGATTCATTGCCCGGTATATCCCGCGGGCTTCGTCACGTTCGCGCGCATCGCGTCGGCGTTGTCGGAAACGACATAGATCGGCGCTTCGGTGAGCACGAGCGGCACGCGCCCGTCGCTGTACTGCACGGTCGACGCGTTGCCCATCATGTCGAACACGGTGACGGAGCCGGACTTGGTCGGCGCATCGACCACCAGGCTGTAATTCACCGCGTGCGATGCGTCGAAGCCGTTCGGGCCGGGCCAGACCGCGTTGCTGTGCGTCCAGAGCGCGGTCACGACCTTGCCGTTGTTCAGGCGCTGGAACGCGTAGGCGTGGACGCCTTTCGGCGCGTCGTTGACGTAGCCCATCGTCGTCGTGCCGTCGATGATGCGCGTCATCGTGGCGACCGCCATCGCGGCGGGCTTCGGGCTGATCTGCTTCTGTCCGAAGCCGCCTTGCGGGTTGAGCAGATCGAAGAAGATGCCGTAGCCGGTTTCGTTGGGAATATCGGCGGAATAGAACACGAAGCTCACGTCCGCGCCTTCGCCGAGCAGGATCAGATGCGCGCGCGCGACCACCGCGCCTTGCGCATAGAGCACGTTCCAGTTCGGCGAGCCGGGACCGTACTTGCTGCCGAGGTCGTAGCTCACGCCCGTCTCGGTGACGAAGAGCTTCGCGCCAGGCTTCACGGTCTCGCTCATCGCGCGGCGCAGGTCGCGCATCATTCCGGGCATGGCGCGCGCGGCGGTCGACGGATCGGCGTCGAAGCGCTCGGGCGGATGCGACGGCGAGGTGCCGACATCGTAATAGCCGTGCGCGCTCACGCCGTCCAGATACTTGCCGATGCCGAGCGGCGCGAGACGTCTCAGCCATTTCGCATTCGATGCGAGATTCGAGAGCGTGAGCCCCATGACGACCGCGTTCGGATCGCCCGCGTGAATCGCTTCGTGCGTCGCCTTGTACATCGCGACGAGATTCGCGTCCGAATCCTTCCACGGCAGGCCGCCTTCGTAGTCGGGCTCCCACGTCACCTGATAGTAGTTATGCGTTTGCCGTGGAAACCAGGTCTTGCGCACCGTGTTCGATTCCTCGCCGACGCGTTTCATATAGGCGCTGTAGGCATCGAGCGAGACGGGCGCCCAGCTGTGCGTGCGTTCCTTCGTCGGGCTCGCCCATGCGGGAATGCCGTCGAGCTGGATGAGCCGCAGGAGATCGCCCGGCTTGAAGAAGGCCGCGAGATTGTCGGCCGATGCGTTGAAGGTGTTCGGGCCTTTCTCCTCGGTCATGTACCAGTTGCGGTTGTCGTTCACCCACGTGAGGCCGAGATCCGTATAGAGCGGGCGATAGCCGTCGCCGGAGCAGCAGTCCTCGCCGGGCTTCAGATACGCGGCACCCTGTCCGCCGAAGCGATGCTGGTCCGGATGCGCATACGTCACGGGCGCCAGCGCCGACGATACGTCCGGCAGCACGCCGAATGTTGCGATGCCCGAAGGCCGCGTGCCGCGCATGGGTAGCGTGCTCCTGGCCGAGGCGAGCGAGGCGCTGACCGAGAAGTAACCCGCCGCGCCCGACGTGCAGGCGAGCGTGTAGGTTCCCGGCTGCGCCTGAACCGCAAAGCGGCCGCTCGCCTTCACCGTGTTCCATGCATCGCGGATCTCCCAGTCGACGGTGTCGGCGGTCTTCGCGCGCGTCGTGATCGCGACGCGCACCGGCACGTCGAGCGCGAACATGCGCGTGCCATCGCTGCCAGGCGTGTCCGCTTCGATCGCATCGCCGGCTTCCTTCGCCGCGACGGGCGGCGCCGGTGCGCTGCAACGCAGTGGCGGCGTATCCGACGGATCGGGCTCGGAGACGTTCGCCAGCGCCGCGCGTTTGGCGCCGGGGTTGGTGCTTCCATGCGCGCCGTCCGGCGCGCCGGACGGAACCTTTACGGCACCGCTGCGTGCATACCAGCAATGCTTCTCGATGCCCGGCGCCGGATCGTCGAACACGCTGTTGTCGCAGCGCGCCTGGTCCGTGAACGTCTTGATCGCATGCTGCGCGGGCGTGCCGTACAGCACGCGCGTGCTGCCCGAA
Organism: Caballeronia ptereochthonis; assembly: GCF_001545075.1. GTDB lineage: Bacteria > Pseudomonadota > Gammaproteobacteria > Burkholderiales > Burkholderiaceae > Caballeronia > Caballeronia ptereochthonis. The sequence continues at coordinate 136,233 of NZ_FCOB02000014.1, forward strand.
AACGTGCAGGTGCCGTATTCCGCCGCGCACGGTATCCAGTCGACGCCGTCGCGCGCGAACGCGCCCGAGGCGGCTTGCGGCCCCGCGCCCTGAGCGGCATGCGCATTCATCGTCTCGTCGGAGGTGGCCTTGTCGCAGCCGGCGATCATGAGCCATGCGGTGGCGACCGCGGCGAAGCGGCGCGCGCGTCGGGTTGGACGAGCAGCAGCGGTGAAACGCGAAGCGCGAGTTCGGTTCATCGTGTGGAGGGCGTGAGCGCGCCGGTGCCTTGAGTGCGACGAAGGGCGCATGTGCCGAGCGCCAAGCGCACACGATGATGCCTGCGCAAGCGCGCCACCGTGCGCGCGCGCACGCGCCGACGTGCTTCGTCCGATCAATGCGGCACGCGCTGCCCGCGTTGCGAATGTGAACGGTCTCGATGCTCGTTGCGTGCGCGGACGCACATCGAATATCAGGAGTGAAACACGAGCGCGTGACAATCGCTTCCGGCATATCGTCGCGAAACCGGAAATCCTGACCGATCGAGAGCCGTGGCTGTCGCGCGGAAATTGCGTCGCCGGATCGGCGACTGCGCGCAACAAACCGGCCGCATTCGCCCGACAATTACGAAACCGTCAATCGGGCATTCCCAAAAAAAGCGTCAAAGCGTGCGCCGCCGCAAAACACTAGCGGATGGCCGACGCGTCCGCGGCCCGAACCGGCGCGCACGCGGCTTCGACGGCCTCGCGTCCACCTTGCGGCGCAGCACGAAACCTCATATGAAAACACCCTGATTATGCCGTTTAATAAAAACGCGCATGATTAATATTAAATCCATCGGCGAATAAAAATATGGCAAATGGAAAATCGGTCGTGATTAATGGGCGGTCTAATTGCCATTTTAAAACGGCGAATGGAATATCGATTACCGTAAGTTCGTTCATGCGGTGAAAGAACCAAAATTTTCCGATTTCGATGAAACGCACGACCATCCGGGTGGCAATCGATGTTTCAAAGTTGAATCAGTTTTTTTGATCTGACGCAGCGGCGGCGCCGTCCCGTGAGCCGCATAGGGCCGTGGCTCGGGGCTGCGCGGTCGTTCAACTGTCCGATCGGGCAGGGCGCGATTCGATTTGCACTAAGCCGCGGCGTAAAAGTTTGTATGACAAATTCACCTTTTGTTTCCCCTGCGCTTTGCAAAACAGGCTACTCCGAATTTGGGGAAGGATATCAATGTGCGCTCACCCTCATATCGGAACAGATTTTGTGGTTTAAGCGCGAAAATCTAGAGCACAAAAATGTTTGTCTGCTTATTATTCAAGCCAGCGGATCGATTCCGCCATCAACTCGTTCCAATCGGTCACGGCAACCCGGCGAAGTTCGGGAAACTCCATTGATGCGCCGCAATGATCGAGAAACTCATCCGCACCTCCTTGGAAATAAAGCTGCAGAGGATGACCATGCCTTACGCCAATCTGGAACCCGCAGTCATGGGTTGGATGCCCCCCGCGACGAGAGCCTCACAGACCGAGGTCCGCCACATCGCGATTTTGCTGTTCGACGGCTTTTCCCTGCTGGGCGCAGGGATCGTCGCGGAGGTCTTCCACATGGCGAACGAATTGTCGTCGGCCAAGTCCCGCGCGGACTGCACCTACGACGTGCGATTTCTCTCCGTCGAAGGCGGCAATGTCGCCTGCTCGTCGTCGGTGCGCGTGTGGACCGACGGGCTCGACGCGCGCCACTACGGCGGCTTCGACGCGCTCTTCGTCGCGGGCGGCCGCGGCGCGGAGGATGCCGCGAAGGACGACCGCATCGTCGAATGGTTGCGCCGCGTGCATACGAAGACCACGGTCGTGCGCTCGATCTCCGAGGGCCGCAAGGTGCTCGACGCGGCCGGCATCGGCAACGCGCCGGACTCGCAGGCGCGCTACGGCAACGCGATGATCCATCTCGTGCGCGACGAGCAGTCGGGCGACGCGGGTGACCGCTACGAATCGATGAAGGGCGCGCTCCTGATCGTGAAGCGCGATCTCGGCATCGACGTGTCGCGCAGCGTGGCCGAGCGCCTGATGCCTGGGTCCGCCGCGAAGCTCGTGTCGATTCTCGGCGATAGCGGCGCGGCTTCCGCGGGCGACAAGATCCGCGCGGCGGCGCGCTGGCTGCAGGACAACTGCGAACGGCCGATTTCGGTCGTCGATGCGGCGCAGGTGGCCGCGATGAGCGAGCGCAACTTTTTGCGCCGCTTCAAGATCGAGATGGGCATCACGCCATCCGATTACTTGCTGCAGGCGCGTCTTGCCGTGACCTGCGCGCTTCTGACCGATTCGGAGCTGCCGGTCGACAAGATCGCGCGCAGAAGCGGCATGGGCAACGGCGACAGGCTCGCCAAGATTTTTCGCAAGCGTCTCCTGATCTCTCCGACCGAATACCGGATGCAGAGCAGGCGCGAGGCAAACGGCTGATTCCGCCGCTCGCGGGTCGCCGAAACAACTATGGCGTATAGCGTCGAACATTTGGCCGGACCTGATCGGTTCGGCACTTAATCATTCTCGGGCGGCATGCACCGCGCCGTACGAACACGCAGGCAGGAGTCCTATATGACGAATGAGGCACGCACGGAAGATCGGCTGAAGACAGGAGCGGCAAGCGCGGAGGCGGATTCGGGTGCCAGCCGCTGCCGCCGCATCGTTCCCGTCATTCTCGCCGGCGGCTCGGGCACGCGCCTGTGGCCGATGTCCCGTGAGCAATTCCCGAAACAACTGATCGGCATCGTCGGCCGGGACTCGCTTCTGCAGGCCACCGTCTCGCGCATGAAGGGCTTTTCCGGCGACTTCGAAGTGGCCGCCGAGCCGATCATCGTGTGCGGCGAGGAGCATCGCTTCACTACCGAAGAGCAGACGCGCGAATCCGGCGTCGACGCACGCATCATCGTCGAGCCCGCGCGCCGCGACACCGCGCCCGCCCTCACGCTCGCGGCGCTCGCCGCGAGCAAGGACGGCGAGGACGCGATCATGGTCGCGATGCCCGCCGATCACTCCATCGCCGACATTCCCGCGCTGCATCGCGCGATCGCGATCGCGGCGGAACACGCCGAGCGCGGCGTGATCGCGACGCTCGGCATTCCGCCGACGCGCCCCGACACGGGCTTCGGCTACATCCGCCTGGGCGCGGCGCTGGAAGACGGCGCGCACGAGATCGACCGCTTCGTCGAGAAGCCGGCCGCCGAGCTCGCGGCGCAATACGTCGCCGCCGGCACGTACTGGTGGAACAGCGGCATCTTCGTCGTGCGCGCGAGCGTGTGGCTGGCTGCGCTGCAAAAGCTCAACGGCGAGATGCACGCGGCCTGCTGCGCGGCGCTCGGCGAGGGCAAGGACGACGGCAAGTTCTTCCGTCCGGCCGCCGCGCAATTCGGCCGCGCGCCGTCCGATTCGATCGACTACGCGGTGATGGAGCACATCGGCACGCCGAGCAAGCCGTGCGACGGCGTGGTCGTGCCGCTCGTCGCGGGCTGGTCGGATCTCGGCTCATGGGATGCCGTGTGGGACGCGATGGACAAGGACGACTCCGGCAACGTCGCGAGCGGCCGCGTGGTGTTCGAGGGCGCGACGTCCAGCTATGCGCGCTCCGAAGGCGGACGGCTCGTCGCGTGCGTGGGCACGACCAACATCATCGTCGTGGAGACGGACGACGCCGTGCTCGTCGCGGATCGTTCGCGCGTGCAGGACATCAAGGGGCTGGTTGCGCGCATCCGCGAGCAGCACGCGCCCGAAGCCGACACGCATCGCAAGGTGCGCCGTCCGTGGGGTTTCTACGACTCGATCGAGCACGGCGAGCGGTTCCAGGTGAAGCGCATCGTGGTGTCGCCGGGCTCCAAGCTGTCGCTGCAGATGCATCACCACCGTGCCGAGCACTGGATCGTCGTGTGCGGCACGGCGCTCGTCACGCGCGGCGAGGAGCAGTTCCTCCTGAGCGAGAACGAATCGACGTTCATTCCGCTCGGCGTGCGGCATCGCCTGGAGAACCCGGGCAAGGTGCCGCTCGAGATCATCGAGGTGCAGTCGGGCAGCTATCTGGGCGAAGACGACATCGTGCGCTTCGACGATACCTACGGCCGCTGCAACTGACGCCATGAAGGGGCGACGAAGCATGACGGAATAAGGCAGGGCAAGAGACTTCTTTGCAGCGGCTTCAAATCACATAAAGACTGCTCGGCGAGGGAGGACACGGGAAGGGGCGTTACAGGGCGATTGCGTTCGGGGGAATGACATGCGCGATTTACAAGGATTGCTGGCTCGTCTGTTCGACGTCGTAATGATCGTCGGCGGCGCGGCCGTGGCGTCGCAAATCAGGTTCGAGTACATCGAGGCACATGCGTACTCGGTGGCGTTCGTCGCGTTCGCGGCGGCGTTCTCGCTCGCGCTCTTTCCGGGCTTCGGCGTCTATCAGTCCTGGCGCGGCCGCAGCAAGCTCCAGCTCGCGTGCCAGGTGTCGCTCGGCTGGCTCGTCGTGCAGGGCTGCGCGCTCGCGCTGATGTTCTCCCTGCATCGCCTCGACTATGTATCGCGCCTCTGGTTCGCGTACTGGACCGCGATGTCCGGCGGTCTCATGATCGCGGGCCGCCTCGCCACGCACGCCGTCCTCGCGCACATGCGCCATGCGGGCATGAACCTGCATCAGGTGGCGATCGTCGGCTGCGGCAGGCATTGCGAGTCCATGATCCGCAAGGTCGACCGCGCGACGGATTCCGGCTTCCGCGCGACCGCCGCGTTCAATGCGTCGCCCGGAACGAGCCTCCTCAACACGCGCGTGCCGGTGTTCGAGAACTACGAGGCGTTCGTCAACTACGTGCGCACGCAGAACGTGCATGAAGTGTGGCTCGCGCTGCCGCTGTCGCAGGAGCGCATGATCCTGCGCTTCGTGAACGAGTTCCGCGACGATCTCGTCAACGTGCGCTTCATTCCCGACGTGCGCAGCCTCGCGCTCTTCGAAAGCGGCGTGACGGATCTGCTGGGCGTTCCCGCGATCAATCTCGTCGCCTCGCCGCTCTCGCCGTCCGCGATGCTGCAGAAGGAGCTCTTCGACCGCGTGTTCGCGCTCGGCGCGATCATCGCCGTCGCGCCGCTGATGATCGCCATCGCCATGGCGATCAAGCTGACTTCGCGCGGCCCGGTGCTTTTCAGGCAACGCCGCAAGGGCGCGGACGGGCGCGTCTTCACCATCTACAAGTTCCGTTCGATGCGCATGCACACGGAGCAGGCCGGAGTGCTGCACCAAGCCACGCGCAATGATCCGCGCGTGACCCGTGTCGGGGCATTCCTGCGCCGTACCAGCCTCGATGAGCTGCCGCAGTTCTTCAACGTTCTGCGCGGCGACATGTCGGTCGTGGGCCCGCGTCCACACGCACTCGAGCATGACGACCTGTATCAGAAGGTCGTATCGGGGTACATCCATCGTTACCGGATCAAGCCAGGCATCACCGGCTGGGCCCAGGTCAACGGCTTTCGTGGAGAAACGGATCGGATCGAAAAGATGGAAGGACGCGTCGCTCACGATTTGTACTACCTGGGTAATTGGTCGTTCGGACTCGATATGAGAATCATCGCCGCAACGATCTTCAAGGGACTACGCCACACCAACGCTTACTGATGCAGGGGACGACCATCATGCACAATCAACAACAACCGGGCACCGCCTCCATGGCCGCCAATACCAACGTGTCGGGCATCTTCCGCCTCACGAGCCTGGCTGCGGCTGCTTCTTTCTGCGCGATTTTCGCGGGCTGCGGGCTCGCGCCTGGCATGCACTTCGAGTCGCCTCCGCAGCTCGTGGAGACATCGAACGACCAGGGCGAGCCGGCTACCGCGCAGAACATTCCGATCACGAATATCGACCTCTCGCTCATCCGCAAGATGAAGGCGCAGCAGCCGTCGGCCTCCAACGATCCGAATGCGTCGCTCTACGGCAAGCCGGCTCCGTACAAGCTCGGCGTCGGCGACGTGCTGCAGATCACCGTGTGGGATCACCCCGAACTCGTCGCGGCGCTTGGCCAGCCGCCGCAGCAGACGCGCACGTCGGATGCCGCGCCCGGCTTCGTCGTGGATGCGGACGGCAATCTGCAGTTCCCGTATGTGAACCGCTCGCTGCACGTCGCGGGCAAGACCGAGGCGCAGGTTCAGCGCGAGCTCTACACCGAGCTCTCAAAGGTGTTCGTGAAGCCGCAGGTGACGGTGCGCGTCGCGTCCTTCCGCGCCTCGCAGGTGTATATCGACGGCGACGTGCGCACGCCGGGCGCCCAGCAGATCAACGACATTCCGATGACGCTCACCGAGGCCATCGGTCGCGCGGGCGGCTTCGCGCCGACCGCGGATCAAAGCCGGGTCACGCTGATCCGCGACGGCGTCACGTACCACATCAACATGGCGGGCATGACCGCGAAGGGCCGCAGCCCATCGGACGTCATGCTCAGGCCGGGCGATGCGCTGCGCATCGATTCGCGCGACGAAAACGGCGTGTACGTCATGGGCGAAGTGACGAAGCCCGCCACCGTGATCCCGATGCGCAACGGCAAGCTCACGCTCTCGGATGCCATTTCGCAAGCCGGCAGCTTCAACGCCGAGACGTCCGATCCGAAGCAGCTGTACGTGATCCGCAACGGCAAGACGGATAGCCCCGAGGTGTATCACCTCGATGCGCGCTCGCCGGTGTCGATGCTGCTCGCGAATGGCTTCGAGCTGCAGCCGAACGACGTCGTCTACGTGGACAACAACGGGCTCGTTCGCTTCTCGCGCGTGTTGAACCTGCTCTTGCCGGCGATCAACGCCGGTCTGACGGCGGCCGTTTTGACCAAGTAAGCCTTTGACCGGCGCGCAGGGGCGCGCCGGCAAACATTGTTCGACTTAAAGAATTGAGCGAGCGAGACCATGGCGATGAACTTTGATTCACGATACTCGGACGTATCGACGGGCGACGAGTTACGTTTGTCCGATTATCTGGCGGCCGTGCTGGGCAACTGGAAGCTCGTAACGGTCGTGATGCTCGCCGTGGTCGCGCTGGGAACGGCATACGCATTCATCGCGACGCCGACGTACAAGGCGGACGCGCTGATCCAGGTGGAAGAGACCAACAACAATAACAATCCGAACGCCAACGCCAATGCGGTGCAGGCGGTCTCGCAGATGTTCGATGCGAAGTCCACCACCGCCGCGCAGATCGAGCTGCTGCGCTCGCGCCTCGTCGTCGACGACACGGTGCGGCGCCTGCATCTCGACATCAGCGCGGTGCCGCACGGCTTTCCGGTGCTGGGCGGCCTGATCGGCAGCGTCTTCTCGATGTTCAACATGCAGGTTCCGCCGGGTTACTTGTCGCGCTTCGCGTGGGGCGGCGAGCAGATCGACGTGCCGCTCTTCGAGACGCCGAAGGATCTCTACGACCAGAAGTTCACGCTCGTCGCGGGCCAGAACGGCAGCTACGTGCTGAACGATCCGGACGGCGTCGCGATCCTCACCGGCCGTGTCGGACAGGAAGCCACGGGCGTCACGCCGCAGGGCCCGGTGAAGCTCAGGGTCGACAAGCTCACCGGCAACCCCGGCGTGCAGTTCGAGCTGCAGCGCTTCTCGACGCTCACCACCATCGACAATCTGCAGAAGCGCCTGACCGTCGCGGAAACGGCGCTGCAATCCGGCATCATCGGCTTGAGCCTGGAGGGCAGCAACCCGAAGGAAATCGCGCAGATCGTCAATAACATCGCGAACCGCTACGTCGCGCAGGACGCGGAGAAGCGTTCGGCCGAAGCGGAGCACACGCTCGCCTTCCTGGATCAGCAACTGCCGATCCTGAAGAAGCAGCTCGACGAATCCGAGCAGAAGTACAACTCCTTCCGCAACAAACAGGGCACGGTGGATCTCTCGGAAGAGAGCCGCCTGTTGCTGCAGCAGATCGTCGACAACAAGACGAAGCTGTCCGACCTGCAGCAGCAGCGCGCGGAACTGTCGCTGCGCTTCACGGCGAATCACCCGTCGGTGCAGGCGCTCGACGCGCAGATCGCTTCGCTGACCGGCGCCCAGTCGCGCATGGCGAAGAACGTGTCGGCGCTGCCGGACACCGAGCAGACCGCGCTGCGCTATCTGCGCGACGTGCGCGTGAACACCGAGCTCTACACGAACCTCCTGAACAGCGCGCAGCAGCTGCGTATCGCGAAGGCGGGCCAGATCGGCAACGTGCGCGTGGTGGACTTCGCGCAGGCGCCGGACGATCCCGTGCGTCCGAAGCGCGTGCTCGTGATCCTGATCTCGGCGGGCGTGGGTCTCGTGCTCGGCATCATCCTCGCGTTCATCCGCAAGTCGCTGTATGGCGGCGTCGAGCGTCCGGAAGAGATCGAAAAGCAACTGGGCGTGCGCGTCTTCGCGATCGTGCCGCGCAGCACGCAGCAGCTGCGCCTGCAGCGCAAGGTCGGCCTGCGTCGCGAAGGCCTGCACGTGCTCGCCGCACAGGCGCCGGAGGATGCCGCGGTCGAAGGCATCCGCGGCCTGCGCACCTCGCTTCAATTGCAGCTCGCCGATGCGCGCAACAACGTCGTGATGCTGACCGGCTCGCGGCCGGAAGCGGGCAAGTCGTTCCTCTCGGTGAACCTCGCGACGCTCGTCGCCTCGACGAGAAAGCGCGTGCTGCTGATCGACGGCGACATGCGCCGCGGCGACATCCACTCGCACTTCGGCGTGCGTCACTCGCCGGGCCTGTCGGACGTGCTGATGGGCGCGGACGTGACGAGCGCGATCCTGCACGACGTGCTGCCCGGCGTCGATCTCATCACCAAGGGCTCGCTGCCTTCGCACCCGTCGGAGCTCCTTGCGAGCGACCGCCTGGGCGACGTGCTGGGCGAGCTCAAGCAACTCTACGACCTCGTGATCATCGACACCCCGCCGGTGCTGGCGGTGACCGATGCGACGGTCATCGGCAAGCACGCGGGCACGAGCCTGCTCGTCGTGCGACACGGCAAGAACCAGGTGCAGGAGATTGGCGAAACGATGAAGCGCCTGCACCACGGTGGTGTGAACATGAAGGGTGTGCTGCTTACGGATGTTCCGCAATCGAAGATGTTGATGGGAAGTACATACGCCGGGTATTACGGCTACGAAAGCATCGCGGAGTAAGGCGTCGCGGAGAACAAAAGCTCGGTAGTGCCCGGTACAACAATGTCGGCGCCTCCCCGCGCGCCGCATCTTTGAGACCGAAGATGGAGAGGTTACGCATGGACCGCAAAGTCGCTTTGATCACCGGCATCACGGGGCAAGACGGGTCGTATCTTGCCGAACTGTTGCTCAGCAAGGGTTACGAGGTGCACGGCATCAAGCGCCGTAGTTCGCTATTCAATACAGACCGCATCGACCACCTGTACCGCGATCCGCACGAAGCGGACCAGCGCCTGTTCCTTCACCACGGAGACCTGACCGATTCGACGAGCCTCGTGCGCATCATCCAGCGGGTGATGCCCGACGAGATCTACAACCTCGCGGCGCAGAGCCACGTCGCGGTGTCGTTCGAGGAGCCCGAGTACACGGCCAACGCCGATGGCCTGGGCGCGCTGCGCATTCTCGAGGCGATACGCATTCTCGGCCTCGAGAAGAAAACGCGTTTCTATCAAGCTTCGACATCCGAACTATATGGTCTGGTTCAGGAGATCCCGCAGCGCGAGAGCACGCCGTTCTATCCGCGCAGTCCGTATGCGGTCGCGAAGCTCTACGCGTACTGGATCACGGTGAACTACCGCGAGGCGTATGGCATGTACGCGTGCAACGGCATTCTTTTCAACCACGAATCGCCGGTTCGCGGGGAAACGTTTGTCACACGAAAGATCACGCGCGCGATCGCACGCATCGCCGTGGGGCTGCAGGACGATCTGTATCTCGGCAATCTCTCCGCGCTGCGCGACTGGGGTCATGCGCGCGACTACGTCGAGATGCAGTGGATGATGCTGCAGCAGGAAAAGCCCGAGGACTTCGTGATCGCGACGGGCGTGCAGTACAGCGTGCGCGAGTTCGTCCAGCATGCGGCCGCCGAGCTCGGCGTGCACGTGCGCTTCGAGGGCGAAGGCGTCGATGAAATCGGCGTCGTGGATCGCGTCGAGAGCCGCGAGACCAAGCTCGCGCCGGGACAGGTGATCGTGCGCGTCGATCCGCGCTACTTCCGCCCGACCGAGGTCGAGACGCTGCTCGGCGACCCGTCCAAGGCGCATGCGAAGCTCGGCTGGCGTCCCGTCACGCCGTTCGCGTCGCTCGTCAAGGAGATGGTGCGCGCCGACTATCAGATCGCCCGACGCGACGCGCTCGTCACGCTCGCCGGTTTCAAGGCCCTCGAACATCACGAGTGAAGCGCATGGACAAGCACGCACGTATCTTCGTTGCAGGACATCGCGGCATGGTCGGCTCGGCGCTCGTGCGCCGTCTCACGGACGCGGGCTATCGCAACATCGTCACGCGTACGAAGGCGCATCTCGATCTCACCGACCAGGGCGGCGTGAACCTGTTTTTCGAGGAGGAGAAGATCGACGTCGTGTTGCTCGCGGCGGCGCGCGTAGGCGGCATCCTCGCGAATTCGACGATGCCCGCCTCGTTCATCTACGAGAACCTCGCGATCGAAACGAACGTGATCCACGCGGCGTGCCGCTGGAACGTGTCGAAGCTGATCTTCTTCGGTTCTTCGTGCATCTATCCGAAGGCGTGCCCGCAGCCGATCCGGGAGGAGTACCTCCTGCAATCCGCGCTGGAGCCGACCAACGAAGCCTATGCGATCGCGAAGATCGCGGGCCTGAAGATGTGCGAGGCCTACAACCGCCAGTACGGCACGAAGTTCGTCTCGCTGATGCCGACGAACCTCTACGGCCCGAACGACAACTACGACCTGAAGAGCAGCCACGTGCTGCCCGCGCTGATCCGCAAGGCGCACGAGGCCAAGCTGCGCGGCGAGGCGACGTTGCCCGTATGGGGCTCGGGCACGCCGCGCCGCGAGTTCCTGCACGTGGACGATCTCGCGGATGCCGCGACCTTCCTCATGGAGCGCGACGTGAGCGATGGCGTGTTCAATGTCGGCGTGGGCGAGGATCTGACGATCCGCGAACTGGCGCAGACGGTCTGCCGCGTGGTGGGCTTTCACGGCGATCTCGTATTCGATCCGGGCAAGCCGGACGGCACGCCGCGCAAGCTGCTCGATGTCTCGAAGCTTGAAGGCATGGGATGGAAGGCATCGATCGGCCTGGAAGAAGGGATTCGCGCGACCTATGAGGAGTTTCTCGCGCGCTACGCATCGATGCAGCAGGCGCCGGTCGCCGCTTGAGCGCAGCCTGATCGCGCATCGACCACGACGATAACGACACTCCCAGGGACAAAACAAAAATGTCAGCAACAGTGACCATCTTTCATAACGTCGTGTGGTCGCGGCACAAGGGTGAAGTGCTGTCCGCGCTCCACAATATCTCGGGGTCCGGCTCGATCCGCTATTCGATGGTGCAGATCGCGGATACGGAGCATGATCGTATCGGCTTCTCCGATGTCGACTATTCGTTTCACCGCTATCCGATGAAGAAGCTCTTCAACGGCTGCTACGAGGACGTGCCGACCTGGCGCATGACCATGCGTCTCACGTGGGAAGTGCTGAAGACGAAGGCGGATCTCGTGGTTTTGCCGGGGTATCACCGTCCCGAATATTGGGCGATGATGGCGGCGTGCATCGTGACGGGCAAGCGTCGCGCGGTGTTCTGCGATTCGACCGCGCGCGACAATCCGCGCCGCATGATCACCTCGATTCCGAAGCGCGTGTTCTTCGCGCTGTGCGACGGCTACTTCGCGTTCGGTATGCGCAGCCGCGAGTATCTGATGTCGCTCGGCGCGAAGCAGGACACGATCTTCAGTCCGTGCCAGGCGGCCGCCCTGCCGCGCTCGTTCTCGCCGGACACGGTGGTGCCGGACAGGCTTGCGTATCGCGAGGGCAACAAGCCGGTTTTTCTATTCGTTGGCCGTCTGTCCGCTGAGAAGGGAATCGACACGCTCGTCGAAGCGTTCAAGATGTTGAAGGAGCGCGTGCAGGATGCGGAGCTGCGCATCGTCGGCACGGGGCCGCTCGGCGATCAGTTGAAGGAGCAAGTCGCCGATACCGGTCTGCAAGACTCCGTGAAGTTTCTGGGCAGTCTGCAGGACGAACCGCTTTCGCGCGAGTATTTCAGCGCCACGTGCATGGTGCTGCCGAGCCTGCGCGAGCCCTGGGGCCTCGTGACGAACGAGGCGTTGAGCCACGGCTGTCCGGTCATCGTCAGCGATAGCTGCGGCTGCGTGCCGGAGCTCGTGGTGGACGGCGTGTCGGGCTATGCGTTTCCGGCAGGCGATGTGCCGGCGCTGCACCGCGCGATGCTGAAGTCGCTGGAAGCGTTCGCCGATACGGCGGGCGTCGCCAGACGCTGTACCGACGTGATCCAGCGTTTCGACCCGCCGTCCGCGGCGGCGAACATCGCACGCGGCTGCGCGCTGCTCTTGACGAACTGAACGAAGGGAGGGCTCATACGCGGTGAAAACGCCGCCGGATACGCGGCCCTGCGTATCCGGCGGCAGGCGCTTTGCCCGAGCGGCGAGGACCCGCTTGGGAAATCCGGGCGCGAATGTCGGGCGAGGGACCACATGAAAATACTGATCTACGGGCTGAATTACGCGCCCGAGTTGACGGGTACGGGCAAATACACGGCGGAAATGGCCGAGGCGCTGGCCGAAGCGGGCCACGACGTGCGCGTCGTCTGCGCGCCGCCGTACTACCCGGATTGGAAAGTGGGTCCGGGCTACAGGAGCTGGATGCATCGCATCGAGACGCGCCGTGGCGTGCGTCTGTGGCGCGCGCCGCTCTGGGTGCCCGCGAAGCCGAGCGGCGCGAAGCGGATGCTGCATCTCGCTTCGTTCGCGTTCGCGTCGCTGCCCGCGCTGGCCGTGCACGCGCTATGGCGTCCGCATGTCGCGATGACCATCGCGCCGAGCTTGCTCAATGCGCCCGGCGCGCTCATGCTCGCGCGCATGACGGGCGCGCGCTCGTGGCTGCATATCCAGGATTTCGAGGTCGATGCCGCGTTCGATCTCGGCCTCCTGAGGAATCCCCGCGCCGGCCGCATGGCGCTTGCATTCGAGCGCTGGCTCATGAAGCGCTTCGACGTGGTGTCGTCGATCTCGGACAAGATGGTCGATCGCGCCGTGAACAAGGGGGTCCCGCTCGCCAACGTGTTTCATCTGCCGAACTGGGTCGATACCGCCGCGATCTTTCCACTCGATCGTCCGAGCGAGTTTCGCCGCGAGCTGGGCATAGGCGAGCACACGGCCGTCGTGCTGTACTCGGGCAACATGGGCGCGAAGCAGGGTCTCGAGGTGCTCGCCGATGCCGCCGCCGCGCTCGCGTCGCGCGAGGATATCGTCTTCGTGTTCTGCGGCAACGGCGCGACCCGGGCGCAGTTGCAGAAGCGTTGCGCCGATCTGCCCAATACGCGCTTCCTGAGCCTGCAGCCCATCGAGCGCCTGAACGAGCTGCTCAATCTCGCCGACATTCACGTGCTGCCGCAGCGCGGCGACGTCGCGGATCTCGTCATGCCGTCGAAGCTGACCGGCATGTTCGCGAGCGCGCGCGCCGTGGTCGCGATGGCGCATCCGGGCACCGAGCTGCACGAGGCGGTGAACGGTCGCGGCGAGGTGATCGAGCCGGAGAACGCGCCGGCGCTCATCGGCGCGATCGAAAGGCTCGTCGCCGAGCCCGAGCTGCGCGCGCGTCACGGTGCGGAAGGGCGGCGCTTCGCGCAGGAGCGGCTTGCCCCGGCAGTGGTGTTCGCGCATCTTCAGGAGCGGCTCTTCGCGCTCGCGGGCTCGCGTCTTCCGAATGCGGCGGAAGTGCGCCTGCAGGAAGTGGCCTCGCAGACGCGGCCCGCCGACGTGCCCGATGTCACGCTCACGCGCATGACGGAGCGCGCGCCGATCCTGCCGCAGATCGAGAAGATCGAATAAGGTTTTCGGCTTTCCGGTTGCCCGGGCCTTGCGTGAACCTACGTTCACGCAAGGCCCGAATGCTCAGTACGGCGACTTGTAGATGTCCCGGGCACGCGCCGCGTTCGCGGCCGGCGGCTTGAGGCCTGCGGGTGTCGGATAGAGCGTCGCGGCCGCGCCTTGCGGCATCATCATCGTCTTGGCGTCGGCCTTGCGTCCCGTCGGGCGAAGCTGCGCGCCCGCGGCGGGATTGCCCACGTAACCGTTCTGTTGCGCGAGCAGCTTGTCCGTCGGCGAGACGCCCTGCGCGGTCTGCGCATTGGTGATCGGGCCGCGCTGGCCGCCGCGTCCGTTGGTCGGCGCGCCATATGGGTCCGAGTACGTGCTGGGACTGCCGAGGAGATCCATTTCGGCCGGCGCGCCGCCGCCGGCCTCACCCTTGCTGATCGCCGCATCGGCGAAATTGCCCGCGTGCGCGGTCTGTGATGCGACAAGCGCGCACGGCGCGAGAGCGGCCATGACCAGCGCTAGCGACGCCGTGCGTAGCTCGTGTTTCATCGGTGCCTCCAGGCGTATTGCAATGATTCGTCGTGCATCGTAATGTGGCATCGCGCATCGTTTCGGAGCGCGCCGACAAGTGTCTTGTCGACCAGAGCGGGTGCTTGATCGCCTTGCGCTGGATGAGTCGCGCGCGCATGAAAACAGGATATTGCGCGCCACCGCCGGCTACCGCCAAAAGCCATGCCGAAGCGGCCATTCGTATCCGGGCGCACGCGGTGCATCGCACCCTTCGCCGATAATTGACCTACCAGATTCCGCACGTCGGCGATGGGAGGGCGCGCGTTCCCTGCGAATGGGTGGACGACAAAACAGCCTCGATCGCGTGATCATGCGGTGCAGGAAAGGCAGGGCCCCGCTTCGTATGACGAGAATCGAAATACAAGTCGCGAACACGGGACAGGGCTGGAAAGCGACAGGTCTTCGAAAGAAGACGGCGCTGCGAACGATACGCATGGCGCGCCGCAAGGCGCCCTTGGGGCAAGAGCGGTGATATGGCGGGGGTCATATGGACAGAGTGATCGGGGAGCGTTGTGTCGGTCATGCCGATGACGGCGACGCACTCGCTGCGCGAGGCACGACGGCGCCGGGAAAAGTGATCGATCTGTCGCGCGCCGGTTCCGGCAACTTCGTTGCGAAGCGCGGGTTCATCACCGAGCTCGTGTGGTTCTTCATCGAAGCATGCTTCATCAACAACAAGCTGATTCCGGTTTCCTTCGTGCGCGTCGCGCTGCTGCGCGCATTCGGCGCGCGCATCGGCAGGAACTGCCGCATGCCGCATCCCATTCGCGTGAAGGCGCCCTGGAATCTCGAAGTCGGCGACAACTGCTGGTTCGGCGTCGACGCGTGGATCTACAACCAGACCAGCATTCGTATCGGCAACAACGTCTGCATCTCGCAGGGCGCGTTTCTGACGACGGGCTCGCATGACGTGGCCGGCAACATGGACCTGCAAGTCGCACCGATCGTGATCGAGGACGGCGTCTGGATCACATCCAAATGCGTGGTGCAGATGGGCGTCATCATCGGGCGTTCAGCGGTCGTCACGCCGCTTTCCGTGGTGCATCGCTCGCTCGAAGCGGAAGGCGTGTACGGCGGCAATCCCGTGCGCTTCATCAAAAAGCGCTTTCCCGTGTAAATCATCAGGCCGCGAGAACGGCGTTCGTGCGCGCCTCATCGCGATGCGTGTCGTTTGACGTTGCACGACGCTGGAGACGGCGAGACAGACAGCGCGCCCGGCGCGACGGATCGAAGAGCTCGACCAGGAGCCGCCACGGAGCACCGGGATTTCGTGAACCGAATTGCGAAGGAGGCAGTGAAGCCGAACCGGAGCCGCAGGGCACGCAACCGCGCGACAGGCGCGCGGTGCGCGTCGTGAGAGGGGCGCCGTCGAGATCGTTCGTATCGTGTGCGCGGGTCGCGCCGTTACCTCGTGTGACGGGCACCGTGCTCGGATACGGCGTTTTGGACAATGGGTCAGAAGCGCGGTGGCAACGCAAGCGACACGTGACACCGCTCTAAGCACGGAACAAGAGGGAGCACGGGGCATGTTCATTGACAGCCGGAGTGTAGAAGAAGGCGCAGTCATAGAGACCACGGTTTGCATCATCGGCGCGGGCGTGGCCGGCATCACGCTGGCGCTGGAACTCGAAAAGCAGGGCATCGACGCGTGCATGCTGGAAAGCGGGGGATATCGCCCCGATGACGAAACGCGCGACCTGTATCGCGGCGAGAACGTCGGCGTGCCGTACGAATTCGCCGATGGCTGCCGCAGCCGCTATCTCGGGGGCAGCAGCAATTGCTGGGGCGGATGGTGCCGTCCGCTCGATCCATGGGATTTCGAAAAACGCGACTGGGTGGCCGACAGCGGCTGGCCGTTCGGTCTCGACGAGCTGCGTCCGTACTACGCGCGCACGCATCAGCTTCTGCAACTGGGTGAGAACAACTTCGAGCCCGCGTACTGGGAAGCCGCGATTCATCGCGAGGACGTGAAGCGTCATCCGTTTCCGAGCGGCACCGTGCGCGACACGATCTCGCAGTTCAGCCCGCCGGTGCGCTTCGGCAAGGTGTATCGCAAGCATCTGCTCGCCGCGCAGAACGTGCGCGTGCTTCTCTTCGCGAACGCGCTGAACATCGACACCGATGGCGACGCGCGCTCGGTCACGAAGATCGATGTCGGCACGCTGACGGGCCGGCGCTTCGCGGTGCGCGCGAAGATCTTCGTGCTGGCGACGGGCGGCATCGAGAATGCGCGCCTGCTGCTCGCGTCGAACAAGGTCCAGGCGGCGGGGCTCGGCAACGGCAACGATCTGGTCGGCCGTTATTTCATGGACCATCCGCGCATCATGTCGGCGAACGTGCGCTTCACGAAGCAATGGGCGCGCAACAAGCTCTACGACATCAAGTACCACTATCAGAACCGGGCGGTCTCGGCGCACGGCACGTTCATCTCGTCGCAGTTCGCATTGACGCAGCAGGTGCTCGAGCGCGAGAAGCTCCTGAACGCGCGCTCGTGGTTCTATTCGGTGTTTCGCGGCGAAAACACGAAGGGTTCGGAAGCGCTGATCCGCATGAAGCAGCGGCTTCTCAAGAAGGATGAACCCGGCTACAACACGGCAACGGACCTCGTCACCATGATGACGCATCCGGTCGATACCGCGTGCTTCGGTCTTGCGCGTCTGTTGCAGCCGCGTCCGCTCATCACCGAGGTGAAGATCCAGACGATCGTCGAGGCCGAGCCGAACCGCGACAGCCGCGTGACGCTATCCGCGCAGAAGGATTGCCTCGGCATGAACCGCGTGCAGGTGAACTGGCAGGTGACCGAGCTCGTGAAGCGCACATTCGATCGAACGGTCGCGCATATCGCCGCGGACCTGAAGCGCGGCGGCGTCGCGGACGTGACGCTCGACGAGCCGCTCGAAGGCAAGCCGTGGCCCGCGCAACTGGAAGGCACGTGGCATCACATGGGCACGACGCGCATGCACGATTCGGAGAAGCACGGCGTGGTGGACCGCAATCTCAGGATCCACGGCATGAGCAATCTGTACGTGGCGGGCAGCTCGGTGTTTCCGACCGTGGGCGCGAACTTCCCGACCATCACGATCGCGGCGCTGACCTTGCGGCTTGCGGGACATCTCGGGCGCGTCATCAAGGGGGACGAAACGGCGACGACGCTCGTCACGCCGTCCGGCATGGCCGTGAAGAGCGATGCGCCGGCGGAAACGCTGCCGATCGCCGCATCGACGATGCACATGCCGGGCGATCTCGCGCTGCAGATGGCGAAGAAGTAACGCGTGCACGGAGCGAAAGGAAGCGCCGCCGGTTTGAAAGCCGGCGGCGTTTTTTCGTGGATCGGGGAATCCGCGCGGCTCGGTCGCGCATCGCTATAATCGCCGTCCGACCTGGCTTTTTTTGGTGTCCCGCTCGTGAAAACCCTCACCGCTCTCGCACTTGCTTCGATTTTCCTTGCTGCCTGCTCGTCCGTGGACAAGGAGCAACAGAAGGAACGCACCTTCCTGCTGTCGCAGCAGTCGCTCGATGTCGCGCAGCGCAACGCGACCATCGCGTGCCGCGACGCCGCGCAATGCGACGCGGTCTGGAAGCTCACGAAGACTTACGTCGAGCAGAATTCGAAGGAACGCCTGACGCGCGCCGACGATGCCGCGATCGAAACCGACGTGCCTTCGGGGTCCGGCAAGCCGGTGTTTTCCGCCACGCGCGTCGCCAACGGCAACGGCGCGACGGTCTCGCTCTTCGCGCAATGCAAGGGCATGTACGGCGACGAACGCGCGCGCGGCTCCGACTTCGACGACTGCGCGACGAGGATCATTGCCGTGCAAAACGGATTCGCCCCCTATCTGAGGGCGCATTTGCCCGCGCAGTAAGCCGGGTGTCTATTGCGCGGGCAGTGTCCCGCGCGCGAATGTCCCGCCTTGCGTGCCGGCGCTTTCGCGCAGCACGCGCAACAGATCCTTCGACATCGCCTCGACGTGGAAGCGCTTCGTGAAGGTTGCGAGCGCCTGATCGCGCATCGCATCGGCTTGCCGGGCGTCCATGCGCAGCCATGACGACAGCGCTTCAGTCGCGCCGTCGACGGTATCGGTCGTGACGATGCCCGCGCCGTCCGCCTTCACTTCGCGCCAGATGTTGACCTTGTCGGAGATCAGTACGGGCAGGCGCGAACCGAGCGCTTCCGCCACCGCGATGCCGAAGTTTTCCTGATGCGACGGCAGCGCGAACACATCGCTCGTGCGGAACGCGCCCCACTTCAGGTCGCCGGTGAGCATGCCGGTCCACGTCGTGCGATTCCCGATGCGCAGCTCCTTCGCGAGCGCGCGCATCTGCGTGGCGTATTCGCCGTCGCCGGGACCGGCCATCACGAGATGCGCGTTCGGATCGATGTCGCGCACTTGTGCGAACGCCTTCAATAACAGGTCGCAACCTTTCTTTTCATGAATGCGCCCGAGAAAGAGAATCGCGCGCTTGCCCGCGAGTTGCGGAAACTTCGCGAGAAACGCTTCGCGTAGCGCGCTCGAATTCTCGGGCGGCTGGCGCGTGCCGAACGCGACCACTTCCTCGTTCGCGCGATAGAGCCTGAACGAGCGGCGCGCGAGCAGGCGTTCTTCTTCGGTCGTGAAGAGCACGCGGCGTGCATCGCGCAACACGCGATACTCGGCCCACGGCCAATAGAGGCATTTCTTCAGATGCTTGAGCGGATAGGTGCGCTTGAACCAAGGATCGAGCATGCCGTGCGGAAAGACGTAATACGGCACGCCGCCGCCGTGCAGTGCCTTCCACGCGCCGAAGCTGTGGTATTGCCAGAGCCCGTTGACGATCACGGCATCGAAGCGCGCCGCGTGCTCCTTCAGCCATGGCACGAGCTTCGGGCACAGGCCGTAGAAGCCGCGCGAAGGCCCGAGCGCATGCAGGCGCAGCCCGAACGCGGCGAGATACGGCGCATCCGGTGCGTCGAGCGACACGACTTCGACCTCGTGCCCCATCGCCCGCATGCTGAGGCCGCTTTGCAGCACGCCTTCGGTGGGACCGCCCGCGCGCGGATCGACGGTGGAGAGCAGATGCAGGATCTTCATGACGTGATGGCCGATTCCGTGAAAAGCGCCTGAAGCCGGACTGCGCCGATCAGGCGTTGGGCGCGAACGAGCTGGCGCCGGGCGGCGGCTCGTGGTGGCGTCCCTGGCCGGCCGGAAGACCCGGTGCGGAGGCGCCATGCGTCGGCAGGATCTCCGGCACCGGCTCGTCGTGCGGGCGCATGTCGGGCGGCATGCCGCCGGGTGCGCCGCGGGCGGGCCTTCTGCCGCGCGCCTGTTGCGCGGCCGTTTCGGCGGCGCGCATGCGCATCGCATGGGCGATACGCGCATACGACGCCACGAGCAGGCCGAGCGCTACGCCGAACACGACGCCTGAGAAGCGGTTGCCGAGCGGATTGCCGCCGATCGATGTCGCGGGCAGGGCGGCGACGACGAGCAGGGCGCGTCCGAGCACGGGCAGATAGAGCGCATCGGGCGCGCGATGCCGCCACGAACGATAGGCCATCGAGCCGCGCCAGAGCGCCCACAGGATGGCGATCGGCAATGCGAGACCGAACAGCAGGCCGCCGGCGAAGAACTGATAGACCCAGAAGTTGTGGCCGGCGGCCCATTCCTTGATCGCGTAGAAATCCTTCTTGCTGAACTGGCCGGCGAGATCTGGCAGGTAGGAAGGCGAATAGCGATAGTCGTGACCGTAGCCCATGCCCACGATGGTCGAGAGCGTCGAGGACATCGCCTGATCGTACTGGTCCTTCATTTCAGCGAGACGCGTGATGGTGGTCGGATCGCGGCCGGATTCGGTGTCCTTCGCGAAGGACATGCGCTGGACCCAGTGTTCGGCGACGGCCGGGAAGAACGCGGCCGATGCGGCCGCCATCGCGCCGAGCAGGGTCAGGATCATGACGGCGCGCAGGCCCGCGGTGAACAGATGCTTGAGCGAGGGCGCGGCGAGCCACGTCGCATACGCGAACAGCAGCACGGTGCCGACGAGCAGACTGCGCGTCACGCTCAGCAGTTCGATGACGATGGTCGCGAGAAAGATCAGCACGGTGAATTTCGTGATGCGCTTTGCCACGACGAATTCATGCAGAAGCAGCCCTTGCAGGCAGAGGAAAGTGACCGAGACGATGCGAAAGCGCACGCTTTCGAGGCTGCCGCCGGTCGCCATGCCGAAGCCGAAGCTGAAGACGAGCGATGCGATCATCGACCAGTACATCGCGCGTTCGATTTGCGCGAGACGCTGCGAATCCCACGGACGGCAGCCGACGAAATAGCCGAGCAGCATCAGCAGGAACGGCAGGATCACGCGCATGTAGTTGCCCGAGTCGTTGCCTTGCAGCACCTGCGTGGCGACGCTGCCGAGCATCGTGAGCAGAAACAGCGAAGTGACGAGCGTGCGCATGCGCGAGCGGCGCGCGAAGCGCGGCGCGATCAGCAGCAGCAGGCAGCCCGCGGCCATCGAGGGCACGGTGAGCAGAATCTGAATGGCCTTGCTGGCTGTCTCGGCGCCCTTGAAGTCGAACGCGAGCGGAAGCAGGAAAAGCCACATCCAGACGACGGCGAACTTGTTGCGCATGGCGTTCTCTTGAATCGCAGAGCTCATTCGAGTCTTCATCGCGGCGTCGATGCCGATGCGTACCCTGGAAGCCTTCGTCGCGTGACCTGCCGTGCGGCGCATGATGGATGCGCCCGATGAATGCGACGTTCCCGGGAACCCCGTATTTGTGGGTCGAATATATCAGCGGGCCTTGCCGCGCGCCGTCGCGGCGGCGTTTAGCGACTAGTCTTCGGCGCCAAACGACGGGTGCCCATGTGCGCCGCGCCACGCTTCGCGTGAAGCGTTTCATTGCCGTGACGCGCGACGGCTTTTCGAGTGTTGCAAATACTGCACCCCTGTACCGCCGATGGCCGCAAACAGCGTGATTCTGGCGGATCGCCCCGATTTTCTGGACCGAAGATTGAAGAGCCGTAAACGGCATGAGACCGCTCGATGTGTGCGATGCGCGTGAGCGCGCCGATTCGAGGTACCCGCGGGATTCGGGGAAACAAGTCTACGAGGACGCGCGGCTGCGGTCGTGCGAAACCGGACCACAACAAACGACCTTCGCAGAAGGGGAAAGGCATGGGCTTGTTTGGCGCGACACGCGTGCAAGGACCCAGTCGATCGATCGAACTCGATTTCATCCGGGGACTGGCGATCATCGCGGTGATGGGGTTTCACTTTCATTCGTATCCCACGGGCAGCGCGATCATCGCGGGCATCGAATATCCGATGAAGAGTTTCGGGCACGAGGGCGTGAACCTGTTCTTCACGCTCTCGGGCTTTCTCGTCGGCGGACTGTTGCTCAAACAGTATGCACAGGAAGGGCGCATCGATGCGGGGCGTTTCATCGTGCGGCGGATCTTCAAGATCTGGCCCGCGTATTACGTGCTGATCCTGTTTCATGTGGTCGCGGGGCGTCATCCGACGAACACGTTTCTCGTGCAGAACCTCACGCACATGCAGAACTATTTCGGGTCTTCGATTGCGCAGACCTGGAGTCTTGCCGTCGAGGAGCATTTCTATCTGTTCCTTCCGCTTCTGCTCATCGTGCTGGCGCGCTGGCGCACGCGCGTCAATGCGATTCTTTGCGTGCTCGGGTCGATTTGTCTTGTGGTGCTGATCGCGCGCAGCGTCGCGGTTTATCGCGGCGACTTGCAGGGGACGTTCTTCTATACGCAATACCGCATCGACAGTCTTTTGTTTGGCGTGATGCTTGCCGCGTTGTACTGGATGAAGCCGGCGGTCTATCGCGCGATTGCGGAGCGCAAGCGTGTGTTGATTGCGATGGTCGTGGGCGTCGTGTTGTGGCTCGTGCTCGGCACGCGCAACGTGGCGCTTGATCAGAGCATTGGCTATACGATTCAGGCGATCGGGTTTTGCGCGCTCATCGTGTTGACGCTGGAGTATTCGGGATCGATTCGTTCGACGATGGTGTTTCGTGCGATCGGATGGATCGGTGTGTATTCGTATGGCATTTACCTGTGGCATTCACTTGCGCTCGCGCCGGGCGATATGTTGATCCGCAAGGCTGCGGCGATGCATTTGCCTGCCATTCCTGCGTGGTTCGCCATTATGGCGGCGCAGTTTGCGATTGCCGTCGTGGTGGGGTATGTGACGACTCGAGCTGTCGAGTTTCCGTTCCTGCGGATTCGGGATGCGTTGTTTCCTGCGAAGCGGAAGGTGGCGGTTGATGTGGCGGGGGGGGGGCGGCGGGCTTGAATTTGCTTCGTTTGTTTGTTCTTTGCTTGCGCTTTCATGAAATCCTGAATTCTTAGTGGTCTGTTAGCGTTGCCCCTGTGCGGGGCGGCAGTCACTTTCTTTGCTGCTGCAAAGAAAGTAACCAAAGAAAGCAGCTTCTGGCCCGGAGTGATTGAGGCGGACGCGTCGTCATGGTTCGGAGTGGCCCAGTCCCTAAGTGTCGCCCTCAAAGGACTCACGCGGCTTGGCTCGCGCACGGTCTGCCCCATCGCACCACAAGACGAACTGGTTCAGCACCAAAAAGCTCCAGCCCGCTGCGCGGCCGATGGGTCCATCGGGTTTGCGCGTGCTTCTTGGCTAACGCCTCCATCTCACCGCATTCGCTAAAGATCGGTTTCCCTTGCCTACCCTGCGGCAGCGCGTAGCGCTGTGCCGGAACGCTTTGGGGCTGAACCAGCGTCTTTAAACTTCTAGCTCGGCAGACCGTGTGCGAGCCAAGCCGGGTCAGTTCTATGAGGGCGACACTTAGGGGCTGGGCCACTCCGAACGATGACGACGAGTCTGCCTGGGCCAAAAAGCTGCTTCTTTGGTTACTTTCTTCGCAGCAGCAAAGAAAGTGACTGCCGCCCCGCACAGGGGCAACACAAATAGACCATAAAGAAATCAGGATTTCATAGAAGCCCAAGCAGAGAGCGAACGAAAAAAACGCAAACTCAAACCACCACCTGCCGCAGAGTCTCCTTAAACTGACTAAGCGTATTGCGCTCAAGCAGATGCCCCGAAACCACAGGCCGCGCGCGCCGCGCAAGAACATCATCAAGCGCGCGATTGATGGAACACACCGCAAGATCCTCGATGATGGGCCCCAGTTCGCCCGTACGACAGAACCACCCGATCAACCCGTCAGCGGTCGCGACTACCGGCTTGCCGAAGCGGTAAGCCTGCACGAGCACGCCGGACATGCCGTAATGCCCCTTGTAGCCGAGCCAGACCACATCGCAGGCAGAGAACAGATCCAGCTCGTCGTCGCTGGAAATGAACCGGTCGAACACGACCGGCGGGGGCGTCAGCTTCGCGGCAGCAGCCGTCAACCGATCCCGCACATCCGCATCCTGCGCCCCCGCGATGACGAGCGTCGGCCCATAAGCCCCGCCCGCGCGCCCGGCAAGGGCATCGATCAGTTCGAACACGCCCTTGCGATCGTTGATCGCGCCATACACCAGCACGTGCGTGCCGTCCGACAACCCAAGACGCGCCTTCGCCGCGGCTGGCTCCGCCGCGCGCGCATCGGGAAACGGATCGGCGAGATATTCGATCGTCGTGCCCGAAGGCCGCGCATTCTTCTTCCACCAGTCCGGCAGCGTCGGATCGATGGTCAGCAGCGTCTTCATGCCGCCCGCGCGGATCGCGCGCGCGAAGAGCCGCGCCTTCACCGCATTGACGAGCGGCCGGCGCGGCGCACGCACGCCCACGAGATGATGATGAAAGTTCGAGCGCATCGTGATGCCGACCCACGGCGTCGCACCGAATGGCGAGCGCAGGAACGGCAGCGCGAGCAGGAAGTAATCGACGTAAGGCACGACGACGAGCGCCACCGCGCGATCCTTCTTCGCGGCTTCATACGCGTGCTGAAACTGCCGATGCATGCGCGCATAGCTGAGCTTCGACGCGACGCCGCCGCTATCCGCGGGCGGCGCGACGAGCGCGATGTCGAGATCAGGCGCGCCTTGCTCGCGAATCTTCCTGACGAGCGGATGCGCCTCGTTACGCGGCTCGGTGACGATCACGCAGCGAAAGCCCGCCTCCATGTACGCGTTCGCCGCCCACTCGGCATAGCGCCAGCGGTGCCCGCTGAAGTCGGGTTCGATGATGAGGACGCTATCGTTCATCGCAGGTTTTGGCCTTTGCAGTCGCTGTGTGAGGTCCCGCACGACAGACGGCGCGGGACACGCCGATTGTGCCGACGAATGAACACTAGCATCGCGCATGCGGATCCGAACGCCATATTTGAGCGTTTATCGGCGTGGCGGAAGGGCGTCAGGAACAGTCGAAAACAATAAGCTCCAGCCGTCAACCGGCATTGATACCCATTTCGGGCCGATTTCGACTACGCGTTGGCGTCCGCCGTGCCCCGACCCACGATACTTTTGCCACAGTCGCCTGAAAAAGAAGTGTGGCCGCGCTCGCCCCCAGTCGTCCGGACGTGGCGTCGAAACGGCCCGCAAGGTGGTTCGCCCGCGATACCGACATATCGCGGCTCGCCACGAATCGAAATGTCAGCTGCGCGGGGAATTTGCGTGAGATCAGTCCGGCTTCCTTTCCTACCTGCGCGCGCACGGTTCGAGCACGATGCGGCGTTCTGGGTGCTCCTGCAACAGGTTGTCGTGCGCGGCTTCGTCGCCGTCAAGTTTCTCGCCATCGGGCGGATTCTCGGGCCCGAGGCGATCGGCGCGGTCAGCATCGCGCTGCTCGCGGTCGCCATCGCCGAATCGCTTTCGGATACGGGGCTCGCGCAGGCCGTCGTTCAGGGACGCGATGCGCCCAGCCACGACGAGCTCGGCTCCGTGTGGGCCACGCTCGCGATGCGCGGGCTCCTGATCGGCCTGTTGCTCGCCGCGCTCGCGCCGTTCATGAGCAGCCAGTTTCACCTGAACGGCTCCATCGGCCTGATTCTGCTCGCCGCCGTCCTGCCGATCCTGCGCGGCGTCGCATCGCCCGCTTACTTCATCGTCACGCGGCAGCGCGGCTTCCAGAAGCTCGCGGGCGTCGAGACGTCCGCCGCCTTCACCGATTGTGCCGTCGGCCTCGTTTGCGCGCTTTCGGGAGCGGGCGCGTATTCCGTGCTGATCGGGCTGGTCGCGGGCGAACTGCTCAAGACCGCGCTCACCTGGACCACGATGTCGCCGCGCCCGCCGCTGCGTCTCTCGTTCTCGGGCATCGGCCATTACGTGAACTTCAGCCGCTGGATCTGGGCGGGCAGCGTCGTCAATCTTCTGCTCAATCAGTTCGACAAGGTGGTCGTCGCGAAGCTGCTCGGGCCGCTGCAACTGGGCGCTTACCAGATGTCGTCGAAGCTCGCGCAGATGCTGCTGGCGGACGCCGCCATCGCGATGTCGCAGTATCTTTTTCCGACGTTCTCCGAGCATCATCGCCGCGACGTGCACGCGGCGCGCAAGCTCTTTCGCCGCTATCTGATGCTTGCGGCGGCCGGCCTCGCGCTGCTCGTGATCGTGCTGCGCTTCGCCGCCGCGCCGCTCTTCAATCTCGTGCTCGGCCCCGCGTGGCTCACGGCCGTGCCGCTCTTCAAAATCTTCGTCATCAACATGGCGATCGGCGCGATCATCGCCGTGCTGGTGTCGTGGCTGCGCGCCGCCGGCATGCCGAAGGTCGCGACGCATGCGTCGATCATCCAGGCGATCGTGCTGTGCGTGACCGTACCCGTCGCGACGCATCTGTGGGGCGTGACGGGCATCGCCTGGGCGATGACGGTGGGCCTCGGCTCGGCGGCCGGCTGGATGCTCTATCGAATCGTGAGGGAGGCGTGAATGCGCATAGTTCACCTCGTGCTCGCACCGCGTCTGTCAGGTGCCGAAGTGTTGGCGAAGGACCTGGCGATTCATCAGCAAAAGGGCGGCGAAACGGTGGCGGTGGCTTCGCTCACGCCCGCGCATGACGATTTCAAGACGCTCGAGGCGGAGCTCGTCGCCAACGGCGTGCAGTGTCTCTTTCCGGAGCGGATGTATGGCCGCGTCGGCAAGCTGTGGAACCTCTATCGGACCATGCGGCGCTATCGCGCGGATGTGCTCTTCGCGCACGCCACCATTCCCGCGTTCTATGCGCGCACGCTGCCGCTCGCGGTGCCGGTCGTCTATGTGATGCACTCGGCCACCAATGACTTCGAGCGGTCCCTTTTCAGGCGCGTCGAGCGGCTGCTGTCGCGCCGGGCGCGCGCGGTGATCGCGGTGTCGCCGAACAATATCGACGATTACGTGGGCGCCGTGGGCCGCCATCCGGCGATGACGCTGATCCCGAACGGCGTCGACATGTCGCGCTTCGGCATGCGCACGCGCACTCAGACGCCGGACGGCGCGCAGATCGTGCAGATCGGCCGGTATACGTCGGTGAAGAATCAACTGTCGACGGTGCATGCGTTTCGGCAGGTCGTCGACAAAGTGCCCGATGCGCGCCTGCTGCTGTGCGGCGTGATCGAGGATCCGGCGTATCACGCGGCGGTCGGCGATCTCGTCGAGAAGCTCGGTCTCGCCGAGCGCGTGAGCCTGCAAGGGCCGCGCACGGACGTCGCGGAACTGCTGTTCGCATCGAGCGTGTTCGCCATGCCCTCGCGCTCGGAAGGGCACAGCATCGCGTTTCTGGAGGCGCTGGCCTCGGGGGTGCCGGTGGTGGCGAGCACCATTCGGCCGTTCAGCTTCGCCGCCGATTTCGCCGGCGTGCATCTGTGCGATCCGGACGACACGAAGGCCTACGCCGATGCGCTTCTGCTCGCGTTGTCGGAGCCGCGCTCGCATCGACCGCTCGGCGGACTCACGCTCGCCGATACGGCCGCACGCTATCTGGCCGTCGCGCGCGAGGTGACGGGGCCGGTTCCGCGCACCGCGCCGGCGTGAGGTGCCCTGATTCGGCGCCTGCGGCACTTTCCGCTTTCTACTCGGGCTTCCATTCCGACGCCAGGCGATTCAATGCTGGCGCGCGCGTCGATTTTCGCCTATCACATAAGCGCTTGCCGCTTCGATTAGCCACGCGTCGCGCCGTTGCCAGGCTTCAAGGCAAGGCGCCGATCGCTTCATGCACGGCCGCGCAAGGCTTTCTCCGGGCGCTACGTCTCACCGTCACACAGACGTTTCACACTTCGACAACCGGTGGTCGGGCGCACGCTCGATGAGCGCGTCACCACGCCCGCCGGATGAGTCGCATTTCCCAACTGCTGGATAGCCGAGGAGTTCGCACGATGAGCACGATCAGGACAAAGGACGGCACGTCGATCTATTACAAGGACTGGGGCAGCGGCAAGCCGGTGGTCTTCTCGCACGGCTGGCCGCTCGACGCCGACGCCTGGGACGCGCAGATGCTGTTCCTGTCGGCCAAGGGTTATCGCGTGATCGCGCACGACCGGCGCGGGCACGGCCGCTCGGATCAGCCGTCCGAAGGCAACGACATGGACACCTATGCCGACGATCTCGCCGCGCTCCTCGATGCGCTCGACGTGACGGGCGCCACGCTCGTCGGCCACTCGACGGGCGGCGGGGAAGTGGCGCATTACATCGGGCGGCACGGGACGAAGCGCGTGGCGAAGGCCGTGCTGATCGGCGCGGTGCCGCCGCTCATGCTGAAGACCGAGGCGAATCCGGAAGGCTTGCCGATCGAGGTGTTCGACGGCATCAGAAAGGGCGTCGCCGCCGACCGCTCGCAGTTCTACAAGGACTTGACCACGCCGTTCTACGGATACAACCGCGAGGGCGCGAAGATCTCGCAGGGTGTGATCGACCTGTTCTGGCTGCAGGGCATGCGCGGCGGAATCAAGGGGCAGTACGAGTGCATCAGACAGTTCTCGGAGGTCGACTACACGGCCGACCTCGAGAAGTTCGACGTGCCGACGCTCTTTCTGCACGGCGACGACGACCAGATCGTGCCGATCGGCGCGGCGGCGGAGAAGGCCGTGAAGATCGTGAAGAATGCGACGTTGAAGGTTTATCCGGGTGGCGCGCACGGGATGTGCACCGTCGAGGCGGATAAGGTGAATGCGGATTTGCTGGCGTTCATCGAGTCTTGAAGTCAGGGCGCGGCTCGCCTTGTGCGGCGGGCCGCGGCGAGGCCGGCCATTCGGACGAGATGCGTAGAGACGCAACATCCTCGATGATAGACTCCATCGCGAGAATGCAAAGGATATCGAAGTATCCGTTGCGCGAAGAACTTGCTGATGAGGGCAATCAATCATGCCGAAGATGGCTGCGCGGTACATGCTTTCGAAGTATTGGGACGGGAGGTTGCCGGTCGATCCATTCGCGATTGCCCGGTCTGCGAATGTGGCAGTCGAACACGAGGCGGACATGGAAGACGCCTTTGGGCGATTCGAGATCGTGAACGGACGACCGCACATTTATATCAACCCTGACGAACCGGGAATGCGGCAGCGCTTTGTCCTTGCTCACGAGCTTGGGCATTTCGCGTTGAAGCATGGCAGGCACTTTGTCGATACCTCGCGCGAATTCGCTCCAGTGCAACTGGATGAGATCGAGAACCAGGCCAACCGCTTTGCGATGGAATTGCTGATACCTGGCTTTGCGGTCAACATTTTGATCGAAAAGCGGAATATCACGAACTTCATCCGGCTGACGGACGCTTTTGCTGTATCCCAACTCGCCATGAAACTACGCTTGAAGAAGCTAAGATGGCTGTAATGTGCGCGCTCTTGAATTCGAATGACACAGGCTCCCAACGCGATGACGCGTCGGAACTGACGATGGCTGGTCTGGCCGAGAGAGAATTGACGGACCATCCGACGCTCATTGAGCAAGATATCGCTGACCGAAAGCACTATCGTCAGCTCAGGCAATATTCTTTCTATGGCGTAGCGGGGCTGATCGCCACGCGGACGTTTTCAGGGAGAATCGCGGTGACGAAGACGATCACAATGACCTGACTCTCCGGCAGACCCTCATCAAGGAGCTGGCCGATCCCGTCAAGCACTATCTGGGCAGAAGCAAGCCCGCGGCATGAGATCGGTCCATCCGTGTCCGTAACATCATTTCATCCAGGAGACTCCCGTGTCCGACATGCTCAGCATTTCGACGCCCGACGGCAACTTCGACGCCTACGTCGCGTATCCCGCGCAAACGCCCGCGCCGGCGGTGGTCGTCATCCAGGAGATATTCGGCATCAACGGCGATATGCGCGAAACCTGCGACGAGTACGCGCGCCAGGGCTATGTCGCGCTTTGCCCCGACCTGTTCTGGCGGCTGGAGCCGAACGTCGAGCTCACCGACCGCACCGAAGCCGAATGGCAGCAGGCCTTGAAGTACTACAACGCGTTCGACGTGAACACGGGCGTCGAGGACATCGCGGCGACCATCGGCTTCGCGCGCGGGCTCTCGCAGGTGAAGGGCAAGATCGGTTCGGTCGGCTTCTGCCTGGGCGGATTGCTGTCGTTCCTGACGGCGGCGCGAACGGATGTCGATGCCTCGGTTTCATACTACGGCGGCGGCACCGATCAGCATCTGGACGAGCTGCCGAAGATCAAGATTCCGCTCATGCTTCACCTCGCGGAAGAGGACGAATTCATTCCCGCCGACGCGCGCAATCGCGTGCTCGCCGCCGTGAAGGGCCACGCGAACATCGAGGCGTTCACCTATCCCGGTTGCCATCATGCGTTCGCGCGCAACCAGGGCGCCCATTACGACGCGGCCGCCGCGCAACTCGCCAATGGCCGCACCGCAGGGTTCTTCGGCAAGCACCTGAAGTAACCGGCGCTGCAAACAGAAAGGCCGCCCCGGAGCAGGGCGGCGTCGGCTCACTTCTTCGCCGCATGCGGCCGGCGGAACACCAGCCAGCGCGGCGCCTTGAAGCGCACGATGCTCATGTAGAGCCACACATAAGTCGCCGCGAACACGACGACGAAGCAGAACAGATGCACCGTGTGCCGCCAGAAGAGCGTCGCGGGAATCACGGCGATCAGGCACAGCAGCCAGAGATACGGCGACGTGAGCGAATTGCGCCGCGTGAGCTCGTGCGCGTTTTTCGCGCCCACGGCCCAGCGCATCAGACGCTTGTAGACGAGCATATGCAGATGCACGCCGTCCGGAATGCCGGGCGAGATGCCGCGAATGAACTTCTTGCGATAGATCGAGAAGCACGTCTCGAAGATCGGGTACATGAAGAGCAGCACCGGATACCATGCGGAGACGTCGCGGTTGCGCATCACGAGCATGATCGCGAGTTCGCCCAGCATGAAGCCGACGAAGTACGCGCCGCCATCGCCGAGAAAGATCAGGCCCGCGGGGAAGTTCCAGATGAAGAAGCCCATCACCGCGCCCATCATGATGAGCGAGCCCGACAGCACCACCGGGTCGTGCACCTGGAACGCCACGTAGGCGAGCGAGGCGAACATCATGAAAGTGACCATCGAGGCGAGGCCGTTGAAGCCGTCGATGATGTTCACCGCGTTGGCGAGCGCGGCCACCGCGAGCACCGTCACCGCGCACGAAATGATCGCGTAGGACAGCAGGAAATCGAGCGGCGGCACGCTGATGCGCGTGACCGCGATGTCGAGGAACGCGTAGGCGAGACCCGCCGCCGCCATCGTGCAGACGAGGCGCACGAGCGGCGTGACGCGCTTGGTCAGGTCCTCGGCGAGGCCGGAGAGAAAGGCGGGCAGGCCGCACGCGATAATGCCGAGAATGCCGCCCGAGACCG
The DNA here is from genome assembly GCF_001545075.1 of Caballeronia ptereochthonis. Lineage (GTDB taxonomy): Bacteria > Pseudomonadota > Gammaproteobacteria > Burkholderiales > Burkholderiaceae > Caballeronia > Caballeronia ptereochthonis. The sequence goes on from NZ_FCOB02000014.1 coordinate 167,483, forward strand.
CCGGATAACCCCATCGAAGCTGCACGGCCGAGGCGGTCAGCCCGCACAGGATGCCGACGCCGCCGATGCGCGGCACCGGCCGCGCGTGAAACTTCTGCACGCCGGCGAGATCGGTGTCGCCGAGCACGCCCTCCTGCAGGTGCGCGAAGCGCACGATGAACAGCGTCACCAGCAGCGAGACCAGAAAAGCAAGCGCGAAACTGAGCATGAAAGTGGACCGAGGGAAGAATGCCGCCCCGCATCGTACCGTACTGGAGATGGACGACGCGGGGCGCGGCGGCTTTACGCGAACCCTTGCGGATTCTGCGACTGCCAGCGCCAGTGATCCGCGCACATGCGTTCGATGCCGTGCTCCGCGCGCCAGCCGATCAGCTCGGCGGCGGCGGACGGATCGGCGTAGCAGGCGGCGACATCGCCCGGGCGGCGCGGCACGAGCTCGTACGGAACACGCTTGCCCGACGCCGCTTCGAACGCCTTCACGACATCGAGCACGCTGTAGCCTTGCCCCGTGCCGAGGTTCACGACGAAGCTGCGGTCGAGCCTGTTCAGCGCCTCGATGGCCGCGATGTGCCCGCGCGCCAGATCCACGACGTGAATGTAATCGCGCACGCCGGTGCCGTCGTGCGTCTCGTAATCGCTGCCGAACACACGCAGGCGCTCCAGCTTGCCGACGGCCACCTGCGCGACGTACGGCATCAGATTGTTCGGCACGCCCGCCGGATCCTCGCCGATCAGGCCGCTCTCGTGCGCGCCCACCGGATTGAAGTAGCGCAGCGTCGCGATGCGCCACGACGGGTCGGACACTTCCAGGTCGCGCAGAATCTGCTCGGCGATGAGCTTCGACTGGCCGTACGGATTGGTTGCCGAAAGCGGAAACGATTCGTCGATCGGCACGCTTTCCGGCACGCCGTACACCGTCGCGGACGAGCTGAACACGAAGTTGCGCACGTTGCGCTCCTTCATCACCTTGAGCACAGCGAGCAGGCTGCCGATGTTGTTGGCGTAGTACTCGATCGGCATCGCGACCGACTCGCCCACGGCCTTCAGCGCCGCGAAATGAATCGCGCCGGTGATCGGATGCGCGTCGAAGATGCGGTTGAGCGCGGCTTCGTCGCGCGCGTCTTCCTGATAGAACGCAACGCTCTTGCCCGTGATGCGCTCGACGCGCTTCAGCGACTCGGCGCGGCTGTTGACCAGATTGTCGATGACCACGACGCCGAAGCCCGCGTCGAGCAGTTCGACGCACGTATGCGATCCGATGAACCCCGCGCCGCCGGTCACGAGAATCGTGCCCTTCGTCGCGGTATTCGGCGACTGATTGCCATTCATCATGTGCTCTCCAAATGATTCAGATCAGAGTGAAATGCCGGTGATGGCATGTATTGTGCCCTTGTATCGTTCGACGACGTTTTTTTCGTCGAATTCATGGGCGACCTTTTCACGGCCGCGCTGCGCCATCGCCGCGCGTTCTTCGGCGGGCAGCGTCATCATGCGCTCGAGCGCCGCGGCGAGGCTGTCCGCGCTTTTCACCTCGCAGAGCAGGCCGTTGACGCCGTGCTCGACCACTTCGCGGCAACCGGGCACGTCGGTGGCGACGATCGGGCGGCCCATGGCCGAGGCCTCCATCAGCGTGCGCGGCACGCCCTCGCGATATGAAGGCAGCACGACGCAGTCCGCCGCGGCCACGAGCGGCCGCACGTCGTTCGCTTCGCCCAAATATTCGACGATATTCTCGGCCTCCCAGTTCGCTACGTCCGTGCGGCTGATCGCGCTGGGATTGTCCACGCCGACCGGACCGAGCAACTGGAAACGCGCGTGCGGAAAGCGCGGCTTCAGGCGCCGCGCGGCTTCGACATATTCCGCCACGCCCTTGTCCCACAGCAGCCGCCCGATCAGGATGAAGACGAAATCCTCGCGCGCGGGCAGCGGCGTGAACGCGAATTCTTCGAGATCGACGCCTTCGCCGTGCAGGCGCCGCGCGCGATCCGGATGCGCGAGCAGGTTTTCATGCACGAATGCCGCGTGATCGTCCTGATTCAGGAACCAGACTTCGCGCGGAAAGCGAAACGCAAAGCGATAGAGCCGCTTCGCGATCTGCGCCGTGCGGCTCTTCTGGATGAAGACGTAGCCGAGACCGGTCGTCACCGCGATCGACGGCACGCGCGCGAGCATCGCGGCGAGCGAACCGTAGATGTTCGGCTTGATCGTGTAGTGAAACACGATGTGCGGGCGCGTCGCGCGATATTCGCGGTAGAGCGCGGCGAGCGTCTTCAGGTCCTCGCGCGGATCGGTGCCTTTCGACGCGACCGGCAGCTCCACGCAGCGGCAGCCCATTTCGGTGAGCGGCTCGAAGGTGCGGTCGCGCGGCGCGATGATCGTCACCTGGGCGCCGCGCGCGGTCAGCATGCGCAGGACGCCGCGCCGGTAGGTGTAGATCGCCCAGGCCGTGTTGCAGACGAGGGCGATGCGAAGACTCGACTTTTCTTTCGTCATCCGGAGGTCATGGTTCGACGGCATGGATCGCGCGGCATGATTCACGCGGATTCGCCGTGCGCTCAACGTAGCGCAAAACTAAACAAAAACAATTCGACAAAATTACGGTTACGCGGAAGAAGTGGTCTTGAGCAGCTTCGCCTTCAGGCCGCGCAACGCGCGATACGGCAGCAGCAGATGCGCGATGCTCTTCACGACGCCGAACCAGTCGAGCAGGTTCGTCACGCGCAAATGGCGCAGTTGCAGGCGCAGCGTCGAGATGACCTGTGCGCGCCGCTTCGTCGCGCTGATGCCGCCCTCGTTCAGCTCGTAGAACAGGCCGAACTCGGGCAGATTTGCACCGTCGTGGCGCTCCATCAGCCGCAGGATCAGATCGAGATCCTCGGCGGCGCGGTATCGCGCGCGGTAGTTGCCCGCATCGATGACCGCATCGATACGCAGCATCAGCGACGGATGCGTGAAGCACGTCCGCGCGAGCATCGTGCGGCGGATCGCGGCTGGCTCGGCCGGCGGCCTCAGGTCGAAGAGCGGTGCGCCGTCGGTCGATACGACATGCGTCCACATGCCCAGCACCGCCACGCGCGGATGCGCCTCCATGTACGCGCGCTGCTTGTCGAGCCGTCCGGGCGTCGCGAGATCGCCCGCGTCGATGCGCGCCGCGTAACGCACGCCGCGCGCGGCGAGCGCCTCGATGCCCGTCTGGAGCGCGCGCTCGATGCCGCCGTTCTTCGGCATCCGCAGAATTTCGATCTGCATCCCGTCGACGGCGGGCGCGACGATCGGCGGCGTGCTGCCGTCGTCGACGATCAGCACACGCACCGGCGACGTTTCCCGGAACGACGCGAGCGTGCGCTCGACATCGGCCTGGCCGTTGAACGCGGGTATCAACACGGCGACATCGGAGAGATCAGTCATGCGCGCAGCCGGAAACGGATGTAGTAGAAATTGACCGACGCCGCGGCCACATAGCCCGCCGCGAGGCCGATCAGCGCGCCGTAGCCTTCGAAGCGCGGAATCGCGATCCGGTTCACCGCGAACGCAACCGCGAGCGCGAGCAGCCATTTCGACAACAACACGTACTTCGCCTGATATTTCAGCACGACCAGATTGCCGATCGCCTCGATGCCCGCCGGGACCGAAAGCCACACCGCCCAGCGGAAGATGCCGGCGGCGTCGGCGTAGTTCGGCCCGAACACGCGTGCGATGATGAAGCCCGCGAGCGCATCCAGCACGGCGGCGCCCGCGATCATCAGGACGGCGGTCATCGCGAAGAGGCGCAGGAGATTGCGCTTGAGCGCCCTGGTTTCCTGCACGCGATAGACGAACGCGGGCGCGATGGTCTGCGAGAGCATGAGCGCGAGCGCGATCCAGTTCTCGTTCAGTTGCTGCGCGGCGGAGTACAGGCCGAGCTCCGCGAACGACACCTGATGCGCGAGCATCAGACGGTCGAGCTTCAGGAACAGATACATGCAGATGAGCCCGAGCCAGAACACCGTGCCCGCGCTCGCGAAATGCCTGAACAGCGCGCGATCGAAGCGCCAGCCCAGCTTGCCGCCGTGCCGGCGCATGTAATACAGCACGAGCGCGCCGCTGATCGCCGCGGCTTCGAGCGCCCAGAGCCAGCCGAAGCCCGGCGGCCCTGCGGCTGCGCGCACGAGCGCGTAGACGAGCCCCGCCTTGACGATGGCGGCCGCCATGCTCGCGACGAGCTGCGGCTTGCTGTAAGTGAGGCTTTGCAGCCACGAATTGATGACGCCGATGAACGGCTCGCGAAACAGCATCGTGACGGCGAGCCCGGCGAGCATCAGTCCGACCATCGGATCGGTGCCGCCCGCCGCGATCCAGATCCACGTGAGCACGAGCGCGAGCACCGAGACGCCCATGCGCAGCACGAACGCGCTGCCGAGCACGGCGCCCGTCTCGGCGGGCGGCCGGTGGACGATGGTCGGAACCAGAATCTCCGCGCCGCAGACCCAGGTGATCGGCGCGATCACGAGCAGCAGCGTGTTCGCGTATTGCCATTTGCCGAAGTCGCCGGGGCCGAGATAGCGGGCGAGCAGGCCGGAAATGACGATGGCCACCGCGATCTGCGTGAGCCGTTCGAGCCCGAGCCAGACGATATTGGCGAGCGCGCGGGCGACGTCCGGATTGCCGGAGCGCAGCAGGGCTCTCATGCGGCCAAGTCCGCGCCGGAAGCGGGCACGGCGTGTGCTAGCTGCGCCTGATCGGCCGGCAAATGCGCGCAATCGATCGGGTTCCGGGTCAAGTTTTGTGTGTTTGCGCGCGAAGGCGCCTCATTCGAAGACATCGAGGCGAAAGAGCGTTTGAGCATTGGATTAGAATGAACGCGCAGGCTTGAACTGGGTTTATCCCCAGCGCGCGCAACACGGAAGCGCCGAAAGACAGCGATTATAAGTGCGATCCGGCGCGCGTCCTCCGCTTTGGTTTTTTGCATCGATTTGCTTCCATTTGTTTCATTCGTATTGATTTAACAGACGCATAGGCACAATTCGATACGTCATCTGGCAGTCGTTCGCGCGCTCCTGTACCGCGCCGGCGTACCAACCGTCACGACCTGCACGCCCTCATGGCTGCATCGCCGAGAATCCATCAATTAATAGAGAAGAGGTAGCCATCTCATGAGCCAAGTATCCCAATCCATTTTCAAGGCTTACGACATTCGCGGCATCGTCGGCAAGACGGTCGACCAGGACGTCGCGAAGCGCATCGGCCAGGCATTCGGCAGCGAGATCAGGAAGCAGGGCGGCGATTCGGTCGTGGTCGCGCGCGACGGCCGCCTTTCCGGTCCCGAGCTCGTCGGCGCGCTCTCGGACGGGCTGCGCGCCGCGGGCGTCGATGTCGTCGATATCGGCATGGTGCCGACACCCGTCGGCTACTTCGCCGCGAGCGTGCCGCTGCCGCTGCCCTCGGGCGAGCGGCGCGTGGATTCGTGCATCGTCGTGACGGGCAGCCACAATCCGCCGGACTACAACGGCTTCAAGATGGTGCTGCGCGGCGCCGCCATCTACGGCGACCAGATCCAGGGCCTGTACAAGCGCATCGTCGATAGCGATTTCACCACGGGCGAAGGCAGCTACACCGAGTTCGACGTGTCGCAGATCTATCTCGACCGCATCGTCTCGGACGTGAAGCCGGTGCGCGCGATGAAGATCGTCGTCGATACGGGCAACGGCGTCGCGGGCGGTCTCGCGCCGCGTCTGTTCAAGGCGCTCGGCTGCGAGCTGGTCGAGCTGTTCACGGACATCGACGGCACCTTCCCGAATCATCACCCGGACCCGGCGCACCCGGAAAACCTGCAGGACGTCATCAAGGCGCTCAGGGAAACCGACGCCGAAGTCGGCTTCGCGTTCGACGGCGACGGCGACCGCCTGGGCGTCGTGACGAAGGACGGGCAGGTCATCTATCCGGATCGTCAGCTGATGCTCTTCGCGCAGGAAGTGCTCTCGCGCAACAAGGGCGGCCAGATCATTTATGACGTGAAATGCACGCGGAATCTCGCGAAGTGGGTGCGCGACCAGGGCGGCGAGCCGGTCATGTGGAAGACGGGCCATTCGCTCGTGAAGGCGAAGCTGCGCGAAACGGGCGCGCCGCTCGCGGGCGAGATGAGCGGCCACGTGTTCTTCAAGGACCGCTGGTACGGTTTCGACGACGGCCTGTACACCGGCGCGCGCATGCTCGAGATCCTGTCGCGCGTGGCCGATCCGAGCAAGCTGCTCAACGATCTGCCGAACTCGCTCTCGACGCCCGAGCTGCAACTGAAGCTGGAAGAGGGCGAGAACTTCGCGCTGATCTCGAAGCTGCAGAAGAACGCGAAGTTCACCGGCGCGGACGACGTGCTGACGATCGACGGTTTGCGCGTGGAGTATCCGGACGGCTTCGGGCTCGCGCGCTCGTCGAACACGACGCCGGTCGTCGTGATGCGCTTCGAGGCGGATAGCGACGCGGCGCTCAAGCGTATTCAGGAGGATTTTCGCCGCGTGATTCTGGCGGAGAAGCCGGACGCGAAGTTGCCGTTCTGAGGTTCGCGGGCGTTGCTCGATGCCCGATGAGAAGCGGTGCGGTCGATTCGATCGCGCCGCTTTTTGCTTATCTGATGCGCGCGCCGCGCTAAAATCCCCGTTTTCCCGCTCCGTCCAACGCGCGGCCCGCAAGTCGGCCCGCGCCCTCCATTCACAGCGTGCAAAAAATCCTGATCGTCCGCGTGTCGTCGCTCGGCGACGTCGTTCACAACATGCCGGCCATCGCCGACATCCGCCGGCGCTATCCGGATGCGCAAATCGACTGGCTCGTCGAGGAAAGCTTCACGAGTCTCGTCGAACTGGTTCACGGCGTGCGGCGCGCGATTCCGTTCTCGCTCAGGCGCTGGCGCCGCGCGTTCGCGTCGCCTGCGAACTGGCGCGAGATCGGCAAGTTCAAGCGCGAGCTCGCCGCCGAGAAATACGATCTCGTGATCGACTGCCAGGGCCTCATCAAGACCGCGTGGGTCGCGAGCTGGGCGCGCGGGCCGCTCGTCGGGCTCGGCAACCGCACCGACGGCGCGGGTTTCGAATGGCCCGTGCGCTTCTTCTACGGCCGGCGCGTGCCGATCGAGCCGCGCACGCACGTCGTCGAGCGCACGCGGCAACTGGTGGCGGCGGCGCTCGGCCTGCCGAAGCCCGAAATGACCGACGACATCGACTTCGGCCTCGACACGCGCCGCGCCGCGCTCGCCATCTCCGGGCTCGGACTGAACCTGCCGGTGCCCTACGTCGTGTTCGTGCACGCCACCTCGCGCGCCGACAAGCAATGGCCCGAAGCCGCGTGGATCGAACTGGGGCAGGCGCTGGTGACGCGCGGCGCGTCGATCGTGCTGCCATGGGGCAGCGAAGCCGAGCGCGCGACGAGCGAGAAGCTCGCGAAGGAATTCGGCGCGGCGGCGATCGTGCCGCCGAAGCTCTCGCTGCCCGCGGTGGTCGGCCTGATCGACGGCGCCGCCGCGACCGTGGGCGTCGACACCGGCCTAGTACATATTGCCGCGGCGCTGAAGCGCCCGACCGTCGAGTTGTACAATTTCTCGACCGCATGGCGCACCGGCGGCTACTGGTCGCCACAGGTCATCAATCTGGGCGACGCGAGCCGGCATCCGACGCTCTCCGAAGTCAAGACCGCGCTCGCCGGCTTCGGCCTGCTGTAGCGCGTCCATCGTGCGTGGCGGCGGGTAACGGGCAATCCAAGGTCGAAGGTCGAAGTCACATGACGGAATCTCAAATCATCGAAGTCGCATCGGTCGACTGGCAGGGAAAGAATCTTTCCGTGCCGCGCGAGACGCTCCTCGCCGGCGTCGAAAACGGCAAGGTGCTGTATTTTCCCAATCTGCGTTTTACGATCGAAGGCGGCGAGCTCTCGCTGCTGGATCCGGCGATCGCGGACCCGAAGCGCAAGAACATCAGCCTCGCGCCCAACGGCGGCGCACTGAACGGCGTGCTCGGCGACAACGTGATGCAGTCGGCCGTGCGCTCGCTCATCAAGCGCTATCAGGACAACGCGCGCTCGCTCGTCGACGGGCTCTTTCCCGAGTACGACGGCAAGCTGCGCGTGGCGCCCACGAGCCTCAGACTGCATCAGGTCGAAACCCGCGAGACCTCCTGGCGCAAGGACGACAGCCGCCTGCACGTCGACGCCTTCCCGTCGCGCCCGAACTACGGCGAGCGCATCCTGCGCGTCTTCACCAACGTGAACCCGAAGGGCGCGCCGCGCGTGTGGCGCGTGGGCGAGCCGTTCGAGGACATGGCGAAGCGCTTCCTTCCCGGCATCAAGGCGCAGATGCCCGGCTCGGCGTGGCTCATGAACCTGCTGCACGTCACCAAGACGCCGCGCTCGGAGTACGACCATCTGATGCTGCATCTGCATGACGCGATGAAGGCCGACCTCGGCTATCAGAAATCGTCGCCGCAGGAAACGATGCCGTTCCCGCCCGGCTCGGTATGGGTCTGCTTCTCCGATCAGACCTCGCACGCCGTCATGTCCGGCCAGTTCATGATGGAGCAGACCTTCTTCCTGCCCGTCAAGGCGATGGCCCGTCCCGAGTGCGCACCGCTCGGCATTCTCGAACGCCTGAAGGGCAGGGCGCTCGTTTGAGCGGCGCGGCTTCCCCGAGCGCATCGGCCGCGGTGCTGAGGCGCGTCTACCGGGCGCTCTGGTGGATCGTCGCGCCGCTCGCGGTGCTGCGGCTCTACATCCGCTCGCGCAAGGAGCGCGGCTATCGCGAGCATATCGGCGAGCGCTTCGGGCGCGTTCCGCCGCGCCGCGCCGACGATTCCGCGCCGCTCATCTGGGTGCACGCGGTATCGGTCGGCGAGACGCGCGCCGCGGAGCCGCTGATCGCCGCGCTGATGAAGGCGCATCCCGAAGCGCGCATCCTGCTTACGCACATGACGCCGAGCGGACGCGCGACGGGCGTCGAACTGTTCGGCGACCGCGTCTTGCGCAGCTATCTTCCCTACGACCTGCCGATTCTCGTGCGGCGTTTCCTGCGCGCGTGGCGGCCGTCGCTCGGCATCGTGATGGAGACCGAAGTCTGGCCGACGCTCATCGACGAATGCAAGCGCGCCGACGTGCCGCTCGTCCTGACCAACGCGCGCATGTCGGAGCGCTCGTACCGGCGCGCGGCCCGCTTCGGGCGTGCGGTGCGCGAAGTGTTCGGCGGCTTTTCGCGCGTGCTCGCGCAGACGCCGTCCGACGCCGAGCGGCTCACCGCGCTCGGTGCGCGCAACGTCGCGGTGCTCGGCAACCTGAAGTTCGACATGGGCGCGCCGCCCGAACTCGTGGCGCGCGGTCAGGCATGGCGCGCGGCGATCGGCGACCGGCCGGCATGGGTCGCCGCGAGCACGCGCGAGGGCGAGGAGACGCTGGTGCTGCGCGCGTTCGCTGCGCTGAACGTGCCCAATGCGCTGTTGATCCTCGTGCCGCGCCATCCGCAGCGTTTCGATGAAGTGTCGGCGCTCATCGCGAGCGCCGGCATGACGAGCGCACGCCGCTCGGTCTGGGCGCCGAAGCCCGTCGCGGCGGGCTCGGGTGCGGACGTGCCGGAGCCCTTGCCGTCGAGCGTGCAGGTCCTGCTCGGCGATTCGATGGGCGAACTCGGCGCGTATTACGCGGCGGCGGATCTGGCGTTCATCGGCGGGAGCCTGTTGCCGCTCGGCGGGCAGAATCTGATCGAAGCGTGCGCGGCGGGCGTGCCGGTGCTGATCGGGCCGCACACCTTCAACTTCACGCAGGCGACCAACGATGCGATCGCCGCCGGCGCCGCGCTGCGCGTGCAGGACCCGCCGGATCTCGCGCGCGGCCTGCGGGAAATCTTCAACGACAAGGCGCGACGTCTCGCGATGAGCGCGGCGGCCTCGGCGTTCGCGGCGCGTCATCGGGGCGCGACCGAGCGCACGGTGAGCGTGCTGAGCGCGCTGCTGGAAGAGGGCGAAACGGCGAAGCACGCCTCCGCCGCCTTGCCCGAGTAGCCGGCTAGGGGTTTTCGACCGCGAGCAGCGCCGCCGCGCAGCGCGCGAAGCGTTCGTTGCTCGCGGCGATGCCGTACTCCTGCGCGCGCTCGAGCGCGCGTTCCTTCATGCGCGTTCTGAGCGATTCGTCGGTGAGCACGCGGCGCAGCGCATCGGCGAGTTGCTCGACCGAGCCCACCGGAAACAGGATGCCGAAGCGGCCGTCGCCGAGAATCTCGCGCGGGCCGGTCGGGCAGTCGCTCGCGACGACGGGCTTGCCGAGCGCGAGCGCTTCGAGCAGCACCATCGGCATGCCTTCATAGCGCGAACTGAGCACTTGCAGCCGCGCGCCCGCCACGAGCGCGTGCGGATTGTTGCGATAACCCGTGAAATGCACGCGCTCCGCAATGCCGAAATCCTTCGCGAGCGCTTCGAGTTCGCCACGAAACGCGCCGTCGCCGACGATCACGAGATGCTCCTCGATCTCCGCGCCGCGCACGAGGTCGGCATACGCGCGCAAGAGCGTGCGATGGTCCTTCTGAATCTCGTCGAGCCGCGCGACCGAAATGATGTACGGCGCGTCGCAGGGCGGTGCTTCCTTCGCCGCGCCGTTGTCGCGGATGCGCTCGATGTCGATCGCATTGGGCAGCACGAAGAGGCGCTTGAGCGCGCCGCCGAACATTTTGCGCGCTTCCTCGGCCATGTGCTCGTTGAGCGCCGCGACGCCGTCGTAGCGCGCGAACTGCGCGGAGAGACGCCGCTTCTTGCGGTTGCGATTGGCGAGGCGCGCATCGAAGCTGAAGTGGTTCACGCCGAGCCACGCGGTGCCGAAGCGGCCCGCGAGGCGGCGCAGCGACATGTCGTAATCGACGATCAGCGCGTGCTTGCGCGCCAGCTCGGCGACGCGGCGCTTCACATAGGGACGCACCGCGAGCGTGTTGAAGACGTCGCGCCCGACGCGGCCGAGCTTGCTCAGGCGACGCGCGTAGCGGCGCGACTGAAAGTAATTGAGCCAGGGCTTGTCGGCGAGGATCTCGATGCCGACGTCCTGCGGAACGAGCGCGCGAAAGCGGTCATGGAACGCGGGGGACGGATGCATGACCGAGAGCGTGACGACGAAGCGCTCGCGGTCGAACACGCGCAGCCACTGGATCAGCGACGATTCGATGCCCCCATCGCCGAAATCGACGATGTGAAAGAGGACGGGGATGCGCTCTCGGGCGGGTTCACGCGGCTGCGACACGGCGGAGCTGTTGCGCGGTCCGCTCGGGTTCGGCCGGGTGGAGAAGGCAGTGGGCACGGTGAGGCGTGGACGGAATTTTCCAAAGACGCAATGCTACCGCAGGTTGGCGGGCGCGGCCGGAAGCGCGTCGCGCATTCCGGGCGTTCGGCACGGTCGCGCGAGCCTGTCGTCGGAAGAATGACCGCCCATGCGCCAGGTACGCATGCGTTGGGACGCGTCGCCACCGATCGCGCCCCGTGCTTTCCTTTCTTGCCGGCAACTGCTTCGATCGCCTATATATTGATTGGCCGAGCACGTCCTCTCGCACGGCACGAACGCGAGCACGACCCGGATAACTCTGATATGGGGTGCGACATGCAGCACAAAGAGGTGCTCTGGTTTGCAGGCGGCGAGCTGGCGATCATGTTGATCATGTCACTGATGATTCTCTCTCTGCGCAAGGCGCCCGTCGTGGACCGCTCACACGACACGCGATTGCTCTATTTTGCCGCCGTCATCCTCACGGCGCTGGGCCTGATCTTCATGTTCAGCATGGCGATGTATTTCTGGGAAGGGGCGTCCGAAAACCAGACGCCGGGTCCCGGTCAGGACATATTCCGGCAATGCTCGCAGGTAATCCCGCCCATCGTCACCCTGGTGCTCGGCTATTTTTTTGGACGTCAGGAGTCCAGCGAACACAAGAGGAGAGCCGATGGAGGCGGCGGCCCGCCTCAGGCCGGACCGGAATCCGACTAAGGCTTTCATTCTGATTCCGCGTGCCCGGGCTGCTCTGCTTGCCCGGGACGCTCGAATTCGCGCCTGCCCGAAGCAAAGCGCCTTCGACCCGAGGTGAGGAATGTACGATCCGCACAGCGCTCATCGCGTCATTCTGACCGTGCATGGCATCCGAACCTACGGGAAGTGGTCCGACAGACTGAGGATGCTCATTCATGCGCGCGATCCTCGGTTGCCCGTCGAGAACTATTCGTACGGGTTCTTTTCGACGTTCGCGCTGTTGCTGCCGCCGTTCAGATGGTTTGCGGTATGGCGCTTCGCGAAAGAGCTTCGTAGCCTGGCCGGCCGATATCGTCATGCCCAGTTCGACATCGTTGCTCATAGTTTCGGGACCTTCATCGTAGGCAAGACGCTCAAGCGGACCGCTTCAGCGGATTTGCCGCGAATCGGCACGGTGATCTTTGCCGGGAGCGTGCTCAGGCAGACGTTTCCGTGGCGAAAGATCTTCGAGAAGAAGGCGGTGAAACGCGTCGTCAACGAGTGCGGCGTGGACGATCACGTTCTCATCATCAGCCAGCTCTTTGTCCTTTTCACGGGCATGGCCGGGCGTGTCGGCTTTCACGGGTTTCAGGGCAACACCCTGCGCAATCGATATTTCAGCGGCGGGCACAGCCTTTACTTCACCGACGAGTTCATGTCGGAGCGATGGATACCATTGCTGGTGGACGAGGCGGCTGCGTCCCCCGTCGACGAGCGAAGAGAACTTTCGGCCTTGTCGGCAGCGGCGATGTGGCTCGTTCAGAATTTCGAGCCCTTGAAGATCGCGTTATACATCGGCGCTCCATGCTGGCTGATGATCTGGCAAGTCGATACGTGGAACAAGGCCTATGCCCAGGAAGTCGCCACGCGCGCGGCGGCGCTCGTCGGTCCGGCGAAGGCGTCGACACTCGACGGGCTTGCCCTGGCGATCGAATCCGTCGCAACGAAGCCGACGAAGCTGGGCCTGGAGACGCTGGAACGCGCGACCGCCATGCTGCCCGACGAAGCCTATAGCGTCCGCTTGCAGGCGAACAGGACGTCATCCGGGGCGGCGCACGCCACCGACTATGACGCATCCCAGGGCATCGGTCCGATATTGATCGGGGCTCGTGGCAACACGGGTCTGGTGGGAACCGACAAGGGCGCAATCGTCGCGTTCGACACGAAGAACTGGAGCGTCCTCAGGGCCATCTCGCTCGGAGACGATCCGATCGACGTGATCGCTCTCGATGACAGCGGCCAACATGCGTTCGCGTCGGATCAGGAGGGCGCGATCGCGCTCTGGAATCCGGCGAATCAGAGCGCCCCCGTCCGCATCGCGGGGCGGGGTCGTATTTTCGCGGCTGGATTCTCCGGTGACGGAAAATCGCTCTGTCTGCTTTCCGAGCCTGAAGAAGGCGGCGCGGAGATGCGTGAGCTGGACGCCGTGTCCGGCGTGCAGCGAAGCGCGACGGCGCTGGAGCCCGCGCGCGTCACGGCAGCCGCAGTGAGTCCGGATGGCACACTGGCCGCGACGGCCACCAATCGCGCGTCCGAGCTGACCGACGACGTCATGACGCCGCCCAACGCGATCCGCTTGTGGAACACCCGAAACGGAAAGCTGATTCACTCCTTCATTTCGAGCGGAGAAGTCACCTCCGTCTCGCTGAGCCCTGACAATCTGTTTCTGGCCGCGGGCGATGTCTTCGGGGTCACGCAGGTGTGGTCCCTCAACGACCCGTCTCCGATCTTCCAGTCCAGGCAAGCCGTGCCGATCGCCTTCGTTCAGTTCAGCCGGTTCGACAGTCCGATGACCATGCCCGCCGAGCTCTCGATCAAGGACTGGATGGAGGATCAAACCATCGAGACGGCGCTCGAAAGAGGCATCGCATTATATCCGCAGATCATGCTGGCGTCCGCGGGAAAGGATGGAACGGTCTCGATCATCAATCTGGTGACGAGAAAGGAGACGGGTCTGGTCTTGCAACGCGAACATGTCAGAAGCGTCTCTTTCTCGAAAGGCGACGATCTGCTCTTCATCGGGAACGGCAGCGGCATCAACGCATGGAGGACGTCTGCGTTTGCCAATGCCGAAGTGGTGCTGAACAGTCCCATCGAAGCCATCTCGATCGGTCCGCAGTCGAACACCATTCTCGCCCTGGGATCGAACGCGCTCTATCGCGCCTGGAATCGAAACACCGGTCGTCAGGTGGTCCAGGAAACCCTGTATCAACCCGGCTGGCGAAACGCGCCGGAGCTCGAAAACAGCGCGATTGCCGTGACGCCGAAGGCCATTACATTTCTCGGCAGCCTGGCCAGCATCGCTCCGGCAATGGTGAGCCGGTGGGATGGAGTGACCGGCACTCCACTCCCGCCCGTGCGCGTCGCTGCGCTGGTCACGCGTGTGACCGTCTCGCAGGACGGGCAGCGCATGGCGGTCGCCTCCGATGACGGACTGATTCATCTCTACCCGGTTCTGCCGGACCCGGACGACCCGCCGGTCACCGTTTCCACGACGTCCAGCCCGACCGCCATGTCCCTCTCCGAAGATGCGCGCTGGTTGATCGCCGGAAATGCCTCGGGACGAGTGGATGTCTGGGATACGGCGACGCTTGCCCACCGCGCCTTTCAAGGCCAGGGCAAGATCGTGGAGGTGGCGGCCAGTGTCGAAAGCGGCCGCTTCGTCTTTGCGGACGAACAAGGGCGCGTGGTATCGATCGACGCAAGCTCCGGCGAAGCTTCCACCATCGTGGCGGACAACGTGCCGGTCGGCTCGCTCGCGTTCTGGGGAAAAAACCTGCTCGCCGTTTCCAAGAAGACCCTGAAAGTATTTGATCTGTCCTCGCGTGGCGTGCTCGCGGAACGCGAAGTCGAAGGGCCGGTCAGGAACGTCGTGTTCGGCCATGACGGCTACGATATTTACTACACCGTTGGCAACAAGGTCCAGCAATGGCGCTGGGACCGCCAGGCCCTTCTGCGTGTCGCCTGCGTGCGCGCAGGAAGATCGCTCGACAACGATTTTCGCGAGCGCTTCGGGCTGCGCTCGCATGCGGAGAACTGGTTGCTTCTCGCCCTCACCGGCAACCGTTTGAAGGGCTGTGAAAGTTCCTGAGAGCGTTCCTTCGACGCTTCGTTGCCGGATGTCACGACACCCGAACGGCGCGCGTCAGACCGCCAGCAAGCCCTTCTTCTCGATGAACGAAATCACCTGATCCAGCCCCTCCAGCGCTTTCAGATTGCACATCACGAACGGCCGCTCGCCGCGCATCTTCTTCGCGTCGCTCGCCATGACATCGAGATTCGCGCCGACGTATGGCGCGAGGTCCGTCTTGTTGATCACGAGCAGGTCCGACTTCGTGATGCCGGGTCCGCCCTTGCGCGGAATCTTTTCGCCGCCCGCGACATCGATCACGTAGATCGTCAGATCGGACAGCTCCGGGCTGAACGTGGCCGCGAGGTTATCGCCGCCCGATTCGATGAACACGATGTCCGCGTCCGGAAACTTCGACACCATGCGATCGACGGCTTCGAGATTGATCGACGCATCTTCGCGGATCGCCGTATGCGGGCAGCCGCCCGTCTCGACGCCCATGATGCGCTCGGCGGGCAGCGCGCCCGCAACGGTCAGGAGCCGCTGATCTTCCTTCGTGTAGATGTCATTGGTGATGGCGACGAGATCGTACTTCTCGCGCATCGCCTTGCAGAGCATTTCGAGCAGCGTGGTCTTGCCGGAGCCGACCGGCCCACCCACGCCGACGCGCAAAGGCGGCAGTTTCTTGGTTCGGCGAGCGGCGGCGGAATAAGCGGGAGCGTTCATGCGATTGTCGATGCGAGATGCGGATTCGAGTTAAGAGCGAAAGAGCCGCGAATATTGCGACTCGTGACGCGCCGACAGAATGCCGAGCTGCGGCGCGAAGGTGTGGACGTGTTCGGGCGACGTATCGAGCGCGCGACGCACGGCGGCATCGATCGGCTCGCGCAACGCGACGATGATGCGCTGTCCGGCGAGCTGACCGAGCGGCACGGCCTTGAGCGCGGCGGCCGCCTGATTCTCGACCCAGCTGAATGCGTAGGCCGCGAGCGCCGCTTCAGGCGCGGCCTCGTGCGCGAACGCGGCGAAGGCGAAGGCCGTCGGCTGCGCGACGGGTTTGATCGTGGCGAGCGTCGCGCGGCGTGCCTCGTCGCCCCATTCGAGCGATGCGCAAAGCTGCGTGAGCGACCAGCCCATCTGCTCGGTTTCGCGCCTCAGCTCGGCGGATTCACGGCTGGCGATGTATTCGTCATTGGCGGCTTTCAAAGCGGCTTCGTCGTGCGAACGCCAATGCTCCATCTGATGCGCGAGCAAGGGCAATTCGCCGCGCGCGAGCACGTTCATCAGGCCGCTTGAGATCCAGTCGCGCGCGCTGTCGCCGTCGTGAATCAGGCCGTGCTCAATCGCGGCTTCCAGGCCTTGCGAATAGCTGAACGCGCCGATCGGCAGCGCCGGCGACGCGAGATGCAGGAGCGCCGTGAGCTCAGCGATGCGCATGGCCGTGGTGATGATGACCGTGGTCATGATCGTGACCGCATGACGAGTGATCGTGGTCATGCGAATGGTCATGACCATGATGCTCGTCGAAAACCTTCTGCGCGAGCGCATAGTCTTCGCTGAAGGTTTCGTCGTGACCGTGCCTGTGGCCGCCGCCATACGCGCCGGTCTCCGGCTGAAACGGCTGCGATTCGCGCGCGACGACAACGCCCAAGCGCTTCAGCATGTCTTCGAGCACCGGATCGGCCTCGAGCTTCAGGTAATCCGCGCCGACTTCGACCGGCGTATGGCGGTTGCCGAGGTGATACGCGGCGCGCGTGAGCATGCGCACGCTCGGCGCGCGCACGATGAGCACATCTTCCTCTGCCGCGACGACGCGCACGAAGCCGCCATCATCCGCGACGAGCATGTCGCCGTCCGCGAGCACGGTGCCGCGCGGCATCACGAGGGCGACTTCCTCGCCGTTGTCGAGCGTGGCGGCCAGCCGGCTCTTGCAGCGCGCGTCGAAAGCGAGCGTGAGCGTGGGGGCGCGCTTGACGAGCACGGGTGCGAGTTTTGCGCTCAGACGTTTGTCGATGGTACGCATGAAGATTCAGAACAGGAAATAGCGTTGCGCCATCGGCAGCACGGTGGCGGGATCGCAGGTGAGCAATTGCCCATCGGCGATCACCTGGTAGGTCTGCGGATCGACGCTGATGGATGGCTGCCATGCATTGTGAATCATGTCGGCCTTCGTCACATTGCGGCAGTTCTTCACCGCGACGACCTGCTTCTTCAACTCGTAGCGATCCGCGATGCGCGATTCCGCCGCCAGCTGCGACACGAACGTCAGCGACGTCTTGCCGAGCGCGCCGCCGCGCGTCGCGAACATCTCGCGGTAATGCACCGGCTGCGGCGTCGGAATCGACGCGTTCGGGTCGCCCATCTGCGCGACCGCGATCATGCCGCCCTTGACGATCAACGCGGGCTTCACCCCGAAGAACGCCGGCTCCCAGAACACGAGATCGGCCCACTTGCCCGGCTCGATCGAGCCGACCTCATGCGCGATGCCGTGCGTGATCGCGGGGTTGATCGTGTACTTCGCGACGTAACGCTTCGCGCGGAAGTTGTCGTTACGCGCGCCGTCTTCCGGCAATGCGCCGCGCTGCACCTTCATCTTGTGCGCCGTCTGCCAGGTGCGGATGATGACTTCGCCGACGCGGCCCATCGCCTGCGAATCGGACGAGAGCATCGAGAGGGCGCCGAGATCGTGCAGGATGTCCTCGGCCGCGATGGTCTCGCGGCGAATGCGCGACTCCGCGAACGCAATGTCCTCCGCAATCGACGGATCGAGGTGATGGCACACCATCAGCATGTCGAGATGTTCGTCGAGCGTGTTGACCGTGTAGGGGCGCGTCGGATTGGTGGAAGAGGGCAGCACGTTCGATTCGCCCGCCACCTTGATGATGTCCGGCGCATGCCCGCCGCCCGCGCCTTCGGTGTGATACGTGTGGATCGTGCGGCCCTTGAACGCGGCGATGGTGGTCTCGACGAAGCCCGCTTCGTTCAGCGTATCCGTGTGGATGGCGACTTGCGTGTCGGTATCGTCGGCGACCGAGAGGCAGTTGTCGATCGCGGCGGGCGTCGTGCCCCAGTCCTCGTGCAGCTTGAGCCCGATCGCGCCGGCCTTCACCTGTTCGACGAGCGGCTCCGGCAGGCTCGCGTTGCCCTTGCCGAGAAAGCCCAGGTTGATCGGCCAGCCATCGGCGGCCTGCAGCATGCGCTCGATGTGCCACGGGCCCGGCGTGCAAGTGGTTGCGTTGGTGCCGGTCGCGGGGCCCGTGCCGCCGCCGAGCATCGTCGTCACGCCGCTTGCGAGCGCCTCGTCGATCTGCTGCGGGCTGATGAAGTGGATGTGCGTATCGACGCCGCCCGCCGTGACGATCATGCCTTCACCCGCGATCACTTCGGTCGCCGCGCCGATCGCAATCGTCACGTTCGGCTGGATGTCCGGATTGCCTGCCTTGCCGATCGCGAAGATGCGTCCGCTCTTGATGCCGATGTCGGCCTTCACGATGCCCCAGTGATCGAGGATCAGCGCGTTGGTCACGACGGTATCGACCACTTCGGCCGCGGGGCGTTGCGACTGGCCCATGCCGTCGCGAATCACCTTGCCGCCGCCGAATTTCACTTCTTCGCCGTAGGTGGTGAAGTCGCGCTCGACCTCGATGATGAGATCGGTGTCGGCGAGGCGCACGCGGTCGCCGGTGGTCGGGCCGAACATTTCCGCATAAGCGCGGCGGCCGATGCGTAGCGTCATGTTGTTGATGTCCTGTTCAGAGTGGGCCCATTACGAGGCCATTGAAGCCATAGACATGCCGATCGCCGGCGAGCGCGACGAGCTCGACCGTACGTTCCTGTCCCGGCTCGAAGCGCACGGCGGTGCCGGCCGCGATGTTCAGGCGAAAGCCGCGCGCCTTCTCGCGCTCGAACCTGAGCGCCGCGTTGACTTCGTAGAAGTGGAAATGCGAGCCGATCTGGACCGGCCGGTCGCCGTGATTCGCGACGACGACCGTCACGGTCTCGCGGCCCGCGTTGAGCTCGTGCTCGCCATCGTCGATGAAATATTCGCCGGGGATCATCAGCGTCGCTCTTCTCAAGGAATGGGATGGTGGACGGTCACGAGCTTCGTGCCGTCGGGGAAGGTCGCTTCGATCTGGATGTCGGGGATCATCTCGGGCACGCCTTCCATTACGTCGTCGCGGGTGAGAAGCGTGGTGCCGTAGTGCATGACCTCGGCGACGGTCCTGCCGTCGCGCGCCGCTTCCATCAGCGCGGCCGAAATGAACGCGACGGCTTCCGGATAATTGAGCTTCAGGCCGCGCGCGCGGCGGCGTTCGGCGAGCAACGCTGCGGTGAAGATCAGCAGCTTGTCCTTTTCACGGGGCGTGAGTTTCATGGGCTCTTTCTTTCTGGAGCAGGGCAAATGGGCCTTGCAATCCTAGCATCGGATGTCATGCGGTTCAGGGCCTTTTTTGAAGGCTTTCCATGAGCTTGCAGTGCCGTCGCGTTCACTGGATGAAGCGCTGCAACTCCACGGTCGAGGGCCGCTCGAAGATCTCCTCCGGCGCGCCCGCTTCCCACACCCGTCCCTGATGCATGAACACGACCTGGTCGCTCACCTTGCGCGCGAAGCGCATCTCGTGCGTGACCATGATGAGCGTCATGCCGTCGCGCGCGAGGTCTTCGACGACCGCAAGCACTTCGCCGACGAGTTCGGGATCGAGCGCCGAGGTGATCTCGTCGCACAGCAGCACGGTGGGCTTCATCGCCAGCGCGCGGGCGATCGCGACGCGCTGTTGCTGTCCGCCGGAAAGCTGATCGGGATACGCGTCGAACTTGTCGCCGAGACCCACGCGTTCGAGCACCGAATGCGCGCTCGCGCGCGCCTTCGCCTTGTGGATTTTCCTGACGACCGTCTGCGCGAGCATCACGTTCTGTCCCGCGGTGAGATGCGGAAAGAGGTTGTATTGCTGAAACACCATGCCGACTTTCAGGCGCAGCGCGCGCAAGTCGGCATGACGCGCATCGATGTGCTCGCCGTCGATTTCGATCGAGCCTTCGTCGATGCTTTCCAGCCCGTTCAACGTGCGCAGCAGCGTGCTCTTGCCCGAGCCGCTTCGCCCGATGATCGACACGACCTGTCCGCGCTCGACGGAAAAGTCGATTCCCTTCAGCACCTGATTCGCGCCGAACTGCTTCTGGAGATTGCGGGTTTCAACGAGCGGCATTCCATTTCCTTTCGAGCGTGCGTGCGTAGCGCGTGAGCGGATAGCACAGCACGAAGTAGATCACGGCGACGAGCCCATACACGAGGAACGGCCGGAAAGTTGCATTCGAAATCATCGTGCCGGCCTTGGTGAGCTCGGTGAAGCCGATGATCGAGACCAGCGCCGTGTCCTTCACCGCCTGCACGGCGAAGCCGACCGTCGGGCCGACCGCGATGCGCGTCGCCTGCGGCAGGATCACGTGGCGAAGCTGCTCGAAGTAGCTCATCGCGAGGCTGGACGACGCTTCCCATTGTCCCTGGGGCACCGCTTCGACCGCGCCGCGCCAGATCTCCGCTAGATAGGCGCTCGTGAAAAGCGTGAGGCCGACCGTGGCCGCGAGCCACGGCGACACGTCGATGCCGAGCAAGGGCAAGCCGAAGAACACGAGGAACAGCTGCATCAGAAGCGGCGTGCCCTGAAAGACCTGGATATAGCCTTTGACGAGCGTGCGCAGCGCTTGCGATTTGGACACGCGCATCACGAGCAGCGCGAAGCCGACGATGCCGCCCAGCACGAACGACACGATCGACAGCACGATGGTCCAGCGCGCGGCGAGCAGCAGGTTCTCGACGATCTGCGCCAAGGTGAATTCGATCATCGCGCGGCGCTCCGGTTGCCGGACAGAAAGCGCTTGCCGGCTGCGTTCAGGACTGCGCGCAGGATGAGCGCCATCACGAGATACGCGGCCGTGATGAAGAAGCACGTCTCGAACGCGCGGAAGTTGCGCGATTGGATGTAGCTCGCCGCGTAGGTGAGGTCGGGCACCGAGATCTGCGACACGACGGCGGAGCCGAGCATCGTGATGACGATCTGGCTCGTCAGCGCGGGAAACACCTTCTCGAGCGCCTGCGGCAGCACGACATGGCGGAACGTCTCGCCGCGCGACATCGCAAGCGAGGCCGCCGCTTCGTGATGCCCCTGCGGCACGGCCGCGACACCCGCGCGGATGATCTCGATCGAATACGCGCCGAGGTTGAGCGTCATCGCGAGAATCGCCGCGACGTACTCGCTCAGATGGATGCCGAGCGCGGGCAGGCCGAAGAACACGAAGAACAGCTGCACGATGAACGGCGTGTTGCGGATCGTTTCGACATAGCCGCCGGCGAGCGCGCCGAGCCATGCGTGCCGGCTGTCGCGCGCGGCGGCGCCGAGCACGCCGAGCGACACGCCCAGCGCCGTCGAGACGGCGGTCAGCGCAAGCGTCGTCGCCGCGCCGCTCGCGAACATGCCGGCGTATTGCGCGAGGTCGGCGAATTGAAGTTCATAGGCCATACGATGCGGCGCTCATCGATCAGAGGCTTGCCGGCAGCGGCTGGCCGAACCACTTCTTCGACATCGTGTCGAGCGTGCCGTCCTTCTTCGCCTGAGCGATGGCGTCGTCGACCTTGGCCATCAGGCGCGGCTCGTTCTTGTTCATGCCGACGTAGCATGGCGAGTCCTTGATGATGAACTTCGCTTCAGGCCGGCGCGGCGGATTCTTCGCGAGGATCGCGGCCGCGACGATGTTGCCCGCGGCGATCAGCTGCACCTGGCCCGACAGGAATGCGGAGATGGTCGCGTTGTTGTCCTCGAAGCGCTTGATGGTCGCGTTCGGCGCCATCTGCGACAGCGCGATCTCCTCCAGCGCGCCGCGCGTCGCGCCGACGGTCTTGCCGGTGAGATCGGCGGGGCCGCTCACCTTGAGGTCGGCGGGGCCGAACACGCCCTGGAAGTAGGGCGCGTAAGCGGTCGAGAAGTCGAGCACCTTTGCGCGCTCGGGCGTCTTGCCGAGCGACGAGATCACGAGATCGACCTTGTTGGTCGTGAGATAGGGAATGCGGTTCGCGCTGTTGACCGGCACGAGTTCGAGCCTGACGTTCATCGACTTCGCGAGCAGCGCCGCCATGTCGACGTCGTAGCCTTGCGGCTTCATGTCCGCGCCGACCGAGCCGAAGGGCGGATAGTCTTCGGGCACGGCCACGCGCAGCGTGCCGCTCTTCGCGATGGTGTCGAGGGCGTCGGCATGCGCCGCGAAGGGAGTGAAAGCGAGAAGAAGCGCGACGAATGCCGTGCGTCGCGTACGGGAGAACCTGGTGAGCATCGATGATCCTTCGGTCTTGAACGGCCGCGTTGGAGGGCGCGGTTCTTGGGCCGAGGATTAAAGCGAGAGTCGTGCCATCGATTCCTTGCCCTTGCTACGTCGGGGTTCGGGCATTCGGCGCGTGAGGGCGCGCACAACGACAGGGCGCACGCATGCGCTGCCGTGGTGCGTGTTTCAGGTGGTCCAGAGCCTCAACGGCCGCGCATCGACGCCATGCACGATGGGACGAAGGCGCGTCCAGCATTCGGTGAGCGCGCGTTGCAGCGGCTCCATCGAACGGCTGATCGCGCGCACGATCAGCACGCCCTGCGCGACGCACGATGCCGCCGAGCGCAATTCGCCGTCGAAAGGCAGTTGCGCCGTGAGGGCTTCGGCGAGCGTATCGTCGCAGGCGGGGCCGACGGCCCATAGCGTGCCGTATGCGGGAAAGCCTGCGAGCCCTTGCGCGCTCTCGCGCAGCGGATCGCTCGCGTCGAGCAGGGTGCGCTCGAACCAGAGCGTCTTGCCGTCGCGGTGCGCGATACGCGATACCGCCTTGATATGACCTTGCGTCCACTTCTCGCCGGCGGCGGCACGGCCGAGCAGCATCGCGTCCCAGCCGATTGCGCTGGCGCTTTCATCGAGCGTGAGATTCATTTCGAGCTCGATGTTCGACGATTCGAACACGATGTTGTTTTGCGGAAGCCAGTCGAGCTTTGCATCGGCCGCGAGATCGATATCGATGCGCTGCGTCGCGAGCTTGCCGTTGGCCTTGTACCACTTGGTCGCGCCGGGCGTCGCGATGACGGCGTGCGCGTGCTCTTGCAGGCGAACGTCGATGGATAGTCGATCGCCGCCCGCGACGCCGCCTGGCGGATGCACGATCACCGCATGACAGATGTCCCCTTCGGGATACAGCGGGCGTTGCAGGCGCAGCGGCCCTTCGTGCTTGCGATGCGCGAACGCGGTGCGGCCGTGCTGGCGTGCGAAGCCGAGTTCGAGCCTGCCGCGCCAGGTGTCGGCGTCGGTGTGCGCGGCGGCGAGCGTCGCGTGCGATTCGTGATGCATGAGCGATGCGGTTGCGA
This sequence comes from Caballeronia ptereochthonis, assembly GCF_001545075.1. Lineage (GTDB taxonomy): Bacteria > Pseudomonadota > Gammaproteobacteria > Burkholderiales > Burkholderiaceae > Caballeronia > Caballeronia ptereochthonis. The sequence goes on from NZ_FCOB02000014.1 coordinate 190,925, forward strand.
TGCGAAGTGGAGGTGAGCCGTCATCTTACGGCGAAACGTCAGACGGCGATCAACTCCCGCACGCCGTGCGCGTCCATTTCCGAGCCTGCGCCGCCCGCGACGATCTCGCCGCGGCTCATGACCCAGTAGCGGTCCGCGAGCTCGCGCGCGAAGTCGTAGTACTGTTCGACGAGCAGCACCGTCATGCCCATTTCATCGACGAGCTGGCGCAGCGTGCGGCCGATGTCGCGAATGATCGATGGCTGGATGCCTTCGGTCGGCTCGTCGAGGATCAGCAACTGAGGCTCGCTCATCAGCGCGCGGCCGATCGCCAGTTGCTGTTGCTGGCCGCCGGAGAGATCGCCGCCGCGGCGATGCTTCATGTCGCGCAGCACCGGGAAAAGATCGTAGATGCGATCGGGAATCTTCGAAGGCGCCTTGCGGCTTGCAGCGCCGACCATCAGGTTTTCTTCGACGGTGAGACGCCCGAAGATGTCGCGACCTTGCGGCACATAGGCGAGGCCGCTCGCGACGCGTGCATGGGTCGGCATCGAGGAAATCTTCGTGCCGCGCCAGGTGATCGTGCCGCTTTTGGTCGGCACGACGCCCATCAGGCAGCGTAGTAGTGTCGTCTTGCCGACGCCGTTGCGGCCTAGCAGCACGGTGAGGGTGCCGTCGGGGACGGTCATCTTCACATCGCGGAGGATGTGGCTGCCGCCATAGTATTGGTTCAGGGATTCGACTTCTAGCATCGGGATGGGGTCGGTTTTGTTGGATGGGTTTTGTTCGCTTGCTTGCGTTTTTTCGTGAAATCCTGATTTCTTAGTGGTCTATTGGTGTTGCCCCTGTGCGGGGCGGCAGTCACTTTCTTTGCTGCTGCAAAGAAAGCAACCAAAGAAAGCAGCTCTGGCCCGGAGTGCTTGAGGCGGGCGCGTCGTCATGGTTCGGCGTGGCCCAGCCCCCAAGTGTCGCCCTCGAAGGACTCACGCGCCGTGGCTCGCGCACGGTCTGCCACCTCGTATTGCATGACGGACTGGTTCAGCATCCAAGAGCACCGGCCCGCTGCGCGGCCGAAGGAGAAATCGGGTGTGCGCCCGCTTCTTTACTAACGCTTCCATCTCTCCGCTTCTGCCTAACGGCGGTTTCCCTTGCAGATCCTGCGGCAGCGCGTAGCGCTGTGCCGGAACGCTTTCGTGCTGAACCAGCCACCTAAACGGACTAGCTCGGCAGACCGTGCGCGAGCCACGGCGCGTGAGTCCTTTGAGGACGACACTTAGGGGCTGGGCCACTCCGAACGATGACGACGAGTCTGCCTGGGCCAAAAAGCTGCTTTCTTTGGTTACTTTCTTTGCAGCAGCAAAGAAAGTGACTGCCGCCCCGCACAGGGGCAACGCTAATAG
>NZ_FCOB02000015.1 GCF_001545075.1 Caballeronia ptereochthonis
CGTGACGAGCTTCTTGACGGTCTCGGGCGTGGCGGCGACGCGCGCCTCGTTCGCCCGCGTTTCAGCAGGCACTCCGATGTGCATCTTCAAATCCTCCTGTCTTTTTTGCTTCCGCGTCCGGGACAGGACTTAGGAAGGCTTAAGGCTGAGTTTTATTTCAAATGCTGGAATCGACGGCTATCGCCACTGTAACCGAAGAATGCATGCGTAAAAATCCGATCCGGCACTTGTTCCGTGTTCCGGTCATCAGCGCTTACCCTTACGAGCGGCGCGCGGGAATGGCCTGGCGACGGTAAAATATCCAACCATGAAATCAGACACTTGGGCCCCCCACGTTACGGTGGCGGCGATCGTCGAGCGGGATGGGCGCTTTCTCGTGATCGAGGAGCACACGTCGGCAGGGCTGAGAATCAACCAACCGGCCGGTCATCTGGAGGCGGGCGAAACGCTCATCGAGGCGGTGATCCGCGAGACGTTCGAGGAAACGGCGCATCGCTTCGAGCCCGAGGCGCTCGTCGGCGCATACATGACGCACTTCGCGCGGCCTGAGCGCGACGTCACGTATCTGCGGTTCACGTTCTGCGGCAGATCAGCGGGCGTCGAGGCCGGGCGCGCGCTGGACGAAGGCATCGTGCGCGCAATGTGGCTGACCGCCGACGAGCTGCGCGCATCGGCCGACCGGCACCGGACGCCGCTCGTGATGAAGTGTGTCGACGATTACCTGTCCGGGCGGCGCGTGCCGCTCGATTTCATTCATACGCATTCGGTCGCGCCGGTGGTGCGGGCTTAAGGCCTTTTTGCACCAGCGCCATTTTTCAGAGCCGCTTCATGCGGCGTCATCCCGCTTGCCTTCGGCGCCGGCGCGGGACAAAAGCGGTATCCCTATGAGCAAGCGAAGAGTAGTGGTGGGCATGTCGGGCGGCGTCGATTCGTCGGTCACGGCATGGCTTCTGAAGGAGCAAGGCTACGACGTCGTCGGCCTCTTCATGAAGAACTGGGAAGACGACGATGACGGCGAATACTGTTCGACCCGGCAGGACTGGATCGATGTGGTGTCGGTCGCGGATCTGATCGGCATCGATGTCGAGGCGGTCAACTTCGCCGCCGAGTACAAGGACCGCGTGTTCGCGGAGTTCCTGCGCGAATACTCGGCGGGCCGCACGCCCAATCCCGACGTGCTGTGCAACGCGGAAATCAAGTTCAAGGCGTTCCTCGATCACGCGATGTCGCTCGGTGCGGAAACCATCGCGACGGGCCACTACGCGCGCGTGCGCGAGCAGGACGGGCTCTTCCAGCTGCTCAAGGCGACCGATTCGACCAAGGACCAGTCGTACTTTCTGCATCGGCTGAACCAGGCGCAACTGTCGAAGACGCTGTTCCCGCTCGGCGAGATTCCGAAGACGAAGGTGCGCGAAATCGCGGCGCAGATCGGCCTGCCGAACGCGAAGAAGAAGGATTCCACCGGCATCTGCTTCATCGGCGAACGGCCGTTCCGCGAATTCCTGAACCGTTATCTGCCGACCAGGCCCGGCCCGATGAAGACGGCCGAAGGGAAGATCGTCGGCGAGCATATCGGGCTCGCCTTCTACACGTTCGGGCAGCGCAAGGGCATCGGCATCGGCGGCGCGAAGGACGGCAGCGGCGAGCCTTGGTTCGTCGCGGGCAAGGATATGGCGAGCAACACGCTGTATGTCGTGCAAGGGCACGACCATCCGTGGCTGTTATCGCCGGCGCTCGTCGCAGGCAATACGAGCTGGGTCGCGGGCTTCGCGCCGGAAGAGGGCGTGGCGTGCGGCGCCAAGACGCGCTACCGGCAGCAGGACGCGGCGTGCCGCTTCGCCAACGCGGAGGACGGGCGCTTCGAACTCCACTTCGACGAAGCCCAATGGGCCGTGACGCCGGGCCAATCCGCCGTGCTGTATCAGGGCGACGTCTGTCTGGGCGGCGGCATCATCGAGCAAGCAGCGGTGGGGCAGGATGCGCCGCAGGCGGCATCGCTTTCCGCCGCGCGCTGATCACGGCAAAAGCCCTGGCTTCGGTCAGGGCTTTTTCTTGACCATTACTCTCCGCGATCCATACCTATCGGTCCGATAAAAACTTTTTTGATACAAGTGCTTGACTGTCTATCTAGTGATAGATAAATTACGCACAACGAACGCAGGGACAAATTTTGGAAATGGACAAGAACACAGTACGCGAAGCGCTTCTGGACCATGCGCAGACGCTGCTGATGACGCGCGGCTACAACGGATTCAGCTATCGCGACCTGTCCGAATTGGTCGGGGTGAAGACCTCCAGCATTCACTACTACTTCCCGACCAAGGAAGATCTCGCGCTCGAAGCCGTGAACGCCTACAGCGCGGACGTCATGTCGTCGATCTACGCGATCGACAGCTCCGCCCCGGCCGACAAGAAGCTCGATCGCTATACGAAGCTGTTCGGGCGGATCATCGGTGGGGAAAATCAGATTTGCCTGTGCGGGATGCTCGCGGCGGACATCGAGTCATTGCCGGAAAAGATTCGGCACGCCGTGCAGGCGTTCTTCAAGGCGAACGAGAGCTGGCTGGCGAAGGTGCTCGCCGAGGGCGAGGCGCAGGACACGCTCGACGCCGGTGGAAAGCCCGACGCGGCAGCCCGCGCGCTGTACGCCGCGTTCCAGGGCAGCCTGCTGGCGTGCCGCCTTTTTCAGACGCGTACGCGCCTGGAAGAAGTGGCGGATACCGTCCGCCGGTAGACAACCCTGTGGATAACCATGTGAAAAACAACTGAGCGAGCGTTGGATTATCTATCTTTAAGTAGATAGATATTGGCCGATTAGTGCGGTTTTTTTGATCAGCTTGCTGGTTTGGTCGGTTGATACGGCCACAAGGGTGCCGCCGTCGGTACAAATTCGGCCGGTCCGCAGTTCATATTGTTTTACCGTATTCAGCTATCTATCTAGCAGTAGATTCAATTTGGAATCTGTTTTTTCTTGCGTTTCACCACCCGTTCCGGTGCGCCCCTGACAGGCGCATCGGCTTAATCGAAATCCAATGATCCTGGAGTGAATGATGAAGAAGCTCAAGACCGCAGCGCTCGCCACCGCCGTCGCCGCCGTGCTGTCACAGTCCGCTGCCCACGAGGCATCCGCCGCGCCCGTGCTCGAGCCGGCGACGCAGCAGTTCATCGATGCCCTCGCCGCGAAGAACGCGCCGCCGATCTACACGCTGTCGCCCGCCGATGCGCGCAATGTCCTCGCCGGTGCGCAGGCGCAGCCGGTGAAGAAGCAAGCCGCGAAAATCGAGGATCGCGTGATCGAAGCCGGTCCGACGGGCAGGATCGCGCTGCGCATCGTGCGCCCCGAGCATGCGAAGGGTGCGTTGCCGGTCATCATGTATTTCCACGGCGGCGGCTGGGTGCTGGGCGACAAGAACACGCACGACCGCCTGGTGCGCGAGATCGCGAACGGCGCGCAGGCGGCAGTCGTCTTCGTCGACTACGACCGCTCGCCGGAAACGAAGTATCCCGTGCCGATCGAGCAGGCTTACGCTGCGACCCGCTACGTCGCGGATCATGCGAAGGAATTCGACGTCGATGCCTCGCGGATGGCCGTCGCCGGCGACAGCGTCGGCGGCAACATGACGGCGGCCGTCACGCTGCTGGCGAAGGAACGCGGCGGTCCGAAGCTGCGCGCGCAAGTGCTTTTCTATCCGGTGACCGACGCGAATTTCGACGATGGTTCCTACGCCGAATTCGCCAACGGCCCATGGCTCACACGCGACGCGATGAAATGGTTCTGGGACGCCTACGCACCGAATGCCGCGGATCGCGAGAAGATCACCGCATCGCCTCTGCGCGCGAGCATCGAGGCGTTGAAGGGGTTGCCGCCGGCGCTCGTCATCACGGATGAAAACGACGTGCTGCGCGACGAAGGCGAGGCTTATGCGCGCAAGCTTTCGCAGGCCGGCGTGCCGGTCACGTCGGTGCGCTACAACGGCACGATTCACGACTTCGTCATGCTCAACGCGCTGGCCGAAACCCCCGCGACACGCGCGGCCATCGCGCAAGCCAACGCGACGCTGAAGGCCGCGCTGAAGAAGTAGGCGCGAAGACGCGACGCTCCCGCCGCGCGCGGGACCGTTTTCGCGTGCCGATCAGAGCGGCACGGTATCCACGAACGATTGCCGCTGCGAGAGGCGCGCGTAGTACTTGTCGAGATTCGGATGCGCGTCGCGCCAGTTCAGCTCCGGCAGGCGCAAGTCGAGGTAGCCGAGCGCACAGCCGCACGCGATGTCCGCGAGCGTGAAGCGGTTCGCCGAGCACCATTGCTTCGAGCCGATCCCGCGCGCCATCGCGCGCAGGCCGTCGTCCACCTTGCGCCGCTGGCGCGCCACCCACGACTCGCTACGATGCGCTTCCTCGCGCAGCACGCCTTCGAGACGGATCAGCACGGTGGCGTCGAGCATGCCGTCGGCGAGCGCTTCCCAGCAACGCACCTCGGTGCGCTCGCGCCGCTCCTGCGGCAGCAGCTTGCCCACGGGCGTGAGCGTGTCCACGAACTCGCAGATGACGCGCGAATCGAACACGGCTTCGCCGTCGTCCAGGATGAGGCAGGGCACTTTGCCGAGCGGGTTGTAGTCGTGAATTTTCGAATCGGATGCCCAGACGTCCTCGAGCAACAGTTCGCAATCGATCTTCTTTTCCGCCATGACGATCCGCACCTTGCGGACAAATGGGCTGGTGTGCGAACCGATCAGTTTCATCATCTTTTCTTCGCGTTGATTCGGAATTTCGGCGACGATGATCTTAACCGGGCGCACGCGCGAATTACAAATTCGAGATAGCTGTCGCCTGCCGACAACATGAGCCGCGCGAGGACTTTACGATTCGTCGGCATGCGCCCGCACGCAGCCGACGTCGATTCGATCATTGCGTGCTGACTGTCGCCGATGCGCTCGCCGAAGGGCATGGCAACCTCGGCGCGGCGGCGGGTTTGGCGATCGCACCGGTTTTGCCTTTCACGGGCGCGGTCGCCGTGCCCGCCGTCGCGGGCGGCGGCAGCGAGGCGAGGCTGCGCATGCCGGCCGAGATCGCCGAGGCCAGTTCGTCCACTGCCTTGCGATGACCCTCGACGAGCGCGTCGTAGCCCGAGCCCACGCGCTCCTGCGCGACGGTCCGGCAAGTCAGCACGTTCGACGAACCGGCGGCGCGCACGCTCCAGACCGCATCGATCAGCGCCTGCGACCCCGGCCACGACTCGAAGCGCTGCACGTTCACCTTCACGCGATACACCGGCACGGATTCCGGCCGCGGCGTGTTGTAGACGTCGATCGCGCCCAGTTGCTGGGTGAGATCGGCGGACAGCGCGCGCCGCACTTCGTCGGCGGGCAGCGACGCCCAGCGATTCTCCTCCAGCACCTGCACCTGTGCGGGGCTCGTCTGCACGACCAGCTGATTCCTCGTGACCTGCTGCGGCATGTCCACGGGCGCCAGCTCGAAATAGAACGAAGCCGGCGCGGACGGCACGGGCCGCGCCTCGCCGCCGCCGAGCGTGTAGAAGCGGCTCGTCGGCGAAGCGCAGGCGGCGAGCATCCCGGCCGCGCCCAGGGTCAACATCAACGCGCCGAATTTCATGGTTTGTCTCCCGATTTACCGCGCAGCAGCGATTCCGGATGGCGTTCCAGATAATCCGCGAGCGCATTGAGCGATTGAAGCGTCCGCGTGAGCTCCTGCATGGCCTGACGCGTGTCCGACTGGATCGGCGAATCCGACTGCAGCGTCGATTGCGCTTCGTTGAAGGTCTTCTTCGCCTGCGTGAGCGTGTCGCGCATTTCGGGGACCACCTCGCGGTCGAGCTTGTCGAACAACGCGTTTGCGTTCTTCAGCGAGCCGTTCAGGTTGTTGCCGATCTGGTCGAAAGGAATCTTGTCGATCTTGCGCGCGATGTCCGCGATCTGCAGTTGCAGCTCATCGAGCGTGTTCGGCACGGTCGGCAGCTCGATCGGGTCCATGTTGGCGTTGACCGTCACGGGCGGCGCCTTCGGGAAGAAGTCGAGCGCGACGTACAACTGGCTCGTCAGCAGGTTGCCGGTGCGCAACTGGCCGCGCAGACCGCGCTTCACGAGCAGTTGCAGCATGTCCTGGCTCGCCACCGACCCTTGCTCCGGCAGCGCGTGCTTGGCGCGCCTGCCGAGGCGATCGGGATAGAGGTCGATCGTGACCGGCATCATGAACGAATGCGACTTCGGATCGTATTGCACGCCGATGCCCGTGACCTGACCGAGCACGATGCCCCGGAAGTCGACCGGCGCGCCGACCGACAGCCCGCGCAGCGACTGATTGAAGTTCATCACGACATGCACGGCCTGGCCGTCCGGATCGCGCATGGCGTCGGCCTGATCGGAGGCGAGGCGGAAGGTCGCGTTGTTCTGCGCCTGCGGCCCGGGCTGCTGGTTCGGCGGCGTCTGGAACGCGATGCCGCCCAGCACGACCGTCGCGAGCGATTGCGTGTTGAGCGTGAAGCCGCTCGAATCGAGCCGCAGATCGACGCCGCTCGCATGCCACCAGCGCGAGTTGGTGCCGACGTACTGGTCGTACGGCGCGGTGACGAACACCTGCAATGTGACGCCGGTGCCGTCCTTGTCGAGCGAGAACGCCGCGACCTGGCCGACCTGCACGCGCCGGTAGTAGACCGGCGAGCCGATGTCGAGCGAGCCGAGCGATTCGCCGTGCAGCGTGAACGTGTGGCCCTTCTGGTCGCCGGTCACGGCGGGCGGCGCTTCGAGGCCGACGAAATAGGTCTGGTCTTCGGTGGACTTGCCCGCATCGACGCCGATATACGCGCCGGACAGAAGCGTCGACAGGCCGGTCACGCCGCTTGCCGCCACGCGCGGGCGCACGACCCAGAAGCGTGTGTCCTTCACGGCGAAGTCGGTGGCTTCCTTGGTGAGCTGGACATCGACGAGCACGCGCGAATGGTCTTTCGACAGCGTGATGGTCTTGACCGTGCCGATATCCACGTCCTTGAACTTCACCTTCGTCTTGCCGGGCTCGAGGCCTTCCGCGCTCACGAAGCTAATGGTCACGGTAGGTCCGCGGCTCGACACCGTCTTCACGACGAGAATCACGCCGATCAACGCCGCGACGAGCGGAATGACCCAGACGAGCGAAGGCAGCCAGCGGCTGCGCGGCTCAATCACGGGCTCGGGCAGGTTCGGCGGCAGGCCGCTGCCCTTGCCTCCGTTGCCGCCGCCGCTGGCGGGCGGCAACGGCTGCTTCGGGTCGTTCGGACCTTGGGCACTAGTCATATTTCTTTCCTGACGGTTCGATGTTGTCCCACATGAGGCGCGGGTCGAATTGCATGGACGCGATCATCGTCAGCACGACCACCGACGCGAACGCGAGCGCGCCCGGTCCCGGCGTGATGACGGCGAGCGACTTGAAGCGCACGAGCGCGATGGTGAGCGTGATCACGAAGACGTCGAGCATCGACCAGCGGCCGATGCCCTCGACGACGCGAAAGAGCGTCGTGCGCTGGCGCGGACGCCAGGTCGAGCGCCGCTGCACGCTGATGACGAGAAAGCCGAGCGTCACGAGCTTGAGCATCGGCACGAGAATGCTGGCGATGAAAATCACCGCGGCGAGCGGATAGTCGCCGTCGTTCCAGAAGAGCGCGACGCCGCTCATGATGGTGTCGTCCTCGGAGCCGAGGATCGACGACGTGTGCATGATCGGAAAGAGATTGGCCGGGATATAGAGAATCGCCGCGCTGATGAGCAGCGCCCAGGTGCGCGCGATGCTGTCCGGATGGCGTCGGTGCACGACGGCGTCGCAGCGCGTGCAGCGCTGTTTCTCGACGGTGCGCGCGAGCGGCTGCACCAGCCCGCACGCGTGACAGGAGACGACGTTCGCGCGCGACGCCGTGGTGAAGTGCGTCGCGGGATCTTGCGGCTCGTCGCTCGCCGGATCGATGGACTCGTTCATGACTTCTGCCTCGCGTCGGTCGGGATGCGCTTCGCGCGCCTGCCGGCCGCGGACTCGCGCGGGCCGAGCCGGGCCGCGATATCCCACAGTGCTTGCGGATCGAAGCTCAGGACGACCGCGAACATCAACGTCAGCGCGCCGAAAGCGAAGAGCGCCGCTTCGGGAATCACGCGCGCGATGCTCACCATCTTCACGAGCGTCACGAGCACGCCGAGCATGAACACTTCGATCATGCCCCACGGACGCACGAACTGGATCCCGCGCAGGAGCCCGTTGAAGCCCGGCGGCACGTAGCCCGAGCGCAGCGGAAGCAGCACGTAGAGCAGCGCGACCAGTTCGCACAATGGAAACAGAATGGTCGAGCAGAATACGAGAACGGCCATGATCTCCATCTGCTCGTTCCACAGCGCGACGATCGCGCCGATGAGCGTCGTTTCCGAGGTGAGGCCGTTCGCCTCCAGTTCGACGATGGGAAAGCTCTGCGCGATCACGAAGGTGACCAGCGCGGCGAGCGTCATCGCACAGATCTTGTCGAGGTTCGACGAAATGCTGCGGTAGAGCAGCGACCCGCAGCGCGCGCACTTTGCCGACGTATGCTGAGGCAGTTCACATTTCCTGAAGAGCGCGTCGCATTCGTGACACGCGATCAGATCGTCCGGTTCGTTCGCGTTCATGTTGGAAGCCCGAGCCGTGTCGAGCATGTGTGTCGGGCGCCGCGGAGACCGGCTCCGGCGGAGCTTAGCAAGCGGCGGGCCAGCGCAAATGGTATCAGCATGGTATCAAATGACGAATGAATGGCGGACCAGGCGGAACGCTTCGTGACAAGCGGAATGAAACAATGTGTTCGCTCGTTAATGGATTGATGCCGGAATCCGTCGTGGCTCGTTCCGCTTCGTCGCGCACTCATCGACCGTTGCATGCATGGAATAGTTCGTTGCATGCGCAGCGGGCAAGGGCGCGGAGGCCGCCTCGACCGGCCGCAAAGCCGCGCCAGGCCTGGCTTTTGGCCGCCAGGCCGGTCTTTTGGCGCGCGCTGGCAATAAATCAGCGTTGATGTAGCATGGCGGCCTTGAATACCCGTCGTTCCCGGACGACAGGCTTGGAAACATCGAACACCCTGGGTGACAGCACTATGGAAAGCAGCGCACACATCGCGACGACACCGCGGGAGCAACGCTATGGCGCCACGGCGATTGGCCTGCACTGGTTGATCGCGCTGTTGATCGTGTGCGGTTTCTATCTCGGCTGGATCATGACCGATATACCGGGCATCACGCCGACCAAGCTCAAGTACTTCTCGTGGCACAAGTGGATCGGCGTGACGGTATTCGCGCTCGCCGTGCTGCGCCTGCTCTGGCGCGTCACGCACCCGACGCCGCCGATGCCCGAAGGCATGCCGCGCTGGCAGCAGCGCGCGGCGCATCTCACGCATTTCCTGCTTTACGTGCTGATGCTCGTCATTCCCGCGTCGGGCTATCTATACAGCTCGGCGGCGGGCCTGCAGGTTGTCTATCTCGGCGTGCTGCCGCTGCCGACCATCATCGGCCCGGACAAGGCGCTGAAGGCGACGCTGCGCATCGTGCATATCGCGCTCAATTACACGCTGCTTTTTTTCGTCGTCGTGCACGTGCTCGCTGCTGTCAAGCACCATTTCGTCGACCGCGACGGCTTGCTCGGACGCATGCTGCCATTCCTCAGATAAGCGTCTCGATTGTTTCCTCGCCGTTGGCAGGACGTTTCCCGGCGGCTGATTGTTCTCGCGTTCTTTTGATTTCCAATACCGGTTTGTTTCCAATGCCGGTTTGCTTGTTCGAACCGTCTGAATAGGGCACACATGAAAGTGAAACTCAATCGTTGGATGCTGGTGACCGCTGCTTCGCTCGCGCTGGCCGCGGCGGCGCATGCGCAAGTGGACATGAGCAAGAGCTCGGTGATCGCCACCTCGAAGCAGATGAACGTGCCCACCGACGGCAAGTTCAACAAGTTCACCGCGCAGATCGCATTCGATCCGGCGAAGCCCACGGCGGGCACGGCGAACATCACGATCGACACCGGCAGCTACGACCTCGGCGACGACGACTACAACAAGCAGGTGCGCGGCGCGGAATGGTTCGATGCGGGCAAGTATCCGAGCGCGACCTTCGTCTCCAGCGCCATCGCGCCCGCCGGCGGCAACAAGTACAACGTGACGGGAAAGGTCACGATCAAGGGCAAATCGCAGACGGTCACGGTGCCCGTGACGGTCACGCAGCAGGGCGCGACGGAAACGTTCGATGGCTCGCTGCCGATCAAGCGCACCCAGTTCGATGTCGGGACGGGTGAATGGAAGGATACGTCGATCGTCGCGGACGACGTCGTCATCAAGTTTCACATCGTTGCTGCGAAGAAGTGAGCAGCGCGTTCACACTCATTTCACGCATGGTTTGCGTATCTAGTCAGGAGAAAAACTTGAAAAAGCTTTCGATCATCGCTGCGGGCGCGCTCGCGCTCGGCATGTCCTTCAGCGCGCTTGCCGCCGACACGTACAAGCTCGACCCGAACCACACGTATCCGAGCTTCGAGGCCGACCACTTCGGCGGCGTGTCGACGTGGCGCGGCAAGTTCAACAAGAGCAGCGGTGAAGTCGTGCTCGACCGCGCGGCCAAGACCGGGACGGTGAACGTGACGATCGACATCGCGTCGGTCAACACGGGCAATGCGAAGCTCGACGAGCATTTGCAGAAGAACGAGTTCTTCGACGTCGCCAAGTACCCGACGGCGGAGTACAAGGGCACGTCGATCAAGTTCGACGGCGACACGCCGACGGAAGTGGTCGGCACGCTGACGATGCACGGCGTGACCAAGCCGATCAACCTGAAGATCGAGCACTTCAAGTGCTTCGTGAACCCGATGATGAAGAAGGAAGTGTGCGGCGTCGAAGCGACGACGACCTTCGATCGCGGCGACTTCGGGATGGATTACGGCAAGTCGTACGGGTTCAGCCTGAAGACGGTGCTGCATATTCAGGCGGAAGGCGTGAAGCAGTAAATCGCGCGCCTCAAGGCAAAAGCGGCCGGTCTGTGAAGACCGGCCGCTTTTTTACGCCTCGAGAGAATGCGTGGTGCTCAAACCTGCGCCCCCGCATTCGGATCGTTCGGATCGAACTTGTCCTTCTTGTCCTTCACGAGGTCCTCACGCTTCACGCCGAACCACATCGCGAGCGCCGCGGCAACGAACACCGACGAATAGATACCGAACAGGATACCCACCGTCAGCGCCAGCGCGAAGTAGTGCAGCGTCGGGCCGCCGAAGAAGAACATCGACAGCACCATCATTTCCGTACAGCCGTGCGTGATGATGGTCCGCGACATCGTGCTCGTGATCGCGTGGTCGATCACTTCCATCACGGTCATCTTGCGCTGCTTGCGGAAGGTCTCGCGAATCCGGTCGAAGATAACCACCGACTCGTTCACCGAGTAGCCGAGCACCGCGAGAATCGCCGCGAGCACGGAGAGCGAGAACTCCCACTGGAAGAACGCGAAGAAGCCGAGAATGATCACCACATCGTGCAGGTTCGCGATGACGCCCGCGACCGCATACTTCCACTCGAAGCGGAACGACAGATAGATCACGATGCCGATCACCACGCACGCGAGCGCGAGCAGGCCGTTCGTCACGAGTTCCTTGCCGACCTGGGGACCGACGAACTCGACGCGCTGCAAGCTCACCTGCGCGTTGTCGGCCTTGAGCGCCGACATCACCTGATCGCTCTGCTGCGCCGACGTGAGACCTTGCTTCAACGGCAGACGGATCAGCACGTCGCGCGAGGTGCCGAAGTTCTGCACTTGCGCGTCGGCGTAGCCGAGCTTCGCCATCGTCGCGCGCACGGGTTCGGGCGACACGGCTTGCGGATACTGCACCTCGACGACCGTCCCGCCGGTGAACTCCACCGACAGATGCAGCCCTCGATGAACGAGGAAGAATACGGCCGCGAGGAACGTCACGAGCGAGATCACGTTGAAAATCAACGCGCGCTCCATGAACGGAATGTCGCGGCGAATACGGAAGAATTCCATTTGCTATATCTCCGGACTCAGCGGTTTCAGCGGGACTGGCCCGGTTTCTGTTGATCGACGCCGGGGCCCGAGCGGCGGCGCACCGTCGGCTTGCCCGTGCGCGCCTGCGCCTGGGCCGCCGCGCGCGGCGCTGCGGTCTTGGTCTTGCCCTTCGCCGTCTTCACGATTTCGTCGACGGGCGATTCATCGCCGCGCTGAGCCGCGAGATAGGCCGCCGCGGCGGCCTCGGCGTCGGCGCCTCCCGGACGCCACACCTGACCGATCGCCAGCGTCTTCAGCTTCTTCTTGCCGCCGTACCACAGGTTCACGAGACCGCGCGAGAAGAACACCGCCGAGAACATCGACGTCAGAATGCCGATGCAGTGCACGACCGCGAAGCCGCGCACCGGTCCAGAGCCGAACGCGAGCAGCGCGAGACCCGCGATGAGCGTGGTGACGTTCGAGTCGAGAATCGTGGCCCAGGCGTGCTTGAAGCCTTCCTGAATCGCGGTCTGCGGCGGCGCGCCGTTGCGCAGCTCCTCGCGGATGCGCTCGTTGATCAGCACGTTCGCGTCGATCGCCATACCGAGCGCGAGCGCGATAGCCGCGATGCCCGGCAGGGTCAGCGTCGCCTGCAGCAGCGAGAGAATCGCCACCAGCAGCAGCAGGTTGACCGACAGCGCCAGCATCGAGAACAGGCCGAACAGCAGGTAGTACGCGATCATGAAGATGGCGATCGCGGCGAAACCGTACTGCACCGAATCGAAGCCCTTCTTGATGTTGTCCGCGCCGAGGCTCGGACCGACCGTGCGTTCCTCGATGATGTCCATCGGCGCCGCGAGCGAGCCCGCGCGCAGGAGCAGCGCGAGGTCGGTTGCGGCCTGCGGAGTCGGCTGGCCGGTGATCTGGAAGCGGTCGCCCAGCTCCGACTGGATGGTCGCGACCGTCAGCACTTCGCCCTTGCCCTTCTCGAACAGCACCATCGCCATCGGCTTGCCGATGTTATCGCGGGACACGGCGGACACCGCGCGGCCGCCGGCCGAATCGAGCCGGATGTTGACCGACGGACGCTGATGCTCGTCGAAGCCCGCTGAAGCATCGATGATGCGGTCGCCCGTGAAGATCACCTGCTTGCGCAGCAGCACGGTGCGGTCGCCCTGCTTGAAGGCTTCGTCGCCGGGCGGCACCGCGTCGTTCGGGCCGATGTAGGTGTTGACCGGATCGGCGAGACGCGCTTCGAGCGTAGCCGTGCGGCCGATGATGTCCTTCGCCTTCGCCGTGTCCTGCACGCCCGGCAGCTCGACCACGATGCGGTCCGAGCCCTGCTGCTGGATCACCGGCTCCGCGACGCCCAGTTCATTTACGCGGTTATGCAGCGTCGTGATGTTCTGCTTGAGCGCGGCATCCTCGACGGTCTTCTGCGCCGCCGCCGAGAAAGTGCCAACCACCTGGTAGCCGTCGCTGCCCTGGCGCGTCGTCCATTGCAGTTCGGGCACGCCGGTCGAGAGCATCGGGCGCGCACTGTCTGCCGCGGCCTGATCGGAAAAATTCACGACGATCGATTGCCCGACGCGGTTCACGCCGCCGTCGCGGACATTGCGGTCGCGCAGATAGGTGCGCGCATCGGCGGCGTCGGAGTCGAGCTTCTTGTTGAGCGCGCCGGCCATGTCCACTTGCAGCAGGAAGTGCACGCCGCCGCGCAGGTCGAGACCGAGGTACATCGGCAGCGCGTGCAGGGCCGTCAGCCAGCGCGGCGAGGCGCTCTGCAGGTTCAGCGCGACGATGTACTGCGGATCGCTCGGGTCGCTGTTGAGCGACTTGCTGAGCAGGTCCTTCACGCGCAGCTGCGTGTCGGTGTCGGTCAGGCGCACGCGGATGTTCGCGTTCAACTGCGAGTTGTCGAAGGTGACTTCATCGGCCTTGACGTTGTTCGCGGCGAGCGCGCTTTCGACGTTGGCGAGCGTCGTCGAATCCAGCTTGACCGTCGCCTTGCCGCTCGACACCTGAACGGCCGGCGCCTCGCCGAAGAAGTTGGGGAGCGTGTACACGAGGCCGATGACGAGCGCCACCAGCATCACGACATACTTCCAGAGGGGATAACGATTCATGGGGATGGCCGACCGTAAAGTTGGCTTCGGGGGAGAGAGCGTCCGGCGTTATGCGCGACGAGCCGTCGGATGAATCGGACGGCCCGGTGAGCGAGGCCGCGCCGGACGCGGTGGAACGAGTGGCCTTACAGCGACTTGATCGTGCCCTTCGGGAGAATGGTCGTCACGGAAGCCTTCTGGACGGTGATTTCCGTGCCCTCGGCGATTTCCACGCCCACGTAGGCGTCCGACACCTTGGTGATCTTGCCGACGATGCCGCCGTTCGTCACCACCTCGTCGCCCTTGGCCATGGCGGCGAGCATGTTGCGATGCTCCTTCTGGCGCTTCATTTGCGGGCGGATCATGATGAAGTACAGCACCGCGAACATCAGAATGAGCGGCAGGAAGCTCATGAGGCTCGATTCCGCGCTGCTCGCGGTCGTGCCTTGTGCAAAGGCATTGGAAATGAACGACACGTTGGTCTCTCCGTTATTGCGTCAGAAATACGTTCGAAAAAGTCGAATGGAAATTAGCCCGACATTCTACCACTCGCCCATGCCGCGAGACTCCGGGAATGCGCTTTGTCATCAAGCCGTTACGAGGCGTTCGAGGCATGTTTCGCAAGCAATGGAAAGCAGATTGTAATGCTTGCGGTGTCGTTTCGAGATCGTGCTCAATCGACGCCGCGCGCGCGGTTCTCCGAAAAAGTCTTGCGGAACGCTTCGAACGTGTGATTTTCGATCGATTCCCGCACTTCGCTCATCAGTTGCAGGTAGTAATGCAGATTGTGAATCGTGTTCAGTTGCGCGCCGAGAATCTCGCCGACGCGGTGCAGGTGGTGCAGATAGCCGCGCGAGAAATTCTGGCACGTGTAGCAGCCGCAGCTTTCGTCGAGCGGCTTCATCGAGTTCCTGTGCGTCGCGTTCTTGATCTTGAGATCGCCGAAGCGCGTGAAGAGCCAGCCGTTGCGCGCATTGCGCGTGGGCATCACGCAGTCGAACATGTCGACGCCGGCCGCCACGCCCGCGACGAGATCTTCCGGCGTGCCGACGCCCATCAGGTAGTGCGGCTTGTCGGCCGGAAGCTTCGGGCCGATGTGGTTCAGCACGCGCATCATGTCTTCCTTCGGCTCGCCGACGGACAGGCCGCCGATCGCGAGGCCGTGGAAGCCGATGTCCGACAAGCCCGCGAGCGACTCGTCGCGCAGGTCCTCGTACATGCCGCCCTGCACGATGCCGAACAGCGCGTTCGGATTGCCGAGCCCGTTGAATTCGTCGATGGAGCGTTTCGCCCAGCGCATCGACATGCGCATGGAATCGGCGGCGTCCTTGTGCGAGGTCGGCACGCCGCTGGTCGCGTAGGGCGTGCATTCGTCGAACTGCATGACGATGTCGGAATTCAGCACTTTCTGGATCTGCATCGACACTTCGGGCGACAGGAAGAGCTTGTCGCCGTTGATCGGTGATGCGAACGTGACGCCATCTTCCGTGATCTTGCGCAGGTCGCCCAGCGAAAATACCTGAAAGCCGCCCGAATCGGTCAGGATCGGCCGCTGCCAGCCCATGAACCGGTGCAGCCCGCCGTGGGCGCCGATCGTCTCGAGGCCCGGGCGCAGCCACAGGTGAAACGTGTTGCCGAGGATGATCTGCGCGCGAATCTCCTCGAGCTCGCGCGGCTGGATCGCCTTGACGGTGCCGTAGGTGCCGACCGGCATGAAGATCGGCGTCTCGACGACACCGTGATTGAGCGTGAGGCGGCCGCGGCGCGCCTGGCCGTCGGTCGTCAGCAATTCGAACTTGAGCCCGTTCTCGGGCGCGTTGGGGTGACCAGCGGTCATCGTGGAGTGCTCCTGCAACCGGAAGACAGTCCGGCGCAAAGGGTTGAAAGAACTACGCTGCCCGGGTGAGCAGCATCGCGTCGCCGTAGCTGAAAAAGCGGTAGCGCGCCTCGATCGCGTGGCGATACGCCTCGCGGATCGCGTCCATGCCGGCGAATGCGGAGACGAGCATCAGCAGCGTGGACTTCGGCAGATGGAAATTCGTCACGAGCCGGTCGACGACGCGGAATTCGTAGCCCGGCGTGATGAAGATATCGGTTTCGGCCTGCGTCGCCGCGAGCGGCCGGCCGGCTTGCGCGGCGTCGCGCGCGGCGGCTTCGAGCGCGCGCATCGACGTGGTGCCGACCGCGATCACGCGATTGCCGCGCGCCTTCACCGCCGCGATGCGATCGACGAGCGATTGCGGCAGGTCGTACCACTCGCTGTGCATCTTGTGCTCGGCGATGTTCTCGACGCGCACCGGCTGGAACGTGCCCGCGCCGACATGCAGCGTGAGTGTCGCGCGCTCGACGCCGCGCGCATCGAGTTCCACGAAGAGGGCGTCGTCGAAGTGCAGGCCCGCGGTCGGCGCGGCCACCGCGCCAGGATTGGCGGCGTACACGGTCTGATAGCGGGTTTCGTCGTAGACATCGGCGTCGTGCTCGATGTACGGCGGCAGCGGCAGGCGGCCGTACTGCTCGATGAGCGTCAGGCACTCGGCCGGAAAATGCAGCGTGTAGAACGGCTCGACGCGCTCGCCGACGGTCACGTCGAACGCATCCGCGAGCCGGATCACGCTGCCCTGAGCCGGGCTCTTGCTCGCGCGGATCTGCGCGAGCGCCGTGGTGGCGCCCGTCAGACGCTCGACGAGCACCTCGACGCGGCCGCCGCTGGCCTTCTGGCCGAAGAAGCGCGCCTTCAGGACTTTGGTATCGTTGAAGACGAGCAGATCGCCCGGCTCGACGAGATCCGGCAACTCGGAAAAGCGCCGGTCCACGAGCGTTGCAGGAGACGTGCGATTGTCCACCTCCAGCAGGCGGCTCGCGCTGCGCTCGGCAAGCGCGCTCTGCGCGATCAGCTCGGGCGGCAGATTAAAATCGAAATCGGAAAGCGTGAACATGGCGTGAACAAAGGCACGAACGAGGCACAAATGCGCCGAACAAACCTCACATTGTACTTGCGAAGAGATTAGATGCCCTTGTCCGACCGCCGCCTGTCTTCCCCGGCCGACACCCTTCCGATCGCGGAAGAAGCCGACGCGCCTGTCGCGCGCAAGCGGGCGAAGACGGCCGGAAGCGCGGAGAAGAAGCCGAAACCGGTCGTCAAGACGGCGGACAAGCTCGCGAGGCTCGGCCTGAAATCCGACATCGATCTCGTCCTGCATCTGCCGATGCGCTACGAGGACGAAACCTCGCTCACGCCGATCGGCGAACTGATTCCCGGCGACAACGCGCAGACCGAAGGCGTCGTGTTCGACAACGAGATCGCGTATCGCCCGCGCCGCCAGCTGCTCGTGAAAATTCACGACGACGCCGGCGACGAACTCACGCTGCGTTTCCTCAACTTCTACGGCTCGCAAGTCAGGCAGATGGCCGTCGGCGTGCGCCTGCGCGTGCGCGGCGACGTGCGCGGCGGCTTTTTCGGGTTGGAGATGGTCCATCCGTCCGTGCGCCCGGTGGAGGAAGACACGCCGCTGCCGCAGGCGCTCACGCCGGTGTATCCGTCGACGGCGGGCATCTCGCAGGCGTATTTGCGCAAGGCGATCGATTCGGCGCTCTCGCGCGTGTCGCTGCCGGAACTGCTCCCGGAGCCGATCGCGCGGGCGCATCTCGCGCCGTTGAACGTGCCGGGCCTGCTCGATGCCGTGAAGACGCTCCATCACCCGCGCGCGGATTCCGACGAAACCGCGCTCATCGACGGCACGCATCCGGCGTGGACGCGCATCAAGTTCGAGGAGCTGCTCGCCCAGCAGCTGTCGCTCAAGCGCGCGCACGAGGAGCGCCGCAGGCGCGCCGCGCCGGCGATGCCGCGGCGTTCCCCGGTCGACGAAGCATCGCTCGTCGTGCGCCTGCTGCGCGCGCTGCCGTTCACGCTGACGGGCGCGCAGCAGCGCGTGGTCGCGGAAATCGCGGCCGAACTGACGCTCGCGCATCCGATGCAGCGCCTGCTTCAGGGCGATGTCGGCAGCGGCAAGACGATCGTCGCGGCGCTCGCGGCGGCGCAGGCCATCGACGCGGGTTATCAGGCCGCGCTCATGGCGCCGACCGAAATTCTCGCGGAGCAGCATGCGCGCAAGCTGCGCGGCTGGCTCGAGCCGCTCGGCGTGTCGGTCGCGTGGCTCGCGGGCAGCATCAAGGCGAAGGAGAAGCGCGCCGCGCTCGAAGCGGCGGCGCTCGGCACGGCGCAACTGATCATCGGCACGCACGCGATCATTCAGGACGCGGTGGAGTTCGCGCGCCTCGGGCTCGTGATCGTCGACGAGCAGCATCGCTTCGGCGTCGCGCAGCGGCTCGCGTTGCGCGCGAAGGCGCTGAACGCGGCGGACGGCGCGCACGATTTCCAGCCGCATCAGCTGATGATGTCCGCGACGCCGATCCCGCGCACGCTCGCGATGACCTACTACGCGGACCTCGACGTCTCGACCATCGACGAATTGCCGCCGGGCCGCACGCCGATTCTCACCAAAATCGTGTCCGACGGACGCCGCGACGAGATCATCGGCCGCGTGCGCGAGGCGGCTCTGACCGGGCGTCAGGTGTACTGGGTCTGTCCGCTGATCGAGGAAAGCGAGACGCTGCAATTGCAGACGGCCGTCGAGACTTACGAGACGCTCGTCGCCGCGCTGCCGGAGTTGCGCGTCGGGCTGGTTCACGGGCGGCTGGCGCCCGCCGAGAAAGCAGCGGTGATGGACGCGTTCGCGCGCAACGAAGTGCAGTTGCTCGTCGCGACGACCGTGATCGAAGTGGGCGTCGACGTGCCGAACGCGTCGCTGATGGTGATCGAGCACGCCGAGCGCTTCGGCCTCGCGCAGCTGCATCAGTTGCGCGGGCGCGTGGGGCGGGGCAGCGCGGCGTCCGTCTGCGTGCTGATGTACGCGAATCCGCTGTCACAGACCGCCCGCGCGCGCCTCCAGACCATGCGCGAGACGACCGACGGCTTCGAAATCGCCCGCCGCGACCTGGAAATACGCGGCCCCGGCGAATTTCTCGGCGCGCGCCAATCGGGCGAGGCGATGCTGCGCTTCGCGAGCCTGGAGCAGGACGGCTGGCTCATCGAACCGGCGCGCGAAGCCGCCGACGCGATGCTGAAGGCCTTCCCCGACGCCGTCACCCGTCATCTCGCGCGCTGGCTCGGTGCACGCGAGCACTATTTGAAGGCCTGAGCGTGAACTCGCGCGCGGCTTGTCGGTCCCTATTTAGCCCGCGCGAATCAGGCGAACGCAGAAAGTTGTCGAACGGCCGCCGGCAGGTGTATAACTCAAACCTATCGAATCAATGTATTTCATTGGCCCCCAATGACGCTCACTGAACTGAAGTACATCGTCGCGGTCGCGCGCGAACGGCATTTCGGCCGCGCGGCCGAGGCGTGCTTCGTCAGCCAGCCGACCCTGTCGGTGGCGATCAAGAAGCTCGAAGACGAACTGAACGTACAGATCTTCGAGCGCGGCACGAGCGAGGTCAGCGTGACGCCGATCGGCGAGCAGATCGTCACCCAGGCGCAGCGCGTGCTCGAACAGACGCTCGCCATCAAGGAAATCGCCAAGCAGGGCAAGGACCCGCTCGTCGGCCCTCTGCGTCTCGGCGTGATCTACACCATCGGGCCGTATCTGCTGCCGACGCTCGTCAAGCAGATGATCAAAGCGGTCCCGCAGATGCCGCTGATGCTCCAGGAAAACTACACGCTCAAGCTGATCGAGCTCCTGAAGCAAGGCGAGATCGACGTCGCGATCATGGCGCTGCCGTTTCCCGAAACGGGCCTCATGGTGCGCGCGCTCTACGACGAGCCGTTCGTCGTCGCGATGCCTTCGGGCCACGCTTGGGAAAACCGCCCGAAGATCGACCCGGACGATCTCAAGCAGGAAACCATGCTGCTGCTCGGCAGCGGCCATTGCTTCCGCGATCACGTGCTCGGCGTGTGCCCGGAACTCATGCGCTTCTCGCAGAACGCGGACGGCATTCAGAAGACCTTCGAAGGCTCGTCGCTGGAGACGATCCGCCATATGGTCGCGAGCGGCGTGGGCATCACGGTGCTGCCGCGCATGTCGGTGAGCGAGGTGAGGCCGCATGCGGGGGGCATCGATTCCGGCCTGCTCAGCTATGTGCCGTTCGATGAACCCGTGCCGGACCGCCGCGTCGTGCTGGCGTGGCGCAAGAGTTTCACGCGCATGCCCGCGATCGACGCCATCTGCGACGCGATCGCCAACTGCAACCTGCCGGGCGTCAAGAAGCTCGACATGCCCGTCGCAGTCAACTGATCCGCCTTTCGGACGCGCCGCGCTCGCTCTCCCGAGCGCGGCGCGTTGTCGTTTCCGCGTGCGAAAATCCGTCTATCGAATAGATAAAATTTATCAAATCAAAATTTTCGATAGTATTTGTTAAGCTCCTCACATCGGTCCCAGCAACAGTGGACACGAAAACCGGAGGAAGCCGATGAACCGCAACGACGCCTCGACCACGCGCTTTGCCGCCCGATGGGACGCGTTTCGCCACGTCGCGATGAACGTTCTCGCCGATTTCGCCCGCGCTGCCGTCTGAGCGCGCCTCATCCAACGCAAACGCATAAACAGGAGCATCACGATGATGAACCAACGACTCACGACTGCCGCAGGCGCACCCGTCGGAGACAACCAGAACGCGCAGACCGCAGGCCCGCGCGGTCCCGTCACGCTGCAGGATTTCTGGCTGGTAGAGAAGCTCGCGCACTTCGATCGCGAAGTGATTCCCGAGCGCCGCGTGCATGCGAAGGGATCGGGCGCGTTCGGCACGTTCCGCGTGACGCATGACATTTCGCGCTACACGAAGGCGAAGCTCTTCTCGGGCATCGGCAAGGAAACACCGATTTTCATGCGCTTCTCGACGGTTGCGGGCGAACGCGGCGCGGCGGATGCCGAGCGCGACGTGCGCGGCTTCTCGATAAAGTTCTACACGGAGGAGGGGAACTGGGATGTGGTCGGCAACAACACGCCGGTGTTCTTCATCCGCGATCCGCTCAAGTTCCCGGACTTCATCCACACGCAGAAGCGCGATCCGTACACCAACATGCGCAGCAACGTGGCCGCGTGGGATTTCTGGTCGCGTCATCCGGAATCGCTGCATCAGGTGACGATTCTCATGAGCGACCGCGGCATTCCGAAGAGCTATCGCCAGATGCACGGCTTCGGCTCGCACACGTTCTCGTTCATCAACGAGGACAACGAGCGCTTCTACGTGAAGTTTCACTTCAAGTCGCAGCAGCCGCTCGAGAACTACACGGATGCCGAAGCGGCCGCCGTGATCGCGAACGACCGCGAGAGCGCGCAGCGCGACCTGGTCGAGAACATCGACAATGGCAACTTCCCGCGGTGGAATTTCCGCATTCAGGTGATGACGGAAGAGCAGGCGGCGAAGTCGGACATGAATCCGTTCGACATCACCAAGGTTTGGCCGCACAAGGACTATCCGCTGATCGACGTCGGCGTGATCGAGCTGAACCGCAACGCGCAGAACTATTTCGCGGACGTCGAGCAGGCCGCGTTCACGCCGGCGAACGTCGTGCCGGGCATCGGCTTCTCTCCGGACCGGTTGCTGCAGGGCCGCCTGTTCTCGTACGGCGACACGCAGCGATATCGCCTCGGCATCAATCATCATCAGATTCCGGTGAATGCGCCGCGTGCGGCCGTAGCCAATCCGTTCCATCGCGACGGCGCGATGCGCATCGACGGCAACCTCGGCGGTCGCGTCAACTACGAGCCGAACCGCTACGGCGAATTCGCGCAGGACGCCAACGTGAACGAGCCGCCGCTCGCGGGCGGCACGGTGCAGCGCTACGACCATCGCCAGGACGACGACTACTACAGCCAGCCGGCAGCGCTCTTCAGGCTCTTCGACGATGCGCAGCGCGAGCGTTTCTTCGGCAACATCGCGCGGCATATCCACGGCGTGCCGGACGAGATCGTCGCGCGGCAGATCGGGCATTTCCGCCGCATCGATCCGGCCTACGCGCAGGGCGTCATCGACGCGCTCGCGAAGCTCGGCGAGAAAGACACCGCCGCTGCCTGAGAGCGGCGCCTCGAAACACCGGGAGAACACATCATGTCTCAAGCGTTGAACCATATCGCCCAGGCGGTCGATCAGATCGAAGCATCGAGCCGCGCGGCCTCGCGCGGCGTGCGCATCGCGATCGCGTTCGGCATCGTGGCGGCGGCCTACGGCATCGTCGTCGCGAGCGGTGTCGCGGTCGCTTGAGCGTGACCTGACGCGCGGGGATTGCGTCATCGAGACGCACCCGCGAGGGCCCGACAGGCCTTGCCGCGCAATAAGGCGTTCCCCGTTTCTAAGATAAACTGTCGAACGCTTGAAACGCCGTGCAGCGCAGCGACGCGCGCGGCGTTCGCACCGTTCGAATCACTCTCTCACGGAGTCATCATGGCGAAGAAAGGCACTGCACCTGCCGTCAACATCGGCATCAGCGACAAGGACCGCAAGAAGATCGCCGAGGGGCTGTCCCGGCTGCTGGCCGACACGTACACGCTGTACCTGAAGACCCACAACTTTCACTGGAACGTCACGGGGCCGATGTTCAACACGCTGCATCTGATGTTCGAGACGCAGTACAACGAGCTCGCGCTGGCCGTCGATTCGATCGCGGAGCGCATCCGCGCGCTGGGCGTGCACGCGCCGGGCAGCTACAAGGACTTCGCGAAGCTGTCGTCGATTCCGGAAGCGGACGGCGTGCCGGCTGCCGAAGAGATGATCCGCCAACTGGTAGAAGGCCAGGAAGCCGTGGTGCGCACGGCGCGCGCAATCTTCCCGGCGACCGAGGCCGCGAACGACGAGCCGACCGCCGACCTGCTCACGCAACGCATGCAGACGCACGAGAAGACCGCGTGGATGCTGCGCGCGATGCTGGCCTGAGGCGCATCGCCTCGTCCGATGAAAACCCCGTGCGATTCGTCGCACGGGGTTTTTGCTTTGAGGGCTGCGCGAAATCACGCATGAAAGCCCATGCCTGCACCCTGGTCTAAAATAGGCCGTTGCGTCTTCCCCGCCTGTATCGCCATGTTCGCCCGTCTCCCGCTCTACATGCGCCTCGTGCGCCTCGACAAGCCCATCGGCAGCCTGCTGCTCCTGTGGCCGACGCTCAACGCGCTGTGGATCGCATCGGAAGGCCGTCCGTCGCCGATGCTGCTCGTCATCTTCATCGTCGGCACGATTCTCATGCGCTCGGCGGGCTGTGCGATCAACGACTATGCCGATCGCGACTTCGACCGCCACGTGAAGCGCACCGCCGAGCGGCCGATCACGTCGGGCAAGATCAAGGCGTGGGAGGCGGTGGCGCTGGCGGCGGCGCTCGCGCTCGTCGCGTTCCTGCTGATCCTGCCGCTCAACACGCTTACGAAGGAGCTGTCGGTGTTCGCGCTCTTCGTCGCGGGCTCGTATCCGTTCACCAAGCGCTTCTTCGCGATTCCGCAGGCGTATCTCGGCATCGCGTTCGGCTTCGGCATTCCGATGGCATTCGCCGCCGTGCAGAACCACGTGCCGGTGCTCGCGTGGATCATGCTCGTCGCCAATGTGTTCTGGTCGGTCGCCTACGACACCGAATACGCGATGGTCGACCGCGACGACGACATCAAGATCGGCATCCGCACGTCCGCGCTCACCTTCGGGCGCCACGACGTGCTCGCCGTGATGCTCTGCTACGCGGCGACGCTGGCGATTTACGCCGGGATCGGCGTGGCGCTGGGCTTCGGCTGGCTCTACTGGCTCGGCTGGCTCGCCGCGGCGGGCTGCGCGGCGTATCACTACGCGCTGATCCGCGGCCGCGATCGCATGGCGTGCTTCGCCGCGTTCAGGCACAACAACTGGCTGGGCGGCATGCTGTTCGCGGGCATCGCGCTGCATTACGCGGCCGCGTGAATCCCGCCGCCTGAAAAACAAACGGCAGTTCGCGATGAACTGCCGTTTTTTTCATGGCAACGCGGTTCGAGCGTCAGGCCGCGCCGAGCTCGTCGCCCATTTCCTTCGCCCGCGCCTGTGCCGCCAGCGCGCCGCGCACGATCGCGTCCTTCACCCCTTGCGCATCGAACGACGCGAGCGCCGCCGCCGTCGTGCCGCCCTTCGACGTCACGCGTTCGCGGAGCACGCTCGCGGGTTCGCCCGATTGCGCCGCCAGTTGCGCCGCGCCGGTGAAGGTGGCGACCGCGAGCGCGCGGCCTTGCGCTTCATCCATGCCGAGCTGGCGCGCCGCTTCCTGCATCGCTTCGATGAAGTAGAACACGTAGGCCGGGCCGCTCCCGGAGATCGCGGTGACGGCGTCGAGCTTCGCTTCGTCGTCGAACCAGACGGCGGCGCCGACCGCTTCCAGCACTTGCGAGGCGAGCGCCTTCGCGGCATCGGAGACGCCCGGCAGCGCGGCGAGGCCGGTCACGCCCATGCCGATCAGCGCCGGCGTGTTCGGCATCGTGCGCACGATCTGCGCGTAGCCGTTCAGCCAGCGGCTCAGATCGCTCGCGCGGATGCCGGCCGCAATGCTGATGATCGTCTGCTTCGACAGATGCGGCGCGAGCGCTTCGGCCACGCTCTTGAGCACTTGCGGCTTCACGGCGAGCACGATGGCGTCGTAGCCGGCGAGTTTCGCGTCGATGCTCGCGCCCGTCGCGATGCCGAACTGTTGCGCGGTGCGCTCGCGCGCCTCGTCGTTGATGTCGACGGCGTAGATGTCCGCCGGCGCGACGCCGCGCTTGATGAGACCGCCGATGAGCGCCGCGGCCATGTTGCCGCCGCCGATGAATGCGATTTTCATGGTGAGTTGAGCAGAAAGTGAGTCAATGCGAATAATCACGCGCGCCGAAGATCGCCGTGCCGATGCGCACCATCGTCGCGCCTTCGAGCACGGCGGCTTCGAGATCGGCCGACATGCCCATCGAGAGCGTGTCGAGATCGAGGCCGTCGGCGCGCAATGCGTTCATCAGTTCGCGCAGACGCGCGTGCGGCTGGCGTTGCGCGTCGAGCGTGCCGGTGGGTTCGGGAATCGCCATCAGGCCGCGCAGGCGCAGGCCGGGCAGGGCGGCCACCGCATGCGCGAGCGCGACGGCCTCGGTCGGCTCGACACCGCTTTTCGACGCCTCGCCGCTCACGTTGACCTGCACGCAGACGTTGAGCGCGGGCGCGCCTTCTGGACGCTGCGCGGAGAGCCGCTCGGCGATCTTCAGGCGATCGATCGAATGCACCCAGTCGAACTGCTCGGCGACCAGCTTCGTCTTGTTCGATTGCAGCGGCCCGATGAAATGCCATTCGATGTCGCGGCGCAGGTCGGCGAGTTCGGCGATCTTCGCGATGCCTTCCTGCACATAGTTTTCGCCGAACGCGCGCTGGCCGGCATCGAAGGCGGCGCGCACGTCGCTCGCGGGAAAGGTCTTGGAGACCGCGAGCAGCCTGACGGACGACGCATCGCGCGAGGCGTCGTGCGCGGCCTTCGCGATGCGTTGCCGGACTTCTTCGAGATGTTGAGCGATTGACATGCTTCGGACGGCAATGGGAGCGATCCGCCCATTATACGAATCGCTCATCCGTAAATCAGATGCTCCAGTAGCTGGATCCAGTGTGTGACGGGCGTCGACGTGCCGCTTTGCAGATGCGCGATGCAGCCGACATTCGCCGACAGGATCAGCTGCGGCTCCAGCTTCTCCAGCCGGTCGAGCTTCTGATTGCGCAGCGTGTACGAGAGCTTCGGCTGCAGCACCGAGTACGTGCCCGCCGATCCGCAGCAAAGATGGCTATCGGCGGGCAGGCGCACTTCGAGCCCGAGCGCGGTGAGCAGTTGCTCGACGCGCCCGCGGATCTGCTGGCCGTGCTGCAGCGTGCACGGCGGATGAAACGCGACCGTATGCACGCCGCGGCGGCGCGCGAGCGAGACGAGCTCTTCCTCGTACATCGGCAGGATTTCGGCCAGATCGCGCGTCAGATCGACGATGCGCTGCGCTTTTTCCGCATACGCCGGGTCGTTGCGCATGAGGTGCGCGTATTCCTTCACGGTCGCGCCGCACCCCGAGGCGTTCATGACGATCGCATCGACGCCGCTTTCCATGTAGGGCCACCACGCGTCGATGTTGTTGCGCACGTCAACGAGCGCGTCCTCGTTGTAGCCGAGATGCAGGCGGATCGCGCCGCAGCAGCCTGCATCGGGCGCGGTGACGATCTCGATGCCGAGCGCATCGAACACGCGCGCCGTCGCCGTGTTGACGTTGGGCATCATCGCGGGCTGCACGCAGCCGGCGAGCATCAGCATCTTGCGCGCGTGCTTGCCTGTCGGCGCGGCGAGCGGCCGCTCGGGCAGCGGAATCTTCGCGCGCAGCTTGCGCGGGAGGATGCCTCGAAACTGCTGGCCGAGCTTCATCGCGGGCGTGAAGAGCGTGCTGTTCGGCAGAAAGCTCGCGAGAAAGCGGCGCTGCAGGCGCTGGCGCATCGGCCGCTCGACTTTCTCCTCGATGACCTTGCGCCCGATCTCGACGAGCTTGCCGTATTGCACGCCCGAGGGGCACGTCGTTTCGCAATTGCGGCAGGTGAGGCAGCGGTCCAGATGCAGCTGCGTGCTGCGCGTGACGGGCGCGCCCTCGAACATCTGCTTCATCAGATAGATGCGCCCGCGCGGCCCGTCGAGCTCGTCGCCGAGCAACTGATACGTCGGGCAGGTCGCCGTGCAGAAGCCGCAGTGCACGCACTTGCGCAGGATGGCGTCGGCTTCGTCGCCATCGGCCGTGCCGCGGATGAATTCGGCGAGATTGGTTTGCATCGTTTCGCTTTTGCCGTTGGACGCCCGGACCTTCGCTCAGAAATCGGGATAAAGCCGCGCGCGATTGAAGATGCGCGCCGGATCGAAGGCTGCCTTCAGCCCGCGATGAATCTTCATCAGCGGCGCGGGCAGTGGCGTAAACACGCCCGCATTGCGGTCGTAGGCGGAGCCCGCGCGGAAGATCGTCGCGTGGCCGCCCGCCTGCTTCGCGCTGATGCGCACGGTTTGCGGATCGGTGTCGGTGATCCACCAGCGCTGGCCGCCGCCCCATTCCATCAACTGCGCGCCCGGCAGATGCAGCGGCTCCGCGATCGAAGGCAACGCGAGCCGCCACAGCGCCGAGCGCGGCTCGATCACCGCGAAGAACGGATCCGTCTGCTCGCGCAGGCCGATCCAGAAACGGTCGGCTTCCACGGCGTCGACCACCTCGCCGCCGAGCGTGGTGCGCGCGGTCTTCACGGCGGCTTCCGCACCCGCGAGACGCAGGGCCAGCGTGCCGTCGCGCCAGGCGCTGCCGGTGATCGGCAGCGGATGGCCGCCCCATTCGTTGAGCTTGCGCACGCCGTCGGTGGCGTGCATGTCGAACTTGAGCGTGGCTTCGGCCACGGGCCGCGGCAGCACCTTGATCGACAGCTCGAGGATCAGCCCGAGCGTGCCGAGCGAGCCGGCGAGCAGCCGCGAGACGTCGTATCCCGCGACGTTCTTCACCACCTGCCCGCCGAAGTGCAGCACTTGCCCGCGCCCGTTCATGACGACGGCGCCCAGCACGAAATCGCGCGGCGCGCCGGTCCAGGCGCGCCGCGGCCCGGCAAGGCCCGCGGCGATGCAGCCGCCCAGCGTGGCGTTGCGGCCGAAGTGGGGCGGCTCGAACGGCAGCATCTGGCTGTGTTCTCTCAGCGCTGCTTCGATTTCGGCAAGCGGCGTTCCGCTTCGCGCGGTGATGACGAGCTCCGCCGGATCGTAGGCGATGATGCCGCGATACGCGCGCGTGTCGAGGATCTCTCCCTGGAGCGTCTGGCCATACCAGTCCTTCGTGCCGCCGCCTCGAATGCGGAGCAGCGTGCCGGTTTCGGTGGCCCGGGCGATCCTCTCCGACCAGCCGGCGACGATGTCGTCCTGTTCCATGGGTGTTCCGCTCGTTCGTCGATGTCGGTATTCGACTTGTCTAGTCGGCTTCTACGGCTGTCCGGTCGATTGTACCGGCCGCATAACGCCGTCGCACTCGGAGAAACATGGATAGCGGAACGCGCGCCGCGCTTCGTGAGGCTCTAGAAGCGCGGCAGCTCGGGGTGCGGCAGGAGGCCGCCTCGCACATGCATCTTGCCGTATTCGGCGCAGCGCGCGCGCGTCGGGATGCCCTTGTCGGGGTTGAGCAAGCCCGGCGGATCGAACGCGCGCTTCA
This sequence comes from Caballeronia ptereochthonis, assembly GCF_001545075.1. GTDB lineage: Bacteria > Pseudomonadota > Gammaproteobacteria > Burkholderiales > Burkholderiaceae > Caballeronia > Caballeronia ptereochthonis. The sequence goes on from NZ_FCOB02000015.1 coordinate 28,291, forward strand.
CCGCGAAGAACGCGTCGCGCTCCTCCGGCGAGAATTGCACGCACATCGAATTGATTTTTTCGATGCCCACGCCATGCTCGCCCGTCACCGTGCCGCCCAGCTCGACGCAGGTCTCGAGGATGTCGCAGCCGAACGCCTCGGCGCGATGCCATTCGTCGAGATCGTTGCCGTTGAAGAGAATCAGCGGATGCATATTGCCGTCGCCGGCATGGAACACATTGATGCAGCGCAGCGCGTACTTCTTCTCCATCTCCTCGATGCGCGCGAGCAGCGGCCCGATCGAGCGGCGCGGCACGGTGCCGTCCATGCAGTAATAGTCCGGCGAGATGCGGCCCGCCGCCGGAAATGCGTTCTTGCGGCCGGACCAGAACTTCAGGCGTTCCGTTTCCGAACGCGAAATCTGGATGCGCGACGCGCCGTGCTCGCGCAGCACGGCCGTCATGCGGACGATTTCCTCGGCGACTTCGTCGTGCGTGCCGTCGGACTCGCAGAGCAGGATCGCGGCAGCGTCGAGATCGTAGCCCGCGTTGACGAACTGCTCGACGGCGCGCGTCGCGGGTTTGTCCATCATTTCGAGGCCGGCCGGGATGATGCCCGCCGCGATGATCGCCGCGACCGCGTTGCCGCCCTTCACGACATCGTCGAAGCTCGCCATGATGACCTGCGCCGTCTGCGGCTTCGGAATCAGCTTGACCGTGATCTCCGTGACGATCGCGAACATGCCTTCGCTGCCGATCAGCACCGCGAGCAGGTCGAGGCCCGGCGCGTCCGGCCCGAGCGAGCCGAACTCGACGACATCGCCCTCCATCGTCACCGCGCGCACGCGCAGCACGTTGTGCACCGTGAGGCCGTATTTCAGGCAATGCACGCCGCCGGAGTTCTCGGACACGTTACCGCCGATCGTGCAGGCAATCTGCGACGACGGATCGGGCGCGTAGTACAGGCCGTAGGGCGCGGCGGCCTCCGAAATCGCGAGATTGCGCACGCCGGGCTGCACGGTGGCGGTACGGGCGTACGGATCGACTTCGATGATCTTGCGAAAGCGCGCGAGCGACAGCACGATGCCGTGCCGAATCGGCATTGCGCCGCCGGAAAGCCCCGTGCCCGCGCCGCGCGGGACGATCGGAACGCCAAGACGCGAGCAGATCTGCACGACGCGCTGCACCTGCGCCTCCGTTTCCGGCAGCGCGACCGCGAGCGGCAGACGCCGGTACGCGGCGAGACCGTCGCATTCGTAGGCGGCGGTGTCTTCCTCGCGATAGAGCAGGCAGTGCGTCGGCAGCACGGCCATCAGCGCCTGCACGACCTCGCGCTGACGCGCGGCGAGCTGCTCTTCGGTCAGATCGGCAGCGGCCTCGTGCGGCATGTTGGGCGACATCTGCTCGGACTTGAGCTCGTCGGGTGCGTTCATGTCTCCTCCCGGCGCCTGTGATGCCTGGCGGCGCTCATTTTGATTCGCCTATCTTGCGCGACTTCCTCAGCCTTCGAAAGCGAAGATTTTCCCCGGGTTCATCATGTTCTTCGGATCGAGCGCCTGTTTGATCGAGCGCATCACGGCAATGGCGTCCTCACCGTGCTCGTCGATCAGGAAGCCCATCTTGTGCAAACCGATGCCGTGCTCGCCCGTGCAGGTGCCGCCCATCTCCAGCGCGCGCCCGACGATGCGCCGGTTGATGCGCTCGGCTTCCTCCAGTTCTTCCGGCTTGCCGGGGTCGAGCAGCATCGCGACGTGGAAGTTGCCGTCGCCCACGTGGCCGACAATCGGGCTCGGCAAGTACGAGCCCCGCAAGTCCTTTTCCGTTTCCTCGACGCATTCGGCAAGACGCGAGATCGGCACGCAGACGTCGGTCGTGACGGCGCGGCAGCCGGGCTTCAGCTGCAGCATCGCGAAGTAGGCGCTGTGGCGGGCGTTCCAGAGGCGGTTGCGGTCTTCGGGGCGCGTCGCCCATTCGAAATCCTCGCCCTTGTTCTGCGCGACGATTTCCTGCACGGTCCGGGCCTGCTCCTGCACGCCGGATTCGGTGCCGTGGAATTCGAAGAACAGCATCGGCGATTCGCGCAGCGTCAGGTTCGAGTGGCGATTGATCGCGCGCACGGCGAGCTTGTCGACGAATTCGACGCGCGCGATCGGCACGCCCATCTGGATGGTTTCGATGACGGCGCGCACGGCGTCGCCCATCGACGGGAACGCGCACACGGCGGCCGAGATCGCTTCGGGCTGCGGATAGAGGCGCACGGTGATTTCGGTGATGACACCGAGCGTGCCTTCCGAGCCGACGAACAGGCGCGTCAGGTCATATCCCGCGGAGGATTTGCGCGCGCGCGTGCCGGTCCTGATGACGCGGCCATCGGCGAGGACGACGGTGAGCGCGAGCACGTTCTCGCGCATCGAGCCGTAGCGCACGGCGTTCGTGCCGGAGGCGCGCGTCGCCGACATGCCGCCGATGCTCGCGTCCGCGCCCGGGTCGATCGGGAAGAAGAGCCCGGTGTCTCTCAAGGCTTCGTTCAGTTGCTTGCGCGAGATGCCGGGCTGGACGGTGACGGTCAGGTCTTCGGCGTTGATCGAGACGATCTGGTTCATCCCGGACAGGTCGATCGAGACGCCGCCTTGCACCGCGAGCAGATGGCCTTCGAGCGACGAGCCGTTGCCGTAGGGGATGATCGGGACGTCGTGCTCGGCGCATAGCCTGACGATGGCCTGCACTTCCTCGGTGCTGCGCGCGAAGACGACGGCGTCTGGGAGTTGCGGGTCGAACGGCGATTCGTCGCGGCCGTGATGTTCGCGCACGGCCTGCGCAGTCGTGGCGCGCTCGCCGAATCGGGCCTTCAGCGCGTCGAGCAGCGCGGCGGGGAAGGGGCGGCGCAATGCGCTCTGTTCTGCGGGGTGGTTCACGAGCGTGTCTCCGGGCGGTACGGCTGTGTTTCTTGTCTGGGTGCTGAGCGGGCAGCGCGTGTGCCTCGGTGTTTCGCGGCTGGTCCGAGCGTTGCGGGTTTCGCGTGATGCCTGATACCGGCTCCGTTCTGCGACTGGCGCGAAAACCGTACGGTGTTCATCTCATTTTACGCCCTCGGGACGACGCCCGGCCGACCGGGCTGTCGGGCTCGAAAGCGTGCCTATAATGGGTCGGCTTTTGATCGATTTATCAGCGATGCAGGGAGTGATGATGGGCAACCGCCTGAGCAAGATCGCCACGCGCACCGGCGATGATGGGACCACGGGCCTCGGAGATGGCAGCCGTGTCTCGAAGGACGATGCGCGGATCGCCGCCATCGGGGATGTGGATGAGCTGAATTCGACGATCGGAGTGCTGCTCTGCGAGCCGATGCCGTCGGACGTGCGAGCGGCGCTGACGCAGATCCAGAACGATCTGTTCGATCTCGGCGGCGAGTTGTCGATTCCCGGGCATTCGATGATTCAGGAGCCGCGTCTGGCGCAGCTCGATGCTTGGCTCGCGGAGTACAACGGGACGTTGCCGCCCTTGAAGGAGTTCATTTTGCCGGGCGGGTCGAGGGCGGCGGCGGTGGCTCACGTCGCGCGGACGGTGTGCCGCAGGGCGGAGCGGGCGATCGTGGCGGTGGGCCGCAGGGATGCTGCCGGAGTGAATGAGGCGCCGCGGAAGTATGTGAATCGGTTGTCGGATTTGCTGTTTGTCTGGGCGCGAGTACTTAATAGGGTCGACGGCGGCACGGATATTCTGTGGAATCGCGAGCGAAACGTGCCTGATCAATGATTCGCTCCGGTCAGCGGAACCTGTCCGCGATTTCGTTTCCGGCGGCCGGTTGTCGACCGTCCTTTTTCGAACACGCGGAATGTTCGATCGACACTGCCGGCGGGACCGGCAGTGTCATCAGGAACGGCACGTACGGTGGTGCGCGTCAGTTCCCGCCGCCGCGGACCACTCGCCGCTGCTTGACCGCCTCAGCGAGCCCTTCCAGCACCTTCACACTCTCGTCCCAACCGATGCAGGCATCCGTAACGCTTTGCCCGTATGCGAGTTCGCATCCTTCCTTCAAATCCTGCCGCCCGGCGACGAGATGCGATTCCACCATCACGCCGACGATCCGCTCATCGCCTGAAGCGAGTTGTCGGCCGATGTCCTCGCAAACCGGAATCTGGTTCTCATGCTTCTTCGAGCTATTGGCATGACTCGCGTCGATCATCAGGCGCGCAGCCAGACCCGCTTTGCCGATATCGCTGCACGCGGCATTGACGCTATCCGCATCGTAATTGGGGGTCTTTCCGCCGCGCAGGATGATGTGACAATCCTCATTGCCTGCGGTGGAAACGATCGCCGAATGCCCGCCCTTGGTGACTGACAGGAAATGGTGCGGCTGCGATGCCGCCTTGATCGCATCGACGGCGATCTTCACATTGCCATCGGTGCCGTTCTTGAACCCGACAGGACAGGACAAGCCCGAAGCCAACTCGCGGTGCACTTGCGATTCCGTCGTCCGCGCCCCGATCGCCCCCCAGGAAATGAGGTCAGCGATGTACTGCGGACTGATCATATCGAGGTACTCGGTACCCGCGGGCAGCCCAAGCTCATTGATATGCATGAGCAACTCCCGCGCAGCCCGCAAGCCGTCATTGATCTTGAAGCTGTTATCCATGTACGGGTCGTTGATGAGTCCCTTCCAGCCGACCGTGGTGCGCGGCTTCTCGAAGTACACCCGCATCACGATCTCCAGTTCCCCCGCAAACCGCTTGCGCTGCTCGATCAGGCGCCCCGCGTACTCGATCGCCGCCTTCGGATCATGAATCGAGCAGGGCCCGATGATGACGATCAACCGGTCATCCATCCCGTGAAGAATGCGATGCATCGACTGCCGCGCATTGAAGATGATCTCCGACACCGGCTCGGCGCAAGGAAACTCGCGGATCAGATGCGCGGGCGGGGTCAGCTCTTTCAATTCGCGGATACGTACGTCATCGGTATTGTGCGGGGGCATTTCGGTTCTCCAACGGCTGCGTGCTGATCAGATCCAGCGAAAGGCGAAAAAAAACCGCCAGACTCGCTGGCGGTTTTTCGGGAATTCGGTTTGCTCAACCTACGACTCACCCCTCTCGATCCGCCAGCGGCTTGAGATGCCAAAAGAAATAAAAATAAAACTTGGCGGACATGATGGATCGAACGGAGGTCGAAAAAAGTTGTGACTGCTTTTATAACCGCAAACATGCGGCGCTGACAAGCCTGCAACACCAAAAACGCGGACAATCCGCATCGCAGAACGCGAGCGCGCCAGATTCGCGCTCAGGCGATGCGGATTTCCCGCACGATCATCAAAAGGTCAAACCGTCCCGCCCACCGTCATCCGTTCGATGCGCAGCGTCGGCTGTCCGACGCCCACGGGCACGCTCTGGCCTTCCTTGCCGCACACGCCGACACCGCTATCCAGCGACATATCGTTGCCGATCATCGTCACGTACTTGAGCGATTCGGGCCCGCTGCCGATCAGCGTCGCGCCCTTCACCGGATACGTGATCTTGCCGTTTTCGATCATGTACGCCTCGGACGCCGAGAACACGAACTTGCCGTTGGTGATATCGACCTGACCGCCGCCGAAGTTCACCGCATAGAGACCGTTCTTCACCGACGCGAGAATCTCCTGCGGGTCCTTGTCGCCGTTGAGCATGTAGGTGTTGGTCATGCGCGGCATCGGCAGCGCGGCGTACGATTCGCGGCGCGCGTTGCCCGTCACCGGCATCTTCATCAGGCGCGCGTTGAGCGAGTCCTGGATGTAGCCCTTGAGGATGCCATCCTCGATCAGCGTCGTGCACTGCGTCGGGTTGCCTTCGTCGTCGATGTTGAGCGAGCCGCGGCGATTCGGCAGCGTGCCGTCATCGACCACGGTGACGCCCTTCGCCGCGACCTGCTCGCCGATGCGTCCCGCGAACGCAGACGATCCCTTGCGGTTGAAGTCGCCTTCGAGCCCGTGTCCGACCGCCTCGTGCAGCAGCACGCCCGGCCAGCCCGGCCCGAGCACGACGGTCATGGCGCCCGCCGGAGCGGGGCGCGCCTCGAGGTTCACGAGCGCCGCGTGCACGGCGTCATCGGCGTACTTGCTCAACACCGCATCGGTGAAATAGCCGTAGTCGAAGCGCCCGCCGCCGCCGCCCGTGCCGATCTCGCGCCGGCCGTTCTGCTCGGCGATCACCGTCACCGACACGCGCACCAGCGGGCGCACGTCGGCGGCGAGCGCGCCGTCGCTGCGCGCGACCAGCACGACATCGTATTCGCCGGCCAGGCCCGCCATCACCTGCGTGATGCGCGGGTCCTTGCTGCGCGCCATCTGCTCGACGCGCTCCAGCAGCTTGACCTTCGCGTTGGCATCGAGCGAATGGAGCGGATCGGCGGGCAGATACAGATCGCGGCCCGACACGCCCGTCAGCGAGCTCGCCGGTTTGATCCTGTGCTTGCCGCCGCCCGCTTTGGCGATCGCGCGCGTCGCGATCGCGGCCTGGCGGATGGATTCGGGCGACAGGTCATCCGAGTAGGCGAACGCCGTGCGCTCGCCGGACACGGCGCGCACGCCCACGCCCTGATCGATGCTGAAGCTGCCCGATTTGACGATGCCTTCCTCGAGGCTCCACGCTTCGCTGCGCGTGGACTGGAAGTAGAGGTCGGCGTAATCGACGCGATGCTCGAAGATGTCCGCGAGCGTGCGGGTGATCAGCCCTTCGTCGAGGCCGTACGGCGTGAGCAAGACGTCCTTCGCCGTGACCAGGTTGCGAATGCCGGGTTCGATGATATTCATGCGGTGCCTGTTGCGATTTCGGTGATATTTCAGACGAATTGCAGACTATTCTACGGTCTGATTCAGTCAGGTCATGTGCGGGGAGGAACCCGCATCTTCAAGTCGAGTCTTCAAGTGGCGCCGCGCGTTTCACCCGATTACGCGATGCCGGTACGCCGGCAAACTTTGTCGCACGGCGGCGATGCGTTCGGGATCGATGCCGCCCGCCACCACGCCCATGCCTTCGTCCAGCACGGCGACGACTTCGCCCCACGGATCGACCAGCATGCTGTGGCCCCACGTGCGGCGACCGTTCTCATGCTTGCCGCCTTGCGCCGCGGCGAGCACGTAGCACTGATTCTCGACGGCGCGCGCCTTGAGCAGCGTTTCCCAGTGCGCGTTGCCGGTCGTGTAGGTGAACGCGGATGGAACGACCATCAGCGCGCAATCACCGAGTTTCCGATACAGCTCCGGAAAGCGCAGGTCGTAACAAACCGACAAGCCGACGCGTCCGAACGGCGCCTGGAACGTCCGCACTTCGCTTCCCGGGCAGATGGTCCGGGCTTCGTCGAACGATTCCTCGCCCTTTTCGAAATTGAACAGATGAATCTTGTCATAGCGCGCGACCTGCTTTCCGGCCGGATCGAAGACGAGCGTCGTGTTCAACACGCGATCCGGTTCGGGCGACTGCAGCGGCAGCGTCCCGCCGATGATCCACACGCGGTGCTCACGCGCCGCATCGGCAAGAAACTGCTGAATGGGGCCGGAGCCGGGCGTTTCGCGGATCGCGAGCTTGTCGGTGTCCTTGAAGCCCATGTAGCAGAAATATTCCGGCAGCAGCACCAGTTGCGCGCCGCCGCGCGCGGCCTCGGCGACGAGGCGCCCGGCGTCGGCCAGATTGCGGTCGCGGTCCGGCGTGCTGACCATCTGCAGCGCGGCGACCTGAAACGGCTTGCCGGACGGACCGGCCGCGTTTTCGCTCGATGTTTCGCTCATGTCTCAGTGCGCAGATTAGGAAAATGGGGACGAAAAAGCGTCGCCGGCGCGCGACGCGAACGACCGTTTCTCACTGGGCAGCGGACGGCACGGCGGCGGCCGGTGCTTCGATCTTACCCTGATCGCCCTTGAGGCGCTGGACGACGGGTTTGGTCCACGAACCGGTGATCGAATAGTCGAGCGCGAACGCCTTCTGGATCGACGCCGACAGCGCGAGGTCCGCGGCGAGCGCGCCGAGACCGAGCAGCGGATTGATCACTGCCGCGCCCAGCGCGACCGCGCCCGCGCCGACCGTCGGAATCACCTTCACGTGCAGGTTCTGCGTCTGCTTCGGCAGATCGACCATGCCCTGCATCTGCACGCGCGCGGGCGAGGTGACCATGAGGAAGTCGTCCGTGCGGCTGATGCCGTCGACGATGCGCGCATTGCCCGTGATCTTCTCGAACGGCAAACCCTTGCCGACCACATCGTCGAAATGCAGCGTCAGCAGGTTCGCGAGACTGCGCAGGCTGAAGATGCCGAGCCACTTCGCCGCGCCCGGCGCGCGCAGGATCTGCCCGTGATGCAGGTCGACGGCGACGTTGCCGTCGAGCGTTTTCGGATCGAGCGTGGTCGGGCCGCCGTTCCAGCCCGCGTGGCCCGAGACCGTGCCGCTGCCGCTGTTGATCACGTGCGGCGCGCCGAAGCGGTCGATCAACTGGCCGCCGTTCTTCACGTCGAGCTTGAAATCGAGCGACGTGCGGCGCGGGATGCCGTCGTCGGTGTCGTAGGGCATCGGGTCCGGCTGCGCGGCCTCGACCACGCCGCCCGGCAGCGTGCGCCACGTCGCGTTCGCGGTGAGCGTCGCGTCGGGGTTGGCGAGCTCGAGCTTGTCGAGTGTCCAGATCGGCCCGTCGGCGATCACTTCGTTATGGGCATCGACTTCGAGCCGCCCGAGGCTGTGACCGCGGAACACGAGCTCGTTCACGATGAGATCGATCGTCGGCATGTTGCGCGGTGGCTTCCGGATGACCTTGCCGACGAGATCGTTTTCCGTCTTCTCCGGAATCACCACTTTGGCGAAGCGCGCCTGCAAGGTGCCGGGGCTTTCCTTCGTCGCGCCCGGCGTCCACGCGAGGTAGCCCGACACCTGGTTCGACGCGACATTCGCCTGCCATTTGCGATCCCCGTCTTGTCTGTCCTGGCTCGCGCCGATCACGACGTTCTCCCAGCGCCTGTCGAGCAGCTTGAGCGTCGTGAAGTGGACGGCGGCGCGCGTCGGGATGAACTGCCTGACGTTCTCGCTCATCGGCGGGCGCGGCGCGTTGGCGGCCGCGGCCGACTCCGGCGTCGCCATGGTGGCCGCGTTGATGTCGGCGAAGGTCTTGCGCCATGCGTCCGCATCGAGCTCGTCCAGGTCGACGGCCGCGCTCACGCCTTCGGCCGGCAAGTCCGCGGGCTTGTTCACGCCGATCGCGCCGCGCACGACCTTCAGGCGCGCGCGCATGTTCATCGGCTCGGCGGCGTTCTGCGGATCGATCTTCACCTGCGCCTTGCCGATCTGCTGCAGCACGTAATGCGCTTGCACCGGGCCGAAGCCGAGCTGCGCGTCGTGCAGATCGGAAGGGCCGTCCGGCGCGGGCTGGAACGTGAAGGAAAACGGCATCGGCGTGCCTTGCGCCTTGCCGAACGGCGCGGGCAGATCGATGGCGAGCCCCGTCAGATCCGAGCTCGCCCGCACGTTCGGCAGCGCGTTCTTCACGCCGCGCACGTGCAATTCATAGGGCGCGGCGCCTTTGATGCGCTTCATGAACTGCACGACCTGCGGACTCATGCGCGTGTTCAGCCGCTCGGCCACATCCGCGCCGATGCGCCCGTTCACGTCGATCGCATAGCTACCGTCGGGCTGCACGCCGCCCTTCGCGCGCACGTCGCCGCCGAGCAATTGCGCGGTGAGGCCGTCGAGCGTGACGGTCTTCGCGCCGAAGTCCGCACGGCCGCGCAGATGTGTGAGCGGCGGCAGATTGCCATACGCGATTTCGTTGTCGGCGAAGGTGAGCGAGCCCTTGTACTCGGTCTTGATCGGCGGCTGCGGCGCGGGCGGACGGTAGCGCGGAATGCCGAGCGTGAGCGCGAGCACGGCGTCGCCTTTCGCGTCGATCCTGCGCGTCGCATGCTTCGCCATCAGGCCGAGCGAGCTGTCGTCGACATACTGCAGCATGTCGGCGAGCGGGCCGCGCGCGCGGCCGTCGATCCACAGCTTCGTCTCGCGGTTGCCCGTATCGTCGATGTGCCCGATCACCTTCGAGACACGCACGTCGCGGTAATGCCCGCGGTCGATGTCGAAGCCGAGCTTGTTCTGCGCGAGCGTGAACGTGCCGTCGATGCCCTCGAACGCCGGCCAGAAGTTCGGCAGGCCGTTCGCCATCTTGCGCGGCGGGAACGGCGTCGGATCGAACTTGCCGCCCGTGAAGGGCGCGTTGATGCGGAACACGCCCGCGTCCGGAAACTTCGCGTAGGGGAAGCGGGTGAGATCGCCGTGCACTTCGATCGTCCCGTTCCTCGCGGTGCCCGCCTGCAGCGCATGACCGAGATAGACGCGCACGCGCTCGTTCAGGCTCGTCGGCAGATAGCGCACGAGACGCGTCACCTTCAGGTGCGCGACCTTCGCCTTGAGGTCGAGATTGCCGCGGCCGTGGCCCTGGTTCCAGTAATCGGCGGTGACTTCGCCTTCGGCGTCCGCGTTCTTCACGCGCAGCGTTTCGAGGTGGATCGTGAAGGCGCGGCGCAATTCGCCGGGCGCCACGGCATCGGCGACGCTCCAGCGCGCATTGCCCCGCAGCGAATCGAAGGTGAGGCGCGGGTCGTCGAATGCGCCGGGAATGATGACGGCCGCGTTCTTCGTGTCGATGGTGATCCTGCCTTCCTTCTCGTTGGCGTCGACCGCGCCCCACAGATTTTCGATGCCCGGAATACCCGCTCGCGGATGGTTGTTGATCGTGAGTCCGGGCGGCGGCTCCTGCGCCTGCACGCTGATGCCTTCGAGGTCGCCCTTGAATGCGTAATGCAGCAGCGGCGCATCGCCTTTCTTGCGTTGCTGCAGCGCTTCCTCTTCGGTTTTCGGCGCGGTGCGCTCGGTGTAGATCGTATAGTTCGAGACCTGCCCGCGCGGATTGAAGCGCACCAGTTCGTTGAGGACCTTGGCCGGCACCGGCAGCGCGCGCACGAACTCCGCGAGGATGCCTAGGTCGACGGTATCGCCCGTGAGCCGCAGCAATTGCCCCTTGCCGACGCTCGGCAGCCGATACGTGGCCGTGAGCGAGCGCGACACGAGCAGCCGCGCGACCGGCGTGCCGTCGTCGAGCGGCAACTGGCCGAGTTCGGCGTGCAGGTTCTTGAGATCGAGCGTGTACTCGGAGTCTTTCTTGTCGATGGTCCAGCCGAAGCGCGCGGTCGGCAGATCGAGCCGCGGCTGCGTCGCGCGCACGCGCAATCCGATGTTGGCGCCGATCAGCTCGCCGGTCGCATTCTGTAGCTGCCCGCCCGCGAAATTCAGCCAGATCTGGTTGTTGATGAGGCCGCTGAACATCTGGAACGGCATCTTCACGTAGCGCGCGAGCGTCGGCAGATCGACCGGGCCGGTGGAGACGTAGAGGCGGCCGGTCCAGTTCGCGGGCGCGCCCATCGCGGAAAACGGCTGATGACGGAAGTCCGCGCGCACGTCGAGCGGGCCGCGCAGCACTTCGCCGTCGGCCGGCGCCTGGAGCGTGAGGCGATGCCGCGTGCCATCGTTGACGATCGCGAGGTGCAGCCGCTTGAACGCTATCTCGGGTGCGGTGCGCTGGGCGTCGCGCCAGCGCAGCGTGCCGCCGCGCAGAAGAATGCGGTCCTGGCCGAGCAGCCAGGTCGTGAAGGCGTTCGAGCCGGTGCGATGCGCGGGAATCGGCACGCCCGCGACCGTGAGCGCGCCGTCGGCGTTGCGCGCGATGATCACGTCCGGACCCTCGACGGTCAGGTCCGCGAGCTTGGGCCTCAGGTGCACCAGCGATCCCCAGGCGATGCTTGCGCTCGCGTGCGGAACGGCGAGTCCGGGCGAGCCGTCGGCGGCGTCGATGCGCAGGTTGTCGATGTCGAGCGTCGGCGTGAGGCCCGACCATCGCGCCGAGATTCTGCCGATGTGAAGCTGGGCGTGAATCTTCGACGAGACGAGCTGCTCGATGCGCGGCCTGAACGAATCGACCTCCGGGAGCACGACGTAACGCAGGCCGAGATAGACGCACGCCACCGCGAAATACGCCACGGCGGCGATGACGAGAACGATTTTGAAGACGCGCGAAAGTACGCGCTCGGCGTTGCCGCTGGGCTTGGCTTGTCCAACTTCGGTCGGGTCGACGGATCGTCTGCTGTCGGACATGCTGCGGCTGTCGGGCGATATGGTAGTTTTGCGTGTTTGACGCTGAAATGTAACACGGGCGCCGCGGGGACGGCCGCTGCCCGCGCACTCCGGGAAGCCCGCAAAGCCGTGTCCGGCAAGACTTGGCAGGCGCGCGGCCGGCTCCGGCATTCGCTGCTCCATGGTGCGGACCGGCCATCGTCAGCGACGCGATTTTCCAGAAGCAATGAGCGAACCCATCCTTTCATGACCGACGCCCCTCTTCTCAGTTCCGACTATTCCAACTATGCGGCGCGCGCGTATGCGGCGCGTCCCGAACTGGCGTCGCAAGTCGCGCAATGGGCGAAGTCGCCCGTGACCCGCGAATGGATCGAGGCACGGCTCGACACGCACTGCGTGCCCTGCGCCGAGAACGGCGTGCTCAACGAAGCCGCGCTCAAGACCGCGCTGCGCCGCCTGCGAACGGACGTGTTCTGCACGGTGATGGAGCGCGATCTCGCGGGCGCGGCGGATGTTGCCGAAGTCACCGGCGCGATGACCGATCTCGCCGAAGTCGTCGTGCAGCGGGCGCTGGCGGTGCTCTCGGCGGATCTCGAAGTGCTGTTCGGCGAGCCGCGCGGGCCGAATGGCGAGCGGCTGACGCTCGGCGTCGTCGGCATGGGCAAGCTCGGCGGGCGCGAGCTGAACGCGTCGTCGGACATCGACCTGATCTTCGTCTATGAAGAAGACGGCGAGACCTCGGGCGGCACGCGCTCGCCGCTCACGACGCAGGAATTCTTCACACGGCTCGGCAAGCGGCTGATCGGCGCGCTCGCGGAGATCACGCAGGACGGCTATGTGTTTCGCGTCGACATGCGTCTGCGCCCCAACGGCGATTCCGGTCCGCTCGTATGCAGTCTCGGCATGCTCGAGGAATATTTCTACGTCCAGGGCCGCGAGTGGGAGCGCTACGCGTGGATCAAGGGGAGGCTCGTATCGGAGACGCAGAGCGATTCGGCGCGGCGCCTCGCCAGGCAGCTCGAGGCGATCGCGACGCCGTTCATCTACCGGCGCTATCTCGACTACGGCGTGATCGCGGCGATCCGCTCGCTGCATCAGCAGATTCGTCATGAAGCGCGGCGGCGCGCGTCGATGCGCCCCGACAAGGCCGACGACATCAAGCTCGGTCGCGGCGGCATCCGCGAGATCGAGTTCAGCGCACAGGTATTCCAGCTGATTCGCGGCGGACAGGCGGCGGATTTCCGCATTCGCCCGACGCTCGCGGTGCTCCGGCGCGCGGCCGCGCACGGCTTGCTCGCGCCGGCCGTGTGCGAATCGCTGTCCGATGCGTATCTGTTCCTGCGCACGGTCGAGCATCGGCTGCAATATCGCAACGATGCGCAGACGCACGCGATGCCCGTCGCCGACGACGAGCGCGCGCTGCTCGCGAAGTCGCTCGGTTTCGCCGACTACGCCGCGCTGATGGAGACGCTCGACGCGCATCGCGAACTGGTCGAGCAGCAGTTCGATGCGATCTTCGCCGACAAGGTGAGCGGGCAGGGCGGCTGCGGCGTCGCGGAGGATTCGGCGGCGTCGTGGATCTGGAGCAGCGCGCTCGCGGACGACTCCGCGCAGGAAGAACTCGCCGCGCGTCTTTCGGCACTCGGCTTCGCGGACCCGGCGCCGGTGCTCGCGCGGCTCACGGGCGTCTGGAATTCGGCGCGCTATGCCGGCTTGCCGTCGCGGAGCCGGGAACGTTTCGACATCGTCGCGCAGCGTGCGCTCGAAGCCGTGCAGTCGATCGACGCCGCGCGTCGCGGCGACACCATCGTGCGCGTGTTCGATCTGCTCGAAGCCATCGGCAAGCGCGGCGCGTATCTCGCGTTGCTGACGGAATACCCGGCGGCGCTCGAGCGCGTATTGTCCGTGCTGTCGGGTTCGCGCTGGGCGGCGGGCTATCTGATCCGCCATCCGCAATTGCTCGACGAGCTGCTCGACGACGAAGCCATCGCGAGCCCGTTCGACTGGTCCGAATTCAAGCGTTCGCTGCTCGCGCGTCTCAAGGCCGCCGAGGACGCCGAACATCAGATGGATCTGCTGCGCCACGCGCATCAGGCCGAAGTCTTCCGCATTCTGCTGATCGATCTCGCCGGGCATCTGAGCGTCGAACACGTGAGCGACCGTCTCTCCGAACTCGCCGACGCGGTGCTCGACGTGACGGTGCAAACCGTCTGGGAGCAGTTCCCGAAGCGGCATCGCGAGACGCCGCGCTTCTCGGTCATCGCGTATGGGAAGCTGGGCGGCAAGGAACTGGGCTACGCGTCGGATCTCGATCTCATCTTCCTCTACGACGATCCGCACGAATCCGCCTCCGACATCTACGCGATGTTCACGCGCCGTCTCATCACGTGGCTCACGGCGGCGACGGGCGCGGGCACGCTCTTCGATGTCGATCTGCGTCTGCGGCCCAACGGCGAGTCGGGCCTGCTCGTGACGGACCTCGATTCCTTCCGCCGCTATCAGATCCGCGAGGGCGACGCGGCGAATACGGCGTGGGTCTGGGAGCATCAGGCGCTTTCGCGCGCTCGCTACAGCGCGGGCGATACCGAAATCGGCGCGCAGTTCGAGGCGATCCGCGCGGACGTGCTCGTCATGGAGCGCGACGCGGGCGCGCTCGCTCGCGAGATCGTCGCGATGCGCGAGCGTGTCGCCGCGGGGCATCCGAATCGCAGCGAACTGTTCGACCTGAAGCACGATCGCGGCGGCATGGTCGATATCGAGTTCATCGTGCAGTACTGGGTGCTGCTGCACGCCCGCGAGCATCACGAGTTCCTGCGCAACGCGGGCAATATCTCGCTGCTGAAGATCGCCGCGCAAAGCGGATTGATCGCCGAAGCGGAAGCGGATGCGATCGGCGCGGCGTACCGGCATTACCGCAAGCTGCAGCACACGCTCAGGCTCGACGGCATGGAGAAGGCGCGCGTCGATCCGGCCGAGGTTCAGTCCGAGCGCGACGCGGTGACGGCGTTATGGGATCAGGTGTTTGCCGGGGCGGCCTGAGCGGACGCTCAAGCCGCCAGCATTTCCTTCGCGTGCTTGCGCGTGGTCGCGGTGATTTCCAGTCCCCCCAGCATGCGCGCCACTTCCTCGATGCGCGTCGACTTGTCGAGCGGCGTCACCGTGCTGACGGTGCCGCCCGCGTCGTCGGAGGACTTCGCGACCTGGAAGTGCTGATCGCCGCGCGCGGCCACTTGCGGCAGGTGCGTGACGCACAGCACCTGACGGTCGCGCCCGAGCTGATGCAGCAGCCGCCCGACCACTTCCGCGACGCCGCCGCCGATGCCGGTGTCCACTTCGTCGAAGATGAGCGTGGGCGTCGGGCTCGCGGTGCTCGCGATCACGGCGAGCGCGAGGCTGATGCGCGCGAGCTCGCCGCCCGATGCGACTTTCGCGAGCGGCCTGAGCGCGACGCCGGCATGGCCCGCGACGCGGAATTCGATCTGCTCCAGCCCGTTCGCGCCGCCTTCTGCGAGCGGCACGAGCGCGACTTCGAAGCTGCCGCCCGCCATCGACAATTCCTGCATGCCTTCGGTAACCGCCTTCGACAGGCTTTTCGCTGCCTTGGCGCGCGCCTTCGACAGCACTTTCGCCTGTTCGAGGTACGCGCTCCTTGCTTTTTCGGCGGCGGCGCTGAGCGCGTCGAGGTCGGCGGCGGCGTCGAGTTCGGCCAGCTGACGGCGGCGCGCCTGGTGCTCCTCGGGCAACGTCTCCGGCTGAAGGCGGAACTTGCGCGCGGTCGAGTGCAACTGATCCATGCGCTTTTCGACCTGGGCGAGCCGGTCGGGATCGAGTTCCAGCCGCTGCGCATAGTGCGACAGCGAATACGACGCCTCCTGCAACTGGATCTCGGCCGGTTCGAGCGAGGCGAGCACGTCGTTCAAGGCCGGATCGATGTCGGCGAGGCCGCGCAGCTTCGAGATGATCGCGCCGAGCTGCGAGATCATCGCCTCATCGGATTCGGAGAGCGCGCCGAGCGCGCCCTGCACGCCGTCGATGAGACTCGCCGAATGCGACAGCCGATGATGCTCCGCGCTCACTTCCTCCCATTCGCCGGGCTGCGGCGCGAGCTTGTCGAACTCGCTCAATTGCCACGCGAGGCGCTCGCGTTCCAGCTGCAGCTCGCGGTCGCGGCTCCGGGCGGTCTCGACGGCCTGCTGCGCGTCGCGCCACGCGCGCCACGCGCGATTGACCGTGCCGGCCGTGTCGAGCAATTGCGCGTGGGTATCGAAGAGTTCGCGCTGCGCGTCCGGGCGCATCAGCAACTGGTGCGCGTGCTGGCCGTGAATATCGACGAGCATTTCGCCCACTTCGCGCAGTTGCGCGAGCGTCGCGGGCGTGCCGTTGATGAACGCGCGCGAGCGGCCGCCCGAATCGATCACCCGGCGCAGCATGACCGTCTCGGCTTCCGGTTCGCCGAGGGCATGCTCCTCGAGCCAGCGCACGACGAGCGGATGCGTCGAGAATTCGGCGGTGATGTCCGCGCGCGCCTGAGCCGCGCGCACGACGCTCGCGTCGCCCCGCGCGCCGAGCGTGAGCGCGAGGGCATCGATGAGAATGGATTTGCCCGCGCCGGTTTCACCCGAAAAGACCGTGAAGCCTGAGTCGAACTCGATATCGAGCGCGGCGACGATGACGAAGTCTCGAATGGAGAGGTGTCGGAGCATGGATGCTTCGGGAAGGATCGGGCAAATATGGGCGGGCAGATCAGAGCGTCGACGAGTCCTGCGACGGATGCTCGTTCCAGTGCAGCTTCTTGCGCAGCGTGGCGTAGCTGCTGTAGCCGACCGGATGCAGCACCGGCACCGTGTGCTTCGAGCGCCGCACTTCGATGGCATCGTTCAGCTCGACGGCGGTGAACGACTGCATGTCGAAGTTCACGTTCACGTCCCGGCCGCCGATGATCTGAATGGTCACCTTCGAATCGTCGGGCAGCACGATCGGACGGTTCGACAGCGAATGCGGCGCGATCGGCACGAGCACGAAGCCCTGCAGTTGCGGATGCAGGATCGGGCCCGCCGAAGACAGCGCGTAGGCGGTCGAGCCCGTCGGCGTCGCGACGATGAGGCCGTCCGAACGCTGGTTGTACATGAAGTGGCCGTCCACCGACACGCGCAGCTCCGCCATGCCGGAGAAGCCGCTGCGGTTCACCACGACGTCGTTGAACGCGAGCGCGTGATAGATCGGCTTGTCGTTGCGCACGATGCGCGCTTCGAGCAGGCTGCGCTCCTCGCGCTCGAACTGGCCGGCGAGCATCTGCGGCACGAGCTCGCGCATTGCCTTGAGCGGGATGTCGGTGATGAAGCCGAGCCGCCCGTGATTCACGCCGATGAGCGGCGTCTTGTACGGCGCGAGCTGCCGGCCGATGCCGAGCATCGTCCCGTCGCCGCCGAGCACGATCGCGACGTCCGCGCGCGCGCCCATCTCGGCGATGGAGAGCGCCGGGAATTCCGTCACACCGACGTCCTTCGCCGTGCTCGCCTCGAACACGACCTCGAAGCCTTGCTGCGCGAGGAGATCGGCGAGCGATCTCAGCGGCGCCTCGATGCCGGGCGTGTTCGTGCGCCCCACGAGGGCGACCGTCTTGAATTGACCAATTTCCATGCCGGCATTACACCATAGTCAGAGGGCGAAAAGAACCGTGGGCGACCACGGCCGGACGCGCCGCACGCAGGCCGCGCCGGGGTGCGCGAGCGCGCCCGCTGTTTCTCGCTAGAATGGAGCGGACGTTGAACGCAGCGCACGCGGCGCGGCTCGCCGCTACCCGACTCGTTGAGCTAAAATTTGCCCATGCTAGACCCACGTGCACAAACCCTCCTCAAAACGTTGATCGAGCGCTACATCGCCGAAGGTCAGCCGGTCGGTTCGCGCACGTTATCACGTCATTCCGGCCTCGAACTGAGCCCCGCGACGATCCGCAACGTCATGTCGGATCTCGAGGAGCTCGGTCTCGTCGCAAGCCCGCATACCTCTGCGGGCCGCATTCCCACGCCGCGCGGCTACCGGCTCTTCGTCGACACGATGCTGACTGTAGAGCCTCCGGAAGATGAAGCGATGACCACCGCGGTCAAGACCCGCCTGCAGGGCGAGGAGCCGCAGAAGATCGTCGCCGCGGCGGCGAGCGTGCTGTCCAGTCTCTCGTCGTTCGCGGGCGTCGTGCTGACGCCGCGCCGCAGCCACATGTTCAGGCAGATCGAGTTCATGCGGCTGTCGGACAAGCGCATCCTGCTTATCATCGTCACGCCCGAAGGCGACGTGCAGAACCGCATGATGGCGACGCAGCGCGACTACACGCCCTCGCAGCTCACCGAAGCCTCCAATTACATCAACGCGCATTTCGCAGGCCTCTCTTTCGACGAGGTGCGCCGGCGCCTGCGCGAGGAAATCGACCAGCTGCGCGGCGACATGACCGCGCTCATGCAGGCGGCCGTGGTCGCGAGCACCGTCGAGACGGACCCCATCGACACCGTGCTGATTTCCGGCGAGCGCAACCTGCTCGAAGTGGCGGACCTTTCCTCCGACATGGCGCGGCTGCGCAAGCTGTTCGACCTGTTCGACCAAAAGACGAGCCTCCTGCAGTTGCTGGATGTATCGAGTCACGCGCAAGGCGTGCAGATCTTCATCGGCGGCGAGTCGAATCTCGTGCCGATCGAGGAAATGAGCGTCGTGACGGCGCCGTACGAGGTCAACGGGAAGATCGTCGGCACACTCGGCGTGATCGGCCCGACGCGCATGGCGTACAACCGCGTGATTCCGATCGTGGACATCACCGCGCGTCTGCTCTCGATGTCGCTCAGCCATCAGTAACGCTGCATTCGCGCCTATCTTGACGGGGCGCGCCGGGCGGCGCCACTCGGCCATTCGGCCAATGATGCGCTTCTGAACGCACCGCTATAATGGTCTTCACCATTTCGATGACCGTTCCAGTCCGCTTGCCCTATGCGTTTCGACCTCGAGTTGCCCTCGCAGCCCAGCGCTTCGCATCGCGTCGCGGTGCTGCTGATCAATCTCGGCACGCCGGACGCGCCCACGCCGCGGGCGGTGCGTAAATATCTGGCGCAATTCCTGTCGGATCCGCGCGTCGTCGAAATTCCCTCGTTGGCCTGGCAAGTGATTCTGCGCGGGTTGATTCTGCCGTTGCGCGGGCGCGCGTCGGCGAAGAAATACACGCAGGTGTGGCTGCCCGAAGGCTCGCCGCTGCGCGTCTTCACGGAAAAGCAGGTCGAGGGCCTGCGGCGGCTCTTCGCGGCGAACGACTACCACGTGATCGTCGACTACGCGATGCGCTACGGCGCGCCCGGCATCGGCGCGATGCTCAATCAGCTGAAGCTGGAAGGCGCCGAGCGCATCCTGCTTCTGCCGATGTATCCGCAGTACTCGTCGTCCACCACGGCCACCGCTTTCGACGAGGCTTTTGCTGCGCTGAAGCGCGTGCGCAATCAGCCGGAAATCCGCACGATTCGCCATTACGCCGATCATCCGGCGTACATTGCCGCGCTCGCGGAGCAGGTGCGCGACTACTGGCGCCATCACGGCCAGCCGGATTTCGCCGCCGGCGACAAGCTCGTCCTGAGCTTTCACGGCGTGCCGAAGCGCACGATGGATCTCGGCGACCCGTATCACGATCAGTGCCAGTTGACGGGCTCGCTGCTCGCCGCGGCGCTCGGGCTCAGTCCGGTGGAATGCCGCGTGACGTTCCAGTCGCGTTTCGGCCGCGCGGAATGGCTTCAGCCGTACACGGCGCCGACGGTCGCGGAACTGGGCGCGGGCGGCGTCGCGCGCGTGGACGTGTTCTGTCCCGGCTTCACGGCGGATTGCCTGGAAACCATCGAGGAAATCGGCATCGAAGTGCGCGACGAATTTCTGAAGGCCGGCGGCAAGCATTTTCACCGGATTCCCTGCCTGAACGCCTCGCCGGCGTGGATCAAGGCGATCGGCGAAATCGCGGCGCAGCATCTGCAGGGCTGGCCGGTGCAGACCGTTCAGCCGCTCACGGCGGTGGCCTGACTCCGGCTTCGACAGGCATTCACTGATGAACTATAAAATTTCGACGGAACCCGGCGCGCGTTTGCGCATCGATAAATGGCTGTGGGCGGCGCGCTTCTTCAAGACGCGTTCGCTCGCGAGCGATGCGGTGGAGAAGGGGCGCGTGAAGATCGGCGGCGCAAACGTTAAGCCGTCGAAGGACGTGCGTATCGGCGACATCGTCGAGATCGATATCGAGCGGCTCGTATGGCAGGTCGAGGTGCTGGGCATGTGCGACGTGCGCGGCCCGGCGACGGTCGCGCAGACGCTCTATGCCGAAACCGAGGAAGGGCGCGCGAAGCGCCTCGCCGAAACCGAGCGCCGCAGAACGTTCCGCGAGCCCGCGGCCGGCTTGCAGGGCAGGCCGACCAAGCGGGACCGGCGCGTCATCGACAAACTTTCTGGCCCGGATTGAAGAAGTGTTCCATGGTCGCGTGAACGCCGCCGTACTCGGTGTTACGGTCGGTCACGGCGCCGGACATGCAGATGGTGGTCGTTCCCGCGACGAGTACCAGGGCGACCACCGCGATAGCAAAGGTCAGTTTCATGGTACCCCCGAAGAGCGGGTTGCCCGGTCAGGAAGCGGCCGGTTCAGGAAACGGGCAAGGGCTGAAAGCGGATTGAAGCATTCGTAGGATTAGGGTAAACGTGCGTCCTACCATGCATGATCGAAGTGTAGGCGACTCAGGGCTTTCCCTCAATCTGAATTTGCGCGATGCGGCGAAACGCGCATTACCGATCGTTTCATCCCTCGCAGAACGTTGAAATAAGTCCGAAAAATCCGCCCGGAAGGCTTGAAAATGCCTTCGACGCCCCAATTTCCGCCGCTAGTGCGAAAAACGCGACCCATCACGACCGGTTGGCCGCTTTCGCATCCGATTCAACTCACAGCAATACATTCAGCGACATGGAAAACACGCAAGAGAATTCAGCGAGCCAGAACCCGACGCCCGCCGACGAAAACGCGCGCCAGGCCGCCGATCCTGCTCAGCCCGCCGCAGCCGAAGCCGCTCAGCCAGACGCGGCTGTCGCGCAGCAGGCCGTGCCGAACGCGACGGAAACGGCGCTCGCCGAGGCTCAGGCCACGATCGCCGCGCTCAAGGAAGACTTCCTGCGGGCCAAGGCGGAAACCGAGAACGTGCGTCGCCGCAGCCAGGAAGACGTGTCGAAGGCGCATAAATTCGCCATCGAGAATTTTGCGGAGAACCTGCTGCCGGTGCTCGACAGCCTCGAAGCCGCGCTTGCCGACCAGTCGTCGGATCTGACCAAGGTGCGCGAAGGCGTCGAACTGACGCTCAAGCAATTGACCGGCGCGCTCGAGAAGGGCCGCGTCATCGCGCTGAACCCGGTCGGCGAGAAATTCGATCCGCATCGCCATCAGGCCATTTCGATGGTGCCGGCCGATCAGGAGCCGAACACGGTCGTCACGGTGCTGCAAAAGGGTTACGTGATCGCCGACCGCGTGCTGCGTCCGGCGCTCGTCACCGTCGCCGCGCCGAAGTAAGGCGCGCCGAAGCGATCATGGCCAGCGCCCCCGTCGATTCGACCGCTTTCGCCGTCTTCGACATGCGGGAGCTCGACGAGGCGGGTTTCGACGCCGGCCTCGCGTCGGCGGGCGACGAACTGGCCGTGGTCTTCTTTTGGGGCCACGATTGCTTCAACTGCGAGATCGCGAAGAAAGCGATGCTCGCGAAACCCGACGAAATCCGCGCGCTCGGCCTGAAGTGGTTCCACGGCAATGTTTATGAGCATCGCGAACTGGGCCGCCGCTTCATGCTGCATGGCGTGCCGACTTGGTTTTTCTTTCACCGGGGCAAGCGCCTCGGCCGGGCGACCGGCTGGCACGGCCTCGCGCAGTTCGAAGCGGCAGTCAGGGCAGCACGGGAGAAGATCGACGCGGTGCAAAAAAAGTTATAGACCGCATCGCTTTCAGGGTCTTGAAATCGAAACTGACGCTCTTATCTTGCGTACAGGTATGAATTTTGGGCGTTCGGCCCGGTAAATCGGCGGCAAAAGCCGGCATGAGGCGATACACCGCCGCCGCCGCAACGCCACTGCGATCAAAGCTAGGAGAGTATAAAAAATGGGCAAAATCATCGGCATCGACCTCGGCACCACGAATTCGTGCGTGGCGCTGATGGAAGGTAACCAGGTCAAGGTCATCGAGAACTCGGAAGGCGCGCGCACCACGCCGTCGATCATCGCGTATCTCGACGACAACGAAATCCTCGTCGGCGCGCCCGCAAAGCGTCAGTCGGTCACCAACCCGAAGAACACGCTGTATGCGGTCAAGCGCCTGATCGGCCGCCGCTTCGACGAGAAGGAAGTGCAGAAGGACATCAACCTGATGCCCTACAAGATCGTCAAGCACGACAACGGCGATGCATGGGTCGAGGCGCACGGCAAGAACCTCGCGCCGTCGCAGGTTTCCGCCGAAGTTCTGCGCAAGATGAAGAAGACCGCTGAGGACTACCTCGGCGAGCCGGTGACGGAAGCCGTCATCACGGTTCCGGCGTATTTCAACGACAGCCAGCGTCAGGCAACCAAGGACGCGGGTCGCATCGCCGGGCTGGAAGTGAAGCGCATCATCAACGAGCCGACGGCAGCCGCGCTCGCGTTCGGTCTCGACAAGGCCGAAAAGGGCGACCGCAAGATCGCGGTGTTCGACCTGGGCGGCGGCACGTTCGACATCTCGATCATCGAGATTGCCGACGTGGACGGCGAAAAGCAGTTCGAAGTGCTCTCGACCAACGGCGACACGTTCCTCGGCGGTGAAGACTTCGACCAGCGCATCATCGATTACATCATCGGCGAGTTCAAGAAGGAGCAGGGCGTCGATCTGTCGAAGGACGTGCTCGCGCTGCAGCGCCTGAAGGAAGCCGCTGAAAAGGCGAAGATCGAACTGTCGTCGACGGCGCAGACCGACATCAACCTGCCGTACATCACGGCGGACGCGTCGGGTCCGAAGCACCTGAACCTCAAGTTCACCCGCGCGAAGCTCGAAGCGCTCGTCGAAGAGCTGATCGAGCGCACGATCGAACCGTGCCGCATCGCGATCAAGGATGCGGGCGTGAAGGTCGGCGACATCGACGACGTGATTCTCGTCGGCGGCATGACCCGCATGCCGAAGGTGCAGGAAAAGGTGAAGGAGTTCTTCGGCAAGGATCCGCGCCGTGACGTGAACCCGGACGAAGCCGTGGCGGTTGGCGCCGCGATTCAGGGCCAGGTTCTGTCGGGCGACCGCAAGGACGTTCTGCTGCTCGACGTGACGCCTCTGTCGCTCGGCATCGAGACGCTCGGCGGCGTGATGACGAAGATGATCAACAAGAACACGACGATCCCGACGAAGCACGCCCAAGTGTATTCGACGGCGGACGACAACCAGGGCGCCGTGACCATTAAGGTGTTCCAGGGCGAGCGTGAAATGGCCGCGGGCAACAAGCTGCTCGGCGAGTTCAACCTCGAAGGCATTCCGCCCGCACCGCGCGGCGTGCCGCAGATCGAAGTGACCTTCGACATCGACGCGAACGGCATTCTGCACGTCGGCGCGAAGGACAAGGCGACGGGCAAGGAAAACAAGATCACCATCAAGGCGAACTCGGGCCTGACGGACGCCGAAATCGACAAGATGGTGAAGGACGCCGAAGCCAACGCCGAGGAAGATCACAAGCTGCGCGAGCTGGCCGACGCCCGCAATCAGGGCGATGCGCTGGTCCACAGCACGAAGAAGGCTGTTGCCGAATACGGCGACAAGGTGGAAGCTGCCGAGAAGGAAAAGATCGAAGCGGCATTGAAGGACCTCGAAGACGCGCTGAAGGACAACGCGAGCGACAAGGCCACGATCGAAGCGAAGGTCGAGGCGCTGGCTCAGGCTTCGCAGAAGCTGGGCGAGAAGATGTACGCCGACATGCAGGCGCAGCAAGGCGCCGCGGGCGCGGCTGCCGGTGCAGCAGGCGCGGGCGCTTCGGCGGATACGGGCGCGAGCCAGCAGCACGACGATGTCGTCGACGCCGACTTCAAGGAAGTGAAGAAGGACTAAGCCGCAAGGGCGCGTGGATGAAAATGTCCCGCGCCCGCGGTCTTTTCGCAGCGATGTGAAAAGCACCGGACGCGTTTAGCGTCTGACGTGGAACGCGCCTGGCGAGTCGTATGGCTCTCCGGGCACGTTGTTTTTTAGAGGCGCATGGTTCGAAGCGATCATTCGGGCCAGGTGTCAGAGGTTTACGCGCGGGTCGCAGGACCCGGAGCATCTCAGAGGAACCGTCGCGGATAAGCGCGGCGGCATCGAACCGATATGGCGAAACGGGATTACTACGACGTTCTGGGCGTCGCGAAAAACGCGAGCGACGACGAGATCAAGAAGGCGTATCGCAAGCTCGCGATGAAGTATCACCCTGACCGCAATCCGGACAACAAGAAGGCGGAAGAGAATTTCAAGGAGGCGAAGGAAGCCTACGAAATGCTCTCCGACCAGCAGAAGCGTGCCGCGTACGATCAGTACGGCCATGCGGGCGTCGACCCGAACATGGCGGGCGCGGGCGCGCAGGGCTTCGGCGGTTTCGCCGATGCCTTCGGCGACATCTTCGGCGACATCTTCGGACAGGCGGCGGGCGGCGCTGCTCGCGGCGGCCGCGGCGGCCCGCAGGTGTATCGCGGCGCGGACTTGCGCTATAGCATGGAAATCACGCTGGAGCAGGCGGCGCACGGCTACGACACGCAGATCCGCGTGCCGAGCTGGGTCAACTGCAACGTCTGTCACGGCTCGGGCGCGAAGCCGGGCACCAAGCCCGAGACTTGCCCGACCTGTCATGGTCAGGGCCAGGTGCGCATGTCGCAGGGCTTCTTCAGTATCCAGCAGACGTGCCCGAAGTGTCACGGCAGCGGCAGCTACATTCCGGATCCGTGCGCGAACTGCCACGGCGCGGGCAAGGTAAAAGAGACGAAGACGCTGGAAGTGAAGATTCCGGCGGGCATCGACGACGGCATGCGCATCCGCTCGGCAGGCAACGGCGAACCGGGCATCAACGGCGGGCCGAACGGCGACCTGTATGTGGAAATCCACATCAAGCAGCACTCGGTGTTCGAGCGCGACGGCGACGACCTGCATTGCCAGATGCCGATTCCGTTCACGACGGCGGCATTGGGCGGCGAGATCGAAGTGCCGACGCTCGCGGGCCGCGCGAGCTTCACGGTGCCGGAAGGCACGCAGTCGGGCAAGACGTTCCGTCTGCGCGGCAAGGGCATCAAGGGCTTGCGTTCGAGCATCGCCGGCGATCTCTACGTGCACGTGCAGGTGGAAACGCCGATCAAGCTCACCGAGCAGCAGCGCGATCTGCTGCGGCAGTTCGAGAAATCGCTGGTTGAAGGCGGCGCGCGGCATAGTCCGCAAAGCAAGAGCTGGTTCGACCGCGTGAAGAGCTTTTTCGACTGATGCGCTCGACGCAGTGCGAGCACG
Source organism: Caballeronia ptereochthonis (assembly GCF_001545075.1). Classification (GTDB taxonomy): domain Bacteria; phylum Pseudomonadota; class Gammaproteobacteria; order Burkholderiales; family Burkholderiaceae; genus Caballeronia; species Caballeronia ptereochthonis. Next base: position 53,910 of record NZ_FCOB02000015.1, read on the forward strand.
ACCATGAAGACTGAAGAGCGCGGCGCGGTGTTCGCGCTGCTCGACGATTGCGACGCGACCGCCGAAAGGCGGTCGAGTCGTTTGTACACCGACTTTGCGCACGAACGCGTGTGCGTGGAGGGTCACGCGCTCGATGCGGTGTGCGGCGAGATCGAGCGCGATCTGCAGAGCGGGCTGCATGCGGTCGTCGTCGCGGATTACGAGTTCGGGCGCAACCTGCAGTTCGGCAGGATCGGGCGCGGTGATGATCGTGCGCTGCGCGTGCTCATGTTCCGTGAGTGCGCGCATTTTTCGCGCGACGAGGCGAGCGCGTGGCTGGCGTCGCAGGATTCCGGCAGCGACCTGCCTTCGACGGCAGGCGTCGCGGGCATCGCGCCGAGCGTCACGCGCGCCGAGTTCGACACCGCCATCGCGGCCGTGCAGGATGCGCTGTGCGAAGGCGAGTCGTATCAGATCAACTACACGTATCGGCTCGACTTCGATGTGTTCGGCGCGCCGGCCGCGCTCTATCGGCGCTTGCGCGAGCGGCAGGCCGTGCACTACGGCGCCTTCATCGCGCTGCCGGATGGCCGGTTCGTCGTGTCGTGCTCGCCGGAACTGTTCGTCGAAAAGCACGGCGATCTCTTGCGCGCGCGGCCGATGAAAGGCACCGCACCGCGCGACACCGACCCCGAAGCATTGCGCCTCGACCCGAAGAATCGCGCTGAAAACGTGATGATCGTCGACTTGCTGCGCAACGACATGTCGCGCGTGGCGGTCACGGGCTCGGTGAACGTGCCGGCGCTGTTCTCCGTCGAGCCCTACGCGTCGGTCTGGCAGATGACGTCGACCATCGAGGCGCGCGTCATTCCCGGCACGTCGTTCGCCGGCATCGTGCGCGCGCTGTTTCCGTGCGGCTCGATCACCGGCGCGCCCAAGTACCGCACGATGCAGTTGATCGACGAAATCGAGAGCACGCCGCGCGGCCTCTACACCGGCGCGATCGGCTGGCTCGATGCGAGCGGCGACTTCTGTCTGTCGGTCGCGATTCGCACGCTCGTCGTCGATGCGGCGGAAAAGCGCGGCGTGCTCGGCATCGGCGCGGGCATCGTGCTCGACAGCGTCGCCGCCGACGAATACGAGGAGTGTCTGTTGAAAGCGCGCTTTCTGACCGGTGCCGACCCGGGTTTCGAACTCTTCGAGACGACCCATGCGACGCGCGGCGAAGGCGTTCGCCACTACGCGCGTCATGTCGCGCGGCTGAAGGGAAGCGCCGCCTATTTCGGCTTCGCATTCGACGAGAACGCGCTCGACGCCCAAGTTGCGCGGCACTGCGCGGGATTCGAGGCGGGCAAGCCGTATCGCCTGCGCATCGCGCTGGACAAGAGCGGGCGCATCGCGGTGACGAGCGCGCCGCTTGGCGCCTTGCCATCGGACACGGTGGACGTGTTGCTCGCTTCCGATCGCGGCTTCGCGCCGCAATCATCCGCGGACTCGCTCCTGCGCCACAAGACGACGCGCCGCGCCGACTACGATCGCGCGTGGAAAGCCGCCGAAGCCGAAGGTGCGTTCGACATGTTGTTCAGCAACGAACGCGGCGAGCTGACCGAAGGCGGCCGTTCGAGCGTCTTCGTGCAGCTCGACGGCAAGTGGTGGACGCCGCCGGTCGACGCGGGCGTGCTGCCGGGCGTCATGCGCGCGGTGCTGATCGAAGAGCTGGGCGCCGCCGAACGCACGCTCACGATGCGCGACCTGGAACGCGCCGAAGGTCTGCTCATCAGCAACGCGCTGCGCGGCGCGGTAAAGGCAAATCTGAAACGCTGACTGCGCGCCCACGCGACGCGCAGTCGGCGCAAGACGATCACCACTCGGCGACGCTGCCGTCCGCGTGACGCCACACCGGATTGCGCCAGCGGTGGCCGACCTTGGTCATCTCGCGCACCTTCTCCTCGTTCACCTCGATACCCAGGCCCGGCCCTTGCGGGATCGACACCATGCCGTCTTCATACTTGAAGACTTCCGGATTCCTGATGTAATCGAGCAGGTCGTTGCCCTGGTTGTAGTGGATGCCGAGGCTCTGCTCCTGGATGAACGCGTTGTAGCTCACGGCATCGATCTGCAGGCAGGTCGCGAGCGCGATCGGCCCGAGCGGGCAGTGCAGCGCGAGCGCGACATCGTAGGCTTCGGCCATCGTCGCGATCTTGCGGCATTCGGTGATTCCGCCCGCATGCGACGCGTCCGGCTGAATGATGTCGACGTAACCGCCCGCGAGGATGTGCTTGAAGTCCCAGCGCGAATAGAGCCGCTCGCCGAGCGCGATCGGCGTGCTCGTCTGGTTGACGATATCGCGCAGCGCCTCGACGTTCTCCGAGAGCACCGGCTCCTCGATGAACATCAGCTTGTACGGATCGAGCTCCCTGGCGAGCACCTTCGCCATCGGCTTGTGCACGCGGCCGTGAAAGTCCACGCCGATGCCCACGTTCGGCCCGACCGCCTCGCGCACCGCGCGCACGTTGTCGATCACGCCTTGCACCTTGTCGAAGGTATCGATGATCTGCAGCTCTTCCGAGCCGTTCATCTTCACGGCCTTGAAGCCGCGCTCGACCACGGCGCGCGCATTGTTCGCGACATCGCTCGGCCGGTCGCCGCCGATCCACGAATAGACCTTGATCTTGTCGCGCACCTGGCCGCCGAGCAGCGCGTGCACCGGCACGCCGTGATGCTTGCCGAGAATGTCCCACAGCGCCTGATCGACGCCCGCGATCGCGCTCATGCCGATCGGACCGCCGCGATAGAAGCCTGAGCGATACATCACTTGCCAAAGGTCTTCGATATGGCGCGGGTCCTTGCCGATCAGATAGTCCGACAGCTCGTCGACGGCGGCCGCCACCGTGTGGGCGCGGCCTTCGACGACCGGCTCGCCCCAGCCGGTAATGCCCTCGTCGGTTTCGATCTTGAGAAAGCACCAGCGCGGCGGAACGATGAAGGTCTCGAGTTTCGTGATTTTCATGAAGCGTCTCCTTGTCGACCAGTGTTCTGGTCCCATGCAAAGCCGAGGGTTCACATGGTAGCAAAATCCGGCTCTCTGAGCATATTAATAGTATTATTGGAATGAGAATCCGGGCTTACGAAACATCAGGTGAATACCGGATAATCTTGCCCAAATCTGCAAGGAGACCACCATTCACCGGGATCTGCATGGCCGCGTGGCGCACGAACTGGGCATGGGGATTCTGCGAGGCGACTTTCAGCCTGGCTCGTCCTTGCCGCGCGAAGCGGAGTTGATGGAGCGCTTCGAAGTGAGCAGGACGGTGCTTCGGGAGGCGCTGCGCACGCTCACGTCGAAGGGGCTGATCGAGTCGCGTCCGAAGGTCGGCACGCGTGTGCGCGCCAGGCAAGCGTGGAACCTGCTCGACGCCGACATGCTCGACTGGTACTCGCGCGTCGCGCCGCCGCTGCAATTCGCGCTCAAGCTTCAGGAGATGCGCGAGATGATCGAGCCATACGCGGCCGCGCTCGCCGCGGGCAATCACGAGGAACGCACCCGCGAGCGTCTCGCGCGCGCCCATCAGGCGATGGCCGACGCGCAGAACGTCGACGAATGGGTGCGCGCCGACCTCGACTTTCATCTCTGCGTGCTCGCCGCATGCAGCAACGAACTGCTGATTCCGCTCGGCGCGCTGATCGAGCGCACGCTCGAAGGCCAGTTGCGCCTGAACGCGAAGCGGGCGGAGGTCTACAACGCGTCGCTCGCGGAGCACACGGCCGTGTTCGATGCGATCATCGCGCGCGATGCCACTGCCGCGCGCCGCGCGATGGCCGACCTGCTCGGCGTGACGCGCGGGCGCATCGAAGAATGACGCGCGTCTTAACGCGTCACAGCGCGTTGAGGGGAATCTTCAGATAGGTCGTGCCGTTGCGGGCGGCCTCGGGAAACCGGCCCGCGCGAATGTTGACCTGAATCGCGGGCAAGATGAGCGTCGGCATGCCGAGCGTCGCGTCGCGCGCTTCGCGCATCGCGACGAATTCGTCCTCGGTCTTGCCGCCGCCGACATGAATGTTGTGCTCGCGCTGCTCGCGCACCGTGGTTTCGCACCGCGGGGCGCGCGTTTCGGGCGGATAGTCGTGGCAGACGAAAAGCCGCGTGTCGGGATCGAGCGCGAGCAGCCGCTGAATCGAGCGATACAGCGTGCGCGCGTTGCCGCCCGGAAAGTCGCAGCGCGCCGTGCCGACGTCCGGCAGAAAGAGCGTGTCGCCGACGAACACCGCATCGCCGATGTGATACGCCATGTCCGCCGGCGTGTGGCCCGGCACGTAGAGCGCCGACGCCTCGATCTCGCCGATCATGAAACGCTCGCCGTCGCTGAACAGATGATCGAACTGCGAGCCGTCGAGCTGAAACTCCGGCTCGAGATCGAAGATCTTCTTGAACACGCCCTGCACGGTGCGAATCGATTCACCGATGCCGATCTTTCCGCCGAGCGTGCGCTTCAGATACGGCGCCGCCGAGAGATGGTCGGCGTGCGCGTGCGTCTCCAAAATCCATGCGACGGTGAGCCGCTGCTCGCGCACGAACGCGACGACCGCGTCGGCGGAGCGCGTCGAGGTGCGCGCGGCTTTCGGATCGAAGTCGAGCACGGGATCGATGATGGCTGTCGCCGAACCGGCCTTTTCGTAGACGACATAGGTCATCGTGCCGGTGTTGATATCGAAGAAAGCCTGAATGATCGGTTGCACGCTGGTTTCCCCCGGCTGCGGTGCGGCTGGTTGTCTCGTGTCGGCCTCTGGTCTCGTCGCCCGCATGTCGAAGTCAGCACATGTTCGGGCCGCATGCGCTGGCCCGATCGGGCGTTTTTGTCCTGATCGAGATAAAGTGTAACCCTTTGTGGCGGCCGCAAACGCGTCGATCGTCACCTCACCGAAAGCCTGATCGAGGGTTCTGAATGCCGCACGTCCCGACTTCGCTCGCGTCGTCCTGGGGCGCGTGGGCCGTCTTCGTCAGCGTCCTTGCGACGCAGCTCGGCGTGCCGGTCCCCGCCGCGCCGATGCTGATTCTCGCCGGCACGCTGGTCGCCGCCGGCAACGCGCCGTTCTGGCAGATGCTCGCGGCCGCGGTGCTCGCCGTGCTGATCGCCGATTCATTGTGGTTCGCCGCGGGCCGCCTTTACGGCCGGCGCTTCCTCAATTCGCTGGTGCGCTTCTCGCTGTCGATCGATTCGACGCTGCGCACCGCGCGCCGCTGGTTCGAGCGCTTCGGCGTGCCGCTGCTCGCGCTGTCGAAGTTCGTGCCGGGGCTCGGCCTCGTGTCGGCGCCGCTGCTCGGCACCACGCAGATCGAGGTGCGCGTGTTCGTGCTGTGGGACCTGATCGGCGCGACGGCATGGGCGAGTTTCTGGATGCTCGGCGGCGCGGTGCTGCAGGAGCAGATCGGGCGGCTCATCGTGCTGGTGCGCGCGAACGGCACGACGGTGATCGATATTCTCGTCATGGTCGCGCTCGGCTTTCTGCTGTATCGATGGATCCGGCGCGTGCAGTTCCGCCAGTGGCTCGAGAAATATCACATCACGCCGGACCAGCTCGACGCGATGATGCGCTCCGACACGCCACCTGTGATCTACGACGCGCGTCCGCCGGAAACCAGGCGCCGCGAGCCGTATCGCATCGCGGGTGCGATCGCGCTGGATCTCGATTCGCCGGATCGCGTCGATCAGTTGTATTCGGAGCACGAAGTGGTCGTGTACTGCGTCTGTCCGAACGAGGCGACCGCGAAGACCATCGCGAAGCAGTTGCGCGCGAAGGGGTTCAGGCATGTGCGGCCGCTGAAGGGCGGGCTCGACGCATGGGAGAAGCACGGCTATCCGGTCGAGGCCATTCCGCCGGAGCACCTGCACGCGCCGCCCGATCACGACGACATGGATCACGACATGGTGACGATCCGCGCGACCGCGCCGGAGTGAGCTACGACTTGCGCGCCGGCCGGTTCACCAGCGCGATGCCCGCAAGCACCATCGCGGCGGCCGTCATGAAGCGCACGTTGAAGTGCTCGCCGAGCAGCAGCACGCCGAAGATGACGCCGAAGATCGGCGTGAGAAACGAAAACACGGAAAGGCGCGACGCCATGTAGCGCGTGAGCAGCCAGAACCACGTCAGATAGCTGACGAACGCGACGACGATCGCCTGATACGCGAGGCTCGCGATCGCGAGCGGCGACACGGCTTCGACGTGCGTCTGCCCGATGCCCGCCGCGAGCGCCAGCAGCAACACCGCCGACACCGCCAGCTGATAGAACAGCGTCTTGCTCGCGCTCGCATGTGCCAGCGACGATGCACGCACGACGACTGTCGTCGCGGCCCAGAAGAGACCCGCCATGATGCCGAGCGCATCGCCCGCGGTGCCTTGCCAGGTCGATGCGCTGTTCGGATCGCCGTGCAGGAAGCCGTCGGCGAAGGCGAGCGCCATGCCGCAGAACGCCAGCACGATGCCGCACCACTGCGTGCGCGACAGCCGCTCGCCGGCGACGAACCAGTGCAGGCCGAGCGCGGTGAAGCAGGGCGCGGTGTAGAGGAACACGGCCATGCGCGTCGCGGTGGTGAGACTCAGGCCGAAAAAGATGCAGACGAATTCGCCGCCGAACAGCAGGCCCGCGAGCAATCCGGCGGGCAGGGTGTCGTCGCGCTGAAACAGCGGCACGCCGCGCGTGCGCGTCCAGATCCAAACGAGAAACGTCGCGATCAGCGAGCGGATGCCGGCTTGCAGCATCGGCGGGATCGATGCGTTCGCTTCCTTGATGGCGACTTGCTGAAAACCCCACGCGCCGCACAACGCGATCATCACGATGATGGCGGTGGCGTCCGGGGCGCGGCGCAAGGCGAGGGAGGGCGTGCTCATCGGCTGGCTCGTAGACGTGGCGGGACATGGCCGTGCGGGAACCCACATCGGCCATGCACCGATTTGGAGCGTCGATTGTGCCAGCGAACGGGCCGCGACAGTGAAAGGCCGGGTCGCGCCCGTGGAAATGCGGAGGCCGGCGCGCCGCGACGATCATGCGGCGCGCGAGATCATGCGTGAATCAGGCGTGCTTTTCGATGAGTTCGACCTTGTAGCCGTCCGGATCCTCGACGAACGCGATCACGGTCGTGCCGCCCTTCACGGGACCGGCTTCGCGCGTGACCTTGCCGCCTGCCTGGCGGATACGCTCGCACGCTTCCGCCACATTGTCGACTTCGAGCGCGATATGGCCGTACGCCGTGCCCATCTCGTACTTCTCGACGCCCCAGTTGTAGGTCAGCTCGAGCACGCTGTTCTCGCTTTCGGGACCGTAGCCGACGAAGGCGAGCGTGTACTTGTACTCGGTGTTTTCGCTTTGACGCAGCACTTTCATGCCGAGAATGCGCGTGTAGAAATCGATGGAACGCTGCAGGTCGCCGACGCGCAGCATCGTGTGAAGGAGTCGCATGGTGGGGTTCCTGTTATGTGGATGCGATGAGGACAGACGTGCGCCCGCGCGGCGCCGAAGGCCGCTTCGGGCGTGTCCGGAAATTGTACCGTCGGCGATTCCTGCGCGCTGACGACGCCTCAAAGCGCCGGCAGCAAGTCCGGCGGATGGTGCTTCAACGTATGCCGCGCCTCGCGGAACTCGGGGAAGATCGATTCGACCGTCTGCCAGAAACGCGGGCTATGGTTCATCTCGCGCAGATGCGCGAGCTCGTGCGCGACCACGTAATCGATGATCGACATCGGGAAATGAATGAGCCGCCAGTTGAGGCGGATCTTGCCGTCGCTGGAGCAACTGCCCCAGCGTGTCGCCGCCGACGAAAGCGCGTACGCGCGATACTCGACGCCGAGCTTCGCCGCATAGACCGCGAGCCGCTCGCCGAAGATGCGTTTCGCCTCGCTCTGCAGCCAGCCCTGCACGCGATCCTTGATCTGCTGGGTATCGGCGAGCGCGGGCAGCGCGAGCGAGAGGACATTGGTTTCGTCATCGAAGGACAACGTGCTCGCCGCTGAGCCGAGCGACACGCTGATCGTCTTGCCGAGATACGGAAACTGCGCGCCGTCCTTCCACTCGATGCGCGGCAGCGCGCGCTGCTCGACGCGCGTCTGCCATTCGGTGAGCTTCTTGACGATCCAGTTCTGCTTGTCGAGGATCGCGCTCTCGATGTCCGCGATCGTCACCCAGCGCGGCGCGGTGATCGCAAGCCCGGTGCCGTCGATGCAAAAGCCGATCGTGCGTCGCGACGAGCGCTTGAGCCGATACTCGAGCGCGCCCGCCTTGAGCAGGATGCGGCGCAGGCGCACGCCGTCGGGCAGCGGCGTCGGCGGCGCGGCGGGCGTGAGGATCGGAACGGGATCGGCGTTCGGGATGTCGCCGCGCAACGGAGCCGGCCCGTTCGCGGGCGGCGTGCCGGAGTAGGCGGGTGCATGCTCGAACGGAAGATCGAGCTGCAGGGTATCGAGCGCGACGGCGGGACGCTGCCGCGATGGGGGCTTCTGCATCGGTTCGGCTTTGCGCTCACGGCGCAGCAATGACGAGAAGAACGAATAAGGCACGCCGCAGCTCGATATGAATGGGCTGCCGCTTCAGCGGCCCGCGCCCGCGGCGCCGGCTTCGCCCGGCTGCGCGTACGGCGCGGTGTAGGCGTGCGGATCGATGCGGCGCATTTCCGTTTCGATCCAGCTTTCGACGCGCGTGTTCACTTCCTCGGGCGTGAGGCCGGCGGTATCGATCGGTTGCCCGATCGACACCGTGACTATACCCGGATATTTGATGAAGGAATTGCGCGGCCAGACGTGACCCGCGTTATGCGCGATCGGCACGACCGGCGCGCCCGTCGCCACCGCGAAGCGCGCGCCGCCCGTCTTGTACTTGCCCTGGCTGCCCACGCGCGTGCGCGTACCTTCGGGAAACATGATGACCCATGCGCCTTCGTCCATGCGCGCGCGGCCCTGACGCGTGACGGATACGAACGCGTCGCGCCCCTGCTTGCGGTCGATGTGCACCATCTTGAGGAGCCCGAGCGCCCAGCCGAAGAACGGCACATAGAGCAGTTCGCGCTTGAAGACATAGCAGAGCGGGCGCGGCATCAGCGCGGGGAACGCGAGCGTCTCCCAGGCGGACTGATGCTTCGACAGCAGCACGGCGGGACCATTCGGCAGGTTCTCCATGCCTTCGATCCTGTATCGAATGCCGATCAGATGCCGCAGCACGACGATCGTCGACTTGCACCAGCCCGCCGCCATCCAGTAGCGCCTGTCGGCGCGCATGAACGGAAACGCGATGAAGCACGCGATCGCGTATGGCACCGTATACACGATGAAGTAGATCATCAACAGCAACGAACGGATGAAGCGCATGGAGGTCAGTAATGCCGGGCGACGGCGTGAAGGCGGGTCAGTCTTGATGCCGCGCGAGGAAGTCGAGTGCGAACGCGCGCAGGTCTTTATGAACGACGGTGCCTTTGGGCAGGTTGCCTTCCTTCAGCGTCTTTTCGCCCTTGCCCGTGAGCACGAGATGCACCGGAAAGCCGAGCGCCTCGCCCGCCTGCAGATCGCGCAGCGAATCGCCGACGACTGGCGTGTCCTCGGGATCGATCTCGAAGCGATCGATGATCTGCTGCAACATGCCGGGCTTGGGCTTTCTGCAGTCGCACTGATCCTCGGCGGTATGCGGGCAGAAGAACACCGCGTCGATGCGCCCGCCGACGGCCGCGGCCGCGCGATTCATCTTCTGATGCATCGCGTTGAGCGCGGCCATGTCGAACAGGCCGCGCCCGATGCCCGACTGGTTCGATGCGATCGCCACGCGATAGCCCGCCTGATTCAGGCGCGCGATCGCTTCGAGGCTGCCGGGAATGGCGACCCATTCGTCCGGCGACTTGATGAACGCATCGGAGTCGACGTTGATGACGCCGTCGCGATCGAGGATGACCAGTTTTCGGTTCATGACCATGGGCGGCACTCTATGCGGCGAGCTTCGAAATATCCGCGACGCAGTTCATCTGCTGATGCAGCGCGTTGAGCAGCGCGAGGCGGTTGTTGCGGAGCGCCGGGTCTTCCGCGTTGACCATCACGTCGTTGAAGAACGTATCGACGCTCTCGCGCAACTGGGCGAGCGCCGTCAGCGCTTCCGTGTAGTTGCGCGCGGCGAGCCGGCTCTGCACGCGCGGCGTCACTTGTTCGATCTGCGCGTAGAGATCCTTCTCCGCCGCTTCGACGAGCCGTTCCTTGCTCACCGAAGAAGGCGCGCCCTGTTCCGACTTCTTGAGGATGTTCGAGATGCGCTTGTTGGCCGCCGCGAGCGATGCCGCTTCCGGGAGCGACGCGAATTCACGCACGGCGTCGAGGCGCGCGACGATATCGTCGAGGCGCGTCGGGTTCAGGCTCAGCACCGCTTCGATATCGTTGGCTTCGAAGCCGCGCTCGCGCAGCAGGCCGCGCAGGCGGTCCATGAAGAAGGCGTACACCGCTTCGGTCGAATCCGCGACTTGCGGCATGCCCGCGAACTGGCGCTGCGCGGCTACGACGAGCTCACGCAGGTCGATCGGCAGCTTCTTTTCCAGCAGGATGCGCAGCACGCCGAGCGCATGACGGCGCAGCGCGAACGGATCCTTTTCGCCGGTGGGAGCCAGGCCGATGCCCCAGATGCCGACGATCGTCTCCAGCTTGTCCGCCAGCGCGACCGCGCAGCCGACGCCGGTCGAGGGCGTTTCGTCGCCGGAAAAGCGCGGCTGATAATGCTCCGAGCACGCGAGCGCCACTTCCTCGGGCTCGCCGTCGTGACGCGCGTAGTACGTGCCCATCGTGCCTTGCAGCTCGGGGAACTCGCCGACCATGTCGGTCAGGAGGTCGGCTTTCGCGAGACGCGCGGCGCGGCGCGTCAGTGCGGCATCGACGCCGACCATCGGCGCGAGCTCGCCCGCGAGCGCCTCGAGACGCTCGACGCGCTGCAATGTCGAGCCGAGCTTGTTGTGATAGACGACGTTCGCGAGGCGCGGCACGAGGTCTTCCAGACGCTTCTTCTTGTCCTGCGTGAAGAAGAACTTCGCGTCGGCGAGACGCGGGCGCACGACGCGCTCGTTGCCTTCGATGATCTCGCCCGGCGTCTTGGTATCGATGTTCGAGACGATCAGGAAGCGCGAGCGCAGCTTGCCGTTCTGATCCGTGAGCGCGAAGTACTTCTGGTTGGTCTGCATCGTGAGGATCAGGCATTCCTGCGGCACTTGCAGGAACTCCTCGTCGAAGCGGCATTCGTAGACGACCGGCCATTCGACCAGCGCGTTCACTTCGTCGAGCAGCGCCTCGGGCATCACGACGCGGTCTTCACCCGCGAATGCCTGAAGCTGCGTGCGGATCGATTCGCGGCGATCGTCGAAGCTGGCGACGACGTGGCCCTTGCGGCGCAGCGTATCGGCGTAGTCATCGGCGCCCGGAATCGCGACGAAGCCTTCCGACATGAAGCGATGGCCGACGGTCGTATCGCCCGAATCGACGCCGAGCGCGGTCGCCGGCACGACGTTCCGGCCGTGCATCGCGATCAGGCGCTGCACCGGACGCACGAACTGCACGCTGGTGCCGTCCGGACGCTGATACGTCATGACCTTCGGAATCGGCAGCTTGCCGAGGGTTTCGTCGAGCGCGGCCTGCAGGCCTTCGGCGAGCGTCGCGCCCGGCGCCGCATAGCGCAGGAAGAACGCTTCGGCCTTGCCGTCCTGCGCGCGTTCGAGCTCGGCGAGCGGAAAGTCCGGGAAGCCCAGCGCCGCGAGTTTCTTCGCGAGCGGCGGCGTGGGATTGCCGTTGGCATCGAGCGCCACCGACACCGGCAGCACTTTCTCGCGCACCTGCTTTTCCGGTGCGACATCGCGCACGTTCTTCACGAGCACGGCCAAGCGGCGCGGCGTCGCGTATTTCTCGAATTCGGGCTTGCCGTCGATCAGGTCGCGCGCGGCGAGCCGCTCCACGATGCCTTCGGCGAAAGCGGTGCCGAGACGCGCGAGCGCTTTCGGCGGAAGTTCTTCGGTCAGCAGCTCGACGAGCAGAGAAGCGTTGTTGGATTGCGTCATTGTTCTGTCGAGCCTCATCAAACCTGTTCGTTGTTTCCAGTCGGTGCGCTTTCCACCTTGAGCGGCGGCGCCCATGCGGGCCGGGCGGCTTCCTCCTGATCGGTGATGAGATCGTGATCTCTCTTCACGGGATCGCCGAGCATCGGGAAACCGAGCGCTTCGCGCGAATCGTAGTAAGCCTGCGCGACGAGACGCGACAACGCGCGGATGCGGCCGATGTACGCCGCGCGCTCCGTCACGGAAATGGCGCCGCGCGCATCGAGCAGGTTGAACGTGTGGCCGGCCTTCAGCACGAGTTCATACGCGGGAAGCGCGAGCTTCGCGTCGATCATCTTCTTCGCTTCTTCCTCGTAGCTCTTGAAGAACGTGAAGAGCAGATCGACGTTCGCGTGCTCGAAGTTGTAAGTGGACTGCTCGACTTCGTTCTGGTGATACACGTCGCCGTACGTGAGGCGGCGCAATTCCTTGCCGTTCGGACCGTCTTCTTCCCACTCGGTCCAGATGAGGTCGTACACGTTCTCGACCTTCTGCAGATACATCGCGAGACGTTCGAGACCGTAGGTGATTTCGCCGAGCACGGGCTTGCAGTCGATGCCGCCCGCCTGCTGGAAATACGTGAACTGCGTCACTTCCATGCCGTTGAGCCACACTTCCCAGCCGAGGCCCCACGCGCCGAGCGTCGGATTCTCCCAGTCGTCCTCGACGAAGCGCACGTCGTTCTGCTTCAGGTCGAAGCCGAGCGCTTCGAGCGAGCCGAGGTACAGATCGAGGATGTTTTCCGGCGCGGGCTTCAGCACGACCTGATACTGATAGTAGTGCTGCAGACGATTCGGGTTCTCGCCGTAGCGGCCGTCCTTCGGGCGGCGCGACGGTTGAACGTAGGCCGCGCGCCACGGCTCGGGGCCGATCGCGCGCAGGAACGTGTGGACGTGCGAGGTGCCCGCGCCGACTTCCATGTCGATCGGCTGGAGCAGCGCGCAGCCCTTCTCGTTCCAGTAGGACTGCAGCGTCAGAATGATTTGCTGGAAAGTGAGCATGATTGCCTTGTGCGGGGCGCGGCCATCGTCGTTGACGACGCGACTCCGGGAGTCGGCCGAAGCGCTAAAACCTTGAATTTTAGCCGAATGAAGGGGCGGATGCCGTTTTTTGGCTGGCGCGTGTCCGCGGCCGGGGCGCGCCGGCCGCGCTGCATTGCGCGGCGCGGCTTCGTTTCACCCGGCGTTCAGCGCGCGCCCGAGCGTTTCCGGTTCGGCGCGAACGCAAACCCGAACGCGAGCAGGATCAGCGATACGGCAATGACCGTCACGTTGCCGCTCGTCACATACGGCGTGCGGCCCGAGGTGCCTTGCACGGTCGCTTCGAGGACGCCGGTGGTGAACGTCGGCAGCCTGGACACGACATCGCCGTTGGCCGCGATCACGGCCGTCATGCCGGTGTTGGTCGAGCGCAGCATCGGCCGGCCGGTTTCGATCGATCGCATGCGCGCGATCTGAAGGTGCTGATCGAGCGCGATCGTATTGCCGAACCACGCGAGATTGGTCGAGTTGACGAGAATGCCCGCGGGCGTCTCCTGTTCTCGGATCGTGCGCGCGATCTCTTCGCCGAAGATGTCCTCGTAGCAGATATCGACGGCGATCGGCTGGTTGTGCACGAAGAACGCCTTCTGCGCGATCGGCCCGCGCGCGAGATCGCCGAGCGGAATGCCCATCATCCGCACGAACCAGTGAAAGCCGAGCGGCACGAATTCGCCGAAGGGCACGAGGTGATGCTTGTCGTAGCGATAGACGCCGTTCACGTGCGGCGTGACGCCGAAGAGGCTGTTGGTGTAGTCGGTCGCGCGTCCGTCCCGGAGAATCGTGACGCCGATCGCGCCGAAGAGGATCGACGAGCCGGTGTCGTCCGCGAAGCGGCGGATCGCCACGGCGAAGTCCTGCGGGATCTGCACCGACAGCACGGGCAGCGCGGTTTCCGGCGTGACGATCAGATCGGCGGGCTTCTCGGTGATGAGCTGCCTGTAGAGCGCGAGCGATTCGTCGACGCCCGCCTGCTCGAACTTCATCTCCTGCTTCACGTTGCCTTGCAGAAGACGCACGAAGAGCGGCGCGTTGGCGGGCGTCGTCCATTGCACGAGCGACAGCAGCATGCCCGCGACGATCAGCGCGATCGCCACTGCGGCCGGGATCAGCGCACGCGCGCCACGGTTCGCGTGCCGGCAGTGATAAGCCGCCTGCACGATGAGCGCGGCCACGAGCGCGAGCACCCACGCGACGCCGTACACGCCGACGATCGAACCGAAGCCCTTGAGCGGGCCGTCGACCTGCGCGTAGCCGCTCGCGAGCCACGGAAAGCCCGTGAACACGAGGCCGCGCAGCCATTCGCCGAGCGCCCAGGCGCTCGCAAAGGCGAACGCGCCGTGCCACGTCGGCGCATAGGGCGGTGCGGCTTCGATGTCTCGCGTGGTGGCGGCGTCTTCGTCGCCGAATCGGGCGCGCCCCGCGACGAACGACCAGACCACGCTCGACAACGCCGGATACAGGGCGAGATACAGCGAGAACAATGCCACGGCGGCCGCGGCGAGCGGCGCGGCCATGCCGCCATAGACATGCATGCTCACGTACAGCCACCACACGCCGGTCACGAAGTTGCCGAAGCCGAACGCCCAGCCGGTCATGGCGGCGCTGCGCCAGCCGCTGGTGCGCGAGAGCCACGCGAAGAACAGCGCGAAGATGACGAGCTCGATCCATCCGCCGTGCGGCGTCGGCGCGAAGGAAAGCGTGTTCACCGCGCCGAGCACGGCGGCGACGAGGTAATGCCAGAAGGGCAACGCGCGCGGCGACTCGGACGCCACGGGAACCGTGGAGGTCACGGACGAATTGCGCCGCCGGGAAAAAATGCGAAACGATGAATCGGCCATTGATGACGGTCGAAATGAAACGGAAGCGGGCGAACGGATGATGGCGGGCGTGGCTTGCGTCCGGCGCCCGCGCGGCGCTTAGTCGCGCAGTTCGTCTTCGTCGTCGCCCGCGTGATGATGTTGCTGCGCGAGATTCGGCACGCGCCGCACGAGGAGAACGTGAATCTGCCGGGCGTCGCCGCGCAGGATCTCGAACGCGAAATCGTCGATGCGCACCTTCTCGCCGCGATGCGGCACGCGCCCGAAGCGATGCGTGACGAGTCCGCCGATGGTGTCCACTTCCTCGTCGGAGAAATCGGTGCCGAACGCCTCGTTGAACTGCTCGATGCCGGTGAGCGCGCGCACGCGATACTTGCCGTCGGGCGTCGCGATGATGTTGCCGGCTTCCTCGTCGAAGTCGTATTCGTCCTCGATGTCGCCGACGATCTGCTCCAGCACGTCCTCGATGGTGATGAGGCCGGCCACGCCGCCGTACTCGTCGACGACGATCGCGATGTGATTGCGGTTCACGCGAAAGTCGTGCAGCAGCACGTTCAGGCGCTTCGATTCGGGGATGAAGACGGCGGGGCGCAACATGCCGCGCACGTCGAATTCCTCTTCGGCGTAGTAGCGCAGCAGATCTTTCGCGAGCAGCACGCCGATGACGTTGTCGCGATTGCCTTCGTAGACGGGATAGCGCGAGTGCGCCTTTTCGAGCACGAAGGGGATGAATTCGGCGGGCGTTTCCGCGATGTTGATGGCGTCCATCTGGGCGCGCGGAACCATGATGTCGCGCGCGCAGAGATCGGACACCTGAAAGACGCCTTCGATCATCGAGAGCGAATCGGCGTCGAGCAGGTTGCGCTCGTGCGCGTCCTGGAGCACTTCGAGAAGTTCGTCGCGCGATTCGGGCTCGTGCGAGATGAAATCGGTCAGGCGTTCGAGAAGCGAGCGCTTTTCCTGCGGTTTGTCGGTGTGGCGTCGACTGGGATAGGGTTCGTTCATAGCGGAGCGCCCGGGAGTTCCCGAGCGCGGGTTAGCGGAGAGTTAAGCATACACCAAGGGAAAATGCGGGCTGCGTGACGCGGCGCGCATGTTTCGGCTGGGGGTGAAAACGTCTGGACACGATGCGGCGTGCTCACATGAATGCGCTGACATCGGTGCCGAAGCGCTCGGCCAACGCCTTCGCAACGCTCTTGCTGATCGCGCGGCGGCCGGCAAGGATGTCACTGATTACGGTTGGCGATGCGATGTCGGCGAGATCCTTCTGCTTGAGATCGTGCCTGTCCAGCAGGTCGCGCAGCACGTCCTTCGGCTCGGCCCTCGGCAGATCCGGATGATGCGATTCCCACACCTCGATCAGATCCGTAACCACCCCGAACAAATCGGCGAGCGAACCTTCCTCGCCTCCGAGGTGATCGGCCAGTTCATTGGCGAGGGCGACCATCTTGCGATAGTCCTCGTCGTTGCGGATCGGTTTGAGGAAGATCTGGCCCTGAAGCGTGGACCAGGTCTTCGCGAATTCGGCAACGCCGCCCGAATGGCTATGAGCTTTCATTTACGTCGGTCTGCGTCGGTCCATTGGTCGTACTGTTTGTGCGTCAGCACATCGCGAACGAACATCATCTGCCGATTGAAGTGGATCGCGGCGACAACGCGAAAATTGTTGCCGCCCACATCGAACACGTAGTACTGGGAAGGACGGTAGTCGACCGTGCGGAAGGTTTTCCTGAGACCCGTGAGGTCGTCCGCGTGGCACTCACTTGCCAATCTATACCAAGTGACGAGAGAACTCTTCGCGGCGGGATGCTTGTCAATGAATTCTTCGAGCACTTTCTTTGAAATCACCCGCATCCTGCTTTTCCTTCCCGACAGATCGCGCTTCGGGTCATCTCCTGCACCTCGAATCGAAATCCAGTTTATTCGCATGTATCCAGTGCTACCCTTGAGGCGAGACCTTAGCTGAAAAATATGCGAGAAGTATGTCCGTCCCCGTGCGCTGGCCGAACGGACGAAGCCGGCCGCAAAAGTCATACGGATGCCGGCGGCATATGCATCACTTCTTCCCCTGCGCCTGACAACGCCTGAGAAGCGCCTCCAGCGCGCGATCCGGCATGCCGCTTTCGCGCAGGGCCTCGACCGTCCGGCTGACGTAATCGAGCGTCGTGCCGTAGCGCCCGCTCGCGCAGCCGAACACGGTCCGCACGACCGGATCGGCGAGCTTGCCGGTATAGGACGCCGCCTCGCGGCGCATGACGAATGCGAGCGCCTCGACGCGCCGCCCATCGGCGAGCGCGCACGGCAGCCACGCCGGCCGGTAGGAGGCCATCGCCATTTCGCGCCGCCACAGCACTTGCAGATGCTCGGTCGCATCGGCGCCCGCGAGACGGAACGCCATGCCGGTGCACGAGCCGCCGCGATCGAGCGCGAGCACGAGGCCCGGCTGCTCGGGCGTGCCGCGATTCACGCGCGACCACAGGTAAAGCCCGCGATGGTAGCCGTGCACTTTGCCGCGCACCGCCTCGAGCGTCGGCAGTCCGGGGTTCCAGATGAGCGAACCATAGCCGAAGAGCCATAGATCCGACTTTCGGTCCCAGTCGACGAGCGCCGCCTCGCGCGACGCGGCGAGCTCCTCGTCGCTCAGAAGCGCCGATTCGCCGAGCGCGGGCGGATAGTCCGGGCAGGGCGCCGGCGTCGGTTCGGCTTGGGGCGGTGCGGGCTGCGTGGGTTCGGGCGTCTTGTCGTTCACGGCGCGTTCAGGGCATCGGACCGGCTTCAGGTCAGAGGCACGTAAGGATCGGAATATCCCAGAGACTGCATGATATCCGTCTCGATCGATTCCATCTCTTGCGCTTCGCTTTCGACCTCGTGGTCGTAGCCCTGCGCATGCAGCGTCCCGTGGACGATCAGATGCGCGTAGTGCGCGGCGAGCGGCTTGCCCTGCTCGGCCGCCTCGCGCTCGACGACCGGGCAGCACAGAATCAGATCGCCCGCGACGGGATCGTCCTCCGATTCCGCGTAGGCGAAGGTCAGCACGTTCGTCGCGTAGTCTTTCTGACGATACGTGCGGTTGAGCATCCGGCCTTCCTCCTCGACGACGAAGCGCACGGTCAGCTCGGCGTCCGTGAACAGCGACGCCTTGATCCAGCGCGCGACCGTCGCGCGCGGCAGGATCGCCTTGTGCGACGGGAATGCCTTCGCGGCCGGGAACTGCATCGTCAAAGTGAGGCGGGGCGCGCGCGTCATTGTTCCGGCTTCTGCGATTGTTGCGCAGCGCGCGCGGCTTCGGCGAGCGCGGCGTCCTTCTGCGCCTGCGCATCGTAAGCCTCGACGATGCGCGCGACGAGCGGATGCCGCACCACGTCCGCCGACGTGAAATGGGTGATCGCGATGCCGCGCACTTCCGACAGCACGTGCTGCGCCTCGATGAGGCCGCTCTTGTGCCCGCGCGGCAAGTCGACCTGCGTCGTATCGCCGGTCACGACTGCCTTCGAGCCGAAGCCGATACGCGTCAGGAACATCTTCATCTGCTCGGGCGTGGTGTTCTGCGCCTCGTCGAGAATGATGAAGGCGTGATTCAGCGTACGTCCGCGCATGTAGGCGAGCGGCGCGATCTCGATCATCTGGCGCTCGAACATCTTCGCGGTCTTGTCGAAGCCGAGCAGATCGTAGAGCGCGTCGTAGAGCGGGCGCAGATACGGGTCGACCTTTTGCGCGAGATCGCCCGGCAGGAAGCCGAGCCGCTCGCCCGCCTCGACGGCCGGACGCGTCAGCACGATGCGCTTCACCTGATCGCGCTCGAGCGCGTCGACCGCGCACGCGACCGCCAGATACGTCTTGCCCGTGCCCGCCGGCCCGATGCCGAAGGTCACGTCATGCGACAGGATCTGCTTCAGATACTCGCGCTGCGCGGGCGTGCGTCCGCGCAGGTCGGCGCGACGCGTGTACAGCTTCGGCCCATGGTCCTCGTCCTCGCCGAGATCGATCGTCGCGCTCGGCTCGTCGAACGGATGATCCGGGTCGCCGCGAAAGCGCGGATCGAACTCGTCCTCTTCTCCATTGGCTTCGCGCGCTTCCCTCGCGCGGCGCGTCGCGTGACGCGCCTCGACGAGCGCGAGCTGAATGTCGTCGACGGAAATCGGATCGCGCGCGCGGTTGTAGAAGTTTTCGAGCGCCGCGAGCGCGACTTTCGCGCCGCGGCCGCGAATCGAAATCTTGTGGCCGCGCCGCGAGAGCGTGACATCCAGCGCCTGTTCGATCTGCCGCAGGTTCTCGTCGAGCGGGCCGCAGAGGTTGGCGAGCCGCGCGTTATCGTCGCGCGGAGCGGTGAATTCCAGATGCTGCGTGGGAGCGTTCTTCAAAGTGAACCGAGTGTCCTGTTTTCAGTGCGCCAGCTCGGGCGCCATCACTAATTCGCCGCGCAACGAGTGCGGGTACGCATGTACGATCTTCACGTCGATCATCTGGCCGATCAGGCGTGCGTGCGATTCCACCGGCGCGGGGAAATTGACGACGCGGTTGTTCTCGGTGCGTCCGGCGAGCTCGTTCGGATCCTTGCGCGCCGGGCGCTCGACCAGAATCCGCTCGACCTTCCCGACCATCGACTCGCTGATGCGCTGCACGTTTTCCTCGATGGTCGCCTGCAGGTGTTGCAGGCGCTTGAGCTTGACTTCGCGCGGCGTGTCGTCGTGCAGGTTCGCGGCGGGCGTGCCGGGGCGCGGACTGTAGATGAACGAGAAGCTCGTGTCGTAGCGCATCTCGTCGACGAGCGCCATCATCTTCTTGAAGTCGTCCTCGGTCTCGCCGGGGAAGCCGACGATGAAGTCCGTCGACAGCGACAGGTCCGGGCGGATCGCGCGCAGGCGGCGGATGACCGACTTGTATTCGAGCACGGTGTAGCCGCGCTTCATCGCCATCAGGATGCGGTCCGAGCCGTGCTGCACCGGCAGATGCAAGTGCGAGACGAGCTTCGGCACTTTCGCGTAGGCGTCGATGAGCCGCTGGGTGAATTCCTTCGGATGCGACGTCGTATAGCGAATGCGCTCGATGCCTGGCACCTCGGCGACGTATTCGATGAGCGTCGCGAAATCCGCGATCTCGTGCGACCCGGCCGTCAGCGCGCCAAGATAAGCGTTCACGTTCTGGCCGAGCAGCGTGACTTCGCGCACGCCCTGATCGGCGAGGCCGGCGATTTCGGTGAGCACGTCATCCAGCGGGCGCGAGACTTCCTCGCCGCGCGTGTAGGGCACGACGCAGTAGCTGCAATACTTGCTGCAGCCTTCCATGATCGACACGAACGCGCTCGGGCCTTCGACGCGCGCGGGCGGCAGGTGATCGAACTTCTCGATTTCCGGGAACGTGATGTCGACCTGCGCGCGGCCGGTGGCGCGGCGCTGGTCGATCATGGCGGGCAGGCGATGCAGCGTCTGCGGGCCGAACACGAGATCGACGTACGGCGCGCGCGCCACGATCGACGCGCCTTCCTGGCTCGCCACGCAGCCGCCGACGCCGATCAGCAGATCCGGGTTCGCTTCCTTCAGCTCGCGCACGCGGCCGAGATCGGAGAACACTTTCTCCTGGGCCTTCTCGCGCACCGAGCACGTGTTGAACAGAATGACGTCCGCGTCTTCGGGCGTATCCGTCTTGACGAGTCCTTCCGCCGCGCCGAGCACGTCGACCATCTTGTCGGAGTCGTACTCGTTCATCTGGCAGCCGAAGGTCTTTACATAAACTTTCTTGGTCATGAATTGTCGCCGGTCGCAGTGGTTAACCTGGGGGCGCTGGTAAGAGATTGAAAAGGGCGAATGACGAACTTCTTCGCGGACTTCTACGGTGATCTGCCCGCTTTTTGCTGTAATTTAGCCCTATATTATAGCTCTGGCAGCCATTCCTGACGTCGCGGGCGTTTGTCGGGCGGATAGGCCAGATCGCCGAGCAGCTCCTGCGTGGTTTTTTCGAAACGCTCGACGAGAAAGTCCAGCAGCGCGCGCACGCGCGGCGCCATGTAGCGGTTCGCGCGGAACAGCGCGTGGACGGCGGCTTCGTGCGTGCACCAGTCGGGCAGCACCATCCGGAGTGTGCCGGCATGGATGTCGGCGGCGATATCCCAGATCGACTTATGCGCGATGCCGTGGCCCGCCAGCGCCCACGCGCGGGTGAGCGCGCCGTCGTTGGATTCCCAGGAATCGGCGACGGGCATCGTGAAGGCGTAGCGCTCCTCGCCGCGCACGAAGTTCAGCTCGCTGAGCGGCCCGGACGACGTGACGAGCACGACGAAATCGTGGCCGACGAGATCCGCCGGCGTCTTCGGCGTGCCGCGGCGCTCCAGATAATCCGGCGACGCGCACAGCACGCGCCGGTTCGGCGCCAGCACGCGGGCGGCGAGACCGCTGTCCGGCGGCGCGCCGAAACGGACTGCCAGATCGATTTCCTCCAGCATCAGATTCGACACCGAGTCCGAGAGCGTCAGCGCGAAGCTGACGTCCGGGTGCCGCGCGCCGAATTCGTCGAGCCAGCCGCGCAGCATGTAGCGCCCGAAATCCGATGTCGCCGAAATGCGCACCTTGCCGCGCACGACGTTCTGGCCCGCCTGCAGCGCGGCTTCGGCGTCGTCGATCGCCTGCAGCGCGATGCGGCAGTGCTGCAGATACATCCGGCCTTCGTCCGTGACGCGCAACTGGCGCGTCGTGCGCTCGAAGAGCCGCGTGCGCAACGCCTTTTCCAGCTTGATGAGTCGAGCGCTCGCCGCCGCCGGCGATAGTCCGAGCTTGCGTCCCGCCGCCGACAGGCTGCCCGCCGCCGCCGCTTCCACGAAAAGGCGCATGTCACCGAGCCTGTCCATCGTCATTTTCAAATTCCTTTTGAGAATGATTCAAAGACTAGCCCAATTCTCAAAGGCATGCCGGTATTGCAGGATGTCCACCAAGCGTTAACCCCAAGCGTTCAGCCATGCAACTCGACCACGTCACCATCGTCGCGCCGGACTGCGAAGCGATCATGCGCTTTTTCGTCGATATCGCCGGAATGCGGGTCGGGCCGCGACCGCCGTTCGGCGTTGGCGGCTACTGGCTCCATCTCGGCTCGCGTCCGGCGGTGCATCTGATCGCGGCGGGCGCGGCGGCGCCGGCGGACAGGCCGAACGCGACGCGCATCGACCATCTCGCGCTGCGCATCGACGACCAGGCCGAGTGGAGCGCGCTGCTCGAACGTCTCGACTGCCGCGGCTACGCGTACCAGCTCGCCGAAGTACCGCTCGCCCGCGAGCGGCAGCTGTTCGTGCGGCTGGCGCCCGGCGTCGTCGTCGAATTCGTGACCGCGCGTCACTGAGTCTTTCCGCACCTTTTTCCGCATTTGGAGTCACCACCATGCCTCTTCCGCTTCTCGCGCTGGCGATCAGCGCCTTCGCAATCGGCACGACGGAATTCGTCATCATGGGCCTCCTGCCCAACGTCGCGCACGACCTTTCCGTTTCGATTCCGTCGGCGGGCCTGCTCGTCACGGGCTACGCGCTCGGCGTCGCGGTCGGCGCGCCGCTGCTCGCCGTGCTGACCGCGAAACTGCCGCGCAAGCTCGCGCTGCAATTGCTGATGCTCGTGTTCATCGTCGGCAACGTGCTCTGTGCGGTCGCGCCGGACTACGGCCTGCTGATGGTCGCGCGCGTCGTGACGTCGTTCGCGCACGGCTCGTTCTTCGGCATCGGCGCGGTCGTGGCCGCGTCGCTCGTGCCGGCCGAAAAGCGCGCGAGCGCCATCGCGCTCATGTTCACCGGACTCACGCTCGCGAACGTGCTGGGTGTGCCGTTCGGGACGTTCGTCGGCCAGGAGCTGGGCTGGCGCGCGACCTTCTGGATCGTCGCCGGTCTGGGCGTGCTGTCGGCGCTCGGCGTGACGGCGCTCGTGCCGAATCGTCACGACGCGGCGCCGAGCGGCCTCGGACGCGAAGTGCGCGTGCTCCGCGACCCGCAAGTCTGGCTCGCGCTCACGATGACGGTGCTCGGCTTCGGCGGTGTGTTCGTCGTGTTCACCTACATCGCGCCGATTCTCGAGCAGGTGGGCGGCTTCTCGCCGCGTGACGTCACGCTGATTCTGGTGCTGTTCGGCATCGGTCTCACGATCGGCAATACGATCGGCGGCAAGCTCGCCGACCGCGCGCTGATGCGTTCGCTGATGGGCATTCTGTTCGCGCTCGCGATCGTCATGGCGGTGTTCGCGAAGACGAGCCACAGCCCGATCGGCGCGATCGTCACGATCTTCGTGTGGGGCATCGCGGCGTTCGCGACGGTGCCGCCGCTGCAGACGCGCGTCGTCGAGAAGGCGAAAGATGCGCCGAACCTCGCGTCGACGCTGAATATCGGCGCGTTCAACGTCGGCAATGCGGGGGGCGCGTGGCTCGGCGGCGCGGTGCTGACGCATGGCCACGGACTCGATGCGCTGCCGTGGGCGGCGGCCGTGGTCGCGCTCGCGGCGCTCGCCGTGACGTGGTTCGCCGCGCGCCTCGACACGCCGCGCGTCCGGAACAGGGTAAAGACGGACGTAAAGGCGGCCGACGCCTGCTGAGCGCTTATCATGTTGGCTCAACGTAATTCGAGCCAACATGATCGATCATCTCATCTGCGATTGCGACGGCGTGCTCGTCGACAGCGAAATCATCGCGGATCGCGTGATGCTGGACGTTCTCACCGAGACGTTTCCCGGCATCGACTTCAAACCGGCCGTCAAGACGGCCTTCGGACAGCAGACCTCGCGCTTCCTGGCCAGTCTGGAGACGAAGTTCGGTATCGCGATGCCGCCGAATTTCGTCGCGACGATCGAGGCGCGCGTCTCGGTGGAGCTCGCGCGCTCGCTCGGGCCGATCGCGGGCGTGCGCGCCGCGCTCGAAGGCTGCGGCTTGCCGGTGGCGGTGGTATCGAACAGCCGCATGGAGCGCGTGCGCGCGTCGGTGCGGCGCGCGGGGCTCGACGAGATCGTCGGCGCGCGCGTGTTCAGCGCGCAGCAGGTCGAGCGGCCGAAGCCTTATCCGGATGTCTATCTGCTGGCGGCGCGCACGCTCGATGTCGAGCCGGCGCGCTGCCTCGTCGTGGAGGACAGCGTCGCCGGACTGACGGCGGCGCGCGCCGCGGGCATGAAGACCATCGCGTTCGTGGGCGCGAGCCACATTCCTTCGGGCTATGCGCAGGTGCTGCGTGAAACCGGCATCACGCGGATCATGGAACACATGGACGAGTTGCCCGCGCTCGTCGCAGCCGGCGTGCGTGGGGATTTCGGCGACGTGCTTTCCTGAGCCAGTCTCTCTTTCTCAGGCAACTTCTTCCACGGCTTCACGCGCGGCTGCGAGCGCCGCGCGGAATTCGACCAGTTCCGCGATAGTCAGCATCGGCAGGCCGTGCTCCTTCGCGAAGCGCTCGACCTGCGCGCCGCGTGTCATCGTGCCGTCGGGGTTCATCAATTCGCACAGCACGCCCGCGGGCTTGAGGCCGGCGAGGATCGCCAGGTCGACGGTGCCTTCCGTGTGGCCGCGCCGCGCGAGCACGCCACCGGGCATCGCGCGCAGCGGGAAGACGTGACCCGGCCGCACGATGTCGCCCGGCTTCGCATGATCGGCGATGGCCGCGCGGATTGTCGTCACGCGGTCGGCCGCCGACACGCCCGTGGTCACGCCTTCGCGCGCCTCGATCGACACGGTGAACGCGGTGCCGTAGCGGCTGCCGTTCGCGGCGGTCATAGGCGGCAGTTCGAGCGCGCGCACCTTGTCGTCGGGCAGGCACAGGCACACGATGCCGCTGCATTCGCGGATCAGGAGCGCCATCGTGGCGTCGGTGAGCTTCTCGGCGGCGACGATCAGATCGGCTTCGTTCTCGCGATCGTCGTCGTCCTGCAGCACGACCGGGCGGCCTTCGCGCATGGCGTCGAGCGCGGCGGCGATGCGCGGCGGGACATCGAACGACGAGAGTTGGGGAAGATCGGCGCAGGCGTCGTCGGCGATGACGGCGGGTGTGGCGAACGACAGGCTGCTGGTGGCTTGAGTCTGGGACATGTGAAACGCTCTCGCGAAAAAATGGGCGAAAAACGTTTCAGGGCATTGCAAACAGACAGAACGGCACCCCCCGGCGACGCGCCAGGCGGCGCGGCGTCGTCCGGCTCGGCGCAATGCGTGCGCCGCCATGGGGGAACGGACATGGCCATCTGCACATCTTCTTTCATCCGGACTGTGACCGTCGGCTCTGGCGTCTCACCAGATCTGCTGACCCCGCGCATGATGCTGGCGCGGGCGCTCGCGGGCTCGTGACCGGCCACGAGGCCTGCCACATACCGCCGGTGGGGAATTGCGCCCCGCCCTGAAGACGTACTGAATGCCGGCAAGCCGAGGGCTCGACGACTTTTTCAGGATACAGCACGCACGCGCTTTTTGCACTGCCGCATGGCCAGACGTTCCGGAAAGCGACATGGGCCGATCCGCCCGCGGGTCAGCTGTCCGCCCATGCCTTTGCCGCGCTGACCGCGCGCCGCCAGCCGCTGAGACAAGACACGATTTCCGGCGCGGGCATCGACGGCGTGAAGCGCCGCTCCAGCTGCCATTGCGCCTTGAGTTCGTCGACATCCTTCCAGTACCCGACGGCGAGCCCCGCGAGGTAAGCCGCGCCGAGCGCCGTCGTTTCCGCGATGCGCGGGCGCGCGACATCGACGCCGAGAATGTCGGCCTGAAACTGCATCAGGAGATCGTTCGCACAGGCGCCGCCATCGACGCGCAACTCCGCGATGCGCATGCCCGAGTCCGCTTCCATCGCTTTCAGCACGTCGACGGACTGATACGCGATCGAGTCGAGCGCCGCGCGCGCGAGATGGCCCGAGGTCGTGCCGCGCGTCACGCCGAAGAGCGTGCCGCGGGCGCGCGCGTTCCAGTGCGGCGCGCCGAGACCGGCGAAGGCGGGCACGAGATAGACGCCGTCGCTATGCGGCACGCCGCGCGCAAGCGTCTCGACTTCGCTCGCGTGGCGGATGAGGCCGAGGCCGTCGCGCAGCCATTGCACGACCGCGCCCGCGATGAAGATGCTGCCTTCGAGCGCGTAGTTGACCTGATCGCCGATCTGCCAGGCGATCGTCGTCACGAGATTGTTGCGCGATTCGATCGGCTTCTCGCCCGTGTTCATGACGAGAAAGCAGCCGGTGCCATAGGTGTTCTTCACCATGCCGGATTCCGTGCACATCTGGCCGAAGAGCGCGGCGTGCTGGTCGCCGGCAAGCGACGCGAGCGGAAGATCCTTCGCGAACACCGCGCCTTGCGTCGTTCCGTACACCTCCGACGAGGTCCGCACTTCGGGCAGCATGCTGCGCGGAATGTCGAGCGCGTCGAGCAGTTCGTCGTCCCAGCGCCGCTCGTGGATGTCGAAGAGCATGGTGCGCGACGCGTTGGTGATATCGGTGATGTGCATGCCGTGCCGCGTGAAATTCCACACGAGCCAGCTGTCCACGGTGCCGAAGGCGAGCCGTCCCTGCTTCGCCTTGTCGCGAGCGCCTTCGACGTTGTCCAGAATCCAGCGGATCTTCGTGGCGGAGAAATACGCGTCGATGGGCAGGCCGGTCTTTGCGCGCACCATCGCTTCGAGACCGCGCGCCTTCAGCTCCTCGCAAAAGCCGGCCGTGCGGCGGTCCTGCCAGACGATGGCGTTGTACACCGGCTTGCCGGTCTCGCGGTCCCAGACGATCGTGGTTTCCCGCTGATTCGTGATGCCGACCGCCGCGATCGAGGAGGCGCTCGCACCCGCTCGCGTGACCGCCTCCGCCGCGACGCCCGCCTGCGTCGACCAGATTTCCTGCGGATCGTGCTCGACCCAGCCGGCTTCAGGGTAGATCTGCTGGAACTCCTTCTGCGCCACCGAGACGACGTTGCCGCTTCGGTCGAACAGCATGGCGCGCGAGCTGGTTGTGCCCTGGTCGAGCGCGAGAACGTACTGATCCTGCATGGTCTTCTCCGGGTTTGGGCGGGCGTCGAGGCTTCGTGCCGCGGCGAGCGATGTCCGTTGATGTCGTTTGCGCAATCTATCGGAGCGAGCCGATGCGGACAACCTGGCCGAACGGCATAAGCCGTGCGCCATCTTTCCCGCGCGCCATCTTTCGCTTCGACTGCAAAATGCCTATGCCATTCGGCCGAGTGGCGCGACGATCCCGATCGGTCGATACTGGCATCGGGAAATCGAACGAAGGGTGAGTGCAATGCGAATGCTGTTTGTTTCAGGCGTGCTGGGTGCGGCGCTGTTGGCCGGATGTGTCGGCACGCCGAGCCTGCAAGGCTCGATGGGCGCGCCGTCGTTCAATGCGCTGCAGGAGATGTGCGGTACGTCGCCGGTCGACTATGGCGCGGACGCGCAGTCCGTCTATTCGACCTTCTTCGATGCCTATGTGGCCGAGCGGCGCGGCGGCTTGTCGAAGGAGCGCTTCTGCGCGTTTCAGGCGGCGATTGCCGAGCGGCATCGCGCCTATCAGGCGAATCCCGGCCCCGACTCGCAAAGCGAGTGGGCGAACTTCTTTCTGGATCAGCGAGCTCGGGCTTTGAGCTGGCGTGCCGCGGTCGACCCGACGCTGCGCGCCGGATGAGACGCCTCGACGGAGCCTGAATGAAAGGATGAAACGGACGCGGCCGTCGGCCGCGCCCCGAGTCCTGCTGCGCGTGCTACGAGTAACGCTTGAAAGCCTTGACAGTGGAATCGCCGGTAGCGGTGAGACGCCATTGCTGACGCCCGGAGGCGAGATTCTCGAGTTGAACGAGCTGGCGTTCGAGCAGGGCGTCGAGTTCTTCGCGCTCCATGTCGACCTGATTGGGCGCTTCCTGAACCAGTAGCAGCGTGGCAAATTCGTGCGGACTCAGCATTGTGTTCTCCATGACGACCGAACGGCATAAGCAGCCGGCTTTGTAAGCCGGGTCTTTTGCTTCGAAACGTTTGTACGGGGAAACTGAAAAACCGCCGGGCAGACGCGTTGATTTTGTACTGCGCGTGCCGGGAATTGGGATTGTAGGCAAGCGTCTGACGAGTGCCAAATTCATCGCGAAAATTTTCGCTTTGACTTTTTTCGCCAGCGGAGGCGGTCCTCCGTTTATGAGAATTCGGAGAATCCACTTGAAGTTCGTGCGGCAGCGCACACGAACACTGGCGATCTATCTGACGGTTCGCACCGAATGCCGGCTCTCTCGTCAGAATCATGCGCATTGTTCATTAATTCATACGATAAATGAATTTGTTTCAGATTAAGCAGGCAATGCAATATTCCCCTTTTGCCCGGCCGTCCCGCAGCATCGCCCGGATGGTCCCGCCCGCTGGTATTTCGGACTTCATTCAATGACTCGCTTCAACTGGCAAAACCCGTATCCCACGCCGCGCCTGCCGGTGTTCGCCCGCAACATCGTTTCGACGTCGCATCCGCTTGCCGCGCAGGCCGGGCTGCGCATGCTCTGGAAGGGTGGCAACGCCGTGGACGCCGCCATCGCCGCGGCGGCAGCCATCACCGTGGTCGAGCCGGTTTCGTGTGGCTTGGGCGGCGATGCTTTCGCGCTCGTGTGGGACGGCAGGAAGCTGCACGGATTGAATGCGTCCGGTGTGTCGCCGGCCGCATGGAACGTCGACTATTTCCGCCGCAAGTACGGCGAGGAAAGCGGCCTCGCGCGCCAGCCGAAGCGCGGCTGGGATGCGGTGACGGTGCCGGGCGTCATTGCCGGATGGGAAGCGCTGCACGCGAAGTTCGGTTCCCTGCCGTTCGCGGACCTGATGGAGCCGGCCATCGAGATCGCCGAGCGCGGTCATGCGGTGGCGAGCATCGTCGCGTACAAGTGGGCGGCGGCGGTGCCCGAGCTCAAGGATCAGCCCGGCTTCGCGGACGTCTTCATGCCGCACGGCCGCGCGCCCGAGGTGAGCGAGCTCGTGCGCTTCCCCGGCCACGCGAGGACGCTGCGCAAGCTCGCGCAGGACGGCCCGCGCGCGTTCTACGAGGGCGAGCTCGCCGAGCGCATCGCCGCGTTCGCGCGTGAGGGCGGTGCCGCGCTGACGATGGACGATCTGCGCAACTACCGCGCGGATTGGGTCGAGCCGATCAGCAAGGACTATCGCGGCTACACGGTGCACGAGATCCCGCCGAACGGGCAGGGCATCGCGGCGCTGATCGCGCTCGGCATTCTCGACAAATTCGACGTCAGCGCGCTCACCGTCGATCGCATCGAGTCGCAGCATCTGCAGATCGAGGCGATGAAGCTCGCCTTCGCCGACGTTTACCGCTACGTCGCCGATCCCCGTTCGATGGAAGTGACGCCCGAGCAGATGCTCGACGACGCCTATCTGACGGAGCGCGCCAAGCTCATCGACCCGACGAAGGCCACGCAGTTTGACTTCGGCATGCCGAAGGCGGGCGGCACCATCTACATGTCCGTGGCAGACGAGCGCGGCATGATGGTGAGCTTCATCCAGTCGAACTACATGGGATTCGGCTCGGGCGTGGTCGTGCCGGATACCGGCATCTCGCTGCAGAACCGCGGCTGCGGCTTCTCGATGGATCCGAAGTCCGCGAACGTGGTCGAGGGCGGCAAGCGCCCGTTCCATACGATCATTCCCGCGTTCCTCACCCAGCAGGTCGATGGCCGCCGCGAAGCCGTCATGAGCTTCGGCGTGATGGGCGGCGACATGCAGCCGCAAGGCCACTTGCAATCCATCGTGCGCATGCTCGACTACGGTCAGCAGCCGCAGGCCGCGTGCGACGCGCCGCGCTGGAAGGTCAATCGCGACTTCACGATCGACATCGAAGCCACGCTCGACGCACAAACCGCGCGCGCGCTCGAAGGGCTCGGCCATACGATCAAGTCCGTCGACGATCCGTACATGGACTTCGGCTCGGGCCAATACATCTGGAAGCTCGATCGCAACGATCCCGAGCGCGGTTACGTCGCGGCAAGCGACAGCCGGCGCGACGGGCTGGCTGCAGGCTTCTGACTCAAACATCGGGGGCCGCGCTTCGGGGCGGTCTTCCTTCATTGAAATGATCGCGTGCATTCGCTGCCATCAGGCACGCGAAATGGACACGCACGCCCGCTCACGGCGTAGCGCCGCGAGCTCAAAACCACGACACAACGGCCGAAGCAGGGGAAGGAGAATCATGAACGAAAGGGCGTATCGAGCGCCGAACGCTCAAGGCGCGGCGGCGACGAATGCCGGAACGTCCGCACCCAGGGAAGCGATGTCGAAAGCGATGGTCCGCCGCATCGTGTTCTCGTCGTCGGTGGGCAATGCGCTCGAGTGGTTCGACTTTCTCGTGTATGGCTACTTCGCGACGGTCATCGCCAAGGCATTCTTTCCGTCGCACGACGAGTGGCTTTCGACGATGCTGGCCATCGGCACCTTCGGCATCTCGTTCCTGATGCGTCCGCTCGGCGCGATCGTGCTTGGCATCTACGGCGATCGCAAAGGCCGCAAGGCCGCGCTCACGCTCGCCATTTTGCTGATGATGGTCGGCACGCTCACGATGGCCGTGATGCCGTCGTATCAGCATATCGGCGTCGCTGCACCACTGCTGATCCTGCTTGCGCGCCTCGTGCAAGGCTTTGCCGTCGGCGGCGAATTCGGCAGCGCGACCGCCTTCATGGTCGAGCACAGCGAAGCCCGGCGCGGCTATTACGCGAGCTGGCAGTTCGCGAGCCAGGGGCTTGCCGCGATCATGGCAGCGTCGTTCGGCTCGCTCCTGACCGCATGGCTGCCGCAGCCGGAACTCGAAAGCTGGGGCTGGCGCATTCCGTTCGTCTTCGGTCTGCTCGTCGGTCCGGTCGGCTACTACATTCGCTCGCATCTCGACGAAACGCCCGAGTTTCTGGCAACGCGTTCCGCAAAGAACACGAGCACGCCCGGCGTCTCGTTCTCGAATCAATGGCTGAATCTGTTGCTCGCCGTGGGCATCGTCGCGCAATCGACCGTCGGCGTGTACGTCTTGCAACTCTACATGCCGATGTACGCGGTCAAGCAACTGCACCTTCCGGCCACCGCTTCTTTCGCCGTCGTCGTGCTCAACGGCGGACTTCAGTTCATCTTCTCGCCGTTGATGGGCGCGCTCTCCGACCGGCTGGGACGCATCCGCATCATGCTCGCCACGTCGATTTTCATGGGCGTCACGATTTATCCGATGTTTGCGTGGCTGCAGGCGCATCCGACGATCACGTCGCTCGTCATCCTGCAAGCGGCCGCGGGCATCCTGAAAGCGGCGTACTCCGGCCCGATGCCCGCGCTCATGTCGGAGATCTTCCCGACGCGCGTGCGCTCGACGGGCCTCTCGATAGGCTACGCGCTCGGCGTCACGTTGTTCGGCGGATTCGCGCCGACGATCGTCGAGGCGTTCATCCATCTCACCGGCGACAAACTCGCGCCGAGCTACTACGTGCTGCTCGCCGCGGTGCTGTCCGGCGTGTCGCTTGCGATCGTCGCGTGGCGCATGCATTTCGGGCGGCGCGCGGCGTAACATCCGTTCGACGGCATGCGTCATCCGAATCAATCGAGGCGGCTTCGGCCGCCTTCGTGCATTTCGGGCGCTCCTTGATTCGTAGGGAATGCGACCGGCACGTTTCATGCTCAGGTAGCTCGATGGCGCCCCGCATCGAGTCGTGGAAATTTCACACGGACGGAACCGACGCCTCCTCGCGCGAGTCTGTCCCCGTGTCTGCAAAGTCGTTGCAGGGCAGCTAAGATGGGAAAACAAGCTGCTAACACGTGAAGTTGAAGACGCTGTGACCGAACCGTTTGCGGCGTCGCCTGAACCTCGGCCTTTTCTTGTTCGCCGATGGCGCGTTCAGTCCAGCCAGGGAGCGCGATACATGTACACCGACAGTACCCACGTCATGCCGTGGCGCATCGAAGACATCGATCTCACCAGGATCGACCGTCAAAAGGCGGAATCCAACGAGTATCTTCTCTTGTTGCTGTGCGCCTGTTCGTTCATCGAGAGCGGCACCGATCTCTACACGAGCAATCTCAGCAAGTATTTCCACGACGACCCCGAGATCTCTGCGTGGCTCAACAACGAGTGGGAGCCCGAAGAGATGCAGCATGGCAGGGCGCTCAAGACCTACATCAATTACGTCTGGCCGGAGTTCGACTGGGACACGGCCTTCAGGAATTTCTTCGCCGAATACTCGCTCACTTGTTCCTATGAGGCGTTCGAGAAGAAGCGCGCGCTCGAGATGGTGGCGCGCTGTGTCGTCGAGACGGGCACGGCCACGCTTTATCGCGCCATCAACGAATGTTCGGACGAACCGGTGCTGAAAGAGATCACCGATAACATTCGCCTGGACGAAGTGCGGCACTACAAGCACTTTTTCCGCTTCTTCAAGAAGTGGAACAAGATCGAAGGCAACGGGCGCATCGCGGTGCTCGGTGCGCTCATCCGGCGTGTCGTGGAATTGAAGAGCGAGGATTCGGAGATCGCGCTGCGGCACGTTTTCGCGATTCGATATCCCGAGCACGCGCAGGATTCGGAATACAACCGCGAGCTTTCCGCGCGTGTGAATGCGCTCGTGAGGCGCAACCTGTCGGCGGATCAGGCCATCAAGATGCTGCTCAAGCCGCTCGATCTGCCCGCGCGCATTCAGCCCGGCGTGCACTATCCGCTCTCCAAGATGACGCAACTGTTCTTCCGCTAGCCCTTGTCCAGCGATGCCGGCCCGAAGCCGGCGTCTTGATATGACCGATCACACCGCGCCGCAGGCATCGCTGTCCTCGCATTCCGTTTTCGACGAATGGCCGCCCGCGTTGCGCGCGCTCTTCGATGGCACGCTCGCGGGCGCCGACGGCAGGTTCACCGCATCGCTGTGCGCCGCCGATACGGCCCATCGCGTGCGGACCGCGCTGCTGAGCGCGGGCGAGTTGCTCGCCCCCGATGCGCGCACGCTCGCATTCGCGCTCTGGCCATCGTCGCGGACCGCGCAGGCCGTCGCCGCGAGCGGGCGCGCCACGCTCGCCTTCGTATTCGACGAGGCGTTCTATCAGGTGCAGCTGGATGCGCGGCGCGTGCCGCTCGACGATGTGCCGCTCGCATGCTTCGTCGGCACGATCGAGAGCGGCGAGATGCAGCGGGTGGGGTATGCGCGGCTCACGAATGGAATCGCGTTTGAACTGACTGAAGCCGATGCGGTGCTCGCGCGCTGGCGCGAGCAACTCGAATGGCTGAAGCGGGCGGCGAGCGCTGCCGCCTGAAACATCGGCGCGCTGCGCCGATTCCTGTTCAGCGCCCGCGGTTGCCGGAGCGCAATGCGTCGCGCCGGCCGCCGAGCAGCGCGCCGGGATTGGTCGCCGGCTTGCGTGCATTCGCGACGTGGCCTGCCTGTGGCGGCTCCGCGCGTCGCGGCGGGGCGCCGGCGCTCGTGCCGGGCTTTGCCGCCGGCTTGCTGTGAGTGCGCCCGTCGCGCGCAGGCTGACCGCCGTTGTTTCCATTCGACGGCCGCGCTGCACGCGTCTCGCCGTTCGGACGGGCGCCGTCACGGCGCGGCTCGCCATTGCGCCGTGCCTCGCCATTCGGACGCGCCTCGCCGTTGCGCGGCGCCTGACGCCCCTGACTCTGGCCGCGCCCCTGGCTGCGGCGCTGGATCGGCTCGGGCTTCGCGTTCGGATCGGGTTCGAAGCCGGGAATCACTTCGCTCGGAATCGGGCGCTTGATGAGGCGCTCGATGTCCCGCAGCAGTTGATGCTCGTCCACGCAGACCAGCGACACCGCTTCGCCTTCCGCGCCCGCGCGCCCCGTGCGGCCAATGCGATGCACGTAGTCTTCCGGCACGTTCGGCAGATCGAAGTTGACGACGTGCGGCAGTTGATCGATGTCGATGCCGCGCGCCGCGATATCGGTCGCGACCAGCACCTGCAGCGTCTGATCCTTGAATTCGGCGAGTGCGCGCGTGCGCGCCGACTGGCTCTTGTTGCCGTGAATCGCGAGGGCGCTGATGCCGTCCTTGCCGAGCTGCTCGGCGAGCCGGTTCGCGCCGTGCTTCGTGCGCGTGAACACGAGCACCTGGAACCAGTTGTTGGTGCGGATGAGATGCGTGAGCAGCTCGCGCTTGCGATCGCGATCGACCGGATGGATCTTCTGCTCGACACTCTCGGCCGTCGTATTGCGGCGCGCGACTTCGATGAGCGCGGGCGAATCGAGCAGGCCGTCGGCGAGCGCCTTGATCTCGTCGGAGAAGGTAGCCGAGAAGAGCAGGTTCTGGCGCTTCTGCGGCAGACGCGCCAGCACGCGCTTGATGTCGTGGATGAAACCCATGTCGAGCATGCGATCGGCTTCGTCGAGCACGAGGATTTCGAGCTTCGACACGTCGATCGTCTTCTGCTGCATGTGATCGAGCAGACGCCCCGGCGTCGCCACGACGATATCGACGCCGCGGCGCAGCGCCTCGATCTGCGGATTGATGCCGACGCCGCCGAACATCACGGTCGATCTGAGCTTCAGATACTTGCCGTATGCGCGCACGCTTTCCTCGACCTGTGCAGCGAGTTCGCGCGTCGGCGTGAGAATCAGCGCGCGCACCGGGCGCTTCGCGCCGCCCGTGACGGGCGCGAGTTGCGACAGGCGTTGCAGGATCGGCAGCGTGAAGCCGGCGGTCTTGCCCGTGCCGGTTTGCGCGCCCGCGAGCAGGTCGCCGCCTTTCAGAACGGCGGGGATCGCCTGCAGCTGGATCGGAGTGGGACTGGAATAGCCGAGTTCGTTGACGGCTCGAAGCAGGGGTTCGGACAGACCGAGTGAATCAAAAGACATAAATGGATGTAATTCGTTATGTCGAACGGCGCGCATGCGAATCGTGACTGCGGCGAATCATCGTTCGGCCGGCAGAGCGTATGCGCGACGCTCGGAAAAAATCGGGCGGCGGGCCAATCGGCGGTCAGTGAGCGCCGGGCGTTGCCGCAAGGTTCGACGTGCTATCAAGACACGTCATGAGGCGCTAAGTTGCATCGATGACGCTGCGATGCCGTGGCGCTCGTCCCGTCCGCGGCTCACGCGACATAGCGCGCGACGCTCACGAACTGGCACAAGCTGCCTGCCAGCACGAACAGATGCCAGATTCCGTGTCCGTGCCGGATGCGCTCGTCGTTGATGAAAAACCAGATACCGGCGGTGTACACGACGCCGCCCGCCACCAGCCACGCGGTTGCCGCGGCCGGCAGCGCCTTCACGAGCGGATGAACGGCTACGAGCGCGAGCCAGCCCATCAACACGTAGAGCACCATCGAAACGCTGCGGGTTCGGCGCCCGAGCGTGAGTTCCTGCGTGATGCCGAGTGCGGCAAGCCCCCAGCTCACGCCGAAAAGCGACCAGCCCCATGGTCCACGCAAAGTCACCAGTGTATACGGCGTGTAGCTGCCTGCGATCAGCAAGTAGATGGCCGAATGATCGCACTTCTGCAGTATCGCCTTGACGCGCGGCGTGCGCGCCCAGTGGTACAGCGTGGAGATGATGTACAGCACGCAGAGCATCGCACCGTACAGCGCGAAGCTGACGACCTTGTAGGCGTCGCCATCCAGCGCGCCCATCGTGACGAGCGTCGCCAGTCCCGCCACCGACAGCAAAGCGCCGATCAGATGGCTGATGCTGTTGAAACGCTCACCCGCGTGCATGTCGAATCCACAAAAACGCATTCACCAAAAAGCAAGAGGCGCGGCCCCAACTACGAAGGCTGCGCCCCAGTGCGTATTGTACGCTGTCTTTGCGGATGGCCGCTGCGGACCTCAGTCGAGCGGCGCCGAACGCAGATTGCTCACCTGCTGCGGCGACACCGGCGTGCCATGGTTGCCCCACGACATACGGATATACGTCACGACGGCAGCGACTTCCGTATCCGACAGCGACTGCGCGAACGGCGGCATGCCGTGCGGCATCGGGTTGCCTTCCGTGCTCGGCGGATAGCCGCCGTT
Source organism: Caballeronia ptereochthonis (assembly GCF_001545075.1). Classification (GTDB taxonomy): domain Bacteria; phylum Pseudomonadota; class Gammaproteobacteria; order Burkholderiales; family Burkholderiaceae; genus Caballeronia; species Caballeronia ptereochthonis. The sequence goes on from NZ_FCOB02000015.1 coordinate 89,758, forward strand.
GAGCGTCATGCGGATCGGGTTGACGGCCGACTGCATCTGGATCGACTGGTTGTTCGCGAGCGGCGGGTAGGCAGGCGGCTTGCCGAGACCGTTCTCCGCGTGGCACTTCGCGCAGTTCTCGGTGTACACCTTCTTGCCCAGCGTGAGCAGCTCGCCGCCGAACTTCTCGGAGGTTTCAAGCTGCATGACTTCCGGCGCTTCCTTCTTCTGCGGGATCGACTTGAGATAGGTCGAGATCGCGTTGACGTCCGCGTCGGTCATGTACTGCAGGCTGTTGTGGACCACTTCGGCCATCGGGCCGAACACCGCGCCGCGCTGCGACACGCCGGTCTTCAGCAGGTCGTTGATGTCCTTCAGGTCCCAGTCGCCGAGGCCCGCTTCCTTGTTCGACGTGAGCGACGGCGCGTACCAGTTCTGCAGCGGGATCAGGCCGCCCGCGAAGGCCGCCGAGCTGACCGGGCCGCCCATCGCGTTGATCGAGGTGTGGCACATGCCGCAGTGGCCCAGGCCTTCGACCAGATACGCGCCGCGGTTCCATTCCACCGATTTGGTGGGATCCGGCTTGTATTCGCCTTCGCTGAAGAACAGCGTGCGCCAGCCGATCAGCAGATTGCGGTTGTTGAACGGGAAGCGCAGTTCATGCGGACGGCTCGGTTCCGAAACCGGCGGGACCGAGCGCAGATACGCGTAGATCGCGTCGGAGTCGGCGCGCGTGACCTTCGTGTAGCTCGTGAACGGGAAGCCGGGGTAGAGCAGGCTGCCGTCCTTCGAGCGGCCCGTATGCATCGCGCGATAGAAGTCGTCGGAGGTCCACTTGCCGATGCCGTATTGATCGTCCGGCGTGATGTTCGGCGTGAACATGGTGCCGAAGGGCGTGGCCATCGGCAGGCCGCCCGCGAACTCCTTGCCGCCGCGCACCGTGTGGCACGCGATACAGTCGCCGGCGCGCGCGAGGTATTCACCTTGCTTGACGAGCGCGGCTTTATCAGCCGGCGTCGCCGCGATGGCGCCGCCCGAATGCAGATTGTCGCCGCCCGACCAGAGGACGGCGCCGGCTGCGACGGCTGCCACCACGACAGCCGAGGAAAGTGCGAACAGGGACTTGCGTTTCATTTTGTTGTCGCTCCAGACGCCTTATTGCGGTTCGCTGCCGCACTTGAGCGGCATCTTCAACGAGCCAGCGGGCGCGGGCACCGGGTTGGCGGGTGCAGTTTGCGTAGAGAGCCATGCGGCGACGGCGGTCACGTCGTCGTCCGTCAGGCGCGAGGCGATCTGCTGCATGCAGTCGGGGGCCTTGGCGTGGCGCGTGCCCGACTTCCATGCGCCGACTTGCGCGCTGATGTAGTCCGAGTGCAGGCCGACGAGACCCGGGATGGCCGGCTGCATGCCGGTCAGGCCCTTGCCGTGGCAGGCCGCGCAAGCAGGAATGTTCTTCGAGGAGTCGCCGTTCAGCACGATCTGCTGGCCGCGTGCGAGCGTCGTGGCCGAGACGTTGGCCTTGGCCGGCGGCGGATACGGAGGACGCTGGTTCGAGAAGTACGTCGCGATCTGATGAAGATAGTCGTCCGAGAGATACGTGACGAGGTAGTTCATCGGCGGATACTTGCGCCGGCCTTCGCGGAAATTCTGGAGCTGGTTGTACAGATAGTCGGCGGGCTTGCCGGCAAGACGCGGGAAGTAATCGTTGTCCGTGCCTTCGCCGTGAACGCCGTGGCACGCCGTGCAACCTTGCACGCGCGCAGCCATCGTGTCAGGGGCGATCGGCTGGTTTTGCGCCTGCGCGGCGGAGCTGAAAACGCCGGCGCCGCCTACCAGAGCCGAGGCGAAAGCCAAAGCGAGCAGCGGACGAAAAATGCGTCTTGAAAACACGCGACACTCCATGAAATTCGGGGACCTGCCGAGCTTCGTGCGGCTCGGTGCGAAGGTGGCGAACCACGGCCACGCAAGGGGCGGTGGGTGGCGGACCACGGCCACAGCGGCTCGACGAGCCTCTGATGCGACGCGGCATTCTATCATCGATGCATGATGATGACTATTTGACACAATCCGGCGCTAGGTCCTGTTGCAGCGCATTCGCGACAATATGCCGCGCGGCCATTGACCGCTCGCGGAACGTCATTTCCTTTCGATCAGGACTCGACTCGATTCGAAACGCCTGCCCGACGTGCTTCATGCAGTTTCGGAAGCGCGCGGCGAAATTTCAAGGCGTTTCGCTCGTAATCGATGCTGTGCTGCACCGTGCGCGTTCGCGTGCGAGTTCGTTTAGACTCCGCAGGTTTTCCTCGACGACCCTCTCTTCTACGAGGCGCGTTCATCTCGCGGCCGATCCTCCACGATGAGTGACGATTCCCTCTGGCTCGCGCAAGTCGGCTTCGCCGCGCTTGCCGACATCGCCTTCGCATGCGTGCTCGGCGCGCTGATCCTCAACGGCTGGCTGTGCGGCGCACAGGCGTTCGCGCCGGTTTCGCCCGCGCGCTCCGGCTGGCGGCGCGCATGGCGTGCCGGGATGGCCGCCGCGATCGTGCTGGTGCTCTGCGATTTCGTTTCGCTGTGGCTGCAGTCCGCGGCGATGAGCGGCGCGCCGATCGCGCGGGCCGGTGCGTCGCTATGGCTGGTCGCGACGGGCACGCATGCGGGCATCGGCTGGTCTGTCGGCCTCGCGGGAAGCGTGCTCTTGCTGCTGGCGGCCGCGCCCGGCGGACCGCTATCGGCTGCGCGGACCGGTTTCGCGATACTTGCGGTGCTGATCGTCGCGGCGGGCAAGTCGGCGGTCGGTCACGCCGCCGATGACGGCGCGTTCTCCGTCGCCGAAGCCGTGCAGGCGCTGCATCTGCTCGCGACGGCCGCGTGGGGCGGCATCGTCATCGCGGGCGCGTTCGTGTTGCCCGCGCTGGATACGTCGGTGGCGCGAGCGTTCCTGATCCGCACGGTCGCGCGCATGTCGCATGCGGCGGCGATCGCGGTGGCGCTGGTGATCGCGACGGGTGCGTTCAACGCGTGGCGCGGCATCGGCGGATCGCCCGCGGTTCTGACGGCGAGCGCATGGGGACACGCGCTGCTCGTCAAGGTCGTGCTGATCGCGGCGGCGCTTGTGTTCGGTGCGCTGAACCGCTGGTCGGCGCTGCCGCGATTGCAACGCAGTGCATCGACGATGGATGCGCACACGGTCATCAACGTCATGCGCATCGAGGCCGTGATGATGGCGGGCGTGTTCGTGGCGGCCGCCGTGCTGTCGCACAGCGTGCCGGGACTCGCCTCAGCGGGATGATGTGCTTTCGAGATGGTGTTCGAAAGGCCTGCGGGGGTCACCGCCAGCGTTTCGAATTCTTGAATGGCTCGTCGCTCCGGATCCCTAAGCAAAACCCGGCTGGCGCGAAGCACGCCGCGCATGGAATGACGCGGAGCAGACCGCGCCCGTCATTCGTACCCGAGCTTGTGACTGACGATCGGCGCGCAGAAGAGCGCGACCGCGCAACCGATGACTTTCCCTTGAAGCTCGACCAGCGCGGCATGCGAATCCGCGAAGCAAATCACGTCGAGCAACTGCGGCAGGCAGAACAGCGCCGCGGCGCCGATGAACCAGCGCGTCACGACCGAGATGCGCCAGCCGTGCTGCGCGCCGACCCCCGCGGCCACGACGCGGGCCACGCCCAATGCGACGAGCGAGCCGACCGCCAGTTGGGCCCGGACGTATTCATCGGGAAGGACGTGCCACATGATTCTCCCGCTCTTTTTCTTGTGACTGTAGGCAAGGATACACGCAAGAAGCTCGCCAGTATGTACGAGACAGCGCAATCATAAGCAGGCGTTTCGGGACGCTTCGGCGCGTCCGGCGCGCCGTCAGAACGTGTGCTCGGGACCGGGGAAACTGCCGTCCTTCACCGCGCGCACGTATGCTTCGACGCCCGCGCAGATGTTCGGCTGCCCTTGCATGAAATCCTTGACGAAGCGCGGCCGCTTGCCGTGGAAGATGCCGAGCATGTCGTGCAGCACGAGCACCTGTCCTGAGCAGTCGATGCCCGCGCCGATGCCGATCGTCGGAATTGCAAGCGTCTGCGTGACTTCACGCGCGAGCAGCGTCGGCACCGCCTCGATCACGAGCAGTTGCGCGCCCGCCTCCTGCAGCGCGACGGCGTCGCGCTTCATTTGTACCGCCGCCGCTTCCGACTTGCCCTGCACCTTGAAGCCGCCGAACGCGTGCACCGACTGCGGCGTGAGCCCCACGTGCCCGCACACCGGGATCGAACGCTCGACGAGAAAGCGCACGGTCTCCGCGAGCCATTCGCCGCCTTCGATCTTCACCATCTGTGCGCCTGCGCGCATCAGCTGCACCGCGTTCGCGTAGGCATCCTCTTTCGAACCGATGGTGCCGAACGGCATGTCCGCGACGATGAGCGCGCTCCTGTTGCCGCGCGCGACCGAGGCCGTGTGATACGCGATGTCGTTCAGCGTGACGGGCAGCGTCGTGCCATGCCCTTGCAGCACGTTGCCGAGCGAATCGCCGATCAGCAAGACGTCGACGCCCGCGCGATCGAGCAGCGCAGCGAAGCTCGCGTCATAGCATGTCAGCATCGCGATGCGTTCGCCCGCCTGGCGCATGGCCTGGAGCTTGGGGACGGTGATCGTCGAGCGATTCGTTTCCTGCAGATACGTCATGATCGTTTCACTGGAGAGTGCGTGCGCCCGATGACAGGCTCAGGCCGACACGCCTTTGACAAAGAATTCCTTGCGTCCGCGCATCGTCTCGATGCGTTCGACGAGCAAGGCGAGATCCTCATCCGATGCGAGCGGATTCAGATGCTCCGCGTTCACGGTGAGCAGCGGCGTCGCGTCGTAGTGATAGAAGAAGTCGTTATAGGCGTCGCACAGCGCGCGCAGATACGAGTCCGAGATTTGCAGCTCCATCGGCAGCGCGCGTTTCTGGATGCGCGAGAACAGCACTTCCGGGCTCGCCTGCAAGTAGATGACGAGATCGGGCGCGGGCCCGTTCGCATGAAGGCGGCTCGCGACGTCCTCGTACAGCTGGAACTCGTCGTCGGGCAGCGTGAGGCGCGCGAACAGCTCGCTCTTCTGCGTGAGGAAGTCGGTCATCAGCGGCGTGCCGCTCGCCACGATATCGGCGGCTTCGCGGGCCTGCGACGCGCGCTGCAGCGCGAAGCTCAATTGCGTCGCGAGCGCATGGCGCGTCGTGTCGCGATAGAAGCGCTCGAGAAACGGATTGTCCTGCGGGCGCTCGAAGAGCGTGCGCATCGACCAGCGTTCGGCGAGCAGCGTCGCGAGCGTGGTCTTGCCCACGCCGATCGGGCCCTCGATCGCGATGTAGCGGTGCGGCGGCCGCAGTTGCGGCGCGGTGACGGTGAGTGGCGGAACGCTCATCGGCAATCTGTCTTGTTGGTGGCGGCTGGCGTCGTGGTCGCGCCGCGCGTCTGCGAGCCTGCCATGCACTGGCAGTTGGCGACCTTCTCGATGCGCTGATCGGCGACGCCCGCAATGAATGAATCCGCGCGGCCGCGCTGGGGAAGAATGAGATCGGGGTCGAGCTCGATGAGCGGCACGAGCACGAAGGCGCGCTCGGTCATGCGCGGATGCGGCACGACGAGATCCGCTTCGTCGATGCTCGATGCGCCGTAGAGCAAGATGTCGAGATCGAGCGTGCGCGGCGCATTGCGATACGGCCGCTCGCGCCCGAACTGCTGCTCGATGCCGTGACACAAGCGCAGGAGCGATCGCGCGGGCAGGCTCGTCTCGAGCTTGACGACGCAGTTGAAGTAGTCGTCGCCCGACGCATCGATCGGTGCGGTGCGATAGACGCTCGATTTCGCGAGCACGGTGATCGTGTGTTGCTGGGCGAGACACACGACTGCGTCTTTCAGGGTCTGGCGCGCATCGCCGAGATTCGCTCCCAGGCCCAGATAAGCAATCGTCATGGCAGAAGTCCTACGCGTAGGTTGCAGCGAAAAGCGGAGGAGCATTAAAGCACGTCGCTCTCCGCTACTGTAACCAAAACCGGCTTTATTCGTTGTCCGCGTCTTCACGCCTGGGTGCGGCGCTCGATACCGCGTCGCCATCGCCGCTTCGCTCCGCTTGCGCGCCGGGCGCTGCCGCATCGCTCGAACGACGCCTGGTGTTGCTGCGGCGACGCCGCTTCTTCGGGGCGCTGCCCTCTTTTCCGCCTTGCGTGAGCAAGGCTTCGCGCGCGGCGCCGTCGCCGTTTACGAAGTCGGTCCACCATTGACCGACTTCGGCATCGAGTTCTCCCGATTCGCTACGCAGTAGCAGGAAATCATACCCCGCTCTGAATCTTTGGTGTTCCAGCAGCTTCAGCGCGCTGCGGCCGCGCTTTTCCAGCCGATGCTGAAGACCCCAGATCTCGCGCATGTCCGACGAGTAGCGCTTGTGGATCGCGAGCTTCTCGGTCTGCATGTCGAGGACGTCGTCCATCGCGCGATGCAGCGCCGGCACCGGATATTCACCGTTCGCGGTGTATTGCTGCCAGCGCGTCTGCACGTCGTGCCACAGCAACGTGGCGAAGAGAAAGCCCGGCGAGACCGGCTTGCCCGCACGCACGCGTTCGTCGGTGCTGGTGAGCGCGAGCGTGACGAACTTCTCGCCGTGCGGCTGTTCGAGCACGACATCGAGCAGGGGCAGCACGCCATGATGCAGACCTTCCTGACGCAGCCGCGTGAGGCACGCGAGCGCATGACCGGACAGCAGCAGCTTCAGCATCTCGTCGAAGAGACGCGCCGCCGGCACGTTGTTCATCAGGTCGGCGAGTTCCTTGATCGGCGCGCGCGTCGCCTCGTCGATCTCGAAGCCGAGCTTCGCCGCGAAGCGCACCACGCGCAGCATGCGCACCGGGTCTTCGCGATAGCGCGTGGCCGGATCGCCGATCATGCGGAGCACGCGCGCGCGGATGTCGGCCATGCCGTCGTGATAATCCAGCACCGTTTGCGTGGCCGGATCGTAGTACATCGCGTTGATGGTGAAGTCGCGGCGCGTGGCGTCTTCGTGCTGCTCGCCCCAGACGTTGTCGCGCAGCACGCGGCCGCTCGCATCGACGGCGTGCGTGCGGTTGTCGAGCTCGCCGCGCTTCAGGCGGCGCGGCGGCTCGGCAACGGGTTCCGCCGGCGGCGCGTCCATCAGCGCGCGGAACGTCGAGGTCTCGATGATCTCCTGTCCGAACTGCACGTGCACGATCTGAAAGCGCCGGCCGATGATGCGCGCGCGGCGGAAGAGTTTCTGCACCTGGTCGGGCGTTGCGTCGGTGGCGACGTCGAAGTCCTTGGGCGCCACGCCGAGCAGCAGATCGCGCACCGCGCCGCCGACGATGAACGCGCGATGTCCCGCCTGCTGCAGGCCATCGGTCACGCGGATGGCGTTCTTCGAGATCAGCGACGGATCGATGCCGTGAATGTCCGAGGACAGGATGATCGGCACGTTCGGATCGCGTTTCGCTGGCGCGGCTTTCTTGCGCGGGCTCTTGCGGGCGGGTTTCACGGCGGACGAAGCAGTCGGATTGTCGTTGGCCGCGCTTTCGTTGCCGGCGTCGGCAGAGGCGCTTTCTTGCCCGAACAGCTTGCGGATGAGTTTTTTAATCACGTGTGTCGAAGAGATTCAGGATGCGCCAGCCTTTGGCTTGCGCATGCGCCCGCAGGGTGTCGTCCGGATTGGTGGCGACGGGGTCGGTGACGCGCTCGAGGAGCGGGATATCGTTGTGCGAGTCGCTGTAGAAATAGCTGTGTTTGAAGTCGCCGAGCTTCTTGCCGAGCGACGCGAGCCATTGCTCCACGCGCACGATCTTGCCTTCGCGATAGCTCGGCGTGCCGGTCGGCCGGCCAGTGAGCGCGCCTTGCGGATGATCGTCGACCGTTTCCACTTCGCATGCGATGAGCGTTTCGATGCCGAAGGCTTCCGCGATCGGCGCGGTGATGAACGCGTTGGTCGCGGTGACGAGGCAACAGAGATCGCCGTTGTCTTGATGCTCGCGCACGAGCGTGACCGCGGCCGGCACGATGCGCGGATTGATCACTTCGTGCATGAACTGCGCGTGCCAGTCGGAGAGTTGCTCGCGCGAGTATTTCGCGAGGGGTGCGAGCATCGCGTGCAGATAAGCGTTGATATCGAGCACGCCCGCCTTGTAATCGGCGTAAAAGGAGTCGTTCTGACGCGCGAAAGATTCCGCGTCGACGATGCCGAGCTTCACCATGAAGCGGCCCCATTCATGGTCGCTGTCGGTGGGAATGAGCGTGTGATCGAGATCAAAGAGGGCGAGGTTCATGGGTGCGCATTCTACTTGAAGCGGGTCGGATCGTTGTCCGGCGCGGCCGGGCCGGAATCGGGATCGAGCGGATCGCCCAGAAGGTCGGTCGGCTTTGCGGGCGCGTCTTCGGCGCTCACGGGAACGAGCGGCGTCGCCCGCCCGCTTTGCTGGAGCATCGCGCGCAGGAGCGGGCGCGTCACCGCGCGCTTTTGCTCCAGCGAGAAGCGGTCGAGCTCGTCGAGCAGGGCCATGAGGCTCGGCATGTCGCGGCGGAAATGCGTGAGCAGGTAGCCGGGCACGTCTTCCGCCAGCACGATGCCGCGCTCGCGCGCCGCGTGCTTCAGCACCGACGCCTTGGCGTCGTCCGCAAGCGGCTGCAGATGGAACACGAGACCCCAGCCGAGCCGCGTGCGCAAGTCTTCGCGCACGGTGAGCGCGAGCGGCGCGTCGTTGCCGGTGGCGACGAGGGCGCTCGTCGGATGCGCGCGCACTTCGTTGAAGAGATTGAAGAGCGCGATCTGCTGCGCCGCCGACAGGCGATCGCAATCGTCGACGGCGTAGAGCGTCACGCGCGGATCGAAGCCGAACGCGTTGAGCGCGCTTTGCGGGCTCAGATAGCGCCCGTGGCCGTTCGCTTCGTGCGTGAGCGCCTGCAGCAGATGGCTGCGGCCGCTGCCCCGCTCGCCCCAGACGTAGAATGTGCGGTCCGCGACCGGCCCTGCCGCGAGCGCGCCTTCGAGCTCGCGCAGCCGCGAGATCAGTTCGTGATTGCCGGCGGCGAAGAAATTGTCGAAGGTGGCGGGCGGCGGCGTGCCGAGATCGAGCGTCAGTTGGCGTTGCACGGGAGATCGGTTTCGTCGGGCCTTGGGTCGGGCGTATTGAGTCGGGTGTATCTCGAAAACGGGCGGATGAGCCGCGCGATCGCGCGCGAAGCCGCTGTCGCCAGCCATGCGCGTTTTTCGCGGCCGCGCTCGTTCGGTCACTCCGGATCTCGAAAAGAGCGTCGCCGGGATCTTTCTCGCGCGCGGGAAATCCGGTCGTCGGGTCATCATCGGGTAAAATCGCATTTTACCGACCTTCTCGCACTCCCCCCATGAATCAACCGAAATCCGCCCAGAACGCCCATGATTCGGCCGAGGGTCTGTCTTATCGCGATGCGGGCGTGGACATCGACGCGGGCGACGCGCTCGTCGATCGCATCAAGCCATTTGCCAAGAAGACGTTGCGCGACGGCGTGCTGGGCGGCATCGGCGGATTCGGCGCGCTTTTCGAGGTGCCGAAGAAGTACAAGGAGCCGGTGCTCGTTTCGGGCACGGACGGCGTCGGCACGAAGCTGCGCCTCGCGTTCCAGCTGAACCGCCACGACACGGTGGGCCAGGATCTCGTCGCGATGAGCGTGAACGACATTCTCGTGCAGGGCGCCGAGCCGCTCTTTTTCCTCGATTATTTCGCGTGCGGCAAGCTGGACGTCGACACGGCCGCCGACGTGGTGAAAGGCATCGCGCAGGGTTGCGAGCTGGCGGGGTGCGCGCTGATCGGCGGCGAGACGGCGGAAATGCCGGGCATGTATCCGGACGGCGAGTACGATCTCGCGGGCTTCGCGGTGGGCGCGGTGGAAAAGAGCAAGATCATCGACGGCAGCACGATCAAGCCGGGCGATGTCGTGCTGGGGCTTGCTTCGAGCGGCATTCATTCGAACGGCTATTCGCTGGTGCGCAAGATCATCGAGCGCGCGAATCCGGATCTGAACGCGGACTTCGACGGCCGCTCGCTCGCCGACGCGCTGATGGCGCCGACGCGCATCTACGTGAAGTCGCTGCTTTCGACGATGCAGAGCGTCACGGTGAAGGGCATGGCGCACATCACGGGCGGCGGGCTCGTCGAGAACATTCCGCGCGTGCTGCGCGAAGGGCTGACGGCGGAGCTGGATCATCGCGCGTGGCCGTTGCCGCCGTTGTTCGCGTGGCTGCAGAAGCACGGCGGCGTAGCGGATGCGGAGATGCATCGCGTGTTCAACTGCGGGATCGGGATGGCGGTGATCGTCGCGGCGGAAGATGCCCAGGCGGCGACCGGGCTGCTGTCCGCGGCCGGTGAGCAGGTCTGGCAGATCGGCGTCGTGCGTGAAAGCAAGGCAGGAGAGGCGCAGACGGTGGTGGTTTGAGATCGTCGGGTCGCACGGACAAAAACCCTCGTGGAGTGCGGGGGTTTTTTGTTTCTGGAGCGGTGATTCGTACGCGCCGCGTTATCCGGAATGCGGCGACAGGACGCGCTCGAGTTCCGGCAAAGCGTTCTTCACGGTCTCCCAGACGATATCAAGATTCGTGTCGAAGTAGCCGTGGGTCAGTCGGTTGCGCATGCCGCGCGGTTTTTTCCAAGGCACCGAGGCATTGGCTTGTGCGAAATCCGGGAACTCGGTTTCGATTTGAACCGCCGCCTCGCCGATCACGATCAGATTCAGAATGACGGCTTGCTGGATCATCCGCGTTTGCATGAACTCGGCTTTGTCGGTGCCTTCGAGTTACCCGCGCGCCGTTTTCGACGCGTCCAGGATGTGCTCCACGTAATCTCCGAGGCGCAACTTCCGCTTCGCATTCATACGGCACGCGCCTCGTCGAGCACTTCACGGCGAAACTTCGGGGGCAAGTCCTGCGGCGTCACCACATCGACCGATACGCCGAGCAGATCCTCCAGTTCGACCTGAATCGCGCCCAGATCGAGCAGTGTCGCGCCTGGCAGCGCGTCCACGAGGATGTCGAGGTCGCTTTCATCGCCATCGTCCCCGTGCAGGACGGAGCCGAAGACGCGCGCGTTGGCCGCGCGATTCGAGCAGGAGGAAGGACGAGGAGCGCAACGCTCATCGGAGTCCCGAAACGCGCTCCACCGCCTCCACCGCCCGCTCCGTCGCATCCGCCGCGCAGCAATCCACGACGATGCGCTCCGGCATCGCCCTGAGCCACGTCAACTGGCGCTTGCACAGCTGCCGCGTCGCGAACACGCCCTTGTCGCGCATCTCGTCGCGGCTCGTCGCGCCGTCGAGGAATTCCCAGGCCTGCCGATAGCCGACACAGCGCATCGACGGCATCGACAGGTCGAGGTCACCGCGCGCGCGCAGCCGCTTCACTTCGTCGATGAAACCGTGCGCGAGCATCGCATCGAAGCGCGCCTCGATACGCCTGTGCAGCACCGCCCGGTCCGACGGCTCCAGCGCGATCGGCACGAAGCGATACGGCGCATCCTCCGCTTGCGTGCGCGGCGCGGCGAGCAGGGCGGACATCGGCCGTCCGCTCAGCATGAAGACTTCCAGCGCCCGCTGGATGCGCTGCGAATCGTTCGGCGCAAGGCGCGCGGCGGTGTCCGGATCGACCGCCGCGAGCCGCGCATGCAGCGCGGGCCAGCCTTCGCGTTCGGCGTCGGCGTCGAGGGCGGCGCGCACGCCGGCGTCGGCGGTAGGGAGATCGTTGAGGCCTTGCGTCAGCGCCTTGTAGTACAGCATCGTGCCGCCGACCAGCAACGGCGTCTTGCCGCGCGCGACGATCTCGCCGACGAGCCTGAGCGCATCCGCGCGAAACTGCGCGGCGGAGTATGTTTCGGCGGGATCGATGATGTCGATCAGATGATGCGGCGCCGCCGCGCGCTCCTCCGCGTCCGGCTTGGCCGTGCCGATGTCCATTTCGCGGTACACGAGCGCGGAATCCACGCTCACGATCTCGACCGGATGCCGCGCCGCGAGCGCCAGCGCGGCGGCCGTCTTTCCGGACGCCGTGGGCCCGAGCAGGCAAGGCACGGACAAAACCGAATCGCTCATTGTCCGCGCATGAAGAGGCGGTCGAGATCGGCGAGCGTCAGCTGATACCAGGTCGGCCGGCCGTGATTGCACTGATCGGCGCGCTCGGTCGCTTCCATCTGGCGCAGGAGCGCGTTCATCTCGTCCAGCGTGAGCCGCCGGTTCGCCCGTACCGCGTTGTGGCAGGCGAGCGTGCCCAGCAACTCGTGCTGTCGCTCGGTGAGCACGCGCGAGCCGCCGTAAGCGTGCAGATCCGCAAGCACGGCGCGCGCGAGCGACTGCAGGTCGGCGTCCTTCAGCAGCGCGGGCACGGCGCGGATCGCGATGGACGTCGGCGAGAGCACCGCGAGGTCGAAGCCGAGCGCATCGAGCGTTTCACGCTCTTCCTCGACGACGCCGATCTCCACCGGATCGGCCGTCATCGACACGGGAATCAGGAGCGGCTGCACCCCGATCGCGCGATCGGCGAGCGCGTGCTTGAACTGCTCGTAGAGAATCCGCTCGTGCGCGGCGTGCATGTCGACGATGACGAGCCCGCGCGCGTTCTGCGCCAGCACGTAGATGCCGTGAATCTGGCCGACGGCGAAGCCGAGCGGCTGATCGTCGGCGTGATCGAGCGGGCCGGACGCGAAGGATGCGCTGTCGCTTGCCCATACGGGCGTGGCGGGCGCCTGCTCGGGCGTCGGGTACGGCGTGCCGATGGTCGTCGCCGCGTCCGGCGTGCCCGCGGCGAGATCCTTGCGGCCGAACAGCGCGTCATAGAGCGCGAGCGGCTGCGCGACCGGCAGCGTGCCCTGCGTCATGCGCGACTGGCGCATCCACGTCGTGCCGTTTTCGCTTTTCGTGGAAGGCGTGTCTGCTCCGACGAACGGCTTCGCGCTGAACGAAGCCGGCCCGGTCGGCTGCAACTGCGCGGCGTGCCCGCCCGATGTCGTCTCCGGCGACGCGCCCGCGTGCCGCGCGAGCGCGCGCTGCACGGCATGAAAGACGTACTGGTGAATCGAGCGCGAATCGCGGAAGCGCACTTCGATTTTCGACGGATGCACGTTCACATCGACGGATTCGGGCGGCAGATCGAGAAACAGCACGTATGCCGGATAGCGGTTGCCGTGCAGAACGTCCTCGTACGCGGCGCGCACGGCGTGCGTGAGCAGCTTGTCGCGCACGAAGCGGCCGTTCACGAAGAAATATTGCTGGTCGGCGCGGCCGCGGCTCGCCGTCGGCAGGCCCGCGCAGCCGTAGACCGCGAGCGGGCCGGCGCGCTCGTCGAGCGGCAGGTGGGAGGTCTCGAACACCTCGCCGAGAATCTTCGCGACGCGCGTCTGCGGATCGCTCGCGTTCCAGTGCTCGACGGCGCGGCCGTTGTGGATCACCGAAATCGCGACGTCCGGGCGCGCGAGCGCCGTGCGGCGGATCACTTCGAGGCAATGACCGAGCTCGGTCTGCTCGCTCTTCAGGAACTTGCGGCGCGCGGGCGTGTTGAAGTACAGCTCGCGCACTTCCATCGTCGTGCCGACGGTGCCGGCGGCGGGCGAAATCGCGCCGGTCTGCGCGTCGATGCGCGTCGCGTGCGGACAGGTTTCGGTACGGCTCGTGATGAAGAGCTCGGCCACGGACGCGATCGACGCGATCGCCTCGCCGCGAAACCCGAGCGTGGCGACGGCTTCGAGCTCGGCGAGCGAGCGGATCTTGCTCGTCGCATGGCGCATGAGGGCGAGGGGAAGTTCGCCGGGCGGGATGCCGTCGCCGTCGTCGGCGACGACGATGCGTTTCACGCCGCCTTCATCGAGCGTGATGCGCAGCGTGCGCGCGCCCGCGTCGAGGGCGTTTTCCAGCAGCTCCTTGACGACCGACGCCGGCCGCTCCACCACTTCACCCGCGGCGATCTGGCTGATGAGTTGGTCGGGCAGCGGGGCGATGGCGCGCGAACGGCGCGCGCCATCGCCGGTCAAAGCGGCGGCGATTGCGCCGGCGGAGGGTTCGTTGAGGTCGGCCATGGCGAAATTATAACGATTCGCCGCGGCCTGCTCGTTCGCCGGCCGGCGTCTGTCCATAGCCGCCAGGGCGCCGGAAAATGGCGTCCGGATGCGCGCTTTTTAACCGAAGCGACGTGCCACTTCGGTATCATGGCGCGACCCCTGCATTTGTCGCCCGCGACCGGTTTTCGCCGGCCGCCGGCCCCATTTTTTCGAGGAAAGCTTTTGGACACGCTGCTGCAATTCCTGGGACTCATCCTTCACATCGACAAGTCGCTCGGTGACTTCATCCAGCATTACGGCGCCTGGGTCTACGCGGTGTTGTTCCTGATCGTGTTCTGCGAAACCGGGCTCGTCGTATTCCCGTTCCTGCCGGGCGATTCGCTGCTCTTCATCGGCGGGACGTTCGCCGCGACGCACGAGATGGACCTGTTCGCACTGATCGCGCTTCTGCTCGTCGCGGCGATATCCGGCAACACGGTGAATTACTGGGTCGGCCGCGCCATCGGGCCGAAGGTCTTCGACACCCGCATTCCGGTGCTCGAGCGCTTTCTCGACCGGGCGGCGCTGCAGAAAACCCACAACTTCTACGAGCGGCACGGCGGCAAGACCATCGTGATCGCGCGTTTCGTGCCGGTGGTGCGCACGTTCGCGCCGTTCGTCGCCGGGGTATCGGCGATGAGCCACACGCGCTTTCAGCTCTTCAATATTCTGGGCGCGCTCGTCTGGGTGCTGTTGCTCGTGCTGCTTGGTTACTTCTTCGGCAACATTCCGTTCATCAAGCAGTATCTGAACGTGATCGTGCTGGTGGGTATCGGCGCGGCGATCGTCCCGATCGCGCTGGGCGCGCTATGGAAGGTGAGCCGCCGTCGCAACTCGAAAGCTTGAGGAGCGGCTCGGGCCCACGAGGCTGTCGTGACGGCCTGACGGCATCGTGGGCGCGGTGAAATCGCTTCAGCCGCGGCGGAACAGGCGGATGACGAAGAGCAGCACGACCGCGCCGATCACGGCCGTCACGAGCGTGCCGAAGATGCCGGCGCCGAACGAGATGCCGAGCGTGCCGAAGATCCAGCCGCCGATCACACCGCCCACGATGCCGACGATGATGTCCACCAGCATGCCGAAGCCGCTCCCGTTCATGATGAGGCCGGCGAGCCAGCCGGCCACGCCGCCGATGATCAGGCTGAGGATGATTCCATGTTGCATGAGTTGCATGCGCTGAGACTCCGAAAATATGGGGGGTGCAGGCTGCGGGGAACGCCCCCGCGTCCAGGCGCGGCGAATGTAGCCGAAACGATGGGCGCAAGGGTCTTGAAACTGTCAAAGATTGTCGAGGGGGAACGCGCGGCGACACCGCGCGGGCAGGCGGCGGCAGGGCCCGGCGGCTTACGTCAAAAATTTAGAATGCCAAAGAGTCGCGTTCGCGATCCGCGGCCGAAATGTGTCGTTTAGGTCACGCGGACAAATTTGCAGCCGTAATGTTTTATGCTGGCGAAGTTGTATTGCTTCAGAAATTGGGATTCTTGCGGCGCGAGCGGGTCCGGGGCACGGCGGTCACGGCGTGGCAGCGGAAAAACGCGCGTGACGAAGGGCGCCGCGTGCGAGCGCGGCCGAAAAGTTAGAAAAGTTCAAGACGAAAAGCATGAGAAAGCTGGTGGTGATGCACAAGGAGGGTTTCGGATCGAACTCTCGGACGGCGATTGCGGGCATGACGCTCGCAGCGGGAATTGCCGCAGGGCTGGCAGGATGTTCGTCGACGCCGCGGACGCCCGCGCCGATCGTCGAAAGTTCGGCGATGAGCGCGCCGCCGGTCGTGCAGAGCACGGCGCCGAGCGTCACGCCCGCGCCGGTCGTGCCGCTCGGGCCGGCCGCGGCGGCGACGCCCGCGCCCGTCGAGCCGGGGTTCTATCGCGTGAAGCCGGGCGACACGCTCTACGGCATTTCGCGGACCTTCAAGCAAAAGCCCGCCGATCTGGTCAGCTGGAACAATCTGCCCGAGAGCAAGCAGGTCAACATCGGGCAGGTGCTGCGTGTCGCGCCGCCGGGCGCCGCGGCGAGCGCATCGGCGACGGCATCCGGCTCGAAGATGACCCAGCCGCCGCTCCTGCCGACGACGGAGAAGCCGGCGTCGCAAAAAACGGCGGCCGAAAAGCCCGCCGCGAGCGAGGAGCGCGAGACGGTGGTCAGCGCGACCGCACCCAAGGGCACGTTCGTGTGGCCCGTGCGCGGCGAGGTCGTGCGCAAGTTCGGCGCGAGCGGCAACAAGGGCATCGATATCGAAGGCAAGGTCGGGCAGCCGGTCAAGGCGGCGGCCTCGGGCAAGGTGGTCTATGCGGGCAGCGGCCTGCGCTCCTACGGGCGCATGATCATCGTCAAGCACGGCAACGACTATCTGACCGCCTACGCCTACAACGAGAAGCTGCTCGTGAAGGAAGGCGATACCGTCAAGCAGGGCGCGACCATCGCGGATATGGGCACCGGGCCGACCGGCACGCCGGCGCTGCATTTCGAAGTGAGAAAATCGGGCGCCGCCGTCGATCCGATGCCGCTGCTCGGCGCGGCGGGCGGATGACGCATTGCGTGCTCGCGGGCGAAGGGGGCTGAAGGTGAAGAAGATCGTGCTCGCCGCGCTCGTCGCGGCGTCGTCCGTATCGCTGTTCTCCGGCTGCGATCAGCGGCAAGGCGAGGAAGCATTGAACAAGCTGAAGGCATTCTTCAATGCGGTGAAGCCGGACAACCTGCTTCTCAAGAACCTGCAGCCGGGCGTGACCACCGAGGCGCAGATCCGCGACCAGATGGGCGAGCCGGAAACCGAGCGCGCTTTCACGGACGGCAGCAAGCGCCTCGAATATCCGCGCGGGCCGGCGGGAACGAACACCTACATGGTGGATATCGATGCGAACGGCCGCTTCGTCTCCGTGACGCAGGTGCTGACCGCCGCGAATTTCGCGAAGGTGCGGCCCGGCATGACGATGGACGAAGCGCGCAGGCTGCTCGGCAAGCCCACGACCATCGCTGAATATCCGTTGAAGAAGGAGCGTGTCTGGAGCTGGCACTGGCTCGAGGACGGCGTCAATCAGGACGCGATGTTCAACGCGCACTTCGGTCCCGACGGCACGGTGGTGACGACCTCGCGCTCCGAGTCGATCCGCGGCGGTCAACGCTGAGCCACGCGCTAGCCGACGATGAGCGTTCCGGCCGAATGCAACGTGCATCTTCGTCTGATGGCCGAAGCGGCGAGCTTTCGCGACCGGGCGCGAGCCGGGACGAACCAGGCGACGCTTTCGCGCTGGGAATGCGGCCGCGGCCATTCCTGGGACGAGTCGCTCGACCCGGCGCGCAACGTGCGCTGCATGAGCTGCGCGGCGCAGCGGCGCGAGCTTGAGACGAGGCGCCTGCGCGAGGCGGCCGAGGCGCGTGGCGGCGTATTGTTGTCGCCAGGCTATGTCGATGCGTCGACGCCACTCAGTTGGCAATGCGCCTATGGCCATGTCTGGGACGCCCGTCCCGATGCGATATCGCGTCATTGGTGCGCGGAATGCGCGCGCACGGTCTTCTCCAGGTTCCTCTGATCCGCCATCCTTTCATTCAGGCGCCGTCAGCTGAGCGACCAGTTCGTCTGTCGTCACTAGCGCGTGCGCGTAGGTGCGCGCGTTGATTTCGTGGGCCGCGTGCAGCGCTTCGTCGGAGAACGCGGCGGTCGCGTCGCGTACGAGCGTGACGTGATAGCCGAGCTGCGCCGCGAATCGTCCCGTCGTCTCGATGCACGTATTCGCGACGAGCCCGATGAGGATCACGTGCGAGATGCCGCGCTGCTTCAGCAGGAAATCGAGATCGGTATTGGCGAAGCCGCTGCTCATCCAGTGTTCCTTCACGATCGTGTCGCCCGGCTGGGGCGCGAAGTCGGGAAACCATTCGCCGCCCCATGTGTTCCTGCCGAAGACGAGCGAACGCGTGGCCGTCGACAGATACGGCGACGGATGCGCCCATGCATCGATGTCGCCCGGCTCGAAACGGCGATGCGGCACGATGAACACCGGCAGGCCGAGCGAGCGCACGGTCGACGCGACGCGCCTCAGGTTTTCATGCAGATGCGCCGCATTCTGCGTCTGCGCGACGCGCGGCCAGAGCTTGCCGCCCTCGGCGAGAAAGTCGTTGTAGGGATCCACGAACAGCAGGGCGGTGCGGTCTTTCGGACAGGCGTTCATCGTCTGCCTCCGCTCGCAACGGTGAGATGGCGCGAAACGCGCCCCGCCTCATGTTACGCGTCCGGCAAACGAGCATCCGAAACCGCGCTATGCGCGCGGCGCGGCAAAAGAAAAAGCCGGCGAAATGCCGGCTTTTGAGCTTCGTTGTCGGAGCGCGGGCTTCCTTCGCCTGCGACTCGCCAGGCCGTTGGCGAAAGCATGCGCGATTTGTTCTTGTTTCGCCTGTGCGCAGTGCTTCCTTCCTCGATCCGGTCGAGTGCCGCCCATCATGTTTTGGTCTCTCAGCGCGCTTGACTGCTTCCCCCGTGCGCTGGAATAAGTATTGCGAGCGCGCATTTGTCTGAATGTACGTTCGCAAACACTTTCGCAATTTGATCAGCGTTTTGCGGGAAAGCCCTGATATTCAGCGTTCCGACGCAACCGCTTGTGTGCGCGCAAGACTCGAGCGCATGTTCGCCGCGACCAGCGATTGCGTGACCATGCGCGCCTCCGCCTGGGCGATGTGCTCGAGCGTCGCGTCTTCCAGCTGCCCCGCGAATACGGCGAGCGCCGTGCAAAGCCGCGAGTGCTCGTCGGCGTCGAGCATCCAGGCGCCTTCGGCCGAATGACGCGCATCCAGTTCGACGAGGGCTTCGTGCGCGAGCGTGATGTCATCCTCGAATTCGGGCGCGTGGCCGAGCTGGCACAGCTCCTCCGCAACCAGCAGATGACGGCACATCGTCATGAAGAGCGGCTGCGAGCCGTGCCCGCGATGAAACGCATCGAGCGCGGCGTAGCATTGCAGCAACATCGCGTCGATCATCGGCTCGCGCGCCTCGCGGCTGTACGTCAGCGCGCGCAGGAGCGGCGACATCGCGGGACGGGCGGATTTCATGTTCGTCGATTTCTTTTTCACGGAAGCACTCCCGAAAAGGCTTTTCGCTTGGACCGGGGCGCCTGGCTGTGCCGGGACGCCGGATGCATTCGAGGTGGAAGGCATCATCGCACCGGAAAATTAGCTCTGTCTTAAGGGTCGTGGTCTCGTCCTCAGGCCGGCGTCAGCGTCTCGCCGGACACGCGCACCTTCTGGCCGATTGCGACTCCCGGCGCGGCTTCGTAGTTGAACGTGCGCACGCTGCCGTCGTCCATGCGGACCTGCACCTGGTACGTCGTCGCCTTGTGAACCGCGTGCTCGATCTGATTGCCCGCGAGCCCGCCGCCGATCGCGCCGATGATCGTCGCCGCCGTGCGGCCGCGTCCGTTGCCGATCTGCGTGCCCGCGAGCCCGCCGACCACCGCGCCGCCGACCGCGCCGAGGCCCGTCGTAGGCTGGGCGGTCTGCACGGTGTTCACCGCGGTCACTTCACCGGCGTACGGATCGTAGGCGGGCGCGGGATTCGTCGCATGGACGGCCGGCTCATGGACCGGCGCGGCGGTACGCGCCGGATTCACGTGATGCCCGCGCACGGCGCGCGGCAGCGGCGCGGCTTGCTGAGTCGCCGGTTGCGATGCCTGTTGCGAAGGCGTTGTCTTGGTCACTTGCGCATCGACGAGCGGTGAGGCCGTGACAGCCGCGGCGGTCGCCTTCGACGAGGGCAGCAGGCCCGTCATCGCCGCGACCCCGGTGCCGCACGCGAGGATGACCGACACGGCGGCTGCCGCGACGAGCGGGTGAATGCGGGACGGCTTCGTTTGAATCTCGGGAACAGCGTTCATGGCAGCGACCTCCTGTGGATGCCTGCCTGCTATAACGCCGCGTCCCGCGCGCGGTGGACGCGGATGCTGTGACATTTGTAAGCAAAAGTCGCGGCGCGAACGCGCTTGGCGAGGCATCCCCAGGCGGCCTAGGGTCTTTACATATGTTGCGCTAATTTTGTAGATGGCAACATATGTATCATTCCACACAAAAGAGGAAGCCATGAAAACCAAGCCGCTGCTCGCATCCGCTTTCGCGCTTGCCGCGCTCTCGCTCGTCACGGGGGCGAGCTACGGCCAGATGACGCTCGCCAAGATACAGGCCGTCGATCTGATCGCGATCGGCCATCGCGAAACGTCCGTGCCGTTTTCATATGTCGATGCGAGCAACAACGTCGTCGGTTTTTCCCAGGACCTGTGCAACAAGGTGATCGACGCGGTCAAGGCCAGGACGAAGCATCCGGATTTGCGCGTGCGCTTCATTCCGGTGACGTCGCAGAACCGCATCTCGCTCGTGCAGAACGGCACGGTCGATCTCGAATGCGGCGTGACGACGAACCTCACGTCGCGGCAGAATCAGGTGGCCTTCTCCGACACGTTCTTCGTCGCGACCACGCGCCTGCTCACCAAAAAGGATTCGGGCATCAAGGATTTTCCTGACCTCGCGGGCAAGACCGTCGTGACGAATCAGGGCACGACGTCCGAACGCATCCTGCGCAAGATGAACGAAGAGAAGAAGATGAACATGAGCATCATCAGCGCGAAGGACTACGGGGAAGGGCGAGCGACGCTCGAAACCGGCCGCGCGGTGGCCTACATGATGGACGACGTGCTGCTCGCGGGCACGCGCTCGCTGACGGCGAAGCCTTCCGACTGGGTGCTCGTCGGCACGCCGCAGTCGTCGGAGGCCTACGGCTTCATGATGCGCAAGGACGATCCGGAGTTCAAAAAGCTCGTCGACGACACGATGAGCCAGGTGATGAAGAGCCCCGAGATCAAGACGATGTACGACAAGTGGTTCATGAAACCCGTGCCACCGAAGAACATCAACTTCGATTTCCCGATGAGCGAGACGATGCAGAAGCTCTACGCCGAGCCGAACGACAAGGCGTTCGAATGATCTGCATGCCGGGCGCAAGGACGCGCCCGGCGTAGCTCATTCCGCGAAGGGCAGGTCCTTTTGCCCTTCGGCGCGCATGCCGAACGTGTTGAGCGTCATCGCGACGAGCGCGTAGTAGCCCAGCAGGCCGACGAGATTCACCACCACCGTATGGCCGAAGCGCGCGACGGCGGCGTCATAGGTCGCATCGCTTACGCGCTTCGTTTCATAGAGCTCGGTCGCGAAATCGAAGACGAGCTTGTCCTCGGCATCGGCGAAATCCGGCGTCTTGCCGGTGCGCAGCGCCTCGGCGACATCGGCGGGCAGGCCCGCGTCCAGCGCGATCGGATGATGAATGTGCCATTCCGCCTGCGAGCGCCAGCGCGCCGCCGTCACCAGGATCGCGAGTTCCGACAGCCGCAGCGGCAGGCCCGTCTTGTAGCGGCAGAACGCGCCGAGCTTCTGCGCGTTCTGCGCGAGTTCCGGGCTGAAGATCCAGCCGAGAAACGGCCCGTTGAGGTTGCCGCGCGGGCCGCTCAGGATGTCCTGCAGCACGGCCTTCTGTTCGTCGGATGCGGTGGCGGTGTTGAAATCGGGAAGTCTCTTGCTCATGTGTCGGTCGATGTTCGTTGGGTGTTCCTGAAGCCCTCCTCGATGCGCCGCGCCGTCGCGAGGCACGCGGCTTCGTCGAAGGGCGCGGCGATCACCTGCACGCCGAGCGGCATGCGGCCTGGGCGAATCACGGGCGCGGTGACGACCGGAAGGCCCGCGAAGGAAATGGGCTGCGTCAGCATGCCGAGATGCTTCGCCGGTTCGAGCGCGTGAACGCCCACCATGATGGTCGTGTCGGAGAAGCGCGGCGCCGCGAAGGGCGTGCATGGCGCGAGCAGGATGTCGAAGTCGGCGAAGAGGCGCGACATGCGCATGCGAAAGCGCTGCTGGTAGCGCAGCGCGCGGGCGTACCACGCGGCCGGACTCAATGCGCCCGCCAGCAGGCGCGTGCGCAGGCGTGGCGACACGCTTTCGGCAGGCGCGTCGAGCAGATTCGCGTGCGCGGTCGCGACTTCGACGTTCGAGATGATCGTCGCGGCGCCGCGCACGAGTTGCATCTCGTCTTCGGGCATGACGATCGTCTCGTGCGGCCCGAGCAATGATGCCGTTTGCATCACGGCGTCCCACGCTTCGCGCGAAGCATAGGTTTCGAAGAAGCCGCCGAGCACGGCGACTTTCCGCTCGTCGCAGCGTTCGTTCGATGCGTTGCCGTCGAGAACCGCGTACATCGCCGCGAGATCGTCGACGTTACGCGCAAAGCCGCCGATGCAATCGAGCGAATCGGCATAGGGCAGCGTGCCGCGCTTCGACAGGCGCCCGAACGTCGGCTTCATGCCCCATGCGCCGCACAGCGCGGCGGGCGCGCGGATGGAGCCGTTGGTGTCGCTGCCGAGCGCGAGCGGCACGCATCCCGCCGCGACGGCGGCCGCCGAGCCGCCCGACGATCCGCCCGTCATGCATTCGATGTCGTGCGGATTGCGCACTGCGCCGAAATGCGGATTTTCGCCGGTCGCACCGCACGCGAGCTCGTCCATGTGCGTCGTGCCGACGAGCACCGCGCCGGCCTGCCTGAGCCGCGCGACGGCGTCGGCGTCGCGTCGCGCGGCGGGCGCATCGAGCCGCGCGCGCGAGCCGGCGATCCTCGCATGGCCTTCGATATCGAACAGGCTCTTTGCCGCAAACGGCACGCCGGCGAGCGGCCCGGGATCGATGCCGTTCGCAAGCAGCGCGTCGATGCGCCCGGCGTGTGCAAGCGCTTCGTCGTGGAAAACGTGATGGAACGCGTTGATCGCGGCGTTCTCGCGCTCGATGACAGCGAGCGCTTCACGCGTCGCGTCGACGGCCGAACGTCTTCGCGCGCGCACGTCGGCGGCGATTTCAAGCGCGCGGTTCATCGTCGGGTTCCGGTTCGTCGAGCGCAATGGCGAGTTGCCGCGCGCTCGCGTGCATCGTATCGAGCAGCGCCGCGACGTCCGTCAGCAGCGCATCGGGCAATGCGATGCCGAGGCTCGCCGCGCACGCTTTCGCGTAGCGTCGCGAGTCGAACGGGGTGCCGTCGGCTGCTTGCTTCATGCGGCCTTCGCGCCGATCACGCCGAGCGCGCCGTCGATCGCCTCGGAAAGACGCTCGACGATGGTTTCGATCTGCTCGCTCGTCGTGATGAACGGCGGCGCGATGAGCACGTGATCGCCGTTAATGCCGTCCACGGTGCCGCCCATCGGATAGACCATGAGGCCGCGCTTCATCGCCTCGCTCTTGATGACGGCGTGCAGCTTGTGCTTCGGATCGAACGGCGCCTTGCTCCCGCGGTCCTGGACGAGCTCGACGCCGGTGAAGAGGCCGCGCCCGCGCACGTCGCCGATGAACGGATGCTTCGCATGCCGCTCGCGCAGCAGGGCGCGCAATTGCTCGCCGCGCGCCTTCACGTTGTCGAGCAGCTTGTCCCCGGCGATGACCTTCTGCACTTCGAGCGCCGCCGCGCACGCCGTCGCATGACCGATATATGTGTGGCCGTGCTGGAAGAACCCGGAGCCGCCGACGATCGTCTCGAAGATCTCGTTGCTGACGAGCGTCGCGCCGATCGGCTGATAACCCGCGCCGAGCCCTTTCGCGATCGCCAGAATGTCGGGCGACACGCCGTCTTCCTCGCACGCGAACAGATAGCCGGTGCGGCCCATGCCCGACATCACTTCGTCGAGGATCAGCAGCACGCCGTACTTGTCGCAGACCGCGCGAATCTTGCGGAAGTACTCGCGCACCGGCGGTACCGCGCCGGCCGTCGCGCCGACGACAGTTTCAGCAACGAACGCGGCCACCGTTTCCGGCCCGAGCTCGAGAATCTTGGCTTCGAGCTCGTCGGCGAGACGTTGCGCGAAGGCTTCGTCCGATTCGCCCGCGCGCTGCTCGCGATACGCGAAGCAGGGCGTGACGTGATGCGCTTCGATCAGGATCGGCAGGAACGGCTCGCGGCGCCACGCGTTGCCGCCGATCGCGAGCGCGCCGAGCGTGTTGCCGTGATAGCTCTGCCGCCGCGCGATGAAATGCCGCCGCTCGGGCTGCCCCGTCTCGACGAAATACTGGCGCGCGAGCTTGAGCGCCGCCTCCATCGCTTCGGAGCCGCCGGACACGAAATAGACATGACCGAGATTCTTCGGCGCGGCTTCGACGAGCAGGTTCGCGAGTTCCTCGGCGGGTTCCGTCGTGAAGAACGACGTATGCGCATAGGGCAGTTGCTGCACCTGGCGCTGGATGGCCTCGATCACGCGCGGATGACTGTGGCCGAGGCACGAGACGGCCGCGCCGCCGCACGCGTCGATGTAGCGCTTGCCGGTCGAATCGACGATCTCGATGCCGTCGCCGCGCACGGCGACGGGGAGCTTGGCGCGCGGCGCGCGATGAAATACCGTGGTCATGGTTCCTGCCTTTGAAGAGCGTGCGCAACACGCGATGTATGATTCTAACCTGATAACAACATATGTTGTCAATGATGCGCGTATCGGCGACTCATTGCGCGGCCCTGATGTAGCGCGCGGGAATCGCGAGGATCAGGAACGCGGCGAGAAACAGCGTGACGGCGAGCAGCGCGACGCCGACCGTCGTGCTGCCGGTGATGTCCTTGAGAAAGCCCATGATCGTCGGCCCGACGAAGCCCGCGACCGCCGCGCCGACGTTCACGAGACCGGCGCCGCCCGCCGCCGCCGTGCCCGCGAGAATGCGCGACGGCAGGCTCCAGAACATCGCCAGCGTGCTCATGATGCCGGCGACGGCTACCGTCAGGCACGCGACCGCGGTCACGGGCGCGCCCGCCGCCATCACGCTGCCGATCAGCGCGATGCCGCCGATGAACACCGGCGCCGCCGTGTGCCAGCGCCGCTCGCGTGTCTTCACGGAATGCTGCGCGTTGATGACCATCGCGGCGGCCGCGACGAGATAGGGAATTGCGCTCACGACGCCGATCTGGAAATTGCTGAGATGGCCGAGCGCCTTGACCATCGTCGGCATCCAGAAGACGAGGCCGTAGTTGCCGACGTTGTAGAGAAACGAGATCGCGCACAGCAGCCACAGCGTCGGCTCCTTCAGCGCGGGCAGAAGCGCCTGTTTCTTGTCCGACGATTCGCGCGCGAGCTCGCTTTTCACGACCGCGAGTTCGTCGCGCGAGAGCCACTTCGCATCCTCGATGCGATTCACCACCGCGGCGAACAGCACGACGCCGAGCATGACCGCGGGCAGGCCTTCGATCAGGAACATCCACTGCCAGCCGTGCAGGCTCAGGCCGCCGTGCGTGGCGTCCATGATCCAGCCCGACAGCGGGCCGCCGATGATCACGCCGAGCGGCATCGCGAGAAAGAGCAGCGACATCACCTTGGCCAGACGGAACGACGGAAACCACAGGCTGAAGTACGCGATGACCGCGGGAAAGAAGCTCGCTTCCGTCAGGCCGAGCAGAAAGCGCAGGATGTAGAACGTCGTCTGATCGCGCGTCGCCAGCGTCGCGATGGAGACGATGCCCCACGCGATCAGCGAGCCGCCGAGACACGCGCGCACGCCCAGGCGCTTCACGAGATAGCCGGCAGGCACCTGAAGCAGCAGATAGCCGACGAAGAAGAGCCCCGCGCCGACGCCGTAAGCCGCTTCGGTGAGGTTCAGCTCGCTCATCATCTGCAGCTTGGCGAAGCCGACGTTCACGCGATCCAGATAGCCGAAGAAGTAGCACAGCAGGATGAGCGGGATGACGCGCAGCGTCACCCTGCGATACACGGCGTCGGCGGCGTGCGCGGGATGCGCGGCGGATTGCGGCGTTGCTTGATGGGGAGTGGCCATGTCGGTCTCTGATCGGCTGGTTGTTTATCGAGGGATTCGGCGCAGCGCCCGTCCCGGTCTCGCGCCCGTGGGTTCGCCATGCGCGATCACGGCCACGCCGTTCACGATCACATGCTCGATGCCCTTCGGCGCGAGCTTGGGCGCGTCGAACGTCGCGCGGTCGATGACTTCGTCGGGATCGAACACGACGAGATCCGCGAAATGGCCTTCGGCGACGTGCCCGCGCGCATCGATGCCGAATTGCTCGGCGGTGAGGCCGGACATCTTGCGCACGGCCGTCTCCAGCGGAAACAGCTTCAGCTCGCGGGAGTAGTGGCCGAGCACGCGCGGAAACGTGCCCCACAGGCGCGGGTGCGGCGCGGTGTCGTTCGGCAGGCCGTCGGAGCCGACCATCGTCTTTTCGTGGCGGAAGATGCGCCGCACGTCCTGTTCGTCCATGACGAAATAGATCGCGCCCGCGGGTTTCAGGTCTTCGATGGCGGCTTCGATCGAGCCGTCATAGAGCGGCAGGATCTCCACGAAGTCCTTGCCCGCGAGCTCGGGGCGCTTCGTGGACCATGCGAGCATCACGCGCGACGACTGGCGGATGCGGTCCGCGCGCAGCATGGTGGAGGTGGCCGGATATGGATGGCAGTCGAGGCAGAGCGGCTGGCGCTCGCTTTGGGCGTCGATGAGCGCGAGCGTTTCGACCGAGCGCCCGTGATTCTCCTTGCCCGCGACCTTGTGATGCGAGAGCACGAGATTCGCGCCGACCGCCTTGCCGATCGCGAACGCTTCTTCCATCGATGGAACGATGTCGGCGGTTTCGTCGCGCAAGTGCGTGGCGAAGACGCCGGGAAAGCGTTTGAGCGGCGCGCAGACGTCGATCAGCTCCTGCGTGCTCGCCGCCGCCGCGGGCGGATAGAACGTGCCCGAAGACACCCCGAACGCGCCCGCCTTCATCGCCTCTTCGACATCGGCAGCCATGCGCGCGCGCTCGTCCGCCGTGGCTTCGCGCGCGAGATCGTTCATGTGACGCACGCGCAGCGTCGAATGGCCGACGAGCGCCGCGACGTTCACGGCGGCGGGCGCCCCGTCGAGCGCGTCGAGATAGGCGGCGAAGCTGTCGTAGGCGAAGCGCTCGGGCACGCCGAGCAGATCGAGCGGTTGCGGAATCGCATCCGCCCGCAAGGGCGCGAGACTGATGCCGCAGTTGCCTGCGATCACCGTCGTCACGCCCTGCACGACTTTCGGCCGCACGTCGGGATGCGTAAGAACGAAGGCGTCGTCGTGCGTGTGACTGTCGATGAAGCCCGGCGCCACGATCTTGCCCGTCGCGTCGATGGTCGCGTCCGCGCTCGCCGCCGACAGGTCGCCGATCGCCTCGATGCGCTCGCCGTTCACGCCGACGTCGGCGGCGAAGCGCGCGTTGCCGGTTCCGTCGATGACTTCGCCGTTCCGGATGATCAGTTGATAGTGCATGAGCATGCCCCGCTGTGATGACTTTTTGTTTCGGCGACAATGCTCGGTGCAAAAAATAGGCACGTCCAATGCCGGTTTTTCACGGATTCATGCGAGACAGTTATGAAAGTCGAGAACTCGGAGCTCGAAGCATTCGTCGCGGTGGCGGAACTCGGCAGCTTCCAGAAAGCGGCCGAGAGGATGCATCTGACGCAGCCGGGGCTGTCGCGGCGCATCCAGAAGCTGGAGCAGGCGCTCGGCGTCGAGCTGTTTCACCGGACGACGCGCAGCGTCGCGCTGACGGGCGTCGGCCGCCAGTTCCTGCCGATGGCGCGCCAGCAGATTTCGCAACTCGGCACGATGCTGTCGTCGATCCGCGAGATTGCGGAGAAGCGTTTCGGCAAGGTGCGGCTCGCGAGCATTCCGACCGTGGTGAACCGCGTGCTTCCCGATGTGCTGCGGCGGTATGGCGAGAAGTATCCGCAGGTCGGCGTGCAGATCTTCGACGGCAATCACGATTTCGTGCTCGGGCAGGTGAGGGCGGGCCTCGCCGAATTCGGCATCAGCCTCGATCCCGGCGACGACGAGGACCTCACGTTCGAGCCGCTGCTCACGGATCGCTATGTGCTCGCCGTGCATCGCGAGCATCCGTGGGCGGACCACGAGAGCGTCACGCTGCGCGATCTCGCGCGCACGAAGCTCATCATCGGCGGACGCGACAGCGGCAACCGTCTGCTGCTCGAAATGCTGCTCGGGCACGAGTCGATCAGCCTGCGATGGTTCTACGAAGTCGAGCACATCTCATGTGTCGTCGCGCTCGTCGATGCGGGGCTCGGCTGCGCGATCGTGCCATCGCTTGCGGTGTCCGCGCACTTCGCGCCGGACATTCGCGCGATCCCGATCGGGAGCCCGGAGGTGCAGCGGTCGATCGGCATCGTGAAGCATCGGCATGTGTCGATGTCGTCCATCGCCGCCGATCTGTGCGAACTGCTGCGGGCTTCGTTCGGCTAGCTCGCCGCGTAGGCGCCTTGCGAGTGGAGCGCGGCTTCGGCCTGTTCCAGATTCGCGATCGCTTCCTTGCCTTCGAGCGCGAGCAGATGCGCGACGAGCATTTCGGCCAGCGCCGAAGCCGCGACGAGCGACGGAAAGAACGACGGCGAATCGTGCGAGAACATCAGCGTGTGATCCGCGTTCAGTGCGATGGGGGAGACGGCGCTGTCGGTGAGCGCGATGAGCTTCGCGCCGCGCTCGATCGCCGCTTGCGCCACGCGCACCGCTTCGACGGAATACGGCGCGAAGCTGACGACGACCGCCGCGTGCCGCTTCTCGATGCCGCGCAACTGCATTTCGAGCGTGCCGGCTTCGCCGGAGACGAGGCTCACGGACGGTCGAAACAGCCGATAGCCGTAGAGCAGGCTGAAGGCGACGGGATAACACGAGCGAAAGCCCGCGACATGGACGTGCGGCGCCTTCTTCAAGGTCTTCGCCGCTTCGACGACGCTCTCGGCGTTCTGCGCCAGCGTGAGCTCGAGATTGTGCGACTGCGCGTGCGCGAGATCCCGGCTAAGGTGATTGTCGGAGCCGCCTTTGACGAGCGAACGGGCGCGCGTGGTCAGCGGTTCCGGCCGCGTGCGCACGCGGCTCACGAAGATCTCGCGCAATTCGTTCCAGCCGGGGAAGCCGAGTTGCTGCGAGAGGCGGACCATCGCGGCGGGCTGGACCTTCGCGCGCTCCGCGACCTTGCGCATCGAGAGGACGGCGACTTCGTCCGGATAGTCGAGCAGGAAGGCGGCGCCCGCCTGGAACTGCGGGCTCAGGCCCGGGAAGCGGTCGCGGATGGTCGCGGCGAGTTGGTCGAAGGTGGGCACGGAGGAAGGCTCGGTTGCAGCGGGTTGGATGCGCTATTTAAACACGGCGCGACGCAATCGAATTCGCACGCCCGCAGTCGATTTACTCGGTGGCGCTGGTGGGCGGAAGCCGCGCTTCCCTCAAACGCCCCTAGTTGAACGTCTCCAGGCAGTACTTGAGCAGGCTGATCACGCGATCCTGTCTTTGCGTCATGGCGAACGCCGCTGTGCTGAGGATGTAAAAGGCCAGAATCAGAAAAATCAGCGCATTCGCCCATGACTGCATGGCCGAAAGCTTTGATAGACCAATCGAGAGGGTGCCCAGACCAGCCAGCGCCGGGAAGAAGCCGATTTTCTCGATTGAACCGACGAGTATCCCGCAGCGCTTCTCGAATGCAATTCGCTCCCCCTCGTAGCAGGTGAGGACATATCGAATGGCCGCGGTTTCGCAAGTTGCAAGCCGTTCGACATATTGGAGATTAAAGGTGGCCGAGGATTCGGCCAGGTGAAAGAACTGAGAAAATGGCGTCTTGAGCAGTCGATGAAAAAACGGAACCGAGAACGCAATGACGACGAGACTAAGGGCTACACCCAGTAGCTGAGACAACGTTACGGTCGCGGAAGCCGTCTTTGCCAATGGTGTGTCATGGAGAAAATAGGAAAGTCCAGCAAGAATAATAGCCAGCGAGAAGCCCATGAGCTGATGCGTAAGCAGCCATTTGCTAAAGGTTTCTAGTGCTTTCTCGTATTTAGTAAGTTGACGTTCCGGTCGTTTGTCAGTAGTCGCCTTCTTGACAATATCGAAGACTTCGTCGATTTGCTGTTGCGAAGGTGTGTCAGGCATTCTGTGTTGTCCCCGAGTTGAAAATCGCCATGCCGGCGTGATCGTGGATTTTGCGTGGTTTTATCCCGAGCTGCTGCGATAAATGTCAGGCGGAGCGAGACTGGTGAGGCGACCGGGGACGCGCGCTTTCAGCTGTCCGTATTAATTTTTCAGCTAGCGGGGACGAGTGAATATGGGTGTCGAATTCGTCTTGACACATACGCAGACGACAGACACGTGAAGGGACCTAAGGAGGCACAGGAAGCTTGTGCAAGTCGGCACTGCGATACCGAAAGTGACGCCAGATGTAAAAAGCCCTTGAACTTCGTTAGAAGATTCAAGGGCTTGGTGCAACTGGTGGCGAATCAGGGACTCGAACCCCGGACCTGCGGATTATGATTCCGTCGCTCTAACCGACTGAGCTAATTCGCCGAAAGAAGACGAGATTATGGCGAGCGGCGGGCACACTGTCAACCCCTTCCCTGCGATTTCTTAAGAAACACGCGTGGAAGGGGCGGACCCGAAACCCAAGCCCGCCCGCAAAGCCTTGGTCAATCCTCGTGATAAACGTTCGACTTGCGCGTGTCCTTCACGAACAGCATGCCGACCACGAAGGTAATCAAGGCAATGACGATCGGATACCACAGGCCCGAATAGATATCGCCCTTGGCCGCGACGATCGCGAACGCCGTAGCCGGCAGGAACCCGCCGAACCAGCCATTGCCGATGTGATACGGCAGCGACATCGACGTATAGCGGATCCGCGCCGGGAACATCTCCACCAGCATCGCCGCGATCGGGCCGTACACCATCGTCACGAAGATCACGAGGATCGTCAGGACCACGATCGCCATCGGCCAGTTGATCAGCGCCGGATCGGCCTTCGCCGGATAGCCCGCGCTCTTGAGCGTGCCCGCGAGCGTCTTGTCGAACGCCGCGCCTTTCGCCTTCGCGTCCGCGGCCTTGCCGTCGTAGGTGTTCACCACCGTCTCGCCGACCTTGATCTGCGCGACCGTTCCCGCAGGTGCCGCCACGTTCTCGTAGTTGAGACCGGCCTTCGACAGCGCGCTCTTCGCGATATCGCACGACGTCGTGAACTTCGACGTGCCCACCGGGTTGAACTGGAACGAGCACTCGTCCGGATTGGCGATCACGACAATCGGCGACTTCTGCGTCGCGGCTTCGAGCGTCGGGTTGGTGTAGTGCGCGAGCGCCTTGAAGAGCGGGAAGAAGCTCAAGGCGGCGATCAGGCAGCCCGCCATGATGATCGGCTTGCGCCCGATGCGATCCGAGAGCGACCCGAAGAACACGAAGAACGGCGTGCCGATCAGCAGCGCCACGGCCACCATGATGTTCGCGCTCGTGCCATCGACCTTCAGCGTCTGCGTGAGGAAGAAGAGCGAATAGAACTGACCCGTGTACCACACGACCGCCTGGCCCGCCGTCAGACCGAACAGCGCGAGCAGCACGATCTTCAGGTTCTTCCACTCGGCGAACGCTTCCGTGAGCGGCGCCTTCGAGGTCTTGCCTTCGGCCTTGATGCGCTCGAACACCGGCGATTCGTGCAGCTTCATCCGGATCCACACGGACACGGCCAGCAGCAGGATCGACACGAGGAACGGCACGCGCCACCCCCATGCGCCGAACTGCTCTTCGCCCAAAGTCGTGCGCACGGCCAGAATCACGATCAGCGAGATGAAGAGACCGAGCGTCGCCGTGGTCTGGATCCACGCCGTCCACGCACCGCGCTTGTTCGAGGGCGCGTGCTCCGCGACGTAGGTGGCGGCTCCCCCGTATTCGCCGCCGAGCGCGAGGCCCTGCAACAGACGCATCGCGATGAAGATGACCGGCGCCGCGATGCCTATCGTCGCGTATCCGGGCAGGAAGCCGATCAGGAACGTCGACAGGCCCATGATGACGATCGTCACGAGGAACGTGTACTTGCGCCCGACCATGTCGCCGAGCCGCCCGAACACGATCGCGCCGAACGGACGCACCGCGAAGCCCGCCGCGAAGCCGAGCAGGGTGAAGATGAAGCCGGCCGTCGGATTGACGCCGGAGAAGAACGTCTTGCTGATGTAGACGGCGAGCGAGCCCGCCAGATAGAAGTCATACCACTCGAACACCGTACCGAGCGACGAGGCGAAGATGACCTTCTTCTCTTCCCCCGTCATCGGTGCGTGCGAAACGCGCCCCTCAACCGTAGCCATGTGTCGTCTCCTGATTTGATATTCGAATACGTCGGTCCGCGACGAGGCGGGTCCGGTGCAACGATTATTGGAACGAAAACTTACGGCGTTCTGACGCGGCGCGCGCCGGGCATGCCGGTGGCCGGATTCGGGAATTGCGCGGTATTCGCGGATACGCGATGCGAACGATCGTCTAAATTCGTCTAAGCTCGTTCTTCTCGCGCTTGCGCGAACATCCGGCGGCGCTTGCGCTCAGGGTTTGTCCCGGGCAGGAAAAACCCGCTGCAGGCTGACCCGCACGAGGGTTCCGGCGAGGCGCGGGCTTTCCTGGTACACGTGATCCTCGATCGTGAGCGCGCCGCCGTGCATCGTCGCGATCTCCTTGACGATGGCAAGCCCGAGGCCGCTGCCGTCGCCCTCGCGGCCGAGGATGCGATAGAAGCGCTCGACCACGCGTGCGCGCTCCGCCGCCGGAATGCCGAGCCCCGTGTCCTCCACTTCGAGATGCACGAGGTCGAGATCGTTGTCGTCGGTCCGCACGCGCACGGTGATGCGCCCGCCCGCCGGCGTGTAGCGGATCGCGTTGTCGATCAGGTTCGACAGCATCTCGCGCAGCATCACCACGTTGCCTTCCACTTCGACCGGATACGGCGGCTCCTCGTAGCCGAGATCCATGCGCTTCGCGAGGGCGGCCTGCACCCAGTCGCGCACGGCGAGACGCGCGAGCGTCGTCAGCTCGACGCGCGAAAAGATCTGACCCGTCGCGCGATTCTCCGCGCGCGCGAGCGCGAGCAACTGCGTGACGAGCCGCGCCGCGTGCTCGGAGCTCATCGCGATCTGTTCGAGCGAGCGCTGCACTTCCGTCGATACGTCCTGGCGCATCGCCAGTTCGGCCTGCATGCGCAAGCCCGCGAGCGGCGTCTTCATCTGGTGCGCGGCATCGGCGATGAAGCGCTTCTGGAACTCCATGTTCTGCTCGAGGCGCGTGAGCAGATCGTTGAACGAGGCGACGAGCGGCGCGATCTCCGGCGGCGCGCGGCCCGCCTCGAGCGGCGAGAGATCGTCGGGGCGGCGCGCGCGGATGTTCGACTGCAGCGCATGCAGCGGCGCGAGCCCGCGCGACAGGCCGAACCACACCAATATGATCGCGAGCGGCAGGATCACGAACTGCGGCAGGATCACGCCCTTGATGATGTCGTTGGCGAGCTGGCTGCGCTTGTCGAGCGTCTCGGCCACCTGAACGAGCACGGGCTGCCTGCCTTGCGGATCGCGTCCGGGCGCGAGGCCGGGCAGATCGACGGTCGTATAGGCGACGCGGATGTCGTTGCCGCGCAGGACATCGTCGCGAAACTCGACGATGCCCGGCTGCGGGCGGTCGTCGTCGTGCGGCAGGGGCATGTCGCGGTCGCCGCCGACCAGTTCGCCGCGCGTGCCGAGCACCTGGAAGAACACGCTGTCGACGTTGTCGGCGCGCAGGAAATCGCGCGTGGCGTCGGGCAGGCGCAGCTCCGCCACGCCATTGACCGGCTGGATCTGGCGCGCGAGCACGTAGGCGTCGGCTTCGAGCGCGCGGTCGAACGGCCCGTTCGCGATGGACTTCGCGACGAGATACGTCACCGCGATGCTCATCGGCCAGAGCAGCAGAAGCGGCGCGAGCATCCAGTCGAGAATCTCGCCGAAGAGCGAGCGCGGATGCGCTTGCGAGTCGGGCTCGAGCTCGTCGGGCGGCGCAAACGGATTGGCATAGCGGGCGTCGCGCAGG
Organism: Caballeronia ptereochthonis; assembly: GCF_001545075.1. GTDB lineage: Bacteria > Pseudomonadota > Gammaproteobacteria > Burkholderiales > Burkholderiaceae > Caballeronia > Caballeronia ptereochthonis. The sequence goes on from NZ_FCOB02000015.1 coordinate 123,692, forward strand.
GCGTCGGAATCGGTGGTGGCGCTCGCTTCGGCGTGGCTTTTCGATTCGCGCGATTCGGTGGAAGCGGGCGACCCCATGCGGCTTACTTATAGTGATGACTGGCGGCTTCGCCGGACGGTTGCGGGCTCGCTCCGTTCGCCGTGGCGCCGGCCTTCTCCAGTGTGTAACCGAGACCGCGTACCGTGATGATCTTCGCGCCGCTCGGCTCGATCTTCTTGCGCAGCCGGTGAACGTAGACCTCGATCGCGTTGTTGCTGACTTCCTCGCCCCATTCGCACAGGTGATTGACGAGCTGTTCCTTCGACACGAGCCGGCCGGTTCTTTGCAGCAGCACTTCGAGCACGCCGAGTTCACGCGCGGACAGATCGATCACCTGTTCGCCGATCGTCGCGATGCGCCCGACCTGATCGAACGATAGCGAGCCGTGCTTCACCACCGTCGGGCCGCCGCCCGCGCCGCGCCGGGTCAGCGCCCGCACGCGCGCTTCGAGCTCGTTCAGCGCGAAGGGCTTGGCCATATAGTCATCCGCGCCGAGATCGAGCCCCTTCACGCGTTCGTCGACGCTGTCGGCCGCGGTCAGGATCAGCACGGGCATCTGCGAGTTGCGCGCGCGCAGGCGCCGCAGCACTTCCAGCCCGGACATGAGCGGCAGCCCGAGATCGAGGATCAGCAGGTCGAAGGTCTGCAGCGAGAGGGCGGTGTCCGCCTCGACGCCATGCCTGACATGGTCGACGGCGTATCCCGATTGGCGGAGTGATCGGACGAGGCCGTCCGCGAGTATGCTGTCGTCTTCGGCAATGAGGATTCGCATCGTCGTGTGCGCCTTTGTACGCCTTGCCTGCGCGATGAGGCGCATCGGCATTGCCGGCACCGTTTGTCGCCCGGCGCGGCGGTCTCCAGGTGTTTTGCGGTTTTTGCGCGGTTCGCGCGGCGTGGCAAAAAAGAGAGCGCCACGACGATCGTGCTTGCAAAAACCACTGTTTTTTTATACAGTGTCTGCGTGAGTGCCGAAGGTGGCTTTCGCATGCTCAAAGATACGCTCAATGAGCATTTAAAGAGCCCGTGCGCACTGCCTCAGACGCCGTTCATCATAGCAAAGGACGATTCATGGAAGAAAGCAAGAAAGGCCCGGCTGGAATGACTGCGGAGAAGAGCAAGGCCCTGGCCGCCGCGCTCTCGCAGATCGAAAAGCAATTCGGCAAAGGGTCGATCATGCGGCTCGGCGCAGGTGAGGCGGTCGAAGACATTCAGGTGGTTTCCACTGGTTCGCTCGGACTGGACATCGCGCTCGGCGTCGGCGGCCTGCCGCGCGGCCGCGTCGTGGAAATCTACGGTCCTGAGTCGTCGGGCAAGACCACGCTCACGCTGCAAGTGATCGCCGAGATGCAGAAACTCGGCGGCACGGCGGCGTTCATCGACGCGGAGCACGCGCTCGACGTGCAATACGCGCAAAAGCTCGGCGTGAACGCGCAGGATCTGCTGATCTCGCAGCCGGACACCGGCGAACAGGCGCTGGAAATCGCGGATGCGCTGGTGCGCTCGGGCTCCATCGACATGATCGTCATCGACTCGGTCGCGGCGCTCGTGCCGAAGGCCGAAATCGAAGGCGAAATGGGCGACTCGCTGCCCGGCCTGCAAGCGCGCCTGATGTCGCAGGCGCTGCGCAAGCTCACCGGCACCATCAAGCGCACGAACTGCCTCGTCATCTTCATCAACCAGATCCGCATGAAGATCGGCGTGATGTTCGGCAACCCGGAAACCACCACGGGCGGCAACGCGCTGAAGTTCTATTCGTCGGTGCGCCTGGATATCCGCCGCATTGGTTCGATCAAGAAGAACGACGAAGTCATCGGCAACGAGACGCGCGTGAAGGTCGTGAAGAACAAGGTGTCGCCGCCGTTCCGCGAAGCCATCTTCGACATTCTGTACGGCGAGGGCATTTCGCGTCAGGGCGAAATCATCGACCTGGGCGTGCAGGCCAAGCTGATCGACAAGGCGGGCGCCTGGTACAGCTACAACGGCGATCGCATCGGTCAGGGCAAGGACAACGCGCGTGAATTCCTGCGCGAGAACCCCGACATCGCGCGCGAGATCGAGAACAAGATCCGGGAATCGCTGGGCGTGGCTGCAATGGGCGAGGCCGTCGTCGCGGGCGCCGAAGTGGCGGGCGACGAGTAAGCACGAGCCCGAAGGACGATGCAGAAGCGCCGGTCCGGATCGAAGGCTGACACGGCGGATGAAGGAGCTGACGACAGTTCCGAATCCGTCGATCGCTACGAGCGAAGCAGCGAGCGGCGTGGTGCATCGTCGAAGTCAGGCGGATTCAAACGCGGTAACAAGGAACGCGCCGACGCGAAGCCATTCGCGTCGGCGCGTCGCGTTTCCGGAGCTGCCGGCGACAACGGTGAGGACGCGCAGGCGGGCGCAATCGATCGATCGACGCGTCTGGAACAAGCTCGCGCGCTGCTGAAGCAGGCAACCGAGCAACCCGAATCGCTTCGGGCGAGACGTGCGCCGGGCTCGCCTGAACCCGCCGGCAAGGTCTCGGAGCCGGCCCCGGCCCCGACGCCTTTCGCGGACCCTTTCGAAGACGCCGATCCGTTCGAGCCGTTCGAACAATGCGCGCCTTCCGAAGCGCCGCGCGCCGCTTCGAGCGAACCCGTTTACAGCCGCTCGAACCAACGTACCCGCAAGCCTTCGGCAGCCGAAGCCAGCAACCCCAAACGCCCGCAGCGCTCGCCGAAGGCGCGCGCGCTCGCGTTCCTCTCGCGTCGCGAGTACAGCCGCGCGGAGTTGTCGAGAAAACTGCGCCCGTACGTGGAAGAAGCCAGTTTGCTCGAATCCCTGCTCGATAGCCTCGAGCGCGACGGCTGGCTCTCGAACGAACGCTTCGTCGAGAGCGTCGTGCATCGGCGGGCGTCGCAAATGGGCGGCAGCAGGATCATCAGCGAGCTGAAGCGGCACGCCGTCGGCGATGCGCTCATCGGCGAAACGGCCGACAAGCTCGCTCGAACCGAGACGGCGCGCGCCCAGGCCGTCTGGGACAAGAAATACGGCGTCCTGCCCGAGACGCCCGGCGAGCGCGCCAAGCAGGCGCGCTTTCTCGCCGCGCGCGGTTTCTCGAGCAGTACCATCGGCAAGATTCTCAAGGGCGGCGACGAAGACTTGAGCGAAGAAATCGCCGACGAGTGAGCGTCAGGCGAGCGCCGCCTCGTCCCGCACGCACGTTCCATTCGTCAGGCGCATGCCCGGCTCGAAATACCCAATATGCTAAAATTGCACGGTTTTCCCCGTACCGGCTCACTGGCTCACTCTTAGCATGCCTCTCTCTCCTCCCGCTCCCCGACAATTGCGCCATCGCCGCGCGATTCGGTTGGAAGCGTTCGAGCGTGAGGATGGCCTCTGGGATATCGAAGCCTGTCTAACCGATGACAAGCCGCGCGACTTTCGCCTCGCGACGGGCGTCCGGCCACACGGCCTGCCGATCCATGAACTCTGGCTGCGCATCACCATCGACCGCAAGCTCACCATCGTCGACGCCGAAGCGTCGTCCGACTGGTCGCCCTATGGCGGTCTGTGCGCCGAGTCCAATTCCGCGTATCGCAAGCTCATCGGGCTCAATCTGCTCCAGAGTTTCCGCCGTGAAGCCAACAAGGTGCTGCGCGGCACGGCCGGCTGCACGCATCTCACCGAACTGTGCGGCGTCCTGCCCACGGCAGCCATCCAGGCGTTCGCAGGCGACGTCTGGAAGATCGAGGACGGCAATCCGTTCAAGCGAACCGACGAACCAGGCGCCGGCGCGACCGCGCCGCAGGACGAGCCGCCGTTTCAGCTCGGCCGGTGCCACGCGTTGCGCTTCGACGGACCGGCGGTCAGGGAGCATTACCCGCGCTGGTTCGGCTACGCGCCTGCCGGCCAAACGGAAGCGGGCGCCACGGCAGAAGACGGGCGAGAGACGTAGTTCGCCTCTTGCTGCCTGGTCCTCGCTCGCTCGGGCGCAAGGAATTCAAACAAGAATCGAAAAGAATCAGCGGTTCAAGCAAACAGAAGTTCACTCCAACTCTCAGACTGAAGGAATCACGCATGAAGATTCACGAGTACCAGGGTAAGGAAATCCTGCGGAAATTCGGCGTCGCGGTCCCGCGCGGCAAACCCGTGTTCTCGGTGGACGATGCGGTCAAGGCCGCGGAAGAGCTGGGCGGCCCGGTTTGGGTCGTCAAGGCGCAGATCCACGCCGGCGGCCGCGGTAAGGGCGGCGGCGTGAAGGTCGCGAAGTCGATCGAGCAGGTCCGCGAATACGCGAGCCAGATCCTCGGCATGCAGCTCGTCACGCACCAGACCGGCCCGGAAGGCCAGAAGGTGAATCGCCTGCTGATCGAAGAAGGCGCGGACATCAAGAAGGAACTGTACGTCGGCCTCGTGCTCGACCGTGTTTCGCAGAAGATCGTCGTGATGGCGTCGAGCGAAGGCGGCATGGACATCGAGGAAGTCGCGGAAAAGACGCCTGAACTGCTGCACAAGTTCGCCGTCGAGCCGTCGACCGGTCTGCAGGACAAGGACGCCGACGACCTCGCTCGCAAGATCGGCATTCCGGACGCATCGATCCCGCAGGCGCGCGCGATCCTGCAAGGCCTGTACAAGGCGTTCTACGAAACCGACGCATCGCTCGCGGAAATTAACCCGTTGATCGTGACCGGCGACGGCAAGGTCATCGCGCTCGACGCCAAGTTCAACTTCGATTCGAACGCGCTGTTCCGTCATCCGGAAATCGTCGCATACCGCGATCTGGACGAAGAAGATCCGGCTGAAGTCGAAGCGTCGAAGTTCGACCTCGCGTATATCTCGCTCGACGGCAACATCGGCTGTCTCGTGAACGGCGCGGGCCTCGCGATGGCGACGATGGACACCATCAAGCTGTTCGGCGGCGAGCCGGCCAACTTCCTCGACGTCGGCGGCGGCGCCACGACCGAGAAGGTGACGGAAGCCTTCAAGCTGATGCTGAAGAACCCGAACCTGAAGGCGATCCTCGTGAACATCTTCGGCGGCATCATGCGCTGCGACGTGATCGCGGAAGGCGTGATCGCGGCGTCGAAGGCGGTGCATCTGCAAGTGCCGCTCGTCGTGCGCATGAAGGGCACGAACGAAGACCTCGGCAAGAAGATGCTGGCGGACTCGGGCCTTCCGATCATCTCGGCCGACAGCATGGAAGAAGCCGCGCAGAAGGTCGTCGCGGCAGCCGAAGGCAAGTAAGCGCGCGCTTACCCAGCCTTAAGAGAGCGTTCCACCAGATACGAATGGCGGCGCTTGCATTTGCTTTGAGCGACGCCAAACGAACAGAGGTCACTACATGTCGATTCTGATCAACAAAGACACGAAGGTCATCACGCAGGGCATCACCGGCAAGACCGGCCAGTTCCACACGCGAGCCTGCCGCGAATACGCGAACGGCCGTGAAGCGTACGTCGCGGGTGTGAACCCGAAGCGTGCGGGCGAAGATTTCGAAGGTATTCCCATCTACGCGAGCGTCAAGGAAGCGAAGGCTGAAACCGGCGCGACCGTTTCGGTGATCTACGTGCCGCCCGCGGGCGCGGCCGCCGCGATCTGGGAAGCCGTCGAGGCCGATCTCGATCTCGCGATCTGCATCACGGAAGGCATTCCGGTTCGCGACATGCTGGAAATCAAGGACCGCATGCGCCGCGAAAACCGCAAGACGCTGCTGCTCGGACCGAACTGCCCCGGCACGATCACGCCGGACGAGCTGAAGATCGGCATCATGCCGGGCCACATTCACAAGAAGGGCCGCATCGGCGTCGTGTCTCGCTCGGGCACGCTGACGTATGAAGCGGTCGGCCAGCTGACGGCGCTGGGTCTCGGCCAGTCGTCGGCGGTCGGCATCGGCGGCGATCCGATCAACGGTCTCAAGCACATCGACGTGATGAAGATGTTCAACGACGATCCGGAGACGGACGCCGTCATCATGATCGGCGAGATCGGCGGTCCGGACGAAGCGAACGCCGCTTACTGGATCAAGGACAACATGAAGAAGCCGGTGGTCGGCTTCATCGCGGGCGTGACGGCGCCTCCGGGCAAGCGCATGGGCCACGCAGGCGCGCTGATCTCGGGCGGTGCGGACACGGCGGAAGCCAAGCTCGAAATCATGGACGCGTGCGGCATCAAGGTCACGAAGAATCCGTCGGAGATGGGCCGTCTGCTGAAGTCGGTGCTCTGATACATCGAGCAGGCAAAATACGCCGGGGTTTGGTACTCTTACTGATTCCTTTCGTATAAGCCGATAAGAAGCGAGGGAGCGCTGCTTCCTCGCTTTTTTCATTTCGGCCACTGCTTTCGCTTCGCTACATGCTCGAATTTTTTTCGACCCTTCACTGGGGCGCGGTCGTTCAGATCATCCTGATCGACATTTTGCTTGGGGGCGACAATGCCGTCGTGATCGCGCTCGCCTGCCGCAACCTGCCCGACCAGCAGCGCACGCGCGGCATCGTGCTCGGCACGCTCGGCGCGATTGCGCTGCGCGTCGTGCTGATCGCCTTCGCGGTCATGCTGCTCGACGTTCCGTTCCTCAAGTTCCTGGGCGGACTGCTGCTGCTGTGGATCGGTCTGAAGCTGATGCAGCCGGATCACGACGAGCATCAGATCAACGCGTCGGACCGGCTGTGGGCGGCGGTGAAGACGATCATCATCGCGGATGCTGTGATGAGCCTCGACAACGTGATCGCGATCGCGGGCGCGGCGGAGGCGGCCGACCCGCATCATCGCCTCGCGCTGGTGATCTTCGGCCTCATCGTGAGCATTCCGCTCATCGTGTGGGGCAGCACGCTGGTGCTGAAGCTGCTCGATCGCTTTCCTGTCGTCGTGCTGATCGGCGCGGGGCTGCTCGGGTGGATCGCGGGCGGGCTCATCATCGACGATCCCTTCATCGATCGCTGGCCCGCGCTCAATACCGAGCTCGTCGGTTATGCGGCGCGCGTCATCGGTGCGTTGCTGGTCGTTGCCGTCGGCTGGCTGCTCAAGCGCCGCGCGCTCGCCGACGGCAATCGAGCGGCGGGCTGATCCCATTCGTTACGGCACGACCGCTTAGGCCGTTCGGCCGACTGTCGCTTTTTTGGCTCCCTCAATACGATCGAAGCGTCCTGTCCGCATCGCGCGGCAGGGCGCTTTTTCGTGGCGTCTTTCGTATTTCTGGGAGCAGCAATGACGATGTTGGCTTGTGGTTTAAATGCGCCGCCGGAACGGCGCGCATTGTGGTTCGGACGTGCGCAGGAGGTACTGGCGCGCGGCTTCACCCTGATCGAATTGATGATCGTGCTGGCGATCGTCGGCGTGGTCGCGGCTTACGCGATTCCCGCGTATCAGGACTATCTGGCGCGAAGCCGCGTGGGCGAGGGCATATCGCTCGCGGCGTCGGCGCGCCTCGCGGTGGCGGAGAACGCGGCGAGCGGCGCGGATCTCGCGGGCGGCTATGCGTCGCCGCCGGGCACGCGCAACGTCGAGTCCATTCACGTCGACAGCGACACCGGCCAGATCACGATCGCGTATTCGACGCGCGTCGCGCCCGCGGGCTCGAACACGCTCGTGCTTGTGCCCTCGACTCCCGATAACGCGGATACCCCCACGGCGCGGATCGCACTCACCCGCGGCGCGGTGCAGGCAGGCTCGCTGACGTGGGAATGCTTTGCGGCGACGAAGACGGCGTCGTCGCTGCCCGCGCCGGGTGCGGGGCCGTTGCCGACCGAAGCGCCGGGCTTGCCGGCCAATCTCGCACCGCCGGAATGCCGCGCGTAAGCAGTGCGAAAGAGCGAAGCGCAGGGAACGGGCGCGGCGGCAGGAATTACGGCTCCCCCGCGCCTCGAAGCGTCGTTTTTGCGCGAAAAACAGCCATTTCGTCGCAAATCCCGCCGTTCGCCGGACAGCGGGGGCAAAGTTTTGTATAGTGCGCCGGTTGCCGACGTTCCCTGTCCCTCATGCCTTCCCAATACGCGCGTTTTCTCTGCTTTGCAGTCCTGTGTCTCGCCTTGACGATTCCTTTCGCTGTCGTCAACCACACGTATCCGATCCCGACTTTCTACGCCGAATATAGCGCGCTTGCGCTTTATCTCGCGCTCGGCGCGACGGTCGCGCTGCTCGTGCGCGTTGCCGAGCCGAAGGTGCAGTTCGCCTCCCCGGTCGTGGCGCTGATGCCGCTCGCGTTCGGCCTGCTGCTCGTCGCCCAGACCGTGCTGCTGCCCATTGCGCAGCCGTCGATGAACTGGCTGGGCGGCGCGTATCTGCTCGCGTCTTTCGTCGCGGTGCATACCGGCTTCGGGCTTGCGCGCGCGGGGCTCGCGGAGAAGGCGCTGCGCATCGGCGCGGCGGCGTTGATGCTAGGCGGCCTGTTCGCGGTCTTCTGCCAGATCGTGCAGCTCTTTCACCTCGAAGTGAAGTTTACGCCGTTCGTCGTCGCGTACAACGTGACGGTCGAACGGCGTCCGTTCGGCAACATGGCGCAGGCGAATCACCTTGCAACGGTCATCGCCTTCGCGATGGCGGGGGCGCTCTATTTCGTGCAGTCGCGCCGTCTGCCGGTCGTCCTGTGGCTCGTGCTGTCGGCGGTGTATTCGCTGGGGCTCGCGCTCACGGTGTCGCGCGGGCCGTGGCTGCAGACAGGCGTGATCGTCGTCGCCGGGTTCTGGATGGCCGTCGTGCTGGGGCGGCCGATCGCGTCCGAAGGCTTCGACGGACCGGGCCGGCGCGACCTGCGCGCGTGGCTCGTGCCGATCCTGCTTGCGATCCTGTTCTTCGCGGTGAACGCGGCGGTGCGCTGGGCGAACACGCGTTACGACTTCGGACTCGCGCAATCGGCGGCCGAGCGCATGCAGGACGCGAATCAGATCGCGCCGCGCCTCGCGCTCTGGAAATACGGCTGGACGATGTTCAAGACGCATCCGCTGCTGGGCGTCGGCTGGGGCGAGTTTCCGCGCTATCAGTTCGATCTCGTGCGCGATCTGGGCGGCGTGGAGATCGCGAACAACGCGCACGACATCTTCATCGATCTGCTCGCGAAAACGGGCGCGCTCGGCGTGGCGATCCTGCTCCTGGGCGTCGTGCTCTGGCTGATCCGCGTGCTGCGCGCGCCGCAGACGCCGGCGCGCATCTTCGCGCTGTCGCTGCTCGGCGTGCTGATGATGCACGCGCTCGTCGAGTATCCGCAGCAGTACATGTTCTTTCTGATGCCGGCGATGCTCGTCATCGGCCTGCTGGAGACGCGGCCTTTGCGGCTGGTCGCGCGGCCGCTGTCGTATGGCGTGTATGTCGTGCTCGTGCTCGGCGGGCTCGCGGCGCTCTATCCGACGCTGCGCGATTACAACCGCGCCGAAGTGCTCTACTACGGCTCGCGGCCGGCCGAGCAGTATCGCGACAATCCGTCGTTCCTGTTCACGGCGTGGGGCGAATACGGCGCGGCGACGCTCTTGACGATCAATGCGCAGAATGTCGAGGAGAAACTTGCCGCGCATCGCAAGGCGATCGCGCTGTTGCCGGGCGAGACCGTGTTGCGGCGGTATGCGGTGCTGCAGGCATTGGCCGGACAGAACGCCGAGGCGCTCGATACGATGGCGCGGCTGAAGATTTTCGCGACCGAGCTACACGACTGGCCGAAGCAGTTGGCGGCCGTCTACGATCTCGTCGATGAGGCGGGCCGGCCGCTGACGTCGTTCAAGGCGGATCTGATGAAGCTGTATGGCGTGCCGGCGCAGAATCAATCGCCTTCGACAGAAGACGACGAGGACGATGACGGGGAGTGAGGCGGCGTCAGGGTGTCGGCGATGCGTGATCTTCCGCCACCCAATCCCCCGACTTCCCCCCATGCTTCTCCATCACCCGCACGTTCGTGATGGTCATCCCCCGGTCCACCGCCTTGCACATGTCGTAAATCGTGAGCAACCCGACCTGCACGGCGGTCAGCGCTTCCATCTCCACGCCGGTTCGTCCGACCGTCTCCACGCGCACCTCGCAATGCACGCCCGGCAGCGCCTCGTCGATCGTGAAATCCACCGCGACGCGCGTGAGCGCCAGCGGATGACACAGCGGAATCAGATCGGCGGTGCGCTTCGCGCCCTGAATCGCCGCGATGCGCGCGACGCCGAGCACATCGCCCTTTTTCGCGCGGCCTTCGCGGATCAGCGCGAGCGTGCTTTCGAGCATCGCGATCGAGCCGCGCGCGATCGCGACGCGCCGCGTCTCGCCCTTGTCGCCGACGTCGACCATGTGCGCCTCGCCGGCGGCATCGAAATGTGTGAGTCCGGACATAGCGTCTCCTTCGAGTGGGCGCCTATCATACCAGCGTGAATTCGCGCGGTTTTTCGCCGGGCACTGCGCGCGGACGTCATTCGCCGGCGAGACGGGACGTCTCCGGCGCAACACTTGATACGATAAGCCCGTTTTGGTTTTGAGCGGACCATCGGCGCCGCGCCGGTTTCGCGCCATGCATTCGACACGTCCGAGCCGCGTGCTCATCTCCCTGCTGTGCCTCGCCCTCGCCATGCCGCCCGCGGCGCTGGCGCAATCAACTGCGCCCGTCGGCGGCGCCTCGGACGCGGCCGGTTCGACCGGCACGCTCGCCGCGTCGGCGCTGCGTTCATCGCAGGAAAAGGCCGGCGGCGGCGTGCCCGGCAACGTCGCCGAAGGCGTGTTCGGCGTCTATGGCGGCGCCGAGAGCCGGTTCGCGAACCGGCCCGGCACGATGTCCGGCCTGCGCGCGCCGCTCTCGTCGGTGCAACTGCCCGATCTCGGCGACGGTTCCGGCGGCTCGCTCACGCCCCAGGCCGAGCGCAAGGTCGGCGAGCGGATGATGCGTGAAGTGCGCGCCGACCCCGACTATCTCGACGACTGGCTGCTGCGCGACTATCTCGACTCGATCTCGTCGAAGCTGTCGGCCGCGGCGGCCACGCAGTATCTCGGGGGCTACCGGCCCGATTTCGACCTCTTCGCGGTGCGCGATCCGCAGATCAACGCGTTTTCGATGCCCGGCGGCTTCATCGGCGTGAATACCGGGCTGATCGCGGCGACGCAGACCGAATCGGAGCTCGCATCGGTCATCGGCCACGAAATGGGGCACGTGCTCCAGCGCCACATCGCGCGGATGCTCGGCGCGCAGGAAAAGAGCAGCTATGCGGCGCTCGCCGGCATGCTCGCCGGCCTGCTCGCGGGCCTGCTGGCGCACAGCGGCGATCTCGGCATGGGCATCGCGATGGGCGGCCAGGCGTTCGCGGTCGACAATCAGCTGCGTTTTTCGCGCGCGGCCGAGCACGAGGCCGATCGCGTCGGCTTTCAGATGCTGGCCGCCGCAGGCTACGATCCCTACGCGATGGCGGCATTCTTCGAGCGCCTCGACCGCTCGGCGATGGCCGACAACGGCGTGCCGCCCTACGTCCGCACACATCCGCTCACGACCGAGCGCATCGCCGACATGGAAGGCCGTGCGCGGCGCGTGCCGTACCGGCAGCCGCGCCAGTCGGTGGAGTACGCATTCGTGCGCGCCCGCGCGCGCGTGCTGCAGGTGAACTACGCGAGCGATTATCGCGAGGTCGCGAGCCGGCTCAGGTCGGAAATCGAAGACCAGACGGCGCTCAATCCGGCGGCGAACTGGTACGGCATCGCGCTGGCGCAATCGCTGATGGGCGATTACGGCGCCGCCAGCGACGCGCTCGCGAAAGCGCGGCGGCTGTTCGAGGGCGAGGAGGCCAGCACGGCGGCGGCATCGGCGCAGGCTCGGCAGGAGGCGCAGGCGCTCGCCCCCGCGGCGACGGCTGCAAAGACGGCTTCGACAGTGGCGCAAACGCCATCGCAGAAAGGCAGCGCCGGCGCCGGCCAATCGCTGAGCAACGCCGACGCCTCGATGATCGCGACGCCGCTCAACGGCGCGCGCGCCCCGCTCAACCTCGGCAAGAGCACGCAACCCGAACCCTCGCCGGCGCGCCCGCCGCGCTCGTTCGGCGACATCGCGCTCGCGCCGATCCGTGTCGAGGGCGGATCTGCGCCGTCACCGAAACCGCAGCCCGCGCCGCAGGCCCAGCGCAGCTCGCCGAGCCTCGACGTGCTCGCCGCCGACATCGCGCGCCGCGCCGGCCGCAACGACGAGGCGATCCGTCTCGCCGAGATCGCCCAGAAGCGCTGGCCGGAATCGCACGCGGCCATCGACGTGCATTTGCAGGCGCTGCTCGCCGCGCGCCGCTATGCCGAAGCGCAGGCGCTCGCACGGCGCGAAACGCGCGCCGAGCCGACGCGGCCCGACTGGTGGCTCTATCTCGCCCAGGCGAGCGCGGGGCTCAACGATCCGCTGCGGCAGCATCAGGCGATGGCGGAAAAGTTCGCGCTCGACGGCGCGTGGCCGTCCGCGATCCGCCAGTTGAAGGAGGCGCGCGACGTGAAGAACGTGAGCTTCTACGATCTGTCGACGATATCGGCGCGCCTGCGCGATTTCGAGATGCGCTACAAGGAAGAGCGCGAGCAGGAGAAGAACGGCTAGCTCAGCTGGCTGATGCCGCCCGAGCCGCCGGACTCGAAACGAAGCCGAAGCGATTCGCGACTTCCGCCCGCGCGATCATCGACACGGGAAGATCGACGCCCGCGCGCCAGTGAAAGACGCCGCTCTTGCCGGCATCGTCGAGCGAGGCGTGGTTCGCGAACAGTTCGAGATCGTGGTCGTGCAGCGCGGCCACGCGCGCGGGCGAGGCGTCATCGGAAAAGAGGATGCCGCCTTCGTCGTCGATCCACACATGCGCCGGCTCGAACGCCGCGCCGGCCTGATCGGTCAGGCGCAAGGCACCGTCCACCGCGTGCAGGCGCACGATCCACGGCGTATACGCCAGCTCCACATACACGCGCTGCGGGCCGTTCTGGAAGAACCACTGGCCGTCGGCATCGCTTTCGTAGTTGCGATTGATGAAGCCGAGCAGCGCCTCGTGCCGGATCGGCGTGCCAAGCTCACCGGCGGCTTGCGCGGCGTCGTCGCGCATGCGCCACTGGCCGCGCCGGTCGAGCAGCAGCCAGCCGGTGCAATGCGGAACGTTGGGCCATTTGGCGAGCGCCTGCTTGACGATTTCATCCATGATGGTTCACGAAACGAAGTTCTCCAGATAACCGAACACGCGCAGCGACAGCCAGTCGATCCGGCCCGGGAACGGCCCCGTCATGAATCCGACGTGTCCGCCGTGGTTCGGCTGATCGAGCGTGACGCGCTCGGACACTTCCGCGAGCGACGGCAGCGCGAATTCCGGCAGGAACGGATCGTTGCGCGCGTTCAACAGCAGCGCGGGCACTTCGATGCGCTTCAGATGCGCGCGGATGGTCGCGGTCGACCAGTAGTGATCGGTGTTGCGAAAGCCGTGCAAGGGCGCGGTCACGACGTTGTCGAACTCGTACAGCGTGCGCGCGGCGAGCACGGCATCGCGGTCGTAAAGCCCGGGATACTGCCCGAGCTTCGCGAGCGCCTTCTTCTTCAGCGATTTCAGGAAGCTGCGCGTATAGACCATGCCGAAGCCCTGCGAGATCGCCTCGCCGCCGGCGTGGACGTCGAGCGGCGCGGAGATGGCCGCCGCCGCGCTGACGATCGACGCATCCTTGCCGCGCTCGCACAGCCAGTGCAGGAGCACGTTGCCGCCGAGCGAGACCCCCGCCGCGACGATCGGGCCGCGATGCGATTGCGCGAGCCGTCGCAGGATCCAGTCGACTTCGGCGCTGTCGGCGAGGTGATAGAAGCGCGGCAGCAGGTTGAGCGGCCCGCTGCAACTGCGGAAATGCGGCACGACGCCATGCCAGCCGCGCGCCTGCGCCGCGGCCATCATCGTGCGGGCGTAGTGCGAGTCGGAGTTTCCCTCGAGACCGTGGAAGAGCACGAAGAGCGGGGCGGTCGCGGCGGGTTCGTCGCCGGGATCGTGCGCCAGGAAGTCGAGATCGATGAAATCGCCGTCGGGCGTGCTCCAGCGTTCGCGCCGGTAGCGCACGGCGGGCTTGCGGCCGAACAGCGCCGGGACGATGGTCTGCGCGTGACTCGTTGGCAGCCAGCGCGGCGCGCTGTAGAGCCACTCCGAGCCCGGCGGCGCGAGCATGCGCGCGGTTTCCCTCAGTGCCACGGCGGGCGCCTTGTCCACGAACGACGAATCGTGTTTCAACAACGGATCGCGCTTCATGGCCCCTCCCCGACGAACGTCTTTCCAGCGCTTCAATGCTTCAATGCAGCGGTCCCTGACCGTGACGCAGCTTGGCCGCGAACTGTCCCGCCGTTTCCAGCGGCATCGCGCTCGCGTGGATATGCGCGATGCGCCACTCGCCGCGCTCATGAACCATCACGTAGGTCGTGTAGATCATGCGCGGCGCCCCGGTCGACGCGGCCGGCTGATGCGCCTCGGCGATCGCATACACCACCGTGCCGAGGCTGTCGTACACGCGGATATCGAGCGGCTCGATGGTCACCGGCTGCGCTTCGAATTGCTTGCCGAGACCGGCGCGTATGCTTTCCAGCCCATGCAGATGCGTGCCGTCCGGGCAGACGCAGGTGGCGAACTCCTCGTCGAGCCACAACGACATCACGGTGTCGATGCTGTTGTCCGCGACGGCCTGATAGTAAGCGTTGAGGGTGTCGGCGGCGGCTTCGAAGAGGCGGGCGAAACGTGGCATGGCTCGTGGGTCTCTGGCATTCGGTGCAGGCGGCGCGTGCGGCCACTGATGGCGGCGGAGCAACGGGACGGCGCGCTGCATCGGTCATTGGTCAAAGCATGCCCCCGTTCGGAGACATTCGCGTGTCCGCGTCCGCACACACGGCTGGGAAACCGCCTGAAAACGCCGATGCGGGCGCGCGATCCGACGCGCGCCCGCAACATCAACGATGCGCGAGCAGCATGCCGCGCAAGTCGCCGAAAACCTGCTCGGCGGTGAGTTCGCGAAGGCAGTTCAGATGGCCGAGCGGACACTCGCGGGCAAAGCACGGACTGCATTCAAGATGCAGCCATTGTACCTTTGCGAGATCGGACAAGGGCGGCGTGTGGCGCGGATCGGTCGAGCCGTAGACCGCGACGAGCGGGCGGCGCGAGGCCGCCGCGACGTGCATGAGGCCGGAATCGTTGGTGACGACCGCGCTCGCCCGGGAAATCAGCGCGCACGCCTCGCCGAGCGAGGTCTGGCCGCACAGGTTGCGCACGTTCGGCGCGCGGTCCGCGATGGCCTGCGCGATCGGCGCATCCTTCTTCGAGCCCAGCGCGACGATGCGCGCGTACGGGAACGACTGCGCGATGAACTGCGCGAGCGACGCGAAATGTTCCGGCGGCCAGCGCTTGGCCGGGCCGTACTCCGCGCCGGGGCAGAACACGACGAGCGGCGTGCGCGTATCGAGGTTGAAGCGCGCCGAGACGCGCGCGGCTTCGTTCGGATCGGATTCGAGGCGCGGCACGGGGAGCGTCTGCGCATCGGGTTGCGCGGCGGCTTCGGGCTGCGCGAAGCGGTCGATGAACGGCAGCTTCGCGCCCGGCGCGTAGGCCAGCGCCGCGTAATGGGCGGTCATCGGCGGACGCTCGGTCTTCGGCGGATTCGCGTGCCGCACGTTGAGCAGCCCGTAGCGGCTCTCGCCCGTATAGCCGATGCGCAGGTTGATGCCCGCCATCCACGGAATCAGCGCGGACTTCACCGAGTTGGGCAGCACGTAGGCGGCGTCGTAGCCGACATCGCGCAAGTCGCTCGCGAGCTGCCAGCGGCGCAGCAGTTGCAGCTTGCCGTGGGCGAGGTCCGTCGCGTAGACGTCGCGGATCTCAGGCATGCGCTCGAGCACGGGCGCGACCCAGCTGGGCGCCACGGCATCGATCGCGATGCGCGGATGCAGCTTCCTCAGAAGCGTGAAGAGCGGCTGCGCCATCAATGCGTCACCGATCCAGTTCGGTGCTATAACCAGCGCGCGGCGCATCTGTCGTTATCCGATCTCAAAAAAGAAACGCGGCTCGCCGCCTTGGGGCGAGTCGTCAGTTGTCGTGGGTTCGATGGGCGCCGCCGGCTCAAGCATGGCTGCGCGGCGCGAGCGACTATGGCGGGCACGCCCGCCGCGTCGATGCCAGGCGCCGCGCGGGCGCCCGACGCTGCTTCAGCTTCAGTGGCCGCCCTTGAGCACTTCGCCGTCTTTCAGCTTGTAGCGCGTGCCGCAGTACGGGCAGCGGGCTTCGCCGTGCGTCACGTCGATGAAGACGCGCGGATGCGTGCTCCAGCGCTGCATCTTCGGGTTCGGGCAGAAAGCGGGCAGATCCTTGGCCAGCAGTTCCACCAGCGGCATTTCCTTCAAGTCGCTCATTGCTATCTCTTTTCCTGATGTCTTGCGTTGCGTGCGGGGCGCGGGACGAAGCGGGCGAGCCGCCCGGCCCGCCGCTTCGAGGGAAGGTCGCTCAGACCTTCGCGAGCCAGCTCGCGTACTTCTCGTTCTTGCCGCCGACGACGTCGAAGAACGCGCTTTGGAGCTTCTCTGTGATCGGGCCGCGCTTGCCCGCGCCGATCGTGCGGTTGTCGAGCTCGCGGATCGGCGTGACTTCCGCGGCGGTGCCGGTGAAGAACGCTTCGTCGCAGGTGTAGACCTCGTCGCGGGTGATGCGCTTTTCGATGACCGGAATGCCGAAATCGCGCGCGAGCGTGATGACCGTGTCGCGCGTGATGCCGTCGAGGCACGAGGCCAGATCCGGCGTGTAGATCTTGCCGTTGTTCACGAGGAAGAAGTTCTCGCCCGAGCCTTCGGAGACGTAGCCGTCCACGTCGAGCAGCAGGGCTTCGTCGTAGCCGTCGGCCACGGCTTCCTGGTTCGCGAGAATCGAGTTCACGTACCAGCCGGACGCCTTTGCGCGGACCATCGACACGTTCACGTGATGGCGCGTGAACGACGACGTCTTCACGCGGATGCCACGGGCGAGGCCGTCTTCGCCGAGATACGCGCCCCACGGCCACGCCGCGATGGCCACATGGATGGTGTTGCCCTTCGCCGAGACGCCGAGCTTCTCCGAGCCGACCCAGATGATCGGGCGGATGTAGCAGCTTTCCAGGTTGTTCGCGCGCACGACTTCGAGTTGCGCGGCTTCGAGCGTCGCCTGATCGAACGGGACTTCCATCTGGAAGATCTTGGCCGAGTTCAGCAGGCGCTTCGTGTGCTCCTTCAGGCGGAAGATCGCCGTGCCCTGCGCCGTCTTGTACGCGCGCACGCCCTCGAATACGCCCATGCCGTAGTGC
The DNA here is from genome assembly GCF_001545075.1 of Caballeronia ptereochthonis. Taxonomy (GTDB): domain Bacteria; phylum Pseudomonadota; class Gammaproteobacteria; order Burkholderiales; family Burkholderiaceae; genus Caballeronia; species Caballeronia ptereochthonis. The sequence continues at coordinate 140,936 of NZ_FCOB02000015.1, forward strand.
AACGTGTGGGTCAGAACGTGGATCTTGGCATCACGCCAGTCGATCAGCTTGCCATCCATCCAGATCTTGCCGTCGCGGTCGGCCATTGACATACGATTCTCCTAGCTGTCTCGTTCAAGTGAGTTCGGGCTGGCCGCCCGGTCGTGGGTGGGCGGCGGCGCTCGTGCGCGGTTTTGCGCGCGTTCCCGCGTGAATTCCGGCTGAGGAACGCGCGCCCGGGGCGCAAAGGCGGCGAAAGACCGTCATTTTAGCGTCTTTTCGCGACGAAACCGATCTTGGAGCGCGTTTCACGACGCTATAATTTGCCTTTCGCCGCCGACTGAAACGGTGAAGCGAAACGGCGAAGCCCGCCATTCCCGTTTTTACCTGCGTTTCCCGTTCCATCGCGCAATCGATCGAGGCCGCGTGGTGGCTCGCTGCCCGAATCGTCATCCTGGCCTCGCCCCCGCTCATGCTCGACCGGCTGTCCGACACGAATCGCCGCGCCTTTCTCGAGGGTGCGCGCACCTTCTCGCCCGCCGTCCTGGCGACTTTCTCCTGGGGGCTCGTCACCGGCATCGCGATGACGAAGTCCGTCCTCACCGTGCCGCAGGCGCTCGGCATGTCGTTTCTGGTGTACGCGGGCTCGTCGCAGCTCGCCGTGCTGCCGCTCTTCGCCGCGAAGCTGCCGCTCTGGACGATTCTCCTGACCGCCGCGATGGTCAATCTGCGGTTCGTGATCTTCAGCGCGGGGCTCGCGCCGCATTTCTCCTATCTGCCGCTGCGGCGGCGCCTGCTGCTCGGCTATTTCAACGGCGACATCATCTATCTGATGTTCTCGAAGCAGAACTTCCCGACCGGCCGGCAGCCGGGCAAGGAGGCGTTCTTCTGGGGGCTCGCCGTGTCGAGCTGGAGCTCGTGGCAGGTTTCGTCGGTCGTCGGGATTCTGCTCGCGAGCCTGATTCCCGATGACTGGGGGCTCGAGCTCGCCGGCACGCTCGCGCTGATTCCGCTCATCGTCTCGGCCATCGCGACGCGCTCGACGCTGGCGGCGGTCGCGGTCGGAAGCGTCGTCGCACTGCTGGCGTTCGATCTGCCGTATCGCTTCGGCCTGCCGCTGTCGGTGTTCGCGGCGCTCATCGCGGGCACGCTCGCGGACCTGATCGCCGAGCGCGCGCGGCCGAAGCCGATCGGCGCGGGCGTTGCAGGCGTTTCGGGCGCTTCGGACGTTTCGGGCGAAGACCGCGCGGAGACGAAAGCCAAGCCCGATGCCACGAGGACCGCCCGATGAGCACGCTGCAAGTCTGGCTCGCCATCTTCGGCATGGGACTCGTCACGGCGGTGACGCGCGCGCTCTTTCTGATCGGCGGCGAACGCATGGTCCTGCCACCGCGCGTGCAGCGGGTGCTGCGCTACGCCCCGGCGGCGGCGCTCGCGGGCGTCGTCGTGCCGGATCTGCTGGAGACGCCCACGGGAATGTCGCTCGCGCTGTCGAATCACGCGCTCTGGGCGTCGGCGGCCGGACTCGCGTACTACCTGTGGCGGCGCGGCATGATGGGCACGATCGCCATCGGCATGATCGTCTTCACCCTGTTGCGGCTCGCGGCATGACGGCGAGCCAAATACGCGTCATCAACGATTGCCCGCTAAAAGCGGTCAGGGCGATCGGTTAAGATGACGGTCTTTCCTGGCCAGTGAGAGGTCGAAAGTGTGTCCGGCAGTCACCGTGCTACGGTTGTCCAACCCGCCGCTCCCGGCCGCTGCGCCGTGCCCGCGCGTCATGGCGTGCGGCGCGCTTCGCCGGATTCATCTGCCCGACCCGTTTCTTCCGCTTCCGGCACGCGCGTTCGGCTTCGCCGCGCGGCCCTCGCCCCCAGCCTGATCCGCGCGCGAGCCGTCCTGCCCGGCGGCCCGAGTGCGGCGACTCCACGAACCGGCCGGCCCCCACCGGTCATCCCGCCCGAACCGCTTCACTACCTACGTTGACTCCCATGACGAAAGTACTGCGTTTCACCGATCTGATCGCCGAAGGCAAAGTCTCCGGCAAGCGTGTGTTCATCCGCGCGGATCTCAACGTGCCGCAAGACGACGACGGCAACATCACCGAAGACACGCGCGTGCGCGCCTCGGTCCCGGCGATCAAGGCGGCGCTCGACGCGGGCGCGGCCGTGATGGTCACGTCCCACCTGGGCCGCCCGACCGAAGGCCAGTTCAAGCCGGAAGACTCGCTCGCGCCGGTCGCGGCGCGCCTGTCGGAGCTGCTCGGCCGCGACGTGCCGCTGCTCGCCGGCTGGGTCGACGGCGTGAACGTGCAGCCGGGCCAGGTCGTGCTGCTGGAAAACTGCCGCTGCAACAAGGGCGAGAAGAAGAACGACGACGGCCTCGCGCAGAAGATGGCGAAGCTCTGCGACATCTACGTCAACGACGCGTTCGGCACCGCGCACCGGGCCGAGGCGACCACGCACGGCATCGCGAAGTACGCGCCCGTCGCATGCGCGGGCCCGCTGCTGGCGGCCGAGCTCGACGCGCTCGGCAAGGCGCTCGGCAACCCGAAGCGCCCGCTGGTTGCGATCGTCGCGGGCTCGAAGGTGTCGACCAAGCTCACGATTCTCAAGTCGCTCGCCGAGAAGGTAGATCAGCTGATCGTCGGCGGCGGCATCGCCAACACGTTCATGCTGGCGTCCGGCCTCAAGATCGGCAAGTCGCTCGCGGAAGCCGATCTCGTGGGCGAAGCGAAGGAAATCATCGAGCAGGCGCGCACGCGCGGCGCATCGGTGCCGATTCCGAGCGATGTCGTCACCGCCAAGGAATTCGCCGCGACCGCGAAGGCGGAAACCAAGCCCGTCGCCGATGTCGCCGACGACGACCTGATCCTCGACATCGGCCCGGACACGGCCCGCGCGCTCGCCGCGCAACTGGAAACGGCCGGCACGATCGTGTGGAACGGCCCGGTCGGCGTGTTCGAGTTCGACCAGTTCGGCAACGGCACGAAGACGCTCGCGCAGGCGATCGCCAGTTCGTCGGCGTTCTCGATCGCGGGCGGCGGCGACACGCTCGCGGCCATCGCGAAGTACGGCATCCACGACAAGGTGAGCTACATCTCGACCGGCGGCGGCGCGTTCCTGGAGTTCCTGGAAGGCAAGACGCTGCCGGCGGTCGAAGTGCTCGAATCCCGCGCCGGGGCTTAAGGCCTTGGCGGCCCGAGGCAATCCGGCGAAGGCAGGAAAGAAGGGCGCGCAAGCAGCCGGCGGCGCGCAAGACGATGTGATCGAAAACGGCGGCCCGCTCGACGCGACCGCCGAAGCAGCGCAAGTGATTGCGGAAGCGCCTCGCCCCGATGAGCCGCATCCGGCGACGAACGAAGCAAAACCCGAAGGCGAAGCGGCAGTGCCCGAAACGCCTCCGGTCATCATCGGCGGCGTGACCGCCCATGCCCTGAAAGAAATCGACAAAGCGACGCCGGCACGAACCGGCGCGCGCGCGCAAGCGGTGAGCAATACCTCATCGCAAGCGCAACGTGCTCGCAGCGTTGTTACGGGCGATCCTACTGAGACGAGGAATTCCATGCATCGCGCTACAAAGATTGTTGCCACCATCGGCCCGGCTTCCACGAGCCCGGACATCCTGCTGCAAATGCTGCAGGCGGGCCTCGACGTCGTTCGCTTCAACTTCTCGCACGGCACCGCCGACGACCACCGCCAGCGCGCCGAGATCGTCCGCGAGGCGGCCCGCCAGATCGGCCGCGAAGTCGCGATCATGGCGGACCTGCAAGGCCCGAAGATCCGCGTCGGCAAGTTCGAGAACAACAAGACGATGCTCGTCGCGGGCAATTCGTTCATCCTCGACGCCAATTGCACGCTCGGCAACAACGAGCGCGTCGGCCTCGACTACAAGGATCTGCCGCGCGACCTGCGCGCAGGCGACGTGCTGCTGCTCAACGACGGCCTCATCGTGCTGGACGTCACGCGCGTGATCGGCGAGGAGATCCATACGACGGTGAAGGTCGGCGGTGAGCTGTCGAACAACAAGGGCATCAACCGCCAGGGCGGCGGGCTCACCGCGCCCGCGCTGACCGAGAAGGACATGGAGGACATCAAGACGGCGATGTCGCTTGGCGCGGACTTCGTCGCGGTGTCGTTCCCGAAGAACGCGACCGACATGGAAATGGCGCGTCAGCTCGCGAACATCGCGGGCGCGCCGTACGGCATCAAGCCGAAGATGATCGCGAAGATCGAGCGCGCCGAAGCCATTCCGGCGCTGCAGGGCATTCTCGACGCGTCCGACGGCATCATGGTCGCGCGCGGCGACCTCGCGGTGGAAGTGGGCAACGCGGCGGTTCCGGCGTTGCAGAAGCGCATGATCCGCATGGCGCGCGAGTCGAACAAGCTCGTGATCACCGCCACGCAGATGATGGAATCCATGATCCACGCGCCCGTGCCGACGCGCGCGGAAGTGTCGGACGTGGCGAACGCCGTGCTCGACGGCACCGACGCCGTGATGCTCTCCGCCGAAACCGCGGCGGGCAAGTATCCGGTGACGACCATCGAGACGATGGCGGCCGTGTGCGTAGAAGCGGAGAAGTCGGAAGAATCGCAGCTGGACCGCGATTTTCTCGACCGCACGTTCACGCGTATCGACCAGTCGATCGCGATGGGCGCGCTGTTCACCGCATTCCATCTCGGTGCGAAGGCGGTCGTCGCGCTGACCGAGTCGGGCTCGACCGCGTTGTGGATGTCGCGTCACTGGACGCACGTGCCGATCTTCGCGCTCACGCCGCGCGTGTCGAGCGAGCGCACGATGTCGCTCTACCGCAACGTCACGCCGCTGCACGTCGACACCAACATGGACCGCGACGCCGCGCTGAATCAGGCGCTGGAAGTGGTCGTGTCGAAGGGCTACGCTGCGCGCGGCGACATGGTCGTGCTCACCGTCGGCGAGCCGATGGGCCAGGCGGGCGGCACCAACACGCTGAAGATCGTGCGTGTGGGCGACCATTTCTGAGGACGTCGTACGCAATAAAGAGAAAGATGCGCGGTCAACGACCGCGCGGCGTGCCGCAAGCACGGGAGCGCTCGCCGTGCCAGCAACGGTGAGCGCTCCAGAAGAGCGCGCAGGACGACGAAGACGGCTTCGTCAGTCAAAGCTTCGATAAAGCCGAAAACCGCCCGAGAGCGGAATCGAGCGCGCTACAGAATTCGTTTCACATCATGGAGTCTCACCACAATGCCTCTCGTATCAATGCGTCAACTGCTGGATCACGCGGCCGAACACGGCTACGGCCTCCCGGCATTCAACGTCAACAACCTCGAACAGGTGCAGGCGATCATGGCGGCCGCGAACGAAGTGAACGCGCCCGTCATCATGCAGGCGTCCGCCGGCGCGCGTAAGTACGCGGGCGAAGCGTTCCTGCGTCATCTGATCGAAGCGGCCGTCGAGTCGTATCCGCATATTCCGGTGGTGATGCATCAGGATCACGGCCAGTCGCCGGCCGTTTGCATGGCCGCGATCCGCTCCGGCTTCACCAGCGTGATGATGGACGGCTCGCTCGAAGCGGACGGCAAGACCGTTGCGTCGTACGAGTACAACGTCGCGGTGTCGAAGAAAGTCGTCGAGTTCTCGCACGCGATCGGCGTCACGGTCGAAGCCGAGCTGGGCGTGCTCGGCTCGCTCGAAACCATGAAGGGCGACAAGGAAGACGGCCACGGCGCCGAAGGCACGATGACGCGCGAACAGCTTCTGACCGATGTCGAGCAGGCCGCCGACTTCGTGAAGCAGACGCAGTGCGATGCGCTCGCGATCGCCATCGGCACGTCGCACGGCGCGTACAAGTTCTCGAAGAAGCCCACGGGCGACATTCTGGCAATCGACCGGATCCGCGAAATCCACCAGCGCATTCCGAACACGCACCTCGTGATGCACGGTTCGTCGTCGGTGCCGCAGGAGCTGCTCGCGGAAATCCGCGAATTCGGCGGCGACATGAAGGAAACCTACGGCGTGCCGGTCGAGGAAATTCAGGAAGGCATCAAGCACGGCGTGCGCAAGGTGAACATCGACACCGACCTGCGTCTCGCGATCACCGGCGCAATCCGCCGCTATCTGTTCGAGAATCCGTCGAAGTTCGATCCGCGCGACTACCTGAAGCCCGCGCGCGAAGCGGCCAAGGAAATCTGCCGCCAGCGCTACATGCAGTTCGGCTGCGAGGGCATGGCGGGCAAGATCAAACCGGTTTCGCTCGACAAGATCGCCGAGAAGTACAAGTCCGGCGAGCTCGCGCAGATCGTCAAATGAGCGTGAAATCACGCCCGATCTGAGCCACGCGGTATTTGTAAAGTAAAATCAACGGGTTCCGGCGACGGGACCCGTTCGCTTTTTTCGTAGCGCCTGCGGGCCGGGCGCGGCGATCCACCCTTTTCAGCACCTCTTCGGTATACGACGATGTCCACGCTATACGAATCCACGATCAAATCGCTGCCGCTGCTCGGCCGCGGCAAGGTCCGCGACAACTACGCAGTCGGTCAGGACAAGCTCCTGATCGTCACGACCGACCGCCTTTCCGCATTCGACGTCGTCATGGGCGAGCCGATTCCGAACAAGGGCCGCGTGCTGAACACGATGGCCGATTTCTGGTTCGAGAAGCTCGGCCACATCGTGCCGAATCACAACACGGGCATCGATCCGGCTTCCGTCGTGGCGCCGGACGAAGTCGAGCAGGTGAAGGGCCGCGCGGTCGTGGTGAAGCGCCTGGAGCCGATTCTGGTCGAGGCGGTCGTGCGCGGCTATCTCGCGGGCAGCGGCTGGAAGGACTATCAGGCGACGGGCGCGGTGTGCGGCGTGGAGTTGCCGCCGGGCCTGCAGAACGCGCAGAAGCTGCCCGAGCCGATCTTCACGCCGGCGGCCAAGGCCGAAATGGGCCATCACGACGAAAACATCACCTACGATGAAATGGAGCGCCGCATCGGCACCGAGCTGTCGGCGACGATCAAGCGCATTTCCATCCAGCTGTACAAGGAAGCCGCCGAGTACGCGGCGACGCGCGGCATCATCATTGCCGATACGAAGTTCGAGTTCGGTCTGGACAACAAGGGCGACCTGTATCTGATGGACGAAGTGCTGACCGCCGATTCGTCGCGCTTCTGGCCGGCCGACGGTTACCAGGTCGGCACGAATCCGCCGTCGTTCGACAAGCAGTTCGTGCGCGACTGGCTCGAAACACAGCCGTGGAAGAAGGAGCCGCCGGCGCCGAAGCTGCCGGAAGACGTGATCGCGAAGACGTCGGAGAAGTATCAGGAAGCGCTGCAACGTCTGACGGGTAAGACGCTTTCGTAAGTTCTCGATAGTTCGACAGGCGCCGCTTCCGGAAAGCGGCGCGCGCAATTCAAGGGAAAAGGAATGAGCGAAGTACAGACCGGCGCGCATATGCACGCAGCGCCGCTCGTCGGCGTGTTGATGGGCTCCAGCTCCGACTGGGACGTGATGAAGAACGCGGTGGCGATCCTGCAGGAATTCGGCGTGCCGTACGAGGCGAAGGTCGTCTCGGCGCACCGCATGCCCGACGAGATGTTCGCCTACGCCGAAAGCGCTCGCGAGCGCGGCTTGCGCGCGATCATCGCGGGCGCGGGCGGCGCGGCGCATCTGCCCGGCATGCTGGCCGCGAAGACCACGGTGCCGGTGCTCGGCGTGCCGGTGGCGAGCAAGTATCTGAAGGGCGTCGATTCCCTGCACTCGATCGTGCAGATGCCCAAGGGCGTGCCGGTCGCGACCTTCGCCATCGGCGAGGCGGGCGCGGCCAATGCGGCGCTGTTCGCGGTATCGATTCTGAGCGTGACGGATGCGCGCTATGCCGACGCGCTGGCGGCTTTCCGCGTGAAGCAGAATCAGGCGGCGCGCGATATGGCGTTGCCGCCGCTCTGAAGCGCAACAGCGATTGCGTTTCCCACTTCGTCTCACAGCAGGGCCCCGAAAACAGCACGCTTCGCCCACCGTCCGCGACTCAGCTCCCACGATGAACCCACAAAACTCCCCGATCTCTCCCATCCTGCCGGGCGCCTGGCTCGGCATGGTCGGCGGCGGCCAGCTCGGCCGCATGTTCTGCTTCGCCGCGCAGTCGATGGGCTATCGCGTCGCCGTCCTCGATCCGGATGAGACGAGCCCCGCCGGCGCCGTTGCGGACCGGCACATCCGCGCCGCCTACGACGACAAGGCCGCGCTCATCGAGCTCGGCCGCCTGTGCGCGGCGATATCGACGGAATTCGAGAACGTGCCGTCCGCGAGCCTCGAATTCCTCGCGTCCTGCACCTTCGTGAGCCCGGCGGCGAGCTGCGTCGCCATTGCGCAGGACCGCGTCGCGGAGAAGCGCTTCATCGCGGCATCGGGCGTGCCGGTCGCGCCGCACGTCGTCATCGAATCGCCGCAGGCGCTCGCCGCGCTGCCCGACGAGAAGATCGCCGCCGTGCTGCCCGGCATTCTGAAAACCGCGCGTCTCGGCTATGACGGCAAGGGACAGGTGAGCGTGCGCAATGTCGACGAAGTGCGCACGGCGTACGCGTCGCTGTCGGGCGTGCCGTGCGTGCTGGAAAAACGCATGCCGCTCAAGTATGAAGTGTCCGTGCTGATCGCACGCGGCGGCGACGGCAAGTCGGCCGTGTTCCCGCTCGCGCAGAACGTGCACATGAACGGCATTCTCGCGAAGACGGTCGTGCCCGCACCCGATGCGTCCGACGCGCTCGTCGCCCAGGCGCAGGACGCGGCGCTCACCATCGCCGCGAAGATGGGCTACGTGGGCGTGCTGTGCGTCGAGTTCTTCGTGCTGGAGGACAGTTCGCTCATCGCCAACGAAATGGCGCCGCGTCCGCACAATTCCGGCCACTACACGGTCGATGCCTGCGCTACGAGTCAGTTCGAGCAGCAGGTGCGCGCGATGACCGGCATGCCGCTCGGCGACCCGCGCCAGCATTCGCCGGCCGCGATGCTGAACCTGCTCGGCGACATCTGGTTCGACGGCGACAAGGCGCGTCCGCCCGCGTGGCCGGAGGTCGCGGCAATGCCGGCGGCACGGCTGCATCTGTACGGCAAGGAGGAAGCGCGCCGGGGCCGCAAGATGGGCCACATCAACTTCACGGCGGCGACGCTCGAGGAAGCGCGCACGGCGGCGCGCGACTGCGCGCGCATGCTGCATATCCCGCTCGATTAAGACTTTGGCAGCAAGCAGGCAATGACCATCCACTTTCCGGGCGCCGCACAGATCGATGAAGCCGCGGCCTTGCTCGATGCGGGCGAACTCGTCGCGTTTCCGACCGAGACGGTCTACGGGCTCGGCGGCGACGCCGAGAATCCGGACGCCATCGCGCGCATCTACGCGGCCAAGGGACGGCCGGCGAATCACCCGGTGATCGTGCATCTCGCGCCCGAGGCCGATCCGGGCTATTGGGTGCGCGAACTGCCCGCCGACGCGCAAAAGCTCATCGATGCGTTCTGGCCCGGCCCGCTCACGCTGATTCTCAAGCGCGCGGCGCATATTCCGGCGGCGGTGAGCGGCGGCCAGGATTCGGTGGGCGTCCGGTGTCCGTCGCATCCGGTTGCGCAGCAATTGCTGTCGGCGTTCCACAAGCGGCGCGCGGGGACGGGCAAGCAGGGCGGCGTAGCGGGGCCTTCGGCGAACCGCTTCGGTCACGTCAGCCCGACGACCGCCCAGCACGTGCGCGACGAGTTCGGCAGCGCCGTGCATGTGCTCGACGGCGGCGCGGCGGATGTCGGCATCGAATCGACAATTCTGGATTTGTCGCGCGGTTTTCCGGCGTTGTTGCGGCCGGGGCATGTGAGTCCGCAGCAGATCGCGGACGTGATCGGCGTCGCGCCGCGCTTGCCCGATGGCTCGGACGCCACCGCGCCGCGCGCGTCCGGCACGCTGAAGGCGCATTACGCGCCGCGCACGCCGCTCGCGTTGTTGCCGTTCGCCGCGATCGCGCCGTTGCTCGCGGCGCAGGACCGCTCGAGCGGGAAGAAGATCGCGCTGGTCGCGCGGGCGTCGAGCGCGGGCGAGTGGGCGCATGCCGCGAATGTGCACTTCGTTGCCGCGCCCGAAGATCCGCAGAGCTATGCGCGCGATCTCTACGGCCTTCTTCGCGCGCTGGATCGCGCGAACGTCGAGCGCATTTTCATCGAGAAGCTGCCGGAGTCGATCGAGTGGATCGCGGTGAACGATCGGCTGGGAAGGGCGGCGGCGGCGTTTGAGGCGGATAGGTGATCGCGTCGTTCTCGCGTGATTCTTGAAGATGTATCGTGGGGATTTCGGGTCCGTGGCGGATCGTCATGGTCCTGGGTTTCCTCCGCATGCGCAGAGATTCAACCAGGCCAAAAAACAAAAACCGCCCGGCGTTGTATCCGGGCGGTTTTTTACTCCTGACGTTCCAGACTTACTTCCCCAGCCCCGTCTTCGCCACTGCCTGCTCCGCCTGCTGCGCATAAAGCGCATGCAGATGCGTCGTCGGATGCAGCGTATCGGCGAACATGTAGGTCTGATCCGCGCCCGCGACGGTCAACGTCTCCGGCGAGCAGAAGAGCGAAGTGGCGAACGCGCTCGGATTGGTCTCGCCGAACTTCTGCGCCGCCGCGGCCATTGCCTGCAAGTTACACGCCGTTCCCGTGTTGGACACCGTGAAGCCGTACTGCCCGAAGTTCGCCGTGATATTGGCGAACGGCGTGGCGATATCCAGTAAGGCCACCTTCGAGATCACCCCGAACTCCGTCAGTTTTGCGGTGAGCGTAGCGTTGAACAACTGTGAAACCTGCTGCAACTGCGCGCGCACGGCCGCGCTGCTCATCACGCCCTGCGGCGTCAAACTGATGTCCGGCACATTCGATACCAGCACGTGCGTCGCGCCGTTCTGCAGGATCGTGGCGACGACGCCGGCGAGCTGACCCGCCGCGGTTGCGATCGCGATGCCTGCATTGGTCGGCGACAACTGTCCCGCCTGCACTGCCTGCAAGTTGTACAGGATATCGTTCGCGCCGCCGCCGACGAGCACGAGCTGGCCCGAATTGAAGCTGCCGTGCGCGGTGAGATAGTTCTTCACCTGCTGGACGACCGGCACCGTCAGCGCACCCTGATAGTTCGCGGGATCGTTCGAAACGTGATTGATGCCGATTGGATTGGTCACGAGCGCGCCGCCCTGCGCGTAACCCAAGCCCGCCTGCGTCGCGGGCGGCGTGCCGAAGCCGCCGGTCATCGCGGGCGTCAGCGTGTCGCCGTAATACTGCGCGACATCCTGGACCCACACCTGGCCCGGATTCGTCGTGAAGCGGCCGCCGCCGAAGTTCGCCGCCGCGACCGGCGAGTATGTGCCGACGTCCGAGAGGCTGTCGCCGAAGGACACCACCTGCAGCTTGACGCCGCCCGGCGGCGTGGAATTGTTGTCGTCACCCCCGCCGCCGCATGCGGCGAGCAGGGCGAATGCGGCGCTGGCCGTGGCGACCTGGGCAAAGCGCACCAGGGCGGCGCGCGTCGAGCGTTGCTTCTTCATGGACCTCGTCTCCGTTCTTCGGTGTTTTCTAGTTCGATCGCGGCGCTCGACCTTCTTTCCGGTCTTCACGGCACGCAACTGCAATATTAAGCGATGCGGCACGCCCGCCCGGCTGCATGACCACCCGCATCCGGCCGAGCGCCGTGCCCGACAGCGTACACGGCGCATGCGGCTTTCCGAACGCGACTTCGTAGAAGAAGTCTTCGGTCGCGCCGGGCTTCCGTGCCCGCGAGCCGCGTGTTCAGTCCGCGACGCCCGGCTTGCGCGCGCCTTCGTAGACCCATTCGAGCAGCGCGTCGTGTGCGGCGCGCGCGGCCTCGGCGCGCGGATCGTTGATGAAGCTCACGACCACGTAGCTCTCGCCGTTCGCCGAGCCGACGTAGCCCGCGATCGCGCGCACGTCGCGCAGCGTGCCGGTCTTGATGTGCGCGTTGCCGAGCGCGCCCGCGTTGGTCAGGCGGTTGCGCATGGTGCCGTCGACGCCCGCGATCGGCAGCGACTCCACGAACACCTGCGCGACCGGACTCGCGTTCGCCGCCAGCAGCAGATCGGCGAGCGAGAGCGCGGAGATGCTTTCGTCGCGCGACAGGCCCGAGCCGTTGTCGAGCGAGAGGCCGTTCATCGGCAACGCGCTGCGGCGCAGGAACGCCTGAATCGCCTGCGCGGATTTCGCGGTCGTCGCGGGCGGCTTCAGTTGCGCCGCGCCGATCGTGAGGAACAGATTGCGCGCCATCACGTTGTTGCTGAACTTGTTGATGTCGCGAACGATGTCGGACAGCACCGGACTGCGATGCGTGCCGACGAGGCGCGCGTTTGCCGGCGTCGGACCTTCGCGCGTCGCGCCCTGGAACGTGCCGCCCGCCTGCTTCCACAGCGCGAGGAAGCCGCCCGCGAAGAAGGTCGAATGATCGAGCGCGGCGACGTTGATCGTGCGCGAGCCGCAGCGCAGCGGATAGTCGCCGATGAACGACGCCTGCACGAAGCCGCTCTGCGTCTGCGCGACGCTCGGCGACGCCGCCGAAAGCGAGCCCACGCATGCGCCGCGCGTGACGCGCAGTTCGTTGTCGATCTGCAGTTGCGCGAGCTGCGGCAGCACGTCGATGGAAACCTGCCCGTCCGGATTCGGCGTCAGCGTGAAGGAGAGCGACTTGAATGCGTAGAGCAGCGGGTCCGGGCCGACGTTGTAGGGCGCGGAGTCGTCGTTGTCGAAGGCGGGCAGATTGCGCGTGGATACGTCGAAGTAACGCTTGTCGAGCACGACTGCGCCGTCGATGCCCGTGATGCCGTTCTTGCGGATCTGGTCGACGAGATCGATCAGCTCTTCCGGCACGAGCTTCGGATCGCCCGTGCCCTGGATATACAGATTGCCGTGCAGCACGCCTTGCGCATCCACGTCGCCGTCCGCGTAGGCGGTCGTCTTCCAGCGATAGTCGGGCCCGAGCATCGAGAGCCCCGCGTAGGTGGTGACGAGCTTCATCGTCGAGGCGGGCAGCATCGGCTGGTTCGCGTTGATCTCGACGAGCGGCACCGGTGCGCCGACACGCTGCACGACCACGCTCATCGACGAAAGCGGCACGTGCGCGCGTGCAAGGGCCGTCATCACCGAGGCGGGCAGCGGACCGGCGGGCACGCTCGCCCGCGCGGCGTGTTCCGCCTTTGCACCTTTCGCGGCGTGCCTCGCCTTCGAGCCGCCTTTGGCGCCTATCGCCGCGCGCTCCGGCGCCTGCGCCTGCGATTCGGCCCTCGTGCCGCCACGCGCCTGGGCGTCGGGCATGTGGCCGAGCGTCGCGCTTGCGAGGACCGCGGCGAGCGCGAACGAGGAAAGGCGGCGGGACACGGAATGAAAAGCGGGCAGCATGGACGAACGGACGTTCCGGAGCGGGTTTGGGGCGGCGGCGCGCGGCTCGGTGAAAGCGGCCACGCGCGGGAAGCGGCTATTGTAGACAAGCTGGCTTGCGGAAATCGTACGAATGGAAATCGCACTGGCGCGATGCGGCTTGCGCGCGACACGTCGTTGTCCTTTGCAAGCGCGCACGGCCGGCCGGTGGCCGGCACGGTTAAGACCCGTTTAAGCCTGTGGCGGGGCCGCGCGGCTACAATGGGTCGCGGCCTCGCGGCTGCTTCACGTAACCACGGATAGACATGTGCCATGCGAATCCTGCTTGTCGAAGATGACCGGATGATCGCCGAAGGCGTGCGCAAGGCGCTGCGCGCGGACGGCTTCGCTGTCGACTGGGTGCAGGACGGCGAGGCCGCGCTCACGGCCGTCGCTGGCGAGCCCTACGACCTGATGCTGCTCGACCTCGGCCTGCCCAAGCGCGACGGCCTCGACGTGCTGAAGACGCTACGCGCGCGCGGCAACGCGCTGCCGGTGCTCATCGTCACGGCGCGCGACGCCATCGCGGACCGCGTGAAGGGGCTGGATGCCGGCGCGGACGACTATCTCGTCAAGCCCTTCGATCTCGACGAGCTTGGCGCGCGCATGCGTGCGCTGATCCGCCGTCACGTGGGGCGCGGCGAATCGCTCGTGCGGCACGGCGAGCTGACGCTCGATCCGGTCGGCCATCAGGTGACGCTCGCGGGCAATCCCGTCTCGCTGTCGGCGCGCGAGTTCGCGCTGCTCGAAGCGCTGATGGCGCGGCCCGGCGCGGTGCTCTCCAAGAGCCAGCTCGAAGAGAAGATCTACGGCTGGGGCGAGGAAATTGGCAGCAACACGGTCGAGGTCTACATCCATTCGCTGAGAAAGAAGCTCGGCGCCGATCTCATTCGCAACGTGCGCGGCCTGGGCTACATGGTCGCGAAGGACGCCTGATGCGGTCGATTCGCCGCACGCTGCTCATCTGGCTGCTCGCGCTCGTGATCGTCGGCGTGGGCTTTGCAGGCTGGCTCATCTATCGGCAGGCGCTCGCCGAAGCCAACGAACTCTTCGATTATCAGCTTCAGCAGATTGCGGCGGCGCTGCCGTCCGAGCCGTTTTCGTCGGTGCTCAGTTCGCGCAGCGAGAGCGACGAAGGCGTCGTGATCCAGATCTGGAATCGCAACGGCGTGCTGATGTACTACTCGCATCCGCGCGTGCCGCTCGCGCCGCACGCGGAGCTCGGCTTCTCCACCGAGATGACGCCGCGCGGCGAGTGGCGCGTGTATAGCGCGATCGTCGGCGACAACGTCGTGCAGCTCGCGCAGCCGCTCTCCATTCGCAATCGCGTCGCGGCGGGCGTCGCGTGGCGCACGTTATGGCCGCTCGTGCTGCTGCTGCCGCTGCTGGGCCTGGCGATATGGGTCATCGTCGGACGCGGGCTCGCGCCCTTGCAGCGCGTGACGCGCGCGCTCGACACGCGTCATCCCGAGGCGCTCGATCCTCTCTCCGATCGACGTCTGCCGCAAGAAGTGCGGCCCGTCGTGCGTGCGTTGAACGCGCTGCTCGCGCGTCTGTCGGCGGCGCTCGATACGCAGAAGGCTTTCGTCGCCGACGCCGCGCATGAACTGCGCACGCCGCTCGCCGCCGTGCAGATTCAGGCACAGCTCGTCGCGCGCGCGCAGGATGACGAGACCCGGCGCGAGGCGCTGGCCGACTTGCACGAAGGCATCGCGCGCGCGACCCGGCTCGCCGAACAGTTGCTCGCGCTGGCGCGTTCCGAGCCGGATGGCAAGGCCGTCGAGACGCAAGTCGACCTGCGCGAACTGCTCGAAGGATGCGTGCGCGGCTACGTGCTCGTGGCGCAGGAGCGCGGCGTGGACCTCGGCATCGAGGCGAGCGAGCCCGCATTCGTCAAGGGCGATCCGGATTCGCTTCGCGTGATGTTCAACAATCTCATCGATAACGCGACCAAGTACACGCCCAAAGGCGGGCGGGTGGATGTGTGCTTGAAAGCGGAAGATCACCATCCCCTGGTCGAAATCTCGGACACCGGGCCGGGCATTCCCGCCGAAGAGCGCGAGCGCGTATTCGACCGGTTTTATCGGGCCGGGGAAGGGGCGACTCGCGCGCCCACCGATGTCGCGGGCAGCGGGCTCGGGCTTGCGATCGTGCGGCGCATCGCGGCTCAGCATGGCACGACGGTGGCGCTCGGGGAATCGCCGGCCGGCGGGCTGAAAGCGTCGATTCGGTTTTGAGTCGAATCGTTCCTGGATCAATCGAGTCGATCCAATATAGATGGCGTGAAGCGCGTTTTCT
Source organism: Caballeronia ptereochthonis (assembly GCF_001545075.1). GTDB lineage: Bacteria > Pseudomonadota > Gammaproteobacteria > Burkholderiales > Burkholderiaceae > Caballeronia > Caballeronia ptereochthonis. The sequence continues at coordinate 156,608 of NZ_FCOB02000015.1, forward strand.
TATTGCGCGAGAAAGTTAAATCAATCCTGCTCGGGCGAGCGGCATCGGATATTTAGGTAACCGAATCATATAATGCTTCGCGCCGCGGCTCGGCACAATATATGCCGATCGATCCGGTTGCGCCTTTCAGTAAATCTCTCGTTGATAAAAATTTAGGATTTACCGATCTTTCTGGACACACCTGGGTGTCGTAATATGAAAACGGTAATTAATCTGGAGGCCTAAATGAAAACGAGTTATCGGTCGAACCTGACCGAAGGTGCAGGTAGTTGGATTGTCGCGCGGGAGCGCGCCGTTGCACGAGGTGGAAAAAGGTCTGGTCGTTTCAAACTGATCGCGAGGCTCATGCTCTTGGCAGGCTCGGCGACACTTCTGCTTTCTGGCAACGCTTGGGCGGACATGTGTACGAACGACGTCCTGTACCAATACAACTATATGGCAATGGGCCCCGTCGCGAGTTGTGTGGACTGGAGCGGCGGAGATATCATCGGCGACCTGCCCGGATCGGGTACATGGACCAGCATTGGGTCCGGTGGTACGCAGATCGTGATTTCCACGACTCAGAAAAAGCTGGCCTTCAGCCCAAGCAACTCCGCGAACGTGGCGACGATGACCGACAGCGTCAATGGCGGTGTGCTGCTCTCCGGTATTGCTGCCGGCGTCAGCGCGAGAGACGCCGTCAACGTGAGCCAACTCACACCGGTGGTCAATGCCTTAGGCGGCGGCGCGTCGCTCAATGCGACCACTGGCGCCGTCACCGCTCCGACTTATACGCTCGCCAATGCGAACAGCATCGCCGGGACCACCGGCGCGGCAACCAGCGTCGGCTCCGGCTTCAGCAAGGTCGATGCGGCGCTGGGCAAGCTGAACACGTCCGTATCCGGCAACACGACGGCGATCGACGACCTCACGAACCAGATCAACAACGGCACGATTGGTCTGGTACAGCAGGCCGCGGCCGGCCAGGATCTGACCGTGGGCAAGGACACCGACGGTGCGGCCGTGAACTTCGCGGACAGGAACGGCGCGACACGCACGCTGAAGAACGTGACGGCGGGGAACCTCTCGGCGTCGAGTACCGATGCGGTGAACGGCTCGCAGCTGTTCGCGACCAATCAGCAAGTGACGCAGAACACGACTGACATCAACACCATCAACACCAAGATCAACAATGGTTCGATCGGCCTGGTGCAACAAGACGCGAGCACGCGTGTCATCACCGTTGCAAAGAGCACCGACGGCACGGTCGTCGACATGACGGGCACGCAGGGCACGCGCACCGTGACGGGAGTGACGGCAGGCCAACTGTCGGCCAGCAGCACGGACGCGGTCAACGGTTCGCAGCTCTATGCGACGAATCAAAATGTCGCTCAGAACACCGCGGACATCGCGAACCTGAACAACAACGTTGCCCAGAACACGACCGATATCGCGAAGAACACCACCAACATCGCCAAGAACACCACCGACATCAACAACATCAACAACGCGATCAACAGCGGCAACGTCGGCCTGGTTCGTCAGGATGCGAACACGCGCACCATCACCGTCGCGAAGGACAACGACGGCACGGTGGTCGACATGACCGGCACGCAAGGCGCCCGCATGGTAACGGGCGTGGCGGCCGGCGAGCTGAGCGCCGACAGCAGCGACGCTGTCAACGGTTCGCAGTTGTACCAGACGAACCAGGACGTGGCAGGTCTCATGCAGCAGGTCAAGAATTTCGCAGGCGCCAGCACGAGCGTCGTTGCCTCGCAGAAGATGGACACGCCGGCAGTCGCGAGCGGTACGGACTCGACGGCGCTCGGCAACGGTTCGATCGCTTCGGGCAACAATTCGGTCGCAATCGGCAGTGGTTCGCTCGCCAACGAGGACAACACGGTTTCGTTCGGCTCGCAAGGCAACGAGCGCCGCCTCACGAACGTGGCGCCTGGCATCAACGGCACCGACGCCGTCAACATGAATCAGTTGAACACGGTTCAGAACAGCGTCAACACGGTTGCGCGTCAGGCGTTTGCCGGCGTCGCCGCGGCGATGGCCATGCCGAACCTCACGCCCAGCCAGCCGGGCAAGACGGTGGTCGCGGCGGGCGTCGCGAACTACAAGGGCTATACCGCGGTGGGCGTCGGCGGCACGTATCGCTCCATGAACAACCACTGGCTCGTGAATGGGGCTGCGTCGTTCACGCCGCATGGCGATACGGGCGTGCGCGGCCAGGTGGGCTACGAGTTCTAAGCTGGCGTCGCGCAGGCGAGATCAACTGTAGAGAGTAGTAAAGCGGTTCGAAGCAAGGCAGCAAGCAGGGGCGGCCGTCCGGAAGGGCAGCCGCCCTTTTTTCATTCGCCGGAGCCGCGAAGCGACGAGCGTGTGCATGGCTCGATGCTTTCGGAGTTGTCTGCTTCGATTCGGAGTTCCTAGTCGTTAATATCTCTCTCGTTGGTTGTGTGGTGGTTCGAGAGCAGCAAGCCGTAGTAGCAGTAGGAGTAGCAGTAGTCGCGTTGTACCCCGTAGTAAAGCAGTTGAAATCGTAGTAACGCAGTATTGAAGTAACGCAGCAAAGTTGTACCGTAGTGAAGCAGTAGCAAGGGGCGGCTGTTCGCAAGAGCAGCCGCCCCTTTTCTTTCGAAGTTCCCGCGCAAGCTTCAATTTTTAAGAAAGGTTTAAGTGACACCCCGTAATCTTCCTTCATCGATATTGCGCGCTCTTCGAGAGCGCATCCCTCGTCAGGAGCACACGATGAAAGCGAAGATTCTCACCCGCAGCGCCGTCGCAGTGGCTGTCGCCGTTGCCTTGTCGGCGGGCTACGTGGCCGGTCATAATAATGTGCCTGCGCCGCAGGTCATCTCGCCCGCCGCGGCGGCGGCGATGATGCCCGCCGAAGCCGCGGCCAAGACAGGCATTCCCGATTTCTCCGGTCTCGTCGAGACCTATGGCCCGGCCGTGGTGAACATCAGCGCGAAGCATGTCGTGAAGCAGACGTCGTCGCGCCGTAGCCAGAACCAGCTGCCGATGGACCCCGACGACCCCTTCTACCAGTTCTTCAAGCGCTTCGGCGGCATGCCCGGCTTCGGCGGCGGCGACGGCGGCCCGGGCGCGGACCGTCCGAGCGAAGGTCTCGGCTCGGGCTTCATCGTGAGCGGCGACGGCTACATCCTGACGAATGCGCACGTGGTCGACAACGCCAACGTCGTCACCGTCAAGCTCACGGACAAGCGCGAATTCCGCGCGAAAGTCATCGGCGCAGACAAGCAGTCGGACGTCGCCGTGCTGAAGATCGACGCGAAGAACCTGCCGACCGTCAAGATCGGCGATCCGAACGGCAGCAAGGTCGGCCAGTGGGTCGTCGCGATCGGCTCGCCGTACGGCTTTGACAACACCGTGACCTCGGGCATCATCAGCGCGAAGTCGCGCGCGCTGCCCAACGAGAACTACACGCCGTTCATCCAGACGGACGTGCCGGTGAACCCTGGTAACTCGGGCGGCCCGCTCTTCAACCTGCAAGGCGAGGTAATCGGCATCAACTCGATGATCTATTCGCAGACAGGCGGCTTTCAGGGTCTTTCATTCGCCATCCCGATCAACGAGGCGATCAAGGTGAAGGACGCGCTCATCAAGACGGGCCACGTCGATCGCGGCCGTCTCGGCGTGACCGTGCAGGGCATGAACCAGACGCTCGCGAATTCGTTCGGCATGAAGTCGCCGCAGGGCGCGCTCGTGAGCTCGATCGAGCCGGGCGGACCGGCGGCGAAGGCGGGTCTGCAGCCGGGTGACGTGATCATCGCGCTCAACGGCGTGCCGGTGGCCGATTCGACCTCGCTGCCGTCGCAGGTTGCGAGCCTCTCGCCCGGCAGCTCCGCGAAGGTGACGGTGTGGCGCGACAAGAGCTCGAAGGACCTCAACGTCACGATCGGCGCCCTGAAGGACGCCAAGACCGCCAGCGCGAACCCCGGCGGCGACGATGGCGCTTCCGCTCAGGAGGCCCGCCTCGGCGTCGCGGTGCGCCCGCTCACGCCGGAAGAGAAGCAGAACGATTCGCTTTCGCGCGGGCTGCTGGTGCAGCAGTCGAACGGGGCGGCGGCGAGCGCGGGCATCCAGGCGGGCGACGTGATCCTCGCGGTCAACGGCCAGCCGGTCAGCTCCGTGCAGCAGTTGAAGTCGATGGTTTCGCACGCGGGCGACAGCATCGCGCTCCTGATCCAGCGCGACAATGCGCAGATCTTCGTTCCGGTCGATCTCGGCTAAGGCGCCGCCGGCGGCGCATGCGATGCGGGCACGAACCATGCTTCATGGCTCTCCGGTGCCCCATCGCGTGAAGCCGACGCATCGGGCGTGACGTCGCCGGCGCTCGCGGGCCCGGCGACATCGGAAAAAGGAGCAAAAACATGACGAGCAGAACCACGGGCAAGCTTGCCGCAGCACTCCTCATGGCGGCGCTGGGCGCGGGCATGGCGGGCGGCGCCTGGGCGCAGGCATCGGGCGGTACCACGAGCGACATGTCGAGCGCCGGCAACACCAACGGTGGCGGCCTGCCGCAAATCCAGCAGCAGGGCGACGTCTCCTACACGTCGGGCGGCGTGGGGCTCGACGAATCGCGCGCATTGTTGCGCGAAGAAGCGCATTGGCCGCTGTCGCTGCGCTTCACGGGACCGACGGCCGACTATCTCGCGGGCGTGCACGTGCGCATCGTGGGCGGCCAGGGCGGCGGCGAGGTGCTGAGCGCCGAGTCGATGGGCCCGTACATGCTCGTCAAGCTTCCTCCCGGCAGCTACACGGTGTACGCCAAGTACAAGGATCAGGAAAAGAAACAATCGGTCAACGTGTCGGGGCCGGGCAAGGCCAAGGCGGCGTTCCACTGGAGTATTCAGTAGGCGCGGGAAGGAGGGTGACCACGGCAGCATCGAAAGCACTCACCCCGGCATCGAAAGTTGTCTCATAATTAAGCCACGGGCATCGGCTTTTCATGGTCGACGGCTCGTGGCTTTTTTCGCTTTCGGTTGGCACACGGGAGGCGCACCAGATGGGCACGGATCTGAACGACGGGCACGAAGCGGCGCATCGCATCGAGATTACGGCGAACAGCCGGCGCTGCCGCGTGATCCATCAGGGCGTCACCTACGCCGATACCCACGGGGCCCTTACGCTGATCGAACCGGGCATGGAGAAGGTGCACTATTTTCCGCGCGCCGACGTCAACATGGCGCGCCTGGAACGCTCGATCCACACCTCGCATTGCCCGCTGAAGGGCGAGGCCACGCACTATCACCTGTTGACGGAGGACGGCCCGGTCGAGAACGCCGCGTGGAGCTACGAGGCCCCGCACGATGCCGCGGCGAAGATCAAGGGCTATCTCGCGTTCAACCGGTCGCGCGTCGATCGCATCGACGAAACGTCCTAGGCGGGTATTCGTACAGACACGGTCGCGCCCACTCGGCGATAACGAACGAATGCGGTCCTTGCCCCGGAGGCTCGAATGGAAGTCACCGATGCGTTTCGCGTTCCGCTCGACCCGGCGCATGTCCGGGAGGCGCTGGGCGATCTCGCGCTGGTGCGCGCGAGCCTCGACAACTGCGAATCCTTCACGCGCACGCCGAGCGGCGAGTATGCGCTCACGCTGATCGTGCCGCTGGGCGCGCTGCGCGCACGCTACGACGTTCGCGCGCATTCCGCCGGGCGCACGCGGCAGGCGGCGCACGAGGAGGGCGAAAACGCGGAATCCGCCGAGCTCGCGTATGCGCGCACCTTGAGCTTCAAGGCGCGCGGCGAAGGCGTCGGATCCTTGCGCGGTCAGATCGCGGTGGCGCTGAATCCGGACGACGGCGGCGACGCGACCTGGATCGAATACACCGTCTGGGCGACGGTCTCGGGTCCGCTTGCCGGCTTGCCGTCACGCCAGATCGAAAACGCGCTGCGCGACGGCGCCGACGATTTCTTCGCCGAGTTCTGCGAGGTGGTGCGCGCCAAGCACGGTTTGCCGTCGCTGCGCGCGGCGGGCGAAAGCGCGGCGCGCCGGCATGTGTTCCTGCGGCCGAGCTCGATGTCCGCGGCGTTCTCGCGTCGCTCGGGCGCGATGCGCGGACCCGCCGCCGACGCCCACGCGAGCGGCGTGTTGCGGCATCGCCTGCACGGACACGGATTCGCGCATCACGAGCACGATCACTCTCACGATCCGCATCCGCTCGGCCTGCCGGGCTGGGCTTGGGCGGCGATGCTCGTGTGCGTCGCGCTCTTTGCGTACTTCGCGCAGCACATCGGGCTGCAATGAGCGGGCTGCAATGAGCGGGCCGCAATGACGCATCACACCCCGCGAAACGCTCTCCGATAAGCCGACGGCGACGTTTTCAGCGTCTGCGCGAACTGCTGGCGCAGCGTCGCGCCTGTGCGAAATCCGCTTTCCTCAGCGATGCGATCGATCGGCAAGTCGGTGTCTTCGAGCAGCCGCTGCGCGAGCGCGACGCGTTGCCCGGCGAGCCACGCGCCGACCGCCGCGCCCGTCGTTTCCCGGAAACGCCGCGTGAACGTACGCCGGCTCATGGCCATGCGCGCGGCGAGCGCATCGAGCGAATGCTCGGTTTGCAGATTCGCGCGCATCCAGTCGAGCAGTCCCGCGAGCCGTTCGCCATGCGCGCGCTCGGGCAACGGCTCGTCGATGAACTGCGCCTGCGAGCCTTGCCGGTGCGGCGGCACGACGAGCCGTCGCGCGACGTGATTGGCCGCGCGCGAGCCGGCGAGCCGCCGCAGCACGTGCAGGCAGCAATCGAGTCCCGCCGCAGTGCCGGCGGAGGTCGTGATGTTGCCGTCGTCGATGTAGAGCACGTTGGGGTCGAGGCGCACGCGCGGATAGCGGCGCGCGAAATCGTCCGCCCACGCCCAGTGCGTGGTGGCGGCGCGGCCGTCGAGCAGACCCGCCGCCGCGAGCACGTAGGAGCCGAGACACAGTCCGACGACCTGCGCATCGCGCGCGTAAGCGGCGCGCAGCGCTTCGAGCAGCGCATCGGGCGGCGTTTCGTCCGGATCGCGCCAGGAAGGCACGATGATCACATCGGCGCTCGCGAGCGCATCGAGCGAATGCCGCGCCGCGATCGTGAAGCCGGCCGACGTCGCGAGCGCATCCGGCTCCGCCGCGCACACGCGAAAGTCGAACGACGGCACGCCGATGCCGCCGCGCTCCTCGCCGAACACGATACACGGCACGGCGAGATGAAACGGGCTGATGCGGTCGAACGCGACGACGGCGATCGAATGGCGACTCATGGCTCGGCTCCGGCGGATCATCGAATTCGAGCATTTTGGCCCGATTTCTGCGAAAGTTGGCAATCGGGCCACTTCTGGCCGCCGCCGGGGTGCGGCGACAATGCGCTCGACCCATCGCGCTCATTCAAGAAAAGGAGCTGACCATGCCGCGCCGCGCCCTGATCGTCATCGACGTGCAGAACGAATACGTCACCGGCAACCTGCCGATCGAATATCCCGATGTGAACCTGTCGCTCGCCAACATCGGCCGGGCGATGGACGCCGCGCAGAAGCACGGCGTGCCGGTCGTCGTCGTGCAGAATTTCGCGCCCGCCACTGCGCCGATCTTCGCGCGCGGCTCGGCGCTGGCGGAACTGCACGAGACGGTGAGGTCGCGCCCGCGCGCGCATTACGTCGAGAAGTCGCTGCCGAGCGCGTTCGCCGGCACCGATCTCGCCGACTGGCTGAGCGCCCACGACATCGACACGATCGTGATCGCCGGCTACATGACGCACAACTGCGACGATTCCACCGTCAAGCACGCGGTGCATGCCGGCCTATCGGTGGAGTTTCTCGCGGATGCGACGGGCGCCGTGCCCTACGAGAACCGCGCGGGCAAAGCGAGCGCGGAAGAGATCCACCGCGTATTCACGGTCGTGATGCAGTCGCGCTTCGCCGCCGTGCTCGGCACCGACGAATGGATCACCGCGCTGGAAAGCGGCCAGCCGCCCGCGCGCGACAACATTTACGCGTCGAACCAGCGTGCGCGCGCGGCGGATTCAGCCGCAAGCCGGTGACAGCAGGGCCGGGCTGCAACGCAGGGCGTCGAAGCACGCGTCGATGAGCGCTTCGGCGTCGCGCTCCGGATGAACCAGGTCGGGCAGCATCAGCGAATCGTGCAGGATGCCGGTGAAGAGGCAGTGGAGCATGGTCGTGGCGCGGCGCGCGTCCAGCGTCGCGGGCAACTGCTTCTTTTCGACCGCGTTGCGCAGCGCGCGCTCGATGCGCTCCATGCCGTCGCGCATGTTGTTCTGATGCCGCTCGCGCACCGGCCCCATTTCCTCGACGAACTCGCATTTCATAAAGAGGATGTCGAACACGCGCCGGCGCTGCTCGTCGGTCGTGATGTTGCGCATGCACCAGACGAACAGCTCCCGAAGGCGCGCGAGGGGGTCTTCTTCCTTGCCGTCCAGCGTGGTCGCCACGAGCTCGTCGAGCGGCAGCAGGCTGCGGTCGAACATCGCGTTGAAGAGATCGCCCTTGTTGGCGAAATGCCAGTAGATCGCGCCGCGCGTCACGCCCGCGGCCTGCGCGATGTCCGCGAGCGTCGTGCGCGACACGCCTTTTTCGTAGAAGACGCGCTCGGCCGCGTCCAGAACACGGTTGCGCGTTGCCTTCGCTTCTTCCTTGGTTCGTCTGACCATATCGTGCGGCCGATGGCCGTCTGCTCCTGCTGCTGCCGTTGAAGGGACGCCCTAAATGCGGCCCTGTCGAAGATTCGTCCAACGTAATCGATTCCCCGAGCGGTTTTTTCTCGCTTCCAATGGGGAAAACACGTACAGTTTTTTACATTCATTCGTGAATGTATATACAATACCACCCGTCGACCGATAGCCCAAGTAGCAGGCGGCGGGTGGTATCCCAGCCAAGCTTTCATTTCGATTGTCCGTTCTGGCCGTCCTCAGGCCTTTCGGCGGCGCTGCATAGGCGTCGCGCACGGACATGAAAAGCCGGCCGCTGGCCGGCGGTTGCGCTCGCGGGTCTCACTGGTTGGTTTATTGGTCAGCGTCTTACGACGCTCGTGCGCGGCATTGCCCGGGGAAGGCCGCCGCGCACCCACTTCACTCTCAGTCTTAGACAGAGGTCGCTCCATGCGCGTCGAACGGGTTCCATTCCGCTTAATCACCGCCGCGACGGCTGCCGTGTTCCTGGCAGCGTGCGGACAAAAACAGTCAGCACCTCCGCCGCAACCGCCCGAAGTGGGCATCGTCACCGTGCAGCCGACGAGCGTGCCGGTCATCGTCGATCTGCCGGGTCGCACCAATGCGTATCTGGTTGCGCAGGTGCGCGCGCGGGTCGACGGCATCGTGCTGCGCCGCGAGTTCACTGAAGGCGCCGAGGTCAAGGCCGGTCAGCGTCTCTACAAGATCGACCCGGCGCCATACATCGCCGCGCTGAACAACGCGAAGGCATCGCTCGCGAAGGCGCAGGCCAACGTCGCTTCGCAGAACGCGCTCGTCGCGCGTTACAAGGTGCTGGTCGCGGCCAACGCCGTGTCCAGGCAGGACTACGACAACGCCGTGGCCGCGCAGGGCCAGGCCGTGGCGGACGTCGCCGCCGGCAAGGCCTCCGTCGATACCGCGCAGATCAATCTCGGCTATACCGACGTCGTCTCGCCGATCACCGGCCGCACGGGGATTTCGCAGGTCACGCCGGGCGCGTACGTGCAGGCGAGCCAGGCGACGCTCATGACCACCGTGCAGCAGCTCGATCCGATCTACGTCGATCTGACGCAATCGAGCGTCGAGGGCCTCAAGCTGCGCAGGCAGATCCAGGAAGGCCGCCTGCAGACCGAAGGCATCCACGCCGCGAAGGTGACGCTCGTGCTCGAGGACGGCCGCACGTACACCGAGCAGGGCAAGCTGCAGTTCTCCGACGTGAGCGTCGACCAGAGCACCGGCTCGGTCACCGTGCGCGCGATCTTCGACAACAAGGACCGCGTGCTCCTGCCCGGCATGTTCGTGCGCGCGCGCATCCAGGAAGGCATGAACGACCACGCGCTCGTCGTGCCGCAGATCGGCGTCACGCACGACCAGAAGGGCCAGCCGACCGCGCTCGTCGTCAACAAGGACGACAAGGTCGAACTGCGCCAGCTCGTCACCGGCGGCACCAACGGCAACAACTGGGTGGTCGACAGCGGCCTGAATCCGGGCGATCGCGTGATCGTGAACGGCGTCGAGAAGGCCAAGCCCGGCATGCAGGTGAAGCCGGTCGCCGCGAAGCTGCCGTATCCGGTCGCGGGCGCCTCCGCCGCGCAGGCCGCGGGTCCGGCTCCGGCGGGCGCGAGCGGTGCGGCCGCCTCGAGCGGTGCGCAAGCAGCTTCGGCCGCGTCTGGCGCGTAAGGCAATAACAGGGAGCCTGTTACATGGCAAAGTTTTTTATCGATCGACCGATCTTCGCGTGGGTGATCGCGATCATCCTGATGCTGGCGGGGATGGCGTCGATCTTCACGCTGCCGGTCGCGCAGTATCCGACGATCGCACCGCCGGCCATCCAGATCAGTGCGACGTATCCGGGCGCCTCGGCGAGCACCGTGGAAAACACGGTGACGCAGGTGATCGAGCAGCAGATGAGCGGTCTCGACCACTTGCTGTATCTCTCGTCGACCAGTGACGACTCGGGCACGGCCACCATCACGCTGACGTTCGCCGCGGGCACGAACCCGGACATTGCGCAGGTTCAGGTGCAGAACAAGCTGCAGCTCGCGACGCCGCTTCTGCCGCAAGTCGTGCAGCAGCTGGGCACGAAGGTCACGAAGTCGAGCTCGAGCTTTCTGCTCGTGCTCGCGTTCGTGTCCGAAGACGGCAGCATGAGCAAGTATGACCTCGCGAACTACGTGGCCTCGAAGGTGCAGGATCCGCTCTCGCGTATCGACGGCGTCGGCACGGTGACGCTGTTCGGCTCGCAGTACGCGATGCGCATCTGGCTCGACGCGACGAAGCTCACGAACTATGCGCTCACGCCCGTCGACGTGAAGAACGCGATCACCAACCAGAACGTGCAGGTGGCGGCGGGCAGTCTCGGCGGCACGCCGGCGGTGCCGGGGCAGATGCTCCAGGCGACCATCACCGAAGCGACGCTGCTGCAGACGCCCGAGCAGTTCGGCAACATCCTGCTGAAAGTAAACCAGGACGGCTCGCAGGTCCGCCTGAAGGATGTCGCGAGGATCGAGCTGGGCGGCGAAAACTACAACTTCGACACGAAGTACAACGGCCAGCCGACGGCGGGCTTCGGTATTCAGCTCGCGACGGGCGCGAACGCGCTGCAGACCGCGAAGCTGGTGCGCCAGAAGGTCGACGAGCTGTCGAAGTACTTCCCGAACGGGCTCGTCGTGAAGTATCCGTACGACACCACGCCGTTCGTGCGCCTGTCGATCGAGGAAGTGGTCAAGACGCTGATCGAAGGTATCGTGCTCGTGTTCCTCGTGATGTATCTGTTCCTGCAGAACCTGCGGGCGACGATCATCCCGACGATCGCGGTGCCGGTCGTGCTGCTCGGCACGTTCGCGATCATGTCGGCGGTGGGCTTCTCGATCAACGTGCTGTCGATGTTCGGTCTCGTGCTGGCGATCGGTCTTCTCGTGGACGATGCGATCGTGGTCGTGGAGAACGTCGAGCGCGTGATGACCGAGGAGCATTTATCGCCACGGGACGCGACGCGAAAGGCGATGGGCCAGATCACCGGCGCGCTGGTCGGCGTGGCGCTCGTGCTGTCGGCGGTGTTCGTGCCGGTGGCGTTCTCGGGCGGCTCGGTCGGCGCGATCTACCGGCAGTTCTCGCTGACGATCGTGGCGGCGATGGTGCTGTCCGTGATGGTCGCGCTGATTCTCACGCCGGCGCTGTGCGCGACGATCCTGAAGCCGCATCCGGAAGGGCATCAGCCCGAGAAGAAGGGCTTCTTCGGCTGGTTCAACCGCAACTTCAACAAGAGCCAGGAGAAGTACCACAGCGGCGTGCAGCACGTGATCCGGCGCTCGGGACGGTGGCTCATCATCTATATCGTCGTGATCATCGCGGTGGGCATGCTGTTCCTGCGTCTGCCGAAATCGTTCCTGCCCGACGAGGACCAGGGCACGATGTTCGTGCTCGTGCAGGCGCCGGCCGGCTCCACGCAGGAGTACACGGCGCACGTGCTCGCGGACGTGCAGAACTATCTGCTGCAGGACGAGAAGGCGATCGTCGAATCGGTGTTCACGGTGAACGGCTTCTCGTTCGCGGGCCGCGGCCAGAACTCCGGTCTCGTGTTCGTGCGGATGAAGGACTACGCGCAGCGTCAGGCGAGCAAGGACAAGGTGCAGGCGCTGGTCGGCCGGATGTTCATGCACTTCGCGCCTTACAAGGACGCGATGATCTTCCCGGTCAATCCGCCTTCGATTCCCGAACTCGGCACCGCCGCCGGCTTCGACTTCGAACTGCAGGATCGCGCCGGCGTGGGCCACGCGAAGCTGATGGAAGCGCGCAACATGCTGCTCGGCATGGCCGCGAAGGACCCGACGCTCGCGCAGGTGCGCCCGAACGGCCTGAACGATACGCCGCAGTTCAAGGTGAACATCGACCGCGAGAAGGCGAATGCGCTCGGCGTCGCGATCTCGGACATTGACCAGACGTTCTCGATCGCCTGGGCGTCGCAGTACATCAACAACTTCCTCGACGTCGACAACCGGATCAAGAAGGTCTACGTACAGGGCGACGGTCCGTTCCGCATGAGTCCGGAAGACCTGAACAAGTGGTACGTGCGTAACACCGGCGGTACGATGGTGCCGTTCTCCGCATTCGCGACGGGTGACTGGATCTACGGGTCGCCCAAGCTCGAGCGTTACAACGGCATCTCGGCGGTGGAAATCCAGGGCGCGGCCGCGCCGGGCAAGTCGACCGGCCAGGCGATGACGGCGATGGAAGCCATCGCGGCGAAGCTGCCGGCGGGCATCGGCTACGAATGGACGGGTCTGTCGTATCAGGAACGCCAGTCGGGCTCGCAGGCGCCGATCCTGTACGGCATCTCGATCCTCGTCGTGTTCCTGTGTCTCGCGGCGCTGTACGAAAGCTGGTCGATTCCGTTCTCGGTGATCATGGTCGTGCCGCTCGGGGTGCTCGGCGCGCTGCTGGCCGCCACGCTGCGCGGTCTCGAGAACGACGTGTTCTTCCAGGTCGGCCTGTTGACGACGGTGGGTCTGTCGGCGAAGAACGCGATTCTGATCGTGGAATTCGCGCGCGAGCTGCGGATACAGGGCATGACGACGGTGGAGGCGGCGATGGAAGCGGCGCGCCTGCGGTTGCGCCCGATTCTGATGACCTCGCTCGCGTTCATTCTCGGCGTGCTGCCGCTCGCGATCAGTAACGGCGCGGGCTCGGCGAGCCAGCACGCGATCGGTACCGGCGTGATCGGCGGGATGCTGACCGCGACCTTCCTCGCCATCTTCATGATCCCGATGTTCTTCGTCGTGATCTCGAAGTTCAGCAAGAGCAAGGATGTGCCGTCGCCGGGTACGTCGGGCGATTTCGAAGGTCCGCATGGCGGCTCGCAGAATGGCTCCGATAAGGAAGGACATTGAGATGCTTAAACATTCCTTGATCGCGGCCGCCGTGGCGGTGTTCGCGGCCGGCTGCACGTTCCAGCCGAAGTACGAGCGCCCGGCCGCGCCCGTCGCGCAGACGTTTCCGGAAGGCGGTGTGTACGCGACCCAGCCGGACATGTCGTCGACGGCGAGCAATGGCCGCAGCGCGAACAGCCAGAGCGCGCCGGACATCGGCTGGCGCGATTTCTTCGCCGACGCGCGCCTGAAGGAAATCGTCGCGCTCGCACTGAAGAACAACCGCGACCTGCGGGTCTCGGTGCTGAACGTGCAGGCGGCGCAGGCGCAGTACCGGATCACGCGCGCCGGACTGTTCCCGTCGCTCGACGCGGTCGCCTCGCAGTCGAAGCAGCGCACGCCGAGAGATCTGTCGTTCTTCAATCAGACGATCTCGAACACGTATAGCGTCGGGCTCAACGCGTCCTGGGAAATCGACTTCTTCGGGCGCGTGCAGAGCCTGAAGGATCAGGCGCTCGCGCAGTATCTGTCGACGGCCGAATCGCGCAAGGCGGCGGAAATCGCGCTGGTGTCGTCGGTGGCGGACCAGTATCTGACGATGCTCGCCTACGACGATCAGCTCGTCGTCACGCAGAACACACTGAAGACGGCGCAGGAATCGTACCGCATCACCAAGCTGCAGTACGACAACGGCACGGGCTCGGAGCTCGACTTGCGGCAGTCCGAGGGCGTGGTTCAGCAGGCGGAGGCGAATCTGCAGGCGCAGGCGCGTCTGCGCGCGCAGGCCGAGAACGCGCTCGTGCTGCTCGTCGGCGAGCCGTTGCCCGCCGATCTGCCGTCGGGCATGCCGCTCGACACGCAGAATCTGCTGTCCGACATTCCGGCTGGCCTGCCGTCCGATCTCCTGACGCGCCGTCCCGATATCGCGGCGGCGGAGCAGTCGCTGCTGGCGGCGAATGCGAACATCGGCGCGGCGCGCGCGGCTTTCTTCCCGAAAGTCTCGCTGACGGGCAGCTTCGGCACGCTGTCGCCGACGCTCGGCGGCCTGTTCAAGCCGGGTTCGGCCGCATGGTCGTTTGCGCCGACGATCGATCTGCCGATCTTCGAGGGCGGTCAGAACGTGGCCAATCTCGATCTGGCGAATATCGAGAAGCGCGTCGAGATCGCCAACTACGAGAAGGCGATTCAGACGGCGTTCCGCGAAGTCGCCGACGGCCTCGCCGCGCGCGGCACGTACGACGAGCAGATCAAGTCGCTCGAGCGTTTCGTGAAATCGCAGAGCCGCCGGCTGGAGTTGTCGGACCTGCGCTATCGCAACGGCGTGGACAGCTATCTGGCCGTGCTGACCGCGCAGACCGATCTGTACTCGGCGCAGCAGTTGCTGATCACCGCGCGGCTGAATCGCCTGACCAACCTCGTCGATCTGTATCAGTTCCTCGGCGGCGGATGGATCGAGCATTCGGGCGATGCGCCGCGTCCGGCCGACGCGCCGGTCGACTACGGCTCGCAAGGCGCGCCGCAGCCGGCCTCGGCGCCGGCGGCGGGGTAGCGCCCGGCGCGACGCCCGGCGTCGCCCGGAGGTTCGATGTAACGGAGCCCGGCCATCGCGCCGGGCTTTTTTCTGTTACGTCTTCGGCATAATTGTTGAACAACTGTCAATTCTTCGCACATTTGCCTCTTGTTTAGGCTTCCTCAGCGCACGCGATATCTATAATCGGCGGCTCGTCAAAGCCGTAACGGTGCAACCCGTTCCCGCGATTTCGTAAAACAGCTTGTCACGAAGCGTCCCAGGCGATATTCGCGGGCATCAGCTTTTTTGGTCGCGGCAATCGGCCGGTGAACGTTGCGCACAGACACAGACGATAGAAATTAGTTATCCAAAAAATAAGGCCGCCTTTCACGGAAGGTGACGGCAACTCGTCGGTATGGCGAGCGCGCACTTTCATGTTGCGGCCGTCGCATTCGCCGACGGCCTTCTGCGATGCGACGAGCCGATCAGCCATCCGAAGCGCCTGCGAGCCGAACGACCGGCTGGCGCAGCGCGGCGATCCGATGCGCGGCATCGCAAGGAGCCCGTCGTGCGCGCGACCCGCATCCAACGCGAGGACGCGCGCCTTTCCCCATTTAGTAACCACAGAGGTTTGCGTTCCATGCGTCTCAAACGGATTCCATACCGCCTCATCGGCGTCACGACAGCCGCCATGCTGGCTGCCGCATGCGGGGAGAAGCATCCCGCGATGGCGCCTCATGCGCCGGAAGTCGGCGTCGTCGCTCTCCAGCCGGTGCCGGTGCCCGTCACCACGGAGCTGACGGGCCGCACGAGCGCCTTCCTCGACGCACAGGTGCGTGCGCGCGTCGACGGCATCGTGCTGCGCCGCGAGTTCACCGAAGGCAGTGTCGTCAAGGCGGGTCAGCGGCTCTACAAGATCGACCCGGCGCCTTACGTCGCGCAGCTGAACAACGCGAAGGCATCGTATGCGAAGGCGCAGGCCAATCTCGTCTCGACGACCGCGCAGGCGGAGCGCTACAAGGTGCTCGTCGCTTCCAATGCCGTCAGCAAGCAAGACTACGACAACGCGGTCGCAGCGCTCGGCCAGGCCCAGGCGGATGTCGCGTCGGCCAGGGCCGCGATCGATACCGCGCAGATCAACCTCGGATATACCGACGTGACTTCGCCCGTCACGGGTCAGGTCGGCATCTCGCAGGTCACGCCGGGCGCCTATGTCCAGGCGGCTCAGGCAACGCTGATGGTGACCGTCCAGCAGCTCGACCCGATGTACGTCGATCTCACGCAATCGAGCCTCGACGGCCTCAAGCTGCGGCGTCAGATCCAGGAGGGGCGTCTGTCGGCGAACGGCCCGAACGCCGCGAAAGTCACGCTGATCCTCGAGGACGGCCGCGTCTATTCCGAGCAGGGCAAGCTGCAATTCAGCGATGTGACCGTGGACCCGTCCACGGGCTCCGTGACGGTGCGCGCGATCTTCACGAACAAGGATCGCGTGCTACTCCCCGGCATGTTCGTGCGCGCGCGCATCGAGGAAGGAGTGAATCCCGGCGCGCTGGTCGTGCCGGTCCAGGGTGTGACGCACGACCAGAAGGGCACGGCGCTCGCGATGGTGGTCGGCAAGGACGGCAAGGTGGCGCAGCGGCCGCTCGTCACGTCGGGCACCTACGGACAGAACTGGGTGGTCGACAGCGGCCTGAACGCGGGCGACCGCGTGATCGTCGACGGCATCGACAAGGTGCGGCCGGGCATGGAAGTGAAGGCGGTGCCCGCGCATCTGCCTCGAGTGCCCGCCGAACCCGCCACCGCCGCCGCCGGGCCCGCGTCGGGCGCGCGGGCCGCCTCCGGCGCCGCCGCCGCTGGCGCCTAAGGACGGGAGGCAAGCTTCATGGCCAAATTCTTCATCGATCGCCCGATCTTCGCGTGGGTGATCGCGATCATCATGATGCTGGCGGGCATCGCGTCCGTCTCGTCATTGCCGGTCGCGCAGTATCCGACGATCGCGCCGCCTTCCATTCAAATCAACGCCACGTATCCGGGCGCATCGGCGCAGACGGTGGAGAACACCGTCACGCAGGTGATCGAGCAGCAGATGAGCGGCCTGGATCACCTGCTGTACCTGTCCTCCACCTCCGATGACACCGGTACCGCGACCATCACGCTGACCTTCGCGGCGGGCACCAATGCCGACATCGCGCAGGTGCAGGTGCAGAACAAGCTGCAGCTCGCGACGCCGAATCTGCCGCAGGTCGTGCAGCAGCTCGGCATCACGGTGGCGAAGTCGAGCAGCAGCTTCCTGCTCGTGCTGGCGTTCGTGTCGGAAGACGGGAGCATGAGCCGCGATGACCTTGCGAACTACGTGGCGTCGAACGTCCAGGACCCGATCAGCCGCCTGAACGGCGTCGGGACCGTGACGCTGTTCGGCTCGCAGTACGCGATGCGCATCTGGCTCGATCCGAACAAGCTGACCAAGTTCAGCCTCACGCCGATCGACGTGCAGAACGCGCTGCAAGGCCAGAACGTGCAGGTCGCGGGCGGCCAGCTGGGCGGCACGCCCGCCGTGCCGGGCCAGTCCACGCAGGCGACCATCACCGAGGCGACCTTGCTGCGCACGCCCGAGCAGTTCGGCAACGTGCTCCTCAAGGTGAATCAGGACGGCTCGCAAGTGCGCATCAAGGATGTCGCGCGCGTCGATCTCGGCGGCGAGAACTTCAATTTCGTGACCCAGTACAACGGCCGCCCGGCCGCCGGTTTCGGCATTCAGCTGGCGACCGGCGCGAATGCCCTCGCGACCGCGAATGCGGTGCGCGCGAAGGTGCAGGAGCTGTCGAAGTACTTCCCGCACGGCCTCGTCGTCAGGTATCCGTACGACACCACGCCTTTCGTGAAGCAGTCGATCTCCGACGTGGCGGTGACGCTGTTCGAGGCCATCGTGCTGGTGTTCCTCGTGATGTATCTGTTCCTGCAGAACCTGCGGGCGACGCTGATTCCGACGATCGCGGTGCCGGTCGTGCTGCTCGGCACGTTCGCGATCATGGGGGCGGTCGGCTTTTCGATCAATACGCTGTCGATGTTCGGCCTCGTGCTCGCCATCGGCTTGCTCGTGGACGATGCGATCGTGGTCGTGGAGAACGTCGAGCGGGTGATGACCGAGGAGGGCTTGCCCCCGAAGGAGGCGACGCGCAAGGCGATGGGCCAGATCACCGGCGCGCTGGTCGGCGTGGCGCTGGTGCTGGCCGCGGTGTTCGTGCCGGTGGCCTTCACGGGCGGCTCGGTCGGCGCGATCTACCGCCAGTTCTCCCTCACGATCGTCTCCGCGATGGGCCTGTCGGTCCTGACCGCGATGATCCTGACCCCGGCATTGTGCGCGACGCTGCTCAAGCCGCTGCCGAAGGGGCACGAAGAGAAGACGACGGGCTTCTTCGGCTGGTTCAACCGCACGTTCGCAAAGAGCCAGGAGAAGTACCACAGCGGTGTCGCTCATGTGCTCCGCCGCTCGGGACGGTTCATGATCGTCTATCTCGTGGTCATCGTCGCGGTGGGAATGCTGTTCAGCCGGCTGCCGAAGGCGTTCCTGCCCGACGAGGATCAGGGCACGATGTTCGTGCTCGTGTCGACGCCCGCCGGCTCCA
Source organism: Caballeronia ptereochthonis (assembly GCF_001545075.1). GTDB lineage: Bacteria > Pseudomonadota > Gammaproteobacteria > Burkholderiales > Burkholderiaceae > Caballeronia > Caballeronia ptereochthonis. The sequence continues at coordinate 175,284 of NZ_FCOB02000015.1, forward strand.
CGCAGGAAATGACGCAGCGCGCGCTGGACGATGTCGCCGATTACCTCCTGAAGAAGGAAGGCGCCGTCGTCGACTCGGTCTTCACGGTGAACGGCTACAGCTTCGCGGGCCGTGGCCAGAACTCGGGCCTCGTCTTCGTGCGGATGAAGGACTTCGATCTGCGCAAGAAGCCGGACGAAAAGGTGCAGGCCCTGGTGGGCCGCACGTACGGCCACTTCGCGAGCTACAAGAGCGCGCTCGTGTTCCCGGTGAATCCGCCGTCCATTCCGGAACTGGGCACGGCATCGGGCTTCGACTTCGAACTCCAGGATCGCGCGGGTCTCGGCCACGAGAAGCTCATGCAGGCGCGCGCAATATTGCTCGGCATGGCCGCGAAGGACCCGACGCTCGCGCAGGTGCGTCCGAACGGCCTGAACGACACCGCGCAATTCAAGGTGAGCATCGACCGCGAAAAGGCGCAGGCGCAGGGCGTCGATCCATCGACGATCGACCAGACGTTCTCGATCGCTTGGGCGTCGAAGTACGTGAACAACTTCCTCGATACGGATAGCCGGATCAAGAAGGTGTACATGCAGGGCGACGCGCCGTTCCGCATGTCGCCGGAGAACGTCAACAGCTGGTATGTGCGCAATGCATCGGGCGCGATGGTGCCGTTCTCGTCGTTCGCGACGGGCGAATGGAGCTACGGGTCGCCCAAGCTCGAGCGCTACAACGGTCTTTCGGCGATCGAAATCCAGGGTGTCGCGGCGCCGGGCAAATCGACCGGTCAGGCGATGGCCGCGATCGAGGCGCTCGCCGCGAAGCTGCCGGCGGGCATCGGCTACGAATGGACGGGCTTGTCGTATCAGCAGATCCAGTCCGGCTCGCAGGCGCCGATTCTTTACGGCATCTCGATTCTCGTCGTGTTCCTGTGCCTCGCGGCGCTGTACGAAAGCTGGTCGATTCCGTTCTCTGTGATCATGGTCGTCCCGCTCGGCGTGATCGGTGCGCTCGTGGCCGTGTCGCTGCGCGGTCTGGAGAACGACGTGTTCTTCCAGGTCGGCCTGCTCACCACCGTCGGCCTATCCGCGAAGAACGCGATTCTGATCGTCGAGTTCGCGCGCGATCTGCAGTTATCGCAAAAGATGGGCCCGATCGAGGCGGCGATGGAAGCGGCGCGCCTGCGTCTGCGCCCGATCCTGATGACCTCGCTCGCCTTCATTCTCGGCACCTTGCCGCTCGCGATCAGCAACGGCGCGGGGGCGGCGAGCCAGCATGCGATCGGCACGGGCGTGATCGGCGGCATGGTTACCGCGACCTTCCTCGCGATCTTCATGGTGCCGATGTTCTTCGTCGTCGTGCGTGCGCACTTCGGCGGCGACAAGGAAGACGCGGGAGCGGCGCTCGCGCATTACGAGCAGCAACGCCGGGCTGAACAAGGCACGAAGGGTGGCAATGGCCCGGGCAACGAAGGACACTGAAATGCGTAGATTCTCCTTGATTGCAACGGCCATCGCGGCGCTGGCGACGGGTTGCACGATGACGCCGAAGTACGAGCGTCCCGCGCCGCCGGTATCGGCGAGCTTCCCGACGGGCAGCGCCTACGCGGCGCAGCCGGGCGCGGCGGATGGCGGCGCGCGCAGCGCCCGGGGCGTGGCCGGCGCCGACGTCGGCTGGCGCGATTTCTTCGTCGATGCGCGGCTGCAACGGCTCATCGATATCGCGCTCGGGAACAATCGCGATTTGCGCGTCGCCGTGCTCAACGTCCAGGCCGCGCAGGCGCAGTACCGCATCGCGCGCTCGGAGCTGTTTCCGACGCTTGCGGCGCAGGCCGGCCAGTCGAAGCAGCGCACGCCGAAGGATCTGTCGCTCTTCAACCAGACGATCCAGAACACCTACTCGGTGGGTCTGAACGCGGCGTGGGAGATCGACCTGTTCGGTCGCGTGCAGAGCCTGAAGGATCAGGCGCTCGCGAAATACTTCGCGACGGCGTACGCGCGCAAGGCGGCCGAGATCTCGCTGGTCTCGCAGGTGGCAACGCAGTACCTGCAAGTGCTGCAAGCCGACGACCTGCTGAGCGTCACGCGGCAGACGCTCAGGAGCGCGCGCGATTCATACGGCATCGTGAAGCTCCAGTTCGACAACGGCACGGCTTCGGAGCTGGACCTGAGCCAGGCGCAAACGGTGATGGAGAGCGCCGCGGCGAATCTCCAGTCGCAGGAGCGCGCGCGGGCGCAGGCGGTCAACGCGCTGGTGCTGCTGCTGGGCGAGCCGATGCCGGGCGACTTGCCGGCCGGTCTCGCGCTCGACGGACAGAACCTGCTCACCGACATTCCGGCGGGGCTGCCGTCGGACCTGCTGCTGCGCCGTCCGGACATCATGGAGGCGGAGCAGAACCTGCTCGCCGCGAATGCGAACATCGGCGCGGCGCGCGCGGCGTTCTTTCCGAGCATCTCGCTGACGGGCAGCTTCGGCACGCTGAGCCCGTCGCTCGGCGGGCTGTTCAAGCCGGGCTCGGCGGCGTGGAGCTTCGCGCCGACGATCACGCTGCCTCTATTCCAGGGCGGGCAGAATCTAGCGAATCTCGATCTTGCGAACATCCAGAAGAAGATCGAGATCGCGAACTATGAGAAGGCGATTCAGTCGGCTTTCCGCGACGTGGCCGACGGGCTGGCCGCGCGCGGCACCTACGATCAGCAGATCGCGGCGTTGGAGCGCGATACGGCCGCGCAGCAGCGGCGGCTGGATCTGTCGACGCTGCGCTACAAGCAGGGCGTCGATAGCTATCTCGGCGTATTGACGGCGCAGCAGGATCTCTATTCGGTGCAGCAGACGCTCATCACCGCGCGCACGCAGCGGCTCGCCAATCTCGTGACGTTGTATCAGGCGCTCGGCGGCGGGTGGGTCGAGCGGACCGGGGATCAGCCGCGCGCGGCGGATGCGGGCTAGCGCGCCGTTTCTGCGTTGAGCTGGTGCAGCACCCCGGGCGTTCGATATCAGCGCCTGGGACACGATCAAAAAAAACGCCGCGGCTCCCACCGCGGCGCATAACGCAAACAGCCAGCAAGCACTTCCAGGGTACGACTTCCTTAGTGCGCGTCTCCCGCGTGGGCCGCGCCATCGAACTCATGTGCGGCTTCGCGGATCTCGCGTCGCGCCGCGCGCTCCTTGCGCACGCCGTTGAACACGATATTCAGAATCACCGCCGACACCGAAGCCAGCAGAATCCCGCTGTGAAGAATCGGCTCCAGCGCGTGCGGCAGTTGCGTGAAGAACTTCGGCGCGACGACCGGCACCATGCCCATTCCCACGCTCACCGCGACGATGAACAGATTGTGATGGTTCTTCGAGAAGTCCACGCGCGACAGCGTCTTGATGCCGTTCGCCGCAACCATGCCGAACATCACGATGCCCGCGCCGCCCAGCACGAACGGCGGCACCGAAGCCACGACCTGCGCCATCTTCGGAAAGAGGCCGAGCACGACGAGGATCACGCCGCCGGTCGCGCAGACGAAGCGGCTCTTCACGCCCGTCACGCCGATCAGGCCGACGTTCTGCGAAAACGACGTATGCGGGAACGAGTTGAAGAGGCCGCCGATCAGCGTGCCGAGACCGTCGACGCGCAGGCCGCGCACGAGCGCCTTCTGATCGACCGGACGCTCGACCAGATCGCCGACCGCGAGGAACATGCCGGTCGATTCGATGAAGGTCACGAACATGACGATGACCATCGTCGCCACGGAGAGCGCATCGAAATGCGGCATGCCGAAATGGAACGGCAGCACGATGCCGACCCACGGCGCGTGCGCGACGCCGTCCATGTTCACGCGGCCGAGCATCGCGGCGATGATGAAGCCCGCGACGATGCCGAGCAGCACCGAAATATTCGCGATGAAGCCGCGCGCGAACTTGTTGATGAGCAGGATCAGCGAGAGCACGACGAGCGAGAGCAGCAGATACACGGGATTGCCGTAATCGGGATTGCCGACGCCGCCCGCCGCCCAGTTGATGCCGACGCCCATCAGCGAGAGGCCGATGACCGCGATCACCGTGCCGACCACGACCGGCGGGAAGAAGCGCAGGAGCTTGCCGATCATCGGCGCAAGGAAGATGCCGATCACGCCCGCCGCGATGGTCGCGCCGAATACGTCGAGAATGCCGAGCGAGGGATTGGTGCCGATCGCGACCATCGGGCCGACGGCGGCGAACGTGCAGCCCATGATGACGGGCAGGCGAATACCGAAGATCCACAGCCCGAGCGTCTGAATCAGAGTGGCGATACCGCATGAGAACAAATCCGCGCTGATGAGAAACGCGACCTGGTCTTTCGGCAGGTTCATCGCTGCGCCGAGAATCAGCGGCACCGCGACCGCGCCCGCGTACATCACGAGAACGTGCTGTATGCCGAGGGTCAGCAGTTGACCGGCGGGCAGCCGTTCGTCGCACGGATGCACGGACGGTTTCACCGAACTTGAAGCCATGTCTCTCTCCTTTATAGCCTTTCCATTTGAATGGCCTCCAAGGTAAGTGCATCGGAAAGCATGAACAAGACCGCGCGGCGCTATACGTCGCGTTCGCCCGACGATATGGATTTCGCGCGCCATCCTTGGCGCAAACGTGCGCAAGCCTTTGCCACAAGGGGTTGGACGCATGACGAGGGAATTTTGTCGTGTGACGAAAGGCCGCTTTGTTCCGACGCTCGTTATGATGTGCATCACGCCGCGCGTATAGTCCGTTTTTCGTCTTCCCCGCGCGTTGGCGGGGTAAACCCCCGTTTTACGCGTTTTCCCTAACGTCATTTCACGCTCGAAAATCCCATGCGTTTTCTCGGCATCGATCTCGGTACGGGCTCCCTCAAACTCGCCATCGTCGACGAAGACGGACGCGAAGTCGCCTTCTCGAGCGCTGCCTATGCCGTGACGAGCGCGCACCCCGGCTGGGCTGAAACGCCGCCCGATGCGTGGTACTCGGCGCTCGTGAATGCCGCATCGCGCCTGCCCGCGAACGAGCGCGAGGCGGTGAGCGCGATCGGCTTTTCCGGGCAGATGCACGGCGTCGTGCCGACCGCCGCCGACGGCCGCGCGCTGCGCGCCGCGATGCTCTGGCCCGACACGCGCGCGCGCGATCTGCTCGACGCGTGGCCCGAGCCGCAGCCGAATCCCGTGGCGCCGGGCATGGCCGGGCCGTTACTGCGCTGGCTCGCGCTGAACGAGCCTCAGGTCGCGGCCGACACGCGCTGGGCGTTGCAGCCGAAGGACTGGCTGCGCGCGAGGCTCGGCGGCGCCGCTTTTGCCAGCTTCCTCACCGATCCGTCGGACGCTTGCGCGACCGCGCTTGGCCGCCCTTCAGGCGAATGGGACGACGCGCTCATCGACAGGCTCGGCTTGCCGCGCGCGTGGTTCGCGCCGCTTGCGGCGTCGCACGAGCGGGCCGGTGCGCTGTCGGAGCAAGCGGCGTCGGCGCTCGGCTTGCGCGCGGGCATTCCGATGGCCGTCGGCGCGGGCGATACGCCGTGCGCCGCGCTCGGCAGCGGTTTGTCCTCCGATGGCGATGCGCTCCTCACCACCGGCACAGGCGGCCAGATCGTCGTGATGTGCGCCGCCGCGCCCGCGCCGGTGCACGGCTTGCACACATACCGCTCCGCGACCGGCGCGTGGTATCGCATGGCGGCGATGCAGAACGTCGGCGTCGCGCTCGAAGCGGTGCGCGGCTGGCTCGGCTACGCATCGTGGCCCGAAGCCTACGACGATGCGTTCGCCGCAAACGCCAGCGCATCCGTGAGCTTTCTGCCGTATCTGAGCGGCGAGCGTTCGCCGTGGATGAACCCGGACGCGCGCGGCGGCTGGCTCGGACTCGGTCTCGACGACACCCGCGGCACGATGATGCGCGCCGCGTTCGAGGGCGTGGCATTCGCCTTGCGTGCGGGACTGGACGCCATTCGGGGCAACCTGGGCGAGCACGGCACCACGCTCGACTCGATGCGTCTCGCGGGCGGCGGCTCGGTCGATCCACGCTGGCGGCAACTGCTCGCCGACGCACTGCGCGTCGAACTGCACGCGGTGGATTGCCCGAACGCGGCGACGCGCGGCGCGGCGATCCTCGGCGGCATCGCGGCGGGCCACTGGCGCGTGGACGACCTCGCATCGCTCGCGCCCGCGGCGACGCTCGCCGCGACGCCCCGGGCAAACGCATCGCTCGATGAACGGATCGCGCGTTTCATCGGTCTGTACAAGCGCGCCGAAGACTGGTTCGCACCGCGGCGCGAGAGCGCTTAAACTTTCGTACCCTTAATTCCGACGCAATATGCGGCGGGGACTATGAAGCGGCGCTTCATATGAGCCGCAAGTGATGCTCGCTTCGTCAAGACAACATCGAATTCAGCCATGCCCGCACCCGAACCGTCCACACCCGCGTTGCACCCCGATTTCCGCTCGCGCGCGTTCCTGCTCGATCACGCGTTGCGCACGATGACCTTCTATCACCCGCACTGCATGGACCCGGCGGGCGGCTTCTACCACTACTACAAGAACGACGGCACGATCTACGACCGCACATCGCGGCATCTCGTGTCGAGCACGCGCTTCGTCTTCAACTATGCGATGGCGCACAAGCACTTCGGCCTCGATGAATATCGCGGCGGCGTGGTGCACGGCATCGAGTATCTGCGCGAGGTTCATCGCAATCCGCGGACGGGCGGCTATGCGTGGACGCTCGATGGCCGCGACGTCACCGATGCGACCAACCATTGCTACGGCCTCGCGTTCGTCGTGCTCGCGTATGCGAAGGCGATCGAAGCCGGACTCGACGAAGCGCGCGCCTATCTCGACGAAACCTGGGAGCTGATGGACACGCGCTTCTGGGACGCGGCGCACGGCCTCTACAAGGACGAAGCGAGCGAGGACTGGCAGGTGTCCGGCTATCGCGGCCAGAACGCGAACATGCATAGCTGCGAGGCGATGCTCGCCGCGTACGAAGCGACCGGCGAAGCGCGCTATCTCGATCGCGCGGCGCTGCTCGCGGACAACATGGTGAACCGCCAGGCGAGCCTCGCGGGCGGTCTCGTGTGGGAGCACTACAAGCCGGACTGGTCGATCGACTGGGACTACAACAAGGGCGACCGCAGCAACATCTTCAGGCCGTGGGGCTTTCAGCCCGGGCATCAGACGGAATGGGCGAAGCTTCTGCTGATCCTCGACCGTCACCGGCCCGAGGCGTGGCATCTCACGCGTGCGCGCGAATTGTTCGATCGGGCGCTGGAACTGTCGTGGGATCACGAGCATGGCGGCATGGTCTATGGCTTCGATCCCGACGGCAAGTTCTACGACGAGGACAAGTATTTCTGGGTTCAGGCGGAGTCGCTCGCTGCTGCGGCCCTGCTCGCGGATCGCGCGCAGCGCGATGGCGACGCCGCGCTCGCCGCGCGCTACTGGAGCGATTACGAGCGCCTGTGGCGCTATGGCTGGGAGCATTTCGTCGATCACAAGTGGGGGGCGTGGTATCGCATCCTCACGCGCGACAACCGCCAGTACAGCGACGAGAAGAGCCCCGCCGGCAAGACCGACTATCACACGATGGGCGCATGCTACGAAGTGCTCAACGTCGTGCGCTGAGACGGAATCCGCATCACCGAAACTCAAGGAGCTGAACGATGAAGACGAAAGCAGCAATTGCATGGGAAGCGGGCAAGCCTCTGACGATCGAGGAAGTCGATCTCGAAGGCCCGCGTGCGGGTGAAGTGCTGATCGAGGTCAAGGCGACCGGCATTTGCCATACCGATTACTACACGCTTTCGGGCGCGGACCC
>NZ_FCOB02000078.1 GCF_001545075.1 Caballeronia ptereochthonis
GCCAAGTAAGCGGTCCGACCAATCTCCAAAGGCCGTCGAGTATTTGAAGCCCGCCAGTGAGCGGGCTTTTTTTGCCTTGGAGATTTGAAGGCATCTGACAAATCGCAATCAAAATTAGGAAAGTCTCCTAAAATAGGCAGGTGGGAGCGCGTCGATCCTTCTAATTCCGGCGCGTGGTGCGTCGGAGCAGGTTTGAACCCTGTTGCTGCTTGTGCCCGTGACGCCCGCGCAATGCGGGCGCGCACAGGTGATATCACTACCCTGTGAGATTCGACCGGGCAATCCCACAGCGGCAACCCGGGAGCCAATCAGAGTTTGCGTGTTGGCCGCGCGCCGCTCGACGTCCGCAGGGTCGAAGCCAAGGCGCTCGCGCAAACTTTCCAAGCTTTCACCCGTCAAGTCCACATTCATCAACACGCTTGCTGGAATCCCGAACGCCTTCGCAAGGGGCACGACGAGTACGGACTGCCGTTGCTGGCGGTCCTCTGCATTTTTCAGGTACGCATAAAGCTCCTTTCTCCCTTTGCGGTCTAAAATTCGCACGAATATGTGACGCGACCTGTGAGGACCCCATAGCCGACGCGACTATCCGTCAACGTCGTAACGCTTGCGCTTGCCGCGCTTCTTCGTCCGGTCAAGCACGGCGCAGTTCGGGCACCACGTTCCCTGCTTCACGGAACCAGGAACCGCCTCCCAGACGTGGCCCCGATGGCATTCCCAGGTCAGCTTCACACGGCTATTGCGATACCCGGTGCTCAGGCACCGGCCGCCGCGTGCGAGGGCTACCGCCTGCATCTGCGCCAGCGTCGAACGCAGCTGATCGTGCGCGCATCGCTTGCACCAGTGACCACTCAACACGAGGCCGCCTTCTGTTTCCCATTCGTGGCCCCGCGCGCACCGAAAACGATACCGCGCCAGCCGACCGGTGTAGGCCTGCGCCAGACATACGCCCCCGTGCGCCTCGGCAGCCGCTCGCATCTTCTCAAGCCCCTCGATCGTGCGCAGCGACGCGCCACGCTGCTGGGCCGCGCACTGCGCACACCAATGGCCCGCCAACAGATGCGCGCCCGTCGTCTTCCAGCGATGTCGCTGGGCACACTTACACTCATACTCGCCCGTGCGCCCGACATAACGCCGCGCCAGGCACCGGCCACCTTTCGCGCGCGCGGCCTCCTTCAACCGTTCAAGACCATCCGCGCTGCGCATGCGCTGCGCGGCCTCCGCATGGCGGCACTGCGGACACCAGTTGCCCGCGCTGATCTTGCGGCCTTGCGCTTCCCATTCGTGCCCGTTCCCACACCTTAAGCGATAGCGCTCCAGCAATCCGGTGAACGCGCCCGACACCAACGTGCCGCCGCGCTGCACCAACGACGCCATCCAGCGTTCACGGATCGCGTCGGCCTCGCATCCAGGACAGCCAGGTTGATGATAGAACACGGTCGCCGCATGGAGATCGAAACGATGGCCCTCGGCACATTCAAAGTTGTAGCGCGCAGGGTAGCCTGCCCACTCTTGCGACAGGCAACGCCAACCGAATTGGGCCGCGCGCTCGTACAACTTTCTCAGCGAAGGATGATGCTTAATCGTGTCGGAATCGGCTCTCAAGGACGTCCTCGCGATGAGTTAAAGCTGAGCCGTCACTTGGAATCCAACGGTGACGCGCGACGTCGGAAACGCGGACGGCTTGTAGAGCGGCGTACCCGCGAATAGCTCATAGCCCAAGCCGACATATTTCGACGGTAGACCGCCGCGGATGCCGATGACCGCGCCGACGAGCTGCGTACCCGCGAGAAACGCGGTGTTCGGCCCGAAGACGCGTCCGTAGTCGATTCCCGCATAGAGCGTTTGCCGCGTCGCGCCGAGCGGCGCCTGGAGCTCGTTGCGCCAGTAAAAGCCGCGCTCGGCCGCCAGCATCTGCTCGCCGTCGAAGCCGCGCACCGTGTAGCGGCTGCCGATGGTCAGGTCGTCGACATAGAACAGCGTGTCGTTGGTGTATTGGCCGTGGAACGTCGTTACGTAGCGCAGCGCCTGATTCGCGAGCGCAAATGGCAACGACAGATTCATGTCGAGCACCGCCATGCGATACCGATACGTCGGATCGCTCGGCTTGGTGGCGGGCGTCGGCGCGATGTTCGGATCGTATGGCAACGATGGGTCCGGCGTAGCGCCGAACCCGCCGACGCCTTGCCGATACGCCAGCGTGCCATCGAACTGCGCGCGGCCGAGGTAGTGCCGGTCCGTCAAGCCGGCTTCGAAGAAGGTGTTGTTGCGGTGCTGAATCGGTATGTCTGTATCGTCGATGAAGCTTTCGCCGAAGCGCTTCGAGAGCTGTACGTACCCGCCGAGCACGTCGCTCTGGCTCCGGCGCAGCACGCGCGCGAGCTTGACGCCCGCCGTCTGCGAATTGCCGCTCGACACGAAGGTCTGATCGGCACCCGCGATCTGCTGATAGTAGGTGTTCGTGTAGACGAAGAGGGTCCCGGTCCAGTAGCCCCACGGCACCGAGTACGAGCCGTTGAAGCCGTGCGAGCCGAGCCCCTTGTCGTCGAAGTACAGATCCTGATTCACGCCGAGGCTCAGAATGTCATTGAGACCGAGCGGGTTGTCGAGGCCGAGGCTCAGATTGCCTTGCAGCTTGCCCGTCGCGCGGTTGCCCGAGTTGTCGACCGAGGCGACGAGCGACCAGGGCTTCGACCGCTTGACCGTAAGCACGACATCGCTTTCGCCCGGGATGTCGGACGGCTCGATCTTCATGTCGACGTCCTGACTGGCGACGCGCTTCATTTGCTCCAAACCTTGTTCAAGGTCGCGCAAGTCGAGTACCTCGCCGGGACCGGTCGGGAACGCATTGCGCAATGTGCCCCACGAAATCGGCTCGGTGAGACGTATTTCACGAATGACGCCGGGGACAAGCGCGAATTCGAGACTGCCGGCCGATAAGTCCTGTTCGGGCAACATGACGCGCGTGGTGATATAGCCCCGGCTCAAGATCGCCTGTTGCAATCCCTTGGCAAGCACATTGATACCTTCCTTGCCGATGCATTGCCCCTTGTAGTGGTCGAGCCATGCACGCGCGAAGGCGAAGCGATCGAGCGGCAGCGCGGAGGCACCTTTGGCGCGCACGACGTCGGGCAAGGTCGCCGGCACGTCGAGCGCGAACGTGTCGATGCGGAAGCACGGCGATTCGTGGAGCAGCTCGGGAAACGCTTGGACCGTTGGAACGGTCGAGCGCACTGCGGGCGCTTGCACGGCGGCGTCGCGCTGCTGCGCTTCGCGTTGTTGCTGTACCTGCTGGTTCTGCTCTGCATTCGCTCGTGCTGCGGCTGCTTCGTCGGCGGGCGTCGG
>NZ_FCOB02000026.1 GCF_001545075.1 Caballeronia ptereochthonis
CGCATCGCTCCAACAGCGCTGCCGCCTAAAAAACAAACCCCACGTTCCGAAAAACATGGGGTTCGTCAGCAGTCTGAATGCCGTCCCGGGGACGGCATTTTTCATGGGCGCGAGCGGTTTGGAAATCGTCGCGCGTCACACGGCGGGCAAGGCCGGGCGCGTCTCGATGCCGCGCCGGATCAGCGCTTCGACTTCCTTGCGCTCCTCACCCGCGAGCGGCAGGCGCGGCGGCCGCACGGGCTCCGTGCCGAGTCCGACGATCGCCTCCGCGAGCTTGATGTTCTGCACGAGCTTGTGCGACACGTCGAGCGCGAGCAGCGGCGCGAACCAGCGGTAAATCGAACGCGCTTCCTCGACCCGTCCGGCGCGAATCAGCTTGTAGATCGCCACCGTCTCGCGCGGGAACGCGCAGACGAGCCCTGCAACCCAGCCGTGCGCGCCCATCAGCAGCGCCTCCATTGCCAGATTGTCGACGCCGCAGAAGAGCGCGTAGCGATCGCCCGTTTCGTTGATGAGATCGGTGATGCGCCGCACGTCGCCGCTCGATTCCTTGATCGCCGCGAACTTTGCGTCCTCGGCCAGTTCGGCGAACATCTTCGGCGTGACGTCGACGCCGTAGGCGAGCGGATTGTTGTAGACCATCACCGGCAGCGGACTCGCGTCGGCGACCATGCGGAAGTGGTTGAGCGTCTCGCGCCGGTCCGACAGATAGCGCAGCCCCGGCAGCACCATGTAACCCGCCGCGCCGTGGCCGGCGGCGCGTTCGGCCTGACGGCAGCCGTCGAGCGTGCTGTTTTCCGCGATCGTCAGAAGCACCGGCACGCGGCCGCGCGCGGCGTCCACGGCGATGTCGAGCACTTCGAGCTTTTCGTCGAGCGAGAGCGTCGATGCTTCGCCGAGGGACCCGCACACGATGATGCCGTCCACGCCCGCGTCGATCTGCGCGTCGATGTTCTTCGCGGTCCACGCGCGGTCTATGCTGAAATCGGCGTTGAACTTGGTGGTCACGGCGGGCATCACGCCTTCCCAGATATGCGTCACGACGGCTCTCCGAAAATGTTGGGACGGTAGGCAGTGTAAGCACCGGAAAATCGGGCGTCTTGCGTGTTTCGCGCGCGCGGCGTGCCGATTTCGGCATAGCCGTTTCGTCGTTGAAGCGCGGCCCGGGGAAGCGCTCCAGGGCAACGCCCACTTGTGCCGATATCGTCATCAAAACCGTCAAGCCGCTTCAAGACGCCCGCCGCCCGCATTTCTAGGATAGGCGGCATGAAAACCATCGACATCATCGACTCGCATACGGGCGGCGAACCGACGCGCCTCGTGATCGCGGGTGGCCCGGATCTGGGCGGCGGCACCCTCCCGCAACGTCTCGACACGTTCCGCACGCGCTTCGACGACTGGCGCCGCGCCATCGCCACCGAACCGCGCGGCTCGGACGTGATGGTCGGCGCGCTCCTGTGCGAGCCCGACGATCCGGCCGCGGCCGCGGGCGTCATCTTCTTCAATAACGTCGGCTATCTTGGCATGTGCGGGCACGGCACGATCGGGCTCGTCGCGTCGCTCGCCTACGCACGCCGAATCGCGACGGGGCGGCATCGCATCGACACGCCGGTCGGTCCCGTCGATGCGACGCTCAACGCGAACGGCAGCGTCAGCGTGCGCAACGTGCCCGCATACCGGCATCTGCGCGCGGTGACGGTCGACCTGCCCGGTCACGGTCCGCTCACGGGCGACGTCGCCTGGGGCGGCAACTGGTTCTTCCTCGTCGCGGATCACGGGCGCGAGCTCGTTCCCGCGCGCATCGGCGAGCTGACCGCCTTCACCGAAGCGATCCGCGACGCGCTGCGCGCGCAGGGCATCACGGGCGCCGATGGCGCGTACATCGACCATATCGAGCTGTTTGCGGATTCGCCGGTTCCGGGCGTCGACAGCCGCAACTTCGTGCTGTGTCCGGGCAGCGCGTACGACCGCTCGCCGTGCGGCACCGGCACGAGCGCGAAGCTCGCGTGCCTCGCGGCCGACGGTCTGCTCGCGCCGGGCGAGGTGTGGCGTCAGGAAAGCATCATCGGCAGCGTGTTCGAGGGAAGTTACTCGACCGAGCGCGACAGCCTCGTTCCGACGATCACCGGGTACGCGCACATCATGGGCGAAGGGCGTCTCGTGTTCGACGAGCGCGATCCGTTCACACGCGGCATCGAGCTCGGCGCTCAGGCATGAATGCGGATGTGATCGTCGTCGGCGCGGGGATCGTCGGGGCGGCGTGCGCGGCGGAGTTCGCGCAGCGCGGGCTGTCGGTCGAGGTGCTGGAGGCGCGCGGCATCGGCGGCGGCGCAACGGCGGCCGGCATGGGCCATATCGTCGTGATGAACGATACGCGCGCCGAGTTCGCGCTGGCGCGGGCATCGCGCGAACTGTGGCTCGCGCTCGCGCCGCAGTTGCGCGAGCGCGATGCCTTTCACCGCTGCGGCACCCTCTGGGTAGCCGAAGACGAAGAGGAGCTCGGCGCCGCCCGCGCCATGCGCGACGCGTTCGCGGCGGCGGGCGTGAACGCGCGCATGCTCGATGCGGCCGCCCTGCGCGAGTCGGAGCCGGCGCTCAGTCACGCGATGCAGGGCGGCCTTCTGATCGAGGACGACGCCATCGTGTACGCACCGGCCGCCGCGCAATGGCTTCTGAGCTGCTCGCCGGGCGCGGCGCGCATCCGCGTGTCGACCGGTTGCGCGGTTCGCGCCGTCGATGCAAACGACGCTCACGCCGGCGTCACGCTGGCGAGCGGCGAGCTTCGCTCGGCCGCGCATGTCATTGTCGCCAATGGGCTCGCGGTGCCGGATCTGATCGCCGGCGTGCCGCTCGAAGCGAAAAAGGGCCACTTGCTCATCACCGACCGCTATTCCGGCACGATCCGGCATCAGGTGCTGGAGCTCGGCTACATCAAGAGCGCGCATCACGCGCGCGGCACCTCGGTTGCGTTCAACGCGCAACCGCGTCCGACCGGGCAGGTGCTGATCGGCTCGTCGCGCCAGTTCGGCACCGTCGATCCCGCCGTCGACATCGATGTGCTTTCCGCGATGCTCGCGCGCGCGACGCGATATCTGCCCGGCATCGGCGCGCTCGACGCGATCCGCGCGTGGACCGGCTTTCGCGCGGCCACGCCCGACGGCCTGCCGCTGATCGGCCCGGCGCGTCATACGGGCGACCGGCTGTGGCTCGCGGCGGGTCACGAAGGGCTCGGCGTGACGACATCGCTCGGCACGGCGAAGCTCATCGCCGCGCAGCTCCTCGGCGATTCCGTTCCATTCGACATGCCCGACACGAGCGCCTTCTCGCCGCAACGATTCGCGGAGGAGCACGCGGATGGATGATTTCGTCAGCGTGACCGTCGACGGCGAGCCGCTCGCCGTGCCCGCTTTCACGACCGTCGCGGCGGCGCTCGCGATGCGCGGCGTCAGCGCGACGCGCCGCTCGGTCATCGGCGAGCCGCGCGCCGCGCTGTGCGGCATGGGCGTGTGCCACGAATGCCGCGTGAAGGTCGATGGCCGCGCGCATGTGCTCGGCTGTCAGACGCTTTGCCGCGACGGCCTCTCGATCGAGACCATGCGATGAAAGCCGAGCATGCCGATATCGCGATCGTCGGTGCGGGCCCCGCGGGATTGAGCGCGGCGCGAATCGCGGCACGCGCGGGCGCGCGCGTCGCGCTCATCGACGACAATCCGCGCCCCGGCGGACAGATCTGGCGGCAGGGGCCGACGCTTGCGTCCGCCGCGCCGCTGCGCGAATGGCTGGACGATGCGCGGCGTCGCCCGAACCTCTTCGTCATGAACGCGGCGAAGGTCGCCGCCGCCCCCGGCGACAAGCGGCTCTTGCTGGAACGCGACGGTGCGCCGGTCGTGCTCGGCTATTCGAAGCTCATCCTGGCGACGGGCGCGCGCGAGCGTCTCCTGCCATTCGAAGGCTGGACCTTGCCCGGCGTGAGCGGCGCGGGCGGCCTGCAGGCGCTCGTCAAGGGCGGGATGCCGGTGCGCGGCGAGCGCGTCGTCGTGGCGGGCAGCGGGCCGCTTTTGCTCGCCGTCGCCGATACCGCGCGCCGCCACGGCGCCGATGTCCTCGCAGTGATCGAGCAGGCTCCGCTTGCCCGCGTGGCGCGATTCGTCGCCTCGCTCGTGCGTACGCCGGGCAAGCTGGCGCAGGCGGCGGCGCTGGCAAGTGCGCTCGGCGTCTCGCGGTATCGCGCGGAAAGCGTCGTCGTGAAGGCGCATGGTGGAACCCGCGTCGAGGCCGTCACCATTCGCACGCGCGGGCGCGATGAAACGATTGAAGCGGATCGCATCGCGTGCGGCTACGGGCTCGTGCCGAACGCGACGCTGGCGCTCGCGCTCGGCTGCTCGATCGCCGAAGCCGACGGCGCGATCCGCGTCGACGATGCGCAGCGCACCTCGCTCGAAGACATCTACGCGGCGGGCGAATGCACGGGCGTCGGCGGGATGGAACTGGCGAGCGCGGAGGGCGCGCTCGCGGCGCATGCGGCGCTCGGCGTGTCCGCCGACGCGCGTTTCGAGCGCGAGCGCGATCGCTGGCGCGCGTTTGCCCGGCGCGTGGCGCGCGCGTTCGAACTCGGTCCCGCCGCCCGCGCGATGCCGTCTCCGGACACCTTGCTGTGCCGCTGCGAGGACGTCCCGCTCGGCGAAGTCGCCGCGCACGCGGATTGGCGCGACGCGAAGCTCCAGACGCGCTGCGGCATGGGTCCGTGTCAGGGGCGCATCTGCGGCGAGGCGGCATCCATCTACTTCGGATGGCCGCGCGCGGTGGCGCGACCGCCGTTCACGCCGGTGCGCATCGACACGCTGATCGCCGCGCGCGATCCTGCCGGGCCGCCGCATGCATAGTGGGGCCAGCGCCAATTTTGTCCGCGCCCGCGTGCTCCTATAATCGGGCGCCTGCTTCAACCGAGCGCAACTCACACCACGACGCATGACGAGCACGACAGGCCTCACGGCGAACGACGCGCCCGCGCCATCGATTGCGCCGCTTCCCGGATCGACGCTCGCCGACATGCTCGCGCATTTCGCGCTGCTCGCGCCGGTGTTCGATGCGATGCCCGACATCGTGTTCTTCGTGAAGGACCGCGAGGCGCGCTATGCGATGGTCAATCGCACGCTCGCCCGCCGCTGCGGCCACAAGGACGACAAGGCCGCGCTTCTCGGCAAGACCGCGGAGGACGTGTTTCCGCGCCGCTTCGGGCGTATCTACACGGCGCAGGATCAGGCGATCATCGCGCAGGGGCATCAACTGATCGATCAGCTCGAACTGCATCTCTACCCGGGGCGCGAGCCCGGCTGGTGCATGACCTGCAAACAGCCGCTGCACGACAGTCAGGGCAATATCGTGGGGCTCGCGGGCATATCGCGCGATCTGCAGGCCGCCGAGGGCACGCATCCGGCGTACAGCCGGCTCGCGGCGGTGGTGCAGCACATCCAGGAAAACTACGTGCACCCGCTCAACATGCGGCAGCTCGCGCAGATGGCGAACATGTCGATCGCGCAGCTGGAGCGCTATTTCCACAAGGTCTTTCATCTGACCCCGCGCCAGGTTCTTCTGAAGACGCGGCTCGACGCGGCCACGGCGCTGCTCGTCACGCACGACAAGGTCACCGATGTCGCCGCGCTGTGCGGCTATACCGATCACAGTGCGTTTACGCGTCAGTTCAAGGCGACCGTGGGCATTACGCCGAGCGAATATCGCGCGCTGTTGCAGTCCGGGGCAACGCGCCCCGATTCGGCGCGGGACGCAAATGTCTGACGGGAAATCGGGGTACGGCTGGTGCCGGAATTACACAGTCGTGCTTCGACGTTCCGGACGCGCGCGGCGCGCATCCGCGAAGAGGCCCGCCAGACGGAGCCTTCGCGGCGACGACGGCCGGCGGTCCGGTTTTTGCTCGGTTAGGCACGCCGCGACCGGGCAGAATTTCACACGTCGCGGCCAAAACCGCGAGCGTTCCGCACCGGCGCACACGCGGCATAAATAACGGTGCGTTCGGAATTTCCGCCGCGTTTTCGTGTCAATCGGAGCGCATGGCGGCGAGCAGTGGAGACCGTCGCGAGAATTCCGTTTTTGGCTGTAGAAAAGAACATCATGAGCGAAGTAGCAAGACTGGGGCATATGCGGATCGTGCTCGTCGAAGACGATCCCGAGAGCAGGGCATCGCTGCAAATGTTGCTGGAAGAGGAAGGTGCCGAAGTGATCGCCGTGGCCGACGCCGAAGATGGCGCGCAAGCAGCGATCGAGCATCTCCCCGATACGGTGATCTGCGATCTCGACCTACCCGAAATGGACGGTTTCTATCTCATCCAACGTTTGCGGGATCACGAAATACGCGGCAACCTGCCGCCTTCCGTGGCGATCGCGCTGACGGGACACGATGGCGAGGAGTATCGCCTGCGAAGCATCGGCGAAGGATTCCAGCATTTCATGACCAAGCCCGTGCAGCCCGACGAACTCGTCACGCTGATACAGGATGCCGCCGGCGCGCGGGTGGTGACTTGAGGCGCTGATACGCGGGACGAACGCGGCGTGCTTGCGCCGCGTGCCGAGTCGTCATGAACGGTCGCGATTGCGCGCTCGCGTCGCGCCCGTGATGACGGCGATACCCAGCATGATGACCGCGACGATCATGATCGTATGCTGTGAGACGTGCATCGCGACCAGCGCCCATGACACGCCGCCGATCAGGATCAGCCAGCCGATGAGGTAGATGATCAACGTCATCGATTTCTCCTTTCTCGTTGAGTATTGGTAAGCGTAGTGCGGTCTTCATGAAAGGACGCTGTCCTTTCGACGCCCGGGCGCGCACAGGTTCATTTCATGCAAGGGGCGTACCGCTGGCGGCATCGTCGAATCTGGAGCTCGGGCGATGAACGAAGCGCCGTTGGCGGGCAATTATTTCGGTCCTGCCAATTACGCGCCGAATCGCTCGGACATATCGCATGAAGACATATCTGAAACGCCTGATGGCAGTCAATTCGTTCCCATCGCGGCTTAATGACGAGAATCAGCGATTCGCCAATCTGATTCCGCCCATTCGATGGCTCTGAAATAACCCCGGGATTACTCGGCGTGGCGCTTGCGCCGTTCATGTATTTCTCGGGTTTCAAACGGCCTGGTTGAGCGTTTTCTTTCATCGGCTGGAAATTCGGTCGAAGTTCACCATACGCGGTTATCCGAAGAACTACGTGGGCATCTTCATCAAACCGCAGCGGAAGAACGTTGAGCGTGCGTTCCGGCAAGCCGATAGTGTTATTTGATGCGTGTCCCCTTGCGGCCACCGAAAAGATTTCGGCGCTTCGCACCGTCCGAACATCCTCGATTTCCGGCGTGATTGCAAAGTCGATAGCGACGCCGCTGCCGTCCGCGGTCTTGTCCGGCAGGACATGGATCACTCCGGCGACGCGGCGGATCCGCGACCACTTCAGAGTGCGGATTTCGGTCGAACGCTGACTGCGATTGGCAGCGTCGACCTCTACCTGTCCTGGCGCGGGAGGAGCGCTGTCGCCATGTTTTTTCTCAAGGACGCGAAAGGGGCGCACAATGGGTGTATTGGCAATCGGAACAGAACACTGGAGCTCTCCATGTCGCGCTTGATGAAAATCGGAAATCATGAATTTCATGTTGTTGTGCAGGCCTCGGGTGGCGGGGGCTTCACATACACCGTCGTTGATATAGACCTGACTGGTCCCCAGATCACGGAGATCCGGTACGAAAGCCACTTGTGTTTTGAAACGGAAAACGACGCCTACGAGGGCGGTTCAGCGCATGTTCGCAAACGTGCGAGAACCGGCGCAGCTCATCGCTGAGCACCATCGGGACGTCCGCCGATCATTGCAGAGATTTGTTAGCTGTTCGCTCGCAAAAGGCATAGGGTTGAGACGGCAGTCAGTTGTCAAGGGGGCGCCATGTGGCACTGCATCCGATGTCATTTCAATCTGCCGCGCGATGCTGCTCACCCAGCCATCGATTGTTTCGGTATTTATTTCGTGTGTCCTAAATGCGAGTGCCATAACAGGCTGGCGAACTACGGTAAGAACGGGCGTGTTTCGCTGCAAAAATCGCGAGTCTGGGAGTCTTTAATGCTCAACGCCCCTTTGCTGCGCCTGGAAGGCGACCTTTTCTTCCAACACGAGATTCGAAACAAGCGATTTCAAATACAAGTCACGCTCGGATGCCTGACCGACGTGTTTGGATCTGATGGTTCACTGGAGGGCGATCGAATCGCCTTTCTCGCAAATCTCGACCAAATCCTCGTGGTCGCAAAAAACAAGGTGATGAGTGGCTTGAACTCACCTATCAAGCTTTCGGCAACCGATTTTCGATTCGTCTAAGGGATCTGATCGGTTTCGGCTGCTACGCGGCGTTGGCCGTTCTCATTCGTCCGGGTTGATGACGCCGCAGCGGGTCGCGCTTGCCGGGGCGACCCATCACGGTCGGGCGTAACTCCATCAAGTCGGATGGCCGGATATAGCGGCCTGTCAGCGCCGCTGGAACGCGGCGCGCGATACGACTACGCCAGTTGGCCGATCAGCCGTTCGGCTGACCCGCCGCCGCGCGGTGCGTTGCGTACAATTAGGCGCACGACGCAACCCCCTCAGCCCAAAGGCACGGCATGGCCCGAATCGTTCCCGACGACTGGAAGAACCTCGAAGCGACCGGCGCGGCAGCGCGCGAACTCGAAACGCTCGCGCTCCTGGAACAACTGCCCGACGACTACACCGTCTATCACGGCGTGCACTGGACGCGCGTCAACGAAGGCTTTTCCGTTTTCGGCGAAGCGGATTTCGTCGTCGTCGCGCCGTCGGGGCGCGTGCTGATGATCGAGCAGAAGGCGGGCTTTCTGCGCGAGACCAGCGCGGGACTCGTCAAGGTCTATCTGCAGAAGGAGCGCAACGTCGCCATTCAGCTGGCGCGCACGCTGGAGAATCTGCATCGGCGCTTCACGGCGGCATTTGGCGCGGGCACGTATCGCATCGAGGAACTGCTCTACTGCCCCGATTACACGGTGAAGGACGCCGCGATCGCGGGCGTCGCGCCCGCGCGCATCGTCGATGCGCGCCGCAAGTCGCAGCTCGCGGGCGTCGTGCTCGAGATCCTGCCGCCCGGTGAACCGCGCTTCGAATCGGCGGCGCGCATCCACCATTTTCTCGCCGACGAGCTTTCGCTCACGCCGGACACCAACGCGCTCGTCGGCGCGGCCAACACGCTCGTCACGCGCTTGTCGGGCGGCCTCGCGACGTGGGCGCGGCGCCTCGAATTCGAACCGTTCCGCCTGCGCGTGATCGCGACCGCCGGTGCGGGCAAGACGCAGCTCGCCGTGCGCGTCATGCGCGATTCCCTGACGCAAGGCAAGAGCGTGCTCTACGTGTGCTTCAACCGGCCGCTCGCCGACCATATCCGCGCGATCGCGCCGAAGGAGGCGAAGATCGCGAACTACCATCAGCTGAGCGCGGCGGTGGCGCGCGACGCGGGCAGCCCGCCCGACTTCAGCCAGCCCGATGTCTTCGCGACGCTGGAAGAGCGCTTCGCCGCGGTGCCCGTGCCCGGGCACTGGAAGACCGACGTGCTGATCGTCGACGAAGGGCAGGATTTTCAGGCCGCGTGGGTCGAGGCGCTCGAACGCCTGCTCAATCCCGAGGGCGCCTGGTGGTGGCTCGAGGACCCGATGCAGAACCTCTATCTGCGCGAGCCGGTGCCGCTGCCCGGCTGGACCATCTTGCGCGAGACGACGAACTACCGCAGCCCGCGCGACCTGCTGGGCTTCATCCGCAAGATCGTCGGTCCCGACGTGCGGCTCGACGCGGGTAGTCCGTTCGACGGCTCGGACGTGAGCATCTCGACCTACGAGGACGGGCAGCCGGAGGAAATCGTCGAGGCGACCAAGCGCGCGATCACGCAGGCGCTGTCGCTCGGTTTCCGCAAGCAGGACATCGCGGTGCTGTCGTTCCGGGGGCGCGAAGGCTCGGCGCTCACCACCGTCGACCAGCTCGGCCCGCACCGGCTGCGCGCCTTCACCGGCACCTACGATCTCTTCGGCAACCCGGAGTATCGCGACGGCGACGTGCTGCTCGAATCGATCTATCGCTTCAAGGGACAGTCGGCGCCGTGCGTGATTCTCACGGAAGTCGATTTCGATGCGCTCGACGAGCAGGCTGCGCGCAAGATTTTCGTCGGCGCGACGCGGGCGACGATGAAGCTGATCGTGGTCGCGTCCGTGCGCGCGGCCCAGGCCATCGAGGCGTTGCAGTGAAGGATGGCAGTCACCAGCTCTGAACCGTCTCTGCGCGCACACGCCGCGCGCCCCTGGTTTCGCCGCCTCTGGTACGCGGCGCTGATCGCGCTCGCGGTCGCGCCGCCGATCGGCGCGGTCGGCTACATGCTGTACTCGGGCTTGCTCGCGCGCGAGACGCACAAGCTCGTCGTTCCGTACGACGTCTATTGGGATGCCGCGCAGTTCCAGATCGCCTACGAGCGCTTCGAGAACCACGTGCTTCTGTATCGCAATGGCATCGATGACGATGCGGACGCCGTGCGCGCGAGCTATCGCCTGCTGCGCGCGAGGCTCGCGCAGGTGTCGGACTCGCCGGGCCTCTCCGAAGGCCACGAGGCGCTCTTCAACCGGCAGCGCGAAATCCTGCGGCAGTTGCAGACCGCGCTCGCGTCCATCAAGACCGATGTCGAAGGGCTCCAGGCCGAGCGCCAGCACACCTTGCGCGTGATCGGCGTGCTGCGCCAGAACGCGCCCGTCGTCGCGGAGCTGGCGAGCGGGCGCCGGCTCATGGATGTCGTGGAGCGTGCGGCGATCGTGCGCGATTTCGACGCGAAGCGCCGCTATCTGATCCTGGGCGGCATCCTGCTCGGGCTGCTGTCGGCCGCCGCCACCTTGCTGCTGCTCTTCAACGGCTACCGGCGCACGCGCCTGATCGAGCAGCAGCGCGCGGCGCTCGCGGCCGAGCATCAGGCGACGCGCGTGGCGCGCGAGGCCGGCGTCGCGAAGGACACCTTCCTCGGCATGATCAGCCACGAGTTGCGCACGCCGTTGCACGCGATCGTCTCCTCGGTCGAACTGCTCGGCCTGAACCTGCGCGGCGACGCCGACCGCAAGATCATTCACCGGCTGGAAACGGGCGCGCGCCATCTCGAAGCGCAGATGCGCGATCTCACCGACTATGCGCGTCTAGGCGCCGGCAAGCTGGAGTTGCGCATGGCGGCGTTCGATCCGCTGGAGCTGCTCGATTCGATCGTCGATGCGAACATGCCCGCCGCGAGTGCGAAGGGCCTGGAATTACGCGGCGACTATGCGGGCGGGCGCGGTCCGATCGAATCGGACCCGCATCGCGTGCGGCAGATCGTCACGAATCTCGTGACCAACGCGATCAAGTACACGGAGGCGGGTTCGATCGACGTGCATTTCGAGCGCACGGAAAAACGCCTCGACATCTCCGTGATCGACACCGGTCCGGGCATTTCCCGCGAGCAGCTGCCGTTGATCTTCCAGGAGTTCACGCAGCTCGATTCGTCGAGCACGCGGCGCTTCGACGGCGCGGGCATGGGGCTCGCGGTCGTGCGCGGGCTCGTCGATCTGCTCGCCGGCCGGATAGAAGTGTCCAGCGAAGTGGGACAGGGCGCGGCGTTTCGCGTGAGCTTGCCCGTCGTGTCGGTGGAGCATCTTCCGGAGCGAGGCGAGCAGGAAGCCGACGCGCCCGAGTTGCGCAAATCGCGCGTGCTCGTGATCGACGACCACGAATCGATCCGCGACTCGCTGACCGAGATGCTCACGCATCTGGGCTATTCGGCGGTCGCCATGCCGCACGTGGACAGCGCGCTCGCCTGGCTGCGCGCCAACGACGCCGACGTGATCCTCGCCGATCTGCACATGCCCGGCAAGGACGGCTACTCGTTCGCGCACGAGTACCGCGCGCGCAGCGCGCCGGGCGCGAGCGTGCCGATCATCGCGGTGAGCGCCTACGCGCCCGAACTGGTCGACCCGAGCGCGGCGATCCTGTTCTTCGACTATCTGCTGAAGCCAGTGCGCTACGAAGTGCTCAAGGGCGCCGTGCACCGCGCGGTGACCGCGCGCCGGCGCGCCGCCTGACGTGCCCGGCTAGCTGCGCATCAGCCGCTTGGAAAGATCCGCGACCAGAATGCCGAGCCGCGCGGGCTTCTCGAAGCACGTGACGTTGTAGTCGCGGATGATCTGGCTGATCTCCGATTCGCTCGCCTTGCCCGTTGTCAGCTCGCCCGTCAGCACGAAGATCGGCGCGTCCGGATTGTCGGATTCGCGCACCGCGCGGATCGCGCCCGCCGACGTATGCACGCCGAACAGCCAGTCGATCACGACGGCATCGAAGACCTGCGTCTGCAGCGCTTCGAGAAACGCGTCGAGGCCATAGAAGGCCATCGCCGCGAAGCCGGTGCATTCGAGATAGTCGTGCAGGTTGTCGGCGGAGGCATGATCGTCGTCGACCACGGCGATCACCGGCTTGTCGGTGTCGGGGCGGCGCGGCTGGATCTCGATCTTGTGGACGTCGCACGCCTCCTGAAGCAGCACGCCCTCGTGCTTGGTGACGATCCAGCGGTTGTTGAGCTTCTGCGCGATGAAATCCGGACGGCTGCCCGCCTCGAGCGCGGCGCCCACCCAGGCCATGCAGGGAATCTCCAGCGAACCGAGCTTGAAGACCGCGTCGTGCGCGGTGCCTTCGGTTTCGTCCGGGCGCGTGTTGATGGAATCGAAGAGCTTGAGCGCGGGTTCGTCGAATGCATCCGCGACGCGGCGGATTTGCGCGAGCGTCCACGGACTGTTGCCGCGCAGCTTGCGGTGACCTTGCGAAAAACTCAGATCGAGGATGCGGCACAGCTCGGCGGTCTGCTGCCGCTTTCCGATGCCGTGACGGCTCATGAGCTCGCGCACGCGCTCCGCGACGGCGAGCGATTCCGAAGAAGACGTTTCAGTGACCATTCAGCCAGTCGGATCCGTAAGGGTGGGACTGCGAGAGGTGCGGTTCGGCGCGGGTCGGGCGGACCCTGCGCAGTCGATTCGATATTGTAAATGGCGCGGGTCGGTGTACTCAAAATGTCGCGGCCGGAGCCGCGCGGTCGGTTTCTTTAACCGGCGAAAGGCGCGCGACGGCCGCGCTTCTGCGCCGGTCCGCGGTTCCGCATAGGAATGGAAACTTCCGGGTCGACATATCGCCGTGGATTCGACCTTCGTCGTGCTGAACGGCCTCGTGTCCGGCGTGGTGGCGGGAATTTTCGCGGGGCGTTTTCTGCTTTACCGGCTGGCGCTGCGGCAATCGTCCGCGCCGGTTCTGAAAGGTTGTGAATGATGACGTGTTGATTTCGCCGTGAAGGCCATCGAGAGCCTCTTCACGGCGATGCGCATTACTGCGGCTGAATGTTGGCGGCCTGCAGGCCCTTCGGCCCTTGCTTTACGTCGAACGACACACGCTGATATTCCTGCAGGGACTTGAAGCCATCCGCGCGAATCTCGGAGAAATGCGCAAACAGGTCAGGACTGCCGTCGTCCGGTTTGATGAAGCCGAAGCCCTTTGCATCGTTGAACCATTTCACAGTGCCGGTTGCCATCGTTTCCTCTTTGTCTGCAGCGTTGGGCGAGGACCGTCCTCGCATCGGTGGATAGATTCGATTCGAAAATGCGCGAATCACGCCAGGGCGGCCGCGCTCGCGTGTGCCGGCCCTTGGGCGACGAGGATTTCGCCGAGCAGGGTCGAAAGCTGGCCCTCGGCTTCGCGTCCGCTGAACTCGCGCAGCGTGTCGAGCAGGCTGCGCCACGGCGCGGGCCAGCGCGTTTCGCGCACGCAGTGCCCGGCGGAGTCGGTGATGCGCAGCAGCGCGGTGTCGGGGAAGTAGGTCAGCGTGACGGGCATGCCGTCGAGAACGCAGGTAGCGGTGCAGGCTTTCGGAGTGAACATGCTTTTCGTGGTGAGGGTTCGTCATGCGCGCGGGTCGCGCGTCTCGAAGTCGGCGGCTGCGTGCTCAAGCAACGCCTGTGCCCGATGGGCGAACGGGCGACGAGCACTGCGGCGAATCGGTGCAAACCGAATGAAAGTTCGCGATTGTTGAACGGAGTATTGTCGATTTTCACGACAATTGACGGTTTTACGCGTTATAAACTGCGATGCAACATCGTTCGGAGGTCGCCGTGTTGCTCGCCGTTCTTCTTCTCTGGCCTTTCGGGGTCATTGCGCTTTTTACGTTCGCGCTTTTCGCCGACAGAAACTTCCGGGACACGCTCGTTCCACAAAAAGGACTCGCGGGTGCGCGGGTTCAGCGTTCGGGGGGACGCCCGCCGGAATCGCCCTGAGCCGCTGATGCCGCTCGAAATTCCTTAACTCTTATCGAGAAATTTTAATTTTCGGGGCGATTGCGGGCTTCGCATCGAAAAAGCCTAACGCGATGACGTCGCCGCGCCATTGACGAACGCCTCGCGCACCACTTCCTCGATGCGGTCGAGAACCACGCGCGGAATCCGCTGATACTGTTTCCTGCGATGCGCCGAAAGCACACCCTTGTTCGACTGAATCATGCGGATCAGTGCGGACAGATCTTTCCGCGGCAGGTCGAACTCGTCGTTCAACTGCGCGAATGCCGCGTCATAACCCTGCAGCCAGGCGATTTCGCGCGGGATTTCCTCGCGCACGGCGAGCTTGATCATCGCGTGCAGGAACGCCACCTCGCGGTCGGCGTTGAAGAACCGGTAGGCGCGGCTCGACGGCGCCTGGAGGATGAGCGGCTCCGTATCGACGCGCCGGTAATTCCATAGCCTCGTCACCGGACGCGAAAAGGCCGTCAGGACGGTGTGATATGCCGGTATGTTCCGTTCCATGACCGCCGAAACGGGGATCACCGTATCCGGGCCCAGCAAGCCCGAGCGCGCCAGCACGTGCTGGATGAGGAACCGATGCAGCCGGCCGTTGCCGTCGAAAAAGGGATGCAGGTAGACGAAGCCGAAGGCGGCGCAGGCGGCTTTCACGAGCACGTCGGGGCAGCGCTTCTGATCGTTGACGAAATGTTCCCAGTCCGCCATGACGCGCCGCAGATCGTCGATCGGCGCCGGGAAAAAGTCGATGCGGCCCGCCGCGTCCTCCAGCCAGTTCTGCTTGGTCCGGTACGACGCTTCCTGGCTGTAGACGTCGCGCACGATGACGTTCTGCAACTGCACCAGCCATTCCTCGTCCACTTTCGCCGGTTCGCCCGCGCGCCTGAGAAGCTGCACGAAGCGCTCCTGCTTGTCGGAGCTGGGCGTCTCCGATTCGATCGCGTAACTGCCGCGCGTCTCCGACAGATACAGAAACGCGAGCGCGCGCCGATAGAGTTCGGGGTCCTGCATCGCATCCAGCGCGTTTTGCGCTTCGAGAAGCAGGTCGGCCAGTGGCGGATCGTCGGGAATGGCGGAGCGATGCACGGTCGGACAGAAATGCGGCGTGCCGAGCGCGTTGTCGCGCACGCGAAAACGCGGCGCGCGGGTGGGCTGCGGCGCGGTGTAATAGCGATCGGCTGGAAAGAGATCGACATAGCCGCCCCTGACGCTCACGCCCGCCTCCAGTTCCTTGCCGGTCAGCCACTCCCAGAGAAAGCAGGCGCGACGAATCTGCTCGCCGGTCGGCGTCGCGCGCAGACGGGCGATGAGATCGCCGGGCTCGATATGCTCGAACGCCGCGTCGATGACTTCGAGATTCACGCCTTCGTGACGCAGCGCGAACTCCAGATGTCCGACGGGCGTATCGTCGAAAGCCACGCTGTTGGGAAACAGAATCTGGCTCTCGCTGTCGATACGCCGGTTCACGGACGAACTGGCGTAGGCGAGCTTCTGCGGCGGCGTCACGCGCAGTTCGCCGATGGCAATGAGGCGGGCGTAGCCGATGGGCGTCATCGAGATTTCTTCACCGTTATCGAGAAGTTATAACTTTAGGCTCATTTTTACCGGTTTTCATCGAAAAATTATAACGGCGGCTCCGGCCCGCGCCCCGACCGATCCGCTTTTGCTATCGAACGATCGCCCTTTCGAATTGTTGCGCTATTGGCGCGGGGCTATAGTGCCTCTCACGGCATGAAACCCGACGAACAACGAAAGGAGACGAACCCATGAACCGTATCGACCTGGCGGACCGCACCGTGATCGTCACGGGCGGCGCGCGCGGCATCGGTCTCGCGGTGGCGGAGCGGGCGCTGGAATCGGGCGCGGGCGTATCGCTGTGGGATGTGGACGGCGAACGCCTGCAGCGCACGAGCGCGGAACTCGCGGCGAAATACGAGGGACGCAAGGTCAGCGACGCGGTCGTCGAACTGACCGACGAAGCCTCCGTCGATGCCGCCGTCAAGAACACGCTCGCCGCGCACGGCAGGATCGACGTGCTCGTCAACAACGCGGGCATCACGGGCGGCAACGGCACGACCTGGGAGCTCGCACCGGACGTGTGGCGCCGCGTGATCGACGTCAATCTCATCGGGCCTTATCTGACCTGCCGCGCCGTCGTGCCGCACATGCTGAAGGCGGGCTACGGGCGCATCGTCAATATCGCGTCGATCGCGGGCAAGGAGGGCAATCCGAACGCCTCGCACTACAGCGCGTCGAAGGCCGGGCTGATCGGCCTCACCAAGTCGCTCGGCAAGGAGCTCGCGGGCAAGAACATCCTCGTGAACGCCGTCACGCCCGCTGCCGCCAAGACCGAAATCTTCGATTCGATGTCGCAGCAGCACATCGACTACATGCTTTCCAGGATACCGATGAACCGCTTCCTGATGCCGCAGGAGGCCGCCTCGCTGATCCTGTGGCTCGCGTCCGAGGACTGCGCATTCAGCACGGGCGCCGTGTTCGATCTGTCGGGCGGGCGCGCGACTTACTGAGCGCGCGGCGGCTTCCAACGAGTCATCTGGAGAGAGACATGAATGACTCCGCAAGCGCGGAAGGCGCCGTCACGTCCCGCGTGATGCGCCGGCTGCTGCCGTTCCTGCTGCTGATGTACGTGCTGGCGTTTCTCGATCGCGCGAACATCGGCTTCGCGCAGAAGGCGCTGCAGCAGGACACGGGCCTCACGAACGCCGCGTTCGCCTTCGGCGCGGGCGTGTTCTTCGTCGGCTATGCGCTGTTCGAAGTGCCGAGCAACCTGCTGCTGCATCGCGTCGGCGCGAAGCTGTGGCTGTGCCGCATCATGGTGACCTGGGGCCTCGTCTCGGCGGGGATGGCCTTCGCGCATACCGCCGCGGCCTTCCACGTGCTGCGCTTTCTGCTCGGCGTGGCGGAGGCGGGCTTCTTTCCGGGCATCGTGTATTACCTGACGCGCTGGTTTCCGCAATCGTCGCGGGCGCGCGCGCTCGGCGTGTTCTATTTCGGCGCGCCGCTCGCGTTCATCTTCGGCGCGCCGCTTTCCGGCTTGCTGCTCGATCTGCACGGCGCGCTCGGCTTCAAAGGCTGGCAATGGCTGTTTCTGATCGAAGGGCTGCTCGCGTCGATCGTCGGCGCGTGGGCGTTCTGGTATCTCGACGACGATCCCGCGAAGGCACGCTGGCTCACGAACGAGCAACGCGCGCTGCTCGTCGGGCGCCTCGCCGACGACGCGCGCGCCGCGGCCTCGCACGGACCGCGTCGCGTGCTGGCGGCGCTCGTCGATCCGCGCGTGCTGGTGCTGTGCTGCGTGTATTTCCTGATCCAGGCGGCGGTGTACGGCGTCGTCTTCTATCTGCCGCAGCAGGTGTCGGCGCTGCTCGGCGCCAAGGTGGGCTTTCGCGTCGGGCTCGTGACGGCGCTGCCGTGGATCGCCGCCGTGATCGTCACGTGGATCGTGCCGCGTCATGCCGATCGCACGGGCAGGCATCGCCTCTGCGCCGTGGCCCTGCTGGCGATGTCGGGCGTCGCGATCGCGGTGTCGGGGCTCGCGGGCACGCCGGTCGTCTCGCTCATTGCGCTGTGCTGCGCGGCGAGCGGCTTCATTGCCGCGCAGCCGCTCTTCTGGACGTTCCCGACGCGCTATCTCACGGGCGCGGCCGCGGCGGCGGGCATTGCCCTCATCAACTCGCTCGGCGGCCTCGGCGGATTCTTCGCGCCGCTGGCCCGCACCGCCGCCGAAGCCGCGTTCCATTCGACGAGCGCCGGACTCATGGTGCTCGCCGGCGCGAGCGTCCTCGCGGCGTTGATCATCATCCTGATGGTGCGCACGCATGAAAGCAGCCCGATCGCCGATGCGCGCGGCAAGCCCGCGAAAGCATCCTAGACAACGAAGCCAAACACGGAGCCAGACCATGTCCATGCCCACGATTCGCCAGGTGCGCGCCTTTACCGTTCGCGGCGGCGGCGCCGATTATCACGATCAGGGCGCCGATCACTGGATCGACGATCACATCGCCACGCCGATGGCCCGCTATCCCGAATACCGCAAGAGCCGCCAGTCGTTCGGGCTGAACGTGCTCGGCTCGCTCGTCGTCGAGATCGAGGCGAGCGACGGCACCGTCGGCTTCGCGGTGACGACGGGCGGCGAGATCGGCGCGTTCATCGTCGAGAAGCATCTCGCGCGCTTCATCGAAGGGCAGCGCGTGACCGACATCGAAAAGATGTGGGATCAGATGTTCAACGCGACGCTGTATTACGGGCGCAAGGGGATCGTGCTGAACGCCATCTCGGGCGTCGATCTCGCGCTATGGGATCTGCTCGCCAAGGTGCGCAAGGAACCGGTGTTCCAGCTGCTCGGCGGCCCGGTGCGCGACGAGCTGCAGTTCTACGCGACCGGCGCGCGCCCCGATCTCGCCAAGGAGATGGGTTTCATCGGCGGCAAGATGCCCTTGCAGCATGGTCCGGCCGAAGGCGAGGAAGGGCTCGCGAAGAACATCGCGAAGCTCGCGGACATGCGCTCGAAAGTCGGCGACGATTTCTGGCTCATGTTCGACTGCTGGATGAGCCTCGATCTCAACTACGCGAAGCGTCTCGCGAACGCGGCGCGCGAATACGGCCTGAAGTGGATCGAGGAAGCGCTGCCGCCGGACGACTACTGGGGCTATGCGGAACTGCGCCGCGCGGTCCCGAGCGGCATGATGGTGACGACCGGCGAGCACGAGGCGACGCGCTGGGGCTTTCGCATGCTGTTCGAGATGGGCTGCGCGGATCTCGTGCAGCCGGACGTCGGCTGGTGCGGCGGCATCACGGAGCTCATCAAGATCTCGGCCCTCGCGGATGCGCACAACGTGCTCGTCGTGCCGCACGGATCGTCGGTGTACAGCTATCACTTCGTCGTGACGCGCCACAACTCGCCATTCGCCGAGTTCCTGATGATGGCGCCCAAGGCCGATCAGGTCGTGCCGATGTTTACGCCCTTGCTGCTCGACGAACCCGTGCCGGTGAACGGCCGCATGAAGGTGCCGGAGACGCCGGGCTTCGGCGTGCGGCTGAATCCGGAGTGCGCGTTGACGCGTCCTTGCACACATTGACACATATCGGACGACTTCCTTCGGCCGTGACAGTTTGAGACGGAATCGGCAGCTCAATCGCAATCGCAGACTCTATGATTTGCGAGCAGTAATTGGGTTTGCCAAGTAAAAACCGTCTTATAGGAAGTCGCTCGAATGTCAGCGTTATCTCAGAAATGGTCCGTGCTCATGACGGCCACCTGTCTTGCTTTTGGGCTGTCGTCGGCTCATGCGGCGAATCCGCCTGCGTCGGCGGCGGCGCAGATCGAATGGCCGCGGGAGCTCGACACATCCACTCAGCGCATCGAAATGTATCAGCCTCAGATCGAGCAATGGAACGGCAACCGCATCGCGGGCCGCGCCGCGGTGGCGGTGGGCGCGGCGAGCGGGAATGCATCGCCGACTTACGGCGTCGCGCAGTTCACGGCCGATGCCGATATCGACAAGGCGTCCGGTCTCGCGCGGCTCGCGAATATCCGCATCGGCGACGTGACCGTGCCGACCCGTCCGGGTGTCGTGGGCGACGTGAAGAGCGCGATCGTGAGTCATCTGCCGCCGCAGGGCATGACCGTATCGCTCGATCAGTTGCAGACGAGCTACGCGGTGTCGCAGCAGGTCGGCAGCCTGGAGAAGGTCGCGGTGCGCAATCCGGTGCCGGACATCGTCTTCGCCTCCACGCCGACGATCCTCGTCATGGTCGACGGCGAGCCCGCATGGCGCGACGTGAGCGGCGCCGGCTATCAACGGGCGCTCAACAGCCGCGCAATGCTGCTCAAGGACGGCGGCGGGCATCTGTATCTGCACGCGGCGGGTTACTGGTATGCGGCGGCCACGCTGAACGGGCCGTGGGGCGTGCTGGCTGCGCCGCCGCAGGCGCTCGTTGCGGCGGCCAAACAAGCCGATGCCGCCCAGAAGTCCGATCCGATGACGCCGCAAGGCGGCAAGCCCGCGCCGCAAGCTCCCGCGGTGCTCCTCGCGACGCATCCGGCCGAACTCGTCGTCACCGACGGACCGCTCAAGCTCGAGCCGGTCGCGGGCGTGAACCTGCTGACCGTGACGAATACCGATCACGCCATCTTCGTCGTGCCGCAGACGAACCAGACCTATGTGCTCGTGTCCGGCCGATGGTTCCGCGCGCCGTCGGAAAAGGGACCGTGGCAGTACGTGCCGGGCAACGAGCTGCCGCCCGACTTCGCGAAGATTTCGCCGAACGATCCGAAGGCGAACGTGCTCGTCTCCGTGCCGGGCACGCCGCAGGCGAAGGAAGCGGCGATTGCGGCGACCATTCCGCAAACTGCGACCGTCGCGCGCGCGAAGGCCGCGATGAACGTCTCGTACGACGGCTCGCCGCGCTTCGAGCCGATTTCCGGCACGTCGCTCGAATATGCGGTCAATACGGCGACGCCCGTGATCGAAGTGAGCGGGGCGCAGTTCTACGCCGTGCAGAACGGCGTATGGTTCACGGGGGGCGCCGCGACCGGCCCGTGGCATGTCGCGACCGAGGTTCCCGGCGCGATCTACACGATTCCGGCCAGTTCGCCGCTGCACTACGTGACCTACGTGCGAATCTATTCGGTCACGCCGGACGCCGTGGTCGTCGGCTATACGCCGGGCTACATGGGCGTCGTGGTGAGCGACGACGGCACGGTCGTCTACGGCACGGGCTACGCGTACCAGCCGTATGTCGGCGCGACGTACTACTACGGCTATCCGCCGACGTACGGCTATGGCGCGGGCTTTGCGCTCTCGGCCGCCGAAGGCTTCGCGTTCGGCTTCGCCGCCGGCGCGATCTGGGGCTCGTCCTCGCCTTACTGGGGGCCATATTGGGGCGGATACTGGGGCGGTGGCGGCTGGGCCAACGTCAACATCAACCAGCAGAACTTCTATGGACGCTGGGGACAAGGCACCGTGACGCATACGGTCGGCTACAACCCGTGGACCGGCAACGCATGGCGCGGCACCTCCGCCGCGGGCTTCAATCCGGCGACGGGCGCGCACTGGCAGGGCAGCCGCGGCGCGGCGTTCAATCCGTATTCGGGCAACTTTGCGGCCGGGCGTCAGGGCGGCTTCGCGAACCCGATGACGGGCCGCGAAGGCGCGGGTCGCGCGGGTGTGGTCGGCAACGCCTATACCGGCAATTACGCCGCGGGACGCGCGGGCGCGGTCGCGAATCCCGCGACGGGACGCGCCGCGGCGGGCCGGGCGGGTATCGAAGGCAACGCGTATGACGGCAACTACGCGGCGGGCCGCCAGGTCGCCGGCTACAACGCCCAGACCGGTCGCGCGGGCGTCGCGGAGCGGGGCATCACCGGCAACGTGCAGGACGGCACGGCGCACGCGGTGAACAAGGGCGTGGTGACGAACGCGTCGCGCGGCAACGCGGTTGCCTGGAATAACGGCGATGTCTACGCCGCGCACGACGGCAACGTCTATCAGCACACCGAGGACGGCGGTTGGCAGCAACATACGTCCAATGGCTGGCAGCCGGTGCAGCACGACAATTCAGCGGCGAGCAACAATCTGGACCAGATGCGGCAATCGCGCGAAACGGGGCAGCAGCGCTTCGACAATCGCTGGAGCGGCGGTGGAGGCTTCAATGGCGGCGGTGGCGGTTTCCACGGCGGAGGCGGTGGTTTCCACGGCGGCTTCCGACGCTAGGCGCGCAGGCATGTAATCAAACCCGGATGGCGGCCCGCTCCGTCATCCGTTCGACATGGGGAGACATTCATGCTTCTGGAAAACAAGGTGGTGGTCGTCACGGGCGGCTCGCGCGGCATCGGCCGGGCGATCGCGCTCGCGAGCGCGCGCGAAGGCGCGGATGTCGCCATCAACTACTGGGGCGACAACGACAAGTCCTACGGCAAGGAGTCGGCGGTCGAGTCGATCGTCGGCGAGATCGAAGCGCTGGGGCGGCGCGCGATCGCGGTCGAAGGCAATGTGGCCGAGCGCGAGACGGGCATCGAGCTCGTCCGCCGCACGGTCGAGGCGTTCGGACGCGTCGACGTGCTGTCGAGCAACGCGGGCATCTGCCCGTTTCACGCGTTTCTCGACATGCCGCCTTCCGTCTATGAAACCACCGTCGCCGTGAATCTGAACGGCGCGTTCTACGTGACGCAGGCCGCCGCGAACCAGATGAAGGCGCAGGGCACGGGCGGCGCGATCGTCGCGACGAGCTCGATCAGCGCGCTCGTCGGCGGCGGCATGCAGACGCACTACACGCCAACCAAGGCGGGCGTCCATTCGTTGATGCAATCCTGCGCAATCGCACTCGGGCCGTACGGCATCCGCTGCAACTCGGTGATGCCGGGCACCATCGCGACCGATCTGAACGCCCAGGATCTCTCGGACGCGGACAAGCGCGCCTACATGGAAAAGCGCATTCCGCTGGGGCGACTGGGCGCGCCGGACGATGTCGCGCAATGCGTGGTGTTCCTCGCCTCCGACCGCGCTCGTTATGTCACGGGCGCGTCGCTGCTGGTGGACGGCGGGCTCTTCGTGAATCTCCAGTAGCGTCCGGTCAATGTGACAGCGCCGAGTATTTGCGCAGCAGCGCGATGAAGTACTCGGCCGGCTCGCTGAGCGTCTCGAACTTGCGGCGCAACAGGCCGAAGCCCGACAGGCTCTTGCCGATCTCGATCGGCAACTCGATCAGCAGTTGCGCGCGCAGGTAATCGCGCACGACGGACTCGGGCAGCATCGCGACGGCCTCGCTGTTCTGCAGCAATTGCAGCGTCGCGAAGATCGATGCGCATTCGACGATATCGGCGGGCGTCGTCAGGCCGGCGCGCGCGAGCTCGTCTTCGAACAGGCCGCGCGCGGGACTCGTGATCGGCTGCAGGATCCACGGCCAGCCGACGAGCGTCTCAAGCGTGAGCGAAGTCTTGCCGGCAAGCGGATGCCCCGCGCGCACGACGAGCCGCATCGCTTCGCGCGCGAGCGGCTCGAAGTCGAAATCGTTGTGCTGCAGGGGCGTGGTGAGGCGTCCGAGCGCGAGCTCGATTTCGCGGCGATGCAGCAATTGCACGACCTGATCGCTCGTCTCGCCGAGGATGCGCACGTTCAGGAGCGGCCGCTCCGATTTCAGTTCGGTGACGGCCATCGCCAGCACGTCGGGCGCGGCGCCCATGATCGCGCCGACCGTCAGCTGGCCGTGGCCGCCGCGGCGCTTGGCGTCGAGATCGTCGGCAAAGCGCGTGAGATCCGCGAGCGAGCGGCGCGCGTAGGCGAGCGTCGCCATGCCGAGGGGCGTCGGCTGCATGCCGCGCGCGTTGCGCTCGAAGAGCAGAAAGCCGAACGCCTCCTCGATGTCCGCGAGCATGCGGCTTGCGCTCGGCTGCGCGACGCTGATCGCCTCGGCCGCCTGATGCAGATTGCGCGCGTCGTCGAGAGCGACCAGCAGCGCGAGATGCTTGAACTTCAGGCGATTGACCAATGCGTTCGGCGAGATGCTCGGCGACACAGTTTGGGACACGTTGTGGTTCATTCGACAGTCCGCGTGGAAGCGCGCGATGATAAGGCGCAGCGATACCTTTTTGCGATCGGCCAATCCTGCTTTCGGATTGTCGTGTTATCGGTCGGCGAATTATAGTCGCAGCACAACGAGTCCCGAACACAGGGATTCACTGATCAAAAGAAGGCGGCCCGCCATGGAGACAGTGGCATTTCGCATGACCCTCAAGCCGGGCATGCGCGAGGAATACGAGAGGCGGCATCGCGAGATCTGGCCGGAACTGGCCGATGCGCTGCGCGCCGCGGACATCCGCGATTACTGGATCTTCCTCGACGAATCGACCGGACATCTCTTTGCCAGCTACAAGCGCACGGAACCCCATACGACCGATGCGCTGCCGACGCTGCCTGTCATGCGCAAATGGTGGGACTTCATGGCCGAGCTGATGGAAACACATGCGCAGCGTGGCGACAGCGCGCCCGTCGCGGTGCCGCTCATACCGGTCTTTCATCTTTCCTGAAACGTTCGCCTCTTTCGCGAGGAGCGCTGTCATGCAGGTCGTCGATCCGCATATCCATCTGTGGGATCTGTCCACGCATCATTACCCCTGGCTCGCGAATCCGCAGACGTCGTTCGTCGGCGATGCGGGCGACCTGCAGCACGACTATCTGCTTGCGGACCTGCTGCGCGACGCGCAAGACATCGACGTGCTGAAAGTCGTGCATGTCGATGCGAACCACGATCCGGCCGATCCGGTCGAGGAGACACGCTGGCTGCAAGGCATCGCGGACAAGGAAGGGCGTGGCATGCCGAACGGCATCGTCGCGGGCGCGGACCTGTCGGCGGACGACGCGCCGGCCGTGCTCGAAGCGCATGCGGCGTTCGCGAACACGCGCGGCATCCGCCAGATTCTCAACGTGCACGAAAACAGGCTCTACGACTATGTCGGACGCCACTACATGCGCGAGCCGCAATGGCGCAGCCATTTTGGCCTGCTGAAGCGCTTCGGCATGTCGTTCGACCTGCAGCTCTATCCGTCGCAGATGGAAGAGGCGGCGCAGCTCGCGCG
Source organism: Caballeronia ptereochthonis (assembly GCF_001545075.1). Lineage (GTDB taxonomy): Bacteria > Pseudomonadota > Gammaproteobacteria > Burkholderiales > Burkholderiaceae > Caballeronia > Caballeronia ptereochthonis. The sequence continues at coordinate 24,978 of NZ_FCOB02000026.1, forward strand.
CGAGCATGCGGATACGCAATTCATCGTCAATCACGCGGGCATGTTCGTCGACCGCAATTCGCCGCGGGGCTATCGCGCTTGGCGCGAGGGCATGCGCACGTTGGCCGCATGCCCGAACGTCGCGGTGAAGCTGAGCGGCTTCGCGATGTTCGATCACGCGTGGACCGTCGAGAGCCTGCGGCCCTATGTGCACGAAGCCATCGACACGTTCGGCTGCGAGCGCGCGATGTTCGCATCGAACTTTCCGGTGGATCGGCTGTTCGGCACCTACACCGCGCTGTGGAACGCGTATGCGCAGATCGTGAGCGACGCCAGCGACAGCGAGAAGGACGCGCTGTTCGTGCGTAACGCGGAACGCATTTATCGGATCTAGGGGAAAAGCATGACGCCAAGACTCGAACTCAGGCACGCGAGCAAGTCGTTCGGCCGCGTGCGCGCGCTCGGCGACGGCAGCCTGGAACTCTTTCCGGGCGAAGTGCACGCGCTGCTCGGCGAGAACGGCGCGGGCAAATCGACGCTCGTGAAGCTGCTCGCGGGCGTCTATCAGCCCGATGCGGGCGAACTGCTCGTCGAGGGCGTCGCGCGCCGCTTCGCGAATCCCGCCGAGGCGCGCGATGCGGGCATCGCCGTCATCTATCAGGAGCCGACGCTCTTCGCGGATCTCTCCATCGCCGAGAACATCTACATGGGGCGGCAGCCGCGCGATCGCCTGGGCCGCATCCGCTACGACGAGATGCATCGCGAGGTCGACGCGCTGTTGTCGTCGCTCGGCGTGAACCTGCGCGCGCAACGGCTCGTGCGCGGACTGTCGATCGCGGATCAGCAGGTGGTCGAGATCGCCAAGGCGCTGTCCCTCGATGCGAACGTGCTCATCATGGACGAGCCGACGGCCGCGCTTTCACTGCCGGAGGTGGAGCGGCTCTTCGCGATCGTGCGGGCATTGCGCGAGCGCGACGTGGCGATTCTCTTCATCACGCACCGTCTCGACGAAGTATTCGCGCTGACGCAGCGCATGACGATCATGCGCGACGGCATGAAGGTCTGTGACGCGCTCACCGCCGACATGAGCATCGATACGATCGTGAGCAGGATGGTCGGCCGCGATCTCGACACGTTCTATCCGAAAGCCGACGTGACGCCCGGCGATGTGCGGCTCTCGGTGCGCAATCTCACACGGCAGGGCGTGTTCAGGAACGTGTCGTTCGATGTGCGCGCGGGCGAGATCGTCGCGCTGGCGGGTTTGGTCGGCGCGGGGCGCAGCGAAGTCGCGCGCGCGATCTTCGGCATCGATCCGGTCGACGGGGGCGAAGTGCGGATTGCGGGAAAGAAGCTGGCACTGGGGCATCCGGCCGCCGCCGTGCGCGCGGGTCTGGCGCTCGTGCCGGAGGATCGCCGCGCGCAAGGGCTCGCGCTGGAGTTGAGCATCGCGCGCAATGCATCGCTGACGGTGCTCGGGCGTCTGATGCGGCACGGACTCATTTCGTCGCGCAGCGAATCGACGCTCGCCGCCGACTGGGGCAAGCGCTTGCGTCTCAAGGCCAGCGACCTCGATGCGCCCGTCGGCACGCTCTCGGGCGGCAATCAGCAGAAGGTGGTGCTCGGCAAGTGGCTCGCGACGAACCCGAAGGTGCTGATCATCGACGAGCCGACGCGCGGCATCGACGTGGGCGCGAAAGCGGAGGTGTATCGCACGCTCGCGGAACTCGTGAAGGAAGGCATGGCCGTGCTGATGATTTCGAGCGAGCTGCCCGAAGTGCTCGGCATGGCCGACCGCGTGCTCGTGATGCACGAAGGCCGCATCAGCGCGGATATCGCCCGCGCGGATGCGAACGAGGAACGAGTGATGAGCGCTGCTTTGGGCGCCTCGCCGCAACAAGCCATGGGACGAGCAGCATGATGACTCGACATTCTCCGACGCTACCCGCGATGCCGCCGACCGGAACGAAACGCGCAAGCCTTGCCGTATCGATCGCGAAGAGCCGGGAGCTTACGCTCTTCATCGTGCTGCTCGTGCTCGTCGGCGCAACGGCTGCCGTCAAGCCGGACTTCCTCAACCTGCAGAACCTGCGCGACGTGCTCCTCAACGTCTCGATCATCGGCCTGCTGACGGCGGGCATGACGATCGTGATGCTGATGCGGCATATCGATCTTTCCGTGGCGTCGGTGGTCGGCGTAAGCGCCTATGCGGTCGGCGGCCTTTTCGTGATGTTTCCGCATCTGCCGGTGATCGTCGCGATGCTCGCGGGCATCGGCATCGGGCTCGCGATCGGCGCGCTGAACGGCGCGCTCGTGACGTTCGGACGCGTGCCTTCGCTCGTCGCGACCCTGTCGACGCTCTATATCGTGCGCGGCGCGGACTACGCATGGGTCCACGGCGGCCAGATCAACGCGACCAGCCTGCCCGATGCGTTTGCGTCGATAGCCACGGGCTCGCTGCTCGGCGTGCCGAATCTCGTGCTGATCGCGGTGGTCGTGCTGATCGCGTTGTCGGTATACCTGAAGCAATATCGCGGCGGACGCGAGCACTACGCCGTCGGCTCGAATCCCGAAGCCGCGCGCCTCGCCGGCATTCGCGTGGACCGCCGCGTGATGATCGGCTTTTTGCTTTCCGGCGCGATCGCGGGTCTCGCCGGCGTGCTGTGGCTCGCGCGCTTCGGCACCGTCGACGCGAGCACGGCGAAAGGCATCGAGCTGCAGGTGGTCGCCGCGGCGGTAGTCGGCAGTGTCGCGATCACGGGCGGCGTGGGCACGATCGCGGGCGCGACGCTCGGGGCGCTCGTGCTCGGCGTCATCAACATCGCACTGGTGGTGCTGCGCGTGTCGCCGTTCTGGCAGCAGGCGATTCAAGGCGCGCTGATCGTCGCGGCGATCGCGCTCGATACGCTGCTCGCGCGTTCCGTCGCGCGCCGCATGATGAGGAAACGCGATCATGGCTAAACCCGATTCCGCTCTCTCCACCACGAAGCGCCGCCACCTGCAATGGGAAGCGATGCTCGCGATCGTGCTCGTCGTCTCGCTCGTCGCGGGGCGCGTGCTGTCGCCGCTCTTTCTGTCGGCGGCGAACATCTCGAACATGCTCGCGGACTTCACCGAAATCGCGCTGATCGCGCTGCCCATGACGCTCATCATCGTCGCGGCGGAGATCGACCTGTCGGTGGCGTCGGTGCTTGGCGCGTCCAGCGCGCTGATGGGCGTGCTCTGGCACATGGGTCTGCCGATGCCGCTCGTGATCGCGCTCGTGCTCGTCTTCGGCGCGCTTGCCGGGCTGCTCAACGGCCTCGTGATCGTGCGCTTCAACCTGCCGTCGCTGGCGGTGACGATCGGCACGCTCGCGCTCTTTCGCGGCCTTGCGTACGTGCTGCTCGGCGACCAGGCGATCGCCGATTTTCCCGCGTCGTACACGGCGTTCGGCATCGACACGATCGCCAGCACGTTCCTGCCGATGCCGTTCATCCTGGTGATTGCAGGCGCAATCATCTTCACGGTGCTCCTTCAGGCGACGCCCTTCGGCCGCAGCCTCTATGCGATCGGTGCGAATCCGACCGCCGCGCAGTTCTCGGGCATCGACGTCGCGAAGACCAAGCTCAGGCTCTTCATGATGTCGGGTGCGATGGCGGCGCTCGCGGGCATCGTCTATACGCTGCGTTTCACGAGCGCGCGCGGCGACAACGGCGAGGGCTTCGAGCTCTCGGTGATCGCGGCGGTGCTGTTCGGCGGCGTGAGCATTTTCGGCGGACGCGGCTCGATGATCGGCGTGCTGCTGTCGCTCGTCATCATCGGCGTGCTGCGTAATGCGCTGACGCTCGCGGACGTATCGAGCGAGACGCTCACTATCGTGACGGGCGCGCTGCTGCTCTCGTCGGTGCTGATTCCGAATCTCGTCGCGCGCTGGCGGGCGGCGCGCGAAAAGCGCCTGATGGCGCAGGCCTGACCCGGCGATTTGCCGTGCTCGTTGATAACCAGCGCAAGGGCTCGTACAGCGAAGCCCGCGCGCAATGACAGGAGACTTTACGACATGAAGAAGCCCATTCGATTCCCGCGCGGCCCGGCGTTGGCGGCGGCGTTTCTCGCCGCGACCGTCGCGCTGACGGCGAGCGCCGCCGACATCAAGAGCGGTCTGAAGATCGCCTTCCTGCCGAAGCAGATCAACAACCCATACGAAGTGATCGCCGACGACGGCGGCATGGCCGCGATCAAGGAGATGAAGGGCGACGGCAAGGTGGTGGGGCCTTCGGATGCGGGCGCGTCGTCGCAGGTCAGCTACATCAACACGCTCATCACGCAGCGGCAGAACGCGATCGTGATCGCGGCGAACGATGCCAACGCGGTCGTGCCGTATCTGAAGAAGGCGATGTCGCAGGGCATCAAGGTCGTGACCTTCGATTCCGACACGGCGCCGGAGGGGCGGCAGATCTTCGTGAACCAGGCCGATTCGGAAGCGATCGGGCGCGGGCAGATTCAACTGCTGTCGAAGCTGATCGGCGGCGAGGGCGAGTTCGCGATTCTCTCGGCGACGCCGAACGCGACCAATCAGAACACCTGGATCAAGTGGATGCAGGAGGAACTGAAGAAGCCCGAATATTCGAAGATGAAGCTCGTGAAGATCGCGTATGGAAACGACGACGATCAGAAGTCGTTCGTCGAGACGCAGGGCTTGCTGCAGGCGTATCCGAACCTGAAGGGGATCGTCGCGCCCACGTCGGTCGGGATCGCGGCGGCGGCGCGCTACATCTCGAGTTCGCCATCAAAGGGCAAGGTCGTGGTGACGGGTCTCGGCACGCCGAACCAGATGCGCGCGTTCGTGAAGAACGGCACCGTCAAGGCGTTCCAGTTGTGGGATCCGGGCCAACTGGGTTATCTCGCGGCGTTCGCGGCGGCCAATCTCGCGTCGGGCACGATCACCGGCAAGGAAGGCGATTCGTTCGATGCCGGCAAGCTCGGCAAGCGCACGGTGGGCAAGAGCGGAGAAGTGATCCTCGGCCCGCCGACGACGTTCGATGCCGCGAATATCGACAACTTCAATTTCTGACGTGGCCGCGCTGTACAGAGCCTGAGAGGATGACGAAACGCCCTTCGGGGCGTTTCGCTTTTTCAGCGGCTGCCGTGTTGGCAGTGCGTGCGGGAAAAGTCTTGGCGATCAGTACGTTGAGCCGATACTCACCAGGATATTCACAAGGCTCTCCACACATTGTGTGGATATCTTCTTCAGCCGATTGCTTCCGGTCGAAGGCGCGTTTCCTGTTCTCGGGCAGCACGCCGTTGACGCTCGGCGTCGAAGGCGTGCCGAAGCTAGCCGGTGTGTCGACGCTTGCCTTCAATGACCTGATCTCGGTTGCCGCAACCAGCTGCAAATGGCAAAGCGGCGAGTCAGGCCGTGAGTCTGTCAGTTGGCAAAGTAGTTTGCGTACCCGGAACAGATGGGATCGGACCAACAATCATCGGCAAACGCTTGACTCGACATGAGCAGAGCGGCGCAATAGACAACGGAAAGGGTGATTTTTTCATCCCGCCAGACTGCTCCGCGAGTGCAACTTTAGCTTGTGAAAGCTGGCTTGATGAAGGAACACGACTTTTCTGAGTTTGGTCGTGCTATTGAGACTTGCGTAAAGCAAGACATCACCACGGTTCGGCTTGTTTCCAGCATGCAGCGATGATCGATTCGCGCTTCCGCCCGCTGCTCGCGGCCAGCGGGCATCGATCGGCCGATCACGATAAAAAGCCCCGCACGAGGCGGGGCAGGAAGCATTGCTGTCCATGAAAACTGTGGACAATCGCACGCGCTCACTTGATCGGCTGCCCATCCCTCAACACCTGCACCGCCGTCGCCGATTCGAACCGCGCGTGCACCATATCCCCCGCCTTCAGTCCCGCGAGCGAGACATCCGGCGCGGCGGTGAGCGTCACCGTGCGGCTCGGTCCGCGCAAGGTCACGCGCCGATTCTTCGCGTCGACACGCTCGATCGTCCCGATCACCTCGACGATGCGCGTCTGCGCCGTCACGCCGCCCGATGCCGGCACCGCCGCCTCGCTGTCGATGCGCTCGCGTATGCCGTTCGACTTCACCTTCGTCGCCTGCACGAGCAGCGCGTTGCGATACTCGATGTTCACGGTATCGCCGAGCTGGAGCTTCCTGACATCGCCGATCTCCGGATTCACCGCCACTTCCGCGATGCGCCCGGACGGACCCTGCAGCATCACGCTGTTCGTCACGGGATCGATGCCGACCACGCGCGCCTGCACTTGCGCGATCGCCGCCGCGCCGCGCGCCATCGGGCTCGAAGCCGCGTCCTGAGCCGACGCGCGCTCTGTCGCAGTACAAGCGAGAACGAGCGCCGCACACGCGATGAATGCGCGCGGCCGTACGTTACGCGAGCGCTGCGACGGTTGAGATGAAGTGCGATCCATGCAAGGTCTCCTTCGCTGAAAAGAGTGCTTCGACAAGCGTGGCGCGCACGCAATCAGCGGCGCGATTTCGACAGCAGATGTCCAAGCCCGAGATTGGTCGCGATCTGCCAGACGTAGACCCGCGAGTAGCGCACGCCGTAGCGCCGCTCGATCAGCTCGCGCAGGCGCGCATTGGTCCACGCATCGCTCTCGAAGCCGTGCTCCCGCGCCGAACCCCGCAAGGCCGCGGCGATCCAGTCGAGCGCCTCCCGATCGAGTGCCGAGGCGCGGCCGCCCACGCCCATCTTCGCGAGCGCATCGAGACCGCCTTCGGAGACGATGGCCCTGTACCGCCGCACCGTCTGCGCCGACAGATGCAACTGCTCGGCCACCGTTTCGACCGATGCGCCTTCGAGCAGCATGCGGCCCGCCGTCATGCGCCGCACGACGCTCGGAAGGGTATCGGGACGTGAGAGCATGACGCGCGGCGCTCGATCGTTCGGATTACGTTCGATTGCCCGAAGCGTCATGCACGGCCGCGCGGATCGGATGGGGCCGGCGCCAGCCCTCGCGCCGGGCAACGCGCTTGCGCGCCGAATGCAACGTTGCGACGTCCGTATGCGTTCATGCGTGCCCCCTTGTCGAGTGGAGACTGCGGGACTTGATCGGGCGTGCCTCACGTAAGGTCGATGCGCGGCTGACATGCGCCAGCCGGCTTACCGAGATATACCAATAAACGTTTTCAGGCTCGATGGGCAACCGTTGCCGAAAATTTTTTAGGCTTGATTAATCTCGGTGAATTGCCTATGAAAGCGGCCTACAGGCAGGTAACCGGCGCGCGGACGGCGCGCGGCGTGCAATGCTGCGCGGGTCTATTTCGTTTCGTGCTCAACGCGATGTGCGGCGTTCTTGAAACTACGATGGCCTGCGAACGAACGGGGATGCCATTCGATGCGACGCAAAGCGGTACACACTCGCGCTCGAGCGTGAGCGTACTCGTGACGTACCGGCACTCGACGAAGATGCCTCAAACGCGATAGAACTCGATGTCCTGACCGGCGTGAACCGCGCGCTTGAGCCACTCGGGCATATCGCCGAGTCCGTCCCACGTATCGCCGTTTGCGTTGCGGAATATCGGCCCGCCGCCCCCCGAGTGAGGCAGGGATGGCAATTGCGGCATGGGCCGCCTTGCCTTGGGCGCGCCATGAGCCCCGTTGGTCTTGGTGAAGGAGGGCGGCGGCTTCGCCACCGGCGCTTCGGCCAATGCTTCAGCCAACGCTCTTTCCGTAATGCCGAACTCAGCCATTCGGCTGCGCAAATACGCGATGATGCTGTCTCGCTTTCTTTCGTCCACGGCTTCCCTGATTCAGCTTTTTGATTATCAGAAGACGAACCGATACCCCGCGCGGACCGGGGCGGTTCGATGACTTGAATATATGTGTTTTATGAAGCGTGGCGCAGTGCCTGCCTCGCGTCAATTAGTGTATTTACCGCACGATCGATTAATTCGTTCGGACACTTTGCCTTTAATGCCGGCATTTGCCCCGAATGCGAACGTTCGCCCGCCCGAACATCGTCGTGACGGACGCGCGCAAAGCGTGCGCGCGGAACGCCACGTGGGGGAGCCACGAACCGCCGAGGGCGAGGCCATCGCCGCCAAAGCTGCCCGGTCGCCGATTACCTCGCTTAACTATATTGTATGCTGCTTATCGCAAGTGTTAAATCGTTTTAACGACTGTGTTGTTCTCCCGGTAATTCCGCGCCGTGAGCCCGAATGGCGGCAATCAGTTCCGCAGGCGTAATTTCATAACGCACTTCGCGGTGAATGCCCGGTTTGCGCTCGTCAATTTCGATCAGCAGAACGGCCTTGCCGTCCGCCGCGGGTTCGAGGCGCAACGAACGCACTTCCTGTCCGCTGGCTTCGTCGTATTCCGTCAGGAGCGTCATGGCGCCAGTGGCGGCGCTTCTCGGCATCGACATTCTTCCTCCCGTCTTGCGACGTCGTTGTTGTTGTATCACCGCGCCGCCCCCCGGCGTGCACGAAATTCGGGCGCGCTCGACGGGATTCCGGCTTGGCGAATGACGCGGACGCGAAGGGCGCCGCCGCGAGCGATGCCCTCCTGTGCCTCATTATTGCCCGTCAAAACCGGGCGCGTCCAGCGTAGGGACTTTCGGCGGCCGCTCGAGCCCGTGGCCGCGCGACCCGGCCGCCCAAGCGCTCGGGCCCTCAGGCGCTCTTGCCGATCGCGTCGCGGACCTGACTCGTGATCTCGAACGAGCGCAGACGCTTCTGATGATCGAAGATCTGCGCGGTGACGATCAGCTCGTCCGCCTGGGTCTGGTCGATGACCGAGCGCAGGCCGGCCTCGACATCGGCCGGATCGCCGACGACCGAGCATGCGAGCGAATGCTCGACGCCCGCGCGCTCGGCATCCGTCCACGCGATCGATTCGACCGGAGGCGGCAACTGGCCGGGCGTCCCGCGCCGCAGGTTGATGAATTGCTGTTGCAGCGACGTGAAGAGAAAGCGCGCTTCATCGCCGGTATCGGCGGCGAAGACGTTCACGCCGACCATCGCGTAGGGCTTTTTGAGGGTCGCCGACGGGCGGAACTGCGAGCGGTAGACCTGCAACGCGGTGAGCAGATAATCCGGCGCGAAATGCGACGCGAACGCGAACGGCAGCCCGAGCGCGGCCGCGAGCTGCGCGGAAAAGAGCGACGAGCCGAGCAGCCAGATCGGCACATGCAGCCCGGCGCCGGGCACGGCGCGCACGCGCTGGCCTTCCACGGGATCGGCGAAGTAGCGCTGCAGTTCCACGACGTCGTCGGGGAACGATTCGGCGCTGCCCTGCAGGTCGCGGCGCAGCGCCCGCGCGGTGGTCTGGTCGGTGCCGGGCGCGCGTCCCAGCCCGAGGTCGATGCGCCCCGGAAACAGCGAGGCGAGCGTGCCGAACTGCTCGGCGATCACGAGCGGCGCGTGATTCGGCAGCATGATGCCGCCCGATCCGACGCGGATCGTCTTCGTGCCGGCCGCGATATGGCCGATCACGACCGCGGTCGCCGCGCTGGCGATGCCCGTCATGTTGTGATGCTCGGCCAGCCAGTAGCGCAGGTAGCCCCAGCGTTCGGCGTGCCGGGCGAGATCGAGGGAATGGGCGAAGGCGTCGGCCGGGGTCGAGCCCTGCGGAACCGGAGAAAGGTCGAGTAGCGAGAAGGGGATCATGGCGGCTTTCCGAAAGCGTGGCGGCTCGCCATGCCTGCTGGCGTCGGGCGACGCCGCGGCACGCGTGCCTGGGCCTTGGGCCACGCGCTAAAAGACCGATTGTGCCGAAACTCCGGAAAGTCTGCCGGAACCGCCGGGTGCGCCCCTCAGGCGAGCCGCGGATAGCCTCGCGCGATGGCCTCGCGTTCGTAGTCGAGGATCGGGGCGAAGTCGGCGGAAGTGCGCTTCACCACGCCCTTGAGCCGAAGCCGCCGCGCCAGCGACGAATCCTGTTTCAGGGCATCGCCCAGCGCGCGAAAGAGGGTGTCGATCGCGTCCTCCGGCACGCGTCTCGACGTGACGAACGGCAGCGCGCCCGCGCTCGCCGTCGCGCCGATCACGCGCACGCCGGCCGTCAGATCCGGCAGATGCGACCGAACGAACGCGAACGTGACGCAATCGATCGCCGCGACGTCCGCGCGCGTCCCGGCGAGCGCGCGCAGCGACTCCAAGTGGGAGCCGGTCTGCGTCACCGACGCGAAGAACCGTCCCTCCCGCGCGAACAGCGCGACGGCATGGCGAAAGAGGTTCATGCCGCTGTTCGAATCGTCGCCGTTGTAGACGGCGCGCAGGCCGCGGCAGGCTTCGATCGAGCGCGCCGCGACGTGGGCACCCGCGACGAGCACGCTGCGATACGTGCCCTCGCCGCAGCCGGGAACGTCGAAATCCGGCGTCGCGACGAGCCGCACGCGCCCGGCGAGCGCATGCACCAGCGGATAGCCGCAGGTCTGCGACAGGAGGACATCGTCGCGCAGCCAGAATGCGGCGAGATCCGGCCCGGGATCGACGATCTCGAGCGTATCGCCGCGCGGATTCAGCCAATCCGCGAGACTGGCGCGTACACGTTCGAGCAGCGTGCGCCAGTCCGCGGCGAGCGCGGGCGTGACGTTATACATCGGCAGGGCGGCGATCCAGTGCATGGTGAGCGAATGGCGGGGCGCGGACGAACGCGCCGATCCCGAATCGTACAGCGCGGAGCGTAAGCCCGGTCAGCCCGCGAGGCGGCGTCGGGCAAGCGCGAGGTCCTCGCTCGACCCGTCCAGCTCGCGCGGATCCACGAACGGATGCACCGGCTGGGCCGCCTGCGCGAGGGCATGGCGGCTTGCCCATTCGCCATATCCGCGCACGACGAAGCCGCCGTTGCTCGCGCGATAGCCGTCGTGCCGGCGCGCATAGATTTCGCCGAGCGCGAACCACGGCACGCCCGGCAGATCGTGATGCACGGCGTGATAGTTGTTGTTCAGAAACAGTAGGCGCCACGGCCACGCGGCCTCGTTGATGACCGTGCGCTCGTTCTCCCGCTCGGACGCGCGATGCTCCTGAAACGAGCGCACCGACGCGAGCGCGAGCGACGCATAGCCGACGCCGAACACGAACGCGCGCCACGGAATGCCGCATCGCGCTTCGAGCCAGTGCGCGAGCCCGATCAGCGCGACGAGATGCGCCGCCCAGTTCGCGACGATCCGCCAGCGCCGTTCCGCGACGGCCCGCGCCGCTTCGCGCCACGACGCCGCGATCGAAAACCACGGCCCGATGAGCACGCGCCCGGCGAACGTATTGCGCGCGGCGAGCGCGGCGCGCAGCACGGCGCCCGCGTTCGCCCACTGCGCCGGCGTCACGTAATAGCTTTCGGGGTCGCAGCCCGGTTCGGTCAGATGCGCGTCGTCGTGATGACGCAGATGCGAGTCGCGGTAGACCTCGTACGGAAACCACACCGCGAGCGGCGCGAGGCCGAAGAGCATGTTGACGAGCGGCCGGCGCGTCGGGTGCCCGTGCATCAGCTCGTGCTGAAGCGACATGTACCAGCACGACAGCACCGCGAGCAGCGCGATCGTCGGCGCGAGTCCCAGCGTGCGCGCGTTCAGCGCGACGCCGAACCAGCCGCCGTAGACCGCGAGGATAACCGCCCAGGTCGGCCATTCGCTGCGCCAGCGCCACGTCGAGCGCTGGCATTGCAGTTCGTGGCGTTGCGTGTCGTCGAGATAGCGGGGCATGGCGGACTTCGCGAGTGTGTCAGAAAGGCGAAGCGCCATCGTAGCGGCGCGGCCCGCGCGTCCAAACCAACGATTCCGTCTATGTTTTTCTCACCAGGCGGAATAAGCGCATTCATGGTGCAGCGATTTTTGGCCGCAAGATCGCGCAAGGTATGCTTGTTCCCTTTGTGACCCCGTGCGTGCGCATATGAACGATCCGATCGAGCCCGCTTCTGCGTCCAACCCGATTCCGGCGCATCGCACGCTGCCGCGCAAGTCCGCGCGCCTCCTCGCCGGGCTGATCACGTTCAATCTGCTCGCATGGCTGTGGGCGCTCGTCGCGTTCCGGCACTATCCGCTCTTGCTCGGCACGTCGCTGCTCGCTTATTCGCTCGGGTTGCGCCATGCGGTCGATGCGGACCACATCGCCGCCATCGACAACGTTACGCGCAAGCTGATGCAGGAAGGCAAGCGCCCGCTCTTCGTCGGCTTCTTCTTTTCGCTCGGGCATTCGACGATCGTCGTCGCGGCCACCGCCCTGATCGCCGCGACCGCGATGGCGGTGCAAGGGCGCTTCGCCGAATTTCGCGAGATCGGCGGGCTCATCGGCACGTCGGTATCGGCGCTCTTTCTGTTCGCCATCGCCGCCATCAACCTCTTCGTGCTGCGCGGCGTGTGGCGCGCGTTCAGGCGCGCGCGGCGGGGCGAGGCATGCCGCGAGGAAGACGCCGACATGTTCGCCGTCGGCGGCGGACCGCTGGCGCGCATCGTGCGGCCGCTCTTCAGACTTATCGGCAAGAGCTGGCACATGTATCCGCTCGGCTTCCTGTTCGGGCTCGGCTTCGATACGGCCACCGAAATCGGCCTGATGGGCATCGCCGCGGCGGAGGCGGCGCGCGGCATGCCGGTCTGGTCGATCCTCGTGTTTCCGGTGCTCTTCACGGCGGGCATGTCGCTCATCGACACCGCCGACGGCCTGCTCATGACCGGCGCCTACGGCTGGGCGTTCAGGAAACCGATCCGCAAGCTCTACTACAACCTCACGGTCACGCTGGTGTCGGTGGTGATCGCCGTGCTGGTCGGCGGCATCGAGGCGCTCGGGCTGATCGCCGACCGGCTGCAACTGAAGGGCGGACTGTGGGACGTGGCCGGCTCGCTGTCCGAGCACTTCGGCATGCTCGGCTACGGCATCGTCGCGATCTTCGCCGGCTGTTGGCTCGTCTCCGCGCTCGTTTACAAGTGGCGTGGCTACGACGCCCTGGACGGCAGCGCCGCCCGCTAGTTTCGCGGGCATTCTTCCTGCTTCGTGGGTGCGCCAGCCGCTCATCCACGCTCCACATCGAGCGGCGTTCAGGGAGAACGATCATGAACGAGCCGCACGCCGGCGCGTCCCCCAGGGAGAACTCCGCAGGTGCGGATTCTCCGCATCTCGATCGCGCCGAGCAGGAACAGGCGGCCGAGCATTCCGCCCCGCATCCGCTCGTCATCCATGAGATCGTGCGCGAGGAGGGCGAGGTCGCGATGGAGCGCACTTTCGCCGCGCTGATGTGGTCGGCGCTTGCCGCCGGCCTCTCGATGGGCTTCTCCTTTCTCGTGCAGTGCATTCTGGAAAGCGCGCTGCCGAAGACGGACTGGCGCGGGTTGATATCGAGCTTCGGCTACACGATCGGCTTCGTCTTCGTGATCCTCGCCCGCCAGCAGCTTTTCACGGAGAGCACGTTGACGGCGGTGCTGCCCGTGCTCACGCGCCGCGATCTCGCGACGCTCGGCAAGGCGCTGCGGCTCTGGGCGATCGTGCTGTTCTTCAATCTGGTCGGCACGACGATCTTCGCCGCCATCCTGCAGATTCGCGGCGTCTTCTCGCCCGAGGTATCCGAAGCGCTCGCCAGGGTCGCGATGACACCGCTGTCCGCCGACTTCGGCGTGACCGTCGTGCGCGGCGTGTTCTCCGGCTGGCTCATCGCGCTGATGGTGTGGCTGCTGCCGAGTGCGCGCTCGGCGCGATTTCTGACGATCCTGCTCGTCACGTACACCGTCGCGGTGAGCAAGCTCACGCACGTGATCGCCGGATCGGTCGAGGCGGCGTATGCCGTGATGATCGGCGCGGCGAGCGTCTCCGACTACTTCTTCGTGTTCCTCGCGCCGACCTTCCTCGGCAACGTGATCGGCGGCGTGTCGCTCGTCGCGATCGTCAATCATGCGGCGATCGCACCGGAAATCTCGGACATGCCGCCGCAGCGTCAGGACTGAGCCCGGCGCAGCCTCACTTGTTGTTGCCCGCGCCCGTGCCGTACAGGCCGTTGTCGAAGCCGCCGCTGCCCTCGGGCTTGTGATCCTTGCCCGCGCTCGGGGCGCGTCCCCTGGCGGCATCCTTCGATTGCGGCCTTTGCGATTCGTGCATGGCGACGCCGGACGGATCGGCCCGCGAAGTCGAATCGGACTGACGGCCTTCCTGACGCTCGGACCCGCCGCCGCTGGTGATCTGCGCGACGCCGTACATGCTGAACGTCGCGGCGAGGGTGGCGAGAAGCGCGTTCGCCAGCATGGGCCAGGGTCGGCGCGAGTTGCGCGCGCGAGGGTGACGAAGCGTGAACATGGCGGCTCCCGGCGTGCTCGAAAGACTTGCTTACGAGCACGAACGGTGCCTGACGGGCCGGGCGAACGCGTTCGGCACGTTCGCGTGCCGTGAATCGTCGCACGGTCGGTTTGCCGTTGCGCGCCCGGCTCGCTGCGAGACGCGGGCGTGAAAGCGGGGTCGCGCCGCGGCGCGAGTGGCGAAAGCGGCGGTCAGGCCGCTTTCGCCCAAAGCCTGTTGGTGGACTTCCTGCCGCGGCTGCCGGAGCCTCCGCGCGGGCCGGCGTCGACCGAGTCGAGCGCGATGCGCAGCGCATCCACGCGCTGCTTCTGCGCCGGCACGAGCGCATAGCCCTTCGCGACGGCCGCGAGCCGCTCGCGCCAGTAATCGACGTTGAGTGTGCCCGAAGATTGGTTGTGCATCGTGCGAAGCTGCGCGACCGCGCGCTCGATGTGCTGAAGCTCGACGTCCGCCATCGCCGAGGGCAAAAGGCTGCCCTTGGTCTCGCTTTTCTTCTTGTTCATCTGTGGTCTTCCTCTCGGCCGTGCGGCGCATGATCCGAGCGTCAGATCGCGCGCTGCCCAGGCACCCCGTTCACCCGCGCATTTTTTTGAACCCGTCGCGGGCGGCCCTTGCTCTTTTCTTCGGATGACCGATCGTTGCCTGTTATCAAGCATCAAGCATCAAGCGATACGACCGTCATCAAAAATGTACGCAACGCGGGCCTGATGGCTCCGTCTGTCATCGCACATTCATGTGAGAGGAAAACCCGGCTTTCGATGTTGCGGCGCGCCAGGGGGCGGCGCGAGCGGAGACGGCAAAGCGGCTATTCGTTGCCTTCGGCGCCCGATTTCGCGCCGCGCTTGCCGCTGCGGCCGATCTGCTCTTCCATGGCGAGATCGAGCTTGCTGACTTTGCGCGGCCTGTCCGGCTCGCGCGCGTTCACGAACGCGACGAAGTCGTCCATCGGCATCGGCTCCGAGAGCCTGGTCGAGCCCGCAGCCGTGCGCTCGACGAGATAGAAAAGGCCGCCGGGCATCGACACCGCCGCGTACTGCGTGTTGCCGCTGCGCGTCTTGAGCCGTTCGACGGCGTTGATGGCTTTGGTCGAGCGCATGATTCCCATGCTTATTTCTGCGAGTCGTGGCTGGTCGGGTCCGATGGCGCGCACTTCTTGCCCGCGCCCTCGATCCACAGATTCGACGCGTGACGCACACCCGGATAGAAGCGGTACGTGGTTTCGCCGTTGTCGTAGCGGACCTTGATCACGTTCGAATCGCCGAATTCGAGCATCACGCCTTGCGGGATGGACGTTTGCTGAAACTTCGCGTCGTGCTTCCTCGCTTCCTCCGCGATGCACTGCACGACGCCGTTCACCTTATCGTCGGCCGACGACTTTTCGACTTCGGGTTGTCCCGCGTCCTCGTTGTGAAATTGCGCGCAAGCGGTGAAGAGCAAGGGCAGCGCGAGCGCCGCGGCGAGTTTTCTCATGGTCTTTCCGGTGAATGATCTCGGGCCGTAACACGACATTAGAGCACAGCGTGCCAGCGGCCCGGTCGGTTTCGCGGGGTGTCGTGCGTGAACCGCAGCAAGCCCCGCGCCCGCATTCGGGACGGTTCACGCGTCCGGCGGCACGCCGAGCAGCGGCAGCGTCGCGCCGACGATGCCCGAGAACACCGGCCCCGCGACCGTGCCGCCGTAGTACGTGCCGCCCGTCGGCTCGTCGATCATCACGGCGACGATCACGCGCGGATCGCTCATCGGCGCGATGCCGACGAACGACGCGCGGTACTTGTTGGCCGCATACGAGCGCCCGACCTGCTTGCGCGCCGTGCCGGTCTTGCCGCCGACGCGATAGCCCTCGACCGCCGCCGCGCGCCCGGTGCCGTGCTCGCCGATCGCCATTTCGAGCATGTTGCGCACGGCCTTCGCCGTTGCCGGATGCGTGACCTGCACGGAGTCGCGGCGCGTTTCGCCGTGAATCAGCGTGGCCGCGTGAAAGCGACCGTCGCCGGCGTAGGCCGTGTAGACCTGCGCGATCTGCAGGAGCGAGAGCGACAAACCGTAGCCGTAGGCCATCGTCGCCTGCTCGATCGGCTTCCAGCGTTCGGGCGCGCGCAGCCGGCCGGTCGCCGCTCCCGGGAAGGTGAGCTCGGGGGCGCGGCCGATGCCGTATTCGCGATACTTGTCCCAGATCGTTTTCGCGGGAATCTGCAGCGCGAGCTTCGTGAGCGCGACGTTGCTCGACATCTGCACCGCCTGCGCCACCGTGATGACGCCGTGATTCGACGTGTCGTGGATCACGTTCGGGCCGATTTTCATGCTGCCCGGCGCCGTATCGATACGCGTCTCGGGGCGGACCTTGCCGAGGTCGATCGACAGCGCGGCGACGAGCGGCTTGATCGTCGAGCCGGGCTCGAAGGTGTCGGTGAGCGCGCGGTTGCGCAACTGCTCGCCGGTGAGACGCGCGCGATCGTTCGGATCGAAGCTCGGATAATTGGCGAGCGCGAGGACTTCGCCGTTCTTCGCGTCGAGCACGACGACGCTGCCCGCGCGTGCCTTGTGCTTCGCGATCGCCGCTTTCAGCTGCGAATGCGCGAGCTGCTGGATGCGCCGGTCGATGGTCAGCTGAATGGTCTCGCCGTTCCTCGGCTGATCCGTCTCGCCGATCTGCGAGACGACGCGCCCGAGCCGGTCGCGGATCACTTCGCGCTGGCCGGCTTCGCCCGTCAGGCGGGCGTCGGCGGCGAGCTCGACGCCTTCCTGGCCGCGATCCTCGTTATTGGTGAACCCGACCACGTGCGCCGCCGATTCGCCTTCGGGATAGAAGCGCTTCGTATCCGGCACGAGCGTGATGCCGGCGCGCCCTATTTGCGCGATGCGCTCGGCGGCTTCCGCTTCCACCTGACGTTTGAGCAGCACGAACGCGCGGTTCGCTTCGATGCGCCGCTGCAGCTCCCGGGGCGGCATATCGAGCAGGCGCGCGATTTCGTTGCCGTGATCGCCGTCGAAGAACCGGGGCGTGGCCCACACCTCGTAGGTAGCGAGGCTGACGGCGAGCATCGCGCCGTGGCGATCGACGATGCGCCCGCGCGTGGCCGACAGCGCCAGCGTGCGCTGGTAGCGCTTCTGTCCTTCGCCGATATAGAACTTGTGGTCGACCACCTGAACCCACAGCGCGCGCAGGCCAAGCGCGAGAAACGCCGCCGTCAGCCCGACGACGACGAGGCGCGAGCGCCATGGGGGCAGCCGGTTCGCGAGCACCGTGCTGCGATGATGGGTCTGGAAATCGCTGCCGCCGCGCGTCTTCTTCTTGAACATCGTGGTCTTGTGATTAAGCTTGGTTGTGCCGGTGGCGATGCCCGCGCGCTCACGGAAGCCGTGACAGCGCGGCGTCCAGATCGGCGGTGCTGACGGTGGCTGATTCGCCCGTATCCGGCAGACGAATCCCGATTTCGTTTTCGAGCACGCGGCGCAGGTCCGCCACGCTCGCGAGGTCGCGCTGCTCGCTGCCCGCGCCTTCGTCGTGAACGTGATGCACGTGCAGGCGCCGGTTGAACAGGCCGTAGCGCACGCCGGGCGCGAGGCGCGCGGCAAGCAGGTTGTGCACGAAGACCGACTGCGGCCAGGTGGACACGAAATGGTTGGCCATCTCGTAGTCGGCGTCATACTGCGGATCGAGATCGAAGTGGTAGACGGGTGCCCAGCCGCCGTTCACGAGCGCCTGCAGAATGAAGCTGCGCGGCTCGCCTCCGGCGTTCTCCAGCCGGAAAGTGCCGTGAGGCGTGATCTGCTCGAGGCCCGTTTCGAACGCGAGCGGCGCGGAAAGCACCATGCCGCCGAAGCCGACATCGGCGAGAAAGGTGCCTTCGTCGAGGTCGACCAGCAGCAGCATGTGCGTGCGCGCCGGCATGCTCGAGGCGTCGCGTCCCCACAGGACGCGGCCCGCGAAGCTGCGCACGCGAAAACCGAGCGTCTGCAGTACGCTGCGCAAAAGCAGATTGTGCTCGTAGCAGTAGCCGCCGCGCCGCTCGGCGACGAGCTTGCGCTGGATCGATGCGAGATCCAGCTTCACGGGGCGGCCGAGAAGCGCATCGAGGTTTTCGAAGGGGATTGCCTGCGGATGCAGCAGATGCAGCGTGCGCAAGGTATCGAGCGTCGGCGACGGACGCGCCGGGCCGCCGAAGCCGATGCGCGCGAAGTAAGCCTTGAGGTCGATGGAAGTATCCTGTGCGTTCATATGGAGTCCCCGCCTGGGTCGGCTTCTATGTCGCAAGGTTCGCGAGCGCCGTCACAAGCGCGCATATTTTACGACACGAAAGGTTAATAATTACAAAAAGCATACGAACATCGATGCGCGTGCTTTCGGCGCGACGCCCGAGTGAACTGTGCCGCAACGCTCGTGGTCTTTCCAGGTCCAAGCGCAACTGATAAGGGACGACACGCCATGCCGAAAGAATCGATCGAAGCGAACGAAGCGAGCCAGCCGGGCGGGACGTGCGCCGGCAAGCATCCCGCGCCGCCATGCACGCTAGTCATCTTCGGAGCGGGCGGCGATCTCACCAAGCGGCTGTTGATGCCGTCGCTCTACAACCTCTCCGCGGACAGGCTGCTCGACGACGACATGCAGATCATCGGCGTGAATCACGGCGAGCGCGAGACGTCCGAATGGCGCGACGATCTCACGCAGTCGCTGCGCAAGTTCGCCGCCGACAAGGCCGCGACTTTCCACACCTCGCAACTGAACGAGGATGCGTGGGGCTGGGTCGTCGAGCGGCTCGAATACTTCGCGGGCGAGTTCGGGGAAGACGAGACCTTCGCGCGCCTCAAGGAGCGGCTCGCGAAGGCGAAGTCGGGCAACGTCGTGTTCTATCTCGCGGTGGGGGCGCGCTTCTTCGAGCCGATCGTCGAGCATCTCGGCGCTGCGGGGCTGCTCGAGGAGAAGGACGGCAACTTCAGGCGGCTCGTGATCGAGAAGCCGTTCGGCAGCGATCTCGCGTCCGCGCAGGCGCTCAACGGCTGCATCCTCAAGTATGCGGGCGAGTCGCAGGTCTATCGCATCGACCATTTTCTCGGCAAGGACACGGTGCAGAGCATTCTCGCCGTGCGCTTCGCCAACGCGATGTTCGAGCCCGTCTGGCGGCGCGAATTCATCGACAACGTGCAGATCACGGCGGCCGAGACCATCGGCGTGGAAGGGCGCGGCAAGTTCTACGAGCAGACGGGCGCGTTCCGCGACATGCTGCCGAACCATCTGTTCCAGCTGCTCGGCATGGTGGCGATGGAGCCGCCCAATTCGTTCGATGCCGAGTCCGTGCGCGACAAGAAAGCCGAACTCTTCGACGCGATCCGCCCGCTTTCGGCGAAGGACGTCGTGCTCGGTCAGTACGAAGCCGGGCCGGCCGGGCCGGGCTACCGGGAAGAGCCGGGCGTCGCGCAGGACAGCCGCACCGAAACCTATGCGGCGGCGCGCGTGTACGTCGAGAACTGGCGCTGGGCGGGCGTGCCGTTCTACCTGCGCACCGGCAAGCGCCTGACCGAGCGGCGCACCGAAATCTCGATACAGCTGAAAGCCGTGCCGTTCCTGCTGTTCCGCGACACGCCCGTCGATGCCCTCACGCCGAACGTGTTCACGCTGCGCATCGACCCCGCGCACGGCACGACCTTCGACTTCAACGTGAAGGTGCCGGGCCCGGTGATGCAGATCGGCGCGGTGCGCTCGGCCTTCAACTACGCCGACTTCTTCGCGGAGCGCGCGAATGTCGGCTACGAGACGCTGCTCTACGACTGCATGCTCGGCGACGAGACGCTCTTTCAGCGCGCGGACAGCATCGAGACGGCGTGGGCCGCGGTGGATCGCGTGCTGCATCCGGACAGCCCGCTTCCCGTGCACGGCTATGCGGCGGGCAGCGCGGGGCCGGCCGAAGCGGACCGATTGCTGGCGGAGGACGGCCGCGCGTGGCGTTCGCTGACCGACACGCGCAAGAAGGACTGAAAGGACTGAACTCATCCCGACCATAAGGACAACAAGCGTGAGCACGGAATCCAGAACCAGGCAGAAAACGCACGTTTCGGCGGACAAACTCGCGATCAGGGCCGAGCGCATCCTCGCGATCGACATCGGCGGCACGGGGTTGAAGGCGGCCATCATCGCGGAGGACGGCGAGATGAAGAGCGAGCGGCTGCGCGTGCCGACGCCGAATCCCGCCCGGCCGGAAGCGGTCGTGGAGACGCTCATGGCGCTTGTCGAGCCGATCGTCGCCGTTGCGCCGACGCATATCTCCATCGGCTTTCCCGGCGTCGTGCGCGACAACGTCGTGCTGACCGCGCCGAATCTCGGCACCTCGTACTGGCGCGGCGTGCCGCTCGCGCAGCTGATCGCCGAGCGCCTCGGCGGCGTGCCCGCGCGCATGATCAACGATGCCGAGATGCAGGGCCTCGCGGCGATCGAAGGGCGCGGCATCGAGATGGTGCTCACGCTCGGCACCGGCGCGGGCACCGCGCTCTTTCGCGACGGCGAGCTCATGCCGCACCTCGAGCTCGCGCATCATCCGGTCGCGAAGGACAAGACCTACGACGAATACATCGGCAACGCGGCGCGGGAGAAGGCCGGCAAGAAGCGCTGGAGCCGGCGCGTGGAGAAGATCATCGACATCCTCGCGACGCTCGTGAACTACGACCGGCTGTGGATCGGCGGCGGCAATGCGGCGCACATCAAGTTCAAGCTGCCGGATAACGTGGCGATCGTGTCGAACGCGGCGGGCATCGAAGGCGGCGCGAGGCTGTGGCATCCGCGCTCGGTGCGCGAGACGCGGCAACTGCCGCATTTCAACCAGCGTGAAGGAGCGCACTGATGGCGGCGAACGGCAAATACGGCCTGCACGGCGTCACCGGCGATGGCGCCGCGGCCTTCGAGGCGCTCGCGCGGGCGGAGCTCGTCGTCACGGACTGCGACGGCACGCTGCTCTATACCGACAAGGCGCTCGGCGAGCCCGCGAAGGATGCCGTGCGCCGCCTGCGCGCAGCGGGCGTGCGCTTCACGGTGGCGAGCAGCCGGCCGGGCAAGGGCATGCGGCATATCGTCGAGGCGCTGGCGGTGAACATGCCTTACGCGTCATACAACGGCGGCAGCCTGGTTCAGCCGCGCACGTGGGAAGTGCTCTCGTCGCACAAGCTGCCGCGCGACGTCGTGCAGACGTCGCTCGAAGCGCTCGCCGCCGCGAACGTCGACGCATGGGTGTTCATCGACGACGCGTGGTATTTGACGAATCCCGCCGCGACCTACGTGCCGCTCGAAACGCGCACGGTGGGCTACGAAGGCGTGCTCGTCACGCGTTTCGACGATATCGATCTCCATACGGTGGACAAGATCGTCGGCTCGACGGCGGATACGGCGCTGCTCGCACGCGTCGAAGGCGGCTTGCAGAAGCAGCTCGAAGGCCGCGGCCATGCGGCGCGCTCGCAGACGTATTACCTCGACGTCACCAGTCTGGAGGCCAACAAGGGCACGGCGGTGCGCGAACTCGCGCGTCTCGCCGACGTGCCGCTCGAACGCGTGGCCGTGCTCGGCGACATGGGCAACGACGTGGCGATGTTCGAGATCGCGGGCGTATCGATTGCGATGGGGCAGGCGTCGGAGACGGTGCGGCGCAGCGCGAGCCTGGTCTCGAAGAGCAACGACGAAGACGGCTTCGCCATCGGCATCAACGCGCTTCTGGAGGCGCGGTCCGGTCGTTGAAGGGGTAGGGCATCGACGCGTGGCGCAGCCGGTGCGGCAAAGCGCGAGGCATGCGGCCGCGTCGAAGTCGGGGTGATCCGCGGGGTGGGTTCAGATGCGTTCGCTGCGGATCGGGCGCACGCTCATTGCGGATGAGGATCCAGTGTGGAGCGCTACTGCTTAACGACGGCGCATCGGCGCGCGCGGGCCGCCGCCGCTCGAGCGTTCGTCCTTGTGACGGAAGTTGATGCGGCCCTTGGTCAGGTCGTACACCGACAGTTCCAGGGTCACGCGGTCGCCGGCGAGAATGCGGATGTGATTCTTGCGCATGCGGCCCGAGGCGTACGCGCCTACGACGACGCCGTTGTCCAGCGTCACGCGATAGCGGCTGTCGGGAAGCACTTCGTCAACGATACCGTCGAGTTCGATGAGTTCTTCTTTCGCCATATGGGGCTCCTGTGGTGAGTAATGGTGGGGTGCTGCTGCGCACCGTGCAGATCGCGCATTCACGCCCATGAGGACCGGGCGGCGCTGCTCGAAGGCAGCGTCACTGCGATACGTGAGAGGCGATGCAAAGCGCGGCCCCGCACGCCCGGCACGATGAAACGTGCATCGGAGCGCGCTGCGTCTCTCCTTCAGGCTCTTATGAGCTTGACGGCATAGGCCGGAACGGCAAGGCGAACCACGGATGCGCGTGAGCGCCCGAGAGGCGCGCCGTGGCCGGCATGACCGGGACGGCGACATCGGCGAACAGCAACGCCGACGTGCGGGTTGAAACGAAAAATGCGACGTGTACTGCGGCGAAACTGCGGAAGTGAGCGCGTCTGCCGTGCGCTTACGTCATGTGCGGTCGAGAGGCCAGTTTTGCAAGCCAAGACGATATTCTCGCGCAAATCGATTGATTAGACAACGAATTTCGCCAGATCGTTCCCCAGGACGAGTGTTTTGGCGTGTACGGCCTTGCATGCGCGCCGCGGCGAAGCCCACTATAGCCAGCCGGCCTTCTTGAAGCGCCAGTAGAGCACGATATCGACGAGCAGCATGACGGCGAGGCAAGTCGGATAGCCGTAG
Organism: Caballeronia ptereochthonis; assembly: GCF_001545075.1. Classification (GTDB taxonomy): domain Bacteria; phylum Pseudomonadota; class Gammaproteobacteria; order Burkholderiales; family Burkholderiaceae; genus Caballeronia; species Caballeronia ptereochthonis. The sequence goes on from NZ_FCOB02000026.1 coordinate 47,960, forward strand.
ATCCAGTCGAGCTCCGGAATCGACTTGAAGTTCATGCCGTAGATGCCGGCGATCATCGTCGGCACGGCGAAGAGCGCGGCGAACGAGCCGAGGCGCTTGGTCACTTCGCTCTCCGCGAGCGCGATGAGGCCGAGGTTCACCTGGATCGCCGTGACGATCATTTCACGCCGCCCTTCGATAGTCTTCACGATGCGCAGCAAATGATCATACACGTCGCGGAAGTATTCCTGCATGCCCGAGCACACGCCGGGCGAGCGCCCGCCATACAGTTTGCTGACGGCTTCGAGCAAGGGCACGGTGTGATGCTGCAGGATCGTCATGCGGCGCTTGAGCGAGTACAGATCCTCGATGATCTCGCGCGATTCCGCCGACCCCTTCTGCTCGAAGATGCGCTCTTCCACCTCGTCCACCTCCGCGCCGAGCGTCTCCAGCACGGGGAAATAGCGATCGACGACGGCATCGAGCAACGCATACATCACGAACGCCGGCCCGTGCTTGAGCAGATGCGGCTCGCGTTCGCAGCGCTTGCGCACTTCCTGGAAGCCTTGCGTGGTACGGTTGCGCACCGAGAGCACGTAGTTCTTGCCGACGAACACGTTCATCTCCCCGACGAGCACCTCGCCTTCTTCATCGAACTCGACCGTATGAAAGACCGCGAACAGCGAGTCGCCGTATTCTTCGATCTTCGGCCGCTGATGTCCGTGCTGCGCGTCCTCGACGGCGAGTTCGTGCAGGCCGAACTGTTGCGTCATGTGCGCCAGCTCGCCGGGGCCGGGTTCCTTCAGTGCAACCCAAATGAAAGAATCGGGCAGATCGCGATATGCGTTGATATCGTCGATGCGCACGTCGGCGAGCTTTCGGCCGTTCTGATAAGCCGCGCAGTTGACCAGCATGGGGCGCCCTTTTCTTCTATCGATGTCACCGGCCACGCGTCGATGGGCGCTCGAAATCGCGATCGTTGCTGGCGTCGCGAGGGCGCGAGCGCGTAGCCTCCGTCTTTCGAATCTTAGCGGAATTGACTGCGTCTGCACGTACTTGCCTGAAAGCGTGCAATGGGCGGTGTGCGCTGCCTATCTTCAACCTGGGTCAGCTTGTCACGAGATCGGTCGTGTAATCGGGCGCGGGCAGGCTCGGCTGATGAGCGTGCGGCGACTCCAGCTTGGTGAGCTTGCCCTCGACGGTCGCGCCGATGTCCATGCGCAACTGCTGGTAGTAGATGTTGCCCAGCACGCGTGCACTGGACTGGAGTTCGACGAAATGCGCGACGGTCACGTCGCCGGTGACGCAGCCGTTGATGATGACGTCATAAGCGCTGACGTTGCCGCGAATCGCGCCCTGATCGCTCACGACGAGCAGCGTTTCCTCGCCGGGACGCCCCGTCACGTTGCCCGTGACCTGGCCGTCCATGCGCAGGCCGTCGCTGAACTCGAGATCGCCCGAGAGGTGAACGTTATGCGCGATGAGCGTGGTCAGCTTGGTTTGCTTGACGCCCTTGGTGTCTTTCTTCGATGAGAACATGGTGGAGTCCTTGCGATGCGTTGATGAGTTGCGCGGTCCGGGCACGTGTGGCGTGCTCAGTCGGGCTTGTGCTGTTTCTTCAGAAAGGAGAGGTCGGTCTGCAGGCGCTCGTTCTGCGCCGTGGCGTCCGTCACGCGCTGTTCGAGCACGGCGCGGGTCGCCGCTTCCTGCTCGAGTGCGAGCTGCGCGTGCACGAGCTGCTCGCGCAGCTTCTGCTCGGAGGCGGGCGGCGCGCAGAGGGTGTCGAGCTTGCGCACGTCCTCGTGCGAGCGCTTCAGCGCGAAGCCCGCGGCGACGAGCGCCGCGAGCGCGCAGGCGGCCGCGATCGATCCGAGCCAGATGCCCGTGCTCCGCTTGGGCGTGAGCGCATAGTTCTGGCGCGTGAGTTGCAGCGACAGCCGCTTCGAATCAACCTTGCGCATTCGGCTTGCGCTTGAAAAGCGCCAGATAAGGAGAGGGATTGATCTGCGCGCCCCCGACGATCACTTCGAAGTGCAGATGCGGCCCCGTGGAGCGGCCGGTCGAGCCGACTTCCGCGATCTCCTGTCCGGGCATCACGTAATCGCCGGCATGCACGAAGATGCGCGACGCATGGCCGTAGCGCGTCATCATGCCGTCGCTGTGACGGATGTCGACGGCGTTGCCGTAGCCGTTGCGCTCGCCGGCCTGCACGACGCGGCCGCCCGCGCTCGCGAGGATCGGCGCGCCGGCGGGTGCGACGAGATCGATGCCGGGATGAAAGCTCAGGCGGCCGGTGAACGGATCGAAGCGATTGCCGTAGGGCGAGCCGCTGCGCGCGCCGGGCGAGGGATCGCGGCCGGGAAAGGCCATATATGCGGCGTAGTGCGTGAGCGTGCGGGTTTGCAGTTGCGACACGACGCCGTTCAGGCAATCGATGATCTGCTGCGTGCCCTTCAGGCGCTGCCGGGGCGTGCCGCCGTCGGCGCGCGCGTTTTCGCACAGGCGCGGGGGCAGGGCCGGGCCGCCGGCGCCGTCGAGCGCGGTGGCGGGCTCCTCGCTGTCGGGTAGCGGCGGCACGTCGTGCACGTTGGAGGCGCCGCCCACGCCGTGCGCGGTCTTCAGATGAACGTCGAAATCGTGCAATTCCTCCACTTTCGCCGAGAGCGCTTCGACGCGCGGCCGGAGCTCGATCAGCGCCGCGTTGAGGCGCCCGAGCTCCTCGATTTCATACGAGCGGCGCGACACGAGCGCCTGCTCTTCGCCGAGATGGCTGCGGGCGAACACCGTGCCGATCGCGATGCCGAGCGCGAGCGCGGCGATCAGCAGCGCGGCGCCGCCGATGATGGCGATCGCGCGCGCCGTGCGCGCCTCGACGAAGCGGATGCGCTGGCGGGACATGGTCCGCCGCGACCAGATGACGAAGGCCATCAGCGCGCGCGGCGGCCCGGCCGGCCGATGAGAAAAAGACTAGGGAAAATCACGGAGTAGAAGTGCGCCGCGATCTCCACGGCAAGGCATTGAAACTTGCCGCCGATTATGCCGCATGCCTAGCGCGCCGATGACGTTTCAACAGGACATCGAAGCAAAATTCCACGAATTTGATCGTGTCAAATTTTGTGGCGGGTGGTCGCGCATTGCGCGCATAACACAATCGGTTGGATCGATGTGTCAAAAAGAATCGTCGATCAGGATGGCTGGACATCGACCCATGCCATGTGCGCGCCATCGCCCATCAGGAAGGCGCGATTTGCTTCCGCCGCCGCGCGCAGATAGTCCCACACGGTCGTGATGCGTTTCAGCTTGCGCAAGTCCTCGCGGCAGGAAAGATAAAAGGCGCGCGTCACGACGATATCGTCGGGCAGCACCGGCACGAAGCGCGTATCGGGCGACGTCATGAAGCATGGCAGGATCGCCAGTGCGCGCCCCTGCAGCGCCGCGAAATACTGCGCGATCACGCTCGTGCTGCGCCAGCGCGAGACCGCGCCCGGCACGGCGCGCTCCAGATACAGCAGCTCGTAGCTGAAGGCGAGATCGTCGATATAGCTCGCGAAGCGGTGCTGGCGCAAATCGTCGGTCGTGCGGATCGGCGGGTGCGCTTCCAGATACTCGGCGGTCCCGTAGAGCTTGAGCCGGTATTCACAGAGCTTCGTGTAGACATACTGGCCTTGCTCGGGGCGCTCGAGCGTCACGGCGATATCCGCCTCGCGCTTCGACAGGCTCACGAAATGCGGCACCGGCAACAGGTCGATGGAGATGTTCGGATGCGCGTCCTGAAAGCGCGCGAGCTGCGGCGCGAGGAAGAAGCAGCCGAAGCCCTCCGTCGAGCCGACGCGCACGTGCCCCGACAGCGCGTGTCCCGTATTGGCGATCTGCTCGGTGGCGGACTGCACCGTCGTCTCGATCGAATCGACGAAACCGAGCAGGCGCTGGCCTTCGGCGGTCAGAATGAATCCGCCGCTGCGCGACTTGTCGAACAGGAGGGTGCCGAGCGCGTCCTCGAGGGCGCGCACGCGCCGTGCGACCGTCGTGTAATCGACCCCGAGCCGCTTGGCCGCGCCGCTTGCGCGCTGCGTCCGGGCGACTTCGAGGAAGTAGCGCAGATCGTCCCAGTCGAGCCTGGCGAGATCGAGCTTGGCGGTAGGTTGCATGGCCTTTTTTTGCATATCGATCGGGTATTTTTATAGTGCCATGATGGACTTTTGCATAACTATACTCAAGGAAACGAGCGTGCAGCACTGCACGACGATTTCTTATAACGGAGACGACATGCCATTCCCTCCGGCGCCCGGGCGGCGCTCCCGCTGCGCGTCTTCGCTTTCCATCCCTTCCGCACGCACGTCCGCAACTTTCCAATCAAGGAGTGACTCGTGAATATCGCTGCTGAACATCCGGCGCAAAGTGCGTCCGTCCGCACGGCCAAGCTGCTCATCGACGGCAAGTTCGTCGATTCAAAGACGACGGAGTGGCGCGACATCGTCAATCCGGCGACGCAGGAAGTGGTCGGCCGCGTGCCGTTCGCGACGAAGGACGAAGTGAACGCCGCCGTTGCCGCGGCGCACAAGGCGTTCGAGACCTGGCGCACGACGCCGCTCGGCGCGCGCATGCGTCTGATGCTCAAGTTCCAGGATCTGGTGCGCCAGAACCAGAAGCGCATCGCCCAGACGCTCACGGCCGAGCAGGGCAAGACGCTCGCCGATGCCGAAGGCGACATCTTCCGCGGCCTCGAAGTGGTCGAGCATGCGTGCTCGATCAGCACGCTGCAGCAAGGCGAATTCTCCGAGAACGTCGCGGGCGGCGTGGACACCTACACGCTGCGCCAGCCGATCGGCGTCTGCGCGGGCATCACGCCGTTCAACTTCCCCGCGATGATCCCGCTCTGGATGTTCCCAATGGCGATCGTCTGCGGCAACACGTTCGTCCTGAAACCCTCCGAGCAGGATCCGCTTTCGACGATGGAGCTCGTCGAACTGGCGCTCGAAGCGGGCGTGCCGCCGGGCGTGCTGAACGTCGTGCACGGCGGCAAGGAAGTCGTCGATGCAATCTGCACGCATCCCGACATCAAGGCGATTTCCTTCGTGGGCTCGACAGCCGTCGGCACGCACGTCTACAACCTCGCGAGCCAGCACGGCAAACGCGTGCAATCGATGATGGGCGCGAAGAATCACGCCGTCGTGCTGCCTGACGCCAACAAGGAGCAGACCTTGAACGCGCTCGCGGGCGCGGGCTTCGGCGCGGCGGGACAGCGCTGCATGGCGACCTCGGTGGCGGTGTTCGTCGGCGCGTCGAAGGACTGGGTGCCGGAACTCGTCGAGCGCGCGAAGACGCTCAAGGTCAACGCGGGCATCGAGCCGAATACGGACGTGGGACCGGTCGTATCGAAGGCGGCGAAGGAACGCATTCTCGGCCTCATCGGCCAGGGCGTGGACGAGGGCGCGATGCTCGCGCTCGACGGCCGCGGCGTCGACGTGAAAGGCTACGAGAACGGCAACTTCATCGGCCCGACGATCTTCACGAACGTCCACACCGACATGACGATCTACAAGACGGAGATCTTCGGCCCCGTGCTGTGCGTGGTGGAAGCGGACACGCTCGACGATGCGATCGCGCTCGTCAACCGTAATCCGATGGGCAACGGCGTCGGCCTCTTCACGCAAAGCGGCGCCGCGGCGCGCAAGTTCCAGAGCGAGATCGACATCGGTCAGGTGGGCATCAACATTCCGATTCCGGTGCCGGTGCCGGCGTTCAGCTTCACCGGCTCGCGCGGCTCGAAGCTCGGCGACCTCGGGCCATACGGCAAGCAGGTCGTGCAGTTCTACACGCAGACGAAGACGGTCACGGCGCGCTGGTTCGACGACGCCACCGTAAACGACGGCGTGAACACGACGATCGCTTTGAGATAAGAACAACGAAAAGGAGACGGCGATGAAGATAGGTTTTATCGGTCTGGGCCACATGGGCGGTCCGATGGCCGCCAACCTTCTGAAAGCGGGGCATGCGGTGACGGCGTTCGATCTGGTGCCCGCCGCGCTCGAAGCGGCGAAGGCCGCGGGCGCGACGCTCGCCGCGTCGCCGCGCGCGGCGGCCGAAGGCGCGGAAGTCGTCATCACGATGCTTCCCGCGGCGCAGCACGTGAAGGCGGTCTACCTGAACGATGACGGCGTGCTTGCCGGCGTCGCGAAAGGCGTGCCGCTCGTCGACAGCAGCACGATCGATCCGGCCACCGCGAAGCTCATCGCCGAAGCGGCCGCGAAACGGGGCAATCCGTTCGCGGATGCGCCCGTGTCGGGCGGCGTCGTCGGCGCACAGGCGGGGACGCTGACCTTCATGGTCGGCGCGGACGAAGCGCTCTTCGAAACGCTGCGTCCGGTGTTCTCGGGCATGGGCAAGAACATGGTGCGTTGCGGCGAAACCGGAACGGGCCAGATCGCGAAGATCTGCAATAACCTGCTGCTAGGGATTTCCATGATCGGCGTGGCCGAAGCGATGAAGCTCGGCGAGACGCTCGGCATCGATCCGACGAAACTGGCAAGCATCGTCAACACGTCGACAGGGCGCTGCTGGAGCTCGGATACGTGTAATCCCTATCCGGGAATCGTCGAAACCGCGCCTGCATCTCGCGGCTATTCGGGCGGCTTCGGCGCGGACCTGATGCTGAAGGATCTGGGTCTCGCCGTCGATGCCGCGCGCGGCGCGAAGCAGCCGGTTTTCATGGGCGCGCTGGCACAACAGTTGTATCAGTCGATGAGCCAGCAGGGACTCGGCGGACTCGATTTTTCAGGCATCATCAAGCTGTACGCAAAGCACTGAAGCCCTCAAAAGAAATCAAATAAAGGGTTGAATTCGGCACGCGGTGCGTGCCGAATCAGAGAATCTGCTTCGATCGGAAATAACTGCTTTATTCAGTTGCACTGCACAACGAACCGCGCATTGCCATACTGGGAGAGACCATCGGGAATACGATGATTCGCTTTCCCGAAAATTGTCCTATTCTGAAAGCACGACGCACTTGTGCCGCTCAACACGAACGCACCGGCTGCGCCTCCGTGCAGGTAGAACGTCCGTCGTTTTCGGGCAATCAGATGAGGAGTACGCGATGCAAGTAACACGTCACTTAAATATGGAATTGCGGCACGCCACGGTGCCGACTTACGTAGCCAGCTATTTCTTCCCGTTGCTGCTATTGGCATACGAAGCTTGGCGAGTGGGGTCTTGGGTCGCGGTGAACGGCTTCAACTTCATGAACTTCAACTCGATGGGTTACGAGTTCGCGTTGATGATCGCCGTCTTCTGCATGCAGATCATCGTGGAAATCGCGTTCCTCGCAGGCGCCGTTCTGACGAAGCACAAGGACGTCGGCCACCGGCTGGCGAACCTGTTGCTGGGTCTTTTCTGCTCGATGGTGGTGCTGGGTTTCGATCTTGCCCTGCAATACGGTCTGAGCGGAAGCTAAGGCGTAACGGTTCTCATGTCTGATTCGGAAGACGAAACGCCGGTTGTCCGCAACCGGCGTTTTCATTTTCCTCCGGCGTTTTGAAAAAGCCTCAGCAACCCGCCGCGCTCGGCAGCGCGGGCGGCGTCTCCGAACGTTCCTCGTAGCACTTTCTGTCCGCGTCCTTAAGCGCGGTGCGCAAGCCTTCTTCCACCACCGGATGATAGAAGGGCAGCTTGAGCGCCTCGTCGAGCGTCAGTTCCAGTTGCAGCGCCCAGGCGAGCAGGTGACCCAGATGCTCCATCGCCGGACCGCAGCCCTGCGCGCCGCGCAGCTTGCCGGTCTTCGCGTCGGCGTAGACGTGCAGCAGGCCGCGATTCTGCCGCATCACGCGGCTGCGGCCCTGATTCTCGAACGACACCTCGCCCGTCACGGTCATCTGTCTGTCGAGATCGTCGTAAGATGCGCCGACGATCACGACCTGCGGCTCGCTGAACACGATCGAGAAGGGCACCTTGCGCTTGATCGCCTGCACGTCGGGAAAGCGCGCCGCGTTGTCGCCGGCGAGCTTGCCTTCATCGGCGGCGTCATGAAGCCAGGGGCGCGTGCCGTCGCAATCGCCAGCGACGAAGATAGGGCTCTTGCCGCATTGCATCGTCGTTTCGTCGAACAGCGGCACGCCCTTGCCGTTCAGTTCGATGCCCGCGTTCTCGAGCGCGAGCGGCCTCAGATTCGGCGCGCGGCCGGTCGCGGCCAGCACGAAATCGAAGCGCTCGACGTGCTCGCGTCCGTCCGGGGACGTGAAGCGCAGCGTCGGCTGTCCGTCCCGCAGCGACATCTCCTGAAACTTCGCGTCCGGATCGAAATGGAACTCGTCGGCGAGCGCGGCGGCGAGCGCGTCGCGCACGGGTGTATCGGTGAGCGCCGCGACGCGGCCGCCCTTGCCGAACATGAATACCTCGACGTCGAGCCGCGCGAGCGCCTGCCCGAGTTCCAGCGCGATCGGTCCCGCGCCGAATACCGCGATGCGCTTCGGCAGCGTGCGCAACTCGAAGAGATCGTCGCTCGTGACGAGTCTGTCGCCGAAGATCTTCAGCTCGTCGGGCACGCTCGGCGCCGCGCCCGTGGCGATCACGATGCTTTTCGCTTCGACGCGCGTATCATCGCCGACCAGAAGCCGCGCCGGCGCCTCGAAGCGCGCCTGTCCGCGCAGAATGGCGCCGTCTGGGAGCGCTTCGACTTCTTCGAGCACGCCCTTGACGAAGTAATCGCGCTCGCGCCTCACGTAGGCGAGTACGTGCGCGTAGTCGGGCTCCAGCGCGTGCGTGCCCTCGATGCCGCGCGCCGCGAGCGCACGCGCGTCGTGCAGGCCATTGGCGGCCGCGAGCAGCAGCTTCGAGGGCATGCAGCCCGCGCGCGCGCAGGTCGTGCCGAACTCGCCGCCTTCGATCAGCACCGCGTTCACGCCCGCGAGCCGCGCCGCGCGCAACGCGGCCATGCCAGCCGTGCCCGCGCCGATCACGGCGACATCCACCTTGATTTGCTTCATCCCGTTCTCCGTCGATTCATGGCCGAAGCGCGTTCAGCCGTTGTCCGCGAATCCCGGATAGAGCGTCATGCCGCCATCGACGAACAGTGTCGTGCCGACCACGTAATCGCTTTCGTCGGACGCGAGCCAGACGGCCGCGCGGCCGATATCCTCGACCTCGCCGATGCGCCCGTATGGAACGAGCGTCAACAGCTTGTCGAGCTTTGCCTGCGTGTCCCAGGCGCCCTGGTTGATCGGCGTGCGGATCGCACCCGGCGCGATGCCGTTCACGCGGATCCGCTGCGGCGCGACTTCCTGCGCGAGCGATTTCATCATCATCTGGATGCCGCCCTTGGACGCCGCATAGTTCACGTGCCCGGCCCATGGAATCACTTCGTGCACGGAGCTCATGCAGATGATCTTCCCGAGCGCCCTCGACACGTTGCGCGGCCCGCGCCGCTCGAACTCGCGCACCGCGCGCCGCGCCGTGAGGAACTGGCCGGTGAGATTCGTTTCGATGACGAGGCGCCAGTCGGCGAGCGTGAGCGCGGTGAACTTCGCGTCCTTCTGCAGCCCGGAATTCGCCACGACGATATCGACCGTGCCGAAGCGCTTCACGACGGCATCGAACATCGCATCGACCTGCGCTTCGTCGGACACGTCCGCGCCGACGGCGAACGCTTCACCGCCTTTCGCCGTGATCGCGGCGGCGAGCTTTTCGGCGGGCTCCGCGTGCGCGTGATAGTTGATGGCGACGTGCGCGCCCGCATCGGCGAGCGCCGTGGCGACGCCCGAGCCGATGCCCGAACTCGCGCCCGTGACGAGCGCGATCTGGCCTGCGAGGGGTTTGTGCATGCGCGTTTTCCTTGTCGAATCGTCTTACGGCTGGAGCAAGGCGCGCGCCCGCGAAGAAGGACGATGGACGGACGCAACGGCGCTCAGTGGTCGAGAATCCCCTGATACACCTCCGCGTACTTGCTCGCCGCCGCTTCCCAGCCGAAGTTCTGACCCATCGCGCGTTTCGCGACCGCCTTCCACTCCGTGCGCCGCGCCTTCAGGGCGAAGGCCCGCCGGATCGCGCCGACGATGCCCCGAAGATCGAACGTATCGAACGCGAAGCCGGTCGCGAGATCGTCGGCGAGATTTTCGAGCGAGCAATCGACAACCGTGTCCGCCAGCCCGCCCACGCGATGCACGAGCGGCGGCGAGCCATACGCGAGCGCGTACAGCTGCGTGAGCCCGCATGGTTCGAAGCGCGACGGCACCATCACGACATCGCTTCCGGCGATGATCGAATGCGACAGCGTTTCGTCGAACCCGAGCTCCACTGCGACCGCGCCCGGATGCGCCGCCGCCGCATGCTTCATGCCGATTTCGAGCGCCGGGTCGCCGGTGCCGAGCACGACGAGCTGCCCGCCGCGCTGCACGATGTCGGGCACGGCCGCGAGCAGCAGATCGAGGCCCTTCTGCTCGGTCAGCCGGCTGACGACGCCGAAGAGCAGGGCGTCGTCGTCGCGCGCGAGGCCCATGCGCTCCTGCAGCGCCGCCTTGCACTTCGACTTGCCCGAAGGCTTCGCGGCCGTGTATTTCGACGCGATGGATTCGTCGACCGACGGGCTCCAGATCGAATAATCGACGCCGTTCAGAATGCCGGTGATGTCGTGCGTGCGCGTTTGCAGCAGGCCGTGGAGTCCGGCGCCGTGCGCCTGCGTCTGGATTTCGCGCGCGTAGGTCGGGCTCACGGTGGTGATGCGGTCGGCGTAGTAAAGACCCGCCTTCAGAAAAGAGACGTGGCCGTAGAACTCCACGCCGTCCACCGCGTAGAAGTCGCCCGGCAGTTGCAGCGCGCCGAACTCCGAGGCCGGAAACGTGCCCTGATACGCGAGGTTGTGCACGGTCATCACGCTGCCGACTTTCGGCGCGCCATCGCGCTCGAACGCGCGCAGATACGCGGGCGCGAGACCCGCATGCCAGTCGTGCGCATGCACGATATGCGGCTTCCATGCCGGATCGGCGCCCGTCGCGATGCGCGCCGCGGCCCAGCCGAGCAGCGCGAAGCGGCGGTCGTTGTCCGCGTACGGGCGATGCGCGCCGTCGAGATACGGATTGCCCGGACGGTCGTAGAACCGGTCCGCGCGCACCACGTACACGACCACGCCGTGCGGCCGCAGCACGCCGCGCTCGAGCCTGACGTCGCCCGCGCCGAACGCGCTGCCCAGGTCGGCCACCGGCTGAAGATCGTCGAGCCCCGCGAGCACCGCCGGAAAGCCCGGCAGCACGACGCGCGCATCCGTGCCCAGTTGCGATTGCGCGGGCGGCAGCGCGCCGACCACATCGGCGAGGCCGCCGGTTTTCAACAGCGGATACATTTCTGCTGCGGCATGCAGCACGCATACGGTCATCGGCGCTCCCGTCGGTTTGATTTTCGTGTTCGGCCGGCGCGCCGGCGTCTAACGCTGCTCGAGCCGCTGCAACGCATCGCGCGTGATCAGCGTGACTCCCGATTCCGTGCGGAAGAAGCGCGCGGCGTCGTCGTCCGGATCCTCGCCGACCACGAGCCCTTCGGGCACCGTGCAGCCGCGGTCGATCACGACGCGCTGCAGGCGGCAGCTCGGCCCGACCGTCACCTGCGGCAACAACACTGCCTCATTGATGTTACAGAACGAGTGCACCCGCACCGCCGACGAAAACACCGACTTCGACACCTGCGACCCCGAGATCACGCAGCCGCCGCACACGAGCAGATTGGTGATCGCGCCTTGCTGGCCATTCAGGTCGCGCACGAACTTGCCGGGCGGCAGCTGCTCCTGGTTGGTCCAGATCGGCCATTTGCGGTCGTAGAGATCGAGCTCGGGAATCGTCGATGCGAGGTCGAGGTTCGCGGCCCAGTACGCGTCGACGGTTCCGACATCGCGCCAGTACGCAGGCGCTTCCGGATCGCTGCTGGACGTCACGCACGACATGCCGAAGGGATGCGCGATGGCTTTGCCCGTCGTCACGACGCGCGGAATGATGTCCTTGCCGAAGTCGTGATCCGTGTTCGACGTCTCGATGTTCTCCTGCAGCATCTCGTAGAGGTACTTCGCGCTGAACACGTAGATGCCCATGCTCGCGAGCGCGATATCGGGCTTGCCGGGCATCGCGGGCGGATCGGCGGGCTTTTCCAGGAAGTCGGTGACGCGGCGGTTTTCGTCGACGTGCATCACGCCGAACGCGACCGCGTCCATGCGCGGCACCTCGATGCAGCCGACCGTGCAGTCCGCGCCGCTCTCGACGTGATCGAGCACCATGCGCGTGTAGTCCATCTTGTAGATGTGATCGCCCGCCAGCACGATGACGAATTCCGGGCCGATCGAGCGGACGATGTCGAGGTTCTGATACACCGCGTCCGCCGTGCCGCGATACCAGCTCGAATCGACGCGCTGCTGCGCCGGCCAGATATCGATGAACTCGTTGAACTCGCCCCGCAGGAAGCCCCAGCCGCGCTGCAGATGACGGATGAGCGAATGCGCCTTGTATTGCGTGACGACGGCGATGCGGCGGATGCCGGAATTGAGGCAGTTGGACAGCGCGAAGTCGATGATGCGGTACTTGCCGCCGAAATGGACCGCGGGCTTGACCCGCTTGTCGGTGAGCGGCCCGAGACGAGTGCCGCGCCCGCCGGCGAGGACGATTGCGAGGGTCGACTTCTGCAAATCGGTGCGATTCTTAGACAGCGTCTCCATGTCAGCCTCCTGATTTGACCTGCGACTATTGGTTTCTTGCCGTGTGTTCGTCCTCTTGTGCTTTCGATGCGTGCGGTAATTGAGGCGCGGGCCGCTGGAATGCGCCGGCGCGCGACGTCGTTGGAGCATTATCCGGCGCGCATCGGAATTCGTGTATGGAAGTCGCCCGTTTTTTTGCCGCTGTCACTCGGCCGCCTGAACGCGCATGGCTGAATCCCGCCGCATCGAGCAAGCGGCGTGCCGAATGCCGCACGAGCGTGCCGGGCGGCCCGCCGAAGCGTCTGGCGGTGTTGCAGGCGCGCGACCCTTTGGTTTTCCGCCGGTCGCGGCGCTCGACAAGACGCTTGCGCGCAATTTATAACGAGCAGGCCATGCCGCACTGCGTCGAGGCGCGGCACAATACGAGGCATGCAGTCCGGACACGCCTCCGCAAGCGGCATCCGCGCGCATGCTTCGCAGCGTCGCGCTCGCGCTGCGCTGCAAGATGCGGACGGCAACGGACTTGCGAGGGCCGCCCGGATAAACGTTTCACCTGACCGAACAACCTGGAATCAATTGGGAATCAATCGGGAATCAGAACATGAACAACGTCCTGAGCATTCAATCGCATGTGGTGTTCGGCCATGCGGGCAACAGCGCGGCGGTCTTTCCCATGCGGCGTCTCGGTGTCAACGTGTGGCCGCTCAACACCGTGCAGTTCTCCAACCACACTCAGTACGGCCGCTGGACCGGCAGCGCGTTCGACGCGGACGAATTGCAGAACGTGATCGAGGGCATCGGCGCGATCGGCGTGCTCGCGCGCTGCAACGCGGTCCTCTCGGGTTACCTCGGCGCGCCGGAGCAGGGCCGGGCGGTGGTCGAGATCGTGAAGATGGTGAAGGCGGTGAATCCGCGCGCGCTCTTCTTCTGCGACCCGGTCATGGGCCAGACGGGCGGCTGCACGGTCGCGCCGGGCATCGAGGACTTCCTCGTCACCGTCATGCCCGGCATCGCCGATGCGATGATGCCCAATCACGTCGAACTGGAGAAGCTCGTCGGGCGGACCATCGAGACGGTGGAGGAAGCCGTCGACGCCTGCCGCGAAGTGCTCGGGCGCGGTCCGCGCATCGTGCTGGTGAAGCATCTGCTCGATCGCAACAGCCGCGCCGACACCTTCAACATGCTCGCCGTCAGCCCGACCGAAGCGTGGTTCGCGCAGCGCCCGCTCTATCCGTTCGCGCGTCAGCCGGTCGGCGTAGGCGATCTGACGAGCGGCGTGTTCGTCGCGCGCACCTTGCTCGGCGATTCGCTGCGCAAGGCGCTCGAGCATACGCTCGCGGCGGTCAATGCCGTTGTCAGGGCGACGTACGATGCGGGGCGCTACGAACTGGAGATCGTCGCTTCGCAGGACGAGATCGCCAATCCGGTCGACCGTTTTCCCGCGATCCGTGTAACGGGAACGGAGACGGTCAGGGGCAGGGACGGCTAGTTCGCTTCGCCGCCGGTTTCCATGAACCCGAAGCGCCACGACAACCGCCGCGTCGCGGCCAGAAGCGCGCGTGCCAGCGGACCGTCGGCGGCGCTGTCGAAACCGCCCGCCGAACCGATCAAGGCGAGCACGAGGCACACGCTGCCGGTGTGATCGAACACCGGCGCCGCCAGCGTGTGGATGCCGGGAACCGGTGCGCCGAGCGCCGTATCGAAGCCGCGTGTCCGGATCTCGTCGAGGCGCGCGCGACAGGCGGCATTCAGCGCGCCGACGTGCCGTTCATCGCCTTCGAAGACTGAAGCCGGCTGCGCGCCCGCGAGCCGGATGCCGTCCTGCTCCATCAGGCTCGCCAGCATTTCCCCGGAAAGATGCGCCGCGTACACCCGGCCGATGGCCGTATTGACGAGCGACATCACGGTGCCCACGCGCAGGCTCACGTGCTGCGGCCGCGCCGATTCCTCCAGACGGATCACGGTCGGCCCGAGCGGACCGAGCGTGGCCGCCGCGACCGTCATCGACGTGCTTGCGGCAAGCGCGACGATCTCGACTTCGGCGTCGCGGATCGGCGAGAGCCGCTGCAGCGCGATGAGCCCGAGCTCGCGGCTCAGGCTGCCCGCGTGAAAGAGCCCCGCCTCGTCGCGCGCGAGCAGGCCTACCTTCACGAGACTCACGAGATGCGCGAATGCCTTCGCGGGCGCCATGCCGGCCGCGAAGGCGAGATCGCGCAGCGTCAGCGGCCGGCCCGCCGCGACCAGTGCGCGCAGCAGGTCGCCCGTCGCGTCGAGCGCGTTGATGCCGCGTTGCGGCCGGGCGTCGGCGTTTTCCTCGAACATCGTCATGACAGCCGTCCGGCGATATCGCGTGCCGCATCCTGCAAGGCGCGCGCGAGCAGGCTGTCCCACGCGACATCGCACAGGCCGGTCGGGCCGATCGCGGTCAGCGCGAGTTGCATGCGATGCGCGCCGTCGAACACCGGCACGCTCATGCTGCTCACGCCCGGGCTCGGCGCATCGACGCCGCGCTCGATGCCGCGCGCGCGAATCTCGTCGATGTGCGCCGCCATCTCCGGCGCGTCGGTTTCGGCCTGATGCGCGAGCATCGCGGCGACGCGGGTCGGGTCGTCGAAGGCGCGGAACACGCGGCCCGTCGACGTCGCCGACAGCGACATCACCGTGCCCACGTGCAGATTGACGTGCAGCGGAAAGCCGCCGCGCTCGTAACGCACGATGGTCGGCCCCTGCGGCCCGGCCACGCTGACCGCGACGCTCATGCCCGTCGCGAGCGCGAGCGCCGCGACGCGGGGCGCCGCCGCGCGATACGCCGGCTGCTGCTCCAGATTCAACAGACCGAGCCGGAGCGAAAGCGGACCGGGCTCGTAGTTGCCGGTGAGGGCGTCGCGCTTGACGAGCCCGAGACGCGTGAGGCTGACGAGATACGTATGCGCCTGCGCAGTCGACAGCTCCGCGGCTTCGGCGAGGGCGCTCAGCGCAAGCGGCTCGCGGCGGGCGGCGAGCGCATCGAGCAGGCGTGCGCCGACTTCGACGCTCTGGATGCCGCGCTGTTTTCTTTCTTCGCCAGATTCGGAACGAACCAAGAGCACTCCGCGATCGATGAAAAGTGAACGAATGGCAGATGTTAGCCGAGCAGGAATCATCCGACGAAGCAGTTCGGTATTTACCCGATATTTGCAAATAGCAAGTACGCTTGCTGTTGACAAAAATCGGCACGACGCCGATCATCCACTCATCCCCACGAGAATGGAAGCGAGACACGACCATGGCAAAAGCATTCGCATCGCAGGCCGATCTGGAAGAGAAGAAGATCACCTTCACCCGGCTCTCCGACAACGCCTACGCGTACACGGCGGAGGGCGATCCGAACTCCGGCGTGATCGTCGGCGACGACGGCGTGCTGATCGTCGACACGACCGCCACACCCGCGATGGCGCAGGACCTGATCGCGAAGATCCGCAGCGTCACCGACAAGCCGATCAAGTACGTCGTGCTGTCGCATTACCACGCGGTGCGCGTGCTCGGCGCGTCGGCGTATTTCGAGGAGGGCGCGCAGCAGATCATCGCGAGCCGCGGCACGTACGAGATGATCGTCGAGCGCGGCGAGGCCGACATGAAATCGGAGATCGAGCGCTTTCCGCGCCTGTTCGCGGGCGTGGAGACCGTGCCCGGCCTCACGTGGCCGACGCTCGTCTTCGAGAAGGAAATCACGCTGTGGCTCGGCAAGCTCGAAGTGAAGATCGCGCATCTGGGCTCGGGCCACACGAAGGGCGATACGGTCGTCTGGCTGCCGTCGCAGAAGGTGCTGTTCTCCGGCGACCTCGTCGAATACGACGCGGCCTGCTATTGCGGCGACGCGCAACTCGAGGACTGGCCCGCCACGCTCGAAGCGCTGCGCGCGCTGAAGGCCGAGAAGCTCGTGCCGGGCCGCGGCCCCGCGCTTTTGTCGCCCGCCGAAGTGGACAAGGGGCTCGACTACACGAAGGATTTCGTCACGACGCTGCTTCAGGCAGGCAGGGAGGCGGTCGCCGACAAGCTCGATCTGAAGGGCTCGATGGCGCACACCCGCAAGGCCATGGACCCGAAGTTCGGCCACGTTTTCATCTACGAGCACTGCCTGCCGTTCGACGTCTCGCGCGCCTACGACGAGGCGAGCGGCATCAGGCATCCGCGCATCTGGACGGCCGAGCGCGACAAGGAAATGTGGGCCGCCCTGCAGGACTGACGTCCATCCCTCGCGGCGCGTCCTGACGCGCGCCGCTTCTTTCTCTCAGGCAACTGGCGCGCGAGACGCCGGCCTTCTCACGCCCATCTGGAGCGAGACATGTCGAAGTCGATCAGCACGGCGGCGCTCAGCCCGAGCGCCGCCGCGGGCCCGCACATCCTGTCGGACGATGCGCTGTTTCGCAAAGTCGCGTGGCGCATCATTCCGTTCCTGTTCCTGTGCTACGTGGTGTCGTTTCTGGACCGCATCAACATCGGCTTCGCGCAGTTGCAGATGAAGCACGATCTCGGCTTTTCCGATGCCATGTACGGTCTCGGCGCCGCCGTGTTCTATGTCGGCTACGTGCTCTTCGAAGTGCCGAGCAATCTGCTGCTCGCGAAATTCGGCGCGCGCCGCACGTTCACGCGCATCATGCTTTTGTGGGGCGCGGCGTCGGTCGGCATGATGTTCGTCTCGACGCCCGGCCATTTCTATCTGCTGCGCTTTCTGCTCGGCGTGTTCGAAGCGGGCTTCTTTCCGGGCATCGTGCTCTATCTGACCTACTGGTTCCCGGCGGGACGGCGCGCGGCGGTGATGTCCGTGTTCTTCGCGGGCGTCGCGGTCGCGGGCGTGTTCGGCGGGCTCGTGTCCGGCTGGATCATGCGCGACATGACGGGCGTCATGGGCCTGCACGGCTGGCAGTGGATGTTCGCGATCGAAGGCGCGCCGGCCGTGCTGCTCGGCGTGATCGCACTGCGTCTGCTGGTCGATTCGCCGCGCGACGCGCGCTGGCTCGCGCAGGCGGAGCAGGAGCGGCTCGCCGCGCTGTGCTCCGAGGCGAACGGCGGCGCCGATGCGCACGACCGGGCCGGCCTGCTCGACGCCTTGCGCAATCCGCGCGTCTATCTCTTCGCGTTCATCTATTTTTCGCTGACGTGCGCATCGCTCACGCTGAGCTTCTGGATGCCGCTGATGATCCGCGACTTCGGCATCACGGACGTGATGTCCGTCAGCCTCTACACCGTCGTGCCGAATGCCGTCGGCGCGCTCGGGCTGATTTTGATTGCGCGCCATTCGGATCGCGTCGGCGAGCGGCGCAAGCACTTCGCGTGCTGCACGTTCGGCGGCGGCATCGCGCTCGCCGCGCTCACGCTGCATTTCCCGAGCTTTCCGCTGATGCTCGCGATCCTGTCGGTCGCGGCGACCCTGATCTTCGCCGCGCTGCCGATCTTCTGGGCCGTGCCCGCGAGCCATCTGCCGGGCAGGAGCGCGGCGGCGGGCATCGCGTTCATCAGCAGCATCGGCATTACGAGCGGAATCGTGAGTCCGTGGGTGATCGGCCAGATCCGCACCGCGACAGGCAGCATGGATCTCGCCGTGCATCTGCTGGCATTGCTGCTCTTCGCGAGCGGCGCGGCGCTGATGTTCGGGCTGCGCGGCGACGCGTCCTCACATCCCCTGAAGGTTCACTGAGGCGCGGCGGCCGCGGCCATCGCCTTGAAGTTCTCGGGCGTCGCGAAGGCGAGATATTCCGCCTGCATGTCGGGCGTGAGGAATTCGAGCATCGTCGAGTTCTCGATCCAGAATTCGATCACGTGGAAGAAGTTGTTGCCGCGCGTGCAGCGCACCGCGCGCCAGCCTTCGCGCTCGCCGATCGCGACGACTTCCCCGCTCGTCTTCGGCGTCGCGATGGCCATGTGGAACGCGCTGTACTGCGGGCGCTTGATCGTGTCCGCGCCGTAGCTCACGCTGTCCTCGTGGCCGCCGCCCGGCGTGATCACCTTGTCGCTCGGATACACCTCGATGATGCTGCCGCGATCGTCGCCCGCGACCGCCATCCATGCGTCGGGAAACGGCGAGAAGGGCGCGGCGAAGCCGTCCCACAGTTCGGCCAGCACATGCGCGACGTGCTTCGGATCGTTGGCGGGAATGGATGCGTGGAAGATCATCGCGGTGAACTCCGTTAAGCGTGGGGATGACTTCGCGCCGATCCTTTCATGTTGCCGGCATCGCTGTCAATTCGCAGTGCTACGGTGTGGCGAGATGTCTGACGATTGAACCAGCGGGCGAGCGCCGGTAACTCCGGCGTCGGAACGCACCCGTAGCCGATGATGCCGGCAAGTGCTCCGGTCGTGGCAGTGAACCCGATATCAAGTCACCGCCACAGGCCGCGGCGAAGCGCGCGTTTCAACGTTCCCGTGCCGTGCCGCTCGCAAATGCCGCGAGGTCCGCGCTCAGGCGCGCGGCATCGCTCAGGAAGACGCCGTGCGGCGCGCCTTCGTACACCACGAGCCGCGCGTCGGGGATGATCCGCGCCGTGCGTTGCGAAGTCAGCTCGAGCGGATTCGACACATCGCGGTCGCCCTGCACGACGAGCGTTGGCACGTCGATATCGCGCAACTCGGCGCGGAAGTCGCCCCGGCTCACCGTTTCGTTGCACGCGTAAAGCGCCTGCTGCGACGTGCGCAACGCCATCTCGCGCACCCAGTCGATCATCGCCTGCGACGCGTTCGGCCCGGTGAACGGGCGCGCATTGTCGGCGAGCCACTGCGGATAGTCCATCATCAGGTCGTTCTGGAACGCATCGACGCAGGCGCGATCGATGCCGTCGGGATTGTCGGGCGTCTTCGCGAGCATCGGCAGAGTCGAGGCGATCAACACGAGGCGCGCGACCCGCCCGCTGCCGTGGCGCGTCAGGTAGCGCACCGCCTCCGAGCCGCCCATCGAATAGCCGGCGAGCGTGATGTCGGACAGGTCGAGCGCGTCGATGACGGCGGCGAGGTCGTCCGCCAGCGTGTCGTAGTCGTAGCCGCCGCCGGGATCGCTCGAACGGCCGTGGCCGCGACGGTCGTACGCGACGCAGCGAAAGCCCTGGCGCGCGAGCGGCAGCATCTGATACGCCCACATGTCGCTCGGCAGCGAGTAGCTGGCGACGAACACGATCGTCTTGCCGTGGCCGGCCGCGCCTTCGTCGCGCCAGTCGCGATAGAAAAGCTCGGCGCCGTCGGGCGTGCGGATGAACCCCGGGCGGGCGATGGCGGCGCGATTTCGATGCAGGTCTGCGGGCATGTCCGTCTCCTTGTCGATGAACGGTGTGAGCGCATCGTCGCAGGGAGGGGTGAGGCGGACGATTACTTTGGAGGTAATGGGCGCGCGCAAAAAAATGCCGCCTGTGAAGGCGGCGAGAGCGCGTCCGGCTTGTGGGTTCCGCAGTCGGGAGACGGACGCGTGAGGAGACAGGGCAACCGAATGCAGTATGGCAAACGCGGGCGCGCCGCACAATCGAGGACGCGAAGCACTGCGTTTCAGCAAGGGTTTCGTCGAAGTCGTTCGATATGCATGATCGTTGCGCTCGCAAAAAAACGCCGCCTGCATCAGACGCCGGCTGCATCAGGCGGCGTTTCGCTTCCGGCGCGACGCGCTCATTCCTTCACGAGAAACTGCACGATCGCATCGCACACCCGGCCGAACATCTGCGTGCCGGTGACGGTCGTGCAGCCGCGCGCGCGGGCCGCTTCGATGAAGGGTGTGAGCGGCGGCTTGGTCACCACGTCGCCGACGAACGTCGTCGCCGGGAGACGCGAGACGTCGATCGGCAAGGGATCGCCGGGACGCATGCCCGCCGGCGACGCATTCACGATGAGGTCGTAGCTTTCCGCGCCCGCATCGTCCGCGACGCTCACCGCGCCACGGCCCAGCGCGGCGAGACGCGAGGCGAGGGCGCCGGTGCGCGCGGCGTCGAAGTCGCGGATCGCGAGCGACGCCACGCCCGCCTCGACGAGCGCGTGGCCGATCGCCGAGCCCGCGCCGCCCGCGCCGATCAGCAGCGCGCGCTTGCCTTTCGGCTCGCAGCCCGCGTCGCGCAGCGCCGCGACCATGCCGATGCCGTCCGATGCGCCGCCGTGCCAGGATCCGTCGGGATTGCGCTTGAGCATGTTGACGGCGCCGAGAAACGCGCCTTCGTCCGTTAGCGACTCGCAAAACGCCGTCGCGCTGAACTTGTGCGGCACGGTGATGATGACGCCGTCGCAGTTCTGCAGACGCGCGATACCCGCGAAGAATGCGTCGAGATCCACGGGCGCGACGTGCGCCGGAATCACGATCGCGTCGCGGCCGGCCGCGCGCAGCGCAGCGGTCACGCCCGAAGGCGAGCGCACCTGCGCGATCGGATCGCCGACGATGAAATACACGCGGGTCGCGCCGCTCAAGCCCGCATCGAGCGATGCGGAAAAAGAAGTGTCCTGCGCCATTGCCTCGATTGCCTCCTGATTGAAGTCCGCGAACAGCACGAAAAAATGTTGAAGCGTATTTTATGAATCCTAGTCGAAAATAGAATAGGATTCAACAAAATTGCATTGTCGGTTCGAAGCAACTAACGGTCAGAGATTCCAGTCACCCCGAAAACCGGAGGAGCAGCGGCATGAGCAAGAAGCGTTTGGCAGTAGCGGGAGCGGGCGCGATCGGACGGATGCACATGGAGCGCGCGCGACTGCATCCGGATTGCGACGTGGTCGCGATCGCGGATCCGCCGCCGCTGGCGCGAGCGTTCGCACGCGACAACGACGCGCGCTGGTTCGCCGGCATCGACACGATGCTCGACGCCGTCGAGCCCGATGGCGTGATCGTCGCGACGCCGAACGCGAATCACGTCGAGGCCGGCCTCGCGTGCATCGGGCGCGGAATCGCCGTGCTGATGGAAAAACCGATCGCCGATACGGTCGAGGATGCAAGGAAGCTCGTCGATGCCGCGAAGCAGGCAGACGTCCCGCTGATGGTCGGCCATCACCGCCGCCACAACCCGATCCTCAGGCGCGCGCGGGAAATCATGCAATCCGGGCGCCTCGGCAAGCCTGTGTCCGCCAGCGCGCTCGCGACCTTCCACAAGCCCGATGCCTATTTCGAGATGGAATGGCGCAGGCGGCGTGGCGGCGGCCCGGTGCTCATCAACCTGATTCACGACATCGACATGATGCGCTTCCTGCTCGGCGAGATCGTGGAGGTGCAGGCGCTGACGTCGAACGCGGTACGCGGCTTCGAAGTGGAAGATACCGCCGCGGTGCTGCTGCGCTTCACGAGCGGCGCGCTCGGCACCGTGAGCGTGTCGGACTGCGCGGCGTCGCCGTGGAACTGGGATCTCGCGGCGGGCGAGGCGGCGCACTATCCGCGGCAGAACGTGAACACGCACTTCGTGTCGGGCACCGATGCGTCGCTCACGCTGCCGCAGCTCGAAGTCTGGGAGTACCGGGGCAGGAAAGGCTGGCACGAGCCGTTGACGGTCGAGCGCAGCGCGCCGCACACGGGCGATCCATATCACGAGCAGTTGCGGCACTTCGCGGCGGTGATCGACGGCAAGGAAGCGCCGCTCTGTTCCGGCGACGATGCCGCGCGCACGCTCGCCGCGACGTTCGCGGTGCATCGCTCGGCGGCCGAGCGCGCGCCGGTCGCGCCGCGGTTCTAGGCGCGCTTCACGGCGTGCTCACAGCGCGTCGTGCCCGTGCGCGGCCGGATTCACGCCGGCGGCCGCGAGCGCTTCGTGCAGCGTCTCGAACACGTTCGACGCGCCCACCACCCGCGTGAGCCCATGCCGGTCCATGTCGCCGCGCAGGAAGGGGTTCACGCGTCCGAAGATCACGGCGACGCCGCGCGCGCGCAAGGTTTCGATCAGGTCGCCGATCGTGCGCGCGGCGGAATAGTCGAGATCGGTGATCGCGCCCGCATCGACGACGAAGTGGCGCAAGTCATCGGATGCCGCATCGGCGAGCTGCGTGGCTTCGGCGGCGAAGAAATGGTCGTTGGCGTAGAACAGGTCCGCGCCGAAGCGGTAGACGATGAGGCCCGGCGCGGTGAGCGCGCCCGGCTTCGTCGGCATGAACAGCCAGCGCTGGCTGGGCGGGACGGGCGTCAGGACCATCGTGTGCGGATGATAGCTGTGCCGCACGTGCCGCATGAGCGACAGCGCCACCGCGAGCAGGATGCCGTGCTCGACGCCCACCAGCACGACGGCGGCGGCCGTGACGAGCGCCAGCACGAATTCGCCCGGGCTCTCGATGCGGATGTCCTTCAGGCTTTGCACGTTGACGAGGCCGATCGCGATCGTGAACACGATGGCCGCCAGCACGCAATGCGGCAGGTAGCGCAGATAGCCGCTCAGGAACAGCAGCACGATGGCGACCACCGCCGCGAACACGAGCTGCCCGAACTGGCTGCGCGTGCCGGCGCGCTCGGCCATGGCCGTCTGCGTGGGGCTGCCGTTGACGACGAAGGTGCCGCTCGCCGCCGCCGCCGCGTTCGCCACCGCGAGGCCGAGGATGTCGTTGTTGGTGTCGAGGTCCTCGTGATACTGCTGCGCGAACACGCGCGCCGCCGCCGCGCTCTGCGCGATGATCATCACGAAGCACGACGCCGCCACCGGCACGAGATCGAGGAATTGCTGCCAGGTGACGTCCGGCAAGCGCAGCGCGGGCAAGCCACCCTCGACCGGACCCAGCACCGCGATGCCGTGCGCCGCGAAGTCGAACGCCTTGCTCGCGGCGATGCTGCCGACCACCGCAATGAGCGGCATCGGCAGGCGCGGCGCCGCGCGCTTGCAGGCGAGGATCGCGACGATCACGAGCAGGGCGAGGCCGAATGTCGGCAGGTGCAGTCGCATCGCATGTCCGACGACATAGAGGAGCTGGGCGAGACTGCGCGACGACGGAACCGGCACGGTCATGCCGAAGAGATCGCCGAGCATGGCGATCGACACCTGCGCGCCGACGCCCGCGAGAAAGCCGACGAGCACCGTGCGCGAAAGAAAGTCGGCGAGAAAGCCGAGCTTGAAGAGCCGGGCGAGCAGAAGGAGCGCCGCCGTCTGGAGCGCGACCATGCCCGCCAGCGCGACGTACTCGGCGCTGCCCATCGCGGCCATCGACGAGACCCGGCTTGCGAGGATGGTTGCCGTGGCCGAATCGGCGGCGACCACCAGATGCCGCGACGCGCCGAACAGCGCGAACGCGATGATCGGCAGAAACGCCGTGTAGAGGCCCGCCACCGGCGGCATGCCGGCGATGCGCGCGTAGCCGAGCACCTGCGGAATGTCCATCGACGCGAGCGAGACGCCGGCGAGCGCGTCGCGCAAGGCCGCGGCGCGGTCGATCGGGAGTATGCCTTTGAGCAGCCGGGCGCTTGCGGACGGCCTGCGGGTCGAGTCTTGCATGCGGGGCACCGTGTTCCTGAAGAAGCGAATCGTGCCCCAATGAACCCGCGATGCCAAGGCTCGGCTGCCCTAGCGATAAGCCGCCACGGTTTGCCGCAGACCTTCTTCGAGCGGGGTTTTCGGCAGATCCGGCAGCAATCGGGCGAGCGCGGGATCTTCGGGGAAGGACGTCGCGATCGGCAAGGGCGCGCCGGCTGCGTCGATGCGCGCACCCGGCACGATTTCAGTCAGTTTCGCGATGACGCTTTCGATCGGCGTGATGTCGCCCGCGAGCGTGAACGCTTGCGCGCCGGTCACCTCGCGCGCAAGCGCGAGTTCGTAGGCGGCGGCGACGTCGTCGGCGTAGACGAGGCCCGTCGCGCCGGTGAAGGGAATCGTGTACGGCTCGCCGCGCGCGGCTGCGCGGCACGCAAGGCTCGGCCCCGCGCTCGAGCCCGTTTCGCGTCCCGCGCCGTACACGACGAGCGGCCGAAAGCCAATGCTCGCCATCCCGTGATCGTGCCAGTACGCGCGCGCCGAACCCTCGCACGCCAGCTTGAACGCGCCGTAATGCGTCAGCGGAAAGGGCGTCGCGCCGTCATCCCGGCCGAACACGCCCGCGCTGCTCGCGTAGAGCACCGAGCGCAGGCCGCGCGCGATGGCCGCATCGAACACATTGAGCGTGCCGATCAGGTTGATGCGCGCGCCCCGCACCGGATCGGCGGCGCAGGCGGGCGTGAGGACGCCGGCGAGATGGATGACCGCGTCGCAGCCATCGAGCGCGCGGGCGACATCGCGCGCTTCGCCGATATCGCCGAGCCGCCATTCGATCTCGCCGGCGCGTTCCGGCGCGAGCGCGCGCACGAGATGGGCGTCCTCACGCATGTCGAATGCGCGCACGTGCATGCCGCGCGCGAGCAGCCGCCGCATCACCCACGCCGCCAGAAAACCGCTTCCGCCTGTCACCAGCACTCTCATACCGTCTCCTTGCCTGGTCTAAAAAAGAGCTTTGCGTCGATCGCTATTCTGGAATAGTATTCCATTATAAAAGAGAGTTCTATAGTTAACACACGTTTCGATTCGTCGGATGAACGGCGGCGCGAAACGAGACGGAGCGGAAGAATGGTGGAGACACTGGGCAATCTGGGACAGAGCGAAACGTTCGATGTGGTGGTGGTCGGCGCGGGCGGCGCGGGCATGTCGGCGGCGCTCGTTGCCGCGATCGACGGCGCGCGCGTGCTGCTCGTCGAAAGCACGGAGTACGTCGGCGGCACGACGGCCTATTCGGCGGGCACGACGTGGATTCCGGCGTCGAAGCACGCGGCGAGCGTCAATCGCGACGATACGTCGGCCAACGCCGAAGGCTTTCTGAACCGCGCGATCGGCGAGCGCAGCAGCGCCGCGATGCGCCGCGCGTTTCTCGAAGCCGGGCCGAAGGCGGTCGCGCACATCGAAGCGAACTCCGACGTGAAATACCGCGCGCGCCCGTTTCATCCGGATTACCTGTCGGAGATCGAAGGCTCGACGCTGCGCGGCCGCGCGCTGGAGCCGCTGCCGTTCGACGGCCGCAAGCTCGGCCGCGCGTTCTCGCTGATCCGCCCGCCGATTCCCGAATTCACCGTGCTGGGCGGCATGATGGTGGACCGCGACGACGTCGGGCACCTGCTGAACATGACGAAGTCCTTCGCGTCGTTCGGGCACGCGGCGAAGCTGCTCGCGCGTCACGCGCGCGACCGCATGAGCTCGCCGCGCGGCACGCGTCTCGTGATGGGCAACGCGCTGATCGGCCGGCTGCTGTATTCGCTGCTTCAGCGCGGTGTGACCGTTCTCACGAACACGAAGGTCGAAGCCCTGCACACCGGCGCGAAGGGCGTCGAAGCCGTGACGCTGAGCCACAGCGATGAGCGGCGCCGCATCGCCGTGAAAGGCGGCGTGATCCTCGCGAGCGGCGGCTTCAACCGTCATCCGCAACGGCGCGGCGACATGCTGCCGGGCGCCGATCCCGCGTGGTGTCCCGGCGCGCCCGGCCACACCGGCGGCGCGCAGGATCTCGCGCTGGCGGCGGGCGCGCGTTTCGGCGAGGGCGCGCTGTCGAATGCGTTTTGGGCGCCGGTCTCCGTGCGCAAGCGCGCCGACGGCACGTCCGCCGTGTTTCCGCACTTCCTGATGGATCGCGGCAAGCCGGGCATGATCGTCGTCGACAAAACGGGCAGGCGCTTTCTCAACGAGAACACGTCGTATCACCTGTTCGGCATCGCGATGCAGGAAGCGAACCGGACGGCGCCTTCCGTGCCCGCGTATCTCGTCACCGACTCGGAAGGCTTGCGCAAGTACGGCCTCGGCATGGTGCGTCCGGGCGGCAAGGGGCTCGCGCCGTTTCTCTCGGACGGCTATCTCGTGGAAGGCAAGACGCTCGACGAACTGGCGGGCAAGCTCGGCATCGACAAGGCCGGGCTCGCGGACAGCGTCGCGCGCATCAATCGCTATGCGCAAACAGGCGTCGATCCGGATTTTCAGCGCGGCACGACCGCTTATCAAAACGCCAACGGCGACGCCGGCTGGAGCGGCCCGAACAAGTGCCTCGGCCCGATCGGCCAGGCGCCGTTCTATGCGGTGCGGCTCTATCCGGGCGATATCGGCGCCGCGACCGGCCTCGTCACCGACACGAACGCGCGCGTGCTGAATCGCGACGACCGGCCCATCGGCGGCCTCTACGCGTGCGGCAACGACATGCAATCGGTGATGGGCGGCGTCTATCCCGGCCCGGGCATCACGCTCGGGCCCGGGCTCGCGTTCGGCTATCTCGCGGCGCGACACGCGGCGGCGCGCGGCAAGACATCGCAGGCCGCGCTGACGGACGCGCGCGACGAAGCAATCACGCTGCCGGTCGAACTCAACACGCACGCGCACGCCAAATGAAGCACGAACCGATTCTCGAATGCGACGTCCTGGTGCTGGGCTCCGGCGCGGGCGGTTTGTCGACCGCCGTGACGGCGGCCACGCAGGGCTTGTCCGTGCTGGTCTGCGAAAAGGAGGACGTGTTCGGCGGCACGACCGCGTGGTCGGGCGGCTGGATGTGGATTCCGCGCAATCCGCTCGCGACGCGCGCGGGCATCGTCGAGGATGAGAACGCGCCGCGCACGTATCTGAAGAGCGAGCTCGGCGCGCACTTCGACGCCGCCAAAGCCGACGCGCTCATCGAGCACGGCCCGCGCATGATCGAATTCTTCGAGCGCAATACGTCGATGCGCTTCATCGACGGCAACCGCATTCCCGATTTCCACACGACGCAAGGCGCGGCCACGGGCGGCCGCTCCGTCTGCGCCATGCCGTTCGACGGCCGCGCGCTCGGTCCGCTCATCGACAAGCTGCGTCCGCCGCTCGCGGAAGTGACGATCAAGGGCATGGCGATCGCCTCCGGGCAAGACCTCGCGCATTTTCTGAACGCGACGCGAAACGCGAAGTCGGCATGGCACGTGACGAAGCGCTTCGCCGCGTTCGCGTGGCATACGCTGCGCCATGGCCGCTCGATGCATCTGGTCAACGGCAATGCGCTCGTCGCGCGCCTGCTGAAGTCCGCGGCGGATCGCGGCGTCGATCTGCGCACGCGGGCGAAGGCCGTATCGCTGGCGCGAGAAGGCGAGCGGGTGACGGGTGCGCGCGTCGAGATCGAAGGCGTGATGCACGAGGTGCGCGCGCGGCGCGGCGTCGTGCTCGCGTGCGGCGGCTATCCGCACGATACGAAGCGCCAGGCGGAAACCTTCCCCTGCACGCCGCATTGGTCCGCCGCGCCGCGCAGCAATACCGGCGACGGCATCCGCGCGGGCGTTGCGGCGGGCGCGCATTTCGACGCATCGCTGGAAGCGCCCGCGGCGTGGGCGCCCGTGTCGCTCGTGCCGAAGCGAAATGGTCAGGACGTCGCCTTTCCGCATCTGATCGAGCGCGCGAAGCCGGGGGTGATCGCGGTGACGCGCGCGGGCCGGCGCTTCACGAACGAGGCGTCGTCGTATTACGACTTCATTTCGGCGCTGATCGGCACGACATCCCCAGGCGAGGAAGTGTGCGCGTGGCTCGTCTGCGATCATCGGTTTCAACGCAGATATGGCCTCGGTTTCGCGAAGCCGTTTCCGTTTCCGCTCGGACCGTATGAGCGCTCCGGCTATCTGAAAAGCGCGCCGACGCTCGAGGCGCTCGCGCGGCAATGCGGCATCGATGCGCGCGGTCTCGCCGATACGGTCGCCACGTACAACACGTACGCGAAAGACGGCTTCGATCCGCAATTCCACAAAGGCTCGACGCCCTACAACCGCGCGCAGGGCGACGCGCTGCACGAGCCGAACCCGTGTCTCGCGCCGATCGTCGAAGGCCCGTTTCATGCGGTGAAGATTCTGCCGGGCAGTCTCGGCACCTTCGCCGGCCTTTCGACGGATGACCGCGCGCGCGTGCTCGACGAATCGCGCGCGCCGATTCCCGGCCTCTACGCCGTCGGCAACGACGCCGCGAGCATGATGGGCGGGCATTATCCCGCCGGCGGCATCACGCTCGGGCCGGCGATGACCTTCGGCTATCTCGCCGGACTTGAACTGGCGGCGCCGCAGGGCGCGGAAGCCATCACGGATCTCTCAATCTCCAAACAGGCAAGGACACTGCAATGACCCTGTACGACACAGTCACGTTGACGGTGAAGATCGGCGCGAACGCGCAGGTCTTCGAGAACATCAAGGCGAGCGGCGACGCGCCCGGCTCGAAGCTGCTCGGCTGCTGGTATTCGGACATCGGCGCGCTCGGCCGCGTGATGGTGCTGCGCGGCTTCGAATCGGAAGCCGCGCTCGTCAGGGAGCGCCAGCGTCTTCTGCTCGAAGGCAATCCGTTCGGCTGCGGCGAATTCATCACGGACGTCGAGGTAAGCAGCTACGCGCTCTTTCCGTTCCTGCCGCCGATCGAGCCGGCCGTGCACGGCGGCATCTACGAGATGCGCGTCTACGGGACCCGGCTCGCGAGCCTGCAGCACACGATCGACGCATGGCGGAACGCCGTGCCGGAGCGCACGAAACGCTCGCCGCTCGTCGGCGCGATGTACGCGCTCGACGGCGCCGTGCCGCGCTTTCTCAACATCTGGCCGTACAAGAGCGTCGACGAGCGCTCGCGCATCCGCGCGGAGGCCGTCGCGGACGGCATCTGGCCGCCGAAGGGCGGACCGGCCCATCTGACGACGATGGAATCGACCATCTACGTGCCCGCGCCGTTCTCGCCGCTGCGCTAACCGGAGACGCTTCGATGTCACGACGCAAGCTATCCTTGTCCGCGCTGACGGTGCTCGAGCTGACGCCGCCGCAGATGGTCGAGTGCGCGGCGCAGGCGGGCTACGATTTCGTCGGCCTGCGGCTCCTGCCCGCGACCGACACGGAAGTGCGCCACGAGATCATCGGCGCGACGCCGCTCAGGCGCGAAACGCTCGCCGCGATCCGGGACACGGGCATCGGCGTGCTCGATGCCGAAATCCTGCGCCTGAAACCCGGCACGAACGTCGCCGATTACGAGCCGATGCTCGAAACCGCCGCCGAACTGGGCGCGCGCTACGTGCTCGTCGCGGGCAACGATCCCGATGAAGCGCGCACGGCCGAGCGGCTCGCGCAACTGTGCGATCTGGCGAAGCCGTACGGCCTTTCGCCGTCGCTCGAACCGATGCCCTGGACCGACGCGAAGGACATCGTGCAGGGCGCGCGCATCGTGAAGGCGGCGGGCCGCGCGAACACCGGCTTGATCGTCGATCCGATTCACTTCGACCGCGCCGGTTCGTCGACCGGAACGCTGCGCGAATTGCCGCGCGAATGGTTCGGCTATGTGCAGTTCTGCGACGCGCCCGCCGAGCGTCCGGCCGATCTCGACACGCTGCTGTATCAGGCGCGCGCCGAGCGCATGATTCCGGGCGAGGGCGGTCTCGATCTCGCGGGCATCCTGCGCGCGTTGCCGGACGGCTTGCCGCTGTCGATCGAAGTGCCGATGAACGAATGGGCGAAGACCGCGAACGCGCTCACGCGCGCGACGCGCCTGCGCGAGGCGACGCTCGCCGTGCTGGCGGAGGCGTACGCCGAACGTTGACGCGATCGAGGCGAGCCAGTTGAATTCCGAGATGGAATCGTGTTCTCATTCCGAATCGGGACTTCGAGAGACTGAAAGATGGCAGGAAATCTGGAGCGGGCGTTGTCGATCATCGAGCTCCTGGCGAAGAACGGCGGGCGCATGCAGCTCGCCGCGATCGCCGACACGCTCAACATTCCGCGCAGCGGCACGCATCGCCTGCTCGCGATGCTGATCGACGAAGGCTATGTCCGTCAGGACGAGGACCACGGCGAGTACATGCTCGCGCTGAAGCTCGTGTCGCTCGCGCTCATCTATCTCTCGACGGGCGGCGTGCTCGACGTGTCGCAGCCGGTGCTCGACCGGCTCGCGGCGCAGTCGGGGGAACTGGCGCGCCTGGGCGTCGTGGAGGACGATCACATCACGTTCGTCGGCAAGGCGCAGGGGGCGAAGTCCGGCCTGCGCTACGACCCGGACATGGGCAGCCAGCCGCCTCTGCATTGCACGGCGAGCGGGCAGGCGTGGCTGTCCTCGCTTTCCGACGAGGAAGCGCTGGCGCTCGTGTCGAAGCAGGGCGGCCTGGGCAAGCCGGGTTCGGGCGGCCCGAAGGCGCCGAAGACCATCCAGCAGTTTCTCGCCGATCTGCATGCGGCCCGCAAGCGCGGATACGGCATCGCGAGCGAGACCTACGAAGCCGGCATGACTTCGATGGCCGCGCCGATTCATCATCCGGTGACGGGTGTCGTGGTGGGCGTGGTGAGCCTCGCCGGGCCGACGAGCCGCTTGCCCGAGGCGCGTCTCGAGGAACTCGCGCCCGCGCTGCTCGAAGCGGCGTCGGATATGGGTGCGGCGACGTTGAGTTCGCCTTATTTCAAGCGCTCGGTCACAAAGGTGGAGGGCGGCAGTGTTTTTTCGGCGCCGGCTGATAAGGCAGCGGGGAAAGGGAAAGCGAAGAACGCGAACGCTGTTTAGCTTCGGGACGGGCGCCGGCAAAAAATGGCCGAATGGCCGAGGTGACGCGTCCGGCGCCCCTGCGATATGATGGTTTTCATCATGAAACGAGAACCTCGAATGACTACTCCGCTCGACCCCATCGTGTCCGAGTTCGCCACCGTCGAAGAAGCGGAAGCCTATGACAAGTGGTTTCGCGAGAAGGTGCGGCGCTCCATGGCCGATACGCGGCCGCGGATTCCGCATGACGAAGTCATGGCGGAAATGGAAGAAATCATCGCGGAAGCGGAAAAACGTCGCAAATCGAGGGCCGCTTGACGCTACACGTTGTCTGGACCCAAACCGCGCGCCTCGACCTTCTGGAGATTATCCGGTACATCGCAGAACGAAGTCCCGCTGCCGCCCGCGCAGTCAAAGAGGTGATCGAATCAGCACCACAGTCTGCGGCCATCGCGCCATATCTCTATCGCAATGGTCGTATCCCGGGCACTCGTGAAATTGTTGTGCATCCCAATTACATCGTGGTGTATGCAGTAACAACGGATTCCATCGAAGTGCTCAATGTGCTTCATTCGCGACAGTGCTATCCGTTCGAATGAGTGTTCGGGCGTCCTGCAGACATTCTGCGGGAGTGACCACGCCTGACAGGTAAGGCCGACGGGCAAAAGAACGCCTCATCCGCCGCTCCTGCACTATCCTGCACAGATCACGCCCTCGCGAGGCCGATCATGAACGCAGCGTCCGTCAGCGCGTCCGTGCGCGAAGTCGGTGATTTGCCATCGCCGCGCGGCTTGCCGTTGCTCGGCAACCTGCATCAATTGCCGCCCGCCACACATCATCTGACGCTCGAACGCTGGGCCGCCGAACTGGGCACGCCGTACGTCTTCCGCTTCGGGACGACGCCCGTCACGGTCTGGAGCGACATCGAACTGTCGCACGCCGTGATGCGCGAGCGGCCGCATCGCTATCGCCGCTACGCGCCTATCGAAAGAATCCTGAAGGAGTTCGGCTGCAATGGCCTGTTCTCGATCGAGGGCGAGGCGTGGGAGCCGCAGCGGCGGCTCGTGATGCAGGCGCTGTCGATTCCTCACATCAAGGCGTTCTATCCGACGCTCGCCGCGATCACCGAGCGGCTGCGGCGCCGCTGGGAAGCCGCCGCGCGCGCCGGGCGCGTCGTGGACATGATGGAGGATCTGAAGCGCTTCACCGTCGACGTGACGAGCGCGCTCGCGTTCGGCGAGGATCCGAACACGCTGGAAAACGAGCACGTGCTGATCCAGGAGCAGCTGGCGATGCTGCTGCCGATGCTGATGGCGCGCGTGAACTCGCCCGTCGCGTACTGGCACTACGTGAAGCTTCCGCGCGACCGCAAATTCGACGACGCGATGATCGACGTGCACCGCCATATCCGCGAACTGATGGCGCGCACGCGCGCCCGGATGCGCGAGGAGGCGTCGGTGGAAGCGTGTGAAAGCTTGCTCGCGCAGACGCCCCGCGAACCCCGCAATCTGCTCGAAGCGATGCTCGCACTGCGCGACGAGCCGGGCTCCGGCATCACCGACGACGAAGTCGCCGCCAACGTACTGACCATGCTCGTCGCGGGCGAGGAGACGACGGCGACGTCGATCGCGTGGGCGCTGCTCTTTCTCGGCGCCGACGATGCCTTGCAGACGCGCGTCGCGGCGCACGCGCGCCGCGTGCTCGGCGATGCCGCCGTGTGCCCGGGCTACGGCGCGATGCGCGAGCTCGACCTGTGCGAGGCGCTGTGCACGGAAGCGAGCCGTTTGCATCCCGTCGCGCCGTATCTTTCGTTCGAGCCGCTCGAGGAAGTGAGGCTGCAGGGCGTGCGCCTGCCCGCGGGCACGAAGATGTTCCTGCTGCATCGTCCCGCGATGATGGACCCGCGCAATTTCGGGAATCCCGGGCGTTTCGATCCCGATCGCTGGCTGCACGAGCATCGGCACGTGCAGGATGCATCGCCGGGAGGCGCACCGCCCGAATGCCCGGCGCACCGCGGCGCGCACGAGCAGCGCGCCTACCTGCAGTTCGGCGCGGGGCCGCGCGTGTGTCCGGGGCGGCATCTGGCGGCGGTGGAAATGCGCCTCGTCCTGTCGATGCTGGCGGCGAACTTCAGGGCGCAACTCGCGGTCGATCCGGCCAGGATCCACGAGGTCTGCGCGTTCACGGCAGTGCCGAGCGAGATGCCGGTGCGTCTCTCCCTGCGATAGGGATCGTCATTGCGCATCGACGGCGTCCACCGCCGTCGGCACGCCGCCGCCCGTGGCCATCCACAGCACTTCGGCGTCTTCCTCGCTCGTCGAAATGGCCGCGTGGCCGGTGCGGCTGTCGAAGTAGATGCTGTCGCCGGCATTCAGATGCGTCGGCGCGTAGAGTTCCGAATAGAGGCACACGCTGCCGCTGATCACGTAAAGAAATTCCTCGCCTTCGTGACGGCCCCAGTCGTCGAACGCGTCGAGCGTGTGCGCCGAAATGCGGATGCGAAACGGCAGCATGGCCTTGTGCGCGAGTTCGGTGGCGAGCAGCTCCATCTGATAGCCGCGATAGGCGTGGCGCTGTCCCTCGTCCTTGCGCGTGAGAGCGCGCCGTCCGCTCGCGCTGGGCGCCGGCGCCGTCCCGAAGAGCTCGGCGAGATCGATCTGCAAGCCGCGCACGATTTTCTGCAGCACGTCGAAGGTCGGCGACATCAGCCCGTTCTCGATCTTCGACAGCGCCGAACGCGACACGCCGCACAGGCGGCTCGCCGTCTCGAGCGTCAGGTCCTGCGCGAGCCGCGCGCGCTTCACCCGTCGTCCGAGATCGGCCGCGGATTGTTCCGCCGAGTTTTTCGTGCTGAGGCTGGACATGGAGAGATCGATGAACGTAGGGAAGACGCGGCGCGTTTTGTTTCCGATCATAACATCGCGGCAGCGCGCGGCGCGCCCGGCGGCACTGCCGAAAACAAGCCGAATCTACTGCGGCGCAAGGCCGGGCGCATTGGTGACAACCCCAATATTGTCCGCTGTTGTGAGGGGCGGCGGCAGCGCGTATAGTTTCCGAAGTTAATCAAGTTTCCGATCAGAAACCAAGAATACGACACACCATCGCCTCGCGACCGATTCGCGAGACGATCCGCCGAACGAACCCGTTTCGAAAGGACTTCATCGTGGACGCACAATCGATTCTTTCCGACCTTGGCATCGCGAGCCTCGTCGCCGACGGCGATCTGGCCGTCACTTCTCCGATCACGGGCGAGGTCATCGGCCGTGTGAAGCAGAACACCGCCGCCGACGTCGACGCCGCGCTCGGCGCCGCGCGCACCGCATTCGCCGCGTGGCGCAACGTGCCCGCGCCGCGCCGCGGCGAGCTGGTGCGGCTGCTCGGCAACCGCCTGCGCGAGAAGAAGGAGGCGCTCGGGCGCCTGGTATCGCTCGAAGCGGGCAAGATCCTGCAGGAAGGCTTGGGCGAAGTACAGGAGATGATCGACATCTGCGATTTTGCCGTCGGCCTTTCGCGTCAGTTGTACGGTCTCACGATCGCGTCCGAGCGGCCGGGGCATCGCATGGCGGAGACCTGGCATCCGTTCGGCGTGTGCACGATCATTTCGGCGTTCAACTTCCCGGTCGCGGTGTGGTCGTGGAACGCGGCGCTCGCGCTCGTGTGCGGCAACGCGGTCGTGTGGAAGCCGTCGGAGAAGACGCCCCTCACCGCGCTCGCCGTCGACCGCATCCTGCGCGATGCCATCGACGAGTTCGGCGCGGCGCCCGCGGGGCTCGCTTCGGTGATCATCGGCGGGCGCGAGCTCGGCACGGCGCTCGTCGCGGACAAGCGCTCGGACATCGTGAGCGCGACCGGCAGCACGGAAATGGGCCGCAAGGTGGGCGTCGCGGTGGCGGAGCGTTTCGGCCGCTCGATTCTCGAGCTGGGCGGCAACAACGCGGGCATCGTCTCGCAGACGGCCAACCGCGATCTCGCGCTGCGCGGCATCCTGTTCTCGGCGGTCGGCACGGCGGGTCAGCGCTGCACGTCGCTGCGGCGTCTGTTCGTGCACGAAAGCATCTATGACGACATCGTCGCGCGCCTGAAGGCGCTCTACGCGAAAGTGCCCGTCGGCAATCCGCTGGAGCCGGGCGTACTGATGGGCCCGCTCATCGACGCGCAGGCGTTCGCGCGCATGCAGGACGCGCTCGAGCAGGCGAAGGGCGAGGGCGGCACGATCTTCGGCGGCGAGCGCGTCGCCGTGAAGGGCCACGAGAACGGCTACTACGTGCGTCCGGCGCTCGTGGAAATGCCCTCGCAAACGGAAGTGGTCCTGAAGGAAACCTTCGCGCCGATTCTCTACGTGATGCGCTATTCCGACTTCGACGAAGCCATCGCCGCGAACAACGCCGCCGCGCACGGCCTGTCGTCGTGCGCGTTCACGACCGACTTGCGCGAGGCCGAGCGCTTCCTGTCCGCGTCGGGCAGCGATTGCGGCATCGCCAACGTGAACATCGGGCCGAGCGGCGCGGAGATCGGCGGCGCGTTCGGCGGCGAGAAGGAAACCGGTGGCGGGCGCGAATCGGGCTCGGACGCGTGGAAGGCCTACATGCGCCGCGCGACCAACACGATCAACTACTCGTCGGCGCTGCCGCTCGCGCAGGGCATCGACTTCAATCTGGGCTGAGCATCGCACACAAAGCGGGGGCGGCGTGGTTTCTCAAGTGGTGATCGTGGGTGGCGGCGTGATCGGCAGCTCGGTCGCGTATTTTCTGCGTGCGTCGGATCCGACGGTGCAGGTGACGGTGATCGAGCGCGATCCGACTTACGCGCGCTCGTCGTCGGCGTTGTCGGCGGCGTCGATCCGGCAGCAGTTCTCGACGCCGCTGTCGGTGCGCATGTCGCTCTTCGGCATCGAGTTCCTGCGCTCGATCGGCGAGCGGCTGGAGGTGAACGGCGAGCGTCCGTCGATCGATCTGCATGAGGGCGGTTATCTCTTTCTCGCGACCGAACGGGGCGAAGCGACGTTGCGCGAGAATCACGCCCTGCAACGCGAGCTCGGCGCGGACATCAGCCTTTTCGATGCCGCGCAGCTGCAAGCGCGTTTTCCCTGGCTCAACACGGAAGATCTCGCGGCCGGCGCATTCGGCGAAAGCGGCGAAGGCTGGTTCGACGGCTACGGCCTCGTGCAGGCGCTGCGTCGCAAGGCGCAATCGCTCGGGGCGCGCTATGTGGCGACGGAGGTCGTGGGCATCGAACGCGACGGGCGCCGCGCGCGCGCCGTGCACGGGGCCAACGGTGAAACCTGGGCGAGCGATGTCGTCGTGAATGCGGCGGGCGCATGGTCGCGCCCGATCGCGTCCATGCTCGGCATCGATCTCCCCGTGCATGCGCGGCGCCGCAGCATCTTCAACGTGTCGTCGCCGGCGAAGCTCGAACGCTGTCCGCTGCTGATCGATCCGAGCGGCGTCTATTTCCGTCCCGAAGGGCGCACGTATATCTGCGGCACATCGCCCGCCGCGGATGACGATCCCGACGACCTGCCGCTCGACGAAGTCGATCACGCGCTCTTCGACGACGTGATCTGGCCGACGCTCGCGCATCGCGTGCCGCAGTTCGAGGCGCTGCGCGTGGAGCGCAGCTGGTCCGGCTACTACGAATACAACGTGCTCGACCAGAACGCGATCATCGGCCGCCACCCGGACGTGGAGAATTGCATCTTCGCCAACGGTTTCAGCGGCCACGGATTGCAGCAGGGCCCGGCGACGGGGCGCGGCGTGAGCGAACTGATTCTGCACGGGCGTTACGAGACGCTCGATTTATCGCCGCTCGACTGGACGCGTGTGCTGGAAGGCCGGCCGATCGTGGAAAAGAATGTCGTATAACTGATAGATGACTGGAAACGCCTGCTTTCCATAATCGATGATTTAAGTCACCCCGGTCTTGCGCCGGGCATTTTTTTCGCTACGGAAATAAGTGAGCAGATTCAAGTCGAACCAGCTTGTGCTTCGAGCGGGCATTCTGAATATTATCGTCGCACTTTCCGGCTGCGTCCATTAATGAAATCCACTAGGGCCAGCGGGTATTAAGAAGCGCATTCTGGAACCATCAAACGCTTTTCGCGCTTTAGCCGATAGGAGAGAAAACATGGAAGCCAATACGAGCGCGCATTTCTACGCCTGGATCGAGGACGGCGAGTTCCCTCCGGATACGAGCGTCCCGGTCTCGCACCGTTCCAGCCAGGTATCGGCGGCGCCCCATTATGTCGCCGAGATTTGCGGACGTTTCGCGAGCGAGAAATCCGAGGACGAACAAAAATCCTGCGTGATCCGCGGATATAACTAATTGCGTTAAATCAGCGTGTTGCACGCGTGACACGGTTTGTCACCCGTAGATAAATACGTGCGAAGGAGGCTGATAAGCGTTTCATGATGACATTTCATGAAACGCGGAGTGCCGGTTGTATTTGCCGGCACCGCGTCTTTGTGTGTGCGGTATCGGACGGTACCGGTCTTTGTAAATTGCAGATTTTCCTGTGCGATTATTGATCCGGCCGTCAGGCAATCGAAACCCGCCATGCGCGGGTTTTTGCGCCTCATGAGGTCTCGCGCGTCTTCGCTCCCTGCGGCAACCCGTGCCCGCCGATGGCACAATCGCACGCAATGCCGGCATAAAGGGAGCAAAAGTGGCGAACCTGGATCTGGACAATCCGTTTCTCGAAGCGCTCGGCGCGACATTCACCGAATGGCGCGCGGGCTACGCCGAGTTCACCATGCCGATCCACGCGGGGCATCTGAACCGGCAGCGCATCCTGCAAGGCGGCGCGATCGCCACGCTGCTCGACGCGGCCTGCGGCTACGCGGGGCTCTTCACCACGGGCGCGACGCCGGTGCACGGCTTCACGCTCTCGCTCACCGTGAACTATCTCGACCGCGGCATCGGCGACAAGGTCGTCGCGAAGGGCTTTCTCGAGCGCCAGGGCCGCTCGGTGTACTTCGCGCGCGGCGAGGCGTGGGTCGACGATCGCGTGATGATCGCGAGCGCGCAGGGCACGTTCAAGTACGCACGCTGAGCGCGCCTCCTCCGACGATGACCATCAAGAACCTGCTCCGGCGCCTCGACCTCACGACTCTGCAGCTTTTCCTCGCCGTGTTCGAGGAAGGCACGCTCACGCGGGCGGCGGAGCGCGAGGCGATCGCGGTGTCGGCGGCGAGCAAGCGGCTGCTCGAACTGGAGCAGGCGGTCGGCGCCGTGCTCTTCGAGCGCAAGGCGCGCGGCATGGAGCTGACGCCCGCCGGCGAAACGCTGCTGCATCACGCGCGGCGCGTGCTACGCGATGTCGAGAACATCGGCATCGAGCTGGCGGAGCACGCGAGCGGCGTGCGCGGCTATGTGCGGATGATGGCCAACCTCTCCGCGATCGTCGAATTCCTGCCGGAAGACCTGCGCGCGTTTCTCTCGATGCATGACCAGATCAAGATCGATCTGGAGGAGCGGCCGAGCGGCGGCATCGTCGAGGGCGTGGCGGACAGTCTCGTCGATCTCGGCATCTGCTCCGGCGACGCCGACACGCGCGGCCTCGAAACCGCGCATTACCGGCACGACCGGCTCGTCGTCGTGACGCCGCGCGAACATCCGCTCACGCGGCGAGACAGCGTGGCCTTCGCGGACACGCTCGATTTCGATCACATCGGCCTGCATTCGGCGAGCTCCATCAACATGCGCACGCATCTGGCCGCGCGCCAGGCGGGCCGCGCACTGCGGCTGCGCATCCATGTGCCCGGCTTCGATGCGGTGTGCCGCATGGTTCAGGCGGGCATGGGCGTCGGCGTGCTGCCGCTGCAGGTATTCGAGGCGATGGGCCGCCCGCTCGGACTCGCCGCCGTCGCGCTCGATGAGGACTGGGCGGCGCGCAGTCTCGTCATCGTCGTGCGCGACTCAGAAGCGTTGTCGCCCGTGAGCCGC
Source organism: Caballeronia ptereochthonis (assembly GCF_001545075.1). GTDB lineage: Bacteria > Pseudomonadota > Gammaproteobacteria > Burkholderiales > Burkholderiaceae > Caballeronia > Caballeronia ptereochthonis. Next base: position 86,951 of record NZ_FCOB02000026.1, read on the forward strand.
CTGCTGTTCGATCACCTGCGCTCGGTCGAGGCGGCGGGCGCGCACGCCTAGCCTTCAGAAAGCCAGCGAGCGTTCGCGTTTGGCGAACGGTCCTTGCCGAAATGCGGTTGGACGCAGGGGAGCGTTCGCCAATAAGCTTGCCTCCACATACAAATTCCAGGAGACGAGCAGCATGAGCGGACCTCTTCAAGGCATCCGGGTCATCGAGATCGGCACCCTCATCGCCGCGCCTTTCGCGGCGCGCATGTTGGCCGAGTTCGGCGCGGAAGTCATCAAGATCGAGACGCCCAATGGCGGCGATCCCCTGCGCAAATGGCGCAAGCTCCACGAGGGCACGTCGCTCTGGTGGTATCTGCAATCGCGCAACAAGAAGTCGGTTTGCGTGAACCTCAAGTCGCCGGAAGGCGCGGACGTCATCAAGTGCCTCGCCCGGGACGCGGACATCGTCATCGAAAACATGCGCCCCGGCGCGCTCGAAAAGCTCGGCCTCGGCTGGGACGTCCTGCACGAAATCAACCCCAGGCTCACGATGGTCCGCATCTCCGGCTACGGCCAGACGGGCCCGTACCGCGATCGTCCGGGCTTCGGCGCGATCGGCGAGGCGATGGGCGGCATCCGCTACACGACCGGTGACGCCGACGGCCTGCCCGCGCGCGTCGGCGTGAGTCTCGGCGACTCGCTGGCTTCGCTGCACGGCGTGATCGGCGCGCTGATGTCGGTGCTGCGCGTGAAGACAGGGCAGGGCGACGGACAAGTGGTTGACGTGTCGCTCGTCGAAAGCGTCTTCAATCTGATGGAAAGTCTCGTCCCCGAATACGACCTGCTCGGCCACGTGCGCGAGCGCAGCGGCGGGGCGCTGCCTGGCATCGCGCCGTCGAACACGTATCGCACGGAGGACGGCGGCTTCGTCGTGATCGCGGGCAACAGCGATCCGATCTACAGGCGCCTGATGAACGTGATCGGCCGACCGGATCTGGCGGACGATCCCGCGCTTGCCCACAACGACGGTCGCGTGAAGCAGAGCGCGATGCTCGATGAAGCGATCACCGCGTGGACCTCGCATCACGCAATGGATGACGTGCTCGCCACGCTCGAACGCGAGGAAGTGCCGGCGGGCCGCATCTATTCGGTCGCGGACATCGTGAACGATGCGCACTATCAAGCGCGCGGCATGCTGCTGCAGGCGGACTTGCCGGGCGGCGCGTCGGTGCGGATGCCGGGCATCGTGCCGAAGCTCTCCGACACGCCAGGCGAAGTGCGCTGGCAAGGGCCGGCGCTCGGCGAACACACGCAATCGGTTCTCGAATCGCTCGGTTTCGAAGCCAGCGAAGTGGCGCGGCTGCGTGCCGAAGGAGCGGTGCAATGAATTTTGAATACAAAGAACCGCTGATCGTTCAGGAAGTCGCGCCGCGCGACGGCCTGCAGATCGAAAGGCAGTGGGTCGAAACCAAGGACAAGATCGCGCTGATCGATGGTCTCTCGGCGTGCGGGTTCACGCGCATCGAGGCGGGCTCGTTCGTGTCGCCGAAAGCGATTCCGGCGCTGCGCGACGGCGAGGCGGTGTTCAACGGCATCAGGCGCGAGCCGGGCGTGATCTACGTCGCACTCGTGCCGAACGTGAAGGGCGCGGAACGCGCGCTCGCCGCGCATGCCGACGAGCTGAACCTCGTGATGTCCGCGAGCCAGACGCACAACCGCGCGAACATGCGCATGAGCTGCGAGTCGTCGCTGGCGGGTTTCGGCGATATCGTGCGGCTCGTTCAGGGCGCTTCTTCCAGGGTCTCGCTGAACGCCACGGTCGCGACCGCTTTCGGCTGCCCGTTCGAAGGACGCATCGACGAGGACCGCGTCGTGTCGATCGCGCGGACGTATCGCGAGCTGGGCATTGCCGGCATCACGCTCGCGGATACCACCGGCATGGCCAATCCGCGCCAGGTCGCGCGGCTCGTGGCGCGCGTGCTCGAACACGTGCCCGCCGCCGACCTGACGCTGCACTTCCACAACACGCGCGGCCTGGGCCTCGCCAACGTGCTCGCCGCATACGACACGGGCGCGCGCCGTTTCGACGCCGCGCTGGGCGGGCTCGGCGGCTGCCCGTTCGCGCCGGGCGCATCGGGAAACATCTGCACCGAAGACCTCGTGAACATGTGCGCCGAGATGGGCATTCCCACGGGCGTCGATCTGCCGAAGCTGATCGCGCTGTCGCGCACGCTGCCGGCGCTCGTCGGGCATGAGGTGTCCGGACAGGTCGCGAAGGCTGGGCGCAACTGCGATCTGCATGCGGTTCCCGAGTACGTGCAAGCCATCTGAATCAAAAGACCAAAACAACATTGGAGACAAACATGAGCGATCTGAGCGTAGGCGCTGCGGCCAAGCCGCAGACTCTGGAAAATACCGCGGACATCATCCGCAAGGTGGCATGGCGGCTGATGCCGCTCATCATGCTGTGCTATCTCTTCGCGTTCTTCGACCGCATCAACATCAGCTTCGCGAAGTTCCAGCTGCAAAGCTCTCTCGGCTTTTCCGATACGGCCTACGGCCTCGGCGCGAGTCTCTTCGTGATCGGCTATGTGCTCTTCGAAGTGCCGAGCAACCTGCTGCTCTACAAGGTCGGCGCGCGCCGCTGGATCGCGCGCATCATGATTTCGTGGGGCATCGCGACGGCGCTCATGGTCTTCGTGCAGACGGAGTGGCAGTTCTACGGGCTGCGCTTCGTCATCGGCGCGATGGAAGCGGGCTTTGCGCCCGGCGTGCTCTACTACCTGACGCTGTGGTTTCCGGCGAGCTATCGCGGGCGCATTACTTCGCTGCTGTTTCTCGCATCGGCATTCTCCGGTCTGTTCGGCGCGCCGCTTTCGGGTCTCGTGCTCGGCCACATGAACGGCGTGTTCGGCATTCCCGGCTGGCACTGGCTGTTCCTGCTCGGCGGCCTGCCCTGCGTGCTGCTCGGGATTCTCGTGCTGAAGGTTTTGAAGGATCGCATCGATGACGCCGCGTGGCTCACGAACGCCGAGAAGGCCTACCTGAAAAGCCAGATCTCGACGCAAAGCCAGCATACCGACACCGGCCATTCGCTGTTCGGCGCGATCAGGACGCCCGGCTTCCTGATGCTCGGCTTCATCTATTTCCTGATTCAGATCGCTTCCTACGGCCTCAACTTCTGGGCGCCGCACCTGATCCGCGCGGCAGGCACGCAGAACCCGACGATCATCGGTCTCCTGACGGCCGTGCCGTACATCTGCGGCGCGATCTGCATGGTGGTGGTCGGCCGCATGTCGGATCGTTCGGGCGAGCGCCGCAAGTTCGTCGCGATACTGCTCGTGATGGCGGCGGTGGGCTTCTTCGCGGCGGGCATCTTCGACAGGCAGACGACGCTGCTCATCGCCGCGCTCGGCGTGATGGGCGCGGGTGTGATCGCTTCGATCCCGGCGTTCTGGGCGCTTCCGCCGAAGCTCTTGACCGGCGCGGGCGCGGCAGGCGGCATCGCGCTGATCAATACGCTGGGGCAGTTGGGCGGCATCGTGAGCCCGGTGATGGTGGGCCGCATCCGCGACACGATGGGCAGCACCACGCCTGCGCTGTACGCGATCGGCGCGATGAGCGTGCTCTGCGCGCTGTTGCTGCTGATCGGTTTGCCGCAGTCGCTCCGGCAGCGGGATCACTCCGAGCACAAGGCTTGAGTTCCACGAAACCTTGAACACGAAAGCGCCCTGCGAATCACTTCCCCGGGCGCTTTTTCTTGCATTTTGCGTCTGGCGTTTTGCATGCATTCGACCAGACGGCATTTCGCACGCTGAATGCAAAATGCCATCAGGCCGCGAGCAGCCGCCTGCAATGCCGCGCGATCTGCCGTTCCTCTTCCGTCGCCACGACACGATGCGGCGCTCCAAGGAACGCAAGCCCATCGAGTACCTGCGAGCGGATCGCGTCGCTGTGCTCCCCGATCCCGCCGCTGAACACGATCAGATCGATGCCGCCGAGCAGCGCCGCATAAGCGCCGATCGTCTTGCGGATCGCCGTGCAGAATACGTCGACGGCGAGCGTCGCGTCCGCGTCGCCCCGATCGCGGCGCTCGAGCAGCGGCTGCATGTCGTCGTCGGAGTTCGACAGCGCCTTCAATCCGCCTTGCCGGTTGACGAGCGTTTCGAGCGCATCGGCATCGAGCGCGGCGTGACGCAGCAAATGGACCAGCACGCCCGGATCGAGATCGCCGCTGCGCGTGGCCATCGGGATGCCGCCGGCCGGCGTCATGCCCATCGAGGTGTCGACCGAGTGGCCGTCCTTCAGCGCGCAAAGGCTCGCGCCGCTGCCCAGATGCGCGATCACCGTGCGCGAAGGCAGATCCGCACCGAGCACGTTCACGATGGACTCGTACGACAGCCCGTGAAACCCGTAGCGCACGACGCCGCGCGCCGCATACTCGCCCGGCAACGCGAAGCGCGTCGCGCGCTCGGGCAGCGTGCGATGGAACGCGGTGTCGAAGCACGCGAAATGCGGCGCATCCGAAAAGATGCGCTGTGCCTCGTCGATCAGCGCGAGCGACGGCGGCAGATGCAAGGGCGCGAACGGCACCGCCTCGTGCAGGATCTGCTTGACCGCATCCGTGATCTCGCAATGCTCGCGCAAGCGCGGCCCGCCATGCACGACGCGATGCCCGACCGCGGCGAGCGGCGCGCCCAGGTGCTCGCGAAGCGCATCGGCGACGCGCTTCAACGCATCGTGCTGCGTCTCCATCAGATGATCCTGCGCGACGTCGATGCGCCCGTCGGACGATTTCATGGACCACGAGCCGCTGTCGCGCCCGATGCCTTTCGCGCTGCCCGAGAGCCACGCGTGCTCGTCGCCGTCGCGCGTCGTGAAGACGCCGAATTTCAGCGACGACGAGCCGCTGTTCAACACCAGAATGCCTTCGTTCACGGCATCAACCCTTCCAGGTCCACTCGCGGATCTCGTCGCGGTCGATGCCTTCCTCGTGCGCATACCGCACGCTCTCGATGATCTGATTCTTGAGCCATTCCTTCGTATGCGCGCCGCTGCCCGCGATGCGCGGCACGCGGTCGATCACGTCGATGGCAAGCGTATAGCGGTCCACGCCGTTGATGATCGCGAGTTCGAACGGCGTGTTGATGTTGCCGCGCTCGCGGTACCCATGCACGTGCATGTTCGCGTGATTCGTGCGGTTGTACGTGAGCTTGTGCACGAGCGACGCGTACGAATGGAAGTTGAAGATGACGGGCTTGTCGCGCGTGAAGATCGAATCGAAATCGCGATCGGAGAGGCCGTGCGGATGATCGGTGTCCGGCATGAGCCTGAAAAGATCGACCACGTTGATGAAGCGGATCTTCAGGTCGGAGCAGCTTGCCTTGAGAATCTCGACGGCGGCGAGCGCTTCCATCGTCGCGATGTCGCCCGCGCAGGCGATCACGACATCGGGTTCCTCGCCCTGATCGGTCGAAGCCCAGTCCCAGATGCCGATGCCCTTCGCGCAATGCACGATGGCGTCCTGCATGCTCAGGTACTGCAAATGCGGCTGCTTGTCCGCGACCATCACGTTCACGTAATCGTGCGTGCGCAGGCAGTGGTCCGCGACGCTCAGGAGGCAGTTCGCATCGGGCGGCAGATAGATGCGCACGACGCCCGGGCTCTTGTTCGTGACCACATCGAGAAAACCCGGGTCCTGATGCGTGAAGCCGTTGTGATCCTGCCGCCACACGAGCGAGGTGATGAGCAGATTGATCGACGGCACCGGCCGCCGCCAGTCGAGCTCGTTCTTCGCTTTTTCGAGCCACTTCGCGTGCTGGTTGAACATCGAGTCGATCACGTGCACGAACGCCTCGTAGGTGGCGAAGAGGCCGTGTCGTCCGGTCAGCACGTAGCCTTCGAACCAGCCTTCGAGCGTGTGCTCGGAGAGCATCTCCATCACGCGGCCGTCGATGGAGAGCGCGCCGCCGTCGGCGTCTTCGGGGAGCGTCTGCGCGAGCCAGCGCTTGCCCGACGCTTCGTACACGCCGTCGAGCTTGTTGCTCGCGGTTTCGTCCGGGCCGAAGAGCCGGAAGCTCGTCATGTTGCGGCGGATCACGTCGCGCAGGAACGTGGCGAGCACGACCGTCGGCGAGTGATAGACGTTCGCCGCGCGCTTGAACTCGAACGCGTAGTCGCGGATGTCGGGCAGATCGAGCGACTGGCGCAGCAGGCCGCCGTTCGCGTGCGGATTCGCGCTGATGCGTCGCGTGCCCTGCGGCGCGAGCTCGCGCAGCGATTCGATCAGGCGGCCGTCCTCGTCGAAAAGCTCCTCGGGCTTGTAGCTGCGCATCCATTGCTCGAGCAATGCGAGGTTCCTGCGATTCGTCGCGGGATCGGCAATCGGCACCTGATGCGAGCGCCAGAAGTTCTCGACCTTGTGACCGTCCACTTCCTTCGGCCCGGTCCAGCCCTTGGGCGTGCGCAGGACGATCATCGGCCAGCGCGGGCGCGTGACGTTCTCCGGGTTCGCGCGCGCGTTCGCCTGGATCGCGCGGATATCGGCGATGCAGCGTTCGAGCGTCGCGGCCATGCGCTGATGCATCGGCTCGGGCTCGTCGCCCTCGACGAAATGCGGCTCATAGCCATAGCCCTTGAAGAGCGCCTCGAGTTCGTCGTGCGGAATGCGCGCGAGGATCGTCGGATTGGCGATCTTGTAGCCGTTCAGATGGAGAATCGGCAGCACCGCGCCGTCGGTCGCGGGATTGAGGAACTTGTTCGAGTGCCACGACGTGGCGAGCGGGCCGGTTTCGGCTTCGCCGTCGCCGACCACCGCCGCGACGATCAGATCCGGGTTGTCGAATGCCGCGCCGAACGCATGCGAGAGGCTATAGCCGAGCTCTCCGCCTTCGTGAATCGAGCCCGGCGTCTCCGGCGTGCAGTGCGAGCCGATGCCGCCCGGCGACGAGAACGCGCGAAACAGCCTGAGCATGCCGCGCTCGTCGGCGCTGCGGTCGGGATAAATTTCCGAGTAATGGCCTTCGAGGTAAGAGTTGGAGAGCGTCGCGGGCGCGCCGTGGCCCGGCCCGGAGACGAACAGGACGTCGAGGTCGTCGCGCTTGATGAGGCGGTTCAGGTGCACCCACACGAACGACTGGCCGGGGTCGGAGCCCCAGTGGCCGAGCAGGCGCCGCTTGATGTGCTCGGGCTCGAGCGGCTCGCGCAGGAGCGGATTCGCGCGCAGGTAGATCATGCCGACCGAGAGATAGTTGCAGGCCCGCCAGTACGCGTCGATTTTCGCGAGGAGATCGGGGGCGAGAGGCGTCTCGGTGACGGACGTGCCAGTGACGTCGTCGTTCAATTGCTTCTCCTTGGCAAGTGAGATGATGGGTTGAACGTCGTTCGTGCGGCTCGCGCAAGATGGGGTCCCGCGCGCGTTGCTTTCCATGATCCCGCGTGTTTGTGGCGCGGTTTTAACGGGCGGGCACAGCGGAACATCATAAATGGGTCTGGGCGATCGGACAGGCGGGCGCGTCAATCCATCGCGCCGTGTGCCGGGCCTTGTCTTCCGGACGCGCGCATGCATATTCCTCTGACACCCCGGCGCGTCCGTTCCGCTGCGCGTGCATGGGCCACGTCATTCCCAAACCGCCCCTAGAATAGTCGAATGCCCCGAAAACCCCGCCCCGCGGATGACGCCCTGCAAGGCTTTCATCCGGCCGTCGCCGACTGGTTCCGCTCGCGCTTTCCCGCGCCGACGGCGGCGCAGGCGCGCGCGTGGCCGCTCGTGCATGCCCGCCGCTCGACGCTGGTCGCCGCGCCCACGGGCTCGGGCAAGACGCTAACGGCGTTCCTCGCCGCGCTCGACGAGCTCGTGCGCGACGGCATCGCGGCGGGCGGCACGCTGCCTGACGAGACGCGCGTCGTCTATGTGTCGCCGCTGAAGGCCCTGTCCAACGACATCCGCGTGAATCTCGAGGAGCCGCTCGCGGGCATCGCGCAGGCCTTGAGCGACTCCGGCGCGGCGGCGCCCGAAATCCGCGCCGCCGTGCGCACCGGCGACACCACGCAGCAGGAACGCAACGCGGTGAAGAAGCGCCCGCCGCACATCCTCGTGACGACGCCGGAGTCGCTCTACGTGCTGCTGTCGTCGGACTCGGGGCGCGCGATGCTGGCAAGCACGCGCACGGTGATCGTCGACGAAATTCACGCGGTGGCGGGCAGCAAGCGCGGCTCGCACCTGAGCCTTTCGCTGGCGCGGCTCGACGCGCTGTGCGAGGAAGCGGGCGGCCGGCGGCCGGTGCGCATCGGCCTCTCGGCGACGCAAAAGCCGATCGAGCGCGTCGCGAAGTTTCTCGTCGGAGAAAACGAGCCGTGCGAGATCGTCGATGTCGGTCATGTCCGCGCGCGCGATCTCGCGCTCGAAATTCCGCCGATGCCGCTCGATGCGATCATGTCGAACGACGTGTGGGAGCGCGTTTACGACCGCCTCGCCGAGCTTTCCGCGCAGCATCGCACGACGCTGATCTTCGTCAATACGCGGCGCATGGCGGAGCGCGCCGCGCGCCATCTGACCGAGCGCCTCGGCAAGGAGGCGGTCGCGGCGCATCACGGCAGCCTCGCGCGCGAGCACCGGCTGGAGGCGGAGCAGCGGCTCAAACGCGGGGAATTGCGCGTGCTGATCGCCACGGCTTCGCTCGAGCTGGGCATCGATATCGGCGATGTCGATCTCGTCTGCCAGATCGGTTCGCCCGGTTCGATCGGCGCGTTCCTGCAGCGCGTCGGGCGCTCGGGGCATCACGTGGGCGGCGTGCCGAAAGGGCGGCTTTTTCCGACCTCGCGCGACGATCTGATCGAATGTGCCGCCTTGCTCGATTGCGTGCGGCGCGGGGAACTCGATGCGCTGTCGATTCCGCGCGCCCCGCTCGACGTGCTCGCGCAGCAGGTCACCGCCGAAGTGTCGTGCCGCGAGTGGGGCGAGGACGCGCTCTTCGAGCGCATCACGCGCGCGTATCCGTATGCGACGCTCGATCGCGAGCATTACGACGCCGTGCTGCGCACGCTCGCGGAAGGTTATACGGGCCGGCAGGGCGTGCGCGCGGCCTATCTGCACCGCGACGCCGTGAACCGTACGCTGCGCGGCCGGCGCGGCAGCAAGCTCACCGCCGTCACCTCGGGCGGCGCGATTCCCGACAACGCCGATTTCGCCGTGATCCTCGAGCCTCAAGGCCTGCAGATCGGAACGGTCAACGAGGACTTCGCGGTCGAGAGCCTGGCCGGCGATATCTTCCAGCTCGGCAATACGTCGTACCGGATCGTGCGCGTGGAGGGCGGGCGCGTGCGCGTCGAGAACGCGAACGGCCAGCCGCCCAACATTCCGTTCTGGCTCGGCGAGGCGCCCGGCCGCAGCGACGAGCTCTCGCATGCGATCGCCCGGCTGCGCGCCGGGATCGATGCGCGGCTCGCGCAGGGAAGCGTCGAAGCGACGCTCGCGCGGCTGGCGGACGAGACTGGCATCGGCATCGAACCGGCGCGGCAGATCGTCGAGTATCTCGCCCGCTCGCGCGCCGCGCTCAGCGTGCTGCCGACGCAGGACACGCTCGTCATGGAGCGCTTCTTCGACGAATCCGGCGGCACGCAGCTCGTCATCCACGCGCCCTTCGGCAGCCGCGTGAACCGCGCATGGGGGCTCGCGCTGCGCAAGCGTTTCTGCCGCACGTTCAATTTCGAACTGCAGGCGGCGGCGACCGAGGACGCGATCATCCTGTCGCTGACCGGCAGCCACAGCTTCGCGCTCGATGAAGTGTGGCGCTATCTGAAACCGGCGACGGCGGAGCACGTATTGATTCAGGCGCTTCTCGACGCGCCGCTTTTCGGCGTGCGCTGGCGCTGGAACGCGACCAACGCGCTCGCGCTGCCGCGCTATACGGGCGGGCGCAAGGTCGCGCCGCAACTGCAGCGCATGAAGAGCGAGGATTTGCTCGCGGCGGTTTTCCCCGACCAGGTCGCGTGCGCGGAGAATCTCGCGGGCGAGCGCGAGGTGCCGGTGCATCCGCTCGTCGAGCAGACCATCGATGATTGCCTGCACGACGCGATGGACAGCGACGCCTGGCTCGCGCTCCTGAAGCGCATCGAAACCGGCGCCGTGCAGCTCTTCACGCGCGAGCTGCCGGCGCCGTCGCCGCTCGCGGCCGAGATCCTGTCGGCGCGGCCGTATGCCTTTCTCGACGACGCGCCGATCGAGGAGCGCCGCACGCAGGCCGTGCTCGCCCGACGCTGGACCGATCCGCAATCGGCGGACGATTTGGGCGCGCTCGATCTCGAAGCGATCGCGAGCGTGCGTGAGGAAGCCTGGCCGGAGGTCACGAGCGCCGACGAAATGCACGAGGCGCTCACGGCGCTCGCCTGCATCGCCGGGACGGAGGCGCAGCGCAGCCCGCAATGGTCCGAGTGGCTCGACGCGCTGGCACGTTCGGGCCGCGCGACGCGCCTGCAGATCGCGGAACACGACGCGCTGTGGACGCCCGTCGAGCGGCTCGCGTGCGTGCGCGCGGTGTACGAGCACGCACCGATGCACCCGGCGCTCAAACCGCTGCCCGGCTTCGACGATGCATGGGCGCCCGACGACGCGCTCGTCGAAATCGTGCGCGCGCGCCTGTCGGGCTTCGGGCCGCTAACGGTGCCGGAGATCGCGCGGCCGCTTGCGCTGCCCGCGTCGGCGGTCGCGCTCGCGCTGACGCGTCTCGAAGCCGAAGGCTATGTGATGCGCGGACGCTTCACGCCCGGCGCGCAGACCGAGGAATGGTGCGAGCGGCATCTGCTCGCGCGGATTCATCGCTACACGGTGCGGCGGCTGCGTCGCGAGATCGAGCCGGTCGAGCGGCAGGACTTCATGCGCTTCCTGTTCGAGTGGCAGCGCGTCGCGCCTGACGCGCACGGCGAGGGCCGCGACGCGCTGGGCGCCGTGCTCGAACAGCTCGAAGGTTTCGAGGCGCCGGCCGTCGCATGGGAAGACGAAATCCTGCCGGCGCGTATCGCCGATTATTCCGGAATGTGGCTCGACGAGCTCTGCCGCGCGGGCAAGCTCGTGTGGACGCGGCCGGCGGGACGCGCGCGCGCGGCGGGCGGCCCGGTGCGCGGCACGCCGATCGTCCTTTTGCCGCGGCGTCATCTCGATGCGTGGAACGCACTGATCGCGGCCGACGAAGCGCCGCAGCTTTCATCGCGCGCCGAGCGGGTCTTCGAGGCGCTACAAGCGCACGGCGCGATGTTCTTCGACGAACTCCTCGCCGATGCGCGCCTCCTGCGCACCGAGCTGGAGGACGCGCTGGGTGAACTGGTTTCCCTCGGGCTCGTCAATGCGGACAGCTTTGCGGGGCTGCGCGCGCTGCTCGCGCCGGCGGCGAAGCGCAACGCGTTCTCGCGCCGTCCACGGCGCGGCGGGCTGTTCATCGGCGGAATGGACGACGCCGGACGCTGGGCGCTCCTGCGCCGCGCGAAGCACGACGGCAAGCGGGACGAGGGCGACATCGAGCACGTCGCGCGGACGCTCTTGCGTCGCTATGGCGTCGTGTTCTGGCGTCTGCTGGAACGCGAAGCCGAATGGCTGCCGCCGTGGCGCGAGCTTCTGCGTGTGTATCACCGGCTGGAAGCGCGCGGCGAGATTCGCGGCGGGCGGTTCGTCGCGGGGCTCGCGGGCGAGCAGTTCGCGCTGCCTGAAGCCGTGCCGCTCTTGCGCGACATGCGCAAGCGCCCGAAAGACGGCGCGTTCGTCGCGCTCTCGGCGGTCGATCCGCTCAATCTCGTCGGCACGCTCCTGCCCGGCGAAAAGGTGCCGGCGCTCGCGGGCAATCGTGTGCTGTATCTGGATGGCCTGCCGGTCGGCGCGGTGATCGCGGGCAAGACGCGCTATCTCGGCGATTTCGACGGTGAAGCACGCGAGCGCGTGCGCCTGGCGCTGGTCAGGCGCACGGCGCGTTCGCTCGGGACTTCGGCTGGCGCTTCGATCGGCAGCGAACGGACGGGCACCGGCGTACCGGTGCGCCATTGAGGAAGCGAGGGACGAAATCCCTCACGCTCGCCGACGTTATTTCTTTACGACGACTTTCGTGGTGAACGGACCGGGCTGCGCCACCGGCACGTCCTTCACCGGCACACCCGGATAATCGACGACCCGATTCGTGTTCGACGCCGGCCGGATGCGGAACGACGGCCGCACGCCGTCGCGCGCGCCGCCGACGATCGAGTTCATTGCCTGCCTGTCCAGCTCGACGCTGTCGGCGAGATCCCTGATTTTGATGACGGCCATGACTGCTTCCTCCAGAGGTTTGGAGTCGACGCCTGCGATGAAGCGCGGACCGCCTTGCGCTTCAGTATAGGCAATCCGCTCGCCGACTCTTCGTCCGAACATCGACCCGCGCGAACACGCCGAAGGCGGCGGAATGGCGAAACCATCCGCCGCAACGGCGTGCGAGCGCTCGCATAGTCGATGCGAAAGGCATGCCAGACCGGTGTCGTCGTGGAAGAAATTGCGCAACGCCCTGATTTCCCGATGTTTTAGCGGACGCAGAAGACGAAGCGGGGCGCTCCCGTTGTCTGGTCTGCCGTAATCGCACCAACACTCCGCACGAATGTGTCGGTATCCGAACGACATGTGCGCGATGCCGCGCATGATCGAAAACGCCATTTGCGTCCGGCGCATGCGAAGGCTAGTATCGAACGAGCACCGCGTATTTGTTACGACAAGTGGATTGTCGATCGATTTGGAGCCGCGTCGCGTCGCACAGATGACAAGTTTTGCGCAAGCGATTCGTACATATCGGGGCGACGGCGGGTCGCGCGACGAGTTCTTTGCACGGGTGGACGGCGCCTTGGCGACCGAGCAGACTCCGGCGCAGCGGCTCATGGAGATCCTCGACGAGGAACACGCGGCGAAACCCCTGCCGCCCGATATCTACGCGGCCATTCGCCGCCGCATCGAGCATGCGGCGCGCATTCAATCCGGCTCCGATTCCGGCACCGGTCCCGTCGGCCGCGACGAGACGCGCCTGCAGACCACGCCGGGCTTTCCGCCACCGCCTTCGCGCGATCCGAGCAGCGGCACCGGCGGCACCTTCGGCCAGGCGACGCAGGTTATCGTCGATCACGATCAGCGGGTGAAAGGCGTCGGCGACACGCTCAACAGCCGCTTCGTGCTCGAGGAGTGTCTCGGCATCGGCGGCATGGGCACCGTCTACAAGGCGCTCGATCTGCGCAAGCTCGAAGCGTCGGATCGTCGCCCGTATGTCGCGATCAAGGTCCTCAATCTCCAGTTCCGCGGCAATCCGAAGTCGCTGATCGCGCTGCAGCGCGAGGCGCGCAAGGCGCAGCAGCTCGCGCATCGCAATATCGTCACCGTGTACGACTTCGACCGCGAAGGCCAGATCGTCTATCTGACGATGGAATATCTGTCCGGCCAGCCGCTGTCGCGATTGCTTCGGAACCCGAATTTCAAGGGCATGCCGTTCTCCGAGGTCTTCCCGATCTTCAAGGGAATGGCCAGCGCGCTCGCGTATGCGCACGAGCGCGGCTTCGTGCACTGCGATTTCAAGCCCGCCAACGTGTTTCTCACGGACACGTCGGAAGTGAAGGTGATCGATTTCGGCATCTCCCGCGTGATTCAGCAGCCCGACGAAGAAAGCGAGGCGACCGTATTCGATCCCGGCAGTCTCGGTGCGCTGACGCCCGCGTACGCGAGCCCGGAGATGCTGGAGCACCGCGAGCCCGATCCGCGCGACGATATCTACGCGCTCGGCTGCATCACGTATGAGCTGCTCACCGGAAAACATCCGTTCGACCGCGTGCCCGCGATGCAGGCGAAGAGCGCGGGGATGAAGCCGCAGCGTCCGGAGCATCTCGGCAACAAGCAGTGGAAGGCGCTGAAGGCCGCGCTCGCGTTCGAGCGCGAGGCGAGAACGCCGAGCGTCGCGCAGTTCCTCGAGGAGATCAGCGAGGAGCCGGCTTCGACACCGGCGGGCCGCAAGACGAAGCAGGGCGGCGTGCCGAAGCTCGCCATCGGCGCGGCGGCGGTCGTGGCGGCGCTGATCGCGGGCGCGGGCTATTACTTCTTCGAGCAATCGGGAGGCGGCGGGGAAACCGCGCGCGAGGCGCCGCCCGCGCCGTCACGCGCGCCCGAGGCGAGCGCCGCCGGCACGGTGGCGCCGCCCGCGCCGCAGGTGGCCGCGACGCCGCCCGCATCGTCGGTGGCGATCGCGCCTGCCGTGCCCGCGACGCCCGCGCCCGAGCTCTCGATGGCGGCCGTCACGCCCGTGCTGGCGAGCGTGCCGTGCTCGGCGCTGGTCGCGTCGGTGCACGATCAGACCGTCGACGTGCAGGGCTTCGTCTCGCAGAAGTACGGACTCGCGCGGTTGAAGGAAGCGCTGGGCCGCGTGCCTGGCGTGAAGACGACGAACTTCGGCGTGCAGCAGGTCGCCGACGACAAGTGCGATCTGCTCAAGGTACTCGGTCCGTACTGGTCGGCCAACCGGCAATCGGGACGGCCGGCTTCGGTGCATACGCGCTCGCGCACGACGCGCCTCACGGAAGGCGATCCGCTGATCGTCGATCTGATGACGCCCGCGTTCGATTCCTACGTCAACGTGGACTACTTCACGCTCGACGGCAGCGTCGTTCATCTGCTGCCCAATCAGCGTTCGCGCGACAACCAGGCGCCACCGAGCTACACGGCGACCATCGGCACGATGGGCGACTGGGTCGTCGGCAAGCCGTTCGGCTCGGAGATGATTGTGCTGATGGTCACGCCCGCGCCGCTCTTCGACGCGGCGCGCCCCGACAGCGAAGCCAAGGCCGAGTATCTGCGCGCCGTCGAGAAGCGGCTCGCGGCGCTCGCGAGCAAGTTCGGGCGCGATCGCGTGGCCGTCGATATCTTCCAGATCACGACTCAGGCGAAACAGTAGCGGCGGTTCAGGGCTTGGTCGCCGAGGCGAGCACGCAAGGCATCGGCACGAGCAGCTCGCCGTGCTGCGAATAAGCCTTCACGCGCGTTCTTACTTCCTGCTCGATCAGCGCGAGCGCGCTTTTCGATTGGGCGCGCAGGAGCGCCGCCATGCGCACGCCGCCGTGCATCAGGCCGTCGAGCGGCGTTTCCGGCAGCGCGAGATGCCAGGTCTGCTCGACTTCCTCCACGCGCGCATCGGCGAAACCCGTTTCCGTGAGCGCGCGCAGGCATTCGTCGGGATCGCTGAAGCGAAAGAAGGGCGGCGAGGGCGGCAGACCGACATCGAGCTTGCCGTGAAGCTGGACGGCGTCGAGCACCATGCCGAAGCCGACCGCCCGCTCGGGCGGCGCCCAGACCGTGAACGCGATGCGCCCGTGCTTGCGCAGCACGCGCGCGGCTTCCTCCAGCGCGCGTTCGGGGTCAGGAAAATGCAGCATGCCGAAGCTGATCCCGACCGCGTCGAAACTCTCCGCTTCGAAAGGCAGATGGTCCGCGTCTGCAATCTGAAATTCGACGTCGGGATGAAGCTGGCGCGCATGGGCGATCATCGTCGCGGAAAAATCGACGGCCGACGCGGTCGCGCCACGCTCGATGGCGGCCGCGGCAAGATAGCCGGGCCCGGCGGCGACATCGAGCATGCGCGTGCCGGGTCCGACTTGCAGCGCATCGAGCAGCGCCGAATGCGACTGGACAGTGAGCCTTCCGAAATAATCCTCGTACGACTGGACGGCGTGCTCCCAGCCGTTCTTCTCGAACGCCGCGAATTCGTCGAATTGCATGGCCACCTCCGCTTGCCGCGCGAGCGCGCGGCTGGTCGAAACCGGAGGCCGGGCCTCGTCGATGACGGGCGAGGCTAGGTCTGAGGCTTCTCGATCGAAGCTTTCAGTTCCTTCAGGGCGTCCTCCATGCGCTTGCTGACGAGTGCATAGGCTTCGGCCTGAGTTTGCTGGGTCGTGCGCGCGATGTCCTGCATGTCGGCGAGAGCGTTGTGCAGCGCGCGTTGCACGACTTCGTTGGCGTTGAACGGCGGCGGTGCCGACGCGTTCGCGAACTGCCTGGCGATGGTTTCCAGCTCGCTCAAGGTCCGTCGCAGGATTTCGAGCTGCTTGTCGCGCAGCGCTTCCATGCCGCCGAACGCGACGCGATTGGTCGCCGCCAGCGCCTCGACGTCCTTGCGCCGCGACTCCATGATGGCGGTGACGTCGAATCCGGGAAGCTGATACTGCTGAAACATGGCGGCAAACTGGCTGAACGGATCGCTGAAATTTTGATTCATCGTGCCTCCCAGATTCGTTCGGTCGAGCGCGGGTCCGCGATCCGTGACGAAGGGACGGCACGGACGGCCCGGGCAGCATGCGCCGTGCACGCGCAATCATGCCAACGCGCTGCCGGCACCTGATACTACCAATATAAACCGCGAAGATGGGGCAAGGGAAAACACCAGCGCGGACGGTCTCGTTGCGCCGTCACGCGGCAGCTTTATTCCGGGCTTGATGCACGTCAATGCGTGCCGCAAGGCCGCAACGACCATGAAATCATGGCGGTAATGCATTGCCATGACCGCGCGAGCGGCCAGGGCCGCCTGACGCTCGGGAGGGCATCATGATCAAGGGTGAGGGGCGCATCGTCGCGGCGTTGGGCGCCGTGTTCGTCACGCTGGGCGGCATCGATGCGGCGCTGCGCGGATTGCTCTTCGACGAGAGCGCCGTCATGTACTACGGCGTGCTCGCCATTCTCGTCGGGGCTGCGTCGTTCGTCGTGATGCTTACGCCGTTTCCGAGCGACGAGCCCTGACGATCCCGGTTGCTTCGGCGACGCGTCTCAGTTGTCCTCCTCTCCAGCAAAGACGCCGTGCTCGGCCTTGATCTGCTCCCGGTCGATGCACTGCACATGCCAGCGCCCGGTGCTCTGAAGCTTCGGGCCGTCCGCATACCACAGCACGCGTCCGGCGAGTCCTTCGCATGGGCCGCCGGGCGTATCGAAATCGAGGCGCTCCAGCACGCAGATCGGCTCCTCGATCCGCTGTCCGCAGATCATCGTTCCGTTCGATCCCGCGCGCAGTCCGCCCCAGTCAGGTACGTCAACCGCCTGGTGGCCCTCGCGCGACCAGCGGCGTGTTTCCTTGTCGAGCCACAGAATGGCGTAGGCTGCGGATTGGGCGCCTTCGAAACCATCCAGCTTGACGGTGATACGCATGTCATCCTCCATGAAACGATTCGATGGACGTGACGCTCGGCGCTTTCGCGCTGGCCATGAGCGTCGCCGAATGAATGGCGGCGTCTTCGAAGAGACTTCTTTCGGCGTTCGCCGCGCGTATTGTCTGGGTGCTACGGCGCGGCCGGTGACGGCCGCTATGCTGGGTTCGAACGGCGCGCGGAGAATAAGTTTAATCGCGCCGCATGCAACAAGTTTCATCATCGCGCCGCTTTGGAAAGGAAGCCGCTATCGCGCGATTCGCCGCGCCGCAGCAACGATGATGGTCGGGTGAACAAAGCAAGTCCGATGCCGAAGCGCGCTTGCTGCTCGCGTGTTCGCCTCGTGGCTCGCTGATTCAAGTTTAGTACGACAATCTGACGCTTCGGCGACACGCGTCAAGGGCATTTCGCCGCATGAACCGATGCCCGGGTGATGATCGCCGAGGAGCAATGCAGTGCGTCATCATCACGCGGCACGAATGCGAGAACGCGTCGTCGTCGTGCATGGGTGCACCACGTCGGCCTGCGCACGCCCCACGACATCGCCACGCGCGCAATGCACGGCATGCTGTTGGCATGCCGTGCATTGCATTGCAACATTGAATGTAAAACGCCGAATGCAATAAACCAGGGAGACACGCCCATGCGTGCAATGGTCTTCGATGGCAGCGCGCCGCATCTTCAGGCGCTCGACTTACCCGACCCGTCGCCGCGCGCGGGCGAGGTGCTCATCGCCGTGCACGCATGCGGCGTGTGCCGAACGGATCTGCATGTCGTCGACGGCGAGCTCGCGCATCCGAAGCGGCCGGTGATTCCGGGACATGAAATCGTCGGGACGATCGCGGAAATCGGCGCGGGCGTGACGGGCTTCGCGCCCGGCG
The DNA here is from genome assembly GCF_001545075.1 of Caballeronia ptereochthonis. Classification (GTDB taxonomy): domain Bacteria; phylum Pseudomonadota; class Gammaproteobacteria; order Burkholderiales; family Burkholderiaceae; genus Caballeronia; species Caballeronia ptereochthonis. The sequence goes on from NZ_FCOB02000026.1 coordinate 104,983, forward strand.
ACCGCGTAGGCGTACCGTGGCTAGGCCATACATGCGGACATTGCCGCTACTGCGCGACGGGCCGCGAGAATCTCTGCGACACGCCCGGCTTCACCGGCTATACGATCGACGGCGGCTATGCGGAGCGCGTCGTCGCGGATGCGCGTTACTGTCTGCATCTGCCGCAACGCTATTCCGACGTGGAGGCGGCGCCGCTGCTTTGCGCGGGGCTCATCGGCTACCGCACGCTCGCGATGGCGGGCGATGCGAAGCGCATCGGCATCTACGGCTTCGGCGCGGCGGCGCACATCGTGGCGCAAGTCGCGCGGCATCAGGGACGCGCGATATATGCGTTCACCCGCCCGGGCGATGCCGACGCGCAGCGCCTCGCGCTCGCGCTGAAGGCGCAGTGGGCGGGCGGCAGCGACGAGGCGCCGCCCGACGAACTCGATGCGGCGCTCATCTTCGCGCCGGCCGGCGCGCTCGTGCCCGCCGCGCTCAAGGCAGTCGCGAAGGGCGGCGCCGTGGTCTGCGGCGGCATTCACATGAGCGACATCCCGTCGTTTCCCTACGATCTGCTCTGGGGCGAACGGCGCATCGTGTCGGTCGCGAACCTGACGCGCGAAGACGGGCGCGCGTTCATGCGCATCGCCGGGCAGTTCCATCTGGACATGCATACGACGTGCTATCCGCTCGCGGAGGCGAACCGCGCGCTCGCCGATCTGCGCGCGGGCAGGCTGACCGGCGCGGCGGTGCTCACCATGCGCGCCTGAGCGGATGCATCTTCCCAGCGATCGGATCGTTCGTCAGCTGTGCTCGAGTATCGCGCGATCGACGATGCGCACCTGACGTCCATTGAGCCCGATCGCGCCTTGTCGCTGCAGCTTCGACAGCATGCGGCTCACGGTCTCCAGTTCGAGCCCGAGATAGCTGCCGATGTCGGCGCGCGTCATCGGCAGCAGCAATTCGGCCGCGTGTTCGCCGGGTGACGCCGCGCTCGCGTCGAGCCGTTCGGAGAAGTCGAGCAGGAAGGCGGCCACGCGCTCGCGCGCGGGCATGGTGCCGAGCATCAGCGCAAGACGTGAAGCGCGCACGATCTCGGCGCTCATGATCGCGAGCAGTTCGTGCTGCATGGCCGCATATTCGCGGCACAGCGGCTCCAGTATCCCGACCGGCATGATGCGCACGACGCCCGGTTCGAGCGCGACGGCATCGCTTTCATGCCGGCCCGTGCACACGCCGTCGAGGCCGAGGGTCTCGTTCGGCAGATGAAAGCCCGTGACCTGCGTGTGCGGGGCGCTGTCGTCATCGGCGCTGGGGTAAGTGGCGACGGTCTTGAAGCAGCCGCTTTGCACCGTGTAGAGACTGCGCAGCGGCTCGCCCGCGCAGTAGAGCGCATCGCCGCGCTCGACCGTACGCGTGGGGAACGGGATGGCGTCGGCGTCCGTGAAGCGGACGTGCAGCGTGGGCATGGCGCCGCGCGCGCCGTCGTGCGCCGCGCGCCGGTTCACTGCAGCCGGGTCGAGCGAGGGTTCCATGGCGGTTTCCTCCTACGTCTTCAGTATGGTGCACGGATGGCGGAAAGGAAAACCTGCCGGACGCGTTTGCCGCGCAGGTTCAGAACTCGATATCCAGTTCGTCGATCTCCTCGGCCTCCTGTTGCGCGTCGGCGATCCATTGCCGCATTTCCGGCATCGCAAGAATGCGCTCGCCATACGCGACGATATCCGCATCGAGCTTCACGTCATAGGTCACGAAGCGCGTGACGACCGGCGCGAACATCGCATCGGCGCACGAGCGTTCGCCGAAGAGATAAGGACCGCCGTACTGTGCAAGGCATTCGTGCCAGATCGTCACGATGCGCTCGATGTCGGTCTGCGCGCGCGCCCAAACCTTGAAGCCGGGAAAGTGCGCCTTGAGGTTCATCGGCAAGGCGGAGCGCAGCGCGGCGAAGCCCGAGTGCATCTCCCCGCAGATCGCCCGGCAATGGGCGCGCTCGGCGCGCCCGCGCGGCAGCAGTCCGGCGTCGGGGCAGACTTCGTTCAGGTATTCGCCGATCGCGAGCGTGTCCCATACCTTGATGCCGTCGTGAACGAGACAAGGCACCAGGATCGAGGGCGACAACAGAAGCAGCTCGGCGCGCGCGCCGGGATCGTCGGCGGGCATGACGATCTCGTCGAACGGCAATCCGCTGAACTTCGCGAGCAGCCAGCCGCGCAGCGACCAGGACGAATAGTTCTTGCTGCTGATGGTGAGCGTGGCATTCGCCATGGAATTCTCCTCGCATGTCGGGCTCGAGAGCGGTGGAGCGCGGTCTGGTGCACTCCAGTGCGTATACGCACCAAAGCGCGGCAAATCGCGCTCGCGAATGGCATCAGTGCAAAGGGTATGCCAATCGACGGGGCGCGTGACGACAACCGCGAAGCCGGCCGGATGATCGATTGGCATACCTATTGCCTTCTTCTATGCTTTCTGTAGTGGCATGCGAAGTCCCGCGTGCAAGAGAGATGAATCCATTTGCCTACGCGGGCTATCAGGCCTGGTCCGATTCGATGCTGCCGATGCGCCATGCCGCCGCGCTCGTGGAGGGCGCGCTGCGGCTGTGGCAAGACGTAGCCATGACCCCGCAAGGCCGCGGTCTCGCGGCGCACTGCGAACAGATGGCGCTCGCGGGGCTCACGCATGGGCGGCCGCCCTTCGGCATCGAGGAAGTGGACGTCGAAGGCAGGCCGACGCGCATCGTGGAGGAGGTCGCGGCGCAGACGCCGTTCTGCGATCTGCTGCATTTCCGCAAGGACGACCGTTCCGTCGCGCAGCCGCGCGTGCTCGTGATCGCGCCGATGTCCGGCCACTTCGCCACGCTCCTGCGCGGCACGGTGCGCACGATGCTCGCCGACCACGATGTCTTCATCACCGACTGGCGCAATCCGCGCGACGTCTCGCTGATGCACGGACGTTTCGGCTTTGACGAGTGCGTGCAGCACATCATCGATTTCATCGGGGCGATCGGGCCGGGCGCGCATCTGCTCGCGGTCTGCCAGCCGACTGTCGCCGCGCTGTCGGCCGTCGCGCTGATGGCCGCGGACGGCCATCCCGCCGAGCCGGCGAGCATGACGCTCATGGCCGGGCCGATCGACACGCGCGTGAACCCCACGCGCGTCAACGAACTGGCGAAGAGCAAGCCGCTCGAATGGTTCGAGCGCAATCTGATCAGTATGGTGCCGTTCGGCTTCGCGGGTGCATGCCGGCGCGTCTATCCGGGCTTCGTGCAATTGGGCGCGTTCATGTCGATGAATTTCGCGCGCCACGTCGAATCGTTCGCGGACATGCACTATCAGCGCGCGAAGGGCGATCCCGCTCAGGCGGACGCGATTCGCGTTTTCTACGAGGAATATTTCGCGACGATGGACCTGACCGCGGAGTTCTATCTGGAAACCGTCGATACGGTGTTCCAGCGTCATGCACTGCCGCGCGGGCAGCTCGAAGTGCGCGGACGCAAGGTCGATCCGTCGGCGATCCGGCGCACGGCGCTCTTCACCGTCGAGGGCGAGCGCGACGATATCTGCGCGGTCGGCCAGACGCTCGCGGCGCAGGACTTGTGCGACCGGCTGCGGCCTTATCTGAAGGCGCATCACGTGCAGACGGGCGTCGGGCACTACGGCGTCTTCAACGGCAAGCGCTGGGAGCGCCAGATCTATCCGCGCATCCGTGCGCTGATTCACGACAACGAGCCGAGCCCGGCCGGCGTCAACGCGCGCGCGCAACCGGTGGCGCCCCTGCAGGCGATCGCGCCGCTCGCGCGCGAATCGACCGCCGCGTCGAAGCAGGGCGAGGGCAAACGCACGATCGCCGGACCGGATCCGAGCGAGTCGAATCCGGACGACGCGCACGCGGCCGACGTGTGACGCCTGCCACAGCCCCGGCGGGCAATCGTTTGCCTGCTGCTCGCTTACCCGCAATCGCGCGGGATGCGCCGCATGGCGAACATAAGACGCTTACATCGTCGGTTAGTCTCCGTTGCAAAAAGAAACGGGGACAGCCATGGGCGCGACGACAACAACAGGCAGCGGCGCATTGCCCGCGCTCACGAGCATACGTTTCATCGCCGCGATGACCGTCGTGCTCTCGCATTTCGCGGAGCTGGGCCTTCTGCCGATGCGCCGCGCGTTCTTCGATTTCGTCGACGGCGGCCGTCCCGCCGTCTCGCTCTTCTTCGTGCTCTCGGGCTTCATCCTGACCTACACCTATCGCGAGCCGCTTGCGACGGGCGGGCCGCGCGCGTTCTATGTGGCGCGCTTTGCGCGCATCTATCCGGTGGTGCTGTTCGGGCTCGCGCTCGTCGCGCCGGTGACCGCCTGGCTGCTCCATACCGGCGATGCCGCACGTCTCCTCGAATGGTTTGCGCTAAAGAACGCCGTGCAACTCTCGCTCATGTTGAGCCTGCCGTGTCAGCTGCTGCTGCTCAACGCGTGGTTTCCATTCGCTTCGATCAATCAGCCGTGGAACGGGCCATCCGACAGCGTATCGTGTGAAGCGTTCTTCTACGCGCTCTTCCCGTGGCTGTTGCGCAGGCTGGACGGGCAGGGCGCGCGGCGGGTCGTGCTCGCTTGCGCGGCGGTATGGATTGCGCAGGGCGTGGGCATCGTGCTGATTCAATCGACCTTGCCTGCGTCGCGCAGCGGCTTTCTCGTCGTGGGACTGCCGCTGCTGCGCATGGCGGAGTTCGTGCTCGGCATCGGCGCGGCGCTCGTCTTCATGTCGATGCGCGCGCGGCGCGCCGGTCGGCACGCGCTCGGCCTGACCTTCGTTTGCGTGGCGCTCGCGGCGATCGTCGTGCTGGCGGCGTGGCGTCCGTTCGCGCCCGTGTTCTTCGTCGAGGCGCCTTTCTTCGCGTTGCTGATCCTCGGGCTCGCGCTGCTGGAGCGGCCGGTGACCGGATGGTTGAACAGCCGCGCACTCGTGAAGCTGGGCGAGGCCAGCTATTCGCTGTATCTGATTCACGTGCCGCTCGCCTATATCGCGCTGCTCGCGGGCTTCGATCGCACGAATGGCTGGATGGTGCTGGCGTTCGCGGTATGGGCGAGCGTCGCGGTGTTCCGGTTCTACGAGGAGCCGATGCGCCGCGCGATCCGCGCGCGTCTCAACGGCGCGAGCGTGCCGTCGTTCACGCCGCTGCAGCAGGCGCGCGACTGAAAAGGCTAGCGCGTTGATGCGCCCGCGAGCGGCAAGACGATGCACGATTCGGCGCCGCCGCCATCGCGTGCGCGCAGCTCGAGCGTGCCGCCATGCAGCTTCGCGATGCGTTCCACGATCGCGAGCCCGAGACCCGTTCCCTTCGGTTGCCCTCCGCCGCCGCCGCGCTTGAACGGCTGCTTGAGCGCTTCGGGATCCTGTCCGCCGAGCCCCTTGCCGCGATCCGCGATCACGACGTGCGCGCGCTTCGTCCGCTCGTCGGTCCATGTGCGCACTTCAAGCCCGACGACGCCGTAAAGCACCGCGTTCTGCATCAGGTTCATGAGCATGCGCATCATGCTGATCGGGCGGAACGCGAAGGGCTCGATGTGACCGAGATCGAGCGAGAATTCGTGTCCCAGCCCGGCGAAATCCGCCGCGAGATTCGCGATCAGCGCGTTGAGATCGCCGACGACGGGCGTCTCCTTCGCGCCGCTGCCCGCGTAGTCCATGAACTGCTGAAGAATCGTGTCGATGGTGTCGAGATAGCCTTCCGCCGATGCCGCGAACGCGGCGTCCGTCGACGGCACGGACGACATCGCCATCGCGAGGCGCAGCTTGGTCATCGGCGTGCGGATGTCGTGCGAGATGCCCGCGAGCATCAGCGCGCGCGTCGCTTCCGCTTCCTTCAGCGCGGCCGTCATGCGGTTGAAGGCGCCGCTGACCTGGGCGATTTCGGTCGGGCCGTCGGTCGGCAGGACGCCGGGTTCGCCGCCCGCGGAAACGAGGCGCGCGGCATCGGCGAGATGCGCGAGCGGACGGTTCAGGTGGCGCTGGATCACATAGGCGGTCGCGATCGCGAGCGCGCCGAGTCCGAGCGAGAGCAGCAGCGCGGTGGTGAGGCCGTCGTCGTGAGCGGCTTCGGGCACCGGCAACGCGATCCAGCGCGGCTCGTTCGATAAATGCGCGCGGATCCACAAGCGCTGCTGGCCGTCGGCGCTCGTATCGGCGCTTTGCCAGCGCACGAGCATCCCCGCGGGCAGATGACGCCGCAGGCTCTCGATGAAGGTCCGGCGCTGGTACGTCTGATAGAAACGCAGCCGCGATTCCGGCGCGGATGGGGCCGCGCCGGCGGGCAATTCGGCGCGCACGTCGAGATGCGCCGCGGCGGTGTTCGCGGAGTCGGGAGGCGCGGCGCGCAGGAGCGTGTCGAGCGTGACGATGTAGCTCGCGAAGGTGGCGGCCGCCCGCTCGATGCGCGGCGTCTGGATGAAATGCAGCAGCACGGCTATCGCGCAGACCTGGCTCACCGCGACGAGCGCCACGAGCAGCAGGATGTTGCGCGCGAAGAGCGAGCGCGGCGCGAGGCTCACGACGTTCACGCCTCGACTTCGGCGAGCAGCATGTAGCCGACGCCCCAGACCGTCTTGATGAAACGCGGCTTGCCGGGGTCTTCCTCGACGATCTGCCGCAGCCGCAAGACCTGCACGTCGATGCTGCGATCGAGCGCGTCATGGTCGCGGCCGCGCGTGCGCGCGATGAGGTTGTCGCGGCTCACCGCGCGATTCGGCGACGAACCGAGCGCATTGAGCAGTTGCATCTGCGCGGAGTGGATCTCGAACGGCTCGCCGTTGCGAAAGAGCTTCTGCTTGCCGAGGTCGAGGCGGAAATCGCCGAAGCGGATGACTTGCTGCGTGTGGGTCGGATCGCCGGCGGCGAGCTTCTGGCGGCGCAGCAGGGCGCGCACGCGCGCGACGAGCTCCTGCGGCAGGAAGGGCTTGGCGAGGTAATCGTCCGCGCCGGTTTCGAGACCGACGACCTTGTCGACCGGATCGCCCTTTGCGGTGAGCATGAGGATCGGCAAGGTGTGGCCTTCCGCGCGCAGGCGTTTGCAGACGGAGAGGCCGTCCTCGGGCTCCATCATCCAGTCGAGCACGAGCAGGTCGTAGGGCTCGCGTTGAAGGTAGCGGTCGAGCCGCTTGCCGTTCTCGACGACCCGGACCTCGAAACCCTGTGAAGTCAGAAAACGCTGCAGCATGTTGCGCAACTCGGCTTCGTCGTCGAGCACGATGATCTTCGGCAGGGTTTCCATGGATGCTCCGATCAGCGTTGCGCGGCGTGCTCGCGCATGAAGGCTTCGATCTGCGGCAGGGTGACGTAGCCGTTCTTCTGCGTGTCGATCTCGTCGAAGTGCTTGGCCACCATCGGCATGCCGGTGGAGGCCTGCTCGCGGGTGAGCTTGCCGTCGTGCGTCGTGTTGGCGCTCGAGAAGCGGGTCTGCAACTGGCCGAGCGCGCGTTCGACGCGCGGGCTCGCGCCCATCGGCTGCGTGGCGGTCTGCGCGAAGGCGGCGCCCGAGGTGATCCAAGCAACGCATGCGGCGAGGATGGCAACGGTCTTTCGCATGAGTCTCTCCTTGATTCCGATGCAAACGAACGTGAGCGGTGATGCCATTCTATTGAGCCGCGCCCCGAACGCAATCTCAGGGATGCTACGAATCATGTCGTCGTATTTCATCGATGACGCCGGGTGTTTTCGCCGACATCCGGCGACACAAGTTATGCCTCACGCTTTCCGCGGCGCTTCGCTATCGTTCTCATCGCCGGCACACGCCATCCGTTCACGTTGCCGATTTCACCGCCTTACGATGCATGAGGACATCACCATGAACTTTCGTTTGCTCAGCGTTTCCGCCGTTGCCGCCATCAGCCTGACTTGCGCGAAGACCGCAGTGGCTGGAACGAGCGTGCAGGTTTCCTACGTCGCGCCCGCCGTCGTCTATGCGCCGCCGCCGCGTCCCGTGTACTACTACGCGCCGCCGCCCAGGCCGCCGTATTACTACGTGCCCGCGCGAACCGTGGTCGTGGCGCCGGTGGTTGCGCCCGTGACGGTCACCGCTCCGCCGCCGCCGAGGCCGCCGGTCGTCGTGGTGTCGGCGCCGGTGCCCGCGTATGCGGTCGCGCCCGCCGTCAGAGTCATGTATGCGCAACCGGTGCTCGCCGCGCCCGTCGTCGTGATGCACTGAATCCTGCCGCTGCGGCGCGCGCCGATACCGGTGCCAAGAGCATAGTGCTTCTCGACAGCGTTGAATGCGTAATGCAATACGCAAAATTCAATGGGCCTTGGGGCGGGTTGCCGGCTCCTATACTGAATGAACCGCATCGGCGGAGTGCGCCGGTGCGGCGGCGACCCCGGCGCCGCGCGCCGGGTCATGGCGTTCCACAAGGAGGATCGAGCCATGCTATTCATCGTCAACTGGACGGCGCAGCCCGACGTCGAAAGACAGGCGGCCGAGCGATTCCTGCAAACCCGCGGCGCGCCCCCCGACGGCATCCATCTGTTGGGGCGATGGCATGCCATCGGCTCGATCTGGGGCATCGCCGTATGCGAATGCGACGAGATCGATCCGCTCGCGCGCTGGGCGCATGAATGGGCCGACTTGTTCATGTTCGATATCAAGCCCGCGATCACCGACGAGCAAGTCGGCAGGATGCTCGCCGAATACGCGCCGAACCAGTAGATGAGACGCCTGCACGATTCGTCATACGAACGACGGGCGGCCGGACGGATCAGCCGGCGGAAAGTTAGGGTTTGTGGGGCTTGCAGCCGAACGGACTATGCCTCAATATCACTAAACGTACTAGTTAGTTAAAATTTCAGAGCGCCGTCCCGTCCCGCATGTTTCTGCCGAGGCCGGCGCCGCAAAGGAGCGAAGCGTGACTCAATCGAAGACGAATGAACCCTGCGTGATCTCGGTCGCCATCACCGGATCGGTGCCGCGCAAGAAGGACAACCCCGCCGTGCCGATCACGATCTCCGAGCAGATCGAGAGCACGCACGAGGCGTACGAGGCGGGCGCGACGCTCGTGCATCTGCACGTGCGCGACGAGGAAGAACGTTCGAGTTCGGACCGCCATCGCTTCGCCGAATTGCAGGAGGGCATTCGCAAGCACTGTCCGGACATCATCATCCAGTTCTCGACGGGCGGCCGCGGCCGTTCATTCGAGCAGCGCGGCGCGATGCTCGATCTGAAGCCCGATATGGCGTCGCTCGCGACGGGCTCGGTCAATTTCCCGACGATCGTCTACGAGAATCCGCCCGATTTCGTGCGCTCGCTCGCGCAGATGATGCTCGATCACGGCGTGAAGCCCGAGATCGAGATCTTCGACCTGGCGATGCTCTACAGCACGGTCGATCTCGTGAACCAGGGCCTCTTGAAGACGCCCGTGCATGTCCAGTTCGTGCTCGGCGTGAAGAATGCGCTACCCGCGCGGCGCGAGATCCTCGAGTTCGAAGTCGAGCAGTTGAAGAAGAATCTGCCTGACGCGACGTGGACGGCCGCAGGCATCGGCCGTCACCAACTCGAAGTGAATCACTGGACGCTCGAACTGGGCGGGCACTGCCGCACGGGGCTCGAAGACAACGTGCGCTGGGACAAGGACACGCTCGCGAAGAGCAACGCGCAACTGGTGAGCCGCGTGGCGGCGTTGTGCGCGGAGTACGGTCGTCCCGTGGCGACCGCGAAGGAGGCGCGCAAGCTGCTTTCGCTGTAAAGGCTGGTGGTCTGTTCGAATGGCGCGTCGCCGGGCAACCGCGGCGCGCCTTTTTTCGTTTGCGCGTTTCCGATGCAGTTGCATGCGGCATTTTTGCATTCATAAGACCACCAATGCCGCACTTGTCTTGTCGGCAAAAATCTGCCTTACAATCATTCTCCTCCCTGACAAGCACGTCCCCGCGCGAACATGAACGAGCGTAAGGCATCCGGCCTCGCCGACCGGATCTACAGCGACATCCTCAACAGCATCATGGAGGGCGAGTTCAAGGAGGGCGACCGGCTCCTGACGGAGCACGCGCTCGCCGAACGCTTCGCCACCTCGCGGCCGACCGTGCGCGAGGCGCTCGCGCGCCTGCGCGCCGACGGCATCATCGTGACGCGGCGCGGCTCGGGCACGATCGTCGGACGCCGTCCCGATCCGGACGTGCGCCGCCGCTTCGCTCCGCTCGAAACGCTGTCTGACATCCGCCGCTGCTACGAATTTCGCGTGGTCATGGAATCGGGCGCGGCGGAACTCGCGGCCGTCAAGGCGGAGGAAGAAGACGTCCGCGCGATTCAGGACGCCTGGGATCGGCTGGAGCGCATTGTCGAGGCGCAGCAGGGCATCGGCGCGCAGGACGATTTCGCCTTCCATCTCGCCGTGGCGCGGGCGTCCAGGAACCAGTTTTTCATCACGATGCTGTCGTCCATCGAAGAGCAGATCGTGTTCAGCATGAATTTGTCGCGCAATTTGTCGCTCGTGAAGACGCTCGAGCGGCAGCGGCTCGTGCAGCGGGAGCATCTCGCAGTGCTCGAGGCGATAAGGAGCAGAGACTCCGTGCGCGCCGGGCGGGCGATGAAGGCGCATCTCGAGAACGCGCTCGAACGCATGTTCGGCGATTGAGCGCACGTTCCGGCGATAGTTGTCACACAACCCTGCTTCCCGTGCGCCAGGATTTTCCGCTGGCGACAGAGTTGTTTGACAACATTGCGGCTGACTACTGCTGGCAAACATCCCGGCGAAGCGGCGAGGCTTGACGGACATCGATACGTCATCGTGGCTAGGCCTCGTCTCGCGCGAGCCATTTGCCGATGAGTTGCTTGACATGTCGATGGAGCGCGTGGCCTCCAAAACGTGCCCGTCTCCCCGATAGGCCGGCTTAGGCGCGCATCTCCGCTCGGACCGGCTGGCGTATGGCGGTGGTAGCGCTCCCAACCTCCGCAAAACAGGGTCACGCAAACGAAGCGCAGCATGCTGCCGCCGGAAAGTCTGCGCGACGCCGCTTCCCGCCATCACTGACATGTCCCGATCCTTCCGCACCGAATTCCCCCAATTGGCGACGCGCCGGCTACTCGCTCATCACCCCGCCATGCAGGGAAAACCGCAGGAAAACGGCTGGAAACTCCAGTTAAAAGCAGGTAAAAAAGGGAGGTAACGCGCGCTCGGGGTATATCCCGAGAACGACTTGCAACGCGCTATCGGCAGAGGAAAACGCGCATTTCGGACGTTTCGGTAACACACCGACCGGAAGCGATTTGCTTGACATCCTATAACCCCGTTAGCTATTTTTCAGCTTCCAGAAGCAACGAGGACCACGCGGAACGAGACACGCGAATATCCGAAGGCGCATGCCGGCGCCGTGAACACCGGCGAAAGAGAACGAAGCACAAAGAACGAAGCACAAACAGGCCGGCGCTCGAAACAATCGACAACATCGACGATGCGACCGGACCTCTTCCCGACCTGTGGTTGCGAGAGAAGTGAGGAGACAAAATGGCTTTCAAGGCAGGACTGTCAGTGAAACTGGCGGCGGTTTGCGTCGCCGTTGGCGCGGCATTCGGCATGACCGCGGCGCGCGCGGCCGATCCCGTATCGATCAACATCGTCGACGTCGCAGGCAATCTGCAACTGACGCAAAAGGGCTTCGAGGCCTTCAAGGCCAAATACCCGGATCTCGTTTCCAGCATCACCTTCACGAACGCGCCCGCGCCGCAGTTGCCGGGCAAGATCAAGGCGATGCAGGCGGCGGGCCGCTCGGACATCGACCTCGTCGTCACGGGCACCGACGCGCTCGCGGCCGGCCTCCAGCAAGGCCTGTGGGAAAAGCTTCTGCCCGATAACGCGAAGGCGTTCCCCGGCGTGCTCGACAAATACGCGCCCGGCCCGCGCAAGATGCAGGACATCGCGCAGGGCTACGGTCTCGAAGTCACCTACATGCCGGCCGGCCCGCTGCTCGAATACAACCCGGCCAAGGTCACGGACGTGCCCAGGACGCCGGATCAACTGCTTGCGTGGTGCAAGGCGCATCCGAACAAGCTGATCTACGCGCGCCCGGCCAACTCCGGCCCCGGCCGCACCTTCCTGATGGGCCTGCCGTACGTGCTCGGCGACAAGGACCCGATGGATCCGATCAACGGCTGGGACAAGACCTGGGCGTTCCTGAAGCAGCTCAACGACTGCATTCCTTACTACCCGGGCGGCACGTCCGCCGTCATGAAGGAACTGGGCGAAGGCACGCGCGACATGACCGTGACCGTCACGGGCTGGGATATCAACCCGCGCGCGCTCGGCATCGTGCCCGCCGAGTTCAAGGTGCAGGCCTTCGACAACATGACCTGGGTCAACGACGCCCACTACATGGTGATCCCGAAGGGCGTGCCGAAGGAAAAGCTCGACGTGCTCTACAAGCTGATGAACTTCATGCTCGAGCCGGCGCAGCAGGCGCTCACCTATGACGACGGCTACTTCTATCCGGGTCCCGCGGTCAAGGACGTGCCGCTTTCCATGGCGCCGGCGAAAAGCCAGGAAGTGATCCAGAAGTTCGGCCGGCCCGAGTACGCGAAGCTGCTCGCCGACCGTCCGCACGTCGTGCCGCTCAACGCGCAGGCGATGGTGGCGGCGTTCCAGAAGTGGGACCGCGAAATCGGCGCGGCGAAGACGAAGTAAGCAGACAGTACGCGCGTCGTACGTGGCGGCGGCGCTCCTCACTCGGGGCGCCGCCGCTTCGCACAAAGCGCCGGCACATCGGGAAATCGTCATGAAGCACACATTTGAGCAGTTGCGCCTCGACTCGGTCTCGCGCAGCTTCACCAACGCGGAAGGGCAGCAGCTTGCCGCGCTGAAGGGACTCGACCTGAACATCCAGCGAGGCGAGTTCATCGCGCTGCTCGGGCCATCGGGCTGCGGCAAATCCACGGCGCTGAACTGCATCGCCGGATTGCAGCCGCTGACGGCCGGCGGCATCTGGCTCGACGACAAGCGCATCGACGTGCTGCCGCCCGAGAAGCGCGGTTTCGGCATGGTCTTTCAGAACTACGCGCTTTTCCCGCACATGTCGGTGCTCGACAACGTCGGCTTCGGCCTGAAGATGCGCGGCGTGCCGAAAGCGCAGGCGACGAAGCGCGCGAAGGAAGCGCTGCAGCTCGTGCAACTGACCGGCCACGACGCCAAGCTGCCCGGCCAGCTCTCGGGCGGCCAGCAGCAGCGCGTGGCGATCGCGCGCGCCATCGTCATCGAGCCGCCGCTCGTGCTGATGGACGAGCCGCTCTCGAACCTCGACACCAAGCTGCGCATCGAGATGCGCGCCGAGATCCGCCGCATCCACGGCAAGCTGGAGCGCGCGACCATCTACGTGACGCACGATCAGGACGAGGCGCTCTCGATGGCCGATCGCATCGTCGTGATGAAGGAGGGCGTCGTGCAGCAGGTGGCGTCGCCGAAGGAGGTCTATTCGCGGCCGAAGAATCTGCACGTCGCGCGCTTCATGGGCTTTCGCAATGTCGTGCAGGCCACGCTCGAAGGCACGCAGGGCGAGTGCGTCGCGGTGAATGCAAGCGGCGTGCGTCTGCTCGGCACGCCGATGGAAGGCTTCGACAGCAAGCGCGTTGCGGTCGCCCTGCGCCCAGAGGACATGGAGCGCGCCGCGCCCGGCGCCGAGAATGCGTTCGATGCGCAAGTCGAAGTCGTCGAATACGGCGGCCGCGATTCGCTCATCATCGTGAACAGCGCATTCGGCAAGCTGTGGGCGCGCATCGCGGGCGAATGCAGCGAAGGCGAGCGCATTTCGCTGCGCGTCGCGCCTTCGAAGACGCTCGTATACGGAGAGGAAAAATGATCGCGCTTCCCGCGCAGCGCGATCCGAAGGGCTGGCTGGTCGCGCCGGCGCTCATCTTCATCCTCGCGCTGTTCATCTATCCGTTCGCGTACGGGCTGATGCTTTCCTTCAACCCGATGAACGGCGGCGGCATCTGGGCGAACTACATCACGTTCTTTACGGATACGTCGATGTGGCCGACCATCATCGTCACGCTGAAGCTCGCCGTGCCGGCGACGATCATCAACGTGGGCGTGTCGGTGCCGGTCGCGTTCGCGCTGCGGCGCACGTCGCCGTTCCAGAAGTTCGTGACGACGCTGCTCGTCGTGCCCGTGACGCTCGGCACCGTGCTGATCGCCGACGGCATGCTGACCTACTTCAGCCCGAACGGCTGGTTTCCGCAGGCATTGCAGGCGCTGCATCTCTATGGCGATGAAGTGCGCCTTACGCACAACTACTGGGGCGTGCTGATCTCGCTGATCGTGTCGGGCTTCCCGTTCGCATTCCTGCTGACGCTGTCGTACGTCACCGGCATCGATCCGACGCTCGCGCGCGCCGCCGCGACGCTCGGCGCGAGCCCGTGGCAGCAGTTCCGCCAGATCTATCTGCCGCTCCTGCTGCCGGGCCTCACGATGACCGCGTGCCTTTCTTTCGTCCAGGCGTTCTCGGTGTTTCCGTCGGCGGTGCTGCTCGGCGCGCCGGCCGGTCCCACGCGCGTGATCTCGATCGCCGCAGCGGAAGCCGCCTTCGAAAGCTACGACTATGCGCTCGCTTCGACCATCGCCATCCTGATGGGCTTCGTGCAGCTGCTCGTCGTGGGCGGCATGCTGGGCGCGCGCCGCTTCTTCTACACCGGTCCGGTGACGGGAGGCAAGGGATAATGACGACCGATAACCGCGCGGCTTCGGGCTGGCAAGCCGGAGCGCCGACTCAACGCACCGGCAGGAACATGAAACAGCAAGCAAGCCTGCGCGACAGGCTATGGAAGTGCTTCGTCTGGGTCACGATGGGCTTCTTCCTCGTGAACGTGCTGCTGCTCATCGCGACCGTCGCCGTGAACTCGGTGGCGACGCGCTGGTTCGGCACGCTTCTGCCGCAGGGTTTCACGCTGCACTGGTACGCGCAGGCCTGGAGCGACTTCCAGCTCTCGAGCGTGTTGCTCGTGACGCTCGAAGTGGTGGGCGCGGTGGTGCTGCTCTCCATCGCGCTCGGCGTGCCGGCGGCGTATGCGCTCGCGCGCGTGCAGTTTCCCGGCAAACGTTTCGCGATGCTCGTGTTCCTGCTGCCGCTGATGGTGCCGCCCGTGACCTACGGCATTCCGATGGCGACCGTCATGTACAAGTTCCATCTCGCGGGCACGCTCACGGGGGTGATTCTCGCGAACCTGGTCCCCGCGCTGCCGTTCGTCATTCTCGTGATGACGCCGTTCATCGAGCAGATCGATCCGAACCTGGAATCGGCCGCGCGCATCTTCGGCGCGAACACGGCGCGCTATTTCCGCTACGTGCTCCTGCCGCTGCTCGTGCCGGGCATGCTCGCGGCGGGTCTGCTGGTGCTGGTGCGCACCATCGGCATGTTCGAGCTGACGTTCTTCACCGCCGGGCCGACGACGCAGACGCTCGTCGTCGCGCTGTACTACGCGGTCTTCTCGACGGGTGTGCGCGCGCCGCAATCGATCGACGCCATGGCGATGATCTACATGGCGATCACGATGGTCTGGGTGCTGATCGCGCTGCAGTTCGTGAGCCCGACGCAGCTCGTGTCGCGCGTGAAGGAACAGCGGTAGCGATGTTCTCCGGCGTGGCCGCGCGGTGCGGCTGCGCGCAGGTTTTTTCCATGCCGAAGCCGTGTCGTGACGAAAATCCGTGAAGTCGTAGAGTTGCAGGCCGAGCCGCGCATCCGCATTTCGAGCGGACCGCATGTCATCGAGATTGCGTCGCAGGCGGGCGGGCGCATCACGCGCTTCGCCACGCAGGACGAGCGCGGCCTGCAGGAATGGCTCGCGCCGGTGACCGCCGCGAGCTGGCCGTGCGACGCATGGCCGAAGGGCGGAAGTTATCCGCTCGTGCCGTTCTCCAACCGCGTGCGCGATTCGCGCTTTCCGGCGCCGGATGGGACGATCGTCGAACTGGCGGCGTTTCCCGGCATGGCGCACGCGCTGCACGGCATCGGCCAGTTCGCCGCGTGGAGCGTCGAGCTGCAGGAGGCGGATTGCGTGGTGCTGCGTTACGCGCATCGCGAGGGTGAGCACGGCTGGCCGTGGGCGTTCGAAGCCGTGCAGTTGATCGAAGCGAACGCCGACGGCGCGCGCCTGTCGATGCGCATCGCGAACCGCTCATCGCGGCCGATGCCCGTCGGACTCGGTTTTCATCCGTACTTCAACGCGCTGGAAGCCGAACTGGAAGCAACGACGCTCTGGCGTCACGAGGCGGAAGTCGCCATCGAGCCGGCCACGGAGCGCCCGGCGCGCCGCCATGTGCGCGAAGCGGAGGGCTATACGCGCTATCTGAGCGGCTGGGACGGACGCGCGACGCTGCGCTACGCCGCCGGCCGCACGCTCGACCTGAGCGCCGACGGCGCGTTGAGCCACGTCGTCGTGCATTGTCCGGCCGGCGCGGGCTATCTATGCGTCGAGCCGGTTTCGCATGTCAGCGACGGCTTCAATCTCGCGTCGCGCGGCGTGCCGGGGACGGGCATCGCCGTCACTGAGCCAGGTAGTGAAATACGGGCGTCGCTCGTGATGGCAGCCGGCGCGAACCCGGCCCCGCGCGACGACGGCGGCGTCTGACGCGGGCTTCGACGGAGGTCCGCAGGCGCGCGGCAGATATGCGCGATGCACTCGCCGGCAACAGACCTCCGGCGACGAGGCAAGCATCCTTGTTCATGCGGCACCTCCTTGGGGCGGTCAGCGCGTGAGCGGCGCTGAAAAGAACGCTTCGACGAGATCGACGATGCGCCAGGTCGCGCACGGCCGGCGGCAATGCGCATCGAAGCCCGCTTCCTTGAGCGTCTGCACCGGATCGGCCGGCCAGACGTTGCTCATCGCGACGAGCAGCCGACCGGTCACGTCGGCGTCCATGCGCAGCGTGCGCAGGAAGACGTAGCCGGAATCGCTGTCGAGGCTCGTATCGAGAAGAAGCGCGTGCGGCTGCCAGCTGTTCACCAGCGTGCGCACGGATTTGAGTTCCTGCGAATGGATGACCTGCAAGCCTTTGAGCCGGAGTTGCACGGCGAGCGAATCGCCGATCGACTTGTCCTTGTGGGCGATCAGCACGCGGCGCGAAGCATCGCTCGTGCGGGCCCGCTTGATACGCCACAACGCAAATTCGCTTTCGTTGTCGGCCAGACGGCTTGACATCTCATCCTCCAGGTCGTAGTGGGTTACGCGGTTGATTCGACTGCGACCAGTTTCGGGCGGATGCGCTTGTTTCTGAACCCGGCACGGGAAGGGAAAGCGGGGGATAGTGGCGGACTGCCGAATGTATCCCTGCGAAAGAGGGGTAGAAGTCGCGCCGGGCGCGCGTAATATCGGAACCGTTCTCGGAGCGTCGCAATGGAAAATGGCTATTTCAAAACAGTGTTGCTAGTAGAGGACGAGGGGCTCACCAGGAGCGCCATGAAAAGCCTCATCCTGGCGAACGAGCCCCTGCTCGAAATCGACGAAGCCGATGGGTTCGAGCAGGCGAAAGCGAAGCTTTCCGCCAATACCTACGATTTGATGTTTCTCGACTACCACTTGCGCGGCCAGGCCACCGGCATGGACCTGCTCAACTGGATCCGGGAGGAAGAGCGCGAGATTCAGACGATCATGCTCTCGGCGCAGGACGACCGCGACACCGTGCTCGAGTGCATCAAGAACGGCGCGTGCGGGTTCATCTCCAAGGGCAGCGAGCAGGGCGCGGGCGTGTTTCGCGAGGCGCTGAAAACGATTCTCAACGGGCGCGTCTATCTGCCGAACACCGTGCTCGGCAAGGGCGGCCATAGTCCGAAGCCGGTTTCGCCGCACGCGGGCGTGACGGTCGAATCGCTCGACCTGCCGCCGCGTCTGACCGAGACGCTGCGCTATCTGCTGCAAGGGCTGTCGAACAAGGCGATCGCGCGCAAGATGAACATCAGCGAAAACACCGCCAAGGAATATTCGAGCGATCTGCTCGCGCGCTTCCACGTCACGCGGCGAACGTTCCTGATCGTCGAAATGGCGCGGCGCGGCATCGAAATGCCGATGAGCAATACGTCGTCGGCGTCCTGACTCCCGGTTTCATCTGTCAAATCGACGCGGGCAGCCCTCTCGAGGGCGCCCGCGTCGTCGCATTGGCGCTGCGTGCCATTTCCGATCGTTCCGAGGAATGAGCGGCGAGATGGTAAGGTAGAGCCCAGGCTATTTTCGAGATGGGTTCAGCGCAGGTGATTCGCAGGCTAACGTTCATAAAAATGCAAGGTGCCGTCGCGGCGGTCGCCGCGACGGCGGCGCTGGTTCTGGGCGCATGCGCGCCCCTTCCGCAGCAGAACGGCACGG
>NZ_FCOB02000002.1 GCF_001545075.1 Caballeronia ptereochthonis
CGCGATCTTCGCGAGCGAGCCGCCGAACTTGCCAACCGCTGTACGCGCGGCCGATACGATCACTACGTCAGTCATTTTCTATCCTCGTCAAACAGGGAAAGCGTGAGCGGGATTTCCGGCCGCGATGGGATTCGCGCGACACGGAAATGCGCGTCCATATTGAATGGACTGGATGAATTCGATTCGAATCCGGGCGGATTGAGGCGCATTGTCGAGTGCGGAGCAATGGTCCGACCGTCCGATGCATGAGCGCGCGACTGCAACGAGCGTCGCACCCGCTACGGAACGACCTGACCTATGAGCCATTGCTCGTTCCGCGGAAAAAATTCCAGGAGGGATGCGGCAATTTCGAAGCGTGTAGCGTGGTCCATTTATATGGGCCTTTAATAAAATCTCTCAGGTTAAGCACCGGCCTTCTCTCTGGCTTGCCACCGATGAATCACGCGTGCATGACTCGATCGCGCGACTATTCGCGCTGACGCTTGACGGGGCATTCGGAAGTTATTCGGTTGTGCGAGCTTGTGCGTCGCACCAAATTGGAATTTATTCTAAACGCAAAACATGCGTAAAAAATTTCATATTAGTAGGTATAAACCCTAGTCAATGGAAAAAACCCTTAACAAACATGCAGGAGACTGCAGCAATTCGCGAACGCACGTTCAATAATCATCCTATATGACAACAAAATTGCGCTGATTGCTCAATCGATTGGCCACCTGGTGGTAATACCTGATGCAGACGTGCGTCGCGGACTATGGACCGCGCAGGCATCCAGTTTGAATGTGATTTCAGAAGCCCCGTGATCACAAATACGAATTGTTACATTATTCCATATATGCAAATTAATCAGCACGTATAGCCAATCGATCTTTACCGCAGTAATAAAGTCGCAATAAAGCTGGTATATGACGCGCCGATGAAAGCCCGCAAGATTAAACGGTGCTGATTTGCCGGACGGGATGTCATCCGTCCCCGGCGCAATATCGGCCCGTCACAGCGCCAAAACGAGTTTCTTGCCTTTCGCGCGTGAGCAGCACGCCATCATTCGCCGGTTCGACTGGCGCTCGGTTTTGGTCAGCACCACGTCGCGGTGGTCGATTTCGCCTTCGAGCACGCGCACTTCGCACGATCCGCACAGTCCTTCCTCGCAGTCGCTCTGCACGTCGACGTTCGCGCGCCTGAGCGTCGTGAGCAGCGTCTGATCGGCGGGCACGGTCAACACAAGGCCCGAATCCTTCAGTTCGACATCGAACGCGTCTTCGTTCGCGGGGTCGAGCGTGCCGAGCACCGATTCGAAGTGCTCGATCTTCAGCGTGTCATCGGGCCAGGATGCGCTCGCCCGCCCGAGCGCGTCGAGCATGCGCGCCGGTCCGCACGCGTAGACCTGCGTGCCCTCGCTCACGGCAAGCGCCGCGAAATCGTTGCGTGTGCCTTCGTCCGACACATACGCGAACAGGCGCTCGCCATGCAGCGTGCGCATCTCGTCGAGCAGTGCCATCGACGCGCGCGAGCGCCCGCTGTAATGGACTTCGTAATCCATGCCGAGGGAGCGCGCGCGGCGCGCCATCGCGCTGATCGGCGTAATGCCGATGCCGCCCGCGATCAGCACGAGTTTCCTCGCGGTCTCGTCGAGACGAAAATGATTGCGCGGACCGCGAATGCGCCATTGCGCGCCGGGCTTCACATTCTCGTGCACCCAGGCCGAGCCTCCGCGGCTCGCGGTCTCGCGCAGCACGGCGATTTCGAACGGACTGGCGTCGTCGGGGTCGCCGCACAGCGAATATTGGCGCGATATGCCAGTCTCGCCGCAGACGACATCCACATGCGAGCCCGCCGTCCAGCGCGGCAGATCACGGCCGTCAGCCGATACCAGCCGCACGCGCACGATCCGGTCCGCGCAATCCACAACCGACTCGACGATCACCGCGCGGCTCACCGCATGCGACGACGGCTCGCCGATGCGCACCACCGCGCGCGGCTCGCGCACGGATGGATCGGCGCGCTCGGGATTCTTCGCCGGATCCCACTCGACATGAAGATGCTCCGGCCCGCGAAACGACGTGTTCGGCACGTACGTGAAGCGCTGCTCGGCAAGACGCATGTGCGGCAGGCGGCGGGTGAGCTCGTCGAGGAAGATCTGCATCTCCATGCGCGCGAGGTTCTTGCCCATGCACTGATGCGCGCCATAGCCGAAGGTCAGCTGATCGCTGGCGTTTTCGCGGCGGATGTCGAAAAGATCGGCACCGGCGAACCGATGTTGATCGTGATTCGCCGACGACGTGACGATCAGGAGCTTCGAGCCCGCAGAAATGTCGATGCCCCCGATCGTCACGTCCTTCGTCGCGAGCCGCCGCCACGCCGCGACCGAACCGTTATGGCGCAGGCATTCTTCGACGGCGTTCGGGATCAGGCCCGGGTCCTCGCAGATATCGCGCCATGCCTGAGGATGCTGTAGCAGGAGCTTGAGTGCGTTCGCGGTGGCGTTGGCCGTCGTCTCGTGCGCGGCGACGATGCCTGCCATCATCATCGAATGCAGATACGAGTCGGTCACGACCTCCGGCAGCTCCTTCTGCTTGCGAATGCCGTATTGCATCCAACCCGGACCCGATGGATCCTCGCGCATCTTGTCGAGCACCTTGCCCGCGTATTGCCAGAACTTGCCGACCGCGTGCGCGACTTCGACCTGCTCCTCGGGCTTCGGTCGCCCCCATGTGTTGACCGTGTGCGCGATGGAATAACGGCGCAGCGTGTCCATGTCCTCCTCGGGCACGCCGAGAAAGTGCAGCGCGACGGTGAGCGGCACTTCCCACAGCATCTGATCGACGAGATCGGCGCGGCCGTCGTCGATGAAGCGGTCGACATACTCGCGCGCGAGCGCGCGCACCATCGGTTCGTGATGCGCGAGGGCCTCGGGCGTGAACGGGTCCATCAGCGCGCGGCGGCGCGGCATGTGCGCGGGTTCGTCCTCGTTTACGAGCGTGCGGTTCAGCGCGAAGCCGTAGGACGCGAGCACGGCGTTCGCCTCGGGGCCGGTTGGGGTGATCTTCTCGAGTGCGATGGACGGGCTGAACGTGATGTTGTCGCGGAAGATCGCCTTGATGTCGTCGTAGCGCGTGACGACCCAGTAGCCGAGCTTCGGGCTCCAGAACACCGGCTCCTGGTCACGGGCCCAGCGCACGTATTCGGGCGGGTCCTGTTGATAGCCGTCGCCGAAGGGGTCGAACTCGGCGGCGCGCGCGCTCACCGGGCAGCCGTTCGGGGCGAGACCTTCGGTCCGGGTGGCTTCATGGTAGGGACATCGAGGCGCGCGGTTGTCGCCGGTCGCATCGGTCATGCTCGTCTCCTGATGTTTTTTTCGCGTGACCATAGTATGCAACGGCTCACCACTTCCAGCGCATGCCCGCCCCTCCCTCGATCGCGCTGCGATGCGCGCCCCCGACGTTCGTCGTGTAGCCCACGTTCGCGAACAGACTGCCCCGCGCGCCGAGCTTCGCGACGATGCCCGCGCCGAATTGCGCGGTCGTAGCCGAGACGTTCGTCGGGATGACGGTCGTGCCCGCGAAGGTCGTGGTGTCGGTCGCTCCGAAGTAGCGCCAGAGATTCGCGCGCAGATACGGCTCGAACGACGTGCCGGCCGCATCGAAGCGGCCGTAGAAGCGGACGCCGAGGCGGCCGATCAGGCCGCTCGCCTCGTCGAAGGACACGGTCGAGATGCCGTCGTCGATGTCGTTCAACGTGACGTGCTGCCAGATGAGTTGCGCCTGCGGCTCGATGCCGAGACCCGCCGGAAGCGGAATCGGCAAGCCCGCTTCGATCGACGCGGCGAACGCGCTGCCGTGCGTCGTCGCGCCGATGCCGCGGTTCGATACCGGATCGGCCGTGAGCGCGCTGCCGAGCAACACCGCGTCCGTGTACCAGCCGCTCGGGCCGATGTGCGTCCAGTAGAGCCCCGCGCTATAGGCGTTGATCGACAGATGGCCGACTTCGGAGTTGGGAAAACCGAGCGCGAAACCGCTGATGTCGCCGCTCGCGCGCGCGAAGCCCAGGAAAAAGCCGTAGTGGTTGCGATGGCCGTTCGCCATCGTATCGGCATGGATGTCGTGGCCGACCTGAACGCCGCCGATGCCGCCGCTGAATTCAGGATCGGCCGCTCCACTGTTGTGCAGCGTCGCGTGGCCGCCCCAGACGCGCGCCCATGCGGCGGGGAGCGTACCGTTCTCCGTCACCAGCATTTGCTCGCCCTGACGCTCGTGGAAAGTGCCGATCTGCTGGATCGCCAGTTCGCGCGCGATTCCCGGCACTTCGGCGTAGACGGGCACTTCCATGCGATAGAGGGGCGTCGGCGCCGCGCCGGGCGGTGGCGGCGGCGGAAGCGGGGGTGTGCCGGCTGCGGCTGTGGGGGCGGGGTTGGTTGGGGCGGGTGCTGGCGTTGGTGTTGGCGTTGGTGTTGGTGTTGGCGTTGGTGTTGGCGTTGGCGTTGGCGTTGGTGTTGGTGTTGGTGTTGGTGTTGGCGTTGGCGTTGGTGTTGGCGTTGGTGTTGGCGTTGGTGTTGGTGTTGGTGTTGGCGTTGGTGTTGGCGTTGGTGTTGGTGTTGGCGTTGGCGTTGGTGTTGGCGTTGGCGTTGGCGTTGGTCCCGGTCCCGGTCCCGGTGCCGGTGCCGGTGTCGGTGTCGGTGTCGGTGTCGGTGTCGGTGTCGGTGTCGGTGCTGGCGCTGGTGCCGGAGTTGGCGTTGCCGGCTGCGTCGGACCCGGACCCGGTGCCGGTGTAGGAGCCGGAACCGGCGGCACGCTAGAACGCAGATACCAGTTATCCGCCGTTCCCTGGCTGACCCCGCCCTTGAACAGGTAATACGTGTACGCGCCCGCCTCCAGCGGACGGGCAAGCGTGAACGCCCCCGCCGACGTCGTCGCGCCATTCGTCGCCTGCACGACCAGAATCCCGTCGTTGGCTGTCAGTCCGCCCGTCCCGCCGACGTTCGTCACGCCGAGCGACGTCGTGCCGCCGCCCGCGCCCTGCGCGATCACCAGCTTGTCGCTCGGCGCGCCATCCGCGCCAAGCACGCTCTGCACCAGGAGCCGCCCGTTGTTGCCCGTGTAGTTTCCGTTCACGACGAACTCGTCGCTCGTGCCGGCGCCGCCGCTCGTCAGATCGATCGTCCCCGCGTTGTTCAACATGACGAGCTGCCCGGCCACCGCAGGCTGTATCGACGTGCGCCCGACGCCGCCCGCGAAAATGGTGCTCGTCGCATCGAGATTGAACGTGCCCGTGCCGCTCGCGGCATCGCCGAGTACGAGGCCGTTCGCGTCAAAGCTGAGCTGCGTGCCATTCGACGCGTTGATCGTCTCCCATCCGGTGAAGCGGCTCAGCCCGCTCGCCTGCACGTTGTCGAACGTGAGGGAATCCGAACCCGCTGCGCCGTCGAAGCGGCTCATCGCCGCGAGCGTCGTATCGTTCAGGTTGCGGATGATCGCCGAGTCGTTGCCCGCGCCTAGCGATACCGGCCCGCTGATCGTGCCGCCGCTCCACGTCATCGTATCGTTGCCGAAGGTCGTCGTGACGCCCTTCCCGATCGAGCCGCCCGAGATCGTCAGCGAATTGACGCCGCTGCCGAGATCGACGCGTCCGCCGATCGTCCCGCCGGAAAGCGTGAACGTGTCGTCGTTCTGCGCGGCGCTCACGTTGCCGTCGACTTGCCCGCCCGACATGTCGAACACGTTGTTGCCGACGTTCAGGTCCACGCTGCCGATGCGCCCGCCCGTCATCTGCGCGACGTCGCCATTGACAAACACGCCCACGATGCGCCCGCCCGACATCGTGAAGTTGTCGCGGGTATCGCCCTGATCGAGCGAATCGACCTGGCCCGCCGTCATCGTGAACGCGTCGAAGCCGTCGCCCTGGCGGATCTGTCCGGTGACGGTGCCGCCGTTCATGTTGAACGTGTCGTTGCCGGTATCCGTGCGCACCGCGACGCCCGCGCCTCCTGCAATCGTGCCCGTATTGGTGATCGAGACATTGATCCGGCCGCTCGCAACGATGCCCTCGCCGGTCATGCCGCGAATCGTGCCGGTGTTGGTGATGGTTTCGGCGCCGCCCGCGACCGTCACGCCAGTCACGCCGCGAATCGTGCCCGCGTTGTCGAGCGTGCCCCCGCCGTTCGCGACGATGCCGCCCGCGCGCTGGCTTTCGATGCCCGCACCCGCCGCATTCGTGATCGCGGCTCGACTGGCGACGGACACGCCCAGTCCGCCCGTGCCGCGCGCGGTGATCGTTCCCGTGTTGGTGATCGCGCCAGGCGATGCATCGAGTGAAACAATGCCGTTCGCGTTGTTCCCGGAGACGTCGATCGTGCCGTTGTTGGTGAGCACATTGCCGCCGGGCGTGCCGTTGACCACCATGCCGTGTGCCGTCGCGCCCGTCGTCGTGATCGAGCCGTTGTTGACGAGTGTGTCGCCGCCCGTGCGCGCGCCCATGGCGCTCGATCCGGAGCCGCTCGTGACGATGGCGCCGTCGTTGATCAGCGTGCCGCCGCCGGGGCTTGCGAAATCGTTCATCGCGGTGGCGTTCGCGCCGCTCGTCGTGAGCGTGCCTCCGGCTTCGTTGCGCATCGTGACGGCGGCCGCGTTGTTGAATATCGCTTCCGCGTTGAAGCCGGTCGTGAAGACGGCGCCCCGGTTCACGAGCGTGTTGCGTCCGGATATGGTGCCCTGCGATGTCATGCCGTCGAAATTGTCACCGGTCACGCGCATGATTCCGTCGTTCGTGGCCGTACTCGTGTTGCGCACGAAAAGACCATTGTCGCTGCTGATATCGAGCTCGGCGCCCGGCAACACGTTGATCGTCACATTGACGCTGCCCGGCACGGCGATGACCGGCAAGGTGGACGGATTCGGCGCACGCGTATCGCACGTGGCCGTCTGGCCGGATTGAGGCGCGTTGTGGTCGCACGCGCCGAGCGCGGACGACACGCGAAAGAGACAGGAGACGCCGAACGCGAAAGATAGCGCATGAGCGAGCGGCGTCGATCGAACTGGAAGCGGCGAGCGGCGCATGAGTTCTCCGGCCGTACGGACGATTTCAAATTATTCAGCATTCCCGCGCATCGTTACACCGATGCTCGCCTTCGGCTGATCGTGCTCGTCCGCAAACTTGAGGTCAGAGTAGTTCACGCATTGCGCTTATGCAAAGCGCGCGGTGCAATGCGCCGTTCATCGCGCTAGATAGGCTCGTCCTCGCTCGTCGCCCAGTTCGGCATCAGCTCGTTGCTCGGCAGGGTCTCGTCGATGAGCTTCTTGGCCGTCTGCCGTCCCGCCACCGGCAACCCTTCCGGATTCAGCACGCCGATCTGCACGAGCACCGAAGCCTGATCCCAGTAGATGTGTTCGTTGTAGAGCTTGTCGCCGCGAAAGCGGATCACGGCGGGCTGCCGACTTCGATGAAGCCCGGCGCGCAGCCCGGATACCCATATCGTTCGATGTGCGGCTTGCCCGCGAGCGCGGTTTCGATCTCGCGCTGGTCGTGCGTGCCGTGCTCCGGAAAGTGAAACACGATCGGGCAGCGGATCGTCGGGATATCGGCCAGGCAGGTGGCGAAGTCGTCGGCGTAGTAGCAGGCGGCGCAATCGACGTCGGCCTGCGCGGCAATGCGCGTCGCGAGCCGCCCTCCGCGCCCGAAGCCGACCACGCCGATCTTTCCGGCATGCGGCGGCAGCGCGCGGACGCTGTCGACCAGCGCCGCGAAGTTTTCTGCGGCGATGCCGCCGGGCTGCGGATCGCGTGCGGGAAGCTGCGGCGCGAGCACGACATAGCTTTCTTCGGCGTACAGGTCTGCGGTGCGCTTGATGAAGTCATCGAGTCCCGATGTGTCGTGCAGCAAAACGATGCCCGGGCCCGATCCCGTTTCGGGATGCGTCACGTAGGCGGGAATGGTCGTGCCGTCGCGAAGCGCGATGTCGATGAACGTGCCGCTCATTGTTTGCGCCTCCTTCTATATAGTGGGTTTTTGCTTGTTGGGGCGCGCCGCGCGCTCACGAGAACAGCGTGTCGGCCAGCAGCTTCACATTCAGCACGACGATCACGCCCGCGACGAGCCACGCCAGCGCGCGCGTCCAGCGCGAAATGGCGAAGATGCCCATCTTGCGGCGGTCCGACACGAAACGCACCAGCGGAATGACAGCGAACGGCAGTTGCATCGACAGGATCACCTGGCTCAGCACGAGCAGCTGCCCCGTGCCCTTCTCGCCATAGATGGCCGTCACGACGATCACGGGAACGATGGCGATCCCGCGCGTGACGAGCCGGCGCGCCCAGTTCGGAATGCGCAGGCGCAGAAAGCCTTCCATCACGATCTGGCCGGCGAGCGTCGCGGTGACCGTCGAGTTGAGGCCCGAGGCGAGCAGCGCGACGGCGAACAGCGTCGACGCGATGCTCAGACCCAGAAGCGGCGACAGCAAGCGGAAGGCGTCGCCGATTTCCGCCACTTCGTCGTGCCCGCTCGCGTGAAACACGGCGGCGGCCACGATCAGGATCGCCGCGTTGATGAAAAGCGCGAGCGTCAGCGCGATGGTGCTGTCGATCGTCGCCCAGCGGATCGCGTCGCGCCGCGCCTCGACGGACTTGCCATACGCGCGCGTCTGCACGACCGACGAATGCAGATAGAGGTTGTGCGGCATGACGGTCGCGCCGAGAATGCCGATCGCCACATACAGCATCTCGCGGTCCGCGACGATCCGGGGCGACGGCACGAAGCCGTGCAGCACATCGGCCAGAGGCGGCGCGGCGGCGGCGATTTGCAGCGCGAAACAGCCCGCGATCACGACGAGCAGCGTGATGACGAACGCCTCCAGCAAGCGGAAGCCCTTGTTCATCAGCAGCAGCAGAAGGAAAGCATCGAGCGCGGTGAGCAGCGCGCCCGCGATCAGCGGAATGCCGAACAGCAGTTTCAGCGCGATGGCCGTGCCGATCACTTCGGCCAGATCGCACGCGACGATCGCTGCCTCGCACGCGAGCCATAGCGCGAAATTCACCGGCTTCGAGTAGTGGTCGCGGCACGCTTGCGCGAGATCGCGTCCGGTCGCGACGCCCAGGCGCACGGCCAGCGCCTGAAGCAGAATCGCCATCAGATTCGACAACAGGATGACCGTGAGCAGCGTATAGCCGAAGCGCGACCCGCCGGCGATGTCCGTCGCCCAGTTGCCCGGGTCCATGTAGCCGACGGAAATCATGTAGCCCGGCCCGGCGAACGCGAGGAAGCGGCGAATCCATCGGCCGCTCGCCGGCACCTGCACCGACGCGTACACCTCCGGCAGGCTCGGGCGGAACGCGTCATCCCCCTCGGGCGGTTTCGAAGCGTGGCGTACAGGATCAAGCATCGGCTCGTTTCTCCTGCGGATACCGGCTATGGGCGTGCTGAAAATATGCGCCGGGCCGAGTGAACATTCAAGCGCGCCCGACCGGGCCACGCGTCAGCGCGGTTGGCGACTTGCAATGCTGATAATTTGACTTATCAGATGTAGCGATTTTCCTTGCCAAATTCGAAGCTGGTTGATAACCTTCCCGCAAATAATTGAAAAGAAAGGATAAATGACTAGCGACACGGCACGCGGCAGCCAACATTTGGCGAGTGGCGCGGCGGCAACCAGCGCCGATGCCGCGCGTCTGCGCACCCCGAGCCGTCTCACTCGCCAGCACTTCGCGCTTTATCGCGGTTATCTCGACGGCGTCTCGGAAGCGCAATTGCATGCTTCCTATGGCGATGCCGGTACTGATGTCCGCGCCACGCGCCGGTTGATCGACGCGCTGCGCGACACGCTCTCGGTCCTCGCCCGCCGCGCACGCGATACCGAGGCCGCGCATCTGCTGCGGCTTCGCCCGGGCAGCATTCCGCTTTTCGAACCGTCGCCGGCGGCGGCCGCCGTTCCCACGCTCGACGACTTCCGCGAACGGATCGACCCGGACGGCGTGTACGGCGAATCCGAGCTGCTGGCGCTGTATGAGGAGGAATATCCGCCGAATACGTCGCCCGCGCTCGATCGCCGGGTTGCGCGAAATGCCCGGTTGCGGCGCAGGCAGGCGGAAGCGCTCGCGCGCATGGAGGCAAGCCTCGCGCAGGATCCGCGGCAGGATCATCCCATCGATGGCTGGTTCGAGCCGGCCGTCACCGCGCGTCTGACGGCAGCCGGTCTGACGACCATCGCCGATGTCATCGGGCTCATCGAGAAACGGCGTCATCGCTGGTACGCCGCCGTGCCGCGTTTGGGCCCGAAAGGCGCGCAACGAATCGTCGACTGGCTGCAACTCCACGCCCACGCGCTACAGCACTCGCTCTCCCCGCTTGTCCTGCTTCCGCGACGCCAGTGGGGGCCGGAACACGCCGCGCTCGCCCGTCATGCGGCGGCTTCGGAAAATGACGCGCTGGTCATGGCGCCGCTGGAGGCGTTGCGCGTGCCGGCGGCGCTGGATGGATCGAGAGGATCGAATCGGGCAGGCGCGAACGCGCGCTTCGACACGGATATTCGCGCGATTTTCGCCTGGCTCGACGCGCATTCGGCCAGCGAGCACACGCGGCGCGCCTATCGGCGCGAGGCGGAGCGCCTGTTGCTCTGGGCACTGTTGGAAAAGGGCAAGCCGCTATCGTCGCTCGACGGCCGGGAAGGCGCGGAGTACATCGACACGTTTCTTCCGGATCCGCAGCCGGCTTCCCGCTGGGTCTCGGCGCGGCGCGGCGAGCGGCATGTCTCGAGCTGGCGGCCGTTTGGCGGCCCGCTTTCCGATCGCAGCCGCGAGAGCGCACGTTCCATTCTGAGCGCGATGTGCGAATGGCTCGTCCGGGAAGCGTATCTGGCGACGAATCCGTTCGCCGGTCTCGCGCGCGCGGCGTCGCCGCCGGTCTTCGACTCAGCCGGGCGCACGCTCGACCTGCAGCAGTGGCAAACCGTGCTTCAGTCGGTCACGCGCGAGGAATACACGTTTTCCGAGCATCGCGACCGATTGGCGCTGCTCCTGGCCTACGCCACCGGCTTGCGCCGGGCTGAACTGGCCGCCGCGACCACCGACGCGTTGAGCGTCGGACGCTTGCGCGGCGTGGATGGCGCCGTCTGGCGGCTCGCGGTCGACTCGGGTCGGAGTTCGCCGCGAACGGTGCTTTTGCCGCCGGTCGTCGTCGATGCACTGGAAGAAAATCTGGCGCTGCGCGGGCTGCCGGGGCCGCTTGCGTGCGCGGCCGGCACGCCGGTTCTGGCGCAGGCGCGCGGTGGACAGCCCATCACGCCCGACGGGATCGGCAAGATCTTCAAGGGGATTTTCATGCGCGCGGCCGCCATTCTCGATGCACGCGCGCCCGGCAGCGGCCGGCATCTGCGAAAGGTCAGCACGCACTGGTTGCGCCACACCCACTCGACGCACGCGCTCGGTCACGGCGCGGAACTGCGCGAAGTCGGCGCCGGACTCGGCCACGCCGATCTGTCGACCACTTCCCTCTATCTTCAGCAAGAAGATTCCGGACGCTTTCTCGGGGTCGAGAAGCTGATCCGCCACGCGTCGCGCCCCAAAAAGCACTCATAGCGGGTTGATTTCGCGTAAACGCAGGCCGCGCGGCGTTGTAAAAATGCCCGGTGCGGGCGATCAAGTACTTCAGAGTTTACTTGAGGTTTACCGGTTCGCCGTTTATTCTTCGGTTTGCAGCTTGTTTTCCACAAACCGAAGAATTTTTTGCTTACCCAGGCCCGCCAGTGACTGCGAACTCCATGTTAAGCGCCCGGCTTCCCGAAGTCGATCAATCCGTTTCGATCGAAACGCTCTTGGGGGTGGCCGCCCAAGCCACTGACATTCTCAACCAGATTCGCGATGCGATGCTGGAGCCGTATCCGCGCAAGAGTGCGCCAACGTTCACCAGTTCCCAGGTGGCATCGCTGTGCGGTATCGACAAGCAGCGGTTCCAGTACCTGACGACCAAGGGCGAGTTGCCTGCGGGAACGTCCAAGGGCGCCGGCCGCAGCAAGGAATTCACGCTCGAGGAAACGCTGACCTGGATCCGCGCGACGAAGGAACGCGCGCGCCGGCCCGAGGGCAAGCGCGGGCGAATCGTAACCGTCGCCAACTTCAAGGGCGGGGTCGCCAAGACCACGACCGCGGTGTCGGCGGCACAAGCGTTGACGCTGCTCGGCCGTAAGGTGCTCGTCATCGATTGCGATCCGCAGGGCACGACCACGCAACTATGCGGCTGGGCGCCGGACGCGGAGATTTCGGACGATCAGACCCTTCTTCCGCTCATCTACGGCGATCAGAACACGCTGCAATACGCGGTGCAAGAGACGTACTGGCACAACCTGGATCTCATCCCGGCGTCCTCGTCTCTCTTCGACGCCGAATTCGAGATCCCCGCCAAGGTTCTGAACGATAGCACGTTCGAATTCTGGGAGATCGTGCGCAAAGGCCTGATGCCGCTCACCAGCGAGTACGACGCCGTGATCATCGACACGCCGCCCGCGCTCAGCTACCTGACGATCAATGCGCTGCTGGCGTCGGACGCGATCCTCCTGCCCTGCCCGCCCGAGGCGCTCGACTTCGCAAGCTCGACGCAGTTCTGGCACCTCTTCGCGGACATCGCGAAGAAACTGCCCGGCGTGCTCGAGCAGAAGCGCTTCGATTTCGTCAACGTAATCCTGACGAAGGCAAAATCGGACGACGTGTCGCGCGTCGTGCGCGGCTGGCTGCAAAAGGCGTACGGCGATCGCGTGCTGCCCTTCGAGATCCCCGAATCGACCGTCCCGAAGGGCGCGTCGGCGCAATTGTCGACGGTCTACGACTTGTCGAAACCGGATGGCAGCACGGCCGCCTACAACCGATTCAAGGAGCCGCTCGACCGGCTCGCCGAACACCTTGACGCGCAATTCGTTCGCGCTTGGAACCAGACGGAGGCGTAAATGGGTATCGGGGACAGACTACTCGCGAAGACCGCAAATATCGGCAACAAGCCGGCGGAGAGCGCGCCGCAGCGTCCGGTCAGCACTGAGGCGCGCACATCGCCGGGACGATTGATGGATGCGCAGCATCGCATCAATACGGCGCAGGCGCGAATCAAGGAACTGGAGACGCAACTCGAAGAGCGCGCGGCACTGGAAGTGCCGCTCGATTCGCTCGTCGAGGTGAACGGCCGACGACGCAAGCTCACCAGCGAGCAATTTCAGGAACTGAAGAGCAATCTTGCGCAGCATGCGCTTGCCACGCCAATTCTCGTGCGCGCACTGCCGGACGCCCGGTATGAGATCGTCGCCGGGCATAACCGGGTCGCCGCATACCGTGAACTCGGACGCAGGACTATCCGTGCGAACGTCGCCTCGATCGAAGAAAGCGAGATCGAATTTGCGGCGTTCTTCTCGAACCTGCTTTCGCCGTCGCTGACCGATTTCGAGAAGTATTGGAACTTCAAGCGGCTTCAAGAACTGAGCGGTCTGTCTCGCACCGAGATCTCCGAGAGCGCGGGCTTGAGCAAGAGTCACGTGACGCGGATCTTTTCTTTCGATGCCCTCCCCGAAGCAGCGAAGACGGCGCTGGCCGAAAAGCCCGAGCGACTGGGAAGCAACGCGGCGCAGAAGCTGGCGGCGCTCACGGAAGCGGGAAAATCCGAAAAGGTGGTGGAGGCCGTTCGTCGACTGATCGACGACGACAATTTCACGCAGGACAGGGCGGTCGCATTCGTCGCGGAGAAGCCGCGCACGGCCGCTCCGAGTTCGACCGTGGTGCGATCAGGAAGAAGGAAAGTCTGCGAGATTTCTACGCGAAACGGTGTCGTCGGCGTTCGTTTCTTTGAGAAGGACGCTTCGGACGCCGAGCAATGGGGGCAGCGCATTGCTGATTTCATCAACAGATCGCTGAGCGAATCGGAACAGGAATGAGGTTCTAGTAGGTTTTCGTTTTAAATCAATGATTTACCAATTCGCATACCCTAGAAGACGATTGACTCTAGTAGAAATTCCTTAGAAATCAACCACTTGAAGAATTCGCAAGAAAGAGGCCGCTATGTAATTAGCAAGCGCTAAAAAGACAAAAGCCTTCGGCGCCAACCGAAGGCTTTTGAATATCGGGCTTTACTGCTGATCGCCCGGTCCGCTTCCCGACGCCAATCGGGTCACGAGTACACACCTCGAAGTTTAGCGGAACGCGATGGGCAGTCAAGCGTTTGTCCTCCATTTTTCGAAATGGACGCACTTGATATGCGTATCGCGCAACATTCCGTTGCAGGCGAGGCTGCTTCTCGCCCGCAAACTCCCGACGTTCCCGCCGGGGCACAAGATCAGCAGGCGCTCGAAGAGTACGCTTGCGACCGTTCCAACCTTCCCTGGGTAATCTTTCGCGCAGCGCACCGCGCAACCCATACCGCCGCCCTGCCCGCGCGTGCTCGTGCATTGCTCGCGGCGCTCGCTCGAACCGTCGACGCAGCTCGTCCTTATGCAGCGATCTTTGCGCGCCGGGAACTGCTCACTGGGCGCGCCATGCAATCCATGCGAACCTTCTACCGCAGTCTCGACGATCTGGAAGCAGCCGGGTTCATCTCGAGGCCGCCTCAAATGCGTTATGGCGGTGCAGGCCTGTTCGGTCGCGCTTATATTCATCTCACGCCTAAGGCTGCTGCATTGCTCGGACTGATCGAGCCTGCATCCGAGACCGACGCCGACACGCTCATTGCCGCTTCGCCGGTGGAGTCGTCAAAGGCCGAAACGGATCTTTCTTTCGCGCCTCCGTCTGTCACCGTGGCAGACGGCGCTATATATAAGGATCTAAACCCTACTACTCAAAAGAGACAACCAGGACGCGTCCCCGCGGATCTCCAGCGCCTGCTGCCTCTGGGATTTCGTGAATTCCTGATTTTCAAACTCATGCGCGAGGCGAAGCACCACGGCAAGCTGCTCTCCGACGTGGTCGAAGCCAGTTGGGATCATCTGCGGGGTGCAACGCATCCGATAAGCTATCTACGCACGCTCTTGCGCGCTCCGGTCGACTTCACCCATCGCGTGCGCGCTCGACAAGCCGCCGTGACAGCGCGTGAGCAACAGCGCGAACGAGCGCAACACGTCGAAAGCGCCGTCGCCAATCTCGCCG
The DNA here is from genome assembly GCF_001545075.1 of Caballeronia ptereochthonis. GTDB lineage: Bacteria > Pseudomonadota > Gammaproteobacteria > Burkholderiales > Burkholderiaceae > Caballeronia > Caballeronia ptereochthonis. Next base: position 15,096 of record NZ_FCOB02000002.1, read on the forward strand.
GCGAAGCGTTCGTAAGCCGCGATGGAGTCCGCACTTACCACATCGCCGCTGACGCCAGATCCATCACCATTCGTCATCGGGACGAGTCGCAACCGCGCATACATGCCGGCAATTGGGCCCACGACTTCCTCGCCGCCGTCGAGGCAGGACATATCGTGCGCGCGGCTCCCGAGGCGTCGCACGGCGATCTGTCCACCGAATTCAATCGAGTTGTTACGGCGGAGCGGACAATGTCTGCTCATACGGCGACGCGTCCCTTCGAAGCTCAGATCAACGATTTGAAGCAAATTCTGCGCTTGAAGCGAGCAGGGGACGCCCCAACTAACAAGCCAAGGGATGACATTAGGCCGCAGTATCAGCGGAAGCGAAGTCCATTTCCCTTGAACTCGCTTTTGCAGGTGTTATCCGGTGTGGCTCCGTCCAGAGCATGATCGTGACCCATTTCGGCGACAGTCGCGACCGTAACGATTCAAACGCGCATGTTTTCATCAGACAAATGTGCGCTTGTAGCACCGTCCGAGAAAAGTTTTCAGAACACCTGCTGCGCTGCAGCAGGTGCTGATATACTCTAAGGTTGCGCCTTAAAGGCGATTGAAAAACGCAAACCGCGCGTGAATGCGGTCTGTGTGTTTTGCTCGATGCGATTTTCAGCAAGCCGTCCGTGGTCGAAGCTGTCATCGATATCATCGCGAGCCGTTACGCTCGCTTCCGGGGATCTGTCGTCGCCGAGCAAACCTGTCGAGGAGAAAGTATGGCAAGTTTTGATCGGGAAGATTCGGAGCTGGACATCGTCGCGCCGGCGCGCAGGTCAGCAGGTCGACGGGCGAACAAAGGAAAGGGCCAGACCGGCACGATGCAGCCCGATGTCGCAATGACCGCGGAGCAGAATGAAGAGCGTCAGCGCCAGATGCGCGCGCTCATCCAGTTGGGCAAGGAACGCGGCTACCTCACGCACGCCGAGATCAGCGACCACCTGCCGGACAACTTCGCGGAAATTGCGGCGATGGAAACCATCGTCAGCACGTTCAACGACATGGGCGTCGCCGTCTACGAACACGCGCCGGATGCCGAAACGCTGCTGCTGAGCGATAACGCCCCGAGTGTCGTCGCCGACGAGCAATCGGAAGAAGAAGCGGAAAACGCGCTGTCGACCGTCGATTCCGAGTTCGGCCGCACGACCGACCCCGTGCGCATGTACATGCGCGAAATGGGAGCGACCGAGTTGCTCACGCGCGCGGGCGAAATCGCCATTGCGAAGCGCATCGAAGACGGGCTGCACGAGATGATCCAGGCGATCGCGGCGTGTCCTTCGACGGTTGCGACGATTCTCGCGGATGCGGCGCAAGTCGAAGCGGGCGAGCTGAAGATCGACGATCTGGCTGACGGCCTCAAGGAAGAGGATTCGGAAGAAGGCGATATTTCGGCTTCCGATACAAACGACTCGGCCGATATCGATACGGACACCGATGAATCCGACGATGATTCGGATGACGAAGACGATCTCGACGGCGGCGATGCCGGCGCATCGAACGAAGCGCGCCTGAAGCAGTTGAAGGCGGACTGCCTTGAAATCTTCGCGCGCGTGCGCGAGCTCGCCGAGCAAGCAAGCAATCCGAAGGGATCGGGCGCCGCGGCGGCGAAGGCGGTCGAAAAAGCGCGCGCCGAAATCCAGCGCGAACTCGGCTCGATTCGCTTCACGGCGAAGACCATCGACCGCCTGTGCGCGGACGTGCAGCAACAGGTCGCGCAAGTGCGTGAAATCGAGCGCCGCGTGCTGCAAATCGCGGTGGATCGTTGCGGCATGCCGCGCGAGAAGTTCGTCGAGTCCTTCCCGGGCCACGAGACCGATCTCGAATGGACGGCGCGCACGGCGGCGGCTTCGAAGCAATATGGTGCATCGCTCGAGCGCAGCCTGCCGGCGATTCAGGCAGAGCAACAAAAGCTCATCGACATCGAAGGCGTGGTCCAAATGCCGCTCAAGCAGCTCAAGCAGATCAACCGTCAAATGACGGCTGCGGAACTGAAGATGCGTCAGGCCAAGCGCGAGATGATCGAAGCGAACCTGCGTCTCGTGATTTCGATCGCCAAGAAGTACGTCAACCGCGGCATGCAGTTCCTGGATCTGATCCAGGAAGGCAACATCGGTCTGATGAAGGCGGTGGACAAGTTCGAATATCGCCGCGGCTGGAAGTTCTCGACGTACGCGACGTGGTGGGTGCGTCAGGCCGTGACGCGTTCGCTCGCCGATCAGGCTCGCACGATCCGCGTGCCGGTTCACATGATCGAAACGATCAACAAGCTGAACCGCATTTCGCGCGAGATCCTGCAGCAGACCGGTCAGGAAGCGCATCCGTCGGTGCTCGCCGAGCGCATGGAAATGCCCGAAGAGAAGATCCGCGGCATTCTCAAGATCGCGAAGCAGCCGGTGTCGCTGGAAACGCCGGTCGGCGAGGACGCGGATGCCACGCTCGGTGACATGATCGAAGATCAGGGCGCCACGTCTCCGGCGGACGCCGCGGTGCACGCGAACATGCGCGCCGCGATCGACGATGCGTTGAACGCACTGTCGCCGCGCGAAGCGAAGGTGCTGCGCATGCGCTTCGGCATCGATACGGCTTCGGACTACACGCTCGAAGAACTGGGCAAGCAGTTCGACGTGACGCGCGAGCGCATTCGTCAGATCGAAAGCAAGGCGATGCGCAAGCTCATGCACCCGAGCCGCGCGGACAAGCTCCGTCCGTTCCTGGATCGTTGATCCGGCGAGCCGCTGCCCGATCCGTCGTCCGGGCAAAGTGGAAAACGCGTGTCACCTGACTGGGTGGCACGCGTTTTTTTATGTCCGCGGCTCCAATCAACCGTGCGCCGAGCCTTTCGGCAAACCCGACGATGTGCACGCTTGCAGGGCGACGATTGCCTTGTTCGCGAGTGTGAGCGTTTCCTCGCACGCGAGCGGGTCGCGAAAGATCGAGCAGCCTCCACCCGCGTTGACTCTCGCGACTGCGCTGCGCACCTTGTCGAGCGCGGATTGCGGCGAACCCGTGTCCCTGATGATCGAGGCGATGTCGAACGCGCTGCCGGCGTCCGTCTCGACGTAACCCGGACACTGCGATTGCGCATGAGCCGCGACGCAGATCATCCCGATCACTGCAATGACGGGAAATCGTCGCGATCGAACGGCGTGAACAGAACTAGAGCGAGCCGAGCAGGAAAGGGCATTCATAGGCGTCACCACCTTCGAAAATCGCATCGATGAATGTGCGCGTGCGGCGAAGCCGCGGCTACGAGAACCGCCTGGCCTTTGTCCACAGTTTCCGTGAACAAGGGTGTGGATATCCTGAGCATCGCCGGGCCAACGCGTTGATATGTAACGCATTTCACCCGGAGTGCGAATATCGCGCGCGTCGGCTTTTTATTGTGAACCCGTTGTGCGATTCGCGTCACGCGAGTCAAAAATCCTGTCCGTAGACGGGTACGGGGGCGCCTGAAGGCGCATGGTATCTGAAGTATCGATACATGCAAAAAAGCGCGGAATGCTGGGTCTCAGCTTTCCGCGCCAACTGGTACTACAGGAGATGATTCATCGGACGAGGAAGCCGTAGGTCAGCGGGTCACGCTCATCCACGATCCAGTTCGCAAAGCCGCAAACGAACGCGTTGCCCTCGACTTCCGGGATCACTGCCTTGAAGTCCCCGACCGTCGTCTCGCTCAAAACACGCCCCTTGAAGACGGTTCCGATGATGGACTCGTTCACGAGCGTTTCGTCTTTGCCCAGTTCACCACGCAGATAAAGCTGAGCGACGCGCCCGCCGGTTCCGGACCCCGTCGGGGAACGGTCCACTTCGCGATCGGCGAACACGCAGCAATTCGCCTGCGTGGAGCTCTCGTGGCGCGGTGCGTTGGCAATGATGGTCCCGTAAATATGGTTGATTTCCGGGATGTCCGGATGCTCGACCGGATACGCCTTGTTTGCCGCTATCTTCACCTCGGTGCCGAACCGAATCAGCTCTTCCACGTTGGACTCGCGAACTTCGAGGCCATGCGGCGCGCCGTCTGCGTAGAAATAGAACGCGCCTCCGAAAGCAATGTCGCCCTTGATGATGCCGAACGACGGCGTCTCGACGGTCACATCTCGCTTCCAGATAAACGACGGAACGTTCACAAACCGAACGTTACCGGCGTGCTCGCCGTCCCACTGCACGAATGCCTCGATGAAGCCACACGGCGCATCAATGCCGATGCGCGTCTCGGGAACCTGCCGCTGAACCCAGCCCAGCTCGACCGCGGCGGTAGACAGCGCGATGACGCCGTGTCCGCAATGGTCGCTGTAGCCCTCGTTGTGGAGGAAGATGATTCCGAAGTCGGCGCTCGGACTAACCGGTTCAGTCAGATATCCGCCGTACATGTCGGCATGGCCGCGCGGCTCGAACATCAATGCTTTCCGGATGTCATCCGCGTTCTCCTTCAACCATGCACGTCGCTTGACAATGGTGTCGCCAGGAAGGCGCGGAAGTCCGCTCGTAACGATTCGGAATGCTTCGCCGCCGGTATGTGACTCGACGGTCGAAATAGTGCGGGAGATTTTCATGTGCGCTTCTTGTCAAAGCTGATGACGTTACTGACCGTACGGCACCGGAAGACCGTTCTTGATGACGTAGACGGTCGTCGGCGCGCCCTTCAGGTCTCCGTACTCGTCAAAGGAGTAGGTACCCGCAACGCCCTTGTAGTTGGTCTTGGCCAGCTGTGCCGTGAGCTTCGCCTTGTCAGTGACAGTGCCGGCCTTGATCATCGCGTCGGCGAGCAGTTTCACGCCGTCATAGTAGCTGACCGCATAGACCTGCGTATCCGTGTTGTAGGCAGCCTTGTACTTCTGCAGGAATTCCCGGCCGGCCGGAGTCTTGTCGAGCGAAACGCCACCCTGCGCGCAGTACACGATAGACGCCGCATCGCCCGCGACCTTGCCCATATCTGCCGAGCAGATACCGTCGCCGCCGAGCAGCTTCGCGCGCAGGCCGCGTGCGCGCATCTGCTTGGCCATTGGCGCACCTTGCGCAGCGTAGCCGCCGAAGAAGATGACATCCGGATTCTTCGACTTGATGCTGGTCAGAATGCCGAGGAAGTCGGTCGCCGACGAGTTCGTGAACTGCTGGTCGATGATCTGAATGCCGTTTTCCTTCGCGACCTTCATGAACTGCTCGGCCACGCCTTGACCGTATGCCGTGCGGTCGTCGATGACTGCCGCGGTCTTGGCCTTCAAGGTCTTCGCCGCGAACTGGCCCATCGTTCCGCCCAACTGCTCGTCGCTCGCGCCGATACGGAAAATCGTCTTGAAACCTTGCTTGGTCAAAGCGGGATTCGAGGCAACGGGCAAAATAGGGACGCCGCCTGCGTTGTACACTCGCGACGCCGGAATTGCCACGCCGGAGTTGTAAGGCCCCATCACGGCGACAACGCCGCTGTCCACCAGCTTTTGCGCGATTTGAACGCCGATCTTCGGGTCGGCCTGGTCGTCTTCCGAGTCGAGCTTGAACGTTACTTTCTGGCCACCAACGGTAACGCCGCTCTTGTTCAGTTCGTCGATAGCAAGGCGGGCCCCGTTTTCGTTGTCCTTGCCGTTCGGTGCCTGCGGACCCGTAAGCGGAGCCGAATGACCGATAGTGACGACGACCTGGGCGTGGGCCGAAAAAGTGAAGCCGGCGGCCGTTAAGACAGCCATTGTTGTTACGAGGCGGCGCATGGATGAAGCTCCATAATTGGACCAATGAGCGACCAGATTAGCGGGATTTTGGTTCCAGTACAATCTGTGTCGGAAAGCGGTGGCTGAATTTGGGTCATTTCAGGACCAATTCGACCCGGCAGATTCAGCCACGGTGCGCTTCTCGGGCAAATGCGTCCTTTGCATAGTGGTTTTCCCCGGTGGTTTCGCGCGATGGACGAAAGTGCCGCTCAAACCGGCGTATGCCCGGAAATGGCGAACGCCATTGCGATGGCAAGTCAACGCAGGGCGTCGCGGGCTACTCGGCAGGCTGCCAGATCCCAGGCGGCGCATCCAACGCTCTTGAAGAGTACTGGTTTCGTAGGCTCGAGGTCTCCCGAGAGAGCGCTCGCGAGCGGCGAGACGGTGTTCCAGTCGACATGTGCCAAAATGAGGTCACCGGCTTCATGCCTGGCGCCGACCGGATCGTCGACTACCAGGAAACTGCCGTCGACTGTCTGCTTTCCGATTTCCGCAGCGTCAGCGGTGAAGGCGCCGACGCCGACCACGAGACGTCCCGGCTGGGCCGCCTCCGTGTAGACCGGCGACTTGCTGGTTGTCAGCGTAATGACTACGTCCGCGCTCTCGGGAATGTCGTCGTCGGTAACCGCAGTCAGGTTCGGCGCCACCGCTCGATTGCGCGCAATGAAGTCCTCCGCATCCGCTTTGGATATGCCTTTCGCCAGCAACCTTGCTTCCGGGAAAATGGCGGCCAGCGCCTCGACGTGATTTGCCGCTTGCCTGCCGGTCCCGATGACGACGATTTGGTGCGGCGCGGCACCGTGCAAGGACCGGATGCCCAAAGCCGTCACCGCTGCGGTGCGTCGTCCGGTAACCGTCGGACCATCAAGGACAAAGAGCATCTCGCCCGTGAAAGCGTCACAGGCAATGACCTGACCGTGGATGGTCGGCAATTTGCGCTGTGCGTTTGAGGGACAGACGTTCACCAATTTGTGTATGGCGATGTCCTCCGCGCTTGCCGGCATCGACAACATCAGACCGCCTTCCTGCATCGGGATTGCCATCCGTTCCGGACTGACGATCTGACCTGCGCCGTACTCGACGATGGTCTGGGCGAGGGCATCCACCAGAAGACGATAGTCGAGTAACGAGGCGGTCGCCTTCGCGTCGAGAGTCGGGAGGTCGCGCGATGTCATTTGGAAGCCTTGGTTTGAAGTATTCGGAAGGACCGGCGAATCGCTGGCCAGCGAAGGAACACTGGCTCCGATTAGTCCAATTTCGGGTGGCCAGCATGTGGACCAAATCTATACCAGAATGGGCTATTTAACAAGCCAAGACGCTGCACATTCGGGTGATTTGGAACGAATTGAACCAGTTTGGCTAGCTATATAGCTTAATGGATGTGATTTGACCGAATCTGGTCTATAAAACGCCGATTCTGAGCTGCGATGGGGCACAGACTGGCCGCAGCATGTCGGGAGTAAGTGGTATATTGGAGAACCACCTCAAGCCGCCTGACAATAGACAATGGTCTCTGCTCGATTTGAACTCGAAGGCAACTTCCGCCCCTTGCAGATCTATGAGCAGGTTTCGGAGAAGATTCGCGCCGAAATTCGCTGCGGGCGATTTTTGCCTGACGCCCGACTTCCGTCGGAGCGCGAGTTGGCCACATTGTTCGGCGTCGGACGGCCGGCAGTCCGCGAGGCGATCGGTGCGCTTCAGAACGAAGGCCTGGTTATCACGAAGCGCAACTCCGGAACATACGTCGCCCCGGGCGCCAACCAGATCCTCGCTTCCGGCCGCAACGAGTTGAGCCGGACAGGGGAGTCGACATCGGACTTCAGTCCATCGGCGACGCTGGATGTGCGCCTGGTTCTGGAACCCGCGATAGCGCGCCGCGCCGCCGCGCACAAGCAACGGGACCCGCTTGCCGAGCACTACCTGGCTCAGATGGAAACCTTGACCGACGTTGCGACGCCTGAAGAGCGCGCGCTATGGAACAACAGCGACAGGCTCTTCCATCGGCAACTGGCCGTAATGACCGGCGACGTACTGCTGATCAAGTTCGCCGAGGAGATTTCGTCGGCGATGGACCAGTCTCTCTGGAAGCGGCTCAAGGACGATGGCATCTATGATCCCGCGCGCATCCGACTCTACGTTGCGGAGCATCGGCTGATTTATGAGGCTATCGTGTGCGGTGATGCCGACGCTGCGGCGTTCTACATCGAGCAACACATCCATCGGGTACAGCGGGATATCGCGCCTCAGTGAAGGCCCATGCGCACTTAGCCGCATGAGCCTGCATTCTCCGAGCAACGGACCGCCGACGCAGCACACCGTTTCTTCATTCCGCGACCGGTTCCAACAGTCGGCCTGCTTCCTCCATGCACACACCGCCCATCCCCCCGGCGCTTTCGCAGGGCTGCGAATGCAGGGATGCGCGAAGTGCGCACGCGTGCCATAACTTCCAGCGTGCGCGCTCGACGTGCGCCAACGCCCGGCAAATTGGAAGGGGGAAGACATGGCCAGCATCAAGATCTCGGTGATCAACGCGAGTACCGTTCTGACGGACGACGAAGTAAAGGCCGCCGTGCCGGCCTTGCAGACGCAGGTTCACACACATTTCGCGCCCGCGTGGGGCATCGACGCGGATCTCACTTTCGTGAAGAAAAAGGGCAAGCCCGCGCCGGGCACGTGGTGGCTGTCGATTCTGGACAATTCGGATCAGGCGGGCGCGCTCGGCTATCACGACGTGACCAACGAAGGCCTGCCGCTCGGCAAGGTCTTCGCGAAAACCGATCAGCAGTACGGGAACAAATGGACGGTGACGGCGAGCCATGAATTGCTGGAGATGCTGGCGGACCCCGACATCAACCTCACGGTGTTCGTGCAGCCCAGCGCGACGCAAGGTGTGCTCTACGCGTACGAAGTGTGCGATGCCTGCGAGTCCGACGATCTCGGCTACGACATCGCCGGCGTGCGCGTGTCGGACTTCGTGTTTCCGTCGTGGTTCGAGACGTCGCGGCCGGCGGGCAGCGCGCAGTTCGATTACTGCAAGCACCTGAAGAAGCCCGTGCCGGCGCTGCTGCCGGGCGGCTATCTCGGCGCGTTCAATGTGAGCGCGGGCAGCGGCTGGAACCAGATCACCGCGCAAGGCCAGCCGGCGACGTATCAGATGCGCGCCAAGGTCGGCACGCGCCGCGAGCGCCGCAGAACGCCGCGCGACCAGTGGATGGCGAGCGCGGTGAAGTTCAAGTCGAAGTAGACCGCGCGAGGAAGCGCTAGACCTGGAACGCCTGAACGGTCTGCCTGAGCTCGCGCGCCTGTGCGTCGAGCGAGAGCGCGGCCGTCGCCGCTTCGTTCACGAGCGCGGCGTTCTTCTGCATCAGGCGATCCATCTGCGAGACGGCGTCGTTCACTTCGTCGATGCCGCTGCTTTGCTCGCGCGAGGCGGTGGCGATCGCTTCCACCAGCGTGGACACGCCATCGACGGAATCGAGCAGGTCGGAGAGGGTCGTGCCGGCGCGTTTGACCGTCGAGCCGCTCGATTCGACGTGTTCGTTCACTTCGCGCGTCAACTGCGAGATTTCCTTGGCCGCGCCCGAGGAACGCCGCGCGAGCGCGCGCACTTCCTCCGCGACGACCGCGAAGCCGCGCCCGAGCGATCCCGCGCGCGCCGCTTCGACGGCCGCATTCAGCGCGAGCAGATTCGTCTGGAATGCAATCGATTCGATGACATCCGTGATCTGTCCGATCTGCGCCGAACGCGCGGACAGATCGGTCATGCGCGCGATCGCGTCGGCGACGGCGCGCTCGCCATCCTTTGCGCGCGTCGACGCTTCGCGGGCGAGCTCGCGCGCGCGGTTCGCGTGATCGGCATTGGCGCGCACCGTCGACGCGATCTGCTCCATGCTCGCTGAGGTCTGCTGCAGGCTTGCCGCGTGTTCCTCGGTGCGCGCGGACAGCGCGTGATTGCCTTCGGTGATGTCCGCCGCCGCGAGGCCGATGGTGTCGGTCGAACGCTTGATGTCGCCGACCATCGATGCAAGCTGGCTGCGCATCGAGGACATCGCGTGCATGAGGCTCTGCGTGTCGCCGGGCGCGACGGGCACCTCGGTCTGCAGATCGCCTTGCGAGACGCGTCGTGCGACGCTTGCCGCGAGCGCCGGCTCACCGCCGAGCTGCCGGATGAGCGTGCGCGCCATCGAAAAGCAGAGCCAGCCGACGAGCGCCACGCCCGCAACGATGCACGCGCCCACCGTCCACTGCACGATGCGGCTCACGCGCTGCGCGTCGTCGTACTCCTGCTGCGCGGCGGTGAGCTGGAACGCGCGCAGGTCCGTGCTTTCCTTCTTGACGCGCGTGGCCTGCGGCTCGATCTGCTGCGTCACGATCCACTGCGCTTCGGAGAGATTGTTCGCGGCGAGCAGGTTCGTCGTCGGGCGAAAGCCCTTGTCGCGCAAGGTCGCCCAATCCGCGGCGAGGCGCCTGGCGAGCGGCGCTTCGGTCGCATCGAGCGGATAGCGCAGATAGCGGCCGAGCAGGGCGTCGACGGACGCGATGCGCTGCTGCGTCGCGGCGACGACGGTCTGCGTCTTTTGCGCCGACGGATCGAGCACGGCGTCGCTGATCGCGAACTGGCTCTGCGTGATGAGCTCGTCGATGGTCGAGATGGTTTGCAGCGCCTGCGCGCGGCCTTCGAAGACGTGACGCAGCGCGGCATTGCCCTGCTGGACGCCGAATAATCCGACGCCGCCGACGGCGACGAGCACGGCGGCTACCGCGCCCGTGACGATCGCGAGGCGCGCCTTGACGGTGAGCTTTGACATGTTCGGTAGAGGAGAGAAGTGCGCGAGAAGGTCCGGGGCCCGGGCGCGGCATGGCGCGGCGCGAGTGGCCAATCGTCAGACATTTGCGGAGAGCGCAATCTACCGCCGCATCAAGTCGGTTGTGTGACAACCGCGGGCTCACGTGCGACGCCAACGTTTGCGGGCGCGCACGCAACAGAGGGACGGATGCCCGCGCCCAATCGGCCGCAGGCAGCAAGGATGTCAGTTGCGCTTCGGGATCTCGAGCCCGCGCTGCACGGCCGGCCGCGCGAGAAACGCGGCGAGTACGCGCTCGACGTTCCTGAATTCATGGAAATCGACCAGCTCGCGCGCCTCGTAGAAGCCGACCAGATTCCGCACCCACGGAAACACCGAAATATCCGCGATGGTGTACTCGTCGCCCATGATCCAGTCGCGCCCGTCGAGGCGCTGCTCGAGCACCGCGAGCAGCCGCTTCGATTCCGCAACGTATCGCGCACGCGGGCGCTTGTCCTCGTAGTCCTTGCCGGCGAACTTATGGAAGAAGCCGACTTGCCCGAACATCGGGCCGATGCCGCCCATCTGGAACATCAGCCATTGCAGCGTCTCGTAGCGCTTGGCCACGTCTTCCGGCAGGAACCGGCCGCTCTTTGCCGCGAGATAGACGAGAATCGCGCCCGATTCGAACAGCGGAAGCGGCTCGCTGTTCGGCCCGTCCGGATCGATGATCGCGGGAATCTTGTTGTTCGGGTTCAGCGACAGGAACTCCGGCGACATCTGATCGTTCGCGTCGAAGCGCACGAGATGCGGCTCGTAAGGCAGGCCGGTTTCCTCCAGCATGATCGAGACTTTCACGCCGTTGGGCGTCGGCAGCGAATAGAGCTGGATGCGCTCGGGATGCTGAGCAGGCCATTTGCGGGTAATGGGGAAATCCGAAAGTGCGGTCATGTAAGGTCCTCGAGGGTCGGATCGCTGAATATAACCATTTCGCCGAATCCGTGTTTTCCCTCTTGATGTGCGGCCTGTCATCGGGCGGACGCATCGAAGCGAAAAGATTGAGGGATCTCGTACAGACGTCGATTGTCGAAACGCAGAATCTGTCATTGCCTCGCTACAAAAGCGATTGTAGGAATCGCTGCACGAGCACAAGGATTGCGCGAAGCGCCACGGTCGAAGAAGTCAACCAACAAATACGAAACCAAGCCCTTGCGGGAACAATGCAGCGCGTGCGCGACGTGTGGGCCGGTTCGCTGGCTCGCTTATTGCATTGACGCGGATGTCCGAGCATCAGTGTCGGCCCTACGAACCGTTGGTTTTATCGCTGCCATGAAAACCGTTTCTCTCGCAAAGCTCACCGCATTCGCTGCCGTGGTCGGGGGACTGCTGCCCAGCCTGTGCGATGCCACTCGTCTCGAAAGTCAGCTCGACTGCAAATCCAGCGCGCACAGGTTCATTGCGCCGCTCGTCGCCGACAAGTCGATCGACGCGCGCCCGATGCGCGTCGAGGCAAACTCCGTCAACGCTTTCCGGCCGACCCAGGGCAGCGAGCTCACGGCATATGGCTTTCGCGTCTACGCCGTGCTGGGCTACGAGCAGGGCGACGATATGTTCAAGCGCGGCAGCGGGCAGCCGGTCAACGATTCCGCATACGGCGTGGTGGTGCTCGGCGCGTCGGAGACGGTCGAGGCGAAGGTGCGCGCATCGGGCAGCACGGCGGTGGTGAAGCAGGTCGTGCCGATGATGATGACCGCCGTCTTCTGCGACAGCAGCGGCGTGCGCAATACGGCGGGCCCGGTCGCGACGGAAGCATCGCGCAATCGCTGAGGCCGCAAAAGAGCGGCGCTGCGCGGCGCATTCGCCGATAATGTTCTCCCGATTTCAGCGCGCACGTGTTGCGCGCATACCAACAGGAGAACGCCGACATGTCCGACGCAGCCAACCAGTCTCAACGAATCGCCATCGTCACCGGGGCGGGCAGCGGCATCGGGCGCGCGGCGGCGCTAGCCCTGCTCGGCGACGGCTGGTCGGTCGTGCTGGCGGGAAGGCGTCCCGCGCCGCTCGATGCGGTGATCAATGAAGCGAACGCCGCCGATCGTGCGCTCGCCGTGCCGACCGATGTCTCCGATCCGCAGTCGGTGGAGAAACTTTTCAAGGCAGCGGTCGAGCGTTTCGACCGCGTCGATCTGCTCTTCAATAATGCTGGCGTGACGAATCCGCCCGGACCGTTCGAGGACTGGACGCCCGAGCAATGGCAGAACGTTGTCAATATCAATCTGAACGGCATGTTCTATTGCCTGCAGCAGGCGTTCCGCACGATGAAGGCGCAAACGCCGATGGGCGGGCGCATCATCAACAACGGCTCGATTTCCGCGAGCGCGCCGCGCCCCAACTCGGCGGCCTACACGGCGACGAAGCACGCGGTCCAGGGTCTCACGAAAACCGCCTCGCTCGACGGCCGCAAGTATGACATCGCGGTCGGCCAGATCGACGTCGGCAACGCGTTCACGGAGTTGTCGGAGCGGATGTCGCGCGGCGTGCCGCAGGCGAACGGCGAAATCGCCGTCGAGCCGATGATGGACGTGAAGATCGTCGGCCAGTCGGTGCTGTACATGGCGAATCTGCCGCTCGATGCGAACGTCCTGTTCCACACCGTGATGGCGACGAAAATGCCGTTCGTCGGTCGCGGCTGATTCTCCTTCTACACGGTGCGATACCAGACGCGAATGCCCGAGTACCAGTGGCTCACGCTGGTATCGTCGCCGGCGCCGAACGTCGAGAGGCTCTCGACGTTCAGCACGTCGATGCCGTTCTCCGCGATCCACCTGTTCGCGCGCTCGACCAGCGCCGCGCCGTTCTCGTACACGTTGCCCTTGATGAGGTGATGCTGCACGACTTGTCGCTCGAAGTCTTCGTAAGCGATCTTCGTCATCCGTTGTCTCCTGTCTTTTCGTTGTGATGCGCTGAAACATGAACACGCGTTTTGCTGCGGCGCAGCGCTCCCGCCGCATGACGCGTCCTGCCGATTCGAGCATCATATGGCCTGAGACACGCTCGTGCGAATCGGTTAATCCCGCGTTCGCGCGGCGAGAGAACGAATGCGTCGGCAGGAGGCGATAAAACAGCAAAGTGCGCTGCCGTGCGCCGATAAAAGCCCGACGCGTCAAGGAGACACCAAGGAGAGCACGATGGACATGCGGCAACGCGAGCACATCGAGACAGTCGTCGCGGCGACCACGCGGGTGCAAGCGCCCGCGCCGCTGCGCGTGCACGAGAGCATCATCGAGACGTCGTGGCGGCGTTGCGTGCATCAGTACGGGCTCGATCCGGCGCGCATGCAGGAGGCGCGCATTCTGCCGCAGACGCGTCTGCGCGAGCATCAGCAGCGCATCGACGATTTCGCGCGCATCGCGCGTCATGGGCTGGAGACGCTTTACGAGCAGGTCGCGGGCATGGGCTACGTCGTGCTGCTCACCGATGCGCTCGGCGTGACGGTCGATTACATCGGCGACGCGAACACCGATTCCGCGCTGCGCCGCGCCGGGCTCTATCTCGGCGCGGAATGGAGCGAGACCGGCGCGGGCACCTGTGCGGTCGGCACGGCGCTCGCGACGGGCCAGGCGCTGACGGTCCATCAGGTCGATCATTTCGACGCGACGCACATTCCGCTCACGTGCACCGCGGCGCCGCTCTACGATTCGCGCGGCGCGCTCGCCGCGATCCTCGATATTTCCGCGCTCGTCTCGCCGCAGGCGCGCGACAGCCAGAACCTCGCGCTGCAGCTCGTGCGCATCTACGCGGGGCATATCGAGAACGCGAACTTCCTGCGCACGCATCGGCAGGACTGGATTCTGAAGCTGAACACGTCGCCGGAATTCGTCGACGTGGATCCCGAATATCTGATCGCGCTCGATGCGAGCGGGCGCATCGTCGGACACAATCGCCGCGCGCAAACGATGCTCGCGGCGGAAATCGGCCGGCCGATCGCGCCGGGTGTGGTGACGCGGGACGCGGCGGCGTCGCTGATCGGCGTGCCGTTCGACACGCTCTTCGACGCGCGTCTGGAAGAGCTGGGCCGCTTCGTGTATTCGCGGCCGAGCGAGTTGCGCGCGGTGCCGCTCGCGAAAAGCGGCGCGCTGCTGTATCTGAGCGTGATGCCGCCCGCGCCGTGCTTCGTGCCGACCACGAACATGACGGAGCAGCGCGCGGTCCAGATCGCCGCGCCGCTTGCCGCGCTATGCGGCGGCGATGCCGCGCTCACGCGCCAACTGGAACGCGCCGCAAAACTCGTCGATTCGCCGATCAACCTGCTCGTCAACGGCGAAACCGGCAGCGGCAAGGAATTCTTCGCGAAGGCACTGCATCGCGCGAGCGTGCGGCGGGCGGGACCGTTCGTCGCGGTGAATTGTGCGGCGATTCCGGAAACGCTCATCGAAAGCGAATTGTTCGGGCACATGCCGAACAGCTTTTCCGGCGCGGGCGCGAAGGCGAAGCGCGGGCTGATTCAGGAAGCGGACGGCGGCACGCTCTTTCTCGACGAAATCGGCGACATGCCGCGCGCGCTGCAATCCCGCCTGCTGCGCGTGCTGGCCGAAGGCGAGGTGCTGGCGATCGGCGCATCGCGGCCCGTATCGGTCGACGTGCGCGTGATTTCGGCGACGCATCATTCGCTCGATGCGCTCATGCAGGACGGACGATTCCGCGAGGACCTGTACTACCGGCTGAACGGCGCGCGCTTCACGCTGCCGCCGCTGCGCGAGCGAACCGACCTCGACTGGCTGATCCGCAAGTTCCTCGACGACGACAGCGACATCGCGCGCGGTCCGGTCACGCTGTCGCCCGCGGCGCGAGAGCGGCTGCACCGGCACGACTGGCCGGGCAATCTGCGCGAGCTCTGCAACGTGCTGCGTTATGCGCGCGCGGTGTGCTCGAACGGCCTGATCGACGTCGACGACTTGCCCGAAGGCTTCGGCGGCGCCGCCGTGGCGACGGTGCCGCCCGCGCGCATCGCCGTCGATGAATTCGATCCGCATCGGCTGCCGCCCGAAGGCATGTTGCTGATGCAGTACCTGCGCGCGGCGAGCTGGAACCTGAGCGCGGTCGCGCGGCAAATCGGCGTGAGTCGCATGACGCTGTATCGACGCATGGCGCGCTACGGCATCCGCTCGCCGAATCAGCGCGACGCGAACGGGCACTGAGCAAGCCGATACGCCTGTACACCCGCCGATACACCTGCCGCTGTGACACCTGTCACGGCGGCGCCCCGTACACCCCGCCGACGCCCCCGATTTCTCCGGGTAATCCCTCGACTTTCCTCGTCTCCGAAGCGCTGTTGCGATTGGCATAGCGCTTGCCTTATCTGCCGCACAAAACACAGAATGGAGACACAGGCATGCGTGAAAGCGCAAAGCCGCTCGTCGGCATCATCGCCAATCCGGTTTCGGCGCGCGACATACGCCGCGTCATCGCGAACGCGAACAGCCTTCAGCTCGCGGATCGCGTGAACATCGTGCTGCGGCTCTTGTCGTCGCTCGCGTCGAGCGGCGTCGGGCGCGTGCTGATGATGCCGGACCGCGAAGGCTTGAAGGTCATGCTCGAGCGGCATCTCGCGCGCAAGCACGGCCCGGATGCCGGACTCGCCGCCGTCGAATTTCTCGACATGCCCGTGACCGCGCGCGTCGACGACACCTTCCGCGCCGCACGCATGATGCGCGAGGCCGGCGTCGATGCGCTCATCGTGCTGGGCGGCGACGGCACGCATCGCGCCGTCGTGCGCGAGTGCGGGAAAGTGCCGCTCGCGGGCCTCTCGACCGGCACGAACAACGCCTATCCCGAGATGCGCGAGCCGACCATCTCAGGACTCGCGGCCGGCCTCTATGCCACAGGCCGCGTGCCCGCGAACGAGGCGCTCGCGTCGAACAAGCGGCTCGACATCGAGATTTGCGATCGCAACGGCGGCGTGCGCCACGACATCGCGCTGGTCGACGCGGTCATTTCGCACGAGCATTTCATCGGCGCGCGGGCGCTGTGGAAGATCGACACGCTCGCCGCCGTCTACGTGTCCTACGCCGATCCGCAGGCGATCGGCATGTCGGCCATCGCGGGCCTGCTCGAACCGCTCGGGCGGCACGATCCGGGCGGCCTCGCGATCGAGCTCGCCGCGCCGGGCAAGGGCGAATTCGACCTGTGCGCGCCGATCGCGCCCGGCCTCGTGGAACCCGTGCCGATCGCGAACTGGACGCGTCTTGCGGATGGCGTTGCGCATCGCGTGAAGCAGCGCACGGGCATCGTCGCGCTCGACGGCGAACGCGAGCTCGCCTTCGGCCCCGACGACGTGGTGACCATCACGCTCAGAGAAAACGCCTTCCGCAGCATCGACGTCGCCGCCTGCATGCGCTACGCGGCGGCGCGCGGGCTCATGCGTCAGCCCGGCAACCTGGTTCGTCAGTCCAGCTAGTCCATTCACAACCGAAGGAGACAGAGATGACATCATCGCAACAGCATGCGGGCGGCTTGCCGCTCTCGAAGGAGGAACTGCTGAACGTCTATCGCAAGATGCGCACGATCCGCGATTTCGAGGAGCGGCTGCACGTCGATTTCGGCCGCGGCGACATTCCGGGCTTCGTCCACCTCTACGCGGGCGAGGAAGCGGCGGGCGTCGGCATCATGAGTCATCTGAACGACGGCGACCGCATCGCGAGCACGCACCGCGGACATGGGCACTGCATCGCGAAGGGTGTCGATCCGGTCGCGATGATGAAGGAGATCTACGGCAAGAAAGGCGGCGCGTGCAACGGCAAGGGCGGCTCGATGCATATCGCCGACCTCTCCAAAGGGATGATGGGCGCGAACGGCATTCTCGGCGCGGGCGCGCCGCTGATTTGCGGCGCGGCGCTCGCGGCGAAGTTTCGCGGCAAGGGCGAAGTCGGCATCACGTTCGCGGGCGATGGCGCGTCGAATCAGGGCACGTTCCTCGAAAGCCTGAATCTGGCCGCCGTATGGAATCTGCCGGTGATCTTCGTGATCGAGAACAACGGCTACGCGGAATCGACCGCGCGTGACTACGGCACGGCGGTCGACAGCTACGTCGATCGCGCGGCGGGCTTCGGCATTCCGGGCGTGACGGTGGACGGCACCGATTTCTTCGCGGTGTACGAAGCGGCGGGCGAAGTCATCAAGCGGGCGCGCGAAGGCGGCGGGCCGGCGCTGCTCGAATGCAAGATGATCCGCTTCTACGGCCACTTCGAAGGCGATGCGCAGACGTATCGCGCGCCGGGCGAACTCGACGATATCCGCTCGAACAAGGACTGCCTGAAGAAGTTCGCGAGCGCGGTCACGCAAGCGGACATCATCTCCCCCGCCGAGCTCGACGCGATCGACAAGGAAGTCGCCGCGCTGATCGACCGCGCGGTGCAGGAAGCGAAGGACGCGCCGCTGCCGACCGCCGCCGACCTGCTCACCGACGTCTACGTCAAGTACTGAATCGCCGACTTCAAACAGGAGACAAACACCATGGCCCGCAAACTGAGCATGAAGATGGCGATCAACGAAGCCATCGATCAGGAAATGACCCGCGATCCGAGCGTGATCGTGCTGGGTGAGGACATCGTCGGCGGCGCAGGCGCCGACGGCGAGAAGGACGCGTGGGGCGGCGTGCTCGGCGTGACGAAGGGACTCTACGCGAAGCACGGCGACAGGCTGCTCGATACGCCGCTGTCCGAATCGGCCTATATCGGCGCGGCGATCGGCGCCGCGGCGTGCGGCATGCGCCCGATTGCCGAGCTGATGTTCATCGACTTCATGGGCGTGTGCTTCGACCAGATCTTCAATCAGGCCGCCAAGTTCCGCTACATGTTCGGCGGCAAGGCGGAGACGCCCGTCGTGATCCGCGCGATGGTCGGCGCGGGCTTCCGCGCGGCGGCTCAGCACAGCCAGATGCTGACGTCGGTCTTCACGCACATTCCCGGCCTGAAAGTCGTGTGCCCGAGCACGCCGTACGACACCAAGGGCCTGCTGATCCAGGCGATCCGCGACAACGACCCCGTCATCTTCTGCGAGCACAAGAACCTGTACGGCTTCGAAGGCGAAGTGCCCGAGAACTCGTACGCGATTCCGTTCGGCGAAGCGAACATCGTGCGCGACGGCAAGGACGTGTCGATCGTCACGTACGGCCTGATGGTGCATCGCGCGCTCGAGGCGGCGGCGACGCTCGCGAAGGAGGGCATCGAAGCGGAAGTCGTCGATCTGCGCACGCTCTCGCCGCTCGACATCGACACCGTGCTGGAAACGGTGGAGAACACGGGGCGGCTCGTCGTCGTGGATGAGGCGAATCCGCGCTGCAACATCGCCACCGATATTTCCGCGCAAGTCGCGCAGCACGCGTTCGGCGCGCTGAAGGCCGGCATCGAGATGGTCTGCGCGCCGCACACGCCGGTGCCGTTCTCGCCGACGCTCGAGGATCTGTACATTCCGAGCGCCGCGCAGATTGCCGACGCCGCACGAAAGACCCTGAAGGGAGGAAAGCACTGATGTCCGCAATCACACCGATCGTGATGCCCAAATGGGGCTTGTCGATGAAGGAAGGCACGGTCAACGAGTGGCTCGTGGAGGAGGGCACGGAGATCACCGTCGGCATGCCGATTCTCGACGTCGAAACCGACAAGATCGCCAACGCGGTCGAGGCGCCGGACGCGGGCTTGCTGCGCCGCAAGGTCGCAGCGGCGGGCGATACGCTGCGGGTCAAGGCGCTGCTCGGCGTGCTCGCGCCTGCTGAAGTGAGCGACGCCGATATCGACGCGTACGTGTCCTCGTACGAAACGCCGCCCGATGAGGAAGGCGCGGGCGACGAAGCGGCGTCCGCGTATCACTTTATCGACGTCGACGGCATTCGCGTGCGTTACGCCACGCGCGGCGGCGACGACGCGAGCCGGCCGGCGGTGCTGTTCATCCACGGCTTCGGCGGCGATCTCGACAACTGGCTTTTCAATCTCGATGCGCTCGCCGAGAAGAACCGCGTGTTCGCGCTCGATCTGCCGGCCCACGGTCAGTCGACGCCGAAATTGCCCGGCGCGACGCTCGCCGATCTCGCGGCTTTCGTCGCGAAGTTCATGGATGCGGCGAAGATCGACCGCGCGCATCTCGTCGGCCATTCGATGGGCGGCGGCATTGCGGTGCAGATGGCCGTGGATCAGCCGGAGCGCGTGGAGTCGGTGTCGCTCATTTCGCCCGCCGGTTTCGGCGACGAGGTGAACAACGCCTACACCGAAGGCTTCGTGAAGGCCGAATCGCGCCGCGAGCTGAAGCCCGTCGTGGAGTTGCTGTTCGCGAATCCGGAACTGGTGAGCCGCCAGATGCTCGACGATCTGCTGAAGTACAAGCGGCTCGACGGCGTGAGCGACGCGCTGAGCTCGCTCAACGGCGGCTTGTTCGCGGGCGGCAAGCAGAGCGCGCAGCCCGGCAGCAAGCTCGCGGCGACGGGCAAGCCGGTGCTCGTGATCTGGGGCGGGAAAGACCAGATCATTCCCGCCGCGCACGCGAAGCATGCTCCGGAAGGCGCGACCGTGCGCGTGTTCGACGACGCCGGCCACATGAGCCAGATGGAGAAGGCGAACGAAGTGAACGCGCTGTTGAAGGAGCATGTGGCGAAGGGCGCCTGATCGTTTCCTGACCCGCACGCGCCCCGCCGGCACAGGCCGCCGACGGGGCGCATTCGTTTTTCGCGGTTATTGGCTACCATGCTTGGATGGCGTCGTTCCCGACGCGCTCCGACATCGATTCCATGCCCTTCGAACTGATCGATCCCGCATCGCTTTCCGGCGATCCGCACGATCCGCTGAAAGCCGAGGAAGCGCTCCTCGCGCGCGCGGCCGCGGGCGACGCCGTCGCGCACGTCTGGGAAGCGCCCGTTTCGCTGATCGTGCCGCGCAGCTATCAGCGCTACGCGCCGCTCGCCGATGCGCGCGAGGCCTTTGCGCGGCGCGGCTGTCCGGTCTGGCTGCGTCTGTCGGGCGGCGGGCTGGTTCCGCAGGGTCCGGGCATTCTCAATCTGAGCCTCGCCTATCCCGTGCGCGCGGCGATGGGCACGGCGTCCGAAGCCATCTATCTGCATCTGTGCAGGATTCTTGCCGATACGCTCAACACGCTCGGCGTGCTGACTCACTGGCAAGCGGTCGAAGGCTCGTTCTGCGACGGCCGCTTCAATCTCGCGTGGGGTCCCGGCGACGACGCCCGGAAGGAAGCGCCCCCGAGGGGGGCGCGCAAGATCGCGGGCACGGCGCAATACTGGCGACGCGTGCCCGGCCACGACACGGGTGACAAGGACCAGCCGCTTTACGCCGTGCTGGCGCACGCGGTGCTGCTCGTCGATGCCGATCCCATCGAAATCAACGAACGCGCCAACGCGTTCGAAGCAATGATCGGCAGCGGACGCCGCTACGAAGAAATGAAAGTCGTGACGGTTGCGCAGGCGCTCGCCTACGAATGTTTCTCGATTCCTGACGACCTGCGCGAGCACGTGCGCGCGGCGCTGATCGAACGCGTGAAGGACGCTCCGCTGCCAGAGCAATAAAAACGCATCGAGGTGGCCATGCCGCTAAGACGTGCTTCGAACGGGTTCTTCTTCGCGCTGTGGGTGGCCGTGTGCGCCGTCGCGCCCGAATTTCTGTGGCAAGGCCTTTTTTCGCTCTTCGGCCATTTTTCCCTGATCGATGCCGCAGCGGCGCTTCTCATCGGCGCGATTCTCGCGTTCTTCGTCGAACCCGTGCTGGAACGCCTGCGCGGCCTCGGCGACACGCCCGAGCACGCGGAGAAATCGCCCGCCTTCGCCGCATGCGAGGCGCTGAGCTTCGCGGTCGTCGCGGTGTGCGTGCACGAGGCGATCACCGTGTACGTCGCGGCGAGCCACGCCAACGAGCAGGCGAGCGAGAATCTCGCGAAAGCCGTCGCGACGGCGCTGCAATGGGCGGTAACGCCGTTCTTCATCACGATCGCATGGATGGCCGCGCGCGGGCCGTCGTGGATCGCGTGGCCGCTGGCGGCGTTCGCGGTGATCGTCAGCTATCTCGTCGGCGTCGTGTTCGAATGGGACGGGCACGTGCTCGTGACGAGCGTGATTCCCGCGATATTCGTGCTGATCGCCGGATGCATCATCGTGCGGGAACAGTGGGACGCGTCCACCTTCCGGCGCTGCGCCCGGGCGACCGCGGTGATCGCGCTCGCCTGGCTCGCGCTGACGGGCGCGCTCCAACTCGTGCTATGGCTTGCGCACGTCCAGGCGTTTCGCATTTACGAGAAGGCGGAATTCTGGAGCGACTTGCGGTTCTACATCGGCTGGGTGACGGGGCTCGTCGTCGCGCCGGCGTTCGTCCCCGGCACGCCGCTGAACGCCAGCGGCAACGGCTGGCGCATGCGGCGCTAAGACTTCAGCCGCCAAGACTTCAGCTACTGGGCGGCGGAGGCGGCTGCCAGCCCGGCGGCGGCGGTGGAGGCGGCGGCGTGGTATAGGCGCCGGAAGGCGGGACGGTCCGCACCGCGCCGCGCACCGGCACCTTGTCGCCCGCCGCGTACATGCATTGCAGATACGCGTAGTCGTAACGCTGCTGCACGTTGTAGCCCGAGGCCTGCGACGCGCCGACGCCGAACGCGCTGCCGGTGAGCAGACCCGCGCCCGCGCCGATGGCCGCCCCCGAGCCGCCGCCGAACGCCGCGCCCGCCGCCGCGCCGAGCGCGGTGCCCACCACCGCGCTGCCGACTGCGCTGTTGGTCGCCGCCTGATTGGCGTCCATGCCGCCCACTTGCTGGTAGGCGAACTGGCGGCACGAGGCATCGTCGGCGCGGAACTGATCGAACGTTTTAGTGCTTCCGGGCAGCGCCATCACGCTGGGGCCGGAGGGCATCACGGTGCAGGCCGACAGGCCGATTGCCGCGAGCAGCGGGGCGAGCCTTGAGTAGTTCATGGGTTCTTGCGAAGTCGCTTGGTT
The DNA here is from genome assembly GCF_001545075.1 of Caballeronia ptereochthonis. GTDB lineage: Bacteria > Pseudomonadota > Gammaproteobacteria > Burkholderiales > Burkholderiaceae > Caballeronia > Caballeronia ptereochthonis. The sequence continues at coordinate 37,592 of NZ_FCOB02000002.1, forward strand.
GTCGGTTTTCGGATTACCCAAAGCATCAGTTCGACGGCGGCGCTGCCGGAACCGGGCGCCATGCACTGGCGCATTGCTTCACGTACGGGTAATAGGCCTTGGCGGAATCGCAGTAGTACCACGTGCCGGGCTCCTGGGCGGGCGCACCCGGATCGGCGGCGGGCTGGCCTTGCTCGACATAGGTGGTCGGCGCGGACGGCGCGACCACGACGGGCGGCGGCGGATAGTAGTAATACGGCGCCGGCGCGACCGGGTACGGGTAATACACCGGGCCGCCGACCCATACGCCGACCCGTCCCCAGGCGTATGCATTGGCGGCGACGCCCGCGCTTGCAACCACCGATAGCGCGATAAAAGCCTTCAGGCGATTCACGACCTTCTCCAAAAAAATTGTTCGCCGAGTCGACGCCAATAACGGAAATCCGAACTCCGTCGTTGACCGGACATGGCGTATCTTTCAACGCTATTCCACTTGCCGGGGAATTTCAATTACTCGAAGCGGCCCGTATTTTTCGGCGTGTTACCCGGTAATAAAGTGTCGTGGTTCTAAGCGCGCAGCACGGTCGTTCCGGCCTGCTCGATGGGCTCGGTCAGCCTGGCGTCGGTCGCATTCTCGACGATGATCGTCTGCGCCAGCTCGATGCCGCCGATCCGGTACGGCGACGCCGCGTTGAGCTTCGCCGCCGACGCGAGCACGACGGTTTCGGCCGCGCGCGCCGCGAGCGCCCGCTTGACGTGTGCTTCCTCGAAATCGCCGGTGGTGAGGCCGGCCGTCGGATGAACGCCGGTGACGCCCATGAAATAGATGTCCGCGTGGATGTGCGACATGGCTTCGACGGCGGCGGCGCCCACGCTGACGATCGAATGCTTGTAGAGCCTGCCGCCGATCAGCACGACTTCCAGCGACGCGTGCTCCGCCAGCGCGACCGCGACGCTCGGGCTATGCGTGACGACGGTCGCGGACAGGTCTTCGGGAAGCTGGCGCACGAGCAGGGCGGACGTGGTGCCGCCATCGATGATCACAATCTGCCCCGGCGCGATCATCTCCGCCGCTTTTCGCGCGATGCGCCGCTTCGCCTCGGATTCCATCTCCTGACGACGCGCGAACGGCGCGACCGCCGGCGACGCGGGCAGCGCGCCGCCATGCACGCGCTGCAGCAGCCCTTCGGCGGCGAGTTCGCGCAAATCGCGCCGCACCGTGTCCTCCGACACGCCGAAGCTCGCGCTCAGCGCCGTGGCGAGCACCTGGCCGTCGCGCTTGAGGGCGTCGAGGATCGCTTTCTTGCGTTGGCTGGTCAACATCATTTGCACGAATTTTCTTGATATTGCACGAAACTGCACGCTACCATGAGTCCAACCAAATGTCGAACGGGTGAGCCTGATGGAAACGAAAGACCGCGTCCGCATCGTCGATACGACTGTCCTTTCGGACGACTGGTACGTGCTCAGAAAAGTGACCTTCGATTTCCTGCGCCGCGACGGCGCCTGGCAGCGTCAAAGCCGGGAAACCTACGATCGCGGCAATGGCGCGACCATTCTTCTGCACGACCGCGAAACCGGCAACGTCCTCCTGACGCGCCAGTTCCGCATGCCCGCGTTCGTCAACGGGCACGACGGCATGCTGATCGAGGCGCCCGGCGGTTTGCTCGACGACGCATCGCCGGAAGAGCGAATCCGCGCGGAAGTGGAGGAAGAGACGGGCTATCGCGTGCGGCACGTCGAGAAGGTCTTCGAAGCTTTCATGAGCCCGGGATCGGTGACGGAGAAGCTCTACTTCTATATCGGCGATTACGACAGCTCGATGCGCGTGTCGGACGGCGGTGGCGTCGAGGAGGAGGGCGAGGAAATCGAGACGATCGAAGTGCCGCTGCAAACGGCGTTGCACATGATCGAACGCGGCGAAATCATGGACGGCAAGACGATCATGCTCTTGCAGCGCGCCGCGCTGAAGGCGCGTTCAGGCGAGTAGCGACACCGCTTTCACCTGCGCCCACAGCCGCATGCCCTCGACGATGCCCAGCCGGTCCAGCGAATAGCGCGTGACGCGCGCGAGCAGCGGCGAGCCGTCGACATCGAGCCGCACCACGGCCTGCGACGGATTGGCGTCCTCCGCGATGCCGACGACCGTCGCGGACAGCACGTTGAGCACGCTGCTGCGCTCGTGCTCGTGCGTGCCCGTGATGAGGCTCACGTCGCGCGCCTTCACGGTCACGCGCATCGTCTTGCCTTCGGCCATCGGCGCATGCACGACCGTGAGCTTCGCGCGCGAGCCCGGCAATGCGAGCGCGAGCAACCCATAAGCGCTGTCGTACCCGTCGACGATGCCTTCGAACACGACCGATGCATCGTCGGCGAGCGCGAGCGGCAAGTCGAGGCGCGCGAGCGTATCGGAGATCGGGCCGCTCGCCATCGCGCGGCCGCCTTCGAGCAGCACGAGATGATCCGCGAGCCGCGCGACTTCTTCGGGCGCGTGGCTCACGTAGAGCATCGGAATATCGAGCTCGTCGTTCAGGCGTTCGAGATACGGCAGGATTTCGAGCTTGCGCTTCTGATCCAGCGATGCGAGCGGTTCGTCGAGCAGGAGAAGACGCGGGCTCGTCAGCAGCGCCCGCGCGATGCCCACGCGCTGCCGCTCGCCGCCCGACAAGCCCGAGGGCATGCGTTCGAGCAGATGCCCGATGCCGAGCAGCTCCGCCGCCTGCGAAAGATCGACGCGCCGCTCCGCGGGCCGCACGCGCTCGAGCCCATAGCGCAGATTCTTCTTCACGCTCAGGTGCGGAAAGAGGCTCGCTTCCTGAAAGACATAGCCGAGCGGACGCTTGTGCGTCGGCAGAAAGACGTTGCGTTCGGTATCGAGCCAGACCTCGCCATTGACGACGAGCCGCCCGGTGCGCGGCCGCGCGAGTCCCGCGAGACAGCGCAGAAGTGTGGTCTTGCCTGAGCCGGAATGGCCGAAGATCGCGGTGACGCCGCGCCCGGGCAGCGTGAGATCGAGATCGAGCGTGAAGCCGCCTTGCTCGACGAGAAAGCGCGCTTCGATGGCTTCGCTGGAACTGCTGCGCGCGCGGTCGAGCGTCAGGCGGGATGAAGTGAGTTCAGACATGAGCCGCAACGGAACGCCGGCTGGAATAGAGCAGCAGAAGAACGATGAACGAGAATATCACCATGCCGCCCGCGAGCCAGTGCGCCTGGGCGTATTCGAGCGCCTCGACGTGATCGAAGATCTGCACGGACACCACGCGCGTGCGCCCGGGAATGTTTCCGCCGATCATCAGCACGACGCCGAATTCCCCCACGGTATGCGCGAAGCCGAGAATCGTCGCCGTGACGATGCCCGGCCGCGCGAGCGGCAGCGCCACCGTGAAGAAGGTGTCCCACGGACCCGCGCGCAGCGTCGCGGCGGCTTCGAGCGGCCGGCGGCCCATCGCCTCGAACGCGTTCTGCAGCGGCTGCACGACGAACGGCAGTGAATAGATCACCGAGCCGACCACGAGCCCGGCGAACGTGAACGGCAGCAAGCCGATGCCGAGCGACTGCGTGAGCTTGCCGACGTAGCCGTTCGGCCCCATCAGGACGAGCAGATAGAAGCCGATGACGGTCGGCGGCAGCACGAGCGGCAGCGCCACCACCGCGCCGACGATGCCCTTCAGCCGCGAGCGCGTGCGCGTGAGCCACCACGCGATCGGCGTGCCGACGACGAGCAGAAGCGCCGTCGTCAGCGACGCCAGCTCGAGCGTCAGCGTGATGGCCTGGAGATCGGCGCTGTCGAGCGGCATCGCCGGCCTTACAGCTGATAGCCGTAGGACTTGATCACCTCGGCCGCCTTCGGACCCTTCAGGTAATCGATGAACTGCTTCACGACCGGATTGTCTCGGCCCTTGCTCAGGATGACCGCGTCCTGCCTGATCGGGTCATGCAGATTGCCTGGCACGATCCACGCCGAACCGCTCGTGATCTTGCCGTTCTTGTAGATCTGCGACAGCGCGACGAAGCCGAGCTCCGCGTTGCCCGTCGCGACGAACTGCTGCGTCTGCGAGATGTTCTGGCCTTCGACGATCTTCGGCTTCACCTGTTCCGTGAGGCCGAGCTTGTCGAGCGTCTGCATCCCGGCGAGACCGTAGGGCGCAGCCTTCGGATTGGCGATCGCGATGTGCCTGAAGTCGTTCTTTTTCAGCACTTCGCCCTTGTCGTCGACGTAGCCGTCCTTCGCGGACCACAGCGCGAGCGCGCCCGTCGCGTAGGTGAAGCGGCTGCCGGGCACGGTCGCGCCTTCGGTTTCGAGCTTGGCGGGCGTGGTGTCGTCGGCGGCGAGGAACACTTCGAAGGGCGCGCCATTCTTGATCTGCGCGTAGAACTGGCCGGTGGCGCCATACGACGCGACGACCTTGTTGCCCGTGTCCTTCTCGAAGTCGGCGGCGATGGCCTGCACGGGCGCCGTGAAGTTGGCCGCGACCGCGACCTGCACTTCACCGGCGAGCGCCGACGAAGCGGCGATGCCCGCGGCAAGCGGAACGAACGCGGAAAGCAAAGCGCGCAAAATACGAGTCTTCACGTAAAGCTCCTTGAATCGAGTTGAAATTCTGGTTATCGATCGACTTCGGGCGGCGCGTTGGAGGGGCCGCGAGCGTGTGGGCGTGCGGTTCGGCGAGCACCGTAATATATACGACTATATTACGTCCGCGCATGTTCGCGTCGTGACATGGTGATCATCAGTCTCATCGGATGATTGGTGTCTTTCGCAGTTTGTGAGCTTTGCTCAATCAGTCGAGTTGACGGTGATAGCGTTTTTCGTCGACACTTATCGGTAAACACAGGCTGCGAGCATCAGTAAATTGAGCAGCACTCAATTCAAGGGAGACGACATCATGACCGACGCATCGAACCTGCAACGCCTGAAGCTCGGCATCGAAGGGCATGTCGCGCGCGTGACGCTCGATCGGCCCGACGTGCGCAATGCCTTCGACGACGCGACCATCGTCGAGCTGACCGCCGCCTTCCGCGCGCTCGACGACGACGCCAGCGTGCGCGTCATCGTCCTCGGCGCGAACGGCCCCGCCTTTTGCGCGGGCGCGGACCTCAACTGGATGAAGCGCATGGCGGGCTATTCGGAAGCGGAGAACCGCGCCGATGCGCTCGGCCTGGCCACCATGCTCAACACGATCTACGCGTGCTCGAAGCCGGTGATCGCGCGCGTGCAGGGGGATGCCTACGCGGGCGGCATGGGCCTCGTCGCCGTGTGCGATATCGCGGTCGCGGCGGACACGGCGCACTTCTGTCTCTCCGAAGCGAAGCTCGGCCTGATGCCCGCGACGATCGCGCCGTACGTGATCCGCGCGATGGGCGGGCGCGCGGCGCATCGCTATTTCGTCACGGCCGAGCGCTTCGATGCCGCAGAAGCGCTGCGCCTCGGCTTCGTGCATGAAGCTGTTGCGGCCGGCGAACTCGATGCGCGCGTCGATGCGATCGCCGCGAGCATCGCCGCGAACAGCCCGAACGGCGTGCGCGAGTGCAAGAAGCTCGTCGCGGATTTCGCGGGCAAGGACATCGACGAAGCGTTGATCGCGGAGACCGCCGAGCGCATCGCGCGCATCCGCGCGTCCGACGAAGGACGCGAAGGCGTGCGCAGTTTCCTGGAGAAGCGCAAGCCGGCCTGGCTCGGCTGAGCGGGAGGAATCGAGGTGATTACGCTGCATCATTGCGTGAGCGCGCGCTCGTTCCGGCCGCTGTGGGCGCTGGAAGAGATCGGCGTGCCGTATGAACTGAAGATGCTGCCGTTTCCGCCGCGCGTGCTCGCGCGCGCGTTCATGGAAGTGAATCCGCTCGGCACGATTCCGGCGCTCGAGGACGGCGCGCTCTTCATGACCGAATCGGCGGCCATTTGCCAGTACCTCGCGGCGCGCTACTCGCCGGGCGTGCTCGACGTCGCGCCGCACGAGGCCGATTTCGGGCGCTATCTCAACTTCCTGCATTTCGGCGAGGCGACCCTCACGTTTCCGCAGACGCTCGTTTTGCGCTACACGCATCTGGAGCCGCCGGAGCGCAGGCAGCCGCAAATTGCCGAGGACTATGCGCGATGGTTTCACGCGCGCCTGCGCACGCTCGCGCCGTTGCTCGAAACGCAGACGTACCTGTGCGCGGGGCGCTTCACGGCGGCGGACATTTCCGTCGGCTATGCGCTGATGCTCGCGGAGCTGCTGGGCCTGAGCGAACGCTTCCCGCCGCCGATCGCGCAGTACTGGCGCCGCCTGCGCGAACGCGAAGGTTTCCTCCGCGCGATGCGCGCGCAGGAGGCCGCGGCGCTCGCCCAGAACGTCTCGACGGTTCCCGCGCCCGAACTCCGTCCGTAGCACCCTCCTTCAAGTCCCCCCGTCCGTGGGGCTGTGCGAAGCGCCGCACGGCTCTACTCTTCACATCACGCGCTGACGTTCTCGCGCGCCGATTCAGAGAGATTCACTTGACGAGGTTGGCGATGTACGTCTTTTCCTGGTTCCTGTCGATGATCGTTGCGCTGGTCGCAACGGCCACGATCGCAATGGCGTTGCCGCGCTCCGCCGCCGACGAATTGAGCGCTTCCACGCCGCAGTCGATGTTTAGCGTGGAGATGAATCGCATCGACGCGATGCTCGCGTCATGCATGCCCAACGGCGATTGAGTCCGGCGGCGCGAACGGGGCGCATTGCCGGGCGGTGGGCGTAAGCAGTTTCGAATCAATGCGTTGCGGTAGTACCCAGAACGATATCCACAGGCTTATAGACAGAAACTGTGGACAAGCCGGAGCCGAAGAGCCCGGGAACGAAAACCCCAAGCCTTGCGCGAGGGGCGCCGAGGAGACCAACACAATCGATAAGTCGAAACTCCGTGCGGATGCCGCGCCTCGACGGGGAGGCGAATTCCGCTATATTCGAGCGCGGAGGCGCGGCCGACGGGCTGCACCGCACGGAGACGATCGACGAATGACCAAGCGCGCGATGGCCGCAAACGACTACGACGAATTCCGCTCTGGCATCGTGCAGGTGCTCGAGAGCGCGCGGCGCGCCGCCGCACGGAGCGTCAACGCGATCATGACGGCGTCGTACTGGGAAATCGGCCGGCGGATCGTCGAGTCGGAGCAGGGCGGAGCGCATCGGGCGGCTTACGGGGAGACGCTCATCGCGCGACTGGCCACGGATCTCACGAGCCGTTTCGGCAGGGGATTCGGCAAGGCGAACCTCGCCAACATGCGCGCGTTCTATCAGCAATGGCCGCCCGAGCGGATTTTCCAGACGCCGTCTGGAAAATCGGCGACGGCCCCGCAAATGCTCCAGACGGCGTCTGGAGAATCTGCGCCCGGCCCGCTTTCCGCTCCCCCCGAAGCGCGTCTCGACGCGCTTGCCGCCCGCTTCGCGCTGCCGTGGTCGGCGTACGTGCGCCTTCTGTCCGTCAAAAGCGACGCGGCGCGCGCCTTCTACGAAAGCGAAGCGTTGCGGGAAGGCTGGTCGGTGCGCCAGCTCGACCGGCAGGTGAACAGCCAGCTCTACGAGCGGCTCGCGCTGTCGCGCAACAAGGCGGCGCTGCTGGAGAAAGCCGCCGAGCGCGCACCGGGCGACGCGATCACGCCCGAGGAAGCGATCAAGGATCCGTTCGTGCTCGAGTTTCTCGACATCAAGGACGAGTACTCCGAGTCGGATCTGGAGGAAGCGCTGATCCAGCGCCTCGCGGATTTCCTGCTCGAACTCGGCGACGATTTCGCGTTCGTCGGCCGGCAAAGGCGGTTGCGCATCGATGACACGTGGTTTCGCGTCGATCTGAAGGTCGGACGCTTCAGCTACGCGGACGCGGGCCAGATGCATCTATATCTGAACTACGCGCGCGAGCACTGGATGAAACCGGGCGAAAACCCGCCGGTCGGTTTGATTCTGTGCGCGGGAAAGGGCAGCGCCGAGGCGCGCTACGCACTCGACAACCTGCCGAACAAGATTCTGGCCGCCGAATATCAGACGGTCCTGCCTGACGAGCGGTTGATCGCGGAGGAACTGGAGCGTTCCCGCAAGGCGCTCGATGCGCGGCGCGGCGATGCGGACTAGCGCCAGAGCCCGCGCCGTACGCGGCCAAAATGCGGCCAAAAAAAAGCCCGCTTCAGTTGAGCGGGCTTGAATCCACATCGGTTGAGACATGGAGGAGACAGTTCCTAGTATAAACCCCTAGGTATTCCCGTCAACCCCCAAAACGGAAAAATTGCAATCGGGACTGGACCGCAGCAAATTTGCAACACTTCCCAAAACGTGTCGCTCCGGTCATTGCTTGCCGAGACTGTGGTAATACGCCGCCAGATTTGCGACATCCGCGTCCGACAAGGTTTTCGCCATCATCGACATCATCTCGTTCTTGCGCTAGCCCGAGCGGAAATCGTTGAGCGCCTTCACGAGATATTCCTCCGTCTGTCCGGCGAGATTGGGTGCTTCGGGCAGCTTCGACATGCCGTCGATGCCGTGGCACGCTGCGCACTGGACCGCTTTGGCGCGCCCGGCCTTGACGTCGCCCGCGGCGAACGCCGTGTGCGAAACCGTCGCCAGCGCGCCCGCCAGTGCAACCACCGTCAGCCCGCATCTCATTTCGATCCCATGTATGAAATCCGGTAGATCGCGCCGGCGTAGTCATCGGAAACGAGGAGCGAGCCGTCCTGCAGCATTTGCACGTCGACCGGGCGGCCCATGTATTCGCCGCTCGGCGTGAGCCAGCCTTCCGCGAAGACTTCGGCCTCGCCCGCCGTGCCGTCGTCCTTGATCGGGATGAACATGATGCGCGCGCCGATCGGCTTCGTGCGGTTCCACGAGCCGTGCTCCGCATCGAAGATGCCGCCCTGGTACTTCTGCGGGAACATCTTGCCCGTGTAGAACGACATGCCGAGGTCGGCGGCGTGCGCGGCGAACTCGACCTGCGGGAACACGACGCCCGCCGGCGGATTGCGGTCCTTGTACTCGACTGTGCGCACCTTGCCGCCGCCGTACCACGGGAAGCCGAAGTTCTCGCCCGCCTTCGTCGCATGATTCAGCTCGCCCGGCGGGATGTCGTCGCCCATGCCGTCGACCTGGTTGTCCGTGAACCACAGCGTCTTGTCCTTCGGATTGAAGTCGAGGCCGACCGAGTTGCGCACGCCATGCGCATAGACCTCGCGGTTCTTGCCGTCCTGGTCCATGCGGATGATGCCGGCGAGCCCGTTGCGGTCGAGCTCTGCGAGCTTGTCATTCGGCGGCACGTTCCACGGCTGGCCGAGCGCGATATACAGCTTCTTGTCCGGTCCGATGCGGCATGCGCGCGCGCCGTGGTTGAAGCTTTCGAACTGCGTCGGAATGAGCTTGCCCTGCGGCACGACGACTGCCGCGGCCACGTCCGGGCCGCCCTCGCCGAAGAACTGCGCGGCCGGGAAGCCCAGCACGCGATTCTGCTCGACGACGTAGAACACGCCGTCAGGCGAGAAGCACACGCCGTTCGGCACCTTGAACGTCACCGACGACGCGAACTGCACGACGTCGCTCGCAACGCGCTGCTTGGTGCGATCGGTCACCTGCCACACGCGATTCTTGCGCGTGCCGACGAACACGACGCCCGTCGACGGCTCGATCGCCATGTGCCGCGCCTCCGGCACGACCGCATAAAGTTCGATCTTGAAACCGGGAGGCAGCTTGATCTGCTCCAGATTCTTGCGCAGCGCGTCGGCGGTTTTTCCGCTCTGGGGAATGGTTTCGGGAGGCGCGGTGTTACCGGTCTGACGGAAATTCGAGAGTGCGTTGACGTTGTCCTGCGCCGCGTTCGCATACGGCAGGCAGGCGAACATCGCACCGACGGCCAACGGCAAAAGCCTGAGCGTTGCGTTCATCTGGTTGTCTCCTGTTCTTGTCGACCCGAAGCCGGCGCTTCAGCGCCTCACTCCGGCTGATGAAAAGCAGTACGGCTTCTGGAAGATGCACTGGACAACAAGTCTGATTCGTTGAAGCAAGCGGACGCGAACGCCGTGGCGCTAACAGCGATGAAAACAATCTTAGAATAGAAATCGTTTATGTAAGCAGCGAACGGGAAATTCTCCCGTCGCGCGGTTTCCCGCCGACTATTTCCGCCCGTCGAAGAGAAACACGTTCGCGCGGTCCGGGCTCGGTAACGCCACCAGAAGACGCGCGCCGTCGAGCACCGCGTTACCGGTCACGGTCGCATCGGGAAGCGGGCAGGGCGCGGGGCCGAAAGTCACGGAAACGTCGTAGGCATTCGCGCCCTCGTGCGGCGCCACCGTTCCCTTGAAGATGCAGCCCGACGTGGTCGTGCCGGCGAGATAGCCGTCGCCTGCGACCGTGATGCGCGTTTGCGTCGTCGCGTCGAGCGACATGCCGCGTCCGCTGTAGAGGCCGCCGGCATTGGCGCGGCCCGGCGCGACGTCGAGCATGGGCAGCGCGCGTGCCGTGAAGGCGAGTCCCGCGTTGCCGTCCTGGCTTGAGACGGTTCCGTCGACGGCGGGAGCGCGCGAGAAGTCCGCGCTGAACACGGCAGGCGATGCGCTCGTCTTTCCCAGGCGATAGTCGAACGCCGACGTGCTCGTGAAACGCCCACCGCTCGTCTGCGCGCCGTTCGTCGCTACCGCGACCCCCGCGACCCCCGCGAGATCCGCACCGCCCGCGCCTCCGTAGAAGAGATAGGCGCTGCCGTCGAAGAGCATGAGGAGTGTGGCGTCGGCCGTGCTGCCCTTGAGCGAGCCTTTGTAGACGCCGCCGGAGGGCAGCGTCGTCGTGACGGTGCCGGGCGGCGGCGCATTGGAACCGGTGTTGGCGCGATCCGTCGAGCAGGCGGCGAGAGCAACGGCGCAAAGCGCGAGGGGAAGCGCGTTTCTTGTCATTCGAGACTCCGGTCGCGGGCGGTGACAGTCTGTATAGGCGCTTGAATCACGCAGGTCAAGCGCGCCCCGCGTCCTCATTCAATGCTCATTTGGCCTCTTTACGATGCTTTCCATGGCGCCGCGATGCACGAACCGCGGCCCGATCCTGATAAGCCATCGTCTGATCTGAGGAGCAAAAAAATGAACAAGTCGACTATCGCAGTGTGCACGCTGGCCGTTGCCTGTACGGTGGGCATGAGCGGTTGCGCATCCATGGGCAGTTCCGCCGACGTGTACGACAGCCTGCAGACTCAGCACGAACAGACGGTGCGCATGGCGACCGTCGAAAGCGTGCGCGGCGTGACGATCGAGAACGGCAACGGCCGGCCGAGACCGTTCGGGGCGATCGGCGGCGGCCTGCTGGGTGCGGTGGCGGGCAGCGCGATCGGCCGCGGGCATGGTTCGCTGCTCTCCGGCGTGATCGGCGGAATTGCGGGCGCGGTCGCGGGCGATCAGGTGCAGGACCGGCTCGACCGGCAGAGGGGTCTCGAAATCACCGTGCGCCTCGACAATGGCGATCTGCGCGCGATCACTCAGGCTTCGGACGGGCAGATGTTCTACGCTGGCGAGCGGGTGCGGCTGCTGTCCAGCGGCGGCATCACGCGCGTGACGACGTGACGCTTCGGGCGATGGTATCAACGAAGCGGAAAAAGCGCGGGGCGCCTTCGACGGCGCCCCGCGCTTTTTCGTCGTCGCCGAGCGGTGCGGTTGGCGCGGAAAACATCGAGTCGTCCGCGCGCGACGCACTCATGCCTGACGATAAATCGACGCCTGATCGCCGCTTTTCGCGCGGCTCCAGACCCGCTCGTCGGTGAGCGTCGTCTCGATCAGTTCGACGGGCGCTTCGCCGTCCTGGATCACCGCGACGCGAAAGCCGTCGATCGGCTCATATGGGCCGAGCAGAACCGTTCTGCCTTCGACCGCCTTCGCCGGATCGCTCACCTTGAACGCGGCGTGTGGCACGGTGCGTATCAGTTCCGGCAGCGCGCCGCCTTCCTCGAAGCGGTGATATTGAACGCGCGGGAGCCCGCATTCGGCGTCGCTCGTGTACATGCGGAATTGCGGACTGTAACGCTCGCCTTCGCGCGGCTCGCCGGCAGCATAGGTGACGCCTGCCCGTGTGAACATCGGCGGCTCCAGCGGTTTGCTCAGTAGGCGCCAGCCATCGGCAGAAGCAGATAGGGCAGGAGATCTTCGTAGCGCATCGCCTCGGAAGACGCGGTTGCGTCGAGGGTCGCGTCTTCAGGTGGAGCTTCGCGATCTGCATCATTGGCGATCAACGAAGCAGCGGCGATGGGTGTCGGTTCGATCTTCATCTTTCCCTCCTCTCGTGCAGCGTGTGAGGGAAGTTTGATCGGGGAGAGTTAGGCGATCGTGAGGTCGCGCCTCTTCAATAGCCACCGGCTTGCGCGTCGCAAATCACGCATTGCCGTCGAGCCAGTTTTCGACGGTCACGCCAGGGTAGCTTTCGAAGTCCCTCACGTTGTTGGTGACGACCGGCACGCCCAGCGCGACGGCATGAGCGGCAATCAGCTTGTCGAGAGCGTTCTTGCTACGCTCGCGCGCGGCGTATCGGATCGGGCCGTAGGCGGCTGCGGCATCTTCCCCGAACGGCGCCACTTCGATCAGCTCCACGAGTGACGCCAGGTTGGCGCGTTCGCGACCCGGCCTCGCGCTCATCGCGGCACCGAATTGCAGTTCGGCGTAGGTGATCGAGGACATCACCACGTCGCCGACATAGCATTGCGCGAAGCGCCGGGCCACCTGCTCTGGCTGATGCTTCATCAGATAAATACACATATTCGTGTCGAGCAGATAGCGCGGCATCAGAAGGTCTCCCGCTCGTCTTCCTCCGGCTCGCCGCGTCCCGGCGCCATGAAGTCGGAATCGAAGCACTTGAAGCGGTCGAGTGCGCCCGCGAGCGAGCGGCGCAATGGATGGATGCGCAGTTCATCGCCTACTCGCTCGATTTCGACCTCCGTCTCCGTCTCCGGGTACGCGAGTTCGGCTGGAATGCGGATCGCTTGTGAGTTACCGTTGCGGAAAATACGGGTGACGGGCATGACGGATTCCTGTGTGTACTTACGTGTGTACCTTAACAGAATTCCTTGTGAGTTGCTCGTCTGCATGTGATTTTCTCCTTGTTTCAGAATTTGAGGTTTCCTAACGTTCGTCCCGAAGATGCTGCCCGCAGAGCGATCATTTGAACAGGTGGCCGTTTGGCTAATTCTCAAACGTCATCGAAGCGCCCGATAATCATCTTCGGCGCGTTCGATCGCCATAATTTCGGCGACATGCTGTTCGCGCAGGTCGTCGGGCGTCTGCTTGCGGAACGCGCTCCGGAGATCGATCTCCTGTTCGCCGGATGCGCGCAGCGAGACTTGCGCGCGTATGGCGGTCACTGCACCACGGCGCTTGCCCCGCTAGCGGCGCGCTGGCGTGACGACCCCATCACGCTGATTCACGCAGGCGGCGAACTGCTGATCTGCGACGCCTGGGAAGCCGCCGTCATGCTGGCAAATCCCGAGGATGCGCAGGCCCATATCGCCCGATATGGCTCGAACCCGGACGACCGCCGCGCGTGGGCGCGCTCCATCCTCGGCACCGAGGCACTCGCGCCGTACGTCATCGGAGGCGAGACGTTTCCGCATGCGGCGTCGATCTGCTTCAACGCGATCGGCGGCGCGGCTCTCGAATCCGGCGATGCCGCGATGCGCGTGGAAGTGCTGGCCAAGCTTCGCACCAGCCACGTCCTCACCGTGCGCGATGCGCAAACCCAGGCCACATTGCGCGCGGCGGGTATCGAAGCACCGCTCGTCCCCGATCCGGCGGCAATGGTCGCGGCGCTTTTCGACGAGCGCGTCGAATCGCATGCAATCACAGGCGCCGTCGCCGATATGCGTCGCACGTTCGCTCGCGGCTATCTGGCGGTGCAGTTCAGCGCGGACTTCGGCGACGACGCGACGCTCGCGCGCATCGCTCGTCAACTGGATTTGCTCGGCGAAGCGAGCAGCCTGGGCATCGTGCTCTTTCGCGCGGGCGCCGCGCCGTGGCATGACGACATCGCCGTGTACGAGCGCATGGCGCGGCGCATGCGTCACGCCGCCGTGCGCATCTTCGATTCGCTGGACCTCTGGGATATCTGCGCGCTGATCGCGAAAAGCGAGGGTTTCGCGGGCAGCAGCCTGCACGGACGGATCGTCGCGACGGCGTACGCATTGCCGCGCGTCAATCTGCAACATGCGGATTCGGCCAAGCAGCGCGCGTACGCCTCCACGTGGGAGATCGCGAACGCGCCGGGCGTCGTGCCTGTCGAGCAATTGCAGGCGGCGATGCGCGAAGCCATGCAAGCTGATCGCGAAGCGCTTCGTCACCAGGCGTCGGCGCTCGCACAGGCGCATCGCGCGGGATTCGAGCGGATTGCCAGATCGGCGCTTCGGACCCGAAGCCGCACCGCTACGCGTTCTCCACGAACTCCAGATAAGCCCTGACCGCCGCCGCCCGCTCGAACCGCCGATACATCATCGCGACTTCCGACGGCACCGGCTTCCCCGCGATCTCCCGATACTCGACGCCCGGCACCGTCACGCACCGCGCGAGCTAACGCGGCACGACCGCGACATCGCCGCCCAGCGACACATGCGCGAGCACGGCGGCGAGCGTTCCCGGCTGCGCGACGATGCGCGCCGTGAACCGCCCGCGCCGCGCCACTTCGAGCGTGCCGGACTCCTGCTCCGGCACGACGAACGACTGCGCGCGCAACTGCGCCGGCGCGATGCGCTCCGACGCCGTCAGCGGCGAATCGCCCGGCAGCGCGACGATGAACGTGTCGCGATGCACCGTGCGCGCCTCCACGCCTTCCGGATAAGGCACGGGCGGACGCACGTAGGCGATATCGATGCGCCCCTCCATCAGCAATGCCCCGGCCTCGCGCATGACGATCTCCTCGATGCCGATTTCGACGAGCGGATAACGCTCCCGAAAGCCGCGCACGGCCGCCTGCAGCACGCCCGAATACACCGCGGACCCGACGTAGCCGATGACGATCCGCCCGAGCTCGCCGCGCTCGGCGAGCGCCGCGCGCTCGGCTCCGCGCGCGAGATGATCGAGCGCGCTCACGGCTTCCGCGAGATAGGCCTCGCCGGCCGCCGTCAGCGCGACCGAGCGCTTCGTGCGATGAAAAAGCCGCACGCCGAGCAGCCGCTCGGCTTCCTGGATCTGCCGGGTGAGCGCGGGCGGCGCGATGCCGAGCTCCTCCGCCGCGCGCGAGAAATGCAGATGCCGGGCGACGCTCAGGAAACAGCGCACATGACGCAGTTCGACAGGCATTTCGGTATTCACGAATTCGATAATTATTCAGGGATTCTATGCCAATGACAGGAAAGACAGGCGGTTCTAGCATCGACGGACTCACTCGTCCTTTCACGCATCCATGTCCAACACAACCGAGAAGTCCCAATCTGCCCGCTTCGTGCTGTTCACCGCATCCGCGACATGCGCGCTGATCACGCTCGACACCAACGTCGTCGCCGTGGCGCTGCCGTCCATCGCGCGGGATTTCCACGCCGGCTTCGCCGATGTCGAATGGGTCGTGAGCGCGTACATGGTCGCGTTCGCCGCGTGCCTGCTGCCCGCCGGCGCGCTCGCGGACCGCATCGGGCGCAAGACGATGCTCATCGCCGGGCTCGCCGTGTTCTTTCTCGCGTCGCTCGGCTGCGGGCTCGCGCCGTCGGCGCTTGCGCTGAACGTCGCGCGCGCGGCGAAGGGCGTCGGCGCGGCAATGCTGCTCACTTCGGCGCTCGCGATCATCGCCAACACGTTTCACGAGGGCGCGGCGCGCGCCCGCGCATGGGCCGTGTGGGGCACCTGCATGGGGGTATCGACGACCATCGCGCCGCTCGTCGGCGGCGTCATCGCGCAATGGGCGGGCTGGCGCTGGATCTTCCTGATGAACCTGCCGATCTGCGCGGTGCTCGCCGCGTGCGCGTGGCGCGGCATGCGCGAGTCGCGCAATCCGCACGCCGGGCCGCTCGATCTCGCCGGCAGCGCGCTCTTCGCCGGCGCGCTCGCGCTGGGCATCTGGGCGCTGATCGATGCGCAGGCGGACGGCTGGGCGAACTGGCGCACCGAGGCGCGCCTTGCCACATGCGCCGTGCTCTTGGCGATTTTCGTGCACGTGCAGCGTTCGCGAGCGCACGCGATGATCGACCTCGCGCTCTTCCGCCAGCCGCGCTTCGTCGCCGCGGTGCTCGCGATGTTCGGCTACGCCGCCTGCGCGCAGGTCATGATGACCTTTCTGCCGCTCTATCTGCAGAACGCGTTCGGCCTGCCGCCGGTGCGCGCGGGCATCGGCATGCTGCCGTTCGCGATCGCGATGGTCGTCGGGCCGCACATCGGCGCGTCGCTCGGCAAGCGCGTGCCGTCCGTGGCGCTGCTGACGCTCGGACTCGCGACCATCGGCGCCGGCAATCTGCTGACGGCGCTCTTCGCGGGGATGTCGAGCTACGCGCTGATCGCGCTGGGAATGATCGTGACCGGCCTGGGTGCGGGCGTGCTCAACGGCGACACGCAGAAGGCGATCATGGCGTGCGTGCCGGCGAACCGGACCGGCATGGCCTCGGGCATCAGCACGACGACGCGCTTCACCGCGATCGTCACCTCGGTGGGCGTGCTGGGCGCCGTACTGGCGACGCGCACGCACGCCGCGCTCGATGCGCACGCGAGCAGCCTCGGCGATCCGGGAAGCGTTCTCGATGCGATCTTCCTGTCGCGCCTGCTCGCGGGCGATCTCGCTCACGCAGGCGAAAACCTGAACGGACCGGCGGGCGCGGTGATCGTGCGCATCGCGCGCGCGAGCTTCGCCAGCGGCTTTGCGGCATCGCTGGCCGTGGCGGGCGTGTGCGCGCTGATCGTCGCGGCGGCGGTGTGGCTGCTCGCCGGCCGTGCGCAAACTGAAGGAAATTCAACGGCTGGAGGAAAGGCCGGATCAGCATTGGCTGAATAGCGCGGCACGACGCTTCCGCGCGGGCATCGGTGAAAGGTAGGATGGCGGCTTTTCGAAGCCGCCGAGATTCACCGCGAATGAATAGCATTGCGAAGCTCTTCAAAGTAGAGACGATCAACTCCCGCCGCGTCACGCTCGAATTCGTCCGGGCGCTCTGGCACTTGCGCTCGTTGCTCGGCACGTTCCTGGTCGTGTTCTTCATGCTGTGCGTGACAATGTTTCACTTCGGCGCGCCGGCCGACAGCGTCACGCGCGCGCACGCGTCGTTCGGCGCGACGGTCTACTTCTGCGGCGTGACGGCGCTCACCATCGGCTACGGCGACGTGGTCGCGACGACGGGCATCGGCCGTGCGCTGGCGGTCCTCCTGGGCTTGTACGGCGTGCTCGTCACTGGCGTGACCACCGCCGTCGCCGTCTTCGCCGTGCAGGTCGCCGCGGGCCGCATCCCGTCCGATCCGCCAGCGAAAGCCTCCGACTAAACCGATACAGCGGGAAAACACCTATTGGGCCGTTATGGCTTCGACGATTACTGTATCGATACACTAAATCGATACAGTCGCGACGGAAGCATCGCGACGCTCAACGCACCCGCCCGCGCGACTCGCGGCATCCAGGAGACACACCATGCATTCGATTTCCCGGCGACGGTTCCTTCAGACTGCCTCGGCGGCATCGCTCGCCGCGGTCGGCGGCGGCCTGCCAGTGCTCGCGAGCGCGCAGCCGGCGGTCACGCTGCGGATGTCCTCGTCCATGCCGGCGAACGAGAACGCCGCGCACTACGTCTGGTACGAGAATCTCGCGGCGAACCTGAAGGCGAGCGTCGGCGACCAGATTCGCATCGACTATTTTCCGAACAGCCAGCTCGGCAAGGAAAGCGATGTCGTGCAGCAGGTGAAGGTCGGCGCGGTCGACATGATGGTCACCGGCTCGTCGATCTGGGCGACCGTGCTGCCCGAGCTCGGCATGCTGGATCTCGGCTACGTGTTCGACGGCTTCGATCACGTCGGCCGCGCGATGGATGGCACGGTCGGCAAGTCTTTCGACGATCTCCTGCAGAAGCGCGCCGGCTGCTCGGTCGTCACGTGGGGCTATTCCTTCGGCGGACGCAACGTGTTCACGAAGAAGCCCACGCATTCGCTCGCTGACATCAAGGGCGTGAAGCTGCGCGTGCTGCCGACGCCCGCCTTCATGGAAACGTTCCGGCTGATGGGCGCGGTGCCCACGCCGATTCCGATCGGCGAGCTCTACATGGCCGCGCAGACGGGCGTGGTCGACGGCTTCGAGCACGATTGCGCAACCGTGCTCGCGAGCAAGTACGACGAGGTCGTGAAGTCGTGCTGGCAGACCAATCATGTGTTCAGCCCGCTCGTCGTCGTGATGGGCCGCCGGGCGCTCGCGAAGATTCCTGAGAACCTGCGCCCCGCGTTCCAGAAGGCCGCGCAGGACGCGACCGTGAAGCAGCGCGCAGCCGCGCTTCAGACCGCCGCGAGCGCCGAACAGGAATTGAAGAAGCGCGGCATGACCTTCTATCCGATGTCCCAGGCTGACCGCGACACCGCGCGCCGCGAGATGCAGTCGCAGCTGTATGCGAGCTTCTCGAAGCAGTACCCAGCGACCGCGCCGCTCTTCACCTCCATCGCCGCCGCACGAGGCTAAGACGCCATGACCACCTATTCCGCGACGCCCGGACCGGAAGCGCAGCTCGCCGCCGCGCCGGGCTTTGGCCGGGAGACCGCGCTCGCGCGCGGCCTGGCCGCCCTCATGCAGTGGATCGAATATCTGTGCGCGGCCGTGCTCGCGGCCGATGTGATCGTGGTGTTCGTGTCCGTCGTCTATCGCTACTTCCTGCACGATCCGGTCGACTGGGCAGAGGAAGTCGCCCGCGCGCTGATGATCGTGCTCGTGTTCTTCGGCGCGGCGACGGTGCTCGGACGCAGCCAGCACGTCGGCATCGACCTGTTTCGCGGCGCGTTGCCGAAGCGCTGGCAGCCGGCGCTGGTGCACGCGGGACACTGGATCATCGCGGGCGTCGCGGGCAACCTGTGCGTGTCGTCTTGCCTGCTGCTCGTCGACTCCTACGGCCAGATGACGCCGAGCGGCCTGCCCGCGTGGATCAACGTGTATCCGCTCGTCGCGGGCAGCGTGTTCATGACGGTATTCGCGCTCGCCAACGCGCTCAACGGACATCGCAAGACCGTCGTCGGCACGCTGATCGGCTGCGTGCTGCTCGCCGCTGCGCTCTTCGCGTGGAACGCCCTCGTTCCCGCGCATGCCGCGAAGCCGGGCTTTTTGCTCGTGACGGGCTTCGTCGCCGGTCTGGTGCTCGGCGTGCCGATCGGCTTCGTGCTCGCGTTCTCGGCGCTGCTGTATTTCCTCGCGGAGCCGTCCCTGCCGATGCTCGTCTACTCGCAGCAAGTGATGGCGGGCACCGACCACTTCGTGCTGCTCGCGATTCCGTTCTTCGTGCTCGCCGGGCTCCTGATGGAAACCAACGGCATGTCGTCGCGGCTGATCGAACTCCTGCTGCGCCTGTTCGGACGCGTGCGCGGCGGCCTCGGCCTCATCACCATCATGGCGACGGCATTCTTCTCCGGCGTCTCCGGCTCGAAGCTCGCGGATATCGCGGCAGTGGGCGGCGTCGTGATGCCCGCCGTGCGCCAGAGCAAGCAGGACCCGAACGAAGCGGCGGCGCTGCTCGCGTGCAGTGCGGTGATGGCCGAAACCATTCCGCCGTGCGTGAACATGATCATCATGGGTTTCGTCGCGAACATTTCGATTGCCGGGCTGTTTCTCGCGGGCGTCGTGCCGGCGGCGGTGCTGGCCATCGCGCTCGCGATCGTCGCGGTGATCTTCGGCAAGCGCATCGATATCGCCAGCGCGCTGACGAATCCGCGCGCCTGGCTGCCGCTGCTCGGCGGCGCGCTCGTCGCGCTCGTGATGATCACGATGATCGGCAAAGGCGTGACCTCGGGCATCGCGACCTCGACGGAAGTGTCCGCGTTCGCCGTCGTCTACGCGCTCGTGGTCGGCTGGCTCGCGTTCCGGGAGCTTACGCCGAAGTCGGTCGCCCGCGTGTTCGTGCGCTCGGCGTCGATGGCGAGCAGCATCCTCTTCATCGTCGCGGCGGCGTCGAGCGTCTCGTTCGCGCTGACCATCGAGCAGATTCCCGCGCTCGTCTCCGACACGATGATCGCGTTTGCACACCAGTACGGCCCGACGATGTTCCTGCTGCTCTCCGTGCTCATCATGATCGTGTTCGGCGCGGTGCTCGAAGGCGCGCCCGCGCTGATCATCTTCGGGCCGCTCCTCACGCCGATCGCGACGCAGCTCGGCATCAATCCGCTGCACTTCGGCACGGTGATCGTCGTCGCGATGGGGCTCGGGCTGTTCGCGCCGCCCGTCGGCCTCGGATTGTTCGCGACCTGCGCGATCACGGGCACCGACATGAAAGCCGTCGCGCGCCCGATGCTGAAATATCTGGTGGTGCTGTGCATCGCGCTTGTGGTACTCATTCTGGTGCCATCGTTTTCCCTGTGGCTGCCGACCCGGCTCGGCCTGTAGCCGGCAGTAGAACCCCGTTATGAGCACCATTCAGGACGTCGCCCGCCACGCCGGCGTTTCCGTCAGCACCGTTTCGAACGTGCTCAACGGCCGCACGGACCAGATGCGCCAGGAAACCCTGGCGCGCGTGCAGGCCGCGATGAGCGCGCTGCAGTACCGCCCGAGCACGCTCGCGCGCCAGCTGAAGACCGGGCAGACGCCGCTCGTCGGGCTGCTCGTGCCGTCGATCGCGAATCCGATGTACGGCTATATCGCCCGCGAGGTCGAGACTTACGCGCAGGAGCGCTATGGCTATCGCGTGCTGATCGGCAATACGTATCGCGATCCGGCGAAGGAGGCGTCGTTCTTCGAGGATCTGCTCTCGCACGGCGTGCGGCGCGTGATCGTGATTTCGTCGCTCGCGGATGAGCGTCATCTGGAAACCGCCGCCGAGCGCGGCATGGTCGTCGTGAGCTACGACCGGCGCGCGAACGAAGGCGAAACGACGCGCATCGATCACGTCACGCCGGACAATTTCGAGGCCGCGCGCCTCGCGACGCGGCATCTGATTGCGCGCGGCCATACGCGGCTCGGCTACGCGACGCTCGCGGGCATGACGCTCTCGCGTCGCGACAAGATTCGCGGTTTTCTCGCGGCGGCGGAGGAAGCGGGTTTGTCGCAAAGCGCACGCGTGCTCGACAGCGGCCCGGTGAACGAATACGGCGATTCGATGATCGCCGAAAACGGACGCGCGCTCGCGCGGCAGCTCGCGGGCGACGCGGAACGGCCGACCGGCATCGTCGCGGTGAACGATCTGATGGCGCTCGGCCTGATGGCGGGCTTGCGCGAATCAGGCCTGCGCGTGCCGGAGGATGTGTCGGTCGTCGGCATGGACGGGCATTTTCTCGCCGCGATCTCGAATCCGGCGCTCACGACCGTGCAGCTTCCCGTTCCGGCGATGGCTGCCGCGATGGTGGAACGCGTGATGCGTCAGAACGACGAACCGATGCCCGATTCGGAGCAGGCGCTGTTCACGGAAATCACGCTCGTCGAGCGCGAATCCGTCGCACCGCCGGGCGATGCACGTCCGGCACAGGCAAAGCAATCCAGGACAAGGACATGAACAAGGTATTCGTCAGCCATCCCCGGCACATGCTGGAACATTACTTCGGCGCGCGCGCGGCCGACGCGCTCAAGGCGATCGCCGACGTCACGTTCAACACCGAGTGCCGCGAACTGACGACGGACGAACTGGCGATCGCGGCGCGCGACGCCGACGCGATCATCGGCTACCGGCAGACGCCCGCGCCGCGCGCGCTCTTCGCCGCGCTGCCGAATCTCGCCGCGTTCGTGCGCTGCGCGGTGGACATCCGCACCGTGGACGTCGATGCCGCGAGCGAGCACGGCGTTCTGGTGACGCAGGCGAGCGCGGGCTTCGTGCCGGCGGTGGCCGAATGGGTGATCGGCGCGATGCTGGACCTTGGCCGCTTCACGACCTTCTACGCCGAGGCCTATCACCAGCGCGGCGCGCCCGCGCCGAGGATGGGCCGCCAGTTGCGCGGCAGCACGCTCGGGGTGATCGGCTACGGGCAGATATCGCGCTGTCTGTGCGATCTGGCGCTGGCCTTCGGCATGCGCGTCATCGTCTCCGATCCATTCGCCGAGGTCAAAGACGGCCGCGTGCGTCAGAGCGGGCTCGATACGCTTCTGGCCGAATCGGACTTCGTCGTCTGCCTCGCGCCTGCAAACGCGAAGACACACAACCTGATGAACGCGAGCGCCTTCGAGGCGATGAAGCCGGGTGCGTATTTCATCAACGCGGCGCGCGGCGAGCTCGTCGACGACGCCGCGCTGCTCGATGCGCTCGATCGCGGACATCTCGCCGGCTGCGCGCTGGACGTGGGACGCGCGCCGGATCAGATGCCGTCGCCCGCGCTCGCGCTGCATCCGCGCGTGATCGCGACGCCGCATGTCGGCGGCCTGACGCCCGCGGCGATCGAGCATCAGTCGATGGAAACCGTCGCGCAGACCGAAGCGCTCTTTCAGGGGCGCATTCCGCCGGGCGCGGTGAACGCGCCGCACGCGCTCCGGCTCGCCCGATTCGATGCCGCCGCGCACACGCTGTCGAGTCACGCGCAATGAGCGTCGCGAAATCGACCATGCCGGCCGGCGCGTGCGATTGCCACATCCACGTCTATGAGAAAGGTTTTCCGCTCGCGCCGAGCGCGACCTTCGTCCCGCCGCCCGCGCCCGCCGATGCCTATCGCGAAGTGCAGCGCGCGCTGGGCTTCTCGCGCGTGATCGTCGTCCAGCCCACGGGCTACGGCTTCGACAACGACTGCACGCTCGCCGCGATCGAGCGGCTGGGCGAGGGCGCGCGCGGCATCGCGGTCGTGCCGCCGGACGCGAGCGATGCCGAGCTGCAACGCCTGCACCAAGCGGGCGTGCGCGGCGTGCGTTACATGATGCTGCCGGGCGGGCTTCTGCAGTGGGACAGCCTGAGCGGCATGGCCGCGCGCATCGCGCCGCTCGGCTGGAACATCAATCTTCAACTCGACGGTCGCACGCTGCCACAGCATGAAGCGATGCTTGCGCGTCTGCCCGCGAAGCTCGTGATCGATCACATCGGCAAATTCCTTGGAACGGTGACGACGCGGAGCGACGCCTTCGCCGCGCTGTGCCGCTTGCTCGACGGGCCGCGCTGCTGGATCAAGCTGTCCGCGCCTTACGAGAGTTCGCGCGTCGGGCCGCCTTCGTACGACGACATCGCGCCGCTCGTGCGCAAGCTCGCCGCGCGCTATCCGGAGCGTTCGCTGTGGGCGTCGAACTGGCCGCATCCGAACGTGAAGCCGACGCCGGACGATACCGGCATGCTCGACTGGATGGCGCGCTGCGTCGACAGCGAAGCCACGCTGCGCAAAATCCTCGCCGACAATCCCGCCGAGCTGTACTTCTGAGCAGCGCACGCGCGGCGACGCACATTCCGTCCTATGCTTCTTCTGGCGCCATTGAACGGAGCGACAACGCAATGAACAGCCTGGAAGGAAGGATCGTCGCCATCACGGGCGGCTTCGGCAGTCTGGGACTCGCGACGGCGCGCGTGCTCGCCAAACGCGGCGCGCGCATCGCGCTCATCGGCCGAAGCGACAGAGCGGAGGCCTTGCCCGCGCCGCTCGCCGATGCGTTCGTCGTGACCGGCATCGATCTGACGGATGCGCAGGCGGCGCGCAACGCCGTCGACACCATCGTGAAGCAGACCGGCGGACTGAACGCGCTCGTGAACGTGGCGGGCGCGTTCAGCTGGGAGACGGTCGCGGACGGCAGCGTCGACACCTGGCAGTCGATGTTCGACGTCAACGTGAAGACCGCGCTCAACGCATCGAAGGCGGCGCTCGCGCAGTTGAGCGCGGGCGAGGGCGGGCGCATCGTCAACATCGGCGCGCTGGCCGCGATGAAAGCGGGGATGGGAATGGGCGCCTACGCGGCATCGAAGGCCGCGCTCCTGCGCCTGACTGAAGCGCTCGCCGAAGAACTCAAGGACCGTGGCGTGACGGTGAACGCGGTGTTGCCGTCGATCATCGATACCGCGCCGAATCGCCGCGACATGCCCGACGCGGATTTCTCCCGCTGGGTGAAGCCGGAGGAGCTCGGCGCGGTGATCGCCTTCCTGCTTTCGCCCGAGGCGCAGTGCATCACGGGCGCGGCGATTCCGGTGACCGGGCGCGTCTGAAGCGAACGTTTCCCCGACGCGCAATCAGCGCGATTGCGCCTTGAAGCCTTCGCCCTGCATGCCCGCGCGATCCACGGCCGCGATGCGGTTGCGGCCGTGGTCCTTCGCCTGATAGAGCTGCGCGTCGGTCAGATTGATGAAAGTCGTCACGTCGATGCGCTCGCCCGGCACGACAGTGCCGACGCCGAAGCTGGCCGTCACGCGCTGATTGTGCGGCGAGCGCAGGTGCGCGATCGCCTCATCGGCGATCAGCATGCGGCAACGCTCCGCGGTGCGCAGGGCGGCTTCGGCATCGGTATCGGCGAGAATCAGCGCGAATTCCTCGCCGCCGAAGCGCCCGAGAAAGTGCTGCTCGCCGGCCGCCTCGCCGAGCACGCGCGCGATGCGCTTCAGGCATTCGTCGCCTTGCAGGTGGCCGTAGTAATCGTTGTACGACTTGAAGAAGTCGATATCGATCATGACGAGGGAAAGCGGCTTGCCCGACGCCTTCGCGGCATCCCACTCGCGCGCCATCACGTCGTCGAAGCGGCGCCGGTTGCCGACGCCCGTCAGGCTGTCGCTGAACGACAGGCGCTCCAGTTCCTTCTGCACCTGCGCGAGCTTTTCCTCGGTGCGCTTGCGTTCGCTGATGTCGAACATGAAGCCGATGAGCGCCTCCACCTCGCCATTCGCCTTGCGCACGACGTGCACGACATCGCGCAGCCACACGTAGCCGCCGTCGCGCGTGAGGGCGCGGTAATCCG
Source organism: Caballeronia ptereochthonis (assembly GCF_001545075.1). Lineage (GTDB taxonomy): Bacteria > Pseudomonadota > Gammaproteobacteria > Burkholderiales > Burkholderiaceae > Caballeronia > Caballeronia ptereochthonis. Next base: position 62,509 of record NZ_FCOB02000002.1, read on the forward strand.
CTTCGTGGTCCGTGCCCGCCTGGGACTGCGAGACGCAGAAGTTGACCACCGCCTCGCGATCGTCGGGATGCATCCGCTCGGCCCAGTCGTTCGCCGTCTTCCACGACGATGGCTCCCAGCCGAGCAGCGCCTCGATCTGCGGGCCGATGTAGGCGAATTCCATCGTCGCCCAGTCGATCTTCCAGGGAATCGCCTTGGTGGATTCGAGCAGCGTCCGGTAGACGGCGTGATCGTCCTCGCCGAATACGCGCCCGGGCGGCGCGAGGGTTTCTTCGTGGCGCAGGAAGGCGGCCTTGAGCGGGCTCTCGGATGGGTCGGAGTTCATCGTGTCGGTGGGCTGCGATGCCTGAGTTACGCGTGCGTGTGTTATCGGCAGCGCGCCTGTATTTCTGAAGGACGGCATCGATCAGCGAACGTCGATCCGGATACGGCGTTTCGGACTTTACTGGTGGGAAGCGCAGGCGCATCTGCCTATGCTCGTCGGGTAGCTTCAACGCTACGCAAGGTGGTCTCGAACTTTCGCCCCGATTCGTTCGGGGCCTTTTTTGTTTCCCTTTTTCGCTTCTATCGGCTGCACCAGCGCTTTCACGTCAACTGTCTCGAGCATCTCGAACATGTCGATCGAGACCGGGCGAAGGCTAGCGTCGCCCCGAAAGCATCGTTCCGCGGCAACCCGCCGCGAGACATCGGCATGCATAGAGCCGCTTGATCGCGGCGGTGCGCCGGCCATCGACCGTCAGCCGATAATCGATGAACAGCTCCTGCCCCGTCTCGATCGGCCGGATCGCGCGAATGAACACGCGTTCGCCGTCCTGTTCCGCCTCGCAATTCGGCGCGCAGCTGTGATTGAGCCAGCGCGCGGAGTTGCCGCCGCGCGCGCCGTCGATCACGCTGCCATCGTCGAGGCCGAAGAGGAACGTGTGGCCGTCCTCCGCGGCGGAACGTGCGTGGACGCGCTGCGCCTCCTTCCACGACAGACGCAAGCCTTTGTATTCGAGCAGCAGCGTACCCGGGAGAAGATCGGCGAGGGCGAAGACGCCCCGGCCGTGAACGGGCGATGTCCGAACAGTGATTCGACGCATGGTATGGCGGTTCGCAGTGAAGAGAATGAGTATTTGAGGGAAGCGGCCGGCATCGCTATGATGTGACCGTCATAAATCGCTGTCATCCCCAATGTCCGCAGTTTCTCCCCGCAGGAGCAGAAAGCGCAAGCCGCCACGCGGCACGCTCGCGCGATATCGCAATCGGATCGTCGAAGTACTGGGGGAGGCGCGCGGTCAGCGCGTGATGATACGGTCCATTCATGACGATGGCGTGGAGCGGCGCACCGCGGTGAAGTGGGCCAATCTCGTGCCCCTGGAGACGGCGCTCTTCTAGCCGGGCCGCTCACGGCGACGCCTCGTCGTGCACCAACCCTCGCGCCTGTTCGAGCAGCGCGGCGGCGGCGAGAAACTCCTTGCGGCCTGCCATCGTGAGCGCGGCGATCGCCGTGTCCTCGAAGAGTTCGTCGTTGGAGATGACCGGCACGCCCGATTCGCCGATGCGTCCTCGCAGCAGTCGAAAGAACGCCAACATCTCGAAGGCCTGCGCGCGCTGCTCCTGCGTCACGCCGGAGGCGACCAGCTCGGCCGCACCGGTCAACTGGGCAATCGCCTGCTCATAGTCTGATCGTTCCATCGCCGTCCCCGAATGCGTCGTAAACCAGATCGATAATTCTCGCGCGTTTTGGTTCAAACTATCGCATCTCAACTCGACTCGAAAGACAACGGAGACGACGCATGGCGGCAAGCGAAGCGGTAATGGCATTGCGTGAAGCGCTCGGCGCGCAGGTCGTGGCCCTGCCGGACGAATTCGGCGACAGGCGCGTCGCGGACTGGAGCGGCGTGCCCGGCGCGACGCCGCTCGCGATCATCCGTCCGCGCACGACGGAGGAAGTCGCGGAGGCGCTCGCGATCTGCTCGAAGCATAAACAGCCGGTCGTCACCCAGGGCGGTCTTACGGGGCTCGTCGGCGGCGCGAATCTGCTCGGCGGCGAAGTGGCGCTGAGTCTCGAGCGGATGAACCGCATCGTCGAAATCGACGAAGTCTCCGCGACCATGACCGTCGAAGCCGGCACGCCGCTGCAGGTCGTTCAGGAAGCGGCGAGCGAGGCGGGCTTCTACTTTCCGCTCGATCTCGGCGCGCGCGGCAGTTGCTCCATCGGCGGCAATCTCGCGACCAACGCGGGCGGCAATCGCGTCATCAAGTACGGGATGATGCGCGATCAGGTGCTCGGCGTCGAAGCGGTCCTGGCGAGCGGCGAGGTCGTCGGCGGCCTGAGCAAGATGATCAAGAACAACAGCGGCTATGACTTGCGGCACCTGCTGATCGGGAGCGAAGGCACGCTCGCGGTCATCACGCGCGTCGTGCTGCGGCTGCGCCCGAAGCCCACGGCAACCGCTACCGCATGGTGCGGCCTGCCGGATTTCGCCGCCGTCACCACGCTGCTCACGCGCGCGCAGGCGAGTCTCGCGCCGGGCGTGTCGGCGTTCGAGGTGATGTGGGCGGGCTATCACGATACCGTCATCGCCAATCTGAAGAACCTGCGGGCGCCGCTCGCCGAACCGCATCCGTTCTACGTGCTGCTGGAGAGCGTCGGCACCGATCCCGCGCGGCACGGCGAAGCGTTCGAGGAATTTCTCGGCGGCATGCTCGAAGCGGGCATCGTGAGCGATGCGGCGATCGCGTCCTCGGAAGCGCACGCACGCGATTTCTGGGCGATCCGCGACGCGCCCGGCGAATACGAGCGCTTCATCCCGAACTACGCGGCGTACGACGTGAGCTTTTCCATCGCGCAGGTCGGCGACGCGGCGGCGCAATGCGAGGCGCGTCTGCGCGCGCGCTGGCCCGAGGCGATCGTGATGACCTACGGGCATCTCGGCGACGGCAACATTCACATCGTCGTGGACATACCCGGCCGGGGCAAGCAGGATCACGACGACGTCGACCGCGTCGTCTATGACGTCACGCGCGAGTTCGAAGGATCGATTTCGGCGGAGCACGGCATCGGCGTGAAGAAGCGCGACTATCTCCATCTCGCGCGGCGCGAGGCCGATATCGCATCGATGCGCGCGATCAAGGCGGCGCTCGATCCGAACGGCCTGCTCAATCCGGGCAAGGTGTTCTAGCCGGGCTTGTGCGGGTGCCGGTGATGAATGTCGGGAAAGTGCGCGTGCGAATGCGTGATCGGAAGATGCACGTGCGGATGCGTATGCGGCTCGTCGCCGGAATACGGGAAGGCATGCTCGTGTCGATGATGTTCGTCGTGCGTATGCCGATGCGTATGTTCCAGCCGCTCGTGCGTGTGCTCATGCTCGTGCCGCTCGCGCACGTGCAGCCAGACGCCCAGCGCCATGAGCCCGGCGGCGATCCAGAACGCGGCGCCCGGCGCGCGCGGCCACATCGCGAGCGATAGCGCCACGCCGAACACCGGCGCGACGGAGAAGTACGCCCCCGTGCGTGCCGTTCCCAGATGACGCAGCGCGATCACGAAGAGCACGAGGCTCACGCCGTAGCCGCCGAAGCCGGTCGTCATCGCGGCGATGATGTCTTGCGGCGCCGGCAGATGCGCGCCCATCGCGAGCGCGATGCCGAGGTTCGTCGCGCCCGCGGCGAGACCTTTCGCGCAGGCGATCACGGTCGCGTCGGCGGTCGAGATCCTGCGCGTCAGATTGTTGTCGATGGCCCAGCAGGCGCACGCGAGGACGATCAGAAGCGCGCCGCCCGACACGCCGCTTCCGGCGGTCGAATCCGTTGGCCATGAAAGCACCACGCCGCCCGCGACGATCGCCGCCATGCCGAGCAACACCTGCCGGTCGACGTTCTCGCGGAACACGATCCACGCAATGGCGGCGGTCAGCACGCCTTCGAGGTTGAGCAGCAGCGAACTCGTCGCGGCGGGCGTGCTCGCCAGTCCGAGCATCAGCAATGCCGGCCCCGCCACGCCGCCCGCCACGATGGCGCCCGCGAGCCAGGGAAGCTCGGGCATGCGCAGCCCGCTGCCGTCGGCCGCGCTTGCGGCGCGCGCGAGCCTGCGGCACACGATGACCGCGCCCAATCCGATGCCGCTGCCGAGATAGAACAGACCCGCCACCATGAACGGCGGCATGGCGCCGAGCAGGGCTTTCGCGATCGGCGTCGTCGCGCCGAACAGGGCGGCGGCGGACAGGGCGATGAGGATCGCGGTGAGTCGGCTGTGCATGGAGAGTTCGTCGAATGCGTGTCGACGTCACAGTTTACGCGACGAATCGGATCGCCTTCATCTCCTGACGGTTTCGGACCCGACGCACGCTCATTCTTCGCTCATTCTCGCATCGCAGAATGCCTCCATCGACAAACCTGCAAGAGGAGACGGAAAAATGAAAGCAATCAGACATATTGTGCTGGCCGCCAAATTGAGCCTCGGCCTGGTGACGGCCGCTCAGGCGCACCCGTTCATCGGCGTGGGCATTCTCGGCGGTCCCGTGTTTCCGGTCGCATCCAGCGCGCAGAGCGCGCCGCCGCTGCCGGTCTATGCGCGCGCGACGGATTCCGGCCCAGCGCCGCTGCCGCCCGAAGCGCCGCCGGTGGCGTACGCGCAGCCCGCCATCGGCAATATCGCGGCGATCATGGGGCGGGCGAATGCGGCGAGTATCCGGAGCGGCGTGTGATGGTCAACCGTGCGCTTCTCCGTCGGGGCATGGTCGCCGCGCATCGTTAGGCAATCGCATTCACATGCAGGTTAGAAATGTTCGTTTGTCCGACATCGCGCGGCGCGCTAGGCTGAATGGCTCGAAGTCAAAAAACCGCAATCAAATGACTGAAACCATCGACTACGCAGCCATTGCCGATGCAGCGCGCGACGGCTACATGAACCGCGTCATCTCGAGCGTGAACGACCACGTTGTCCACATCAGCGTGATGGACGCGCCTTACCGATGGCACTTTCATCCGGACTCCGACGAGACGTTCGTGGCTGTCGAAGGCACGCTCGTCATCGAATTCGCGGATGGCGCCGTCGAATTGCGCGCCGGCCAACTGCTGACCGTCCCCGCGGGCAAGCCGCATTGCACGCGGCCGGGCGGCGCGCGATCGGTCAATCTGACCGTCGAGAAGAAGGACGCGGCAACGGTGTTCTGCGACGCACCGCATTAATGCGCGGCACGCGCTTCCAGATGTTCGACCAAGCGGCGGGCCGCCGGCTGCAACCCGGCGAAATCCCTGAAACAGATGACGAAGCGTCGTTCCGCAAACGGGTCCGAGAGCGGTATCGCCTCGATGCCGAGCGCCTGCCGATACGTTCCCGCCACTTCCAGCGGCACGACGCTGATCCCCAGGCCCGCCGCGACGACGCGAAACGCGGCGTCGAAGCTCGATACGATCACGCGATACGACATCGTCTTGCCGGCCTGCGCCGCTGCGCGCTGCAACATCGTATGAACCGCCGTGGCGGGCGGCAAGCCGACGTGCTCGAAGTCGAGCGTCTCTTCGAAGCTCACCGAGCGCCGCCGCGCGAACGGATGATCGGCGGGCACGGCGAGCGCGAGCCGGTCGCGCCGGTAAGCGCGGTGCTGCAAGCCGCGCAGATCGACGCTGTCCCAGCACACGCCGACAGACGCCGCGCCGTCGCGCAGTTGACGCACGAGGTCGTGCGATAGCCGCTCTTCCACATCGACCCTGATGTTCTTGTTGGCGGGTTCGCGCATGAACGACGCGATATCGTCGAGCAGCGCTTCCGCAATCGCCGATGCCGACGCGCATATGCTGACGCGTCCCATCAGGCCACCGCCGAATGCCACGACATCGTGCGCGATGCGCTCCATCGTGAAGAGCACGCTGCGCGCATGTTCGAGCAGCGCCACGCCCGCGGCCGTCGGCTCCACGCCGCGCCGCGAGCGCGACAGCAGCGGCACGCCGAGCGACGTCTCCAGCTGCGCGATGCGTTTGCTGATCGCCGAAGGCTCGATGTGCGACTCCTGCGCCGCGCGCGCGATGTTCTGGTGCTCGCAGACCGTCACGAAGAGACGCAAGGTTTTCAGGTCGATATCGCGCATGGTGGTTCGTGATTCATCTGACATTCCAAACGGGAAGCACTGGGGTGCCAAAATACCGCTTTCAGGGCGTTTGCGGAATCTCTAAAGTCGAGACCATACACAGAAAAGACACGGAGACAAAGCCATGCCCGCGTTCCCCCAGAAGGCCGTGATCCGCGAGGTCGGCCTGCGCGACGGCTTGCAGAGCATCCGCAGCATCGTGCCGACCGAGCGCAAGATCGAATGGATCAGCGGTGCCTACGCCGCGGGACAACGCGAAATCGAGGTCGGCTCGTTCGTGCCCGCGCGCCTGTTGCCGCAACTCGCCGATACGGCCGAACTCGTCGCGCATGCGAGGACGCTGCCCGGCCTTTTCGTGTCCGCGCTCGTGCCGAATCTCAAAGGCGCGGAACGGGCCATCGAGACGCGCGCCGACCTGATGCTCGTGCCGCTTTCCGCGAGCCGCGCCCACAGCCTGGCGAATCTGCGCAAGACGCCGGAAGAAGTCGTGGCGGACGTGGCACGCATGCGCGCCGCGCGCGATGCGGCGGGCGCAACGACGCTGATCGAAGGCGGCATCGGCACGGCGTTCGGCTGCACGATTCAGGGCCGCGTCGCTCAGGCCGATGTGCTGCGCTACATGCAGGCGCTGCTCGATGCGGGCGCGGACCGCGTGAGCATCGCCGATACGGTTGGGTATGCCGGTCCCGCCGCCGTGCGCGATCTCTTCGAGAAAGCGCGCCACATCGCGGGCGAGCGCTTCTGGTGCGGCCACTTTCACGATACGCGCGGCCTCGCGCTCGCCAACGTCTACGCCGCGCTCGAGACCGGCGTGGCGCGCTTCGATGCGACGCTCGCGGGCATCGGCGGCTGTCCGCATGCGCCGGGTGCGAGCGGCAATGCATCGAGCGAGGATCTGGCTTTCATGCTCGCCGGCATGGGCGTCGAAACGGGCATCGACGTGCGCGCGCTCCTGACGCTGCGCGCGAAGCTCGCGCACTGGCTCGACGGTGAGACGCTGCACGGCGCACTCGCGCTCGCGGGCTTGCCCGTCACATACGAAAACGATGCTGCAATTGAAGCCTGAGGACGACATGAATCATTCAACCCTGCCGCTGGAAGGCGTTCGCGTGATCGAGTTCACGCACATGGTGATGGGCCCGACCTGCGGCATGATCCTCGCGGATCTCGGCGCGGAGGTCATCAAGATCGAACCGCCCGGCGGCGACAAGACGCGCAACCTGCCGGGGCTCGGCATCGGATTCTTTCGCTCGTTCAATCGCAACAAGAAGAGCGTCGTGCTGGACATCAATACGGAGGAGGGCCGCGAAGCCGCGCTCGAGCTGATCGGCGAGTGCGACGTGCTGCTCGAAAACTTCCGTCCCGGCTTGATGACGAAGCTCGGCCTCGGCTACGAGACGCTGTCGAAGACGCATCCGCGGCTCATCTATGTCTCGCACAAGGGCTTCCTGCCGGGGCCGTACGAGAAGCGTCTCGCACTCGACGAAGTCGTGCAGATGATGGGCGGCCTCGCCTACATGACCGGTCCGGCGGGCAGGCCGCTGCGCGCGGGGACGTCGGTGAACGACATCATGGGCGGCATGTTCGGGGCCATCGGCGTGCTCGCCGCGTTGCGCGAGCGCGATCTCACCGGACGCGGCCAGGAAGTGCAGAGCGCGCTCTTCGAGAACTGCGTGTTCCTTTCCGCACAGCACATGCAGCAATACGCAATGACGCGCGAAGCGCCGCCGCCGATGCCTTCGCGCGTGTCGGCGTGGAGCGTGTACGACGTGTTCACGCTGGCCGAAGGCGAGCAGTTGTTCATCGGCGCGGTGAGCGACAAACAGTTCGTCACGCTGTGCGATGTGCTCGGGCGTCCTGATCTTGCGCGCGAACCGGAGCTCGCGACCAATGCGATGCGCGTCGCCGTGCGGCCGCATCTGCTGCAACGGCTCGGCGAGATTCTTGCGCATCATCGCGCGGACGAGCTTGCGCCAAAACTCGAAGCGGCGGGCATTCCATACGCGCCGATCGTGCGCCCCGAGCAGCTGCTCGACGATCCGCATCTGAAAGCGAGTGGCGGCCTCGTGCCGATGCAGACGGACGACGGCGGCACCACGGACGTCGTGCTGCTTCCGCTCACGATGGGCGGGCGGCGTCCCGGCGTGCGGCAGCCGCTCGCGCGCGTGGGCGAGCATACGGACGAAGTGCTGGGACGCCTGAAAAGGAACATCGCCGCATAGCGTGCGAATAAAAGCCGCGACAGGCATATCCATGACAAAAGTGCCGTCGCACGAGTCGCATCACAGGAGACAAAGCAATGCAGCCAACCTTTGGCGCGGTCGCACAGCCGCTCGCTTCACCGGACATGCACGTCGATACGACACCCGGCGCGCAGATATCCGCGCGCATGGATCGACTGCCGGTCACACGGCATCTGTGGATGCTCGTGTTTCTCATCTCGCTCGGCGGCTTCTTCGAAATCTACGATCTGATCTTCACCGGCTACATCGCGCCGGGCATGGCGAAGAGCGGCCTCTTGCAGACGACCACGCATGCGTTCTTCGGCTTCACGGGCATCGCGGGGTTCATCGCGGCGACGTTCGCGGGGCTCTTCATCGGCACGTTCTTTTTCGGCTGGCTGCCGGATCGCTACGGACGCCGCAGCGTGTTTACGTTCTCGCTGCTGTGGTACTCGATCGGCTCGGCGATCATGGCGTTCCAGACCACGCCGGAAGGCGTGATCTTCTGGCGCTTCATGACGGGCATCGGCGTGGGCGTGGAGATCATCACCATCGACAGCTACGTGACCGAGCTCGTGCCGCAACATATGCGCGGCCGCGCAATGGCGTTCAATCAGATGGTGATGTTCGCCGCCGCGCCGGTTGCAGCGATTCTCTCGTACTGGCTCGTGCCGGAAACCGTGTTCGGTCTCGATGGATGGCGTGTCGTCGTGCTCGCGGGATCGGCGGGCGCGGTGATCGTGTGGTTCATCCGGCGCGCGGTGCCGGAGAGTCCGCGCTGGCTCGCGATGCACAGGAAGGTCGAGGAAGGCGAACGCGTCGTGAGCGGCATCGAGCGCGTGGTCGAGCGCGAATCGGGCGCCGCGCTGCCGCCACCCGCGTCCGTCGTCGAACAGCCGGCCCATCGGCGCGCGTCGCTGGGCGAATTGTTCAACGCGCCTTATCGCTCGCGTCTCCTCATGCTGATCGCCTTCAACTTCTGTCAGGCGATCGGCTATTACGGCTTCGCCAACTGGGTGCCGACGCTGCTCATCGGTCAAGGCATCACCGTGACGAAGAGCCTGCTCTATTCGTTGATCATCGCGTTCGCGCTGCCCATCGGTCCGCTGCTCGCCATGCTTTATGCCGACCGAATCCAGCGCAAATGGCTGATCGTCGGTGGGGCGCTCGTCGTGATCGCGAGCGGCCTCGCATTCGGTCAGATGAAGTCGCCCGCGGCGCTCATCGCACTCGGCGTGCTGATCTCGCTCGCGGGTCAAACCATTTCGGTGTGCTATCACGCCTACCAGTGCGAGCTCTTTCCGACGTCGGTGCGCTGCCGTGCAAGTGGCATCGTGTATTCCGCGAGCCGCGCGGGCGCGATGATGTCGGGCTTCATCATCGCATCGCTCCTGAAGGACTTCGGCGTGCCGGGCGTGTTCGCCGGCATCACGGTATGCATGTTGATGGTCGCGCTCGCGATCGGCGTGTTCGGACCGAAGACCAACGGGCTGCGTCTCGAAGAACTGAATCACTGAGTGCACGTCTTCAAAGCCGAGATGCTTCGGCATTGATGCAAATGCTGCGAGGCGCATATAGGCGCGCGACTTTACTGATCGGCCGCGGAGCAAGTGGGGTCGGTACCTGAACCCAGGCGTCATCGCAGCGTCAAAAATAGCGCCACCGTCACGAAACTTTCTTTATTCCGTGCGCGGACTTTCGTTCGAATGCGATGCTTTTCGTGCGATGGTCCACGCATGCGGCCGCATGCGTTAGCGGGAACAACTCCTGCATATGCTGTTCTAAGCGAGCGACGAGGGCGAAACCTGGCTCGCGCTTTGCAATCCTTTTTCGCTTCCACGATAACGCTCGCTCCATCGCACAGGCCGTCGCTTGGGCGCTGTGCGGAGCGCGTAGGCTTGAGCACGATGAATACCCAACTCAGTGAACAATGTAAGTCTCGCCTGTACCGAATGAAGTTCGAGACGCCTGTCGAAGGCGTCGCTTTCGTTATGGCGGACAATCGCGAAGCTGCCTGGCGCATCGGCAAGACGGTGATGGCGGTGCTGCACGGCGTCGGCATTCAGAACGTGTCCGTGCACGACATCCGTTCGTTCAGGGAACTCGTTCGCATGGGTGTAAGCGACGATGAAGATCTGCGTATCTTCGAGCTCGCGGTCGCGGACGGACAGGTCGAGCAATGGACGCACACACCATACTTCTTCACCGATGACGCCTCGTTGCTCGGAAAATGGGCCGAGCTGTGCGCCGATCTCGCCGCGAATGTCGTGCGCATGGCGATTCGCCGCGCGAAATAGCGCGCGCATCCAGCGCCGGGCGACGGGTACGCCCTATGCTATTGCACGGTCAGCCGCCGTGCACCAACATGCCGCGTGCCTTCGAACGCACGCCCGCCGCATGGTCACGGCGCGTCCTTTTGCGTCGTCCGGGTATGGCGGGGGTGCTGCGATGATACGGTCATACAACCATAAGGGCTTCGTGCTCGAAGTCGCGATCGCAACGAGCTATCAGCTCGTGCCTCAGCCTGCATCCATTCGCTATCTGGCGGTGGTCACGATCAGTCGGTCGGGGAGGCCGGTCGCCGCATTCTCTCCGCTCAGTATCGGCAATGCACGCTATTCGAACTTCGCTTCCGCCGAGGACGCGCTGATGAGCGCGCACACGGCCGCGCGCGCAATAGTCGACGAGTGGCTCGAAAAGCCTGCGTGATTTTTCGTGATGCGGGACGACGGCGAGATTCCTCGCCTTCGTCGCGAAATTGAGGTCCGGGCTAAGCGGCGGCGCGCCGGCTTTGCTGTCCTTCCTGAACGTCTGCGGCCGACGAGGCGGAGTCCAGCGCGGAATCGAGTGATGCCAGTTTGCGTTGAAGCGAGGCGACACGCTGACTTTGCGACGGCACGAGATCGTATTCGGCATCGAGTTGAGCGATGCGCATATCCCAATACTTGGCGGGAAGTCGTTCGGAGGCGGTATTGCGTTCGGCGAAGTTCGCCAGAATCATTTCCAGATGTTGAAGCTCGCGCTCGGCGAGTTGTGCGGGCCGTCGCTGTCGAAAGACAGGGACGGTGGTCGCGTCGATGCCAGTTTTCATGTCGATATTCCAGCTGGTATTCAGAGGCTACAACTACAGCAAAGGATGTACCTCTTTGGCGTTAGAACTTGCTTCAAGTTGTTTCAAAATGAAAACGCGCATCTTCGATTCGGCTGCAAGCCGCCGGCGCAAACGTTTGCGGAGCAGTTACATTTTTTTCGTAAGAAGTACGCGAAATAACGCGATCCCTGCACCTGGATATGGAGTGGCCAGCGATGCGAGCGCATTCGATGCGCAAACTTTTCAAGCATCTTGGTAATGCTTCGAACGACTCATCGTTCAGCACGCACTCAACTAAATGCGAGTCGTTTCGACGAGAAAGCAGATCGCAAGGACGACGTTATGAAGGCGCAAAAAGGAGTCGGCCGGGCGACCCATTTTGCGAATGTGCTTGCTAAATGAATAAGAGGAGAATGCAGAAAAGGCACGCGCTTTATTCGGGCGTGCTTCGACATCGGACTCAAAGGAATTCGAAGTCCGATATTAATGACGGATTAAAACGGAGCGGCCTCCTCTCGCGAAACCGCCCCGTGCCTTCAGAAAAGCTGCTCGGAGATCTGTAGACTTGAAAAAGCTTAGCAACGTTGGCTGCTGCTATAAACGGCGCCCGGCGCAATGGACTTCTCCGGAATGCGCAGTAATAACGTCGCCCATGCGCAACAGCTTTCGCTTCGTTATCGACAGGCGAAATGCGCTAAGCGTCTGAGCTTAAAAGAATATGAAGGGTCTTGCGTGCCGGTTGGCAGAATCAGCAAAAGATTATTGCGCGTGGTACGCGGACACATTCAAGTGACCGTCGCATAAAGTGTGTCCCAGTTTCTTAAGGGCGAGCAGCCGGCAATACGGACTGTCGAGCCCGGGAAGCTTTCGCATTGAACACGACTCTCAGAGAATCATGAAAAAAACTCTCCTCATCGCGGGTATTCTCGGCACGTTCGCGGCGTCGGCTCAGGCACAAAGCAGCGTCACGTTGTATGGCACTCTGGATGCAGGCCTCGTCTACACGAACAATTCCGCCGGACACAGCAACTGGCTGCAAGGCAGCGGCTCGGTTTCCGACACGTATTTCGGCCTGAAAGGCAGTGAAGATCTCGGCGGCGGGTTGCACGCGCTCTTCAAGTTGGAGAGCGGCTTCAACCTCAATAATGGCCGCTTCAATGAAAGCAACACGATGTTCAATCGCCAGGCTTATGTCGGCTTGCAACACGATCAATTCGGCACGGTGACGCTCGGCCGCCAATATGATTCGATGGTCGATTATCTGTCGCCGTTTTCGGAAGCCGGCGCGGGTTTTGGCAATAACCTGAGCGCGCATCCGTTCGACAACGACAATCTCGATCATTCGTTCTCGATCAAGAACTCCGTCAAGTATCAGAGCGTGAATTACGCGGGCTTCAAGTTCGGTGGCCTATATGGCTTCTCGAACGACGCCGGCGAGTTCTCGAACAATCGCGCGTGGAGCGCGGGTGCGTCGTACGGCAACGGCCCGCTGAACTTCGCGGCGGCCTATATGCAGTTGAACAACTCGCGTAATCTGAACGCGAACGGCGCGGTTTCGGCGGGCCAGAGCAACAACGCCAATCTGACGGCCGAACTGCAGCGCACCTTCGGCGCGGGCGTGAACTACACCTACGGCCCCGCGACGGTCGGCTTCGTGTGGACGAACACGCACTACGACAACCTCATCGCCGCATCGCAAGGCGGCACGTCGTTCGCGCTGCCGGGCAACACGAACCTGCATCTGAACAACTTCGAACTGAACGGCCGCTATGCGCTGACGCCGGCGCTCAGCCTCGACGCCGCGTACACGTACACGGACGGCAAGGTGACGGGCGCGAACGGCTCGGGTGATCCGAAGTGGCATACGGTTTCGCTGCAGGCCGATTACTCGCTGTCGAAGCGCACCGACGTGTACGTCGAAGGCGTGTATCAGCACGCATCGGGTGATCTCGGCAATGCGGGCGCCAATGTGGCGATGATCAACACGCTGTCTCCGTCGACGACGCAGAATCAGGTCGCGGCGACGGTGGGTCTGCGTCACCGCTTCTGAGCATCGCGCTTGGAGAGCGAAACGGCCGCGATCGAAAGATCGCGGCCGTTTTTGCATGTGGCCGCCCTGGGGCCGCGGGGAAGCGCGCCGGCTTCATCGTTCGATCGCGCACACGCGTGGCACGCGGACCACTGATACCATGCGAGGCCGACCAATCAAGAAACGCCGGAGGAGACATGTTTCATGATCACCGTGCGCGCTTGAGTGATTGACACGCGCACGCATCGTCACAACACTCATATCGGCTGCGATCGTCATCGTCGTTGATGCGCGCGATGCAGCTGCGCAATCGTACCGGGACGTCGCTCCGGTCGCGCCGCCTGCCGCCGAACGGCCACGCGCCTTGCCGCAGCCGCCCGAACCCGCCGATACCTCGCAGGACGTCGCGATTCGAGATCTGCGCGGCATCGCGTTCGCGCGTGCGGATGCAACCGGGCCGTCATCGGCTCCGACGCACTCCGCCGCCGGCGGCGCGATCACGTCGACCGATACCCCGTTGCTCACGCCCGAGTTTCTCGACGGTTTCGCCGCCGATCTTCACAAGCCGCTCACCTTCGCGCGCCTCGCCGAAATTCGCCGTGCGGTCGTTCAACGGTATCGCGGCGCGGGCCAGCCGCTCGTCGATGTGTACGTGCCCGAGCAGGACGTGAGTAGCGGCATCGTTAAGTTCGCCATCGCCGAGTATCGCGCGGGTCGCGTGGTGCCGAAGGGCAATCGATACTTCTCCGATGCGCTGCTCGAGCGCGAGATGCCGCTCGCGAGCGGCGAGCCGATCCGCGAGTCCGATGTCGCGTCCGGTCTCGCCTTGCTCAACGCGAATCCGTATCGCCGCGTGGACGTGATCTATGCGCCGGGCACCGCGCTCAACACGACCGATGTCGTGCTGCAAACCGAAGATCGCTTTCCGTTCCGCGTCTACGGCGGCTACAACAACGACGGCGTGCGCGACCTGGGTCGCGATCGCATTCTCGCGGGCTTCGACTACGGCAATCTGTTCGGCATCGATGCGCGCATCGGCTATCAGATGACCGCGAGTAACGACCTCCTGAGCGGCAATCCCGATATCGAAGGCCGGCCCGATCGTCCGCGCTTCATCGCGCATGCGTTCAATCTCGTCGCGCCGCTGCCGTGGCTCGATCGCATCGAATTGTTCGGCGTGTTCGCCGAGAGCACGCCGCGTCTGCCGGAAAGTTACGGACAGACCGGCCTGAGCTCGCAGGTCAGCTTCCGCTATGACTGGCGCCTGCCGCCTCTCGACCACGCGGGCGCGTGGCAACAGCAGATGCAGTTGGGCTACGACTTCAAGCGCTCCAACAACGACCTCGAATTCGGCGGCTTTCAGGTTTTCAATGCGAACACGCATATCCATCAGTTCGTCATCGCCTACGATCTCGCGAAGAGCGATGGATCCGGCGATACGCATCTGAACGCGGCGCTCTACGCGAGCCCCGGCTACTTCGACAGCAGCAGCAACGACGAAGCCTACGATGCGGCGCGTCTGGGCGCGAAGCCGCGCTACCAGTACGCGCAGTTGTCGGCCGCTCGCGACATGCCGCTCGGCAAGTCAGGATTCTCCGTATCGGCGCGCGGGCTTTTCCAGTGGACCGGCAACACCCTCTTGCCGAGCGAGGAGCTGGGCCTTGGCGGCGACGCGACCGTGCGCGGCTACGAGCCCTATGCGGCGCAAGGCGATCGCGGCTGGAACCTGCAGACGGAATTGCGCACGCCGGCCATCAAGGCCGGCATCGCGGCGATGCAGCCGTTCGTGTTCTTCGACGCGGGACACGTGTGGAATCGCATCCCCGAGGCGGGCGAAGTCAACGACGCGTCGCTTGCGAGTGTCGGAGCGGGAGTGCGCGTTCAGGTCGGACGCTTCGTCAGTTTTCGCGGGACGTATGGGTTCCCGCTGAAGGCGGTGGTGCCGAACGGGTCGAAGGCGCCGGTCGGGGAGATTTTCCTGGTGATCGGAAGCTAGCGGCCAGGTCGATCCAGCGCGCCGGTGTGTTGGCAATGCGCCCTGTGCGCCAGACGTGTGTTTCCTCACATTCGTCCGAGACGCGGCATGAAAATTGAGCGCCGCACGGCGCGGAAGCGGCGAAAAGCGGCGAAGGAAAAATGAAAGCCGGTCAGCGCGCGGGCTTGCGCCTGTTGGTCAGCTCGGCCCAGCACTCGTGATAGATGCGCTGAACCAGCGCGCTTTCGTAATCGAGGTCCTCGTCTTCGAGAATGCGCTCGATGTCGCTGCGGGTGGAATCGCTCTCGAGCAGGGTGGAGAAGCGCGCGGCGAGCGCCTGCGCCGCCACCGAAAGACGCGCGGTCTCGATCCAGTCGGCGGTGCGATGATGCCTGTCGAGCCAGCGATGCGCCGCGCGCACCTGAAACGACGTATCCGGCCAGTCGCCGTCGAGATAGTACGCGCCGAGGAAACCGCAGGTGAGCCAGCACAGCAGATGCACCCGGTCGTCGGGTCCGAGAGGATAGCGGACTTGACTCATGATGGCGGCGAGCGGCAAGCGATTCACGACGTAATGACGATAGCACGCCGCACGCCGATGAGAACTCATCGGGAGGAAGCGGCTTGGCGCAGAGATCCCTGGTCTTCGGCGTAGCCCGGTTCGGCCGGACCCTCTTCAATCGTCCGGACGATTCAAAACGCGTGCCTCAGCGCCACCCGCGCGACGAACTGCTCCGAATTCGACGACAGCCCCTGCGTGCCCGGCACAAAAGCCTGGTCCATCACCGAGCCGGTCGGCTTGCCCGCGATCTTCTGATACGCCCCCTGCACATAAACGTCGGTGCGCTTCGACAGGAAGTAATCCGCCATCAGCCCGGCCGAGTGAATGCGCGGCTTCACGGTGCCGGCTGTCGCGTCGTAGGTTTCGATCGAGTACACGTATTGCGCGCCGATGAAGAACGCGGGCGTGAACTGATATTTCCCGTTCACTTCGAAGTTCTGGTACTTCAGGTTCTTGAGCGCATTCCCGTCCGACGCGAGCGGCACGCCGATATACCCGTTTGTGACCGGATCGCGATAGCTCGAATTCGTGTACGCAAACCCCGCAGTCGCCCGGCCGAACGTGTAATTCACGCCCGCGCCGAAAATCTGCATGCGTGACGCGATGAAGCTCGCGTCGTTCGTCGCGACCGCGCCATTCGCGTTGAGGCCTGTGCCATCCGCGCGAAGATAGGCCGCTCCCACCAGCAACCCGCCATTCGCATACGACGCTCCGACGCTGTACTGCCGGTTATTCGCGAAGCTCGCGTCATTGCTGAAGCTGTACGCGCCGCCGAACCGGAACCCGCCGAGCAAAGGGCTCGCGTACTTCACGGTGTTGTTCACGCGGAACGAGTTGTCCGTGTTGTCGTTGTCGAACGGATGCGCGAAGAGATAGCCCGCCCAGTTGCCATTGGCCGTCGTCGGCGCGAGATAGTCGACCACCGAATCGTACTGACGACCGAGCGTGACCGAACCCAGACGGTCATGGCTCACGCCGACATAGGCCTGCCGCCCGAACATGCGCCCGCCTTGTCCTGCCGCGCCGTTGCTGAGGTTCACGCCGCTTTCCAGCTGGAACACGGCATTGGTTCCGCCGCCCAGATCCTCGACGCCGCGCATGCCCCAGTGGCTGCCCGCGGCATATCCGCTCGTGAGCTCATACACGCGGTTCGATCCGACATTGCTCGTGAAATCGAACCCTTCGTCGAGGATGCCGTACAGCGTGACGCTGCTTTGCGCATGAGCGGAACTAGCGATCCACGCGAGCGCGGCCAGCGAAATTGCTTTGATTCTCATGAAAGTCTCAAGTCTTTTTGCTTTTCTTAAACAAGCCCCAGGCGTCGAGCGCGGCGGGACCGGGAGCGACGGATTGTGCTGCATGTACGTGGCACTGCAAAAGGATTTAGTCGAAGACCAATCGTGAGTTTTTCGAATGTTCGCCCCGAAAATTCTTCGCTTGTCGTTGCAGCGCGACGCACGGAAGAATGAGCCGCAAATGCGCTGCAATGTCGCAGCGGCTGGCCGCGGAACGGACGGTCGTGCGGCGCGGCGCACAGCGATCAAGGACACAGCCAGAAATGAAGCCAGAACGGAATTTCGTGAACGGGCGTTTCATCGAGCCCGCCGGCGATGGGGTCACCGCCATCCTGAATCCCGCGACCGAGGAGGTGGCGGGCCACGTTCACCACGCGTCGCGCGAGCAGGCGCTTCTCGCCGTCGAACAGGCCGCCGCCGCGCAACGCCGGTGGCGCCTGATGCCCGCCGTCGAGCGCGGCGCGCACATGCAGCGGCTCGCCGACGCCATCGTCGAAGCCTCCGCCGACATCGGCGCCGCGCTCGCGATGGAGTCCGGCAAGAGTCTCCTCGACGCGACCAACGAGGCCGTCTACGCAGCGCAGATCACGCGCTATCACGCGGAATGGGCGCGCCGCATCGAAGGAGAAGTCATTCCGAGCGATACGCCGGACGAAAACCTGGTGCTGCATCGCGAGCCGATCGGCGTCGTCGCGTGCCTGATCCCGTTCAACTTCCCGATCTACACGCTCATGCGCAAGATCGCGCCCGCGCTGATCGCGGGCAATGCGGTCGTCGTGCGCCCGAGCAACAACACGCCGCTCTCGGCCTTCGAACTGGCGCGCGCCGTCGAGCGCGCGGCGCTGCCGGCGGGCGTCATCAACATTCTCGCGATGGATCACGCCACGGCCGAAGCGGTCTGCACGCATCCGCTGGTCGGCATGATCACGCTGACAGGCAGCGTCAACGCGGGCCGCAAGGTGCTGGAGTACTGCAAGGCGAACATCGCGAAACCGTCGCTCGAACTCGGTGGCAAGACGCCCGCGATCGTCGAGCCGGACGCCGACCTGCAAAAGGCCGCGCGCGAACTCGTCGCATCGAAGCTCACGCACAGCGGGCAGCTTTGCACGGCGATCGAGCGCGTCTATGTACAGGAGAGCGTTCACGACGAATTCGTCGGCATGCTCCGCGCGCAGATGAAGGCGAAGCAGGCCGGCGATCGTCACGAGGACCCGAGCCATATGGGCCCGCTCGTGAACAAGGCGTCGCGCGACGGCATTCACGCAATGGTCCGCCGCGCGATCGAGGCGGGCGCGAAGCTCGAGACCGGCGGCGAAGTGCCGGAACGCAAGGGCTTTTTCTATCCGCCGACGCTGCTCTCGAACTGCCGTCAGGAGATGGAGATCGTCCAGGAGGAGACCTTCGGGCCGGTGCTCGCAGTGCTCAAGTACGGCACGATCGACGAGGCGCTCGCAATGGCGAACGATCACCAGTTCGGGCTTTCGTCGGTGCTCTATACCGAGAACTATCGGACGGCGATGAAGGTCGCCAATTCGATCGAAGCCGGCGAGCTCTATATCAATCGCACGCCCGCCGATCCGTATCAGGGTTTCCACGCCGGCTGGAAGCGCTCAGGCATCGGCGGCGACGACGGCAAGCACGGCATGCTCGAGTTCACGCAGACGCGTCTCGTCGTCATGAAGTACTGATTCGCCGGCCGTTTCGCAACTCACGCGTTTCGCAGTTTCGACCAACCACCAAAAAAACATGTTGAAGGTCCAGCCGCGCGGCATCCGCATGCCGTGCGCCGCTGCCCTTCGAGGAGCACGCCCGTGTCATCGAATACCGCTCAATCCGGCCAGAGCGTCGCCACGCCGCGCGAAAGCACGCGCGCCGACCGTTATGTCCAGCTCGCACTGCTCGTTCTGGCCGCGGGCGCCATCTATCCGATTCTGTATCTGCGGCAGGTCTACCAGCCGACGATGCTCGAAGTCTTCCATATCACCGAAGCGCAGCTCGGCTATCTCTATTCGGCCCTCGGCACGATCTTTCTGGTCTGCTATCTGCCGAGCGGCTGGCTCGCGGATCGCATCGCGCCGCGCGTGCTCATCAGCTTTTCGCTGATCGCGACGGGCGCGCTGGGGCTGTGGTATTCCACGGCGCCTTCGTTCGGCTCGCTGATCGTGATCTTCGGCTGCTGGGGCCTGACGACCGGCCTCACGTTCTGGGCCGCGATCATCAAGCGCGTCTCGATGATCGCCGCCGCCGACGAGCAAGGCCGCTTCTTCGGCTTTCTCGACGGCGGCCGTGGCCTGGTCGAGGCGCTGCTCGCGACCGTCGCGATCTCGCTTTTCGCGTGGGTTACGCAGACGCGCGGCGAATCGACCGCCGCGGGCTTCAGGCTCGTGGTGTACCTGTACGCGTTCCTGTGCATCGGGCTCGGCGTGGTGCTCGGACTCGTGCGCGATCCGGCTGCTGCCGAAGCGAAGGAAACGAAGCGCCGCGACAGCAACGTCATGCGCGATCTCGCCGTGCTGCTGAAGAACCCGCAACTGTGGCTGCTCGCGGGAATCGTGTTCTGCGGCTATCAGGTGTTCTGGGCGACCTACAGCTTCTCCGCGTATCTGCACGAGAAGGAAATCGGCCTATCGGTGGTCGCGGCGGGGTTCATCACGACGCTCAAGCTGTGGATGCGCCCGATCGGCGGCATCGGCGGCGGCTTTCTCGGTGACCGCTTCTCGAAGACGTCCGTGCTCGTGTTCGCCTTGTTCGCGGCTGCGGCGGCGCTGCTCGTGCTGATGGCGGCGCCTTCGATCGGCAATCACACGCTCGTCGCCGCGATCGTGCTGTTCATCGGCGTGATGACGTACGCGATTCGCGGCCTCTACTGGTCGCTGCTCGATCAATGCAAGGTGCCCGCGGAAACCACGGGTCTCGCCATCGGCCTCGTGTCCGTGATCGGCTATTCACCGGATGCGGTGCTGCCGCTCATCAACGGCTATCTCACCCAGAACTATCCGGGCGTGCACGGTTATCAACTCTACTTCGGCTACATCGCCTGCATGTCCGCGCTGGGCGGCGTGGCCGGTCTCGTCTTCAAGCATCGACTCGACAAGCAGGAATCTCAACGATGAAAATCGCCGCGCTGGAAACGCATATCGTCGCCGTTCCGCCGCCGCATATCGGCGGCATGTACTGGATCTTCGTGAGGCTGCGCACGGCGTGCGGCATCGAGGGCGTCGGCGAGATCTACTCCGCGACGTTCCATCCGAAGGCGATGACGCCGATCATCGACGACGTGTTCGAGCGCTATCTGCTCGGCCACGATCCGCATCATGTCGAGCGCTTCTATCGCGAGGCGTATTCGAGCGGCTTCACGCAGCGCCCCGATCTCACGATGATGGGCGTCGTGAGCGGCCTCGAGATGGCGTGCTGGGACATCATCGGCAAGGCGGCGGGCAAGCCCGTGTACGAGCTGCTCGGCGGCCGCGTGCACGAGCGCCTGCGTTCGTACACGTATCTGTATCCGAAGAACAGCTGCGGCGAATACGACTACGACGATCCCGATCTCGCCGCCGAGTGCGCCGCGCACAACGTGGCGCTCGGCTTCACGGCCGTCAAGTTCGATCCGGCCGGGCCGTACACCGCGTACTCCGGGCATCAGGTCTCGCTCGAAGTGATGGACCGCTGCGAGACCTTCTGCCGCAAAGTGCGCGAGGCGATCGGCAGCAAGGCCGACCTGCTGTTCGGCACGCACGGGCAGATGGTGCCGTCCTCGGCGATCCGCCTCGCGCAGCGTCTCGAGAAGTTCGATCCGCTATGGTTCGAGGAGCCGGTGCCGCCGGGACAGGAAGACGCAATGGCGCAAGTCGCGCAGAAGACGAGCATTCCGATTGCGGCGGGCGAGCGCCTCACCACCAAGTACGAGTTCTTCAAGCTGCTCGAAGCCCGCGCCGCATCGATCCTGCAGTTCAACGTCGGCCGCGTGGGCGGTCTGCTCGAAGCGAAGAAGATCGCGAGTCTCGCCGAGGTCCATTACGCGCAGATCGCGCCGCATCTCTACAACGGCCCGGTCGGCGCGGCGGCGAGCATCCAGATCGCCGCGTGCTCGCCCAACTTCCTGATCCAGGAAAGCATCGGCACATGGGACGGCTTCCATGCCGAAGTGCTCAAGCGGCCGATCCGCTGGGAAGACGGCTACATCGTTCCGTCGAACGAGCCGGGGCTCGGCGTCGAGCTGAACATGGACGTGGTGCGGGCGCATACACCGTACACCGGCGAGCGGCTGCACCTGCAGATGGCGGCGAAGCCATTCGACGTGAAGGATCTCGCGCCCGCGAAGGGCTGAACTGAAGGCATCGGGAACATGGAATTCGATTACATCATCGTCGGCGCGGGGTCGGCAGGCTGCATTCTCGCGGACCGTCTATCCGATTCGGGACAGTATTCGGTCCTGCTGCTCGAAGCGGGCGGCGCGGACACCTCGTTCTGGTTCAAGGTTCCGGTGGGGTTCACCAAAACCTACTACAACCCGGAATACAACTGGATGTACTACAGCGAGCCTGAAGCCCAGCTCAACGACCGCAAGCTGTATTGCCCGCGCGGCAAGGTGCAAGGCGGCTCGGGGTCGATCAACGCGATGATCTACGTGCGCGGCCAGCCGCACGATTTCGACGACTGGGCACGCGCGGGCAACCGCGGCTGGGGCTATCGCGACGTGCTGCCGTATTTCCGCCGTCTCGAATCGCACTGGGCCGGGAATACGGAATTTCACGGCGCGGACGGCAAGATCGGGATTTCATCGATGAAGGATGGCGCCCATCCCATTTGCGCGACGTTCCTCGAAGGCGCGAGGCAGGCGGGCTATCCGGTCACGGGCGACATCAACGGCGCGGACTACGAAGGCGCGACCATCTACGACATCAACGCGCGCAACGGCGAGCGCTCGTCGAGCAGCTTCGAATATCTTCATCCGGCGCTGTCGCGCAAGAACCTGCGCGTGGAGCGCAACGTCACCGTGCGCCGCGTGATCTTCGACGGCAGGCGCGCGGCCGCCGTGATGGCGTCGCGCAACGGCGAGTCGCTGCAATTCCGTGCGAAGCGTGAAGTGATTCTGTCGGCGGGCGCGGTGGATTCGCCCAAGCTGATGCAGCTGTCCGGCATCGGCGAGAAGGCGCTGCTCGCGAAACACGGCATTCCCGTCATACACGAGCTGCCGGCGGTCGGCAAGAACCTGCAGGATCACCTGTGCGTGAGCTTCTACTATCGCGCGACGGTCAAGACGCTGAACGACGATTTGCTCTCGCTCGTTGGCAAGGTGAAAGCGGGGCTGCGCTATCTGACGGCGCGCAAGGGGCCGCTCTCGATGAGCGTCAACCAGTCGGGCGGCTTCTTCAAGGGCGATGCGCGCGAAGCGGAGCCGAACATCCAGCTGTACTTCAATCCGCTGTCGTATCGCATTCCGAAGAGCAGCAAGGCGCAGCTCGAGCCGGAACCGTATTCGGGCTTTTTGCTGTGCTTCAATCCGTGCCGCCCGACGAGCCGCGGTTCCATCGAGATCGGTTCGAACCGCGCGGAAGACGCCGCGAAGATCCACATCAACGCGCTGACGACGGAAAAGGACTTGCGCGAGGCGGTGCAGGGCAGCAAGCTGGTGCGCCGCATCATGGGGACGAGCGCGCTGCGCGGCATCACCGCCGAGGAAATCTCGCCCGGACGGGACGTGAACGGCGACGCGGCGCTGCTCGACTACTTCCGCGATCAGTCCGGCTCGATCTATCACCTGTGCGGCTCCTGCGCGATGGGTCCGGATGCGGCGACGTCGGTCGTCGACGAGCGTCTGCGCGTGCATGGCATCGATGGCCTGCGCATCGTCGATGCGTCCATCTTCCCGAACATCACCTCGGGCAACCTCAATGCGCCGACGATGATGGTCGCCGAGAAGGGCGCCGACATGATCCTCGAGGACGCGCAGGCGAACGCCGCGCGCGTGACCACGCCGGCGGAACTCGCGGCGGCCTGATCCGCGCTCCGAAGCGGCATAATTTGCCTCGATTCGTAAAATGCTGCCCCGGCGCGGCTTGCTCCAGCGCGGATGCGTGTCAAATGCGCGTCGAGCGCCGGGCTGGACTCCGGCGGCATGAGATCGGAGCAAGGCGCTGAAGCGCCCGCTCTGGTCGGAAGGAGACCGATTTGAAGCGAAAGATGCCCGCCCTGAACGCGCTGAGGGCTTTTGAAGTAGCCGGACACACCGGCAGCTTCACGCGCGCCGCGGAAATGCTGCATGTCACGCAAAGCGCGGTGAGCAGGCAGGTCCGCCAGCTCGAAACGCAGCTCGGCGAGGCGCTGCTGCTGCGCCGGCACCATCATCTGGAACTCTCGGCAACGGGGCGTCTGCTGCTGCAGGCGCTCAAGCTCTCGTTCGACCGTATCGAACTGACGGTGCGCGGCATTCAGGAGAAGACGCATCTGAAGCGCCTGCGCGTCAACGTGCCGCCCACCTTCGCGAGCCGCTGGCTGATGCCGCGCCTGCAGTCCTTGCGCGCGGCGGCGCCGGAGCTGGAACTCTCGATCACCACGAGCCTGAAGGACGATCTCGTCGAATCGGGCGCGCTCGATTGCGCGATCCGTTTCGGCGACGGCGAATGGGACGGCCTTGACAACCAGTTGCTGATGAACGAGCGGCACATCGCCGTGTGCGCGCCCGCGCTGCTCGGCGGGCGCAGCGAGCTGGTGGCGGATCTGAGCGCGTTCACGCTGCTGCATGTCCTCGCGAGCAGCGACCAGCGGTATCTCACGTGGCAGCACTGGCTGAAGGCCGCGCACATCGACGATGTCGATCTGGGCGGGGGCTACGAGTTCGATCTGCTCGATCACGCGATCCGCGCGGCAGTCGACGGCCTCGGCGTCACGATGGCGGACCGTCACATGATCTCGCGAGAGCTGCGGCAGGGCACGCTGATGCCCTTGCGCGACGTCGAGGTGGACGGACATCAGTCGTATTGGCTCGTCACGCGCACGGGACAGGACGATGCGCCGCAGGTGGCGCTGTTCCGCGACTGGCTGCATCGGCAGATCGAGGAGCAGGAGCGCGGGTGGCCGCCGCGGGCCCGGGAATGAGCAGATCGCGCGCCGCAGCCAGACAATGGAAATAAGCGAAGGAGACAACCGTGCGCCGCCTGCCATCCCTGACGGCCTTGCGTTTTTTCGAGGAAAGCGCCCGCCACATGAGCTTCAACCAGTCGGCGAGCGCGCTGTGCGTGACGCCGGGCGCGGTCAGCCGGCAGATTCGTCTGCTGGAGGATGCGCTCGGCACGAAGCTTTTCGACCGCGATCACAAGGGCATTCGTTTGACCAGGCAGGGTGAGGAACTGCTCGCGTGCCTGTCCGAGGCGTTCGATTCGATCGAGCGCGTGACCCGCTCGCTCTCGGCCGCGCAACGCAGCGAGCGCAAGCGCCTGACCGTGACGGCACCGCCGACTTTCGCGACGCGCTGGCTGTCGCCGAGACTCGGCTCGCTGATGGACGCCGTGCCCGACATCGACCTCTCCGTGCGCACCGATGCCACCGACGATCGTCACTGCAGCATCCGCTTCGGCTACGAGGCGCGCGCGGATCATCGTTCGGAGCTGTTGTTCATCGAGCGTCATGTGCTGGTCGGCGCGATGAAGTTCGCAGGGCAGCCCGTCGAGGCGCTGCTCGAACGCCTGCCCACGCTGCATGTTCTGCATAACGACGCGCGCCTCACGCTCTGGCCCAACTGGCTCGATGCGGCGGGACTGCCGCGCGCGTATGCGGAGAACGGCATCGAGTTCTCGACGCTCGATCAGGCGATTCACGCCGCGCGAGCCGGCTCGGGACTCGCGGTGGTGGATCGCAACATGATCGCCGATGAATTGCATGATGGCGCGCTCGTGCAGTTGTCGCCCGTGGAATCGACCGGGCCTTACGGGTACTGGCTCGATATCGCGCCTTCGCATGCGGGCTCGGACAGCGTGCAGGCCTTTGCGGAATGGCTGCGCGGCGAGGGGGCGAAGGCCGCGCAGCCATGACGGGCGATCAGCGCCCGCTTGCCTCGTTCAAGGTCAGATGCTTCGTTTCCGGCGCCCACGCGATCGACACGATCATCCCGACGAGCAGCACGCCGGCGAGCGCGAGCATCGTCATCTGAATGCCGGCCTGCGCGATGCCGATGGGCAGCAGGAATGTCCCGACGGCCGATCCCAGCCGGCTGCACGCGATCGACAGCCCGACGCCGCACGCGCGCGCTTCGGTCGGAAAGCACTCGGGCGGAAACACGCCGACGAGATTCGAGAACGCCGACATCGTCAACGTGAAGATGCCGAACGCGACGATCATCGCGCCATTCGCCGATGACGGCAGCGCGCTCAACGCAAGCAGCGACATGAAGCACACCGCGAACGAGCCGATCAGGAACGAACGGCGCGACAGCCTGATCGTGAGCCAGATGCCGAGCAGCGCGCCGAGCACGAGAAAGCCGTTCAGCAGCAGATCGGCGCCCGAGCCTTCGGGAAGACGGATTGCGGTGAGAATGCCCGGCAGGAACGTGTAGATCGCGAAGTACGGAATCACGAGGCACACGAAGAACGCGCAATTGAAGAGCGTGCGGCGAATCAGGTCCGGCTTGAAGAGCCGCGCGAAGCCGCCGGCCGGCGCGGCGTGTTCGCTCGTATCCGCATCGAGCGTCACGTTCGGGCCGAAGTGCCTGCGCACGATGCGCAGCGCTTCGTCCGCACGGCCCTGGCCGAGCAGCCAGCGCGGCGACTCCGGCGTGCCGATGCGCATGACCAGCACGAGGAACGCCGGCACGCCTGCGGAGGCGAGCAGCCAGCGCCACGCATCGGGCGACGCATCGGCGTAGTGCATGCCGAGCACGTTCGCGATCACATAGCCGATCGTCCAGATCACGCTGAACGAGCCGAGCAGGGTGCCGCGATACTTGCGCGGCGAGAACTCCGCGAGAATCGCGTGACCGACGGCGAAGTCGCCGCCCATGCCGAAGCCGATCAGCACGCGCAACGCGACGAGCATCGCGGGCGTGGTCGCGTAGAACTGTGCGAACGCGGCCGCCGTGATGATGATGAAGCTCAGCAGAAAAATCTTTTGCCGGCCGAGCCTGTCGGAGAGCCAGCCGAACACGAGGCTGCCGATGAAGATGCCGATCAGCGCGGACGCACCGAGCAGGCCCATCCAGAACGCATCGAGCGGAATCTGCCTGTTCAATGAGGACAGCGCATAGCCGATCGTGCCGAGCGCATAGCCTTCCGTGAAATGCGCGCCGAAGGTCAGGCCCGCGATCTTCACGTGGAAGCGGTTCAGCGGAACATCGTCGAGCGCGATGGGGTCGTGGGTGGCGCCGACGGGCGCGGCGGCGCGCGGCGCGAGCGCCTGCGGGCTCAAGCTTTGGGTATCCAAGAGTATCTCCTCCACTTCCGAGTGGAGCGGCGCATCGTACGCCGCATGAAAACCGCGCACGCGGTGGGTTATCGTTCGTGCGTGCGCGGTGAAGCGATGAATCAGCGGCCGAGTCCCGCCATCATCATGTACTTGAGCTCCATGTATTCATCGAGCCCGTACTTCGATCCTTCGCGGCCCAGTCCCGACTGCTTCACGCCGCCGAAGGGCGCGACTTCCGTCGAGATGATGCCTTCGTTGATGCCGACCATGCCGCTTTCCAGCGCCTCGGCGACGCGCCACGCGCGGCCCAGATCGCGCGTGTAGAAGTACGCGGAGAGACCGTAGGGCGTGTCGTTCGCGGCGGCGATCACGTCCGCTTCCGTTTCGAAACGGAAGCACGCGGCGACGGGGCCGAACGTCTCCTCGTCGGCGATCAGCATGGAAGGCGTGGCATCCGCGAGCACGGTCGGCTCGTAGAACGTGCCGCCGAGCGCGTGCGGCTTGCCGCCGGTCAAAATCTTCGCGCCCTTGCTCACGGCATCGGCGACATGCGCCTGCACCTTTCTCAGCGCCGCCTCGTTGATGAGCGGCCCCTGATCGAATTCGCCTGCGAGGCCGTTACCGGCGCGCAGTTCGTGCACGGCGCGCGTCAGGGCCCGCGTGAACGCATCGTAGACGCCGTCCTGCACGTAGAAGCGATTCACGCACACGCATGTCTGTCCGGTGTTGCGAAACTTAGAGGCGATCGCGCCCTGCACGGCGGCGTCGATGTCGGCGTCGTCGAACACGATGAAGGGCGCGTTGCCGCCGAGTTCGAGCGAGAGCTTCTTGAGCGTATCCGCCGATTGCCTCGCGAGCAGCTTGCCGACGCGCGTCGAGCCCGTGAACGACAGCTTGCGCACGTCGGGCGATTCGGTCAGCACCTGGCCGATGGCGGCGGCATCGCCCGAAACGATGTTGAACACGCCCGCCGGAATGCCCGCCTCTTCGGCGAGCACCGCGAGCGCGAAAGCGGAAAGCGGCGTCTCTTCGGACGGCTTGAGCACCATCGTGCAGCCCGCGGCCAGCGCGGGGCCGGCCTTGCGCGTGATCATCGCGAGCGGGAAGTTCCACGGCGTGATCGCCGCGACGACGCCCACCGGCTCGCGCGTGACGACGATCTTCGAGTTCGGCTTCGGGCTCGGGATCACGTCGCCGTAACTGCGCTTTGCTTCCTCCGCGAACCATTCGAAGAAGCTCGCGGCATACGCGACTTCACCGAGCGCTTCGGCGAGCGGCTTGCCTTGCTCGCGCGTGAGCAGCGCGGCGAGCGTGTTGCGGTTGGCGAGCATGAGTTCGCCCCAGCGCTTCACGCGCGCGCCGCGTTCCTTCGCCGTCAGCGCGCGCCATGCGGGAAAGGCGCGCTTCGCGGCGTCGACGGCAAGCTGCGTTTCCGCGCTGCCGCCGCGCGAGACGTTCGCGATCGTTTCGCCGGTGGCCGGATTGCGCACCGGATACGTGCTCGCGCTCTCGCGCCAGGCGCCGTCGATGTAATGATTCGTTCGCAACAGGTTGCTCATGCGGCGCGCTCCAGTGCGTTTTCGAAGGCGCCTTGTGCGGCACGCGCCTCGCGCGCGATGCGCCGTCCCGCCGTGTAGTCGTTGATGAGATCGCACGGCGTGTAGTTGCGCTCGAGTTCGTGCAGTTCGTCTTCGTCGAACTTCGTTTCGAGCGCGGCGAGCGCGCTGTCGAATTGCGCCGCCGAATCCGCGCCGACGAGCATGCTCGAAATGCCCGGCCGCCTCAGAACCCACGCCTGCGCGATCTGCGCCGCCGATACCCCGCGCCGCGCCGCGACCCGTGCGACCGACGCCGCGATCTCCTGCGACGCGCGATCGCCGTACATCTGCGCGGTGAAGAAATCGGTCTGGTTGCGCGTGGACTTCGCTTCGGAAGTCAGGAGGCCGCGTGCGAGCGGGCTGAACACCGACACGCCGACACCCTGGTCGATGCAGTACGGAATCATCTCGCGCTCTTCCTCGCGATACGCGAGGTTCAGCTGCAACTGCATGTTGACCGGCTTGTGCCAGCCGTGGCGTTCGCACGCCTGCATGATCTTCGCGAACTGCCAGGTGTACATCGTCGAGACGCCGATATAGCGCGCCTTGCCCGCGCGCACGATGTCGTCGAGCGCGCCCATCGTTTCCTCGACGGGCGTGTTCACGTCGAAGAAATGCAGCATGTAGATGTCGACGTAATCCATGCCGAGACGCGCGAGCGACCCGTCGATGCCGTCCATGATGTGCTTGCGCGAGTGGCCGCCCGCGTTCGGATGGCTCGCCATGTCGTAGCCGACCTTCGTCGTGACGACGACTTCATCGCGCTTCACGAGACGCTTCAGAATGCGGCCGACGACTTCCTCGCCCACGCCTGTCGAATAGAAATCGGCGAGATCGATGAAGTTCACGCCCGCGTCGAGCGCGTGGCGCACGATCGGCTCGCTTTGCGCTTCGTCGAAGATCCAGGGCTTCCATTGCGGCGTGCCCATGTTCATCGTGCCGAGGCACAGGCGCGATACCTTGAGGCCGGATTGGCCCAGACGTACGTATTCCATTTTTCGAAAGCTCCTCAGCGCGCCTTCGGCGTGTAGAAGGGGTTCGACACATCACGCGCGGCCTTGAACACGGCCTCCTTGCGCGGCAGACCTTCCATCGCGGCGATGATCGCGTTCCTGCAGGCGCGATAGTTGTTCTCGAAGACGGCGTCGAGGTCGTTGGTCTTCGGGTTGACCCAGTTCGCCGACACCACGACCCAGTCGTTTTCCGCCTCGGGCGGCAGCGTGCCGTTTTCGAGCGATTCGGCCACCGCCTTGGCGATGCCCGCCTGCGATGCGCCCCAGGTCGCGTTGCCGTGGAAATCGCTTTCGATCTGCGCCTTGTTCACGTAGAGCGTGAGCGGTTTGGTGGGCACGCCCGGCTGCGCGATCACGACGAACGGCGCGTGACCGGCGGACGGTGTGGCGAGCGCGGTCGCGAACGCCTGACCGGCCGGGCCGTTGCGCGGGCCGACCAGCACGTTGATGTGGGCGAGATTCACGCCCGGCCCTTCGAAGCCTTCGCCGATGAAGAGATGCTTTTCCATTGACTCGTTCCCTGTGTACGCTCGTTTGGTTCATTGACGCCACCATGGCGGTGGATGGAAGGCATTCTGCGGCGGGCTTCGCGCGAGGAGGAATCGAGGATTTTTCAGGGTGGCGTTGACGACAGCTCAACTCGGGGTTGACCCGGAGTTGTACGGTGAATGCCGGCAGTAGGCGGAGGGTATGCGCCGGACCGTTTCCTTTCAGTATCTAAGCGTCTCATAAGGTTCCAACCCGACAATGAAGGTTTGTCCCTGAAATGCGGAGCGTTTCGGCGCGTGCGCGCCGTTTCGCCCGTCGACGCGCATGCCTGCCACCGACAGCATCCCCTTGCACCTCGCCGCCGACGCCGCGTGGCGTCACTACGATCTCGCCAAGGCGCGCGTGCAGATTCACGCGCCACCCGCGCCGGGCGAACTGTGTTTGTGGCTCGTGCCGACCGAATTCCGCTTCGCGTCGGCGTCGAACATCGGAAGCTGGTTGAGCGTGGCGGAACGCAGGCGCGCGCGATTCCACCCCAATTCCGCGCTGAGCCGGCGCTTCAGCGTCGCGCGCGCGACGCTGCGGCTCGTGCTGTCGCACATGTTCGATTGCGCGCCCCACGAAGTGAACCTGAACGATGAACCCGACGATCGCATCGTCGTGACGAATCCGCTCGGCGAAGGCCCGCTCAACGTCGATGTCGCGTATTCGGGCATATGGATCGTGATTGCGGTCGCATCGGCGAGAATAGGGCTCGGACTGACCGTCGAGCCGGCCGGCGCCCACGAAGCGGCCGCCGGAAACGCGCTGTGGGCCGAAGCGGCGAGGATCGGCCGGTCACGGGCGGAGCGCGCGCAAGCGCGCGAAGGCGACGGCCCGCCGGACTGGCAAGGCCTCACGCTGCCGATGCCCGGCGGAATCTGCGGCGTCGTCGCCGTGGACAGGCCTGTCGCGCGCGTACAGGCGTTCGGCTGGGAACGGCCGCTCGAAGCGGAGGGCCGCGCACTCGCTTCGTGAGCGTCGAGCGAGCGCCGCGCAACCTCGGAGAAACATCACATCATGGAATATTCGGCGCTCGCGCAACGCCACGCCATGGCGATCATCGCGATCGTGCTTCTGGCCGTTCCCTTTGCGGCAGGTTGTGCATGGACATGGTCCGCGCGCAAGGGGCGCGCATCGGCCTGGACCGTTGCGCTTGGGGCGTTCGTGCCGGCCGTGCTCGGCGCGTCAGCATTCATCGCCATTGCGACGCGCATCGCGCACGGCACGGCGTTTTCATCGGCGGATCAGCTCTTGCTCGATGCCGTGCGCGACGGCACGCCCGCACTGGCCGCGCGATGGTTCGCCCGGATCACGCATCTCGGCGATCCGCGGTTCCTCACGCTCTTGTGCGCGCTCATGTGCGCGGCGCTCGCGTTCACGCGCCGGTTGGGTCTGGCGGTCTACTTCGCCGCGGTCACGAGCGCGGGCGGCTTGCTCAATCATGCGCTCAAGGCGATGATGCGCCGCGACCGCCCCACCGGATCGACGGTGCCGCTGCCCGACAGCTTCGCGTTTCCGAGCGGGCACACGTTCGGCTCGATCGTGTGCTACGGCATGTGCGCGTACATGCTGCTGCGCCTTGCGCCGACGCGCTGGGATCCGCTCATCGTCGCGCTGGCGTGTTTCATCGTGCTGGCCATCGGCGCGAGCCGCATCGTGATCGGCGTGCATTTTCCGGGGGATGTGATCGGCGGGTTTGCGGCGGGCGGGGCGTGGCTGGCGGCGTGCATCGGCGTGGCGGAGGTCGCGCGGCGGCGCGAACGGCGAATCCTGTGATCCATTTTTATCCGCCAGAACGACAAACCCCACGCAAGCGCGCGGGGTTTGTCATCGAGCAGGTCTTTCAGCGCATCAATTCACCGCGGGCCGCCACTTCAGCAACCGCTGCTCCACCGCCGTGAGCAGGTAGTCCGCCGCGAGCGCGACCACCGCGAGCACGATCATCGCGGCGAACACGCCGCTCGCGTTGAACGCGCCTTGCGCCGTCGAGATCAGCAGGCCGATGCCCTGCTTCGAGCCGAGAAACTCGCCGACCACCGCGCCGACCAGCGCGAAGCCGAAGCTCACGTGCAGGCTCGCGAGAATCCACGAGAGCGCGGAAGGAATCACGACCGAAGTCGTTACCTGACGGCGCGACGCGCCGAGAATCTGCGCATTCGCGATCATGTAGCGATCCGCCTCGCGCACGCCCTGGAACGCATTCGCGAATACCACGAAGAACACCATCACGACCGCCAGCGCCACCTTCGATGCCATTCCGAGACCGAGCGCGATCACGAACACCGAACCGAGCACGACGCGCGGAATCGAGTTGGCGATCTTGATGTAGATGCTGAACACATCCGACAGCAGCTTGTTGCGGCCGAGCACGATGCCGCAGATCACGCCCGCCACCGAGCCGATGATGAAGCCCAGGCCCGTCTCCTCGAGCGTGACCCACACTTGCGTGAGCAGCGGCCCTTGCGAGGTGCCGTCGACGAACCATTCGACGATCTGATCGAAGATGGCGGAAGGCATCGAGAAGAAGAACGGATCGATCCAGTGAAGGCGCGCGGACAGCTCCCAGCCGCCGAGCACGAAGACGAGCACCGCGATGCGCAATCCGATGACGAGCGCATGGCGCTGCTTGATGCGCTTTTGCGCTTCGCGTTCGACCTGGGCGAGCGTGCCGGGATCGATGCCCGTGGGCATCGCTTGTTGAGGCGTGGACATGAAAAAGGTTCCTCTATGGCGGTTCAACCGATCTGCACTTCTTCGCGCAGGTCGTGCCAGATATCGCGCGAAATCTCGATGAAGTGCGGGTGATAGCGAATCTCCGACGTGATGCGCGGACGCGGCAGATCGATCTCGTAGACCTTCTTGAGCGTCGCGGGGCGCGCGGTCAGCACGAACACCCGGTCCGCGAGCGCGATCGCTTCTTCCAGATCGTGCGTGACGAACACCACCGAGCCCGCATTCGCCGACCACAGCTGCAGCAGTTCGTCCTGCATCAGCGTGCGCGTCTGCATGTCGAGCGCGGAGAACGGCTCGTCCATCAGCAGGATTTCCGGCTTGTTGATGAAGGTCTGCGCGAGCGCGACGCGCTTTCTCATGCCGCCCGACAACTGATGCGGATAATGCTTGCCGAACTTGTCGAGACCGACGCGGCGCAGCCATTCGTTGGCTTCGTCGTAAGCCGCCGACTTCGAGCGGCCGCGATAGAGCGGACCGGCCGCGACGTTATCGAGCACCGAGCGCCACGGGAACACCGCGTCGGCCTGAAACACGAAGCCGATGCGCGGATCGATGCCATCGACCGGCTGGCCCATTACGCGCACTTCGCCGGTCGTCGGCTTGAGCAGGCCGGTGATCAGGCTGAGCGTCGTGGACTTGCCGCAGCCGGTCGGACCGACCACCGCGACGAATTCGCCCCTCGCGACCGACATGCTGAAGTCGCGCAGCGCGACCGTCGCACGGCCGTCCGGCGAGATGAAACGGCACGATACGTTGCGCAGCTCGATGGCGGGTTGTTTCGTCTGGTTCATTGTCGGGCGCCTCACTTCGAAGCCGTTGCGACACCCGAGAGGTACTCGTTCGAGTACGTGCGCGCGAGATCGATATGCTTGCCCTTCACCGACGGATTGAACGCCGCGAGCACCTTCAGCACCGTGTCGGGGCCGTCGGCGGGCATCTTGCCGTCCTTCGTGAACATCGGCAGCGACGCCTTCAGCGCGGCCACGTACAGGTCCTTGTTCTTCGCGTAATAGTCCTTCGGCATCTTCTCGGTGATCTCCTCGGCGCTGTGCGTCGCGATGAAGTTGAGCGTCTTCGCGAACGCGCGCGAGAGCTTCGCCGCGTCCGCCTTGTGCGATTCGGCCCACGCGCGCTGCACATAGAAGCTCGACGCCGGATACGTGCCGCCCAGCGCCGCGCGCGTGCCTTCGATCGTGCGCATGTCGACGAGCACCTTCGCTTCGCCCGTCTTGAGCAGTTGCGAGACGGTCGGCTCGGTGGTCATGCCCGCATCGATGCGCTCCTGCTTGATCGCCGCGATGAAGCTCGCGTCCGCGCCCACCGGCAGGAGCGTGTACTCCTTGGAGGTCACGCCCGCGCGCTGTGCGAGGTATTGCGTGAGAAAGCTCGTCGACGAGCCGAGGCCCGTCACGCCGAGCGTCTTGCCCTTGACGTCGGCCATGCTCCTGAGCTTGTCGGCGGCCTTGGTCGAGACCATTTCCACTTCGCCCGGCACCTGGCCGAAGATCACGAGCGCCTGGACTTCCTTGCCCTTGCTCTGCAGGTCGATGGTGTGGTCGTAGAAGCCCACGACGCCTTGCACCGCGCCCGCGAGCAGCTCGTTCTCGGCATCGACGCCGGCGGGCTGCGAGAGGATTTCGACGTCGAGCCCTTCATCCTTGAAGTAGCCGAGCTGTTCGGTCAGCTTCGCCGGCAGATAGATGATCTTGGTCGCGCCACCGACCATGATCGAGATCTTCTCGGCGTGGGCGGATACGGAAGCGGCCGCGAGTGCGAAGGCGATACCGGACAAAGCAGCGATCTGGCGCAAGGTACGCATCAGTAGTCTCCTTGGTGGGGGCCGTCGGTCGATGGAAGGCCCGCTATTCGAATGTGTGCGGCGATTATAGGAAGGTGAAACCTTCTGCCAGCTTTCTGGCCCGATGACAAACCATGGGTGTTAACCCGATGCGCCTTCCGGCCGCGAGACACCCTACAATCGCGCGCAATGCCGCGAACGACCGCGTGACCACCCATGAAGCTGCTGCTGATCGAAGACAACCCGACGCTCTCTCTATGGCTCGCGAAGATGCTGGAGCAGGAGTCGTTCGCGCTCGAGGCCGTGCAGGACGGCGAGTCCGCCGATCAACTGCTGCGCACGAATCATTACGATGTCGTGCTGCTCGATCTGAACCTGCCGCGTCTTTCGGGCAAGAACGTGCTGCGAAGACTGCGCCAGCGCGGCGATGCGACGCCGGTGATGATCCTCACGGCGAGCGGTTCCATCGACGAGAAAGTGGAATTGCTCGGCGCCGGCGCCGACGACTATCTGGTCAAGCCTTTCGAAGTTCGCGAGCTCGTCGCGCGCGTGAAGGTGATGATTCGCCGACGCACGTCGTCGACGGCGAACGAGGTATCGTGCGGCGATCTCGTGTTCGACATCGACACCCGCCAGTTCACGCTGAAGGGCGCGCCGCTCAACGTGACGCCGCGCGAGCGCAGCGTGCTCGAAGCGCTGATATTGCGCATGGGCAAGACCGTGTCGAAGGCGGCGCTGCTGGACGCGATCTTCACGCACGAGGACCAGCCGAGCGAGGACGCGCTCGAAATCTACGTGTCGCGGTTGCGCAAGAAGCTCGATGGCAGCGCCGCCGCGATCGTCACGCTGCGCGGGCTCGGTTATCTGTTGCGCAAGAAGGACGATGACCAATAGCCTGCGCGTTCGTCTCCTGTGGTGGCTGCTGGTGCCGCTCGCGATCTACGTGTTCGTGACCGGCAAGGCCGCATACGATAACGCGCGCCACACCGCGGAGCTCGTGCAGGAGAACACGCTGCTCGCGTCCGCGCGGATGATCGCGGGCGAAGTGGAATGGTCGGACGGCAGGTTGCTCGTCGATATTCCGCCTGCCGCGCTCGAAGTGTTCGCGTCGCCATACGGCGATCAGGTCTTCTATAACGTGAGCGTCGACGATGGCCGTCTGCTCGCGGGCGTGCCCGATTTCCCGACGCGCCGGGCGGCGGGCCACGACTCGCCGAATTATTACGACGCGGAGCTTCACGGCCAATCGATACGCGCCGTCGGCTACGTGCGTCAGATGTACGACAACGGCGCGATACGGCGCGTGCTCGTATCGGTCGGCAAGACGCAGGCTTCGCGCGACGCGATGATCCGCGAATTGTGGCGGCCGCAGCTCGTGCGTCAGATCGAAATGGTGCTGCTCGCGGTGGCGCTCGCGTGCATCGGCCTCACCTTCGAACTGCGGCCGCTCCTGAAGGTGAAGGAAGACGTGATGGACCGCGATCCGATGCAGCTCGAGCCCTTGCGCGTCGAGCGCCTGCACACGGAGTTGCGGCCGATCGTCGAGGCGATCAATCAGTGCATCGCGCGGCTCGGCCTGCAGGTGGCGGCGCAGCGGCGCTTCATCGCGGACGCGGCGCATCAGTTGCGCACGCCGCTCACGCTGCTCGAGACGCAACTGCAGTTCGCGCGGCAGCATCGCGAGATCCAGCCGTCGCTTTCCGAGGCGCTGTCCGCGATGCAGCGAAGCAACCGCTCGATGGTCGGTCTCACCAACAAGCTGTTGCTGCTCGCGCAGGCCGAAGCCGCCGATTACACGCAGCTCGCCAGGCAGAAAGTCGATCTTTCCGCGATCGCTCAGGATGTCGTCGAGAATCTCGCGATGTTTGCGCAGAAGCGCGACATCGACCTCGGCGCGGAGCTGGCCGATTCCGCGTGGATCGTCGGGCATGAAGCGCTGCTGTCGGCGCTCGTCTACAACGTCACCGAGAACGCGATTCGCTACACGCAGCCGGGCGGTCACGTGACCGTCTCCGTGGCGCGCGATGCGCAACGCGTCACGCTGACCGTCGCCGACGACGGCCCGGGCATTCCCGCCGAAGCGCGCAGCCGCGTGTTCGAGCCGTTTTATCGCGCATCGGCGGATACCGAAGGAACCGGGCTCGGGCTCTCGATTGCGAAGGAAATCGTGCAGGCGCATCGGGGAGAAATCGCGCTCGGCATGCGGGAGCATTCCGCGCGCGGGCTCGTCGTGACGGTGGAGTTCGCGGCGGCCTGAGCCGCTTCGGCGCACTGAATGCGATCATGCGTTCGTTTATTTTGGATCCAAAATCCTTGATTCAATTTTGACATGGGCGCACAATCCACCGGAACCGCATCGCATCCCCAGAGCCAGCGTCCACTCCCGGAGCCGCCATGACCGACCGAGCCCACGCCGTTGCGAATCCTTACGCCGCGGGGGACAGCCCCCGCGTTTCGTCCCAGTCCAGCCGCGCCGTGACCGCCGCGGTCGTCGGCAACATCCTCGAATGGTTCGATTTCGGAACCTACGCGTTCCTCGCGACCGTCATCGCCAAGGTCATGTTCCCCGCCGGCGACGATTTCGCCGCCATGCTCGGCACCTTCGGCGCGTTCGGCCTGGGCTTCGCCGCGCGGCCGCTCGGCGCGATCGTCTTCGGCTGGCTCGGCGACAAGAAAGGCCGCAAGTGGACGCTCACCTTCGTCATGCCGTTGATGGCCGCCGCCACGCTCTTCATGGCGCTGCTGCCGTCGTACGCGTCCATCGGCATCATGGCGCCGGTCCTGCTCATTGCCGCGCGCATGCTGCAGGGCATTTCCGTCGGCGGCGAGCTGGGCAACGCGGTGGCGTTTCTGGTCGAATGGGCGCCGCCGAACAAGCGCGGCTTCTACGGCAGTTTCCAGCAATGCAGCACCCTCGGCGGCATGCTGCTCGGCTCGGGCGCGGCCGCGCTCATGACGACTTTGCTCAGCCCGCAAGCGATGCTCGACTGGGGCTGGCGCGTGCCGTTCGTCGTCGGCGCGATCGTAATCGGGCCGATCGGCTGGATCATCCGCAAGCGCAGCGAGGAGACGCCGGTCTACCAGCACGCGAACGACGAAGCGCCCAAGGCAAAGGGCCGCGCGCCCGCGCTGCTCGGCCTGCAGGCATGCGGGCTCGTGATCGTGTGGACGGTCTCGCTCTATGTGCTGCTCAACTACCTGCCGTCCTTCACGACGAAGTACGTCGGCATGAATGCGTCGACGGCGCTGTGGCTCAACACGGCGGGGCTGATCGTGATGACGGTATCGATCCCGTTCTGGGGCGCGGCCTCGGACCACTTCGGCCGCAAGCCGGTCTATGCCATCGGCTGCATCGCGTTTCTCGTGCTGCCGTATCCGATCTTCCATCTGATGCTGGAGTACAAGTCGGCGGCGATCGTCGGCGCGGTGCAGCTGCTGGGCGGCGTGATCATCGGCATCTTCTCGGGCGTGGGGCCGGCCGTGCTGTCCGAGCTCTTTCCGACGAAGATCCGCACGACGTGGATGTCGATCGGCTACGGCATCGCCAATGCGGTGTTCGGCGGGTTCGCGCCGATGATCTCGATCGCGCTCATCAAGGCCACGGGCTCGCCGCTCTCGCCCGCGTACTTCGTGATGCTCGCCGCGCTGCTCTCGACCATTACCGTCGCGACGATTCGCGAGACTGCGCACGATCCGCTGCAATGACCATGAATGTGTCGAACGAAGAAATGAGTGATGTCGTGGTAATCGGTGCGGGCATCGTCGGACTCGCCTGCGCCTGGGCCGCTCTGCGCGACGGCGCGCGCGTGACGATCGTCGATCGCGATTTCGAAGGCGATCGCGCGTCGCACGGCAACGCGGGCGGGATCGCGGTGACGGAGAGCACGCCCATCGCCGTGCACGGCATGTTCACGAAGGCCGCGAAATGGCTCATCGATCCGCTCGGTCCGCTCGCGCTCGACTGGAAGCATCTGCCGAAGGCGCTGCCCTGGTTCATGGCGTTTCGCCGCGCGACCGAGCCGGCGCGCTATCAGGCGATCTCCCACGCGCTGGCCCTGCTGAACAACCGTGTCTACGACGACATCCTGCCCATGTTCGACGACATCGGCGCGACCTCGATGCACTATCGCCAGGGCGCGCTCACCGTCTACGAGACCGATGAGGCGTTTGCCGCCGATCAGGCCGAATGGATGCTCAAGCGCGAACTCGGCGCGCGCTGGCATGCGATGAACGCGCAGCAAGTGCGTGAGTGCGAGCCCGCGCTCGCCCCCTTGTTCCGGCACGGCGTGTTTCTCGACGACTGGTC
Organism: Caballeronia ptereochthonis; assembly: GCF_001545075.1. GTDB lineage: Bacteria > Pseudomonadota > Gammaproteobacteria > Burkholderiales > Burkholderiaceae > Caballeronia > Caballeronia ptereochthonis. The sequence continues at coordinate 101,129 of NZ_FCOB02000002.1, forward strand.
GCATGTCGGCGATCCGCGCCGCATCGTCACGCTCTTGCGCGAGCGCGTGCGTGCGCTCGGCGCGCGCTTCGTGACGGGTGTCGCGCGCGCGATCGAATCGCCCGACGCCGTGTTGCTCGACGACGCCACGCGCGTGAAGGGACGGCGCATCGTCGTCGCGGCGGGCGCGTGGTCGTCGGCGCTCGCGAAGTCGATCGGCGATCGCGTGCTTCTGGAGAGCGAGCGCGGCTACAACGCGACCCTGCCGAAGCACGGCGTCCGGCTGAATCGCGAAGTGATTTTCGCCGAGCGCAAGTTCGTCGCGACACCGCTCGATGTGGGCGTGCGCATCGGCGGCGCGGCGGAGTTCGCGGGCGTCGATGCACCGCCGAACTATCGCCGCAGCGATGCATTGCTCGCGCTCGGCAAACGCTTCATTCCCGGCATCGACGATACGGAGGCCATGAAGTGGATGGGCAATCGCCCCGCGACGCCCGATTCGCTGCCGGTGATCGGCGCGTCGCCGCGCGTGCCGTCCGTAGTCTATGCATTCGGTCACGGGCATCTCGGCCTGACGCAATCGGCGACGACCGCCGCGCTCGTCGCCGATGTGCTCGCGAGCCGCACGCCGCGCCTGCCGCTCGCGCCTTACTCAATCGCACGCTTCGAGAACTGAGACTGCAATCCACTGGAGGAACGAACATGCAAGTGAACTGGAAAGGCGTATTCCCCGCCGTCACGACGAAACTGAAGGAAGACGGCTCGCTCGATCGCGACGCGATCGCCAACGGCCTGAATCGACTGATCGACAACGGCGTCGGCGGCGTCGTCATGATGGGCATGGTCGGCGAGAACGCCCAGCTGACGCCCGAGGAAAAGCGCACGGTGCTGAAGATCGCCGTCGAAACGGTGAACGGGCGCGTGCCCGTCATTTCGGGCCTTGCGGAGCTGAATACGGCCAACGCGATGCAATTCGCGAAGGACGCGGAAGCGATCGGCGTGCAAGGTCTGATGGTGTTTCCGGGTCTGACGTATCGCTCGGACCATCGCGAGACGGTCGAATACTATCGTTCGATCGCGCGTTCCACGAAGCTCGGCCTGATGATCTACAACAACCCGCGCGGCTATGGCGTGGACATGCGCCCGGACCTGCTCGCGCAACTGGCCGATGAACCCAACGTCGTCGCGATCAAGGAAGAGACTTACGACACGACGCGCGTCACCGATCTCTATGCGCGCTTCGGCGATCGCTTCGCCGTGTTCTGCGGCGTCGACGATCTGATCGTGGAATCGGTCGCGCTCGGCGTGAAGGGCTGGGTCTCGGGCATGGCGAACGCGATGCCGAAAGAGTCCGTCGACTTGCTGAATCATGCGGTCAACGGCGAGTATGACAAGGCGCGCGCGCTGTATCGCGCGTTGATCGACCTGTTCCATCTCGACACGCACGTGAAGCTCGTGCAGTACATCAAGCTCGCGGAGAACATCACGGCGGGTTATCCGGAGTATGTGAAAGCGCCGCGTCTCATGCTCGAAGGAGAAGAGCGGCAGCGGACCATTGCTGTCGTCGAGAAGGCGATAGCCAACGTGCGGGCACTCTCGCGATGAAGTCCACGTTCTTCTGCATCGACGGACACACGTGCGGCAATCCGGTGCGCGTCGTCGCGGGCGGCGCGCCGCCGCTCGAGGGCGCCAGCATGATCGAGCGGCGCGCACACTTCCTGCGCGAGTTCGACTGGATCCGCACCGCGCTGATGTTCGAGCCGCGCGGGCACGAGGTCATGTCCGGCAGCATCCTCTATCCGCCGACGCGCCCCGACTGCGATCTGGCGATTCTCTTCATCGAAGTGAGCGGCTGCCTGCCGATGTGCGGGCACGGCACCATCGGCACGGTGACGAGCGCCATCGAAAACGGACTCGTGCGGCCGCGCGAGCCCGGCGTGCTGCGGCTCGATACGCCCGCGGGTCTCGTCGTCGCGCGTTACCGGATGAATGGCGAGCACGTCGATTCGGTGCAGCTCGTCAACGTGCCTTCGTTTCTGCATTCGCGGGACCTGTCGGTCGAAGTCGAAGGCCTGGGCGAGATTCGTTTCGATGTCGCATATGGCGGCAACTTCTATGCGATCGTCGAGCCACAGCGCAACTATGAAGGCTTGCATGCACTGAAGCCTTCCGACATTCAGCGCCTGAGTCCATTGCTGAGGCAGAAGGCGAACGAGAAATACACGTTCGTGCATCCGGAGAACGATGCGATACGCGGCCTGAGTCACGTGATGTGGACGGGCGAACCGGCGATCGAAGGCGCGAGCGCCCGCAATGCCGTGTTTTACGGCGACAAGGCCATCGACCGTTCGCCGTGCGGCACAGGCACGTCGGCGCGCATGGCGCAGCGCGTCGCCAAAGGGCAGTTGAAGATCGGCGAGCGCTTCGTGCATGAGAGCATCATCGGCACCCTGTTCGAGGGCGTGCCGACGGAAGCGGCGCGCGTCGGCGAATACGATGCGATCGTGCCGAGCATCGAAGGATGGGCGCGCGTGACGGGACACAACACCATCTTCGTCGACGACCGCGATCCGCTCGCACGCGGATTCCTGCTGAAATAACGGGAGAAACGAGACCATGCTGATACTGAAGAACGCGCGCGTGCTCGACGCCGATCATGAGCGCGACGACGGCCGTTATTCGATCGTCGTCGAGGGCGGCACGATTCGCGAAGTCACGCGCGAGCCGGTGCGGGAGAGCGGCGCGCAAGTCATCGACGTCGGCGGCAAGACGGTGATGCCCGGCATGATCGATTGTCATGCGCACGTGATCGCTTCGGTGGCGCATCTGGGCAACAACAGCCGTCTGCCGAACACGTTCGCCGTGCTGCGCGCGGTGCCGATTCTCGCGGGCATGCTGAACCGCGGCTTCACGACCGTGCGCGATGCGGGCGGCGCGGACTATGCGTTGTCGCGCGCGATCGAAGAGGGCGTGATCGCGGGGCCACGCCTGTTCGTCGCGGGCAAGGCGCTGTCGCAGACGGGCGGCCACGGCGATTTTCGCGAGCGCTTCGACAGCTCGGACCCCGACCCCTGCGGCTGCAATCGCAACATGGGCGCGATCGGGCGCGTGGTCGACGGCGTCGACGAAATGCGCAAGGCCGTGCGCGAGGAGATGCGTGCGGGTGCGCATCACATCAAGATCATGGCGTCGGGCGGCGTGGCTTCGCCGACCGATCCGATCGGCAACCTGCAATTCTCGGTCGATGAAGTGAAGGCCGCCGTCGAGGAAGCGGAATCGCACCAGACGTATGTGATGGCGCACGCGTACACGCCGAAGGCGATTGCGCGCGCCGTGAAGCTGGGCGTGCGGACGATCGAGCACGGCAATCTGATCGACGAGGAAGCCGCCGGCGTGATGGCCGAGCATGGCGCTTATGTCGTGCCGACGCTCGTCACGTATGACGCGATGGCCAGGGTCGGCGCGCAGATGGGTCTCGGGCAGGACACGCTCGACAAGAACGAGTCGGTGCGCAAGCGCGGCCTCGAGGCGCTGGCGATGCTGCACAGGCGCGGCGTGAAGATCGGCCTCGGCACCGATTTGCTCGGCGACATGCACCAGTTCCAGAGCGACGAGTTGTCGATACGCGCGGACATCGTCGGCGCGTTCGAGGTCATTCGTCAGGCGACGGCCGTGGGTGCGGAAATCGTCAACATGAAAGGCAAGCTGGGTATCGTCGCTCCGGGTGCTTGCGCGGATTTGCTCGTCGTGGACGGCGATCCGCTGAGGGACATTCGCGTGCTGACGGGGCAGGGCGAGCGCATTGCGGGCGTGATGAAGAACGGCGCATGGGTGCGCGAGGCGCTGCGCTAGACGTGCGTCCCCCAAGGGGATTTCCTACGGTTCGCCCCCTGCGGGGGCTCCCTTCGGGGCATGCTACGATGCCGCAACACTACGAATAAGCGCCAGAAACACATGCCTCCGGTCGCCACCAAACCCCGTCGCATGGAAACGCCGAGCGCGAGCGATTCCACGCGCAAGATCGTGCGAACGACGACGGTCGAGCTCGTCACGACCGCGATCCGGCAACGCATTCTCTCCGGCGATCTCGCGCCAGGTGAGGTGCTGCGGCAGGAAGCGCTCGCCGAAGAACTCGGCGTGAGCCGCGTGCCGATCCGCGAAGCGATCACGCGCCTGACCGGCGAAGGCTTGCTCACGAAGGTGCCGCACAAGGGCGCGTATGTCGCCGAGCTGTCGATCGAGGAAGTGCAGGAGACGTTCGAGATTCGCCTGCGGCTCGAGCCGTGGTTGTTCTCGCAGGCGATTCCGCATATCACCGATGCGGAGATCGCGAAGGCCGAGAAGCTCGTGAGCGAGATGGATCAGGCGGAATCGGGCATGTGGGGTCAACTGAACTGGCGTCTGCACGAAACGCTCTATCTGCCCGCGCGGCGCGACATCACCTTGCAGATGCTGCGCGTGCTGCACGACCGCAGCGACCGCTACTTCCGCTTTCAGGTGGTGCAGGTGCCGATCCGCGAGCAATCGCACGAAGAGCACATGAACTTGATCGAAGCGTGCAGGAAGCGTGATGCGAAGCTCGGCGCGAAGCTCCTCGAACAGCACGTGAAGACGGCGGCGCAGCAGATCATCTCGGTGGTCGAGACGATCATGGCGCGATGAGACGCACGCTCGCGGGACGCGCCGCGTCGCGCGCATCGATTTCGATGTGAACGTCGGCGGCCGCGATCTGCGCGAACGCGGTTTCGTCGACCATCACGACCGGCACGTTCGACGCATACAGCTCGTTCGCGACGATCGCCCCGATCGACAGGATCAGATCGCGCTCCGTCAGCACGATGCCGGCGGGCCCCGTGCCGTTGCGCAACGCCTCGGCGAGTACGCTGCTGCTCGAGCTCGATCCGCGTGCGCGCGGCATCACGAGAACGCGCGAGGCGAGGCTTCGGCCGTGGCCGGAGTGCGTCGCATCGACGATGACGCCGCGCTCGGCGTCATAGCCGCCCCAGAAGCTGAGCGGCGGCAACGCGATTCCTGAAGCGTGCGCATGGCCCGGAACGAGGGCGACGGCCTCAAACGCTTTCATCGATGCACACCTTTCCTTCGAAGGCCGAGCGCACGCATTCGCTCATGCTGCCGAACGCGACCGTCACGCCGATGTTCGCGGGCGCATAGTGCGCCCATTTGCCCGAGTTGGTCATGACGAGCCCGCTCACCTGCTTCATCACCGGCGTGATGTACGTGCAGGTGTCGGTCACGATCTGCACGCCGCGAGCCGCGAGCTTTTGCACGAGACCTTCCTCTTCGAGTTGCCAGAGGACGAAGCGGCTCGTGTTCACATAGAAATCGCAACGCGGCGCGCCTTCGTGACGCTCGAAGAGCGCGGCGAGCCTGCTGAATTCATCGACGGAGAAATGCGGCGTGCCGAGACTGACGGCGGCGAGCGCGTCGCCCGGCTTCGCACGGCTCCAGCGCGCGCGCACGGCGGCGAGGTCCGACGCGGTCACGCGCAGCGTGCGTTCCGGCGCGCGGCCTTGCAGCGCTTCATCGAGCGTCGCGGCTTCCGGCGTGATGCCCACCGCGTGAAAGAGCGCCACCGATCCGCTCGATGCCGCCGCCGCGCCAAGCGCCTTCAGCTCGTCCTCGGTGGTATCGCCCGGCAAGCCGGTGATGGCGGCAACCGTGGCGCCGACTTCGCCTCCGAGCAGGAAACCGAGCGCGGCGAAGCTCGCATCGCGATGCGGCGAGGCGCTCAGATCGGGCGCTTCGATGACGACGCGCGCGGCGCGATTCTCAGTCACGTGCAGGCCCGCATAGGGCACGCGGCCGGTGATGGCGGCGGCAAGATCGAGGAAATCCCCGTAACGGCTCGTGCGCGCGCCGAGCACGGAGTTGGCGAAGACGATCGCGTTCGATTCGGCCCATGCGATCTGATCGTCCTTGCGCGGACGATGCTTCAGCTGATATGGCGCGCAGGTGAAGCTCGCCTCGCAGCCGAGTTCGATGTGCGCCTGCATGAGCCGCTTGCCGGCGCTGGCGATGTCGGCTTCGCCTCGGAAGAGTTCGGGGTGAATGAGGTCGAGCGAGCCGACGTTGAGCGTGGTCGGTACCGCGACCTTGGCGCCGCTCGCGACGAAGCGCTCCACGAAGTCGAGGCTCGCGGCGCCGTGGTAGAGGCAGCCGTCGATGTGCGCCGATGTGACGTCGATGAGCGTGCCGGCATCCATGACGTGCGCCGTCGCCGCGACAATGCGCATCGCGAGCGCGAGGCCATCGCCCAAGTCGCCGTTGAGCATGGCGGTGTCGCGAGGGGACAGGGTGAGCATCGGGGATGAATAAGGTGGTTTGCGTCAGGATAGCGGATTTGGATGGCTGGCTCAAAACGAAGATGCCGCCGGGGCAACCCCCGGCGTATCCGCAAGCCGCTCAGCGGTCCTTCGAATGCGCGGCGAGCAGTTGATGATGGCGCGCCTCGGTGGCTTCATCCGCGGGCAACATGCATTCCATGCGCAGCTCCTGCGCGGCAACGTTTTGCGGTGTTCCGACGGTCGTGACTGACAGCCAAAGAGTAGAGCGGGTCGTGCTGTACGCCAATTACATCGGATGTAATCGTCACGAAGCCAGGCAACACATGGACTCGACCGCTACGCGCCTCATGCCGGCGCACACATCGATGCAAGGAAAGCGTGTCACGGAGCAAGCCGGAGAAGCAAAGAAAAAGGCACGTCCGCGGTCGCTGCGAACGTGCCCAAAAGGGAACCGACTATTTTTCGAAAAGCCCCTTACTGCACATTCCCCGCCACGGCGATCGTCTGCCCGGTGATGTAATTCGACTCCGGCGAGCAGAACAAATAGACCCCGCCCGCCGCCTCATCCGGCGTACCCCCTCTGCCAAGCGGATTGCGCTGTGCATGCATCTTGAGCGTCTCCGCGTTCAACCCGACGCGAATATCCTTTCCATCGATCTTCACCGTGGCGGCTTCTGCCGTGCTCACCGTCATCCGCGTGTGAATCAGCCCAAACGCCACACAGTTCACATTCACATTGAACCGCCCCCATTCACGAGCCAGCGCGCGTGTCATCCCGATCACCCCGGCCTTCGCCGACGAGTAATTCATCTGCCCGGCATTTCCGTTGAGCGCCGAGGTCGACGAGATATTGACGATCTTGCGATGATTCTCCCGCCCCGCTTCCTTATCCGCTGCATGCAGCGCCTTGATATGCGGATACGCCGCGCGCAGAATGCGAAACGGCGCGGTCATATGACAGTCGATGACGGCATACCACTGCTCGTCCGTCATGCGCTGCACGACGTCGTCCCACGTGAAGCCGGCATTGTTCACGATAATGTCGATGCCCTTGTACGTATTCATCGCCGTGCCGATGAAGCGATCCGCAAAGTCCGCTGCCGTCACGTTGCCGACGCACGCCACCGCTTCAGTGCCTTGCTTCCTGAGCATCTCGACGGTCTCCATCGCGGGCTCGGCGTCGAGATCGTTGATGACGAGCCGCGCGCCCTCGCTCGCGAGCTTTCGCGCGATCGCCTGACCGATGCCGCGACCGGAACCGGTGACCAGAGCCACTTTCCCTTCAAGCTTTCCCATAACCACGTCTCCATGAATCTCAAATGAATGTCGTCAAAGCGCGACCACCGCGTCGCCGATCACGCGCGGCTCGCCGTATTGATTGACCGTCTGGACTTCGAGCCGCACGCGGCGCTCGCCCTCGGCTTCATACTTGTCGACGACCTTGCCCGTGCATGTGACGACGTGTCCCAGTTGCGTGATGCCGACGAAGCGCACACCGAACGCACGCAATTGCCGCTGGTCGACCCACGAAGTCAGCAACCGGCCGAGATACGCCATCGACAGCATGCCGTGCGCGAATACGTCCGGCGCACCGGCGCGGCGCGCGTAGTCGGTATCGATATGAATCGCGTTGTGGTCTCCCGACGCGCCCGCGAAGAGGGCCAGCGCGGTGCGATTGATCGACGGCAAGGCGAGCGGCGGCAAGGTGTCGCCGATATTCACCGATTCGAATCTGATGGTGCTCATTCGCATGCTCCTGCTTATCGCTGAACGATGACGCTGCGCAGGTCGGCCACGTGCTCGCCGCACGCATTGCCGACGCGCGTCTCGCGCACGATGAACCACAGCGCGCCGTTCTTCTTGTCGTAGATATCGGCGATACGGCTCTCGAAGCGCAGGACATCGCCGGCGAACGCCATGTGGTGATAGGTGAACGACTGCTCGCCGTGCAGGATGCGCGACGGTTCGATGCCGATCGCATCGCGCCAGGCTGTCGACGGCTGTTCAAACTCGAGCGAGAACAGGAACGTCGGCGGCAGCGGCAGCCCGGGATAGCCGGCGTCGTGCGCGGCAGCCTCGTCGAAATAGACCGGATTGGTTTCGCCGGTCGCCTTCGCGAAGAAACGCAGGCGCCATGCATCCGCCGTCGCCGTATAAACCGGCAGCTTCATGCCGATGTGTTTTTCGTCGAGCGTCATTGCGCGGCCTTCTGGTAGATCGTGACGACGCCCGCACCGCCCAGCCCCAGGTTGTGCTGCAGCGCGAGCTTCGCGTTCGATACCTGACGGTCTCCCGCCGTGCCGCGCAGCTGATGCGTGAGCTCGTAGCATTGCGCAAGTCCGGTCGCGCCGAGCGGATGACCTTTCGACAGCAGTCCGCCCGACGGATTGACCACCCACTTGCCGCCATAGGTGTTGTCGCCGTCGAGCACGAGGCGCTCGCCTTCGCCTTCCTTGCACAGGCCGAGGCCTTCGTAGGTCAGCAGTTCGTTCTGCGCGAAGCAGTCGTGCAGTTCGATCACGTCGATATCGTCGGGGCCGACGCCGGCTTGTTCATAAGCTTGCTGCACCGCGTTGCGCGTGATGTCGAAGCCGACGACGCGAATCATGTCGTCGGCTTCATACGTGCTCGGCAGATCGGTCGCCAGCGCCTGACCCGCGATCAGGACATCGGTGCGCAGGCCATGTTTGCGCGCGAACGCCTCGGAGACGATGATCGCCGCCGCGCCGCCGCATGTCGGCGGGCACGCCATCAGACGCGTGAGGACGCCTTCCCAGAGCATCGGCGAATTCATCACGTCTTCGGTCGTCACGACGTTGCGGAACACCGCGAGCGGATTGCGCGCCGCGTGCTCGCTCGCCTTCGCGCGGATGCGCGCGAAAGTCTCGAGCTTCGTGCCGTACTTGCGCATGTGCACGAGGCCCGCGCCCGCAAACTGGCGAATGGCTGTGGGAATCTCGGTATGGCCGACGAGCTTGTTCGTCAGTTCGAGCGCCCGTTCGAGCGCGGGCGCGCGGTCCGTCCAGTTCGACGCCAGCGCGCCCGGCCGCATGAATTCGAAGCCGACGGCGAGCGCGCAGTCGACCACGCCGCTTTGCACGGCCTGGCGTGCGAGAAACAGCGCGGACGAGCCCGTGGCGCAGTTGTTGTTGACGTTGATGACCGGAATGCCCGTCATGCCGACGCGATACAGCGCTTTCTGGCCGCAGGTCGAATCGCCGTAGACGTAGCCCGCATACGCCTGCTGGACGGCGTTGTAGTCGAGCCCTGCATCGGCGAGCGCGTCCCTGATCGCGGTGGCGCCCATCACGTCATACGTTTCGCTCGCACCCGGCTTCTTGAACGGGATCATCCCGACGCCTGCGACATACACCTTGCGACTCATGTGCTTCTCCTGGTTATCGATAAACGCGTGGGTTGATTCGATGGATTCACAGCTTGCGCGAGATGAGGTCGCGCATGACTTCGCTCGTGCCGCCGTAGATGCGTGAGACGCGGGCGTCGACGAACGCGCGCGCGACCGGATACTCGAGCATGTAGCCGTAGCCGCCGTGCAGTTGCACCATCTCGTCGAGCGCCTTGCCGAGTGTTTCGGTTGCGTAGAGCTTCGCGATTGCGGATTCCTCGAGCGTCAGCCGGCGGCGCGTGTGTTCGCCGATGTAGTGATCGATCATCAGACGCACGGCGGTCGCCTGCGCCTTGATGTCGGCCAGCTTGAACTTGGTGTTCTGGAAGTCCCAGACGGTCTGGCCGAATGCTCGGCGATCCTTCACGTAGTTCAGCGTATGTTCGAGACACACTTCCAGGCGCGCGGCAGCGCTCACCGCGATCGAAAGCCGTTCCTGCGGCAACTCGCTCATCAGATAGGCGAAGCCTTTGCCTTCCTCGCCAAGCCGGTTGGAGACGGGCACACGCACGTCGTCGAAGAAGAGTTCCGCCGTGTCCTGCGCCTGCATGCCGATCTTGTCCAGCTTGCGCCCGCGTCTGAAGCCTTCGCGCGTCGCCTCGACGACGATCAGACTCACGCCCTTCGCACCCGCCGACGGATCCGTCGTGCAGACGACCACGATCAGGTCCGCGTTCAGTCCGTTGGTGATGAAGGTCTTGCTGCCATTGATGACGTATTCGTCGCCTTCGCGCCGGGCGCTGGTACGCACCGCCTTCAGATCGCTGCCGACGCCGGGCTCGCTCATCGCTATCGCGAGGATCTGCTCGCCCGCGCAAATACCCGGCAGCCAGCGCTCCTTCTGCTCCTCGCTGCCGATGCGCGCGATATAGGGCGCCACGATGTCCGAATGCACGGCGAATCCCGGTCCGCTCACGCCCGTGCGCGTCAGTTCCTCCGCGAGCACGGCGACGTGCCCGAAGTCGCCGCCACCCCCGCCGTACTCGGCGGGAATCGACACGCACAGCAGCCCTTGGCGGCCTGCCTTGAGCCATGTTTCACGGTCGACGCGACCGGCCTTGTCCCATTCGGCCTGACGCGGCGCGCATTCGCGCTGAAAAAAGCGTTGCGCAGTATGCCTAAGCATTTCATGATCGTCTCGGAAGACGCTGCGATGGATGTGCATCGGAAGCTCCTGTGCTGGTGGCTGTGTGCCTGCTGTTTTCCTGCGTGAGTTATCCGCGCGCGCGGGCGATGTGAGGGGCGGGCTCGCGCTCGTACAAGGCCTCGATCAGATGCGCCCGCCGCGCGCGCGTGGCCGCCTGATTGACATAGCCTTTGTCGGCGATCTCGTTGGCGTCGAGCGACGGCGGCTCGGCCATCAGAATCAGCCTTTCGACGACGAGCGTCGCGCCCGCCATGTCCTGATTTCGGAGCCGTTCGTTCAACGCGGCGACGATGAGCGGATGCTTCGCAAGCGCCTGCGCGTCGAGCGACGCGAGCTCCGGCGCGATGCGCTGGCACGCGGCGACGTTCGGCCACGCGAGCGCGGCGAGATAGTCGCGGTCGTGTCCGCAGATCACGGCATCGGACAGCAAGGGTGCGCAGCGCTCGAGGAGTGCGAGACGCAGCGCGCCGGTGCGCACCCAGCTGCCGTTCGCGAGCTTGAAGTCCTCGACGGTGCGGCCCGCGAAAACCATGCCTTTCGAGGGATCGTCGGGATCGGCGAGGCGCACCGCGTCGCCCAGGCGAAAAAAGCCTTCGTCGTCGAACGCCGCGGCGGTCAGTTCCGGCTGGCCGATATAGCCGCCGAACACGTGGGGACCGCGCATGCGGATCTCGTAGCGGCCGTCGCCGCCTTCGAGCGGCAGGAGCTTGACTTCGGCGCCCGGAACCGGCACGCCGATGTTGCCGGGCGCATCGGTCGGCCAGCCGCAGTGCGTGCCCATGCCGGACGTTTCCGTCGACGCGAGGCCCGAGCAGAAGGTCATGCGCTGGCCGATCGTCTGCTCGGCCACGCGCTGAATGCGGTTGTAGACGTCGACGGGCAGGCTCGCGCCGCCGTACCCGAAGAATGCCGCGTGTGTGAAGAGATTCCTGGCGAGCAGCGGATCGCGTTCGAGTTCGGTTGCGAGCGCCGCCCAGGCGGACGGCACGGTCGTAAAGCTGGTCGGCGCGACGTCGCGGAGATTGCGCATGGTGCGCTCGATCGCCCCGGGAACGGGCCGTCCGTCGTCGATGTAGTGCGTCGCGCCGAACTGGATTGCGCGACCGAGATGCAGCACGCCACCCAGGCCATGATGCCACGGTAGCCAGTCGAGAAACACGGGCTGCGATTCCCGCATCCAGAAGAGGTTATCCGAATAGTAGGCGGCGACGGACGCCAGATTCCGATACGTCAGGCGCACTGCCTTCGGCGCGCCGGTCGAGCCGGAGGTGAAAAGCACGCGGGCGGTGTCGTTGTCGCGGATGGCGGCGTGCGCGCGCTCGACACGCTGCAGGCGCGGACCGCTGAGCGACGCTTCGGCGAGTTCGCGCCATTGGACGTGTCCTGCGGACGCGCCCTTGACCGCGATGACCGGCGCGCTGTCGAGCGAAAGCGCCGCGAGAGCCGCTGCGTACGGACCGGCGTCCTGAACGAACACGGCGCCGGGCGGTACCCGCTCGCGGATGGCCTTGAGCCGCGCGAAGTCCCTGCTCATCAGCGCGTACGTGGGCGACACGGGTGCGGCGGGAATGCCGGCGTATTCGGCCGCGAGCAGCACGACGGCCTCCTCGACGGAATTGCCCGACAGCAGCATGAGCGGCCGCTGCGGGCCCAGGCCGATGTCGAGCAGCGCGGCGGCGACTGTTCGAACCTCGCGCCACAGCTCGCGCCAGCTCAGGGAACGCCACGCGCCGTCCTCGCCGCGCTCGCAGAAGGCGTGGGTATCGCCACGCTCGGCGGCCCAGTGAGGGATGAAGTCGGCAAAGGACCGCTGCGGGATGTCCGGCAAGGCGCGAGCGGAGCGAAGAATCAGCGTGCCGTCGCCGCGGCGCTCGACGAGCGTACGGCGCTCCGGAAACCGCACGGGACGATAGGACAACACCACCTTGCCGCTTGCCTCTAGCGTGCTCATTACGTTGTCTCCTGGGCGTGGATGCGCTTCGCGGACGCGCGAGATGGATCGCTGGCACCCACGAACCTGCATATATGTCGAGAGCGTTTGCCCTGTGTCGAAAGCATACGACTCGACGCCCGAAGCCGCGACCACCCGAGGTGGGTGGCGGTTCCGCCGATGCCGCGGCGTATCGTGAGTCCGTCGTTGCGAGACGGTGCATGCGTGCATGTCGAGTACGTCGATCCAACCACACGCTCCGTTCGGGAGCGCGCCCAGAAGGACGTTCAATGAACCTGAGCTATTCGAGCGATGATCTCGCCTTCCGTGACGAAGTGCGCCGATTTGTGCAGCAATCCCTGCCCGTCGATGTGCGGGACAAGGTGCTCGAGCATCGTCACCTCGACCGGGACGATCACGTGCGCTGGCAGTGCATCCTGCAGCGGCGCGGCTGGGGCGCTCCCGGCTGGCCGGCGCGCTTCGGCGGGACCGGCTGGAGCCCGCTGCGGCGGCTTCTGTTCGATATCGAATGCGGGATCGCGGGCGCGCCGCGCCAGCTTCCGTTCGGCTTGAACATGATCGGCCCCGTGCTGATGAAGTTCGGCAGCGAGGCGCAGCAGGCGCGCTTCCTGCCGCGCATTCCGACCGCCGAGGACTGGTGGTGCCAGGGCTACTCCGAGCCGGGCGCGGGCTCCGATCTCGCGGCGCTGAAGACACGTGCCGTGCGTCGCGGCGACCATTACGTCGTGACCGGGCAGAAGGCCTGGACCACCTACGCGCAACACGCGAACTGGATGTTCTGCCTCGTGCGCACCGATCCTGAAGCCAAGCAGCAAAGCGGCATATCGCTCTTGCTGATCGACATGAAGACGCCGGGCATCAGCGTTCGTCCGATCGAAACGCTCGAAGGCATGACCGATGTCAACGAGGTCTGGCTCGACGACGTGAAGGTGCCCGTCGAGAACCTGGTCGGCGAAGAGAACCGCGGCTGGACCTATGCCAAATACCTGCTCGGACACGAGCGCACCGGCATCGCGGGGCTCGGAATATGCCAGCGCGAATTGCGCTATCTGAAGAGGCTCGCGAAGGCCGAGCGCAGATATGGCCGGCCGCTCTCCGACGACGTGCGCGTGCGCGAGAAGATCGCACGCATCGAGGCGGAGATCATGGCGCTCGAGATGCTGCTGTTGCGCGTCGCGACCGACGCGAGCCAGCACGGCCCTGGCCCGGAGGCATCGATCCTCAAGATTCGCGGCTCGGAGATCCAGCAGGAACTGTCCGCGCTGCAACTGGAGATCGCCGGGCCGAACGCGCTGCCGTTCTCCCCGGAATGGCTCACGGACCGCTTCGATGGCTGGACGCCAGCGCCCGGTTACTCGGCAGGCGTTGCCAGCTTCTATCTCGAAATGCGCAAGCCGACGATCTACGGCGGAACGAACGAAGTGCAGAAAGAAATCATCGCAAAAGCGATTCTCGATCTGTGAGGCGACGTCATGGACTTTTCTTATAGCGACGAGCAGCGTCAACTGGCCGACAGTCTGAGGCGCTTCGCCGAAGAGCGGTATCCGATCGAAACGCGCCGCGGTACCGTGCGCGAGCGCAACGCCTTCAGCCGCGACGCTTGGTGCGCCTACGCCGAATTCGGCTTGCTCGGGTTGACCATTTCATCGGACTACGGCGGCTTCGACGGCGGCGCGCTCGATACCTTCGTCGTGCAATACGAGGCGGGGCGCGCGCTGCTGCCCGAACCGCTGATTTCTTGCGGCGTGGTCGCCACGGGCCTGATCCAGCGTTACGGAAGCGAGCCTCAGCGGCATGATTTCTTGCGCGCGATTGCCGATGGCAGCGAAATCGTCACGCTTGCCTATCAGGAAGCCGACACGCGCTACGACTTCACGCGGCCTTTGACTGCGGTCCGGCGCGTGGAGGGCGGATTCGTTCTCGACGGCCGCAAGACACACGTCTGGCACGCGGATAACGCCCAAACGCTGATCGTGTCGGGGTGGAATGGCGCGGCACAGGCCGTATCGCTCTTTCTCGTTCCGCTGTCGTCACCGGGTGTGTCCGTATGGCCGTATCCCGTGCTCGATGGCGAACGCTGCGCCGAAGTCGAACTACGGAGCGTGCGCGTGTCTCATGGCGCGCTGCTGGGCGGCGCATCGCATGGCATCGAGATGCTGGAGACCGCGCTCGATCTCGGCATCGCGGCCTTGTGCGCGTCGAGCGCCGGAGCGATGGAGCGGCTCATCGAAATGACCGCCGAGTATTTGCGCACCCGCAAGCAGTTCGGCCAGCCGCTCGGGCGCTTCCAGGCGCTGCGTCATCGCATGGCCGACATGCTCGTGCAGAAGGAGCTCGCACTGTCGATGGCGCATGTGGCAGCGGCCGCGCTCGACGTTCCGGACGCCGCGCAGCGCCGACGGATGATCGCGTCCGCGAAGATTATCGTGAGCAAGGCTGCGCGCTTCATCGGCCAGCAGGCGGTGCAGTTGCACGGCGGCATGGGCGTGACCGCGGAACTTCCGGTGGGCGATTATCTGAAGTACCTGATCGCATCGACGCTGCGCTTTGGCGATGCGGATTTTCATACCGAGATACTGGCCGATCTGCCCGATGAAGCGCACGCGGGCTGAGCGGATCGCTCGACCCATACGCGACCGTTTCGCAAATGCGCATCGATCGATTTGTTCGATATGCGAATTAATAAGATAAAAGCACTTGTCTCTCGTGACCGTCGGTGAATACAGTTCTCTGGCGATTCGGGGTAATCCCGTTCCCACTCGTTATGGGTAGTGGTCCATGCGCGGTCGACTGTAACACTGAGCCGGAACGCGGAGCGCCATCGCCTGATGCATCAGGCCGACGCACCAATCCACCGGCTGCGTGCGCGTACCGCCTACGAGGTTCACACGACGAGGAGACATGCATGCGTTTCATCAGAAAAGGCCTAATCGGAGCGACGCTCGCACTCGCCGCGGGAGGTGCCGCGGCGCAGTCGAGCGTCACACTATACGGCGTGGCCGATACGTTCTTCCAGTTTCTCGACAACGGCGGCCAGCAGTCCTGGTCGCTGAGAAGCGGAGGCAACAGCGGATCGCTGTTCGGTCTGAAGGGCACGGAGAATCTTGGCGGTGGCCTTTCGGCGGCTTTTACGCTCGAGAACGGCTATAACCTCAATAACGGAACCTTCCTCGCGGATTCGTCCGCGATGTTCTATCGGCAGGCGTGGGTCGGTATCGTGCACGAGAAATACGGCTCGGTCACGCTCGGCCGCCAGTATCAACCGACCTTCTGGGTGCTTTATCCGACCGATCCGCTGCGCGCGAACGAAATACTCTCGCCGCTCGCCGCGGCGTCGCAGAGTATTGATCGCGGCACGATGGGCGTTCAGACCGGCGGCGGCCGTTCGAGCAACGCAATCGTATACAAGAGTCCGAACATCGCCGGTTTCCAGTTGTGGGCTTTGTATGCGTTGTCGTCCACCGTTACCCAGCCGCTTCCGCAAACCAACGGCAACATGATTGACATCGCCGCGACCTATTCGGGCTACGGGCTGTATGCAGGGATGTCGTATCAGTATCAGCATCCCGGCTCGAAGACATTTCCGGGCCTGCCCGGTCCGCTCAATACGGTGTCGACCAAGCATTTCACCGGTGCGGTGGGATATCGCATCGGCATTGTCAACCTGTCGTTCAATTACGCGTATCACCAGCCCGACGATGCGCCCGCGAACTCGCTCGCCGCACGCCTCGACGTCGTGCATCCGTTCAGTGTGATGGAAGCTGGCGCGACGATCCAGGCCACGCCGTTCGACACGATCGAGATAGCGGGCCTTCAGCGCGTCGTGCGCGGCATGCATGACAACGCGTGGGGCGTGCAGCTGGGCATGGATCACAGCCTCTCGAAACGAACCGCGATCTATGCGCGTGCCGGCTATATCAAGAACAACGGCACCGCGACGATCAGCTGGCCGGGCATCACGCCGAACGGCATCGATGCGCCGCAGACGCTCGTTGGCGTCGGCATGACGCATCGCTTCTGAATTCGGTCGCGCGGACGCTGCTGTGCTTCTGGACGCGCCACGGCGTTCGCGCTTCGCTCATTCCAATCAAGTCGATAAAAGGCCATGAACCTCATTCGAATCGCACAACTGGCGCTCGGCGCTTTCGTGATCTCCGTATCGTTCCATGCTCGCGCGCAGGACGGCGGCGCTGCTTCGGCCACCGTGGAAGCGTCGAAACCCGCGTGGAAATCCTCGTCGAAGGCCGACGATCGCGCACTGCGCCGCCGCGTCCTGACAGCGCTCGGCAAGGCGAAGGGATTGCGCGCGACCGGCATCACGGTACGCGCGACCGACGGCGCGGTGTTGCTGGAGGGCTGGGTGCCCGAGGAAGCGCAGATCGAACAGGCGGCGCGCGTAACGCAGGGTGTGCCTGGCGTGAAATCGGTGCGCAACGCTTTGACGCTCTCGACCTTCTGACGCGTCGATCACGCAGCACGCACTGAAAAGAAAAGAGCGCGATGATCTTGCCATCGCGCTCTTTTTTCGCCGGTATGTTTCAGCCTGCGGTCGTCGCGATGGCGCTCGCGGGCTCGCGCAGCGAACGATCCGGATGCAGCCAGCGCAGCGCGACGAGTGAGGCGACGATCAGTATCGTCGCGCTCGTGGCGAAGCCAAGTTCGTATGCGTGCGGATTCGTGCTGCCGTGCGCCTGCACGATGCGCCCCACGAGCACAGGTGCGATCGCGGCGCCGAGACTCGACAACGCGGTATGGATCGCGATGAGCGCACCGCGCTGACTGTCCGGCACCACTTCGGAAAGCAGCGCGGGAGCGAGGACGAGGGCCACGGTCGGCAGCGCGCCGGCGAGCGCGAAAACCGCGATCTTCTGAAGGGGGGCGAGCGTGAGCCCGGCGAGCGCCAGGAACAGGATCGCGCTGCCGGTGGCCGCCAGGCAAACCAGTTGCACTCGGGCCCGCCGCGACGGCGCGCCGCGCGCCAACATCCGCTGCGAGAGCCAGCTGAGACCGAGGTTGACCGGCGCGGCGGTGCCGATCACGACCGCGAACCAACGGCCCGCGCTCAAGCCGGAGAAGCCGAGCGCTCTTTCGAGATAGGTTGGCAGCCAGGTCGTATTGGCGCCGAGCATCCAGTACGCGGAGAAGCCGATGAGGAAGATCGAGAGGATGGTCGGATCGGTGAGCAGTCTGCGATAAGGCACGCGTGCCGCGCCCGAGTCCGCTCCGAACGCGCCGGCCCGCGAGGAACCATGCCTCGTCAGATTCCCTTCCCGGCCGACGCACAGCCACAGCACGCTCCACACCGCGCCGATGCTTCCCAGAATGATGAAGTTCATGCGCCATCCCCAGTGATGCGTCACAACGGGGATCAGCAGACCGGCGAGCAGCAACCCCAGCGCCGCGCCCTGATTCAGCAGGGCGACGGGCATGTTGCGCTTCTCGTCCGGAAACCATTTGTAGAGCGCGTGAACGGAAACCGGATAGTACGGTCCTTCCGCCGCTCCGAGCGCGACGCGGCTCAACAGAAAGGCGGCCATGCTGCTGAACAGCGCCTGGGGCATCTGCAGGATTGCCCACAGAATGCCCATGCCGAGCAGGAGCCAGCGGGTCTGCACGCGGTTGGAAAGAAAACCGACCAGCACGGTCGAGAGCGCAAAGAGCCAGTAAAAGCTCCCCGCGACGAGCCCGAATTGCGAAGGCGACAAGTTCAGCTCGCGCATCAGCGGCACCGCGACCATGCCGAGCACGATCTTGTCGAGGAAATTGATGAGGGCGAGCGCCGTCAGCATCAGCGTCATGGTCCACGCCGCGCGTGGGCGGTAACCGTCGAGAGGGGTCATGGTTCGGGTCGGCTCAAGTATGCGGCGCGTGGTGCGGCGCGCCGTGATGGGCGATAAGGGGTTCGGCCACGCCAAAGGCGCCGCGGCCTGCACGCTCGTGTCACGTTAAGTGCGCGCGTCTGCCAACACCCCCACCCGAAACAGGGAGGACAGGGAAAACGCCGTCCCGCGCACTGTGTCACGCCGTGCGGACAGTGTGTCTCCGCCTGCTTGCCGAACGTGCCGCCGGGGCGTGGCGGGCGGGATGGCATCGTCCTTGCGTGCGATTGTCCCTTCGATCTTTCGAACCATCGTTCAGCCCTGAAAGGAGAGCATCCATGAGTCTGGATCTCACGTTTCGCGCAGGCGAAGCAACCGTGCTGGCCGCACCTGGACAAGCCACCGACGCGATGCCCGAAATTCTGATCGGTCGCGTCGACGGGCCGGTCGGCCACGCGTTCGCCAACATGATGGCTCAGTCGAAAGGACACACCGCCATGTTCGCGATACGCGCATGCAATCAGATGGTCCGGCCCGTGACGATGATTGTCCCGAAGGTGACGCTGAAGGACATGGCGAACATCGACCTGTTCGGCGGCGTGGTGCAGTCGGCTACCGCGGACGCCGTGGTCGATTGCCTGATCGAAGGCATCCTGCCGAAGGATCAGGCCAACGCGTTGTGCATCATCAGCCTCGTGTGGATCGATCCGCGCTGCGCGACGGACGCGAATCTCGACAAGAAGGACATGTACCGCACGAACTACGAAGCGACCAAGCTCGCCATTCAGCGCGCGATGAACAACGAGCCGAGCGTGGAAACGCTCATCGCGAATCGCCACAGCATCAAGCACGACATGGACGACTGGAGCTGATCCGTCACCGGAAGGAGGCAGCTATGACGACCTTGTATCGCGAGTGCATGCTCGACATGCCGGCGGCCGACGCATGGGCCGTGTTGCGCGATCCGTTGGGCGCGGGCCGCGCATTCGCGGGCGTGCTCGTCGACGTCGAACTCGACGGCGGCGTGCGCCGCGTCACATTCGCCGACGGGAGTGTGGTCGAGGAGCGGATCGTCGCGGTCGACGACGAGCGGATGCGCATCGCGTATACGGTCGTCGGCGGGCGCTTCGAGCATCATCATGCGTCGATGCGGATTACGCCGGCCGAGGGCGAGCGTTGCCGCTTCGAGTGGATCAGCGATTTCCTGCCGGACGAGGCTCGCTCTTTCGTGGAGCCGCTCGTCGACGCGGGCTGCGCGGCGATCGTGCGGAATCTGCGGCGATAGGCGACTCGAGCGCCTGGGCTTCCGCGACGGCGGGTCGAGCGAGATCCGCCGCTTTCAACGTGAAATCGACGTGCACGGCGTCGTATGGGAACACGATGGCGCCGTTCTCGTCGTGTTCCAGCAAGCCGGCTTCGAGTAGCGCCTTGACATCGCGATGAACGCCCTTCACGTCGCGCTCGAGACTCCGCGCGAGCTCGCGGATCGACATGGGGCCGGCGCCGTCATCATGCGGATGATCTGCCGGCGCGGCGTGGTGAAGGCCTCCATCTGTTCCAGATTCGTACGTCGGTTAGGAAATCTGAATAAAGCGGTTCGACCGACGAAAATTCGTAAGACGTCTCGGCGCCGGCAAAGTGACAGTGATCGCCCTTTCTCCGCTCGTCGTCGTAGCGCAGAACGCACTCATTCGATACGACGTACGCAAGCAGTCATGAGACTCGCTTGCGTGTTGGACATTTTGACAACGCCAGAGGTGTGTTGCCAAATGCTCCAACACCCGCCGCGTCGCCCGCCATTCGCCGGACGGACGAGTTGACGCGGCGTTCGGTTCATCGTCGGCTGGAGCGGATCGGGACGCTCGTACACTTCATCTGCCAAGCTCGCCGGACGCTGCTAGACTGAAAAGCCTGCCAACTCGCGCGCGTCGCGCGTAAATGCGTGGATGTACTACCGCTGGTGCATCGAGCACGATCCCGCACTGCAACAAGCTGAAAGCATCAAGCCTATAGCCGTCACCTATCAGCGGCATTGCAAAAATCGCATTCTATTGATGGTCGCTCTCACGTATTTTTTAAGATGCGGAAGGCCTGCCGGGGCGGGTCGTGCTCGCCCGATCGCGCGCCGCGCCCTCCCTCATCGGACCAAGGTGCATGCAGCACGGAAATCTGACGTCATAGAACAACTAGTGGGTACGTCCTCGCAAGGAGATAGCGCATGTCAAACGAATCGAAGTGCCCGTTCACTCATGCCGCCGGTACCGGCACGACGAACCGTGACTGGTGGCCGAGGCAACTACGGGTCGACTTGCTGAGCCTGCATTCCAGCAAGTCCAATCCTCTGGAACCCGATTTCGACTATGCCGAAGCGTTCAAGAGCCTCGATCTGGCCGCCGTCAAGAAGGACCTCGCGGCACTGATGACCAATTCACAGGAATGGTGGCCCGCCGACTTCGGCCACTATGGACCGCTTTTCATCCGCATGGCGTGGCATAGCGCCGGCACGTACCGCATCGGCGATGGCCGCGGAGGCGGCGGCCGTGGCCAGCAGCGTTTCGCGCCGGTCAACAGCTGGCCGGACAACGTCAGTCTCGACAAGGCCCGTCGCCTGCTCTGGCCGATCAAGCAGAAATACGGCCAGAATATTTCCTGGGCCGATCTGATGATCCTGGCCGGCAACGTCGCGCTGGAAACGATGGGCTTCAAGACCTTCGGCTTTGCGGGCGGCCGCGAGGATACGTGGGAGCCGGACCAGGACGTGTACTGGGGCAATGAAAAGACCTGGCTCGGCGGGGATGTCCGCTACGGCAAGGGCGCCGCCGGCGACGACGAAGATCAGGGCGTGATCACCGCCGATGAGGAGAAACATGGCGAAGAAGTCAGCCGCACCGACCATGGCCGCAATCTGGAAAACCCGCTCGGCGCGGTGCAGATGGGTCTGATCTATGTCAATCCGGAAGGCCCGGACGGCAATCCCGATCCGCTCGCGGCGGCGCATGACATTCGCGAGACCTTCGCGCGCATGGCGATGAACGACGAGGAAACCGTCGCGCTGATCGCGGGCGGCCATACGTTCGGCAAGACGCACGGCGCCGGTCCCGCGGACAATGTCGGTCCCGAGCCCGAATCCGCCGATATCGAGAACATGGGCCTCGGCTGGAAGAACAGCTACGGCACCGGCAAGGGCGCGGACACGATCACGAGCGGCCTCGAAGTGACCTGGACCACGACGCCGACGAAGTGGGGCAGCGGCTTCTGGGAGAGCCTGTTCGGCCATGAGTGGGAACTGACCAAGAGCCCGGCGGGCGCGAATCAATGGGTCGCGAAGGATTCGGGCGAAACCGTTCCGCATGCGTACGATCCGTCGAAGAAGCTGAAGCCGACGATGCTGACGACCGACCTGTCGCTGCGCCTCGATCCGGAATACGCGAAGATTTCGAAGCGCTTCTGGGAGAACCCCGACCAGTTCGCCGACGCGTTTGCCCGCGCGTGGTTCAAGCTGACGCACCGCGACATGGGACCACGCGCCCGCTACCTCGGCCCGGAAGTTCCGCAGGAAGAACTGCTCTGGCAGGATCCGATTCCGGAGGTCGATCATCCGCTCGTCGGTGAGCAGGATGTCGCGGCGCTCAAGCAGAAGGTGCTGGCGTCGGGACTGCCGATCTCCGATCTCGTGTCGACCGCGTGGGCGTCGGCATCGACCTTCCGCGGTTCCGACAAGCGCGGCGGCGCCAACGGCGCGCGCATCCGCCTCGCGCCGCAGAAGGACTGGCAGGCGAACGAGCCTGAGCAACTGGCGAAGGTGCTGAAGACGCTCGAAGGCATCCAGAGCGAGTTCAACGCGGCGCAGTCCGGCGGCAAGCGGATTTCGATGGCCGACCTGATCGTGCTGGCGGGCGGCGCGGCCATCGAGCAGGCGGCGGAGAAGGCCGGTCAGAAAGTGACCGTGCCGTTCACCCCGGGCCGCATGGACGCCACGCAGGAGAAGACGGACGTGCTCTCGGTCTCGGCGCTCGAACCGGTCGCCGACGGCTTCCGCAACTTCATCAAGGAGGGCATTCGGGTTCCGGCCGAGACGCTTTTGATCGACAAGGCGCAACTGCTGACCCTGACCGCTCCCGAGATGACGGCGCTCGTCGGCGGATTGCGTGCGCTGAATGTTTCGGCCGGGAAGAACGCGCACGGCGTTTTCACCGACCGGCCGGAAACTCTGACCAACGACTTCTTCGTCAACCTGCTCGACATGAACACGGAATGGCAGCCGATTTCGTCACGCCGGGACGTGTTCGAAGGGCGCGATCGCAAGACGGGTCAGAGGAAGTGGACGGGCAGCCGCGTCGATCTGATCTTCGGCTCGCATTCGGTTCTGCGGGCGCTGTCCGAGGTCTATGCAAGCGCCGATGCGCAGGAGAAGTTCGTCAAGGACTTCGTCGCGGCCTGGACCAAGGTGATGAATCTCGATCGGTTCGATCTGAAGAAGTAAGCCGCAACGGCAGTTGAAGTGGCAGCGAGCGGCGACCCTTCGGGGTCGCCGCTTTGCTTTCAATGGCCTTCAATGCGCCGCCCGCGCGGGCCGCTGCCTGAACAGCAAGCCGCATATGACGATGAACATCACGAGCGCGATCGATGCCCCATAGCGGCTCATCGCCAGTCCGCCGTTCGCGACGGGCTTGTCGAGAAAATCGCCGGTTACGGCGCCAAGCGGCCGCGTCAGAATGAACGCGCTCCAGAACAGCAAGGTGCGCGAGATCTCCGTGAAGTAGTACGCGATCACGATCAGCACGAGCAACCCGCCGAAGATCACCGCCGCGCCCGTATAGCCGAAGCCCGCGTTATCGGCGGTCCAGTCGCCGAGCGCGGTGCCGAGCGTCTGCGAGAACATGATCGTGACCCAGTAGAACGCCTCCGCTTTCGGCGATGCGATGGTCGCGACCGACACCGACCCCATCGTGCGATGCCACACCGCGAGCGACGCGAGCAGCGACACGAGCAGGATCGCGCTGCCGCCCGCGTAGCCGATGCCGAGCGACCGGTCCGCGAAGTCGGCGAGCGTGGTGCCGACGGTCGTCGTCGCGATGATCGTGATCCAGTAGAGCGCGGGGTTGAAGCGTTCCGCCTTGATCTGCGCAATCACCGCGACTGCGAACACGCCCGCGAAGATGACCGTGCTCATCAGATAGCCGAGATTCATCGACATCGAGAGTGCGTCGCCGCCGGTTTCGCCGAGCGTCGTCGCCGCGATCTTGATGATCCAGAAAACGAGGGTCACTTCCGGAACTTTGGTGAGCGCCTTCTTTGCATGCTCCATGGTGTCTCTCATGGAAAAGTAAAGGCTCAAGCGTAGTGGGCGCTTGCTTAAGAGAGACTTAGTGAACGCGATTCGATAAAGGGTCAGGACAACGCGTCGAGCAGCGCATACCACGCGACGCCGGCGCTGATATAGAACCGCTGCAGCGCATGCAACGGAATCGGCTCGATGGAAGCAGGCGGCAGGGGCCAGCCGCGCTCGACGCCCGCGAGATGCGCGGCGAGATGCTTGCCGAACGTGGTGGCCATCGCGACGCCGCGGCCGTTGTAGCCCAATGCGATGGCCAGTCCCGGCGCGGGCAGATGCACATGCGGCAGAAAATCGCGCGTGATGGCGACGCGGCCTGCCCAGCGATATTCATACTCGACGCCTTTCAATTGCGGATACAGAAGCCGCGCGGCGCGTTCGAGATGCGCCCAGTCGGCGGCATCGCGCGGCTCGCGAAACGGTCCGCGTCCGCCCATCAGAAAGCGGCCGTGGGCATCGCGTCGAAAGTAGAGCAGGAGGCGGCGCGAATCGGAAGCGACCGCCCGCCCCGGCAAGATGTGCTGGCCGATCTCGTCAGGCAGCGGCTTGGTCGCGACGATGAAGCTGTTCGCCGCGATCAGCGATTGCGCGAGCCGCGGCCACAATCCGTCCGTGTAGCCGTTGGTCGCGAGCAGTACCTGCCGCGCATGGATATGCGGCCCGTGCGCGGTATCGATGCGCCAGCCGCTTTCCGATGCCTCCAGCTTCGTCGCGCGCGTCGCGCCGTGAATCGCGACGCCGTGCGCGATTGCCGCTCGCGCAAGACCGCGCGCGTAGCTGAGCGGCTGCACGCTGCCCGCGCGCAGATCGATCCAGCCGCCGATATACGCATGGGTGCCGAGCCGCTTCGCCAATTGCGCGCGATCGAGCAACTCGACAGGCGCGCCGCGCGCCTGCCACTGCCGCGCGCGCGCGTGCAATACGCCGATGAGCTTCTCGGAATGCGTCGGCTGAATCCAGCCGTTGCGCGTCGCATCGCAGGAAATGCGATGACGCTCGATGAGATTGAACACGTTATCCGCCGCGCCGCCGACCATCCGCACGATCGCCTCGCCGTCTTCCTTGCCGAAGCGTCGAAGCAATTCGTCGGGATCGTACTTGAGGCCTGGAATCACCTGTCCGCCGTTGCGGCCCGATGCGCCCCAACCGGGCTCGTTCGCATCGATCACGCAGACGGACATGCCGCCTTGCGCGAGATGCAGCGCGCACGAAAGCCCCGTGAAGCCCGCACCGACGATCGCGACATCGACCGCTTTCGAATCCGCGAGCGGCGGCGCGGGAACGGGCGGCTCGGCGGTCGCGGCCCACAGCGACGGCGGCAATGGCAGCGCGGAAGTCGTTTGACGCTGGTTCATTTGTCCGCGCTCCCGCCGTTGGCAAGCATTCGCCGAAGGAAGTCACGCGTGCGCTGATGCTGCGGCCGTTCCAGCACGTCCGCTGCGCGGCCTTCCTCGCAGATGGTGCCGTCATAAAGAAAGCACACGCGGTCCGCGACTTCGCGCGCGAAGCCCATTTCGTGCGTGACGACGATCATCGTCATGCCGTCGCGCGCGAGCTGGCGCATCACGCCGAGCACTTCGCCGACGAGTTCGGGATCGAGCGCGGACGTCGGTTCGTCGAAAAGCATGGCTTTCGGTTCCATCGCGAGCGCGCGTGCGATGGCGACGCGTTGCTGCTGTCCGCCGGAAAGCTCGTCGGGATATGCATCGATGCGATGCGCCAGCCCCACCTTCTTCAGCAGCTGACGCGCGTGCTCGCGCACCGCATCGCGCGGCTGCTTTTTCACGTAGAGCGGCCCTTCGCAGACATTTTCCAGCGCCGTGCGATGCGGAAACAGATTGAAGCGTTGAAACACCATGCCGACATGCGTGCGCAATTCGTGAATGCGTTTGCTCTTCGCATCGACGCGCTCGCCTTCGACGGTGATCGTGCCCGCGTCATGGCTTTCGAGCCCGTTGATGCAGCGAAGCAGCGTCGATTTGCCCGATCCCGAAGGACCGATCAGACACACGACTTCGCCCGCGTCGACCTTGAGGCTCACGCCCTTCAACACTTCCTGATCGTGAAAGCGCTTGTGGATGGCGTCGATATCGATCATCGCTTGCCTCGCGTGCGTTTCCTGAGCGTGAGTCGACGTTCGAGCACCCGCAGCGCATAGACGAGCGGCAGGCTCAACGCGAGATAGAGCAGCGCGACGAGCGTAAACACGGTCATGTTCTGGAACGTCGACGACGCGATCAGCTGCCCCGCGCGCGTCATTTCAGCGACGGTGATGGTCGAGGCGAGCGACGAGTCCTTGAGCATCATCACGAGCGTATTGCCATAGGGCGGCAACGCGATGCGAAACGCCTGCGGCAGCACCACGCGCCGCATGATGAGCCCGCCCTTCATGCCGATGGACTGCGCCGCCTCGATCTGCCCGCGATCGATCGCCTGAATGCCCGCGCGAAAGTTCTCCGCCTGATACGCGCTGTACGCGATCCCGAGACCGATGAAACCCGCCTGAAACGCGCTCAATTGCACGCCGAGATCGGGCAGCACGAAGTAGATGTAGAAGAGCTGCACAATGATCGGCAGCCCGCGAATCACGTTGACGATGAGCGCCGCGAGATTCGAGAGCGCCTTGTTCGCCGACACCCGCATCAGCGCGAGCGCGAGCCCGATGAGCGTGCTCAGGATGAACGAGCAGATCGTGATCTCGATCGTGACGACCGCGCCCTTGAGCAGGATCGGCAGGAAGTCGAGCGCGTTCTGAATGAACATGACGGTGCTTCCTTCAATGCCGCGTCATTCCTCCTGCCACTTCTTGATGATCTGCGCGAGTTCGCCGTCGGCCTTGATCTTCCTGATGCCCGCGTTGAGCTTGTCGAGCGTTTCCTTGTCGCCCTTTCTGACGACGAAGCACACTTGTCCCGTGACCTCCGGCTTGTAGCCTTCGACCAGGCGCAATTGCGGATTCGGGTTCTTCTGCAACTGATACGCGACGATCGGGTGATCGCCGAAGCCCGCCTTGATGCGGCCGAGCGCGACGTCGCGCATGATGTCCGCGACGGAGTCGTAGGTGCGCACTTCCTTGAAGATGCCTTTCTTGTTCAGCGCATCGACGAATGCGGTCCCCACCTGTGCGCCCACGACTTCGCCCTTCAGATCGTCCATCGACGTGTACTTGCCCTTGTCGTCCGCGCGTACGATGAGGCCTTCGCCGTAGCTATAGACCGTGTCCGAGAAATCGACGACCTGCTCGCGCGCGGGCGTCTTGAGCATCGCGGCGGAAATGATGTCGATCTTCTTCGTCGTGAGCGAGGGAATCAGCGCGGAGAACGTGGTCTGCTGCACCTTCACGTCGAAGCCGGCGGCCTTGCCCGTTGCGCTGATGGCATCGACCAGCAGGCCCTGGATCTCGTTGCTCTTCACGTCGAGGAAGGTGAACGGCACGCCGGTGGCGGTGGAGCCGACCGTGTACGTGGTTTCGGCGAACGCGGCGGGCGCCGCTGCGATGATCCATCCGGCGGTCAGACCGGCCGCAATACGCTTCAGTGCTCGAATCATGAGGCTTTCTCCCGATGATTGAAATCGAAACCGCAGACCACATGGCTGCATGATATGCGAGTCAAAAAAATCGAACATCAAACTTTGCGTATCGAATATCGATATGCTAGTTTCAATTCGGGGACAATCACAATTGGGATTTTCATGAACGACGAGCCGACCGAGGACACTGGCGGCGAAACGGCGGATGCGCTCTTCAACCAGTCGCTGGAGAAGGGCATCGCGGTGCTGCGCTCGTTTTCCGCGCAGCGGCGCACGATGAGCCTGCCCGAACTCGCGGAGGCGGCGGGCATCACGAAGAGCAGCGCGCAGCGCATGATCTACACGCTGGAGAAGCTCGGCTACGTGAGGAAGCATCCGCGCACGAAGCGCTATCAACTGACGCCGCGCGTGATGCAGATCGGCTACAACTATCTCGCGGCGGACACGGTAATCGACGTCGCGAATCCGTTTCTCTCCGAGCTCACCAACGTGGCAGGCGAGACCTGCAATCTCACCGAGCCCGACGGCGACGAGATGCTCTACGTCGCGCGTTTCGTCTGCATGAAGTTCGTGCCCATTCACATGCCCATCGGAAGCCGCATTCCGATGTATTGCACGGCCTCGGGTCGCGCCTATCTGAGCGCGCTGCCGGTCGATGAAGCACGCGCGATCATCGATGCCAGCGAGCGCATCGCGCATACGCAGTACACGGAGACGGACCCCGGCAAGCTCGAAGCGATTCTGGAGAAGGCGCGCCGCAACGGCTATGCGACCAATCGCGAGGAACTGTTTCTCGGCGACATGACGATCGCCGCGCCCGTGCTCGACGGCGAGCGGCGGCCGGTCGCGGCGGTGCACGTCGTCGCGCCGACGAGCCGCTGGACACTGGCCGAAGCGGAGCAGCGGCTCGCGCCCGCGGTGATCGAATGCGCGCGCAGCATCAGCAATTCCATCCGCACGCTCGGATGACGCACGCGTTTGCGGCTAATCGCGTATCGTCTACGCTTGACTCGATCGTTCATCGACAGGAGACCGCCATGCCTCGCACCGTCGCCGGGAAACGCGCCGCTTTTCGTGCGCTGCACGAATCCGGTTGCTTCATGTTGCCGAATCCGTGGGATGTCGGGTCCGCGCGCTATCTGGAAACGCTGGGCTTCAAGGCGCTCGCGACGACGAGCTCCGGCTTCGCATGGTCCAAAGGCCGGGCGGACAATCACGTCACGCGTGATCTCGTGCTCGCTCATTTGCGCGAGATCGTCGAGGCGACCGGCTTGCCGGTGAACGCGGACTTCGAAAACGGCTTCGGCGCGACGCCGGATGAAGTCGCGCACAGCGTGAGGCTCGCGGTGGAAACGGGTGTCGCGGGCTTGTCGATCGAGGATTCGACCGGCGATGCATCGGCGCCCCTGTTTCCGGTCGATATCGCCGTGGAGCGCATGAAGGCGGCGCGGCGCGCGATCGATGAAAGCGGCGGCGATACCTTGCTCGTCGGCCGCGCGGAGAATTTCTTCGCGGGCAAGCCCGATCTCGACGACGCGATCGCGCGTCTCAAGGCCTATTCCGACGCGGGCGCGGATTGTCTCTATGCGCCCGGCATCAAGACGCGCGAGCAGATTGAAGCCGTGGTGAAGGCGGTCGCGCCGAAGCCGGTGAATCTGTTGATCGGCGGCGTATCGGAGTTCACCTTGAGCGACGTCGCCGCGTTCGGCGTGCGGCGCGTGAGCGTCGGCGGAGGGCTCGCGCGCGCCGCGTGGGGCGGGTTCATCCGCGCGGCGCAAGGGCTCGCCGACGGGCGTTTCGATGGATTCAAGGATGCGGCGGCGGGCAACGATCTCAACGGAATATTCGACGAGCGCGCATAGTTCCTCATTTCAAGGGAGACCATGAACATGGCTCGTGAAATCATCCGCGTCGAACCGCTTTCGACCTGGCTCGAACGGTTCAAGGCGCCGACCTCGGCCGTCACGCGTCACGGCGACACGGTCTACGTGTCCGGCTTTCCGCCCTTCGATCCGGCGACGGGAGAAGTCGTTGCGAATGCAGGCATCGAACGGCAGACCGAGCTGGTTCTCGAGCAGTTGAAGCTGTGCGTCGAGACCGCGGGCTCGTCGCTGGATCAGGTGTTGAAGTGCAACGTCTATTGCACGTCCGTCGATGCGTTTCCCACCGTCAACGCGGTCTACGCGCGCTTCTTCGGAGCGAACCCTCCCGCACGCATTTTCATCAACGTTCCGGCGTGGCCGGGCGGCTTCGACATCGAGATCGATTGCGTGGCGGCGGTGGCTTGAGTTTCGACTGCGCGAAACGCAGGCCATTCGAAGCGGTCAGTCCGCATGCGCCCGATCGAACGCCCAGACTTCCGGGAAGCCCATCAGCTCGCACATCTCCGGGAACGGATACATCGCACCGGAAGCGCCTTCGGTGCCTTTGCGGGCGAGAATCTCGCCGTACACGTCCTTGAGCGCCTTCGCGACGGAGAGAAAACCCGAAGCCGGATAGATCGCCAGCGAAAAGCCGAGCTTCTGCAATTCTTCCGGCGCAAGCTGCGGCGTCCTTCCACCTTCGACCACGTTGACGAGCAGCGGCATGTCGAACGTGCGCCCGATCGTCTCCAGTTCCGCCACGCTTTCCGGCGATTCGATGAACAGCACATCCGCGCCGGCCTTCGCATAAGCCTCGCCGCGCCGCAGCGCTTCGTCGAGGCCGAGTGACGTACGGGCATCGGTTCTCGCGACGATCTGGAAATTGCTGTCTCCGCGGCTTTCCACCGCGACCTTGATCTTGCGCACCATCTCCTCGGGCGCGATCACGCGCCGCCCCGGCGTGTGGCCGCATTTCTTGGGAAATTCCTGATCTTCGAGCTGAATGCCCGCCGCTCCCGCCTGTTCGTAACCACGCACCGTATGCGCGACGTTGAGCAGACCGCCGTAGCCCGTGTCGCCATCGCAGATCATCGGCGTCTTCGTGCCGCCGCAAAACGCCGCGACGCGATCGAGCATGTCGGTGTACGTGGCGAGCCCCGCATCCGGCAGTCCCAGGTAGGACGCGACCGTGCCGAGTCCCGTCATGTAGAGGCAATCGAAGCCCATCGAGTCGGCCATCTTCGCGGAGATCATGTCGAAGATGCCGGGCGCGGTGACGATCTCCTTGCGCGCGAACCGCGCTTTCAACGCCTGACGCTTGCTTTCATGTGAAACGCTCATGAGGTGTCCCGTGTGTGCGAAGTGAAGGATTCAACGTTGTGATTCGTGCGAGAGCGATGACGTCGCGAGCGCTTCGCCGGTGTCGGGCGAAGGCGCGATGTCTTCCAGCGAGCGGCGATTCGTCTCGATGCCGAACACCGCGAGCACGACGGCCATGACGACGAGCGCGCCGATGATCATCGACAGCACGTCCTTCACGCCGCCTGTTGCGTACATCACGACGACGAGCTGCGGCGCGAAAATACCCGTGATGCGCCCTGCGCAGCCCGCGATGCCGTTCGCGCGCATGCGGTTCTCGGTGGCGAAGAGCTCGGGAATGTAGGTCGCGATGCCGAGCGCGACCATCAGATAGGTGAGCGTGAAGAGCAGGAAGCCGAGCAGCGTCGCCGTTTCGACCCCCGTCGAATGCCCGTAGAGCCAGCCGATCACCGCCGCGAGCGCCGACACCGCGATGAGCCCGTTCTTGCGCCCGATCCTGTCTGCGATCAGCACGCCGACGAGCGCGCCCGCAGGTCCGCCGAGCGACATCAGCGTCGAATAGCCGAGCGACGACGCCATGCCGATGCCTTGCTTCATCAGGAACGTCGGCACCCATACGATGAAGCCGTAGATCACCATGTTGATCGAGACCTGCACGATGATCGATACGAACATGCGGCGAAGCTGTGCGGGCGCGAAAAGTTCGAGCAGCGTGGTTTTCTTCGTCACCGTGCGCGGCGCGTCGGCGATGGGCGGCAGCGGCGCACGGCGGGCGGATTCTTCTTCGGCGGCGCGCAGGATCGCTTCGGCTTCGTCGTAGCGGCCTTTGGATTCGAGCCAGCGCGGCGATTCGGGCATCTTCTTGCGGATGATCCACACGATCATCGCGCCGATCCCGACGATCGCGAACATTGCGCGCCAGCCGATCGTCGGGATGATGAGATAGCCGAGGAACGTCGAGAAGAACAGCGCCGAGTTCGTGATGAGCGACAGATACGCCGACCACTTGCCGCGCACGGCGGGCGGCATGAATTCGCCGACCGATCCATAGCCCACGACGATCTCCGCGCCCAGCCCGAGGCCCATGAAGAAGCGGCACACGATGAGCCACGTCATGTTCGGCGCGAACGCGCCCGCGATCGACGCGAGGCCGAATACGGCGAGATTGAACTGATACGTGAATTTGCGGCCTTTCGCGTCGCCGAGCACGCCTGCCGTGAACGCGCCGATCAACATGCCGACGAACGTCGACGAGAGGAACGCGGCGTTCAGATGCATCGTCGACCAGCCGGTCTTGGCGAGCGCGCCGAGCACGCCGCCCGCGAGATAGATGTCGAACGAATCGAGGAACATGCCCGCGCCGATCAGCCACAGCACGCGCTTGTGAAAGCCGGAGATGGGCAGCCGGTCCAGTCGCGGACCGGCGCTTACGGTGCTTATGGTCGTGCCATCCGTGCTCAGCATATCGTGTCTCCAGCGTCGCTCGCGCGACTGTCCAATGACGGTTCGTAATGCCGTTGCTGCCCGAAGCGCCGCGACTCAGGCGGAGGCGGGATGCTCCCTGTCGTGGCGATCGAGCACCGCCTTTTCGGCGGCGAGAATGTGGCAGCGCGTGGCGGCTTCCGCCCACGCGGCGTTGCGCTGTTCGAGCGCAAGAACGATTTCGAGATGCTGGCGCGCGCTGCGCTCGCGGTCGTCGTCGCTATAGGTGTCGAAGGTCCACTTGATGAGCGGCGTCTCCTTCATCGACTTGAGCGAGCGGTCGAGGCGCGCGTTGTTCGCGGCGGCCGTGATGATCGCGTGGAATTCGCCGTTCGCGACGAACCACGCTTCGCAGGATTCGGGTGTCGACGGACGCTGCGTGATTGCGAGCATCGCAGCGGCGAGCGTCTTCAGGCGCGCGATGTCCGGCGCGCCGATCGACAGCGCCGCGCGCCCGGCGAGATAGGGCTCGATCAGAAGCCGCGCCTCGAAGATCTCGCGCGCGTCCTGCAAGGTCCAGGCCTTCACGCGTACGCCGTAGTTAGGGCGCGTTTCGACCCAGCCCTCGGCATCGAGCCGGCGCAAGGCTTCGCGCACCGGCGTGCGGCTCACGCCGAGGCTTTTGGCGAGCTGCTCCTCGCGCAAGTACTGGCCCGCGCCGTACTGGCCGCCGGCCAGCGCGTCCTTGATGGCGATGTAGACGTCGTCCGCCGAACGCGCCGGTTCGGACGGAATTGTATGCAAAGCGCTCTGGCTATGCGGCACTGCTGCCCCGTTTCAGGCGGTTGACGGAAACATTGTATGCAATGTTCGCGCGATGAAACGTGGGGATTTCCCGTAGAGCCGTACTTACTTCCGGCGTTTCGCCATGTAGCCGAGATAGGCGATGACCGCGTCGACGTCGGTGTCGCTGATGGCGTTCCGGTCGAAGCCCGGCATTTTCATGTCCTGCCACGCGCGGATCGACCTCGGATTGCGGATGAACGACTTCAGCACCCACGGTTGGAAATATTCGGTCGGGTTGTGCGGGAGATTCAGATCCGGGCCCATCGACGCATCGCCGGCCCCATTCATCTTGTGGCAAACCATGCACTGCGTCGCGAACACGGTCTGACCGCGGCGAACGGGCGAAGCGGCGGGCACGCTCTGGTCGGCCGCGATTTGCGGCCAGCGCGCGGTGAGCGTCGGCGCGATGCGGATCGCATCGACCTTGAAGGGCCATTGCTCGTTCGTCACACCCGACAAGGCCGGATCGATCCACACGACATAGAACGGACCGATATCGCCGCTGCCCGGCACGCGCGGCCACGGCTCGTCCGGCGATTCGATCGCGAGCCACGGTTCCGCGCGCTTCTTTCCATCGCCGAAGAGGAGATTCGACGGCAGATGCGTGACGAAGCCATCGGCGGCGGTGATCTGAAGCTCCTTGTCGGCGGGCAATTGCGTGATGGCGAGCAGCGCGCGCAAAGGCACCGCGCGGTACGTCATCGTGCCGCGAAAGGTGACGTCGTTCGGAACGCGGATCGTTGCGACGTCGGGACGCGCGAGCAGCTGCTCGGTCGTGAGGGAGCGGTCGCCCCCGACATTGATCACGAGGCTCGCGGCCATCGATGACGCGCAGGCCAGCATCAGGCTCGCAAGCGCGAGTGCATGTTTCAAGCCCATTTGCTCTCTCCGTGACGCGCTTGCTGCACAGCGACGGTCTAGTTCGTCCCCGGCGTGAACTGCGCGCGCAGCGACTTGCGAATGACCTTGCCCGTCGCAGTCATGGGCAGTTCGGAGACGAAGCGCACTTCGCGCGGATATTCGTGCGCCGCGAGCCGTGTGCGCACATGTTCCTGCAATTCGCGGACCAGCGCATCGCCGGGTTCGAAGCCATCGTTGAGCACGACGACCGCGCACACGATCTCCGTGCGCTTCGCATCCGGCACGCCGATCGCCGCCGCGAAGCGCACGGCCGGATGCCGGATCAGACAGTCCTCGATCGGTCCTGGCCCGATGCGGTAGCCCGCGCTCGTGATGACGTCGTCGTCGCGGCCGATGAAGCGGAAGAAGCCATCGTCGTCGAGCGTGCCGAGGTCGCCCGTCAGCAGGAAGTCGCCGCGAAACTTATGTGCGGTCGCGGCTTCGTCGCGCCAGTAGCCGAGGAACATCACCGGATCGGGCTTTTCGATCGCAATATGACCTGGCGTTCCGTTGGGCAGCGGCACGCCATTGTCGTCGACGATCGCCACGCGATGCCCCGGCACCGCCTTGCCGATCGACCCGTTGCGCGGCTCGAACCATTTCTCGCACGACGACAGCACCATGTTGCACTCGGTCTGTCCGTAGAACTCGTTGATCGTGACGCCGAGCATCGCGCGCCCCCACGACAGCAGCTCTTCCCCGAGCGATTCGCCGCCGCTCGCTACCGAGCACAGCGCGAGGCCTTCGCGGTTCGCACCGGGCGTCGCGCGCATCATCTTGAGCGCGGTCGGCGGCAGGAACGTATGGCTTACCTTGTTGCGCGCGAGCAGTTCGAACGCGGATTCGCCGTCGAACTTGTCGAAACGGCGCGCGAGCACCGGAACGCCGTGATGCCACGACGGCATGAGCACATCGAACAGCCCGCCGATCCACGCCCAGTCCGCAGGCGTCCAGAACAGCGTGGCGTCGAGCGGAAAGCATTGCTGCGACATCTCCACGCCCGGCAGATGTCCGAGCAGGATGCGATGCCCGTGCAGCGCGCCCTTCGGCTTGCCCGTCGTGCCCGACGTGTAGATGACGACGGCCGGATCGTCGGCGGCGGTGTCGACGAGGGTTTCATCGTCGGACGCGGCTTCGATGGCGGGCCAGAAATTCGCGTCGGTGGTAAAGACGTGATGCAGGTCGGGCAATGCGCCGCGGATCTGCGCGATTTTCGCGGCGCCTTCCGCGTCGGTGATAACGGCCCTCGCGCCCGAATGCGCGAGACGGAACTCGATCGCGTCCATGCCGAAGAGCGCAAACAGCGGCACGGCGATGCAGCCCATCCGATACGCCGCGACATGCGCGATCGCCGCCTCGACCGACTGCCGCACGAAGATGGCGACGCGATCGCCGCGCGTGACGCCCTGCGCTTTCATTGCATTGGCGAAGCGGTTGGAGAGGCGTTTGAGGTCGTCGAAGGTATAGCGCTTCTGCGAAGCGTCGGCGGCCTCGACGATGAGCGCAAGACGGTCCGAGCCATCCGCCCATTTGTCACACACGTCCTGTGCGATGTTGTAGCGCGCGGGAATGCGCCATTCGAATTGCGATGCGACGGCTTCGTACGAGTCACCTGACGGGAGCATGGGGCTGGAGCGGGATGGTTGGTCGTTCGCTCATCATACTTCCTCCCGACCCGATGCCTGCGCGTGCCCGATGCGGGGGAACCCGTAAGGGTCATCACGCGTATGACGGGCTCTGAAATGACACGGCTTTCGAAGTACGGATTCGACCAGCGCATTGCATTGACGGTGTGTGACACCGGCAATCTAATGGCGAAGCGTTGCGACGACATGGCGCGCGGAAGTCCGCTTCATGGCTGAAAGAGGTTTGTACAGAGCCTCTCTCATTGCTGGAAGATTAGACATACGAAGCGAATTAGCCAGACTTTTGCTGCAAATAAACTCAAAACAACTTTGGAGACATTCGATGAGAAAGGCGATTGCGCTTTGCGCGGCGGCAGGATTCGTCAGCGGCGCGGCTTATGGACAGAGCAGCGTACGGCTATACGGGATTCTGGACGAAGGGTTCAACTACAACAGCAACGCGGGCGGCAGTCATCTCTACAATCTGACCAGCGGCGTGCTGAACGGAAGCCGCTGGGGCCTTCGCGGGCAGGAAGATCTCGGCGGGGGATTCGGTGCGATCTTCGTGCTCGAGAACGGCTTCGACATCAACACCGGAAAGCTCGGGCAAGGCGGATTGGGCTTCGGGCGACAAGCGTATGTCGGAGTGACGAGTCCGTACGGCACGTTCACCCTCGGGCGGCAATACGATTCCGTCGTCGACAATCTCGGCATTCTGGAAGTCGGCGATCAATGGGGTGGGTACATGGCCGCGCATCCCTCCGACAACGACAACTTCAACAATACGAACCGCACCAACAACGCGATCAAATACACGAGCCCGACGTTCCACGGCGTGACGGCAAGCGGCGTCTATTCGTTGGGCGGCGTGCCCGGAAGCGTGGGGCGCAATCAGATCTGGTCGGTGGGCGCGAACTATTCGCAAGGTCCGCTCTATGCAGGCGTCGGCTACCTCAATGTGCGCAACCCGAATACGTCGTTCTACGGCGATGGAGGCACCGTTGCGCCTACGGTGGGCGGCGTGCCGGGTTCGAACTTCGGGTCGTCGCCGGTGATATCCGGCTACGCGTCGGCGCGCACGCTGCAGGTGATCGGCGCGGGCGCGGCCTATACGTTCGGCGCATTCACGCTCGGTGCCACGTATTCGAACACGCAGTTCCGCGATCTCGGCGACACGTCGTCCGGTCCGGTTCCCGCGGGCGGCATCAGCGGGACGGCGAAGTTCAACAACGTCGAAGTCAACGCGAAGTATCAGATCACGCCGGCATTGCTCGTCGGTGCGGCGTACGTCTATACGAACAACGACGGCGCCGATGGCAAGGGCGGCGCGCACTACAACCAGGCGTCGGTCGGCGTCGACTACTTCCTCTCAAAGCGCACGGACCTCTATTTCGTGGGCACGTATCAGCACGCGAGCGGAACCGATTCGACGGGCAGGGACGCTGTCGCGTCCATCAATCAATTGACGGCATCGACGACGAATCACCAGAGCGCGATTCGCGTCGCGATCCGCCACAAGTTCTGACGCGACGCGGCATTTCCAAAGTACGGATCGACGCAGCGCGACGAATTGATCTCGCGAGAGATTGTTCATCTAATGAGCTCACAAAGCGCATGCGGCTCGATCCGCTCAGGTGACGCAATGCCGAATCCATTCGAATGATTCGACATCCGCAACAGAGACGAAGCAGCATCACGTGCCTCGCAGACGATCGGGGCCTTCAGGAGAAGACGTGAGGAACATCATTCAGGCAGCCGATTCCGGCGAGCTGGGCGAAGACGTTCGCGTCGACGCTCACGCCGATAATCTCGCCGAGCGCGACGGCGCGCGGTCGTGGTACGTGCTCATCATGTTGACGGTGTCGTTTTCGCTGGCGTATATCGACCGTCAATTGCTGAACCTTCTTGTCGATCCGATCAAGCGCTCGCTTCTGATATCGGATACGCAGTTGAGCCTCGTTCAAGGGCTCGCGTTCATATCCGCTTACTTGCTGGCGGCGCCCTTGTTCGGGCGTCTGGTCGACATGTCGAACCGGCGCAATGTTCTGCTCACGGGCATCTGCCTGTGGAGCATCTTCACTGCGCTATGCGGACGTGCCGACACATACTTCGAGCTTTTCGCCGCGCGCTTCGGCGTGGGCGCGAGCGAGGCGTGTGTGCTGCCTGTCGGCTGGTCGATCATCTCGGACATCTTTTCCGCGCGCCGCACGCCGCGCGCGATGTCGATCTTCATGCTCGGGCCGTTGCTGGGCGGCGGCTTCTCGCTGGTCGCGGGCGGCGCGGTCATCACGTTCGCCAGGCATGTGCGCGTGCAGATTCCGCTGCTCGAGAATCTCGACGTCTGGCAGATGGCTTTCGTGCTGATCGGCGCGCCGGGCATCCTGCTGGCGCTGCTGATCGTGCTGACCGTGCGCGAGCCCAAGCGAACCCAGGCGCTCGTCGCAGTGGAGGACGACAGGAAGTTCACCACTCGCGAGGCCGTCGATTTCCTGTGGCGGCGGCGTGGGTTCTACACGCGAATCTATCTCGCGCTCGGCACGCTGGGCATGATCGTGCTCGGCATTCCCTCGTGGCTGCCGTCCTTCCTGATTCGCTTTCACGGCGTCGCGCCCGCAGCGGTGGGCTTTCGTTTCGGGATGATCGTCGTGACGTTCGGCGCCGCGGGCGTGCTCATCGGACCGTGGGTTGCGCGGCTGCTGGAAAAGCGCGGCTACGAAGACGCGACATTGCGCACGGCCGCGTTCTCGCTGCTGGCGACGCTCGTCGCGAGCGCGGCGATCCCCTTCGCGCCGGGCGCATTCGGCGCACTGACGGCGGCTGCGGCGGCGATCTTCTTTTCCAGCCTGCCGACCGGCGTCATGGCCGCCTCGATGCAGCGCGGCACGCCGAGCCGGATGCGCGGCGTGGTTGCGGCGCTCTACACGTTCAGCGGACAACTGATCGGCTTTGGACTCGGGCCGACTTCGATTGCGCTCGTCACGGACAAGTTTTTCCACGATCCGAAGATGGTCGGCTATTCGATCGGCATCGTATGCCCGATCGCGGCGGCGATCACCGCGTGGCTGCTGTTCTCGTCGTTGCGGCATTATCGGCGCATTCTCGCCGAGGAGCGTGCAGCGAAGGCGCTGGCCTAGCGCGCGTGATTCACGCGCCGGAATGCAAGCGGCCCGCCTACGCGGGCCGTTTTGCGTGACGTCGGATCAGCGCATCAAGGCGCAGTCCGCGCATCGGCCGACACGTTCAAATCCTCAGGCGCCAGGCGCAGCGTCAGTTGTTCGATCAGCGCCTTGACCGCCGGAGAAAGAGGATGATCATGCAAGGTGCCGATGCAGTAGATTCGTTGCGCCCAACCGCCTTCGAGCGATACCGTGGCAAGCTGCGCGCGGTCTTCCATCGACAACATGCTGGCCGGCTGCACGGTGATGCCAAGTCCCGCGCTTACCAGGCTGCGTGCGGCTTCCACGCTCGTGACTTCATACTTGACGTGCAAGTCGCGGCCGCGCTGCTGCGCCACCTGCCGAAGCTTCGTCATGATGGAAGAGCGATAGTTGATGAGATCGAGATCGAGGAGATCGTCGAAGGTGAGCGCGTGACGCGCGCTTGCCGGATGGTCGAGCGGCATCACGGCGACGAGCCTGTCGAGCTTGTACTCGATGCTGTCGATCATGGCGTTGCCGGCGGCATCATCGGCGACGAATATCGCGACGTCCACGTCGCCCGCAAGCAGCGCGCGCACCGCGTTCGGGCTGCTGTCTTCGCGCAGCGCGACATTCACCAGAGGAAAGCGCCGTGTGAAATTGCTGATCTCCTTGCCGAGGAACTGCTGAATCATGATGCGCAGCGCGCTGATGCTCACGCGGCCGCCCACCCCGTCCGCGAACTCGGTGATCTCGCGGCGCATGTCGTTCAGGTTGTCGAGCATCACGCGGATATGGCGCGCGAAGATCTCGCCGGCCGCGCTAGGCACCACGCCCTTGGGATTGCGCTCGAACAGCTTCACGCCCGCGAGGTCTTCCAGATCCTGAATGCGCTTGGTGGCGGCCGATGGCGCAATGTGCTCGCGCGCGGCGGCGCGGCCGATCTGCCCTTCCTCGATGGCGGTAAGGAAGAGCTTCAATGTGAAGAGGTCCACTCTGCGCACGAGCATGTGCATGCTGAGACCGTTCATGGCGCCTCCTGCGCGTCTGCTTGTTCTTGTCGTTTTGTTCGATTACAAAAACCTACCATGTCGCCGAGCCGACGGTCAATGAAAGGGGGGACGCGGGGAGGCAACCTGCGCAGTGAACGGCGAATAGCTCATGCGGGCACGTGCCGCGCGAGAAAGTCGATGGTCGCATGGCCGAAGATGTCGTTGCGGTCGCCCGCCACCATGTGGCCGGCCTGCGCGACGTTCACGTATTCCGCTTGAGGGCAGAGATCGAGGAACTCACGCACGCCTTCTTCGGAGACGACGTCCGAACTGCCGCCGCGCACGAGCAGCGTGGGCACCGCAAGCTTGCGTGCGCTCGCGGAAAGCCGCCGACGCCGCTCGCCGAGATCGCGCGGATACGCGAGAAAGCGCGGGTCCCAATGCCAGCGATAGACGCCGTCGTCGCTCAGGCGCACGTTCTTCGCGAGGCCGTCGAGATTATCCGGGCGGCGGCGCTGCGGCTGATATGCACTGATTGCATCCGCAACTTCCTCGAGCGACGCGAAGCCATCGGGCTTCTGTCCCATGAACGTGCGTATGCGCGCGACACCGGCCGCTTCCGTACTGGGCACGATATCGACGAGCACGAGGGCGTTCGCCTCGACGTGCTCCTCCCCGACCGACACGAGACTCGTGCCTCCGCCGAGCGAAGCGCCGATGAGCGTCGGGCACGTCGCGCCGAGCGCGTCGAGCACACATCGAAGATCGCGCACGAAAGCGTCCTGGCTATAGTCGCCCTCGGGAGACCAGTCGGAATCGCCGTGGCCGCGCGCGTCGAACGCGACCGCGTGATAGCCGGACGTGCCGAGCAATTCACCCGTGCCGCCCCAGGCATGCCGCGTCTGACCGCCGCCATGCAGCAGTACGACGAGCGGATCACTCGGATCGCCCCACGAATCGCCGGCGATGCGCAATCCGTCCGCGCCGCTCCAGATGTGCATGGGATCAGGTGTACCGGGAAGGCGCGCGCCTCGTTTCATTTTCGTCCTCGCGAGTAGCATTTCCGTGCGAATGAAGCGGCAAGCGAAGCCGCTTCCTCATGTTGCAGCGTGCGCGCACCGGGGGCAACGAGGGGCGCGCATTCGTTCCGTACTTCGAATGCGCGTGTTTCAGTCTTTCGTGCGTGACGCGCACAGCGTGCAACCCATCGTCGTTCCTTGCCGCTTTCGAACTACGGAACGCGTGCGCGCCAAGCGTTTCTCTCCGCGTGCTTCGCCGAAACATCTGATGAATACTTCGCGCGCGAACCCTTTTCCACAAGCCGTTCCCCGGCGCATTCGCAAAACAAGAACCTCCGCTTCGCCACTGCGAAATTGCTGTTGGAGCCGGCTCTTCGTAGCATGTATCCAAGGAATTCGAATAACCGCGGCGCCTGACGAAGCGCCCCCTTTTCCCTTCCCGTGCCGAACCCGATGCGCACCCTGAAACAATAAATAGTTAGGAACACTATGGAGATGAAGACGCCTACCCCGATGAAGCCGATCAGATCGTTCCTGTTCGTTCCCGGCAACAAGCCGACTTGGATCGAGAAAGTGATCGATTCAAAAGCCGACGCGCTGATCCTCGACCTGGAGGACAGCGTCCCGATGGACGCCAAGAAGGAGGCCCGCGAGATCGTCAAATCGAAGCTCGCGTGGCTCGCGGAACAGAAGCAGCGGACCTTCGTGCGGATCAATCGCAGCCCGCACTTGTACGACTTCGACGACATTCTCGCGGTCGTCGGTCCGCACGTGGAAGGCATCGTGATCTCCAAGCCGTGCGGCCCGGAGGACGTCGACTGCGTGTCGATGATGCTGTCGGAAGCCGAGTATCGCAATGGCGCGGAGATCGGCACGACGCGCGTGGTTCCGCTGCTGGAGACGGCGCGCGCGCTGCACTTCGCCTATGAAATCGCGTTGCGCGAACGCGTATCGGCGCTGGTCGGCGCGACGGCGAAGAACGCGGACGTGGCGCGCGCGCTCGGCTATGTCTGGTCGCCGGAAGGACGCGAGAGCCTCTATTTCAAGTCGCGCGCCGTAATGGCCGCGCGCGCGGCGGGCAAGCTGCCGATCGGCGGCGTGTGGCAACAGGTGCGCGATCTGGACGGCCTGCGTGCATCCGCGCTGAAGGACCGCGCGCTCGGCATGACGGGCGAATTGCTGCTGCATCCGTCGAATGTCGCGACGGCGAATGAAGTCTATAGCCCGTCAGCCGATGAAGTCGCGTTCTACGAAGGCATGATCGCGGCGCTCGACAAGGCGCAGGCGGAAGGCCGTGCGTCGACGATCTACGACGGCGAGCACATCGACATCGCCCATGCGAAGACGGCGCGGGAAATCATCGAACTGGCGCGTGCCTACAACAAGTGAAGACTCGACGTATCTGGAGGAGTGAATCGTGGCTGGACTCTATTTTGAAGACTGCAAGGAAGGGCTCGTCATCGAGCACGCCATTCGCCGGACGGTGACGGAGACGGACAACGTCCTCTTCTCCGCAATGACCTATAACTGCGCGCCGCTGCATATCGACGCCGAATACTGCAAGAACACGATCTACGGCCAGCGCCTCGTGAACAGCATGTTCCTGCTCGCGCTGATCGCGGGCGTGACGGTTCAGGAAACCACGCTCGGCACGACGCTCGGCAATCTCGGCTTCCAGGAGATCAAGTTTCCGAAGCCGGTCTTTCACGGCGACACCATCCACGTGCGCACGCAGATCGTCAACGCGCGGCTGTCGAAGAGCCGCAACGATTCGGGCATCGTGACCTTCAGGCATATCGGTCTGAACCAGCACGACGAAGTCGTGTGCGAGGCAGTGCGCGTCGGCTTGATGCTGCTTCGTCCGGCGCAGTAGGCAAGGAAAACGACCATGAGTGAGGCGACCATGACGAGCGCGGTACAGGAAGAACGCGAAGCGCATCTGAACGACGTGCGGCGCGCGGCGCGCACGCTCGCGCGCAAATTCGACCTCGCATACTGGCGCGAGTGCGACAAGAACGAGAAGTATCCGTGGGACTTCGTGAAGGCCTTCGCGGAAGCCGGATGGATGGGCATTCTGATGCCCGAGGAATACGGCGGCATGGGACTCGGCGTGACCGAAGCCGCCGTGATGCTTAACGAAATCGGCGCCTCGGGCGCAGGCATGAGCGGCGCATCGGCGATTCATTTCTACGTGTTCCCGCCGCAGCCGATCCTGCGCCACGGCTCCGAAGAGATGAAGCGCAAGTATCTGCCGTTGCTTGCGCGCGGCGAAATGCTGATGGCCTTCGGTGTGACGGAACCGACTTCGGGCGTGGATACCTCGCGCATCCGCACGCGAGCGGAGAAAAAGGGCGACCGCTGGGTCATCAACGGTCAGAAGGTGTGGACGACCAACGGGCAGAACGCAACGAAGATTCTGCTGCTCGCACGCACGTCGCCGCGCGACGAGGCGCGTCCGCTCGACGGCATGACGCTGTTCTTCGCCGACCTCGACCGCAAGCATTGCGACGTGCGCGTGATCGACAAGCTGGGCCGCGCCGCGGTGGACTCGAACGAAGTGTTCATCGACGGTCTCGAAGTGGCGGATGACGATGTCGTCGGCGAAATGGGGCAGGGCTTCCGCTATCTGCTGGACGGCTTGAACCCGGAGCGCATCGTCGTCGGCATGGAGGCGATCGGCATCGGACGGGCAGCGCTGGATCTCGCCGTCGAGTATGCGAATACGCGCGTGATCTTCGACAGGCCGATCGGCAAGAACCAGGCGGTCGCGCATCCGCTCGCGGAAAACTGGATGCGGCTCGAGGCCGCCGAAATCATGGGGCTGCGCGCGGCCGCGCTGTATGACGCGCACAAGCCGTGCGGCGCGGAAGCCAATGCCGCGAAGTTCCTCGGCGCCGATGCGGGCTACCGCGCATGCGATCAGGCGATGCAGACGCACGGCGGCTTCGCGTATGCGAAGGAGTATCACGTCGAACGTCTGTGGCGCGAGGTGCGGCTGTTGAGGCTCGCGCCCATCTCGCAGGAGATGGTGCTGAACTTCATCTCCAACAAGGTGCTCGGTCTGCCGAAGTCCTACTAAAAGAACGCATGGAGATTCAGGGAGACGAAGATGGCTGAATCGATATCAAGGCCGCTCGAAGGCATTCGCGTGCTCGACATGACGGTGGCGCTCGCCGGCCCTTACGGCTCGATGTTGCTCGGCGCGCTCGGCGCGGACGTGATCCGCATCGAGGCGCCCGGTGGCGGCGATCTCGCGCGCACGAATCCGCCGTTCGTCGGCCGCGACGGAATCAATTTCGGCGCGCGGGCCGACGACGAAGTGTCGCTCACCATCCTCAACCGCGCGCGCAACAAGCGCAGCATCACGCTCGATCTCAAGAGCGAACGCGGACGCGAGATTTTCATGAACCTCGCGAAGCAGTGCGATGTCGTCATCGAGAACATGAGCGAGGGCGCCACCGCGCGGCTGGGGGTCGACTATGAAAGCGTGAAGCGGAGCAACCCGAAGATCGTCTATGCGTCGATCAAGGCGCTGGGCGAACCGAGCGCGTATCCCGGCCTGAAAGGGATGGACATCATCGTGCAGGCCTTGAGCGGCCTCATGGAAGTCACCGGCGTCGCCGACGGGCCGCCCACGCGCTGCGGCCTGCCCGTCGCCGATCTACTGGCTCCGCTCTATGCGGTCAACGGCATTCTCTCCGCGCTGATCTATCGCGGCAGGACGGGCGAGGGACAGCATGTGAAGGTGTCGATGCTCGATTGCCTCGCATCGTGGATCGCCGAGGAGCACTTCGACGTGTTCGGCAAGGCGGGATACGCGATGCGCACGGGAAACTTCCAGGACCGCCTCGTTCCTTTCGGCGTGTATCCGACGAAGGACGGTCACGTCGCTATCGCGGCGGTGCATGGCGACTGGTTCCGCGGCCTGCTCGATGCGCTCGACCAGTTGCATCTGCTGGAGGACGCGCGTTTCATGCATCGCGGTGCGCGCGTGAAGCATGCGGCCGAACTGAACGCGATGATCCAGCACTGGACCGAGCGGCATACGTCGGACGAAGTCGTTCGCGAGCTGCTCGAGAAGCGCTCGGTGCCGTGCGCGCGCGTGCGTCGTCCCGATGAAGTGCTGCACGATCCGCGTCTGCACGAAAGCGGCGCGGTGATGAACCTGCAGCATCCGCGTTTCGGCGACATCGGCGCGGTCGGCATGGGCATGCCGATTCAGTTCTCGAAGTTCAAGGCGCAGTTCGACCAGCC
Source organism: Caballeronia ptereochthonis (assembly GCF_001545075.1). Lineage (GTDB taxonomy): Bacteria > Pseudomonadota > Gammaproteobacteria > Burkholderiales > Burkholderiaceae > Caballeronia > Caballeronia ptereochthonis. Next base: position 145,979 of record NZ_FCOB02000002.1, read on the forward strand.
CGCGACCGAGCTCGGCTCGGCGAACGAAGCCGTGTACGGCGGTTTGCTGAATCTGTCGAAGAGCGAGATCGATGAGCTGTTCAAGGCGGGCGTCATCTAGGAGGGAATCGAAGTGGGACCGTTAGCGGGTGTGCGAATCGTCGAACTGGCGGGCATCGGCCCCGGCCCCGTGGCCGCGATGCTGCTCGCCGATCTCGGTGCGACAGTGATACGCGTCGATCGGAAGGAACCTTCGGGGAACGGCCTGCCGCGTCCCATCGAGTACGACGTGGCGCTCAGGAATCGCAAGTCGATTCGCGTCGATCTGAAGGACCCGGCGGGGCGCGAGCTCGTGCTCGACCTCGTCGAGAAGGCGGATGCGTTGATCGAAGGCTTTCGACCGGGCGTCACCGAGCGCCTGGGCCTCGGGCCCGACGCTTGCATGACGCGCAATTTTCGCCTGGTCTATGGCCGCGTGACGGGTTGGGGACAGGACGGCCCGCTCGCGCAGAACGCGGGACATGATCTCAACTACATCGCCGTTACGGGCGTGTTGAACGCCATTGGTCCGCGCGGTGAGGCGCCTTCGATCCCGCTTAACGTCATCGGCGACTACGCGGGCGGATCGCTTTATCTCGCGCTGGGCCTTCTCGCAGGCATATTCGAAGCGCGCGCGTCGGGCGTGGGGCAGGTGGTGGACACCGCGATCGTCGATGGTGTCGCATCGTTGATGACCGTGCTCGTCGGCTTGCGCGAAGCGGGCATGATGAACGCGGAGCGCGGCAGCAACATGCTCGACTCGGGCGCGCACTTCTATCAAGTGTACGAATGCGCGGACGGCAAGTATCTCTCGGTGGCGCCGATCGAAAAGAAGTTCTATCTGCAACTGCTCGAACGGCTCGACATCGACCCGGCTTCGCTCGGCAGCCAGATGGACGCGCGCAAGTGGTCGAGGGCAAGGGAGATTCTCGCCGCGCGATTCAGAACGAAGCCGCGCGGCGAATGGCTGGCTCTATTTGAGGGAACGGATGCGTGCGTGTCGCCGGTGCTGGATTTGCAGGAGGCATACGAGCATCCGCACATGAAGGAGAGAGGCACGTTCATCGATGTCGCTGGCGTGATGCAGCCCGCACCCGCGCCACGCTTCTCGCGGACGAAGCTGGCGACGCCGCGGCCGCCTGCCGAATTGAGCACGGAGAACGCCCGGGCCGCACTGGACGGCTGGTTGCCGGAAGCGAAAGTCGCCGCTTTGGCCGACGCGGGCGCGTTCGAGTGAAGTCGATGTACGGAACACATGTACGGCGCGCGTTGACGCCGCGTGAGCGCCGCCACAGCATGAAGGCAAGCGACAGAGCATGACCGCTGAAGTCGAAGACCAGAAGCACGCGGACGACAAGGGCCGCTGGCACAAGCCACGGCGCCCGGTTTCCTCGCAGGACGTGAGCGTGAATGTAGACGCAATGGGCCTCTTCGGTTTGACGTTTCCCGAAGCGTATGGAGCGCTTCGAATGATGTCGGAATGGAAGGATTGTTCGTGAACGTTCCGTGCAATGCAAGGCACGATTGCCGGTGTAGTGGAGGTTGAAATGGAAGCCGTCCGGAAGTCCCTGCGCGATATTTTCGATACCTGGTTGCCGCCGAATCACGCGATGCCCACACGCATCAGCGCCTTTCGTCATTCCAGATACAAGCGAGGCGTACGAATCGAGGCGGAGCTTGCAACCGGCGCCGTGACGATTTGCTTCTTTCGTCACGAGGGAGGCGGATGGCACGTGTTTCCGCCCGACCCGCGCAGGCCCGCGCTGCCGTTTGCATGATGTTCCGTAGTTCGACACGTGCGCGCGGAAGGTCTGGCGCACGGTTTCAGGGGTTTTCCCGTATTCCGCCGCGCACCACACACGCCAATGATCTTTCAATGTACGGAACGTATTTCGGACCTCGTTGACCCTTGCGCCACCGGAACTCTGTAATGGACCCTATCGACGGTGTCACCAACACAACCCGGAGTGCTCGATGAATCTGCAGGCGCGTCAGGCGGTTCAATCGGCCGCTTCGAGTTCGACGCCCGGCTCGAAAGCCGCATCGGGCGAAAGCGAACGACCCGCAAGAGAGCGCGAGCGCGGCGGTCAGGCGATGGTCGCCCCGCTCGCGCGCAGCCTTTCCATTCTGGCGGCGTTCACGCCGCAAACGCCGTGGCTTTGCAACCAGGAGCTCGTGCTCGAAACCGGCATTCCCGCGCCTTCGGTGTCGCGCATGCTGCGCTCGCTCGTCGCGCTTGGCTATTTGCATTATTCGCCCGAGCGTCGCAAGTATCGGCTGGCCGCCCCCGTGCTTTCGCTCGGCTATGCCGCGATTGCGCATTCGAACGTTCAGCGGGTCGCGCGGCTGGAAATGCAATCCTTCGCCGATGCCAGCGAAAGCTATGTCGTGCTCGGCGCGCGCGACCGCCTCGATGTGATCGTCCTTGAAACGTGCGCGGGCAGACCGGGCGCGCTGGATCTGAATCTGTCCGCGGGCACACGCCTGCGCATCGCGTCGTCTCCGATGGGCTGGGCGATGCTCGCCGCGTTGCCCGAGCTCGAGCGCTTCTATCTGCTCGGCAACGTCGAGCGCAAGACGGAACGCGAGTGGCCGCTTCTCCGGCGGCGCATTACCGAAGGCATCTCGCAGGTGCATAACGCGGGGTATTGCATGTCGCTCGGCGAATGGGAGGCGGAGCTCGCGATCGTGGCCGCGCCGCTCGTCATCGCGGACAGGACACCGCTCGTTCTGGCGTGCATCGGCAAGAGCGCGCGCATGGGGCGGGCGCGCATCGAGCGCGAGCTGGGTCGGCGTCTCGTCGCGGCCGCGCAGTCGTTGCAGCAGCAGGCGCTTTTTGCAGGAGGTTGAAACCGACATGAGCAACGCCGGCGAAGCACGCAGCATCACGCTCACCGTGGAGCGCGGCCTGGAAGTGTTGAGCGCGTTTCATGCGGAACGCGCCCCGCTCTCCAATGCCGAACTCGTGCGCCGCACGGGTCTTTCGAAGGCGACGGTGTCGCGCCTGACGACGACGCTCATCCGCATCGGCTTTCTGCGGCGCGCGGGCGGCGGGCGTCTCTTCGAACTGGGCGCGGGCGCGCTCGGCATCGGTCACGCGTATCTGGAGACGAGCCCCGTCACGCGGGCGGCGAATCCTTATCTGCAGGAACTGGCGGACAAGCTCGATGTTTGCGTGGCGCTCGCCGTGCCGCATCATCTGCATATGCTTTATGTCGCGTGCGGCATTAGCGCGAAGATCTCGACCTTGCGCACCGGCGTGGGATGCCTGCTGCCGATGGAATCCACGGCGCTCGGCCGCGCTTATCTCTATGGCTTGCCGGAGCAGCGGCGCGCGTCGCTCCTCGATGAACTGCTGCAGGCGGCGGGCGAGAGCGCGGGCGCCGTGCGTCGCAATATCGACGCGGCGTTCGAGGATTTGAAGCGAACCGGCGTATGCGTATGCATCGGCGAATATCAGCGCAATGCGTACGGCATCGCGCTGCCGATTCGCGTCGGACGTGCGCAGACGTTGATGTCCCTGAACTGCGGCGCGATCGAGCTGCAGCCCGAGGGCGCGGCGATTCGCAGGAAACTGATGCCCGAACTGAAGACGGCGTCGCGCAAGCTGACCGAACTTCTCGCCGATGTCGACTGCGAACCTTGAGCATGGGCCATGAACAAGGCCGCTTGACGAGGGCTTGTTCGTTCATGCGTCACACCACCGGTCAGCCGAGCTCCGCGGCGTCGCTTGCCAGGATGTGCGGAAAGAAATCCCTGATGAACTCGACGAAGGTCCTCACCTTCGCATTGAGATACTGACGTGACGGATACAGCGCGTGAAGCGTCAGCGATTGCAGACGATATTCCGGCAGCACGCGCACGAGTGCGCCGCTTTTCAACGCGGCGCCCGCCGTCGACATCGGCAATGCGCCGATGCCCACGCCTTCGCGCAGCGCGACGGCCAGCGCCCCCGCGACATTTACGCCGAAGTTCGCCCTCGCGAGAGGAAAGACTTCCGTTCCGTTGGGGCCTTCGAAGGTCCAGTAGTCGCGCGGAAAGATCGTGGAGACGAGCTGATAGCACGGATGACGCGAGAGGTCATCCAGCGTGCGTGGCGCGCCATGCTCGCGCAAATAGCCGGGCGACGCGCACAGCACGCTGTGCACCGTGCCGAGCCGTTGCGCGACGAGGCTCGAATCGGGCAATTCGGCGACGCTCGCCTGCACCGTGAGATCGTAGCCTTCGTCGATGATATCCGGCGTGTGCTGCGAGAGCGTCAGGTCGATCGAGACGGCCGGATGCTGCTCCTGATAGCGCACGATGGCGGGCACGACATAGGACTGACCGAGGCTCGTCGATGCGTGGATGCGCAACTGGCCGGAAGGACGCACTCGCGCGTCGGCGGCTTCGGCTTCCGCCTGATCGACGCAGGCGAGGATCTGCTCGCAACGTTGCAGATAGCGCCTGCCCGCTTCGGTCAGCGTCACGCGCCGCGTGCTGCGATGCAGGAGCCGCGCGTTGAGATGCGCCTCCAGCGCGGCGATGGCGCGCGATGTCGCGGCCGTCGAGGTATCCATGCGCAGCGCGGCGGCGGTGAAGCTGCCTTCTTCGGCTACGCGAACGAACATCCGCATGCTGCTGAGTGTGTCCACTTTCTTTGCTCTGAGACGGTCAATCGATTTTCTTCTGCCATATCGCGATCACGCTTGCGCAGAGCGCGACGCCGATGATGTAGTAGAAGCCATCCAGCGAACTGAGGAAGTTCGCCTGCTGTGTGACGATGCGGCTGATCTCGACGAGCGCCAGGCCTTTCGCTTCGGAAGCGCCGTGCCCCATGTTCTGGAAGCCGCCGACGAGCCCCTGATACGCGCTCTGGAAGATCGGGTTGTACGGATTGACCGCTTCGACGAGCCGCGTCTGATGCAGCGCGACGCGATGCTGCTCCAGAATGATGATGGTCGCCGTCGAGAAGGAGTACGTCAGCTGCTTGACGATGTTCTTGAAGCGATAGCCGTGGCTGTATTCATCGATGGCGAACACGCGGAACGTGAGATTGGCCACCGGCAGCGCGATGAAGAGCAGCAGCATGCCGCGCAGGATCATCGGCAGGATGAGCCACGGCATGCTGACGTCGGGCGGCATGTTGATCATCCATGTACCGACAAAGGCGGCCAGCAGGAAGCCGGTCGTGATCAGCCATTTCTTGTGCTTGATGCGCGACGAGTAACGGAAATACACGACGGCCATCGCGAGCGACAGCATCGACGTGAATCCGACGAGCCGCCCGGCGTTTTCCACCGGATAGCTCAAGCCGCCTTCGAGCAGGCGCGAGACGAGAAAGCTCATCGCGTTGCTGATGTAGTAGAACGCGATGTACAGGACGATGCCCACCTGAAACGTCTTCTCGCGCAGCGCATGCAGGCGCAGGAGCGGCCTCGGGTGATGCCACTGGTGCCACACGAACCAGCCGAGCGAAAGCAGGCCGGCGGCGGTCAGGACGATCAGTTCGGGCGAGCCGCTGAAGAGCTCGAAGCGCACTTGCTGCATGACGATCTGCAGCGCGCCCTGCGCGAACGCGAAGATGATGTACGGCCAGAAATGCGTGTCGCCGCGTTCCTCGGGATGAACGCGCCCCGCGGAGGGCACGGCGAGGAACGCCAGCACGCCGAGCACGACGCCCGCGAACGCGCTGCACGTGAAGAGCGCACGCCAGCCGACCCACGCGACGAGATAGCCGCCGCACAAGGGCGCGAGCGCGCTGCCGAGCAGGATCATGTTGAGAAAGCGGCGCGTCGCTTTCGGGCGCTGCTGCGGCGTGAAGCGGGTCTGGATCAGGATGCGCGCCGCGCTCATCATCGGGCCGATGAAATAGCCCTGGAATCCGCGCGCGAGGGCGAGTTCGATCGCTGATTCGGACAGCGTGGCCGCAAGCGCGCCCGCCGCGAAGAGCAGCAGGCATCCGGCGATATAGCGCCGGTTGCCGATGCGCTCGATCCACCACTGCTGCTGCAGGATGCCGAGCACGGACGCGACTGCATACGCGCTCGAAGCCCAGACCAGCTCGTCCGACGACGCATTGATGCCGCCCGCGATATAGCTCGTGAAAAAGGAAAAGATGGAATTGTCGAAGTAGTCCAGGCCGGTCGCGAGCGCAATCGCCCACGCGAAGGAGTCGGCGCGCAAGCGCTCGGCAATCGCCTTCGGATATCTGGTCGACGCGGCGATCATTCGTCATCGCCCCTGGCGCTTTTCGCTTTGCGCGCCTTGCGCGCGGCCAGCCGTTCCTGAAGCAGCGTTTCCTGGCTCTCGCCCGCGATTCTGCGGCGCAAATAGTCGAGGTCGCTGGAAAGCTCGCTGCGCACCGCCTGCGCTTCCTTGAGCTCGCGGCGCACGGCTGCGATGCGCGCATCCACGGCTTCGATTTGCTGCGAAAGCGCCTGTTCTATCTCGCGCAGCGACGAGGCGGAATAGCCCGTGCGGCCTTCGCCGAGCGTTTCCACGGGGCGCTTCAGCATCTCGACGATGCCCTGCAGCGAAAAGCCAAGCGAGCGCAGGCGCAGGATGCGCGCGAACAACTCGAGATCCTGCTCGCTATAGAGCCGGTAGCGGCCCTCGCTGCGCGTGGGCGTGACGAGCCCGCGCTCTTCGTAGTACTTGAGCGTGCGCGGCGTGACTTGCAGCCGCTCGGCGGCGTCGCGGATGGTGAGCCGCGCGGGCTTGGTCGAGGACATGACGGACATCTAGAGTGCGGCGGTCGATGCCGTGCATTATAACGCAAACCTGTACGTTCGCGTACAGGTTTGCGGGCATGCGGCGTGCTGTCGAAAGAGGGTGCGATGATAGACTTGAGAGACCAGGCGGCGCCCGCGTCGGACGCTGCTCGACCGTCACGAAACAGAAACGAATGAAACGATTCTCGATGATCCGCGATTTCCACCTGGCCGACTGGTTCACGCTGGGCAACGCGGTATGCGGCACGGGCGCGCTGTTCTCGTCGATGTCCTACCTCGACGATTCCGACGTCGTGCATATCTATCTCGCCTGCGCGCTGGTGTTCGCGGCGCTGGTGTTCGACGTGCTCGACGGTCGCATCGCGCGCTGGCGCCAGAAGGCGTCGCTGCTGGGGAAGGAACTGGATTCGCTCGCCGACGTGATCTCCTTCGGCGTCGCGCCGGCGATCATCGGCTATGGGTTCGGCATGCGCGGCCTCTATGACCGCGTGATTCTGGCGTATTTCGTCGCATGCGGCGTGTCGCGTCTCGCGCGCTACAACGTGACGGCGGAAGAGATGTCGGGCGGCAGCGGCAAGGTCACGCACTTCGAAGGCACGCCGATTCCCACCTCGTTCCTGATCGTGCTCCTGCTGACCCTCGGCGCGTGGATGGGCGCGATCGGCGAGAGCATGTGGTTCGGCGCGTGGCGCATCGGCGCCTTCACGCTGCATCCGCTCGTGCTCGTCTATGCGGTCTCGGGCTCGCTGATGATCAGCCGCATCCGCATTCCCAAGCCCTGAGCCCTGAGCGGTAACTTCTCCGTGAGCGATCTCGCAAGGAATTCCACGAAGATTCGTTCGCCGAGCGCTTCACGCCATCAGCCGCGGATACAGGCGGTTCATCCGTGCGTATAGGCGCGCGACTCAGTGATGTGCCGCGTGATGCCGCCCGATCAGAAGGAAATGCGCCAGCGCGACCAGCGGAAACGCCGTGGCGACGAGCGCGACGAACGTCCAGCCGCCATGTTCATAGAGCGGGCTCGCGAACGCCGAGCCGAATGCGCCGCCGACGAAGATACTCGTCATATAGACAGCGTTCAGCCGGTTGCGGCTCGATGCATGCAGTGCGTAGATCTCGCGCTGGCCGAGCACCATGTTCATCTGCACGGCGAAGTCGAGCACGATGCCCGTCACGACGAGCGCGCCCACGCCCCACGCGGGATGGATCACGACGGGCAGATACGCGAGCGCGGCGAGAACGAGCGCGATGAAGGTCGCGCGCACGGTGTGGCCTGCATCGGCGAGACGCCCGGCGATCGGCGCGGACGTCGCGCCCGTCGCCCCGATGAGCGCGAAGATGCCGATGGCCGTCTGCGTCAGCCCGTAATGGCGCGTGAGCTCGACGGGAACCGCGGTCCAGAAGAGACTGAACGACGCGAACATCAGCGCCTGATAGAGCGAGCGATGACGCAGCACCGGCATGGTGCGCACGAGATGGCCGAGCGAGCCGATCAGCTGGAAATAGGTCGCCTGGTGGCTCGGCTGGCGGCGCGGGATCGTGAGCGTGAGCACGGTCGTGATGACGACCATCAGCACGGCGGCGGCGCCGAACATCGCGCGCCAGCCGAAGTGGCCCGCAACGAGACTCGAGATCGGCCGGGACAGCAGAATGCCGAGCAGAAGCCCGCTCATGATCGTGCCGACGACCTTGCCGCGCGATTCGTCCGGCGCGAGGTGCGCCGCGAGCGGAATCAGGATCTGCACGGCCACCGACGAGAAGCCGATCAGGAGCGAGATCACGAGGAACCAGCCGGGCGCGTGCGCGAACGCGGCGGCCGCGAGGCTCGCGATCGAGACGAGCGCGGTCGCGATCATGAGCTTGCGGTTTTCCAGCAGATCGCCGAGCGGCACGATGAAGAACAGGCCGAGCGCGTAGCCGATCTGCGTGAGCGAGACGATGAGGCTCGCCATGCCGCCCGCCATGTGCAGATCGGGCGCGATGAGTTCGGTGATCGGCTGCGCGTAATAGAGATTCGCGACGATGGCGCCGCAGCAGAACGCGAAGAGCGCGATCAGGCCGCGTGTGAGCTCGATGCGCTTCGCGCCGTCGAGTGCGGTCGATGTTGACGTCGACATGAAGGTTCCCTGAGTGGCAGAGGGGAAATATACGGCCTCGGCGGACAACGTGCAGGAGGCGCTTTCCGGCCGCTGGATGAAAGCGGGCGCTTCAACCTATACGTACATATGATTTCCCGGTCATCGCCGCGTGCGTAAGATAGCTTCCATCCAGGCGGTGGACCAGTCCCATGCCCGCCGAACTTCACGCACGGTCCAGGACAACGCCCTTGCAATCGCCTTCAAGAGTCTCCGTGATCGACGATGACGAATCCGTCCGCGTCGCCTCCTCCAGCCTGCTGCGCTCGCTCGGCTGGGCGGTCAGCCTGTATGCGTCGGCGGAAGCGTTTCTCGACACCGATTCGCTCGACGGCCTCGCCTGCGTCATCACCGATCTCAACATGCCCGGCATGTCCGGCCTGCAACTGCAGCAGCGCCTGCGCGAGCTCGGGCTCGGCGTGCCGGTCGTGTTCATTACCGCTTTCGCGTCGGATGCCGCGCGCCGCCAGGCGCTCGACGGCGGCGCCGTGTGCTTTCTGAGCAAGCCCGTCGACGGAACCGCCGTCGCCGATTGCCTCGAGCGCATCCAGCAAGGCTTTTGGAAGGATTAGAATCACAGCGTAATCCGGCCCGCGCGCATGCCTTGTCGCGGCGCGCAGGCCGCGATATTTCTCAACGAACGCTTGTTCGAAGGCATATGACCATGTCGCTCGTTTCGTTCGTCGTTCGTAATCATCCGCCGGCGTCCGCTCGGCCGTGATGGAGACGTTCCAGAGCGCGCCGCGCGCGGGGCGTCCCGATGCCCGCATCGTGTCGATTCTCGCGGTGGTCATCGGCCTCGCCGTGTTCCTGATCGACGCGCTCACGCCGCTCGATATCGCGATCGCGGTGCTTTACGTGGTCGTCGTGCTGCTCGTCGCATCGACGGGCAATCGCACCGCGACCGTCACCACCGCGTGGGGCTGCGTCCTGCTGACGCTCATCGGCTTCATCCTCTCGCACGACGAGCAGGTGTCGAGCGGCGCGCTCGCGCGCTGCGCGGTGAGCCTGGTCGCGATCGTCACGACCGCAATCCTCACGCTGCGCAATCAGGCCGCCACCACGAAGATGCAGGAGCAGCTGGAACTGCTCAATCTCACGCACGATGCGATCGTCGCGCACGACATGAACGACCGCATCACGTTCTGGAATCGCGGCGCCGAGGCGCTCTACGGTTTCCCGGCGCGAGAGGCGCTCGGCCAGCCGATTCATCGCATGACGCAATCGACCTCGCCCGTGCCGCACGCGCAGATTCGCGCGGAGCTGCTGCGCTCGGGCCGCTGGGACGGCGAGATCACGCGCGTGCGGCATGACGGCGGCGAGATCGTCATCGCGAGCCGCGCCGCGTTGCTGCGCGACGCCAAAGGCATGCCGCGCGCCGTGCTTGCGACGAGCAACGACATCACCCAGCGCAAACGCATGGAAGCCGAGCTCCAGCGCCAGCGCGAGGAGCTGCGCAAGACGATCGACGCGATTCCCGGCATGGTGTGGAGCTCGTCGTCGGATGGCCGGCTCATCTTCATCAACCGCCGCTGGAACGATCTCGGCGTGACGCTCGACGAAGGCGGCGGCGACGTGTGGCGCACGATCGTGCACCCCGCCGATTTCGCGCAGATGCAGCGCGACTGGCAAGCCGCGATCGCGGCGGGCACGCCGTTCGAGAACGTCTCGCGCATTCGCGGCGGCGACGGCCTCTACCGCTGGATGCATCTCGGCGCCGAGCCGTTGCGCGACGCGACCGGCGCGATCCTGCGCTGGTACGGCGTCAACACCGATATCGAGGCGCGCAAGCAGGCCGAGCATGCGCTGAAGCGCAGCGAGGCGTTCCTGCTCGACGCGCAGCGCCTCTCGCGTACGGGCAGCATCGCGACGCGCCTGCCCGCCGGCACGATGTGGTGGTCGGACGAGGCGTATCGCATCTTCGATCATTCGCGCGATATCGCGCCATCCATCGACGCGATCCTCGCACGCACGCATCCCGACGACATCGCGATCGTGCGCGGCGCGCACGAATCGGCGATGAGCGGCGCGCGCGAAATCGACGTCGAGCATCGGCTGCTGCTTCCGGATGGCTCCGTCAAGCATGTGCATTTCGTCGCGCATCGGGCATCCACGGAAGCCGACGGCGACGAGTACGTCGGCGCGCTGATGGACGTCACTGAAACCAAGCTCGCGCAGGAGGCGCTCGCGCGTTCCACCGCCGAGCTCGCGCACGTGACGCGCGTCACGATGCTGGGCGAGCTCGCCGCGTCGATCGCGCATGAAGTCACGCAGCCGATGGCCGCCATCGTCACCTGCGGCGACGCCGGCTTGCGCTGGCTCGGCCGCGAGAAACCGGACATCGCGGAAGCGCAGCAATCGATCACGCAGATGATTCGCGATGCCAGGCGCGCGAGCGAAGTCATCGCGCGCATCCGCGCCATGGCGAGAAAGCGCGACAGCCAGCCCGCGACGCTGGAGATGAACGAGATCGTCGGCGAGACGATCGAACTCGTGCGGCGCGAGCTGGCGCGTCATCGCGTGGAGGTGCGCACCGATCTCGCGATGCCGTCGCCCACGGTGCGCTGCGATCGCGTGCAGTTGCAGCAGGTGCTCATCAATCTGATCATGAACGCCGCCCAGGCGATGTCCGGCGTGGCCGGGCCGCGCACGTTGCGGATCGCGACGGGCGACAGCCGGGGCGAGCCCGGCTACGCCGAAATCACCGTGCAGGATTCGGGCACGGGCATCAGCGAAGAAAACGCCCGCCGGCTCTTCGATGCGTTCTTCACGACGAAGGCCGAAGGCATGGGCATGGGCTTGTCGATTTGCCGTTCCATCATCGAGGCGCACGGCGGCAGGATATGGGCGGAAGCGCCCGCTGAAGGCGGCGCGCGCTTGCGCTTCGTGCTGCCCGAGAACGAAGGGGGAGACGATGAGCACTGACAGCGGCGCGGACACGAAACCGAACGGCGCGATGGTCTACGTGGTCGACGACGACGATTCGATGCGCGATGCGCTCAGCATGCTGCTGCGCTCGGTCGGATTGAGCGCGATGACGTTCGCGTCCGCGCACGAGTTCCTCGCCTACGACATGCCGGACGTGCCGAGCTGCCTGATCCTCGACGTGCGTCTGAAAGGGCAGAGCGGCCTCGCGGTGCAGGAGCAGATCGCGGCGAGCCAGCTCGGCCTGCCGATCGTCTTCATGACCGCGCACGGCGACATCGCGATGACCGTGAAGGCGATGAAGGCCGGCGCCAGGGACTTTCTCGCGAAGCCGTTTCGCGACCAGGACATGCTCGATGCCGTCGCGCAGGCGCTCGAAAGCGACGCGCAAAGGCGCACGGCGAGCCGCTCGGTGGCGGACTTGCGGCGCTCGTACGAAACGCTCACGCCGCGCGAGCGCGAGGTCATGGCGTTCGTCGTATCCGGTCTGATGAACAAGCAGATTGCGGCGGAGATGAACCTGAGCGAGATCACCGTGAAGATTCATCGCGGCCAGGCGATGAAGAAGATGGCGGCGCGCTCGCTCGCCGATCTCGTGCTGAAGGCCGAGGCGCTCGGCGTGAAGATGCCGCAGGGCGCGTCCACGCCGCCGCGCGCGTAGCGGCGCTGGCCGCGTTTATCGTTGCGGCGTCTCGATGGACGTCGCAGCCTCTTCGCCGAGCGCGATGCGCTCCAGCGGCAGTTCCGTGTCGTAGCCCGCGCGGTCGAGCGCGCTCCAGTCATGCGGCGCGTTGACCGAATACCATGCACCGAACGCCAGCACGGCGGCACAGCCCGATAACAGCCTGCGTGTCGATGCGTCGCTCATGATGCGCTCCCTGTGCGTGACCCTGAAGTCAGCTTAAGGAAGCGCACGCGCGCCCACCATTCTACGAACGACTCGGCGCGCCTATACGAACGTTTGACGCTTCGTCACGCAGCGTGCAACGGCAAACGGCGAGCTTTACCAGGAACGGGTTCTGTGCTCCTGCGCGACGACCGCCTGTTCTTCGTTGCTCGCCGGCGGGCTGTCCTGATCGGAGAACCGGTATGCGCCGCGTTCCTGCGTCTTCACCTCGTAAAGCGCGGCATCGGCGCGCTTCAACGCGCTTTCGAACAATTCGCCCGGCCGGGCAAGCGCAATGCCGGCGCTCACGCCCACGCGCACGGTCTGTCTGCCGGCGAGCGTGTAGGGCGCCGACAACTCGCGAATGATCTTCTGCACGAACGCCACGCTCGATGCGTCCGCGATATACGTCGCGACGATCGCGAATTCGTCGCCGCCGAGGCGCGCGGCCAGCTCGCCGCGCCGCATCGCGTTGCGCAGGCGGTCGGCGACGAGCCGCAGCAGCTCGTCGCCCGCGTTGTGGCCGTGCGAGTCATTCACGCGCTTGAAGCCGTCGAGATCGACGTACATCACCAGCACCTTTTCGCGCCCGGCGCCGCCCGCCATCAGGCGTTCGGCGTGATCGCCGAGATAGCGGCGATTCGGCAGGCCCGTGAGCGAATCGTGATGCGCCCAGTGCAGGATCTTCGCCTCGTTCTTGCGGCGCTCCGTCACGTCCTCGATGATGATCACCGCGCTGCCGTCCGGCACCGGATTGCGGCTCAGCTCGAGCTGCCGGCCATCGCAGAGTTGCAGATCGAGCGGCAGATTGCCTTCCCTGAGCCATTGCGTGCAGCGTTCGGAAACCTGCGCGCGCAGCGTCTCGCCGAACTTCGCGAGCCCGACGAATCCGATGAAATCCGGCAGGGGCACGTTCATGCGCAGCATCTCGACGGTCGCGCCGAACAGCTCCGCCGCCTTGCGATTCGCGATGATGACCTTGCCCGACGCATCCACGGTGCACAGGCCGTGCGGCATGTGCGCGAGCGCGGCGTCGAAGCGCGCGGCGATTTCGGCGTGGCCTTGCTCGGCGGTCATCAGCGCGACGAGGCCGTGGTAGTGACGGTGCACGACCGCGCACATCGCGCCGATATAGAGAAAGAGCGGCGGCACGAGAATCCAGTAGCCTGCCGGCCCGAAAAGCGCGCCGACGCCGATCGGCACCGCGCCCAGGCATACCTGCGCGATCGCCAGATGCGGCGTGCCCGCGTTGCGCGACGCGATGCCGCCGAGCAGCCCCGCCGTCACCATGATGGCGAGCGCTGCCAGCACGGCATCGCCCGAGACCACGCAGGCCATCGTGCCGAGGCCGGTCACGAGACACATCGCGAGGGCGAACGGCGCATAGCGCGCGGCCCATGGCGCGGGATGCGGCGCGCTCGGCCGGCTGAGCGCGCGGTAGCGGCACACGATGCCGACGCGCACCGCGAGCAGCAGCGCATCGCCCGCGACCCAGAGAATCGTCCAGAGCGCGTGCAGGCGCCCGAGCGCGATGACCGCGACGAACGCACTGGAGACGCCGGACAGCAGCAGCGGACGGATGTCCTCGACGAGCGTCGAGAGCAGCGATGCGCGAATGGCGGCCGTGATTTGCCCGTCCCCTGCCGCCGGCGTGGCCAGAATGGATTCGATCAAGGACGGGTTGCCTGACATACGGGGGAGCGGACGCGATGGAGGACGGCGGCGATGCCCTCACCGCCGGTGATCGTGTTTACGGCCGCATGTGCACAAGCTTTAGGCAGATTTCGCCTCGCCCGGCTTTCGAGCCAGCGGATTATTCGCTCGGAGCGCATTCTGATTTTCCTCCAGGATCGATTATGTTTTTGGCGAGACATAGTAATTTAACGCCGAAGCCTTTCATCGCATACGCGGCGCGCGGGTTTTGCCTCATCGAAAGCTTTCCATTCAGGGGCGATCATGAATGGGCGTCCCTTGTGCACGGCGCATCGGATGTCGCCGGGTGAGGGATCAAAGAAGAACTGTGATATCGATGTAAGAGCATCGTCGTGATGACGGCCGGAGAAAACCGTCGAACGATCCAAAAAAAGCCTTGAATGAGACCCGGGCAAGGCGCGCATGCGCCGACTCCGGTCGACAGGAGACGTCATGGATACGAACTCTCTTTCGCCCGATGCACAAGGCGGGTCGCACGCCGAGCATCGCAAGCAGACGAAGAAGGCCACCGCGAGCGGCTGGATAGGCTCCGCGCTCGAATACTACGACTTCTTCATCTACGCGCAGGCCGCATCGCTCATCTTCCCACAGATTTTCTTTCCCTCCGGCAACCCGAAGGTCGCGATCGTCGCGTCGCTCGCGACATATGGCGTCGGCTACGTCGCGCGGCCGATCGGGGCGTTCGTGCTCGGCCACTGGGGCGACACGCACGGCCGCAAGACCGTGCTCGTGCTGTGCATGTTCCTGATGGGCTTCTCCACGATGGCCGTCGGCCTGCTGCCGACGTATCAGAGCGTCGGCATGCTCGCGCCGGCGCTGCTCGTGATCCTGCGGCTGGTCCAGGGCTTCGCGGTCGCGGGGGAAATCTCCGGCGCGAGCTCGATGATCCTCGAGCACTCGCCATTCGGGCGGCGCGGGTATTTCGCAAGCTTCACGCTGCAAGGCGTGCAGGCGGGGCAGATTCTCGCCGCCGCCGTGTTCCTGCCGCTCGCGTACTACATGCCGGAGGAGGCGTTCAATTCGTGGGGCTGGCGCATCCCGTTCCTGCTCTCGGCGGTTGTGCTGATCGCGGGCTACATCATCCGGCGCGAAGTGCACGAGACGCCCGCTTTCGAGCGGGAGGGCGAGAAGGGCGCGGTGCCGCGCTCGCCGATCGTCGACGCCTTCAAGTACAACCTCCCCGACATGATCCGCGTCGTCTGCATGGCGCTGATGAACGTGATTCCCGTCGTCGCGACGATCTTCGGCGCGGCCTATGCGGTGCAGTCGGCCTACGGCATCGGCTTTCACAAGAGCGTCTATCTGTGGATTCCGGTCGCGGGCAACATCATTGCCGTGGTGGTGATTCCGCTCGTCGGCAACCTGTCGGACAAGATCGGGCGCAAGCCGCCGGTCATCGTCGGCGCCATCGCCTCGGGCCTGCTGTCGTATCTCTATCTCTACGCGATCAGCATTCATAGCGTCGGCATGGCGATCGTCGCGTCGCTTCTGATGTGGGGCATCGTCTATCAGGGCTACAACGCGATCTTCCCGAGCTTCTATCCCGAACTCTTCCCGACGCGCACGCGCGTCTCCGCGATGGCCATCGCGCAGAACATCGGCACGACCATCACGGCGCTCCTGCCCGCGCTCTTCGCGACCGTCGCGCCGCCCGGATCGACGAACGTCCCGTTCACGATCGGCACGATCACGCTCGCGGTGACGATCATCTCGGCAATCGCCGCATGGAGCGCGCGCGAGACGTTTCGCATTCCGCTCAGCCAGCTCGGCGAGCCGGATGCGCGGCCGGTCGAGAAGTCGGAGTACGACCGTCTGCGCGCGGAATCGGTGGCGAACGCGCGCGCTTCGTAAGTCGCGGACCGGCTCGATCCAACTCCATGGTTCTCTCACGGCGGCGCGGGCTCGCGCCGTCCGCGTGCCTTCGTGCGCGCTCTTTTTATCCATCCGGTGAATCCCAGTGAACACAGACTCAGGCAAGACACGCATCGCAGTGGCAGGCGCGGGCTATATCGGCCAGGCGCACATGGGCGTTGCGCAGAACAGCGCGACCTGCACGCTTTCCGCAATCGTCGATCCGGCGCCCGCGGCCGCCGCTATTGCGGCGAAAGCGGGCGTGCCGCTCTACAGGACGCTCGATGAGCTGCTCGCGAAGAATCGCCCCGACGGCATCGTGCTCGCCACGCCGAATCAATTGCATGTCGAGCACGCGCGCATCTGTCTTGCGGCGGGCGTGCCGGTGCTGCTGGAAAAGCCGATCGCGCCGACCGTCGCCGAAGCGCAGGCGCTCGTGGATGAAGTCGAGCGTTCGGGTGCGAAGATGCTGATCGGCCATCATCGCGCGCACAGCCCGATCATGGCGCGCGCGAAGCAGGTGATCGACGAAGGGCGTCTGGGCAAGCTCGTCGCGGTGATGGGCAGTGCCGTGTTCTTCAAGCCCGACGAGTACTATGCCGATGCACCCTGGCGGCGGGAGCCGGGCGGCGGCCCGATCCTGCTCAACATGATTCACGAGGTGCACAACCTGCGCATGCTGTGCGGCGACATCGTCGCGGTGCAGGCGTTCGCATCGCACGCGACGCGCGGCTTTCCCGTGGAGGATACCGTCGCCATCAACCTGCGTTTCGCGAGCGGCGCGCTCGGCACCTTCATGCTCTCCGACACGGCCGCGTGCCCGCGCAGCTGGGAGCAGACCTCGCAGGAGAACAAGGCATATTCGACGTATCCCGACGAAGACTGCTACGTGATCGCGGGCACGTTCGGCTCGCTGTCCGTGCCGACGATGCGCCTCAAGTCCTACGCCGCGGCCGGCGACCGCTCGTGGTGGAAGCCGTTCGAGGAAAGCATCGTGCCGATGCAGCGCGACGATCCGCTCGCGCATCAGATGGAGCATTTCGGGCGCGTGGCGCGCGGGGAGGCCGAGCCTATTGTCAGCGCGCGCGACGGGCTTCAGAATCTGCGGATCACCGAGGCCATCGTGCTTGCCGCGACGAGCGGCAGGATCGTCGAGACCGCCTGAGTCGCATTCACCATCCCGTTTCATTCCAATCGAAGGAAATTTCATGGCAAAGATCCTGACGCTGCACGGCGTCAACCTCAACATGTTCGGCAAGCGTGACCCGAAGCAGTACGGCACGGCGACGCTCGCGCAGATCGACTCGGACCTGAGCGCGCTCGGCAAGGAGCTGGGCGTGGAAGTGGAGTGCTATCAGACGAACAGCGAAGGCGAGATGTGCTCGCGCATCCATCGCGCGTTCGAGGAAAAGGTCGATGCGGTCGTGATCAACGCGGGCGCGTGGACGCATTACAGCTACGCCATCCGCGACGCGCTCGCCATCCTGACCGTGCCGATCATCGAAGTGCACATGTCGCACGTGCACGCGCGCGAGGAGTTCCGCCACAAGTCGGTGTTCGCGGAGATCGCGAAGGGACAGATTTCCGGCTTCGGCGTGGACAGCTATCTACTGGGCTTGCGGGCCGCGGTTTCCGCGATCAGCGCAGGGAAGTAATATTGGGAGGAACGGCTTTACGGTTCTCCCGGCGGGGCGTGCGCTCGCGCCGCGCCGGTTTCCGGTTCGAGGCTGCGCGGTCTTCAGACCGTGCGGCCGAAATCCTTCGAGCGTTTGGCGTTCGGCTCGCGCACGCGCCGCGGCTCCTGATCGCGCCGGGTCGCACCGCGGATGAACAGCACCGCACAAATCGCGCAGATCGCCCAGACAGCTGCGATGATCGTCAAGTAGTTCATTCTCTTCTTCCAGATGCGATGAACGCGGGCGGTTTGCAGCCGGTCCCGCGTCAGCTCCCTATATTTGCCTCACGCCTGCCTCAAGACTGCGAAGCGGGCAGCGCGAGGAGACGGCCAATCAGCTGTTGGGCAAGCGCGTGTTGCTCGGTGATCGACGCGGCGTCGTCGGCGGCGGGATTGCGCCCGGCGCGCAGCTTGCCCGCGAGACGCATGATGTTGTCCGACACCCCCTGCAGCGTGCGCAGCAACTCGGCTTGCGTGGCCGGCGCGCTTTCCTGCGTTTCTTCAGCGACAAATCCGGCCGTGCGATGCGGCCTGGCGCTACCTTCCATCGTCTGATACATGGCGACTCCTCGTGAGTGCATGGTGCGATTCTGCTGCCGGCGTGCGTAAAGCAATTCTCCGAACAACACCCGATTCCGGCCTCAAATCGTCTGCTATATCGCCTTCGCGACCGTGGTATTCGCGGGGCGGGGTCCGCCCATCAAGGCTTTGCGGCCGCCGGGCGGTAAAATCGCGGATTCGTTTTCGGGCAGGCAGCGCGCTCGCGCCGACAACCGGAAACCATTCGCACAAAAAAACAACACTTTTTACCCGAAAAGGACCGCCGGTAGGTGGTCGAAATGACACGATCGAGCGTGCATCCCAGCGGCGCACGGTAATTTTTGCGGTTCTGGCAGGCATCGACATGGTTTCAGGCAACACGAACGAAGCAACGCAGCACGACGAACTCAGGCGCGGACTCAAGAGCCGCCATATTCAGTTGATCGCGCTCGGCGGAGCGATCGGCACCGGCTTGTTTCTCGGCGTCGCGCAGACGATCGAGCTCGCCGGGCCGTCCGTGCTGCTCGGCTACGCGATCGCCGGTCTGATGGCGTTTTTCATCATGCGGCAGCTAGGGGAGATGATCGTCGACGAACCCGTCGCCGGCTCCTTCAGCCATTTCGCCGACAAATACTGGGGTCACGCCGCCGGCTTCGTTTCGGGCTGGAACTACTGGGCGATCTACATCCTCGTCAGCATGGCCGAGCTTTCGGCGATCGGGATCTACATGCAGTACTGGTGGCCGGATCTGCCGGCGTGGGTGTCGGCGCTCGCGTGCTTCGTGATCGTCAACGCGATCAACCTGACGAGCGTGAAGTCCTACGGCGAGACGGAGTTCTGGTTCGCGATCGTGAAAGTGGCGGCCATCGTCGGGATGATTCTGTTCGGCGGCTATCTGCTTGCATCGGGCAAGGCGGGGCCGGAGGCGAGCGTCGCGAACCTGTGGCGGCTCGGCGGGTTTTTTCCGAACGGCGCGAGCGGACTCGTGATGTCGATGGCCGTCATCATGTTCTCGTTCGGCGGGCTGGAGCTCGTCGGCATTACGGCGGCGGAAGCGGAAGATCCGTCGCGCAGCATTCCGCGGGCGACGAACCAGGTCATCTATCGCATTCTGATCTTCTATGTCGGCGCGCTCGGCGTGCTGCTCTCGCTGTATCCGTGGGACAAGGTCGCGGCCGGCGGGTGCCCGTTCGTGCTGATCTTCCGCGAGATGAACAGCACGCTCGTGGCGAACGTGCTCAACGTGATCGTGCTGACCGCCGCGCTCTCCGTGTACAACAGCGGCGTCTATGCCAACAGCCGCATGCTGTACGGCCTCGCGCAGCAAGGCAACGCGCCGCGCGCGCTGCTGCGCGTGAACGAACGCGGCATTCCGCTGACGGCGCTGGCGGTGTCGGCGCTCGTGACAGCGGCATGCGTCGTGATCAACTATATGATCCCGGGGCGCGCGTTCGGCCTGCTGATGGGCCTCGCCGTGTCGGCGCTCGTCATCAACTGGGCGATGATCAGCATCATCCATCTCGGGTTCCGGCGGCAGAAGCGCGCGCGCAACGAAGCGACGGCGTTTCCGAGCTTCGGCCACCCGCTCACGAACTACGTCGTGCTCGCGTTCCTCGCGGGTATCGTGTGGGTGATGTACGAGACGCCGGACTTGCGCCTGTCCGTGTACCTGATTCCGGTTTGGCTGGCCGTTCTCGGAATCGGCTACTATCTCAAAAAAAGGGGCGGTGATGCGGATCGCGCAAACCGTCTTCCATCTCGCTGATCTCTCGTCCTGACACCATCACCATGTTCGAACATATCGATGCCTACCCCGGCGACCCGATCCTCTCGCTGAACGAAAACTTCCAGAAGGACCCCCGCACCAACAAGGTCAACCTGAGCATCGGCATCTACTTCGACGACGAAGGCCGCCTGCCCGTGATGCAGGCCGTGCGCGAAGCGGAACTGTCGATCCTGAAGGACCTGGGCCCGAAGCCCTATCTGCCGATGGCCGGTTTCGCGCACTATCGCGACGCGGTGCAGGCCCTCGTGTTCGGCAACGACAGCCCGCCGCGGGCGGATGGCCGCATCGCGAGCGTGCAGACGCTCGGCGGCTCGGGCGCGCTGAAAGTGGGCGCCGATTTCATCAAACGCTATTTCCCGCAATCGAAGGTGTGGGTGAGCGATCCGACTTGGGAGAACCATCGTTTCATCTTCGAGCGCGCGGGCTTCGAGGTGAACACGTATCCGTACTACGACGAAGCCACCGGCGGCCTGCTGTTCGACGCGATGCTCGAAGCCATCGACAAGCTGCCCGCGAAGAGCGTTGTGCTGTTGCACGCGTGCTGCCATAACCCGACGGGCGTCGATCTCGATGAGGCGCAATGGGTGAAGCTCATCGACGTGCTGCAAAAGCGCGATCTGCTGCCGTTCGTCGACATGGCGTATCAGGGATTCGGCTCGGGCCTCGACGACGACGCCTTCGCCGTGCGCGAACTCGGGCGCCGCGGCGTGCCGGCGTTCATCGCCAATTCGTTCTCGAAGAATTTTTCGCTGTACGGCGAGCGCTGCGGCGGCCTGCACGTGATCTGCGACGATGCCGCCGAGGCCGACCGCGTGCTCGGCCAACTGACGAGCGCGGTGCGCGCGAACTACAGCAATCCGCCGACGCATGGCGCGAAGATCGTCACGCACGTGCTGAACACGCCAGAGCTCAGGCAATCGTGGCAGGAAGAGCTGGCGTCGATGTGCCAGCGCATCGCGCGCATGCGCCGGGCGATTCACGACGGCCTGAAAGACCATGTGCGCGGCGAGATGCTGACGCGCTATATCAAGCAACGCGGCATGTTCACGTACACGGGCCTGGTGGCGGAACAGGCGGATCGGCTGAAGGAAGAATTCGGCGTCTATATCCTGCGCTCGGGCCGCATGTGCGTCGCGGGCCTGAACGACGGCAACGTGCAGATCGTCGCCGACGCTATCGGCAAGGTGCTGGCAGCGAAATAAGCGCCGTCATCGCTACATCGCGGGACAGGACAGCACTTTCTGCGGCGGCAGGCTGCCCGGTCCCGTGTCCACTTTCGTGCCCCGTGTCGGCGTCAGGATGAGCCGCACGGCGTTCGTGCCTTCATTCGCGAGCACGTACTGATCGCCGCTTCCTTCCGGCTGCCAGTACACGCGATAGACCTCGCCATCCTTGTACACGTGCAGCGCACCGTGCCGCACGTTGCCGCCGCGCCAGAAATTCACGGCTTCGCCCTCGCGCAACGTAATCATTGCGTCCTGTCCGCCCGTTGCGCTTTCCAGCGTGCCGCATACGACATCGTCGGCGCGGGCGTGTGCGCAGAAAGCGAGCGCGGCCGCGCAAAGGCTCGCGTGAAGGCTGATTGATGCGCGATTCATCGTCATTCGACTCCTCCAGAAGGGACCCGGCGCGCGTGCGCCCTGCCGCGCTCCACGCAAGATATGCGCCGCCGTTCTTTCGCGCGTGTGCTACTTTGAATGGAGGCAGCGTTCGATCATGGAGGCCGCCATGTCAGTGATCGCACCGGACGAACGAGCGGATTTTCTGGCGATTCTCTCGCGCCATCGGCTCGATGAAAGCGATTTCCTCGTGCAGGAGGGCGGCGCCTGCGATGTCGTGGACGACGTGTACCCGCTGCAGGGCGTCGTCACCATCACGCGGCGCTCGACGCTGAAGGAACGCGAATACCGCATCGGACACGGCACGGAATGGACCGCCGCGTTCGAAAAGGATTTGAACAAGGGCGTGTTCGGCTGAATGAACGCGCCTCAGGAGTCGAATCACGCAGTCCTTCCTTACGCACTTTTTGACGCGGAGCAGGCGATGAGACCGACCGAATTCAAATCGTTCAAGGCGCACGTCGCGATGATGTTGCGCGATCTTCCGCGCGGCGTGACCGCGGACCTGACCGACGTCGCCGTCGCTTACTGGAATGGCACGCAAGTGGTCGGCGCGTATCTGCGCGACAACGGCCGCATCGACGAGGATTTCGATTTCGATGAAAACGCGTGGGGCAACTGGCGTGAAGAATTTCTGATGTGGTTCGACGCGCCGCGTTTCTCCGAACGCGCCGATCTGAAGGCGGCATTCGTTTCCGGCGCGATTCTCGCCAACCTACCCGGCGGACTCTGGCCACGACAACTCTGATTTGCGCGCCTGCCGCACCAATGCAGCCAGTCCACCCATAGGCACGCTCCGTACGCCCAGCCTTCCGCCGAAACGGCACGCAGATTGCTCCACCCGACGACGCGACAGCGTCCGAACCACGACCGCTTGCCGGCCGTGTTCCGCCCAATCATCGTCACGGAGGGATTCAGCATGGCTGGCAACGGAAGACTTCATCCGCTTACGTTCTTTACGGCCATCGTGTTCATCGTCATCGGCGCGCTGCTGGCGGCAGGCGGCGCGTACCTCGCGGCGCTGAAGGGATCCTGGTACTACGTGATCGCGGGTGCGGCCATCGTCCTGACCGGGCTTTTGCTGCTGATACGGCGCCGCTCGGCGCTCCTGCTTTTTGCGCTCGTGCTATTCGGCTCGACGATCTGGGCCGTGGTTGAAGTGCATTTCGATTTCTGGCAATTGCTGCCGCGCTTGTGGATCTGGGTGCTGCTCGCGATCTGGCTGCTGATTCCCTTCGTGCATCGCGGCGCGCTGTTCGGTCCGCCTTCCACCGCGCGCGCCGCGCGCACGCCGCTCGCCGCCGCCATCATTCTGGCGCTTCTGCTCGGCATCGGCACCTATTTCAACGATCCGCATGACCGGCCCGGTCGCATCGACGTGGAGGTCGCCGCCGACGCCAACCAGCCGGATGCGAATGCGGGCACCGGCCGCGCGCCCGGCGACTGGGTCGATTATGGCGGCTCGCCGCTCGCGCAGCGTTACGTGCCGCTTACGCAGGTCACGCCGGAAAACGCGCATCAGTTGAAAGTCGCGTGGACCTACCGCACGGGCGACATGCCCGGCCCCGACGATCCCACCGAGACCACCGACGAAAATACGCCGCTCAAGGTCGGCGACACGATTTTTCTGTGCACGCCGCATAGCAAGGTGATCGCGCTCGACGCCACGACCGGCAAGGAAAAGTGGCGCTTCGATCCGCAGATCCGGAGCCCGATCGGGTTCAAGCACTGGGAGCACATGACTTGCCGGGGCGTCGCCTACTACGATCCGGCGGCGCATGGGGTGGCCGCCGCCGCGCCCGCCGCGGCTTCCGATGCGGTTTCCGACCTGGCGGCTGCCGCCAGCGCGCCGCCGGCATCGGATGCGCAGGCCGCCTCCGCCGCGTCCGCGCCGGCCGAAGCGGCGGCGGTTCCGGCATCGGCGCCCGCCGCGCCGGTGCAGACGCCCGCGCAGACCACGGCCCTGGCCGAATGCCCGCGCCGCCTGTTCCTGCCGACCGCCGATGCCCGCCTCATCGCGCTCGACGCCGACACCGGCAAGCTCTGCACGGGCTTCGGCAAAGGCGGTGCGATCGATCTGCGCGCCAACATCGGCCCGTTCACGCCGGGCGGCTACTATTCGACGTCGCCGCCCGCGGTCTTCCGCAATCTCGTGATCGTCGGCGGTCACGTGACCGACAATGAATCGAACAACGAGCCGTCGGGCGTGATCCGCGCGTTCGACGTGAGCGACGGCCATCTCGTCTGGAACTGGGATTCGGGCAACCCGGACGCCACCGAGCCGATCGCGCCGGGCGGCACCTACGTGCGCAACTCGCCCAACATGTGGTCGATGTTCAGCGTCGACGAGAAGCGCGGCATGATCTACCTGCCGATGGGCAATCAAACACCCGACCAGTGGGGCGGCCAGCGCACGCCGCAGGCCGAGAAGTTCGCGGCGGGCCTCGTCGCGCTCGATGCCGCGACGGGCAAGCTGCGCTGGAACTACCAGTTCACGCACCACGATCTGTGGGATATGGACGTGGGCGGCCAGCCGACGCTCGTCGACCTGCAGACGGCGCAGGGCATGCAGCCGGCGGTGATCGCATCGACGAAGCAGGGCAGCATCTACGTGCTGAATCGCGAGACGGGGCAGCCGATCGTGCCGATCAGCGAAGCGCCGGTGCCGCAGGGCGCCGCGAAGGGCGATCGCACGTCGCCGACGCAGGCCGTCTCGGCGCTCAACTTCAACCCGCCGCGCGTGACGGAAGCGGACATGTGGGGCACGACGCCCTTCGATCAACTCTGGTGCCGCATCAAGTTCAGGAGTCTGCGCTACGACGGACCGTTCACGCCGCCGTCGGAACAGGGCACGCTCGTGTTCCCCGGCAATTTCGGGGTGTTCGACTGGGGCGGGATTTCGGTGGATCCGGTGCGGCAGATTCTGATCGCGAATCCGGACTACATGGCGTTCACGTCGAAGCTGATTCCGCGCGAGCAGATTCCGGAGAGCAACGGCGAGAAGAAGGGCAGCGAGACGAGCGGCATCAAGCTGGCGCGCGGCACGCCTTTCGGCTTCGAGATCAGCGCGTTTCTCTCACCGCTGGGAATTCCGTGCCAGGCGCCGCCGTGGGGCTATGTGGCGGGCGTCGATCTGCGCACGAACAAGATTGCTTGGATGCACAAGAACGGCACGATCGTCGACAGCGCGCCCTTGCCGATTCCGATGCCGCTCGGCGTGCCGAGCCTGGGCGGAACGATCGTGACGGCCGGCGGTGTCGCGTTCCTGACGGGCACGCTCGACCAATACGTGCGCGCCTATGACGTGCGCGACGGCAAGAAACTATGGGAGGCGCGGCTGCCGGCGGGCGGCCAGGCGACGCCGATGAGCTATGCGGATGCCAACGGCAAGCAGTATCTGCTGGTGACCGCCGGCGGGCACGGCTCGCTCGGGACGAAGGCCGGGGATTACGTCATCGCATACGCGCTGCAGTGAGCGTGGCAATGACGCGGTATTAAGCGCGCGGGGAATATTTCCCCGCGCTGAGGCGTTAGATCGCTCGACGGTACGCTTCGGCCATCAGTGCGCTGACCTTGGCGCGGGCCTTGAGGGCGTCGCGAGTGGCGGCACGCAGCTTTGCGGCGATGAACGAAACGAGGGCGATCGGCGTTGCGGCGATGATTCCCATGGTGAACTCCGTGCTAAGGGTAACTATCTAGGTAATAACCCTAGGTTAGCACATATGACGCGTTGCAACAAATTCCTTTTGGGAAATTTGATGATGCGCAACGCGAGGGGCCAAGGCCCCGGCTGTCTTGCTCGTCCGGAAAGGAGAATGCAAATGAAAGCGCATATCCCGGGTCGTGCCGCCGCGTTCGGCGCCGTGGTCGTGACGGCGATCATCGTCGCGTGTAGCGGCGGGGGCTCCAGCGGCGATTCGGCATCGACGGCGACGGGCGGCAGCGCGCCTTCGGGCGCATCAAGCCCCTCTGGCGCATCAGCGGGCGGAACGACCGCGCCGGGCGGCGGAAGCACGGGCACGGGAAGTTCGGGAAGCACGGGAAGCACGGGAAGCGGCAGCGGAACGGGCAGCAACGCGGGCGGCGGCTCCGGCACCGGTACGACTACGCCGGTGGGGAACCCGATGGATGTCGCCACCTGGCACAACGATATCGGCCGCACGGGCCAGCAACTCGCGGAAACCACCCTCACGCCCGCGAACGTCAACTCCAGCACCTTCGGCAAGCTAGCCGTCTTTTCCGTCGATGGCGCCGTCGACGCCGAGCCGCTCTTCCTCGCCGGCGTGCCGATCGCGGGCGGCACGCACAACGTGCTGTATGTCGCGACGGAGAACGCAAGCGTCTACGCCTTCGACGCCGACAGCGGCGCCGTGCTCTGGAAAACCACGACGCTCGGCAGCGGCGAATCGCCCAGCGATGATCACGGCTGTTCGCAGATCACGCCGACGATCGGCATCACGGCAACGCCGGTCATCGACCGGTCGCGCGGCCCGAACGGCGCGATGTACGTGGTCGGCATGTCGAAGGACGGCTCGGGCGGCTATCACCAGCGCATTCACGCGCTCGACATCAAGACGGGCGCCGAACTCTTCAACGGCCCGACGGAAATCACCGCGACGTATCCCGGCAATGGCCTCGGCAGCCAGAACGGCGCGGTCTCGTTCGATCCGGGCCAGTACGCCGAGCGCGCGTCGCTGCTGCTGCTCAACGGCGTCGTCTATACCGCGTGGACCTCGCACTGCGACATCCTGCCGTACACCGGCTGGGTGATCGGCTACAACGCGAACACGCTCCAGCAGGCGAGCGTGCTGAACCTCACGCCGAACGGCCAGATGGGCGCGATCTGGATGAGCGGCGCGGGCCTCGCGTCGGACGGCGCGTCGATCTATTTCCTCGACGCGAACGGCACCTTCGACGCCACGCTCAACGCGCAGGACATGCCGATCAACGGCGACTTCGGCAATGGCTTCCTGAAACTCGGCACGACGCCGACGCTCACCGTGACGGACTATTTCCAGCCGTCGAACACGGTGCAGGAATCGAACGCCGACGAGGACCTCGGCTCTGGCGGCGCGCTCGTGCTGCCCGATCTCGCCGACGCGAGCGGCACGATCCGTCACCTGGCGCTCGGCGCGGGCAAGAACTCGACGATCTACGTAGTGAACCGCGACTCGATGGGCAAGTTCGATTCGAACGCGGACCACATCTATCAGGAGCTCGTCGGGCAGATTCGCGGCCCGATGTTCGCGGCGCCCGCATACTTCAGCAACACGGTGTATTTCGGCTCGATCGGCGACAGCATCAAGGCGTTCACGATCACGAACGCCGCGCTTTCAGCCACTCCCGCGAGCCAGACCGCGAATTCGTTCGGCTCGCCGGGCGCTACGCCGAGCGTTTCGGCGAACGGCCGGACGAACGGCATCCTGTGGGCGGCGGAGAACGGCACGATCGCCGGCCTGCGTGCTTACGATGCGACCAATCTCGCCCGCCAGCTCTACAACAGCGGCGATACCGGCGGGCGCGACCAGTTCGGCCAGGGCAACAAGTTCATCACGCCGATGATCGCGAACGGCAAGGTGTATGTCGGCACGAAGAATGGCGTCGGCGTGTTCGGGCTGCTGGGGAAGTGAACGCGCGGCTTCCTCTCCCTGTTCGACGACGCGCGCGCGGGCGTCGAGCGTGTGACGAGCCGCGGCCGCTGGAGGCGCTCGTCGGGTTGCTGGAGAAGAAGGCGCGTGCGGCGGGCTTCGGACGCGTGCGCGAGTCGCGCGCCTAGACGCGCGGATTCATCCGGGGCGGCACGGCGTCCAGTTGCCGGAACACGCTCAGCCAGTCCTCGAGATGCCAGGTTTTCGAGACGCGGCCGTCGCGCAGTTCGTGGAACGAGTGGATGGCGAAGCGGATGGGTTTCTTCGTAGCGGCGATGCCCATCAACGGGCCGGACTGCGTGCCGCTCACTTCGGCGCGCACGCCGACGCGGTTGTTCTGCGTCAGCATGTCCAGAATCTCGATGCGCATGTCCGGCAGCGCGTTGGCGAGATCGGCGAAGATGGGGATCATCTGGTTGGGACCGGGCTTTTGTCCGGGCGGCTCGGGAATGTATTGCCAGTCGGGCGTGACCGCCTCGCGCAGCAGCGCGACATCCTTGCTCGAAAACGCGCGGTAGAGACGCTCGACCGCTTCGCGCGCCGCTGCTTGTGTGAGCTGACCTGCCTGCATGGTGCCTCCGTCATGGTGCTGTCTGCATGAGGTGGGAACTGCGGCATAACGCATTCACTGTACCTCAATCGACGCGATCAACGCGGTAACGGCCGCCAAGTCGTGCTAAGCTCCGTTTCTTCGCTGGGGAGTAGCCGGCTTTTCCGCACCGGAAAAGCGCTCATGTCAACACGCTCGGTCGATCTTGACCGTGGCATGGGCAGCCATAACAAGGTTGGCAAGACCATCGACAGAAATCCGCGACCGGTCGGGCGCGTGTTCTGTCGTTCCATCTTGCCCGACCAGAGCGCTACTCGATGAACCTCGCCTCCACCCTGTTTCTCGCATTCGCCATGTCCACCGACGCCTTCGCCGCCGCTGTCGGCAAGGGCGCGACGCTCCACAAGCCACGCATCGCCGAGGCGCTGAAGACCGGCGTGATCTTCGGCGTGATCGAAGCGCTGACGCCGCTCGTCGGCTGGGCGCTCGGCAAGGCCGCCGCGCAATATGTGACCGCCTGGGACCACTGGATCGCGTTCGGCCTGCTGTTTTTGCTCGGCGCGCGCATGATTCGCGAGGGCTCGAGCGGCGTGCGCCACGAAGAAGAAAAGCCCAGTTCCCATTCCTTCTGGGTGCTCGCGCTCACCGGTTTCGCCACCAGCATCGACGCGATGGCGGTCGGTGCGGGTCTCGCGTTCATTGATGTCGACATTTTCTCGACCGCGGCGACCATCGGCTTCGCGACGATGCTGATGGTGACGATCGGCGTGATGGTCGGACGGCTCGTCGGCGCGACCATCGGCAAGCGGGCGGAGATCGCGGGCGGCCTGATGCTGATCGGCGTCGGCAGCGTCATTCTGGCTGAGCATCTCGGCTATCTGAGCTGAGCGCGCGGGCCTGGGATGAAAAGCAGTTCGACAGGCGTTTCGACCAAAAAAATTAATAAATATATTAACAAATACTACATATTGGTCGATACGATTCATCAATCCACTGCCTTCAAACCAAAACTCAGCACGACGCACTGCATGCGAACGACCGTCGTGCCCCGGAGCACTCATGCCACGTCCGATTTCCGCGCGCATCCATCTCGACGCCGTCCGTCATAACCTCCAGCTCGTCAAGCGCACGGCGGCATCGTCGCGCGTCTGGGCCGTCATCAAGGCGAACGCCTATGGCCACGGCATCGAGCGGATCTATCCCGCGCTCGCGGAAGCGGACGGCATCGCGCTGCTCGATCTCGACGAAGCCGTGCGCGTGCGCGAACTCGGCTGGACCCGGCCGATCCTCCTGCTGGAAGGTATTTTCGAACCTGAAGACGTCGAGCTGGCGGACCGTCACCGCCTGGTCGTCACGGTGCATTGCGACGATCAGCTCCACATGCTGAAGGCCGCGCGGCCGCGCGAGCGCATCGATATCCAGTTGAAGATGAATTCGGGCATGAACCGGCTCGGATATCGTCCGGCGGAGTTCGAGGGCGCGTGGGAGCGCGCGTCGGGCATCGAGGCGATCGGCTCGATCGGTCTCATGAGCCACTTCGCGAATGCGGACGACGGCGCGATCGACTGGCAGATCGACGAGTTCGATGCCGCCACGCGCGATCTTCCCGGCACGCGTTCGCTGTCGAATTCGGCGGCGGTGCTTTGGCATCCGCGCGCGCATCGCGACTGGGTGCGGCCCGGCACGATTCTCTACGGCGCGTCGCCGACGGGTTGTGCGCGTCACATCGAAGGCTTCTCCTTGCGTGCCGCGATGACGCTCGAAAGCCGCATCATCGGCGTGCAGACGCTCGATGCCGGCGAGACGATCGGCTATGGCCGCACCTTCACGGCGGATCGCCCGATGCGCATCGGCGTGGTTGCGTGCGGCTATGCGGACGGCTATCCGCGCCACGCGCCGGCGGGCACTCCGGTGACGGTGGATGGCGTGCGCACGCACATCGTCGGACGCGTGTCGATGGACATGCTCACGGTCGATCTCACGCCGTGCCCGGCGGCGGGCATCGGTTCATCGGTCGAATTGTGGGGCGAGCACGTCAAGGTGGACGAAGTGGCGGAGCCGTCGGGGACGATCGGTTACGAGCTGATGTGCGCGCTCGCGCGGCGCGTGCCGGTGAGCATCGACGCGGGCGTGTCGAGCGAACCCGAAGCTCGATCCGCTTGACCCTCGCGTAGCTGCCTGGGTTCGTGCGCGAATTGATCGGCGCGCCGGCGCCGCATCAGCGCGTGGCCGCCAGATAGAACGCGGTGGAGCGCTGCGGCGTAACCCCGACGATGCTCATCTGATTGTTGACGACGGTGGCTTCCACCGGCATCGTCACGCCGCTGCCGGTCGCGCAGGAGGAATTGGTGAACGTCAGCGTGCCGTCGAGAATATGCTTGCCCGTCGCGCGCGGCTTGAAGTTGCCGGCAAAGGTGCATGCACCCTGCGCGCCCGTCACCGAGCCGTCAGCCGCGAACGTGATGGCCGTCGTCGTGGTGATGTTCGCCGGGTTTCTCCAGGTGCCGAGCACGTCGCTGATCGCGAGCGGCGTGTCGTAGGTGGCGTTGTAATTGCCGTTGAAGCTCAGCGCCGTGGTATTCGGCGTCGTGTTGATCGATGCCGTCGCCGCGAGCGTGCTCTTCGCCGTGAAGGTTCCGGAGAGCGTTCCTGCGATGATCGCGCCCAGGTAATGCACCGCGACGGTCGCCGGATCGGTGAACGCGCCGTCGCTGGCCGTGACGATCCCTTCCGTCAGCCAGACGAGGCCGCCGTTCTCCGTATAGATGCTGAAATACTGCCCGGTCTCGAGGACGATCGTCTGCGCGGCGAGGCCGGTCGTCGTCGCGCCGAACCAGATGCCTTCGGGAATCGCGTGCGAAGTCTTGGCGACACACGTTTTGTGCAGATCTCCGCTCGTGACGCACGTTTCGTCGTTCCCTCCGCCTCCGCAGGCGGCGAGAACGGGCAGTGCGAGCAGCACGATCTTCGAGAGCAGTTTCATGAGAACGTTGTTGGTTGTCTTTTTGGAAATGAGCACGGACGGCTGCGCTTTATGGCGCGCCAACAACGCATTAACGGAACGTTCTGTGGAAACTTGAGGTGACTTCGAGCCGCGCGTGGGACGCGTCGGGAAAAGCGTTCGTGGTGTGACCGAAGCGGAGGCCGGCCGTTTCCAGCCTCCTCTTGCAAACTGCTCACCAGCTCGGGTCGGACGCCCCCGGCGGCACGGAAGGCCGCGCGTAACCCGTGGGTGTGCGCTCCAGGCATGCGCTCGGCCGCACCGCCATCAACTCTCCATATCCTGACTCGTAGCGCTCGACATACGGCGCGAAATCCGGCTTCGCGGTCTTCAACCCGCCATCGACGCGGCCCAATCCGCGCAACCACTGCCCCGTCTGCGCGAGCGAGATCCGCACATGCCAGCTGCCGCCTTCGCGCTGCTGCTTCCATAACGCCGCCGCCGCGCCGAACGCCATCAGGAATCCGCTCGCCATATCGAGCGTCTGCATCGGCAATGCACGCGGCTTGCCTTCGCCTGCCGCTTCGCCTTCCGCGGCATTGAATCCCATCGCGGTCTGCACGAGCGAATCGAAGCCGCGTCGCTCGGCCCACGGTCCTTCGGTGCCGTACGCCGTAAGCGACGTATAAACGATGCCGGGCCGACGCTCGGCCAGCGCGTCCGGCCCGAATCCGAGCGAAGCCAGGCCGCCCGGCCGATACCCCTGCGAAAAAACATGCGCCTCATCGATCAGCCGCCAAAGCGTCTCTCGATCGCTCGTTGCGCGCAAATCGAGCAGCGCCGACCTCTTTCCCCGGCTCGTATCGGCAATTGCGGGAATATTCGGCAAATGCGGCGCGTTCACGAGCATGACATCCGCGCCGAAAGCAGCGAGCGCGCGCCCGCCGACCGGCCCCGCGAGAATGCGCGTG
This sequence comes from Caballeronia ptereochthonis, assembly GCF_001545075.1. Lineage (GTDB taxonomy): Bacteria > Pseudomonadota > Gammaproteobacteria > Burkholderiales > Burkholderiaceae > Caballeronia > Caballeronia ptereochthonis. The sequence continues at coordinate 177,950 of NZ_FCOB02000002.1, forward strand.
AAATCGAGCACACGCAGGCCATCGAGCGGCCGCGCATCGGCCGACAAGGGAGGCAAGGCGAGCGGCGGCGCATCGCCGATGCGCGTGATCGTCATCAGCGGCTGCGCGGCGATGGCCTTGGCCTGCGGCGTCGCATCCCATTCATCGAACGTGCGCAGCATCGTGACCACCAGACCTTGCCCGGCCGCTGCGTTCTCGTAATCGATCGCACGCCAGGAGAGCAAGGCGCGTTCGGCATCCTCACGCGTCGCGGTTCGCGGATCGAGCCCGAGCAGACGCAGCGCGCCGTCCTGATGATGTTCGAAGTTCGCGTGAATGCGCACATATCCATCGGCGCAGCGATAGAGACCGGAGAAGCGTCCCCATGTCTCCGGCTCCTTGCCATCGACGGTGAAAGCCCCGGTGCATTCGACAGCCGCATGCGTCATATCGACGGAAACGCGCTGCCTCGCGACACCCCGCGCCGCGCCAAGCTCGCAAGCCGCGAGCGCCGCCGCGCCGATCGTCGCCTGCGCCGCCGTGCCGACAGCAAAGCTGGAGGGAAAGACCGGATCCCGGCCAGGAAGATCGATGAAGGCAAGCGCATCGTCGGGCAAGCCGGCGATGCGCCAGATACGGCTTAACGTATCGAAAGAAGTTTGAAAAGACATGATCGATCCGCGCGAGCGCTTCGTGTGAAGCGCCTATTGTCGCGCCGACCGCGAATGCGCGCTCAGTGGCGTCGCGTCGCCAGCTCCGCGCCCTGGCGCAGCGCTTCGAGCATGCTGCCTTCGTCCGCGATGCCCTTGCCCGCGATATCGAACGCCGTGCCGTGATCGACCGATGTGCGGATCACCTCGAGCCCGACCGTTACGTTCACGCCCGCCTCGAGGCCGAGCACCTTCACGGGACCATGCCCCTGATCGTGATACATCGCGACGACGAGATCGAAGTCGCCGCGTCCCGCGCGATAGAACAGGGTATCGGCGGGCAGGGGTCCCGTCACGTCGAGCCCGCGTTCCTGCAGCACCTTGATGGCGGGAATGATCTTCTCCTCTTCCTCGCCGTAGCCGAACAGGCCGTTCTCGCCCGCATGCGGATTGATGCCGCACACACCGATACGCGGCTTCGCGATGCCCGCTTTCACGAGCGTCGCGTTGCCGCGCTCGATCGTGCGCTGCACGAGACCCGGCTCGATCTTGCGGATCGCATCGATGATGCCGATATGCGTCGTCACGTGAATCACGCGCAATTGCGGCGCGACGAGCATCATCGACACTTCGTCGACGCCCGTCAGATGCGCGAGCATCTCCGTGTGGCCGGGGAATTTGTGGCCGCCCGCGTGCAGCGCTTCCTTGTTGAGCGGCGCGGTGCAGATCGCATCGATCTGATTGGCCTGAGCCAGTTCCACGGCACGCGCGATGTACTGATATGCCGCATCGCCCGCGACGGCGGACAGCTCGCCGAAGGGCAGATCGTCGGGAATCAGGCCGAGGTCGATGCAATCGATCACACCCGGCTCGTAGCGCGCCTGCGACGCATCCTCGACGCGACGCACCTTCGCCTTGCCGCCGACGATCTCGTTCGCGCGCTCGAGGCGGCGCGCATCGCCGATCACGAGCGGACGGCACTGCCGATAGACCGCATCGTGCGCGAGGCTCTTGACGACGATTTCCGGGCCCACGCCGCTTGCGTCGCCCATCGTGATGCCGATTACGGGAAGATAGTTGCTCATGATTTTCGTCTGGATGATATCGGTTACTGACGCGCGACGGGAATGTCCGCGCCGCGCAGATGCAGGTACGCGCCGAGCAGCGCATGCTCGCTGCCAAATGCGCCGGCTTTGGTGACGATGGCGGGGCCGTTGCCGCTGGATGGCCGGCCGAGCGCGACGCCCGCTTCGATTTCGCGCACGAGTTCGAGGCTGCCGACATGCGCCGCGGCAAGCATCGCGCGCGCGGTTTCGCCGCCGGTCGCGATGAGTCCGCCGAGCCTGTCGAAGTGAGGCGCGACGAGCGCCGCGAGCGCGTTCGACAGAAGCGCGCCTTCCACGGGATCGAAGGCGTCGTCTCGGCCGATGCGCACGATCGCGTCTTCATTGCCGCGCACACTCGCGCCGATGCGCGCGTGCCACGCCTGCCATTCCGGATGACGCGCGCCGTCGCGCAATACGGCGGGCGGCACGATCATCTCGCAGACGCCCGCTTCGGCGCGCAGCATCGCGCATTGACGCTCGGAGATCGCGGAGAGACTGCCGACGAGCGCGAGTATCGGGCCTCGCGTCGGGTCCATCGAGCGCGCGGCGTGCGAAGCAGCGCCCGCATCGAAGAGATCCGGCAGCGCGGCCAGCTCGCGCGCGAGTCCGCCCGAGCCGACCCAGAAGAACGGCTCATCGACCGATGCGGTCACGCGCGCGAGCGCGGCGAGATCGTCGCTCGTTTCCGCATCGACGATGATCGCGCCGATGCCGTCAGCCGGAGCCGATGCAATCATCGCGACGATATGCTGCGGCGCCGCGCGCAACGCATCGAGCGCGACATGCGCGATGCGCAAGCCCGCCGCTTCGAGCATGACGCGCAATGCCGCGTCCTGCCCGGCGTTTTCCAGCTTCCACGTTTCGGTTTCTTCGAGCGGAACGCCTCGCACGATCACGCGGCCACCGCGCACGGTGCGGCCCGTCGCCGGAAACGCCGGCGTGACGATCGCCGGACCCGCGAGCGCGGCGAGCGCCGCGACTTCGGCGCTCCAGTTGCCGCGCAAAGTCGAATCGATCTTCTTGTACAGACGCCGTCCCGGCGCGCGCAACGCCTGCCATGCGTTCGCCGTGCGCGTCGCGGCTTCGGCGGGCGCGAGGCGGCGCGTGTCGGTGTCGGCTGCGATCACCACCGCGCTTTCATCCGGTGCGCTCGCGTCGAGCGCCACGACCGTCTTGCGGCCGTCCGCCGCGAATGCGATGGCGCAGTCGGCGGCGCCCGAGAGATCGTCGGCGACGATCAGCAAGCTCGACGCCTTCATTGCGTCGCCTCCCGCGCCTTCGCGGACGAGCGCGCCTCGTGCCGCGCGTTCACGCGCTTCGCGATGCCGGCCGTCAGCACCGGCGACACGATGGCCGTCACGACCACGCACGCCGCGACGAGCAGCGTCGCCGTCCTGGCCGCTTCGGCATAGACAGGATTGGCCGCCGCGATCAGCGCGGGAACGGCCGCCGCGTTGCCCGCGGTATTCGCCGCCGCGGCGCCCGCGACGCCCGTGCCGCCGGTCAGGCGATCCGCGAAGTAGAGCGGAATGCCCGTCACGATCACGACCGCGAAGCCCAGGCCGATGCCGAGCAAACCGGCTTGCCAGACCTTGTGCAGGTCCAGGCTCGCGCCGAGCGCCAGCGCGAAGAACGGGATCATCACGGGCACGGCGCGGCCGAGGAAGTCGCGCATCTCGCGATCGAGATTGCCGAGCAGCATGCCGACCGCGAGCGGCAGGATGCTGCCGACGAGCGTCGGCCACGGAAACGCGGAGAGGCCCGCGACGCCGAGCGTGACCATCGTCAGGAACGGGCCGGATTCAAGTGACATGATCGTGTACGCGCCGACATCCTCCGAGCGGCCGTACTGGCCCATCAGCGCCATATAGAGACCGCCGTTGGTGTCGTTCATCGCGGCGACGACGGCGAGCGTCGAGATGCCCGCGAACAGGCCGGACGTCACCGGCTGCTCGCCGAGAAAATGCCCGAGCACGATGCCCGCGACGATCGCCGTGCCGACCTTCGTCGCGAACAGCGCGCCGCCTTTCTTGAGGAGATAGGGCGTCGCCTTCACGTCGATGCTCGCGCCCATGCAGACATAGAACACCGCGAGAATCGGCAGCGCGCCGGTGAAGAGCGCGTTCGTGAACGAGCCGAAGAACTTCGGCATTCCCGGGGTGAAGGTCGCGATCAGCGAGCCGATCAGCAGCGGGACGATCATCATCCCGCCGGGCACGCGCTCGACGGCGCGCTTGATGTGAATCTGAGCCATGCGTGTCTCCAGAGTGGTTTATGGCCGAATCAGTCACAGATTGATCGATTCGATCAAATCGAAGTGTATTCCTCCGCGCTGCTTTGCGCAAACCGGTCGCCACAGGCGTTTACCCTGATCGATTTGGACCAAATTGCCGGTTTGAATGATCGAATCGATCAAAACGTCGGCTGCGCGGTCTGAAGTGAGTGCGAGCATTCGGCGAACCCGGCCGGTTCGCTACACTGTGCGTCCTCGCCGAACAAGCGAACGCAACCACTCAGCACTCAGGAAACAGGATGAAAGTCGAGAAACGCCGCGAGGCGATGCTCAAAGCGGTGCTCTCCGGCATGAACGATGTCGCCGCTCTGTGCGAGCACTTCGGCATGTCGGAGGCGACGGTGCGCCGAGACCTGCGGGCGCTGGCCGAGGAGCGGCGCATCGTGCGCACGTACGGCGGCGCGGCGTCGGTGGGCATGCACGAGCCGGAGGAGTCGCTCGATACCCGGCGCGCGAGTTTCCGCGAGCAGAAGGAAGCGATCGCGCGCGCGGCGGCGCGCCACGTGCAGGACGGCGACACGATCTTTCTCGACGGCGGCACGACGACCGCCGCGCTCGCGCGATGTCTCGCCGGGCGCACGGAGATTCACGTCGTGACGAACAACCTGCTTGCGGTGAGCGTGCTCGCGGCGGCGGAAGTGCCCGTGACGCTGATCGGCGGCGACGTGCGGCCGTCGAGCATGAGCACGCTTGGGGCGCTCGCGCAGGTGGCGCTGTCGCGCGTGACGTTCGACAAGGCGTTTCTCGGCGCGGACGGCGTCGTCGCGGGGCGCGGGCTGTGCGAAGCGACGGCGGAGCAGGCGTTCCTGAAGGAATGCATCATCGGGCAGGCGGCGGCCGTGTTCGTGCTGGTCACGTCGAACAAGCTGGAGCGCGCGAGCCAGCAGCACTGGACGCCGCTGGAACGCAACTGGACGCTCGTCACCGATGCATTGGCCGAAGCGCCCGTGCTCGCGCGCTTCGAGGAGCGGGGGAATGTGACGGTGGAATGCGCGTGACGCGCGTGCCGGAAAGCGTCACGCGCGCCCCGCCAGCGCCAGCACGCGCTCCAGTTCCGGAAGATCGACCGGCTTGACGAGATGCGCATCGAAGCCGGCGGCGCGCGTGCGGGCCCTGTCCTCGTCGGAGCCGAGTCCTGTCATCGCCGCGACGATCACGCGCTTGCCCTCGTCGCGCATGCGGCGGATCACGTCGAAGCCCGTCATGCCCGGCATCGACAGATCGAGCAGCACGACTTGCGGCCGGTCCGCCTCGAATGAATCGAGCGCGTCTGGCCCGTCATAGGCTGCGCGCGCATGGTGGCCGAGCATCTCGACGAGCAGGGCCATGCTGTCGGCGGAATCGCGGTTGTCGTCGACGACGAGCACGGCGAGCTGATGGCCCGCGGCCGCGGCAGTCGCCGCGTCCGCCGCTGCGCCGTCCGCCTGCGGCTCCGCGAGCGGCAGCCACAGCGAGAACGCGCTGCCCTTGCCCGCGCCGCCGCTCTTCGCCTCGACGTGCCCGCCATGCAGCTCCGCGATCGCACGCACGAGCGTCAGGCCGATGCCGAGGCCGCCTTCGTCGGGATGCGCGCCCGGCGGATGCTCCTGCACGAACAGATCGAACACGATGCCGAGCGCTTCCGGAGAAATGCCGCGGCCCTGATCGATCACGCGCACCATGATCGAGCCGCCGCGCGGGCCGACTTCGAGCGTGATGGTCGATGCGGGCGGGCTGAACTTCGACGCGTTGTTGAGCAGATTGTTGAGCGCCTGAACGAGCCGCGTCGGATCGCCGTTCACGTAGAGCGGCCGACCGCTCTCCAGCACCACGATGCGCTGCCCGCGCTCGTCGAAGAGCGGCTGGCTCGCCTCGACGCTCAGATGCACGACATCCGCGATATCGAGGATGTCGGTCGTCAGGCGGATCTTGCCCGAGCTCACGCGTCCGGCTTCGAGCAGGTCGTCGACGAGCCTGGTGAGATGCGCGAGCTGCCGGTCGACGATCTGGCGGCTGCGGATCACGTCGGCGTCGTCGGAAGCCTTCAGCTTGAGAATGCTCACCGCGTTGCGGATCGGCGCGAGCGGATTGCGCAGTTCGTGGCCGAGCAGCGCGAGAAACTCGTTCATGCGCCGGCTCGACGCTTCGAGCTCTTCGAGCCGCCGCCGCGCGGTCATGTCGCGCGTGATCTTGACGAAGCTCTGCTCGCCGCCGCTATTGCTCGGCAGCGCGCTCAGGATCATGTGCGCCCAGAACTCGGAGCCGTCCCTGCGCAGGTGCCAGCCTTCGTGCTCGACGCGTCCGCGCTTGGCCGCCAGCGTCAGATCGTCGCCGGGACGGTCGCGGCCGTGTTCGTCGGACGTATAGAACAGCGCGAAGTGGCGGCCGATCGCTTCCGCCGCCGTGAACCCGTAGATGGCGCGCGCGCCGTCGTTCCACGAGCGCACGTAGCCGTTCTGATCGAGCATGCAGATCGCGTAATCGCTCACCGAATTGATCAGAAGGCGCAGGCGCTCGTTCGCCTCGGTCGCGCGGCGCCGGTCGGTGATGTCGTGCACGAAGCACGCGAACTGGCGCTGGCCCTCGTACCACACTTCGCTGATCGTCAGCTCGGCGGCGAACTCGCTGCCGTCGCGGCGCAGCGCGGGCAGCTCGACGCGCTGGTTGATCATGCGCGCCTCGCCCGTCGCGAGATAGCGCGTGAGCCCCGCGCGATGCGCGTCGCGAAAGCGATCGGGTACGATGAACGCGGCGAGCTCCTTGCCCGCGACTTCCTGCTGCTTCCAGCCGAAGAGCAGCGCCGCGGCCTCGTTCCAGTCGACCGTCATGCCCGCTTCGTCCATCGACACGAACGCGACATGCGCGTTGTCAAGCACGGTCTGACGCCGGCGCAAGGCGTCGGCGAGCTTCTTTTCGTATTCGATGCGCAGCGACGACTCCACGGTGAGATCGGCGGCGACGCTGGCGTTTTCCTTCAGCAGGTCGCGGTTCTCCTGCGCGATTTCCTCGCGCGCGATGGTTTCCGCGATGCACGCGCAAAACGCGTGCAGGATGCCGATGTCCGACTGGCCGAAATGGTCGACTTCGCCGGAGATGAGTTTCAGCACCGCGACCGAGCGGCCTTCGTAGATGACCGGCGCGACGACCATCGACACCGCGCCGACCGCCTCGCACGCGACGCGGTCCACGCGATGGTCCGTCGCCGTGTTGCGGCTGATGAGCGCCTGCTGGCGCGTGATGCACAGGCCCGACAGGCTGCCGGCGGTGGGCAGCCGCACGCCGACATGCACCGCCGCCGCGCCGCTCGCCGCGCGATAGACGAGTTCCTCGCCCTCGATCCATTCCACGACGGCGGACGCGACGTCCGCGACCTCTCTCAGCGTATCGGTGACTTTTTGCAGATACGCAGGCAGCGGGAGCCGCGAATGGGCGAGGCTTGCAAACGTGGCGAACCATCGCTGGAAATGCGCCTGCCGCTTATGTTCCGCCGTGAGTTTTTCTTTCGGTGTAGACGTCTCGTATTGAGTACGCATAGGCCAATTTCCAATCGATGGATCGCGACGGCAATCGCGAAACTATCGGGTTTGGTAAGACGGATTTTGGCTTCAATTGAAACACAAAAATAGCGCAATACGTTTGCTATTTACGATGAGTTTCAGGTCTGGGATTATCGATACATCCGAATGGAGGCTATCGGAAAAGGGGCTTGATTTTTGATCGCACTTATCGGGAAATTTGCTCAATTTATGTGCAAGAGCCGAGCGGAAGCCGCGGCGCTGGGCGCTTCGGGGGATTTATCGGAGACGCGGCGGGAGAGGAAACGCGAGCGAATGGTTTAATTGCGCACAGACGGATTACACGAGAATGCCTTGGTCCCGGTACGTCCGTCGCTGAAATGTCAGGCCCCGCTGGGCCCTTGCAATGGCGATTTGATTTGAAAACCGCAAAATCTGCCGTGGCGAATTCACGAGCGTGACATGCATCTTTTTCCATTCGATCCCGTTATTCCGCAGCCCACTCCTGGGCCGTCTCCGCTGGCGCAGTATCTGGCGCTGGCCGCTCATCGTGGAAAAAATCGACGAAGGGGCCTCCGGTGTCGCTTGCCGGCTGCGTTTTGCGACGCTCAGCAGGCATGCGCCTCGACCACCTGTTGAACCCTTCGCAACGCCTCCTCCAGCGTCCCGACATCCACCGACCCCAACGCCAGCCGCAACGCATGCGGCACGTGCGCCGCGGTACAGAACGGCTCGGCCGTCGAGACCGAAATCCGCTCGCGCATGAGCGCCGCCGCGATCCGGTCCGCGCGGACTTCCTCCGGCATCGGCAGCCACACGAAGTACGAAGCAGGATGCGCCACGCGCTTCAAACGGCCCAACGCGCTGGCCGCGATCGCCTGCCGCATCGACGCGTCCGCGCGTTTCTCGGCTTCGAGCCGCTCGACCGTACCGTCCTCCAGCCAGCCGCATGCGATCGCCGTCATCACGCCCGGCGTGTTCCACGTCGTCACTCTGATCGCGCGCTCGATCATCGGCGCCCATTCGAGTGGCGCCACGACATAACCGACGCGCAGGCCCGTCGCCACGCTCTTCGAGAACCCGGATACATAAACCGTGAGCTCCGGCGCGATTGCCGCGAGCGGCGGCGGGGCGTCGTCCGCGAGAAAGGCATAGGCGGCATCCTCGATGATGAACAAGCCATGCTTGCGCGCGATCGAGACCAGCTGCTTGCGCCTGCTCGCTTTCAGCACCCAGCCGAGCGGGTTGTGCAGCGTCGGCATCGTATAGATGGCGCGCACGCGGCGGCGCTTGCACAAGGTCTCGAGTGCGTCGAAATCAGGCCCCCCGCCCGAGCCGGGCAGCGGCGCGAGTTCCAGTCGATGCGCCTCGGCCAGCAGCTTGAAGCCGGTATACGTGAGCGCATCCACGGCCACCACGTCACCCGGCTTCAGGAGCGCCATCACGGTCGTGGCGAGCCCATGCTGCGCGCCATCGACGAGCATCACGTTCCCGCCCGTCACGGAAAGCCCGCGGCGCACGAGATGACGCGCGACAGACGCCCGCTCATGCACGCGGCCGCCATGCGGCTGATAGCGCAGCAGGGCCTCCAGATCGCCCGCCGATGACAGCTGCCGCAACGCATTGCGCAGCAGCTCCGCCTGACCGGCGAGCGCGGGATAGTTGAAGTTCAGATCGACCATGTCCGCGGCGATGGCCACCTGATCGATGCCGAGCTCGCGCGAAAGCGTCGTTTCCTTGACGAAGGTGCCGCGTCCCGTTTCGCCGCTGACGAGGCCCATCGCACCCAGTTCGGCATAGACGCGCGTGGCGGTGACGAGCCCGAGCCCTTCGCTCGCTGCCAGTTGCCGGTGCGTGGGCAGACGCGCGCCGGGCTTCAGACGGCCAGAGCGGATGTCGTCCGCGAATCGGTCGACGAGGTGCTTGTAGCGAGGCGGTTTCGGCATCGGAGGATGTATCCATGACAATGTTTTGATTGTATTCGTCATTGCCCGTAGCATGCACGCATGCAATCTTCGTCTTGAAAGGAGGACACGATGCACATCGCCATTCTCACGTTCGAGGGCTTCAACGAACTGGATTCGCTGATCGCGTTCGGCATTCTCAACCGCGTGAAGAAGCCGGACTGGAAGGTGTCGATCGCATGTCCATCGGCGGAAGTGCGTTCCATGAACGGTGTCGTGCTGAAAGCGCAGGCGTCGCTCGAAGACGCCGCGCATGCCGATGCCGTGATCGTCGGAAGCGGCATGCAGACACGCGAAGTCGTCGCCGATGCGGCATTGATGGCGCGTCTGAGGCTCGATCCCGCGCGTCAGCTGCTGGCCGCGCAATGCTCGGGAACGCTCGTTCTGGCGAAGCTCGGACTGCTTCGGGACGTTCCCGCATGCACGGACCTGACGACCAGGCCCTGGGTCGAGGAAGCGGGCGTGCGCACGCTCGATCAACCGTTCGTCGCGAACGGCAACGTCGCCACGGCGGGCGGATGTCTGGCGTCCCAGTATCTGGCCGCCTGGGTGATCGCACGGCTCGAAGGCCTCGAAGCGGCGCGCGGCGCAATGCATTACGTCGCGCCCGTCGGCGAAAAGGCAGCCTATGTCGAGCGCGCGATGCAAAACATCGCTCCGTTTCTGAGCGTGACCGCGCCCGCCTGATCGATCAGGAATCGTGCGCTGCAAAGCCCGTCGCGTCGCGCGTGACGGGCACATTCGTGCTGCATCTGCGCAAGGAAATCGCGCGTTCATAAGCGTTAAGCACTTCGGGAAAATCCCGACAGAAACATCAGACGTCTGATGTATATTCCAGGCACTGCCATCCGGGAGAGCCGCATGCGCCTGAGCGTCGAGCGTTCGATGAGCGACAAGATCCAGGAGTCGCTCCTGACGATGATCCGTGAGCGCAAGCTCAAGCCCGGCGACCAGATTCCCACTGAAATAGAGCTTTGCGAGCTGCTCGGCGTCGGCCGCTCCAGCTTGCGGGAGGCCGTGGCGCAGATGATCTCGCATGGCTTGCTGTCGCGTCAGCAAGGCAAGGGCACCTTCATCAGACAAATTTCGCTGACGCTGCATGGCGGGCTCGATGATCTGATGTCGGTGACGGACATGATCCGCAGCGTCGGCGCGGTGCCATCGACGAGCCGCATCCAGATGGACACGGTCGCGGCCTCGGAGAGTCTGGCGGAAAAGCTCGGCATCAGGCCCGGCGATCCATGCGTGCGGATCGAACGCGTGCGCCGCGCGGACGACGCCATCGCCGCGTACTGCATCGACACGATCCCGAAGCACGTTTTCGATGCCGCCGAGGGCGAGCTGGGCGAATCGCTCTTCGGCATGTTCGCGCGCACGGGGCGGCGGCTGTCGCACACGCATACGTCGATACAGCCGACCATCCTCACGCCGCGCGACCTGCCGGAACTGGGCGACGGCTTCGGCCTGTTTCTGCTGCTGGACGAAGTGGATTTCGATCAGAGCGGCGAGCCGCTTTGCTATAGCAACGACTACTACAACACGAGCATCTTCAAGTTCGATCTGGTGCGCAAGCGTCGCTGAAAGGCGCGCGCGCCGGAGCAACATCGGAGGAGACACCGATGGAGTTTGAAGCCTTTACCGCGCAGGAGCTCGCCGCCTATCTGGGCGGCGTGCCCGACGTGCGCGCGCTGCTCGGCGACCCCGACGATCTCGAAGTCGCCGAAGTGGGAGACGGCAACCTGAACTACGTGTACTTCGTGACCAATGCGAAGGCGCCGGAGCGCAGCGTCGTCGTCAAGCAGGCGCCGCCTTTTCTGCGGCTCGTCGGCAAGACGTGGCCGCTTTCCTGTCAGCGCATGGAGCACGAAGTCGCCGCGCTGAGGCGCTTCGGCGCGCTGTGCCCGCAACACGTGCCGAAGGTCTATCACGCGGACAGCAAGCGTTTTCTCATGGTGATGCAGCGGCTCGCGTCGCATCGCATCCTGCGGCAAGGCTTGATGGACGGCGCGACCTATCCGCGACTCGCGGATCATCTGTCGACCTATCTCGCGCATACGCTCTTCTACGGCTCCGATCTCTTTCTCGCGCCCGACATCAAGAAGCAGGCCGCGGGCGCGGCGGTCAATTCGGAACTGTGCAAGATCACCGAGGATCTCGTCTTCACGTTTCCGTTCGAGGATCATCCATCGAACGTCTATAGCCCCGCGCTGCCGAAAGCCGCGATCGAGCGGCTCAGGACGAACGAACCGCTGCGCATCGCGGCGGCCGACATGAAGTGGGTGTTCATGAATCACGCCGAGACCCTGCTGCACGGCGACCTGCATACCGGCTCGATCATGGTCAACGAGGACGAGACCTTCGTGATCGATCCGGAGTTCGCGTTCTATGGACCGATGGGCTTCGACGTCGGCGCGGTCATCGCGAACCTGCTGCTCGCCTACTTCTCGCGCGACTGGCACGGCCGCATCGACGGACGCGATCCCGGCCCGTATCAGGAATGGCTGCTCGAACAGATGGTGCGCATCTGGTCCGGCTTCAACACGCAGTTCCTCGAGCTGTGGCGCGATCACGAGAGCCGCAGCAAGCGGCGCTTCATCGGCGGACAAGCGGAGAGCCGCGCGGTCGCGGCGTATCGCGCGCATTTCATGCGGCGTCTGCTGGCCGATACGCTCGGCTTCGCGGGCTGCAAGATGATCCGGCGCATCGTCGGCATGGCGAAGGTCGCGGAGATCACGCGCGTTCCGGATGCCGAGGCGCGTGCGCGCATCGAGGTGCGCTGCCTGCGTTGTGCGGAAGCCTTGCTCGTGCAGCGCGCCACGCTCGGCGATATCGGGCGGGTGGCGATGCTCGCGCGCGAGATTCAGCGCGATGGCGCGACGATTTGACGGCGGCGTTTCTTTCGCAAAGGGAGATTTCATGGTTTCGCAGCCCTTGTTCACCACGCTTGCGCCGACGATCGAATGGCGCGACGGCGATCTGCTGCTGCTCGATCAGACGCGCTTGCCGCATGAGATCGTAGTGGAGAACGTCGCCGACGTGGCAGCGGTGTGGCGCGCCATTCGTGAGTTGCGCGTGCGCGGTGCGCCGGCGATCGGCGTCGCGGCCGCATATGGGCTGTGCATCGCGATGCGGGCATCGACCGCGCTGCCCGTCGCGCAGTTTCGCGCGGAGCTGGAGCGTCATGCGAGCTGGCTCGAAACGGCGCGGCCTACCGCCGTGAATCTGAGCTGGGGCTTGCGGCGCATGCTGCGCCATGCACGCGACGTCGATGCAAAAGATGCGGCGACGCTCTACGAAGCGCTCGTCGCCGAAGCCAGGCGCATACACGAGGAAGATCAGGCGCTGTGCGAAGGCATCGGCGAGCACGGCATGCCGCTCATCGTGGAAGGATGCGGCGTGCTCACGCACTGCAACGCAGGCGCGCTCGCGACGACGGGCCTGGGCACCGCAACCGCGCCGATCTATGCCGCGCATCGCGCGGGGATTGCGTTCAAGGTCTATGCGGACGAGACGCGTCCGCTTCTGCAAGGCGCGCGTCTCACCGCGTTCGAATTGCAGCAGGCGGGCGTGGACGTCACGCTCATCATGGACAGCGCCGCCGCGTCGATCATGTCGCAAGGGCTCGTCGATCTCGTCATCGTCGGGACGGACCGCGTCGCCGCGAATGGCGATTTCGCCAACAAGATTGGTACGCTCGGCCTTGCGATCGCGGCGAATTACTACGGCATTCCGTTCTACGTCGCCTGCCCTTCGTCGACGCTGGACCTGCAGACGCCCGGCGGCGCGCGCATCGAAATCGAGGAGCGTGATGCGGAGGAAGTGACGCATCTCGCCGGACGGCGCATCGCGCCCGACGCGATGAACGCGCGCAACCCCGCGTTCGATGTCACGCCGCACGCGCTCGTCACCGGCTTCATCACGGAACGCGGCATCGTGCGGGCGCCGTTCGAGCGCTCGCTGAGAAGTCTCTTCGCCGCAGAGGGGAGCGCCGCATGAGCGCCGCCGACGAACGCGCGTTGCGCCGCGCGATCGTCGACACATCGCTGGAGATGGAACGGCTCGGTATCAATCAGGGCACGTCGGGCAACGTGAGCGCCCGATACCGCGACGGCTTCCTGATCACGCCGAGCGGCGTGCCCGCGCGCGAACTCGGCGAAGCAGCCATCGTATGGCTGCCGCTCGACATCACCGACGATGCCGAGCTCTTGCGCGTCGAACGTCCTTCGTCGGAGTGGCGCATGCATCGCGACATCCTGCGCGCGCGGACCGATGTTCACGCGGTCGTGCATACGCATTCGATCGCGGCGACCGCGCTCGCCATTCATGGCCGCGACATTCCCGCGCTGCATTACATGGTCGCCGCGGCCGGCGGCAAGTCGATACGGTGCGCGCCTTATGCCGTCTTCGGCAGCCAGCAACTGTCCGATCATGCGCTCGCCGCGCTCGAAGACCGCCGCGCGTGTCTGCTTGCGCATCATGGCGTGATCGCGCTCGGCACCGATCTCGGGCGCGCCGTATGGCTCGCGCATGAAGTGGAAGTGCTCGCGAAGCAATATCTGCTGGCGCTGCAGATCGGTGCACCGCCTGTGCTTTCCGACGAGCAGATGGATGAAGTGCTGGAGAAGTTCAAGACTTACGGCAGGCGCAATACGGAGGATCGCTGAAGCGCGCATCGCGGTAGCGAAGCCTCAGCGCAACCACACGCAACGACATCGCATTGAACAACTCGTACAACGGAGACAGCCATGGCCTGGAGTTCGGCAAGATTCGACAGATGGGGAACGTTCGGCAAATCCACGGGCGCCGTATTGCTGTGCGCGGCGGCCGCGTTGAGCGGATGCTCGAAGAGCGACAACTCGTCGTCCTCCACGAGCAGCAGCGCATCGGCGGCGAGTGCGAGCGCACCGGCGAGCGCGCCGGCCACGAGCGCGTCGGGCGGCAAGACCAAGATCGGTTTCTCGATCGCGACGCTGAACAACGCGTTTTTCGTCGGCCTGAAGGCGGGCGTCGAGCGCGGTGCGAAGGAGCAAGGTTTCGAGCTCGTGCAGACCAACGCCAACGGCGACGCGCAGCAGCAGGTCAACGACGCGATCAATCTGTTGAGCCAGGGCGTGACGGCGATCGTCCTCAATCCGATCGATTCGAAGGCGATCATTCCCGCCGTCGAGAAAGCGAACTCGATGGGCATTCCCGTGTTTACGCTCGACCGCGGCTCGGACGGCGGCAAGGTCACGTCCTTTGTCGCGTCGGACAATGTCGCGCTCGGGCAGACGGCGGCCAAATGGATCGCCGAGCAACTGAAGAAGCGCTACGGCTCGGAGAAGGGCAACGTGGTCGACCTGATCGGCCTCGTCGGCACGACGGCCGCGACGGATCGCGAGAAGGGCTTCAGCGACGAGATCGCGAAGTATCCCGACATCAAGGTCGTCGCGCGTCAGGAGGGCGCGTTCGATCAGGAGAAGTCGCTCAATGCGATGACCAGCATCCTGCAGAAATTCCCGCAGATCGATGCTGTCTTCGGCGCGAACGACGACAACACCGTAGGCGCGGAAAAAGCCATCGACAACGCAGGCCGCTACAAGCCGCTCGGCGACAAGGAGCATATTCTCGTGATCGGCGCGGACGGCACCGCGCAGGCGCTATCCGCGATTCGCGCGGGCAAGCAGGACGCGACGATCTCGCAGAACCCGATCCGGATGGCGGCGCAGTCGCTGCAGTTCATCGCGGACTACAACGCGAAGAAAAACGTGCCGGCGAACTATGCATGGCCGACGATGCTCATCGACAAGTCGAACATCGATTCGGATGAAGTGAAGAAGTACGGTCTCTGGTCCGAGGAAGTGAAGCAGTAGGGGCAACCGCGGCCGCGTGCCGTTCATGAGCACGCGGCCCGCAAGCGGAATGCACGACATGACAGTGGAAACCGAAGCGCAAGCGCGCGCGCCTGAGCATGTGAAAGCGCCGCTGTTGCGCATGCAGGGCATCGTCAAGAGCTTTCCCGGCGTGAAGGCGCTGCGCGGCGTGAGCCTCGAGTTGCACGCGGGTCACGTGATGGCGATCGTCGGCGAGAACGGCGCGGGCAAGTCCTCGCTCGTGAAGGCGCTCTCGGGCGCGTACGAGCCCGACGAGGGCATGATCGAGATCGACGGCGTGCCGCTCGCGCGCGGCACCAATGCGGCAATCGATGCGGGCGTGGCGGTCATCTATCAGGAGCTGTCGCTGATCAACGACATGACCGTTGCGGAGAATCTGTTCCTTGGCCGCATGCCTTCACGCAAGGGCTTCGTGATGATGCGCGAGGCGAACGCGATGGCGCGTGAAGCGCTCGCGCGCGTCGGGCTCGAAAACGTGCCGCCGTGGATGCGTCTCGGCGACTTGCCGTTGAACAAGCGGCAGCTTGTCGAGGTGGCGAAGGCGATCGCGCGCGATGCGCGCATCCTCGTGATGGACGAGCCGACCGCCGCGCTGCAAAGCCACGACATCGCCAATTTGTATGCGGTGGTGCGGCGGCTGCGTGCGGAAGGCATGGGCATCATCTTCATCTCGCATCATCTGGAAGAAGTGTTCGAGCTTGCCGATTCCGCCGTCGTGATGCGCGATGGCGCGACTGTCGGCGCGCGGCCAATGTCCGAATGGACCGAGGCGGATCTCGTGCAGGCGATGGTCGCGCGCAATCTCGAATCGTTCTATCCGTGGGAGCCGCGCGACTATGGTCCCGTCGTGCTCGAGGTGCGCAATCTTGCGAGTGCGCCGCTCTTGCGCAATGCGAGCTTCTCGGTACGCGCCGGGGAGATCGTCGGCATTGCGGGCATTGCGGGTGCGGGGCGCACGGAGTTGCTGAAGACGATCTTCGGCGCGCTGCCCGTGACGGGCGGCGAGATCCTCGTGAGGGGCAGGAAGGTCACCAATCATTCGCCGACCGAAGGCGTGCGTCATGGGCTCGTCTATACGTCGGAAGATCGCAAGCTCGAGGGGCTCGTGCTCGAGGCGAGCATCGAGGAGAACATTGCGTTGTCGAGCCTGAAGGCGCTGGCGAGCGGCGGTTTCGTCAGCCGCGCGAAGAAGCGCAGGCTGGCGCAGGATGCGAGCACGCGTTTCGGGGTGCGTGCCTCGTCGGTGCTGCAGATCACGGGGACGCTCTCGGGCGGCAATCAGCAGAAGGTGATCCTTGGCCGCGCGACGGCGACGAGTCCCGCCGTCATCATGCTCGACGAGCCGACGCGCGGCATCGACGTGGGCGCGAAGTCCGAGATCTACGCGCACATGGTGACGATGGCGCGCGCGGGCGCGGCGGTCGTCATGGTGAGTTCGGAGTTGCCGGAGTTGCTCGGCATGTCGGATCGCGTGCTCGTGATGTATCGCGGCAGCATCGTGACCGAGATTGCGCGCGACAGGGCGGATTCGGAAACGGTCATTCAGTGGGCAACGACAGGAGCGGGCGCATGACCACCACGGCAGCCGATCGTTCGGACACGGAGGCGCTGTCACGCCGCGTGATTCGTCAGTTGAGGAGCGGCATCGGGCCTCTGTTCGCGGCGCTCGTCATCATATGCGTGGCGTTGTCGATCGCATCGCCCGAGTTTCTCACCACCAGCACGCTCACGAACATCATGGTGCAGGTATCGGTGGTGGGCATTGCGGCGGTGGGCGGCACGTTCGTCATCATCACGTCGGGCATCGACTTGTCGGTGGGCTCGCTCGTCGCGCTGAGCGGCATGGTTGCGGCGACCGTCATGGCGGGATCGAGCCCGGGCGCGGTGGGACTGGGCCTTGCGGGGCTTTGCGCCGCGCTCGCGGTGGGCGCGTTCGCGGGGGCGCTCAACGGGCTCGCGGTGTCGTGGCTGAGGCTCGTGCCGTTCATCGTCACGCTTGCGGCGATGGCCATGGCGCGCGGCCTCACACTGGCCATTTCGGATGGCCGTACCAAGTTCGATTTTCCCGATGCGTTCACGCTGTTCGGCGCGAAGACCGTTGCGGGCCTGCCCATGCCGATGATCGTGATGCTTGTCGTGTTCATCGTCGGGCATGTGCTGTTGCGCAAGACGACGTTCGGGCATCAGGTGTTCGCCGTAGGCGGGAATCAGGAAGCGGCTCGGCTTGCGGGGATTCCGGTGCGGCGGGTTGTGTTCTTCACTTACATGCTTGCTGGAGTGACGGCGGCGATTGCCGGCATCGTGCTGGCGGGGCGCCTGAATTCTGCTTTGCCTTCGGCGGCTAACGGGCTTGAGTTGCAGGTGATCGCGGCCATCGTGATCGGCGGGACGTCGCTTGCGGGCGGGCGCGGGTCCATCGTCGGGACATTCATCGGGGTGGTGTTGATCGGGGTGATCAACGTGGGCCTTTCGTTGCTCGGCGTGAATCCGTTCTGGACGCAGTTCATTCAAGGTGGGGTCATTTTTGCTGCTGTTTTGCTCGATGCTTTGAGTCAGCGGAGGAAGTAGGGGTGGTTGGGATTTCTTCCATGAAATCCTGATTTCTTAGTGGTCTATTAGCGTTGCCCCTGTGCGGGGCGGCAGTCACTTTCTTTGCAGCAGCAAAGAAAGTGACCCCCGCCCCGGGGAGGGGCAGTGCTAATAGACCACCAAGAATTCAGGATTCCCCGAAAGCGCAAGCAAGCGAACGAGCAGACAAACAAACAAGCAAACCAACACCAAGGAGATACTCAAAGATGAAAAAGATCATCAACCATCCCGATGCTTTCGTCGATGAGATCATCGAAGCCCTACTACTCGCACATCCGAAATGGATGAAGTCCGCAACAGAAGACCACCGCGCGCTCGTGCGCGCCGACTCCCCGAGGCAAGGCCGCGTCGGCATCGTAACGGGCGGCGGTTCCGGCCACATGCCGGGCTTTCTCGGCTACGTAGGCGAGGGATTGTGCAGCGGCGTGGCAGTGGGCAACGTATTCTCGTCGCCCTCCTCGGAGCAGATCTTCGAAGCGACGAAGGCCGTAAACGGCGGCGCGGGCGTGCTCTATGTCTACGGCAACTATGGCGGCGACGTGCTCAACTTCGACCTCGCAGCGGACCTCGCGGAAGCCGAAGGCATCGACGTCAAAACCGTCGTGCTGACCGACGATGTCGCCTCCGCACCGAAAGAACGTTCGGCGGATCGGCGCGGCGTGGCCGGCATGGTGTTCGCCTTCAAATGCGCAGGCGCCGCAGCCGAACGCGGCGATTCCCTCGACGAAGTGGCGCGCATTTGCGCCAAGGCCAACGCGAACTGCCGCACCATGGGCGTCGGCCTTTCGCCGACGATTCTGCCCGCAGCGGGCAAACCCACTTTCACGCTGCCGGAAGGCGAGATGGAGATCGGCATCGGCATTCACGGCGAACCGGGCACGCATCGCGGCAAACTCGAATCCGCCGATGCCATCGCCGAGCGCCTCACCCGCCAGATCGTCGGCGATCTCGCCGCGTCCAGGGGCTCGCGCGTCGCGCTGCTCGTAAACGGACTGGGCGCGACGCCGCTGGAAGAACTGTATCTGCTCTACCGGCGCTCGGCGGCGCTCATCGCGGACCAAGGGTTGAAGGTCGCGCGCTCGTATGTCGGCGAGTACGTGACGAGCCTGGAAATGGCGGGCGCATCCATCACGGTGATGCTGCTCGACGACGAACTCGAAGCACTGCTTGCGGCGCCCGCGCGTTCGCCGTTCTTCCGCGACGGAACCGAGTCCTGAAAAGGAGCGTGCAATGAGTGTGACGAGCAAGGAACTGCGGGACATCCTCTCGCGCGCGCTAAGCGCGCTTCCCAATCATGCCGATGAACTGCGCGAGCTCGACGCGGCGCTCGGCGACGGCGATCTCGGCATCACCGTGCAGGCGGGGTCCGCGGCCATCGTGAAGGCGCTGGCCGCGCTGCCCGACGAGACGTCGTTGAACGAAGCGCTGCTCGCCGCTGCCAAGGCGTTTTCCACCGCGAATCCGTCGACCTTCGCGGCGCTCGTCGGCGGCGGCCTGCTCGCGGCGGCGAAGACGGTGATCGGCAAGGACACGATCGGTCGCGACGAGGCGCTTGCGATCGGTCATGCAGTCGCGGCGCGGATCATCGAGCGCGGCAAGAGCCAGGTCGGCGACAAGACCGTGCTCGATGCGCTGGTGCCGAGTCTCGATGTACTGGCCATATCGCAAGGCAGCGCGACGGACATGCTCGACGCGATGATCGCGAACGCGAACGAGCAGGTCAGCGCGACCGCCGCGATGCAATCGAAGAAGGGGCGCGCCGCATGGGTGCAGGAGCGCAGCATCGGGCACGCAGACCCAGGCGCGACCGCTTATGTCAGGTTCCTGGAAGCATTGAGGGATGCGCTCGCGGCATGAATGCCGCCGGATTCATGCGCGCTTCTTTTCCGGTACGGTTTTGCCCTTGCCCGAATGAACGACCTTCAGCTTCGTGCGGGTGAGCGCGAGCGCTTCCGCGTGCGTGGCGACGCACGGTCCCGATCCGAGCAACGGCATGCGCGCCGTTTCGCGCAATGCGAGCACCGACACCATGCCGATCACGGACGCCGCCATCAGATAGTACGCGGGCATCATCAGATTGCCGGTCTGATCGACGAGCCACGCGGTGACGAGCGGCGTCGTGCCGCCGAACAGCGATACCGACACGTTGAAGCCGATGGCGAGCGCGCCGCAACGAATGCGCGTCGGAAAGAGGGCCGGCAGCGACGACGGCATCACGCCCGTGAAGGTCGAAAGCAATGCGCCCAGAATCAGCAGGCCGGTGAACACCGGCAGCACCGTGCCTGTGCGCACGAGCAGAAGCGCC
Organism: Caballeronia ptereochthonis; assembly: GCF_001545075.1. Lineage (GTDB taxonomy): Bacteria > Pseudomonadota > Gammaproteobacteria > Burkholderiales > Burkholderiaceae > Caballeronia > Caballeronia ptereochthonis. The sequence goes on from NZ_FCOB02000002.1 coordinate 198,203, forward strand.
GGAATCGACAGCGCGAACAGACCGATGCAGCCGGACATCATCACCGGCTTGCGGCCGATCCGGTCCGACAGATGGCCCGCGAACAGCGTCATCGGGATCATCAGCACCATCACGAGCAGCACGAGAAAGAGCCCGTGCGTTTCGTCGAAATGAAGCGTCGCCGACAGGAAACTCGGCAGGTACGACAACGCCATGTAATCGGTGACGTTGAAGATCAGTACGAGCCCCACACATTGCAGCAGCGGCTTGAGCTGATGCGCGAGCAGTTCGATGAACGATTGCTTCGGGCGTGACCGTTCGTCCGCCTCCCGCGCCTCGGCTTCCTTCCTGAACGCGGGCGTCTCTTCGAGCTTCATGCGGATATAGAGGCCCACGAGTCCGAGCGGACCCGCGATCATGAACGGCACGCGCCAGCCCCACGAAAGCAGCGCTTCGTGCGAGAGCAGCGCCGTCAGCAGCGCGACCGTTCCCGCGCCGAGGATATAGCCCGCGAGCGTGCCCACTTCAAGAAAGCTGCCGAAGAAGCCGCGCCGCGCATCGGTCGAGAACTCGGCGATGAACGTCGCCGCGCCGCCATACTCGCCGCCCGTGGAGAAGCCCTGCACGAGACGCGCGACGAGCAGCAGCACCGGCGCGAGTATGCCGATCCTGTCATATCCCGGTATCAGGCCGATGCAGAATGTGCCGACGGCCATCATGATCATCGTCATCGCCAGCACGCGCTGGCGGCCGATGCGGTCGCCGAGCGGGCCGAAGACCATGCCGCCGATCGGCCGCACGAGAAAGGCCGCGGCGAAGGTGCCGAAGGTCGCGATCAATTGTGCGGACGGGCTGCTCGACGGAAAGAACACCTTGCCGAGCACGACCGCGATGTAGCTGTAGACGCCGAAGTCGAACCACTCCATTGCGTTGCCGAGCGCCATCGCGCCGACTGCGCGCTTGAGCAGCGCGTGATCGACGACCGTGATGTCGTCCAGCTCGAGAGGCGGCGACGGCTTGATTGCGGCATGGCGCTCGTGCGAGGGGCTCACTTGTGCTACTCCTGAATTGCATTGACCGCCGATGGGGCGCCGCGGCCTGATGGAGCGCGAGCGGCCCTCGGCATGATTGTTCTCTGGAGTGTGCGGATCGTCGCGCGCGCGTGCCTTCGCTCACGCGTCCGGAAATCGGCTCAAAACGACACATCACGGTTTCGCGATGTCGGACGTGGGCGAACAAGTCGATGTCAGGCGTTGGCCTTCATCCGACAGTCGCGTGATTCAAAGCGACCGCGCGGGTGATCGTGCCCCGAGCCGGAACGCTTTGTTTTCAGGTCATTCAGCTCTTTTAGAGCGATGCGTCCATCGAAAATGGCACAGGCCATGCACTTGTCGGCGCGGGCGCGATGCTTTCCCGCGCGCTTCGTTTTGTCGACAAGTCACTGGAGTCGCCATGAAAGCGAAACTCACTGCCATTCTTCTGGCCGCGAACGCGGCATGGTCCGCCATCCCCGCGCTGGCGGACGATTGCGGCTCGGCCAACATGCATTGCCAAGACGCGGTCGCGCCGGTCTCGTACAGCGCTCACGGCGCGGATGCGATGAGCTCGAAGGGTGCCGCGCACGACACGCCCGATGTCGGCACCCATGCGGTCGGAGGCGGTGACGCATACAAGACGCAATCGGGCAAGCGCGAACAGCGAGACAGTATTGACGCGTGGTATCGAGGAGGCTGATGACCGCTCAACCCCGCCATTCCCCGCGCGGCGAGCGCCGTCAATCGAGCGTGATGCCGTCGAAGCGATGCCCGCCGAGCGGGCTGATCAGATAGCCGTGCACGCGTTTCGAGATCGGCTGAAAGATGTTCGCGTGCGCAATCGGCGTGTACGGCACCTGATCCTTGAACACGACCTGCGCTTCTTCGTAGAGCTTCGTGCGCGCGTTCTGATCGGTAATGAGGCGCGCCTTCGCGAGCAGGTCGTCGAATTGCCTGTTGCACCACTTCGCCATGTTGCTGCCGTGGACCGCATCGCAGCCGAGCGTCGTGCCGAGCCAGTTGTCCGGGTCGCCGTTGTCGCCGAGCCAGCCGTACAGGATCGCATCGTGCTCGCCGTTCGTCTTCGCGCGCTTGTTGTACTCGGCCCATTCGTAAGTGACGATGTTCGCCTTCACGCCGATCTTCGCCCAGTCCGATTGAATCAGTTGCGCCATCAGGCGCGCGTTCGGGTTGTAGCCGCGCTGCACGGGCATGGCCCAGAGCGTGATCGCGAAGCCGTCCGGGAAGCCCGCTTCCTTGAGGAGCTCGCGCGCCTTCGCGGGATCTCGCGGCGCGTCCTTGAGCGCCTTGTCATACGACCACTGCGAGGGCGGCATCGGGTTCGTGGCGACAGTGGCCGCGCCTTCGTAGACCGTTCTGATGATCGCCTGCTTGTCGATCGCCATGTCGAGCGCGCGGCGCACGTTGACGTTGTCGAGCGGCTTGTGCGTGGTGTTGTAGCCCACATACGCGATATTGAAGCCGACGCCAGACAGCACCGTGAGCTTCGGGTCCTGCCTGGACGCGGCGATATCGGCGGGGCGCGGGAAGGACGTCACCTGGCATTCGCCGCCCGACAGCTTCTGCTGGCGCACGGCGGCGTCGGGCGTGATCGAGAAGACCAGCTTGTCGATGTGGACGTCCTTTCTGTTCCAGTATGTCGGGTTGGCGTCATAGCGGATCGTCGCATCCTTCTGGTAGTCGCGGAATACGAACGCGCCCGTGCCGACCGGCTTCTGATTGAGATTCTCGGGCTTGCCTTGCTTGAGCAGTTGCGCCGCATATTCCGCCGATACGATCGATGCGAATTCCATCGCAATGTTGCGCACGAACACGACATCCGGCGTCTTGAGCGTGAAGCGCACGGTGTAGTCGTCGAGCTTGTCGACCGATGCGATGTTCTTGTCGTAGCCGAGATCCGTCAGATACGGAAAGCTGACCGGATGCGCCTTCTGGAACGGCTCGTTCGGATCGATCATGCGCCTGAACGTGAACACGACGTCGTCCGCGTTGAAGTCGCGCGTGGGCTTGAACCAGGGCGTCGACTGGAATTTCACGCCGCGTCGAAGATGGAAGGTGAAGGTCTTCGCGTCCGGCGACTCGTCCCATTTCTCCGCGAGGCCGGGCACGAGATCGAGCGTTCCGCGCCTGAACTCGACGAGCGTGTCGTAGACGGCGTGCGCGCCCGCGTCGAAGTCGGTGCTGGTCGTGTACTGCGCGGAGTCGAAGCCGGCGGGGCTGCCTTCGGAGCAGAACACGAGCGTCTTGCTCGCGGCCAGTGCGGCTTGCGAACTCATTGCAAGCGCCGCGGAAAAGGAAACAGCAAGGAAACGTCGCGTCAGAGCCATTTTTCTTGTTTGCTCGGAAGAGTTGGCGAGCCGCCTCGCGGCGGGCGTGAACCATACTCTACCAAGCAAACGTTTCTGGCCGAACCGATGATTTCTGCTTTTCTCTTGCGGACGCGCTACATCGCGCGCAATGCGAAGCGCTTGAGCTTGCCCGTCTCGGTGCGCGGCAGTGAATCGAGGAAGGTCACCACGCGAGGATACTTATAGGGCGCGACGTTGCGCTTGACGAAATCCTGCAGCTCGGCGATGAGCGCATCGTCGCCCGTGAAGCCGGGATTGAGCACGACGAACGCCTTCACCACCTGTCCGCGGGTTTCGTCCGGCACGCCAATCACGCCGCACTCGGCCACCGCTTCGTGCTGCATCAGCACGCTTTCCACTTCCGGCCCGGAGATGTTGTACCCCGCCGAGACGATCATGTCGTCGGCGCGCGCCTGATAGAACACGTAGCCGTCTTCGTCGATCACGACGGAATCGCCGGGCAGGTTCCAGCCGTCGCGCACGAACTTCAGCTGACGTTCATCTGCGAGATAACGGCAGCCAGTCGGGCCGCGCACGGCGAGCTTGCCGATCGTGCCGGGCGGCACGGGCTGCATCGCATCGTCGACGGCCTGCACGATGTAACCCGGCACCGCGCGGCCGATTGCATGCTCGCGCACGTCCGCACCCGCCGACGAAATGAAGATATGGATCATCTCCGTGCCGCCGATGCCGTCGATCATCTCGATGCCGCTCGCTTCGTGCCACAGCGCACGCGTGGAATCGGGCAACGCCTCGCCGGCGGAAACGGTCTTCGTGAGGCTCGAAATGTCGAAGCGCTCGACGAGCGGCGCCATTTGCCTATAGAAGGTCGGCGCGGTGAACATGATGGTCGCGCGAAAGCGTTCGACCGTTTGCAGCAGCATTTCGGGCGTGAGCTTTTCGAGCAGCACCGTCGATGCGCCCACACGCAGCGGAAAGCACAGCAGGCCGCCTAGGCCGAACGTGAATGCGAGCGGCGGCGTGCCGCAGAATACGTCGCTCGACGTCGGCTTCAGGATGTGGCGCGGGAAGAGATCGCACATCGCGAGCACGTCGCGATGAAAATGCATGCAGCCCTTCGGCGCGCCTGTCGTGCCGCTCGTGAACGCAATCAGGCAGACATCGTCGGCGGCCGTGTCGCAGGCATCGAAATGATCGGGCTTCGCCGCCGCGAGCGATTCGAGCGAGGCGGGCGCGTCGTCGTGGAACGTGAGGACCTGCGCGAGGGTTTCGCATTGGAACTCGTCGTCCTTTGCGCGGCAGCGGGCGAGCTCGTCCATCAGGCGAACATCGCAAAGCGCCGCTGAAATCCGGGCCTTGTCGATGATCTGCTTCAGCTCCTTCGCACGCAGAAGCGGCATGGTCGGCACGACGACGAGTCCCGCCTTCAGCGCCGCGAAGAACGCGACCGCCATCTGCAAGGTATTCGGGCCGCGCAGGAGCACCCGATTGCCTGGACGCAAGCCCATTTCATCGACGAGCACACGTGCGCTGCGATTCACGAGCGCGCGCAATTCCCTGTAGCTGGTGGCATGGGGCGCGCCGTTCACGTCGGACCAGATGGCGGGCCGGTCGCCATGTCCGCTTTCGATCGCGCGATCCAGCAGTTCCGTCGCGCAATTGATGCGCGCGGGGTAGGCGACATCGGCGTTGTCGAGCATGAACACCGGCCACTGATCCTCCGGCGGCAGGTGATCGCGCGCGAATGTATCGACGTGTGCTGACCGTTCCATCGTGCTCTCCGCTTAGTCGGGGATGACAGCCGTGGCTTCGATTTCCACCAATGCATCGTCTTCGATCAGTGCGACGACCTGCACCGCGCTCATCGCGATGTCGTAATCGCCGATCAGCTCGCGAAACGCCGCGCCGATCTCCTTCGCCGCCGCGAGATAGGCGCGCTTGTCGGTCACGTACCAGGTCATGCGCACGAGATGCTCGGGCTTGCCGCCCGCCTCGCGCAGCACGGCCACGACATTGCGCAGCGCCTGCGCGGCCTGCGCGCCGAACGCGTCGCTGACGAAGCGCGCCTGTTCGTTCCAGCCGATCTGTCCGGCGATATACACCTGCGTGCCGCGCACCGCGACGCCGTTCGCGTAGCCGCGCGGCTTGACCCAGCCCGAAGGCAGAAGCGTCTTTTTCATGTCCCTGATTCCTCCTGCAATGCACGGCTCGTGGCCGGCGCGAACTGCTCGAGTGCGCGGGCGATGTCGCCGGGAATGTCGATCGAACGGCCATCGTCGAGCGATGTCGTCACCAGAACCTGCTTTGCGCGAAAGCGCACTTCGTCGCCGCAACGGCACACGATGTCGATGCGGATCGAGCGTCGTCCCACGGAGTCGATGGCGAGCGACAGCGTCACCGTTTCACCCATGCGGCTCGGCCGCGAGAACTCGCAACCGAGCTTGACGATGGGAAGGCCCACGCGGCGCACGGTGATCATGTGCGCGTAGTCGATGCGTAGCGCGTCGTTGAACCAATCCTCGACGAGCGCGTTCGTCATCACGAGGTATTGCGGAAAATAGACGATGCCCGCCGGGTCGCAGTGAGCGAAGCGGATGCGCATCGGCATGTCGAAGGTTCGGCTCATCGCTGGCGTGCTCCGTGCGCTTTCAATACGTCTCGTCCGACGATCAACTGTTGAACTTCGGTCGCGCCTTCATAGATGCGCAGGGCGCGGATCTCGCGATAGAGCGATTCGACCGCCATGCCGGATTTCACGCCGAGGCCGCCCCACAACTGGACGGCCGCGTCGATGACCTGCTGCGCGCCTTCGCTCGCATGCCACTTCGCCATTGCCGCTTCGCGCGTGACGTTTTCGCCCCGATCGCGCAGCCATGCGGCGCGGTAGACGAGCAGCGCGCTGGTGTCGATGGTGAGCGCCATCTGCGCGAGCTTCGCTTGCGTCAGTTGAAAATCGCCGAGCGTCTGGCCGAACATCTTGCGCGATGCGGCGCGCGCGAGCCCTTCCTGCATCGCGTGGCGCGCAAAGCCGAGCGACGCCGCCGCGACCGACGTGCGGAAGATGTCGAGCGTGCGCATCGCGATCTTGAAGCCTTCGCCCGCCGCACCGAGCATCTGGCTGCGCGGCACGCGCGCGTCGGCGAAGTGCAGGCGCGCGAGCGGATGGGGCGCAATCACGTCGATGCGTTCGGCGATTTCGAGCCCCGGCGTATCCGCATCGACGATGAACGCGGTGATGCCGCGAGAACCCGGCGCTTCGCCGGTGCGCGCGAACACGACATAGAAGTCCGCGATGCCGCCGTTCGAGATCCAGGTCTTGTCGCCGTTCAGTATGCAGGCGTCGCCATCGAAGCGCGCATCGAGCGACATCGCCGCGACGTCGGAGCCTGCTTCGGGCTCCGACAAGGCGAACGCCGCCAGAGCCGTGCCGTTCGCGACGCGCGGCAGATAGCGCTCCTTTTGCTCGTCGGTGCCGGTGAGCGAGATGGCGCCGGAACCGAGCCCTTGCATCGCGAACGCGAAATCGGCGAGGCCGTCGTGTTTCGCGAGCGTTTCGCGCAGGAGGCACACGGCGCGTGTATCGATCGTGTCGTTCGATGCGCCGTATCGCGTGCCGCCGATGCAATGCGCAAGCCAGCCCGCATCGCCCAGCATGCGCACGAGGCGCTTGCACGCCGCATCGGTGTCGGCGTGATCGACGTGCGCCAGATGACGCTCGGCCCAGGCATCGACATCGCGCGCGAGTTCGCGATGCCGTTCCTCGAAGAAAGGCCACGCGAGCGCGCTGTGTGGATCGACGTTCAATTCAGTCTCCTTCGAACGCGGGGCGCGTCTTCGCGGCGAATGCGCGGTAAGCGCGCTCGAAATCGCGCGTGCTCATGCAGATGGCTTGCGCCTGCGCTTCGGATTCGATCGCTTCGTCGATGCTCATGCTCCATTCCTGATGCAGCATCTTCTTCGTGATGCCGTGCGCGAAGGTCGGGCCCGCGACGAGTTCGGATGCGAGCGTGGCGGCTTCGTCGAGCAGGGAATCGGGCGCGCAGAGGCGGTTGTAGAAGCCCCAGTCGTAGCCTTCGTCGCCGGTCGCGGCGCGGCCCGTGAAGAGCAGTTCCGCCGCGCGCCCCTGACCGATGATGCGCGGCAGGATCGAGCACGCGCCCATGTCGCAGCCGGCGAGACCGACACGCGCGAACAGGAACGCGAGCTTGCTGCGCGCGGTGCCGAGGCGCATGTCGGAGGCCATCGCGAGAATCGCGCCCGCGCCCGCGCATACGCCGTCGACCGCCGCGATGACCGGTTGCGGGCAGTGACGCATCGCCTTGACGAGATCGCCCGTCATGCGCGTGAAGAGCAGCAGTTCGGGCATCGGCAGATCGATGAGCGGCGCGATGATTTCGTGCACGTCGCCGCCGGAGCAGAAGTTCCCGCCCGCGCCATGGATCACGACGGCTTTCACGTCGGTCGCATACGCGAGCTGACGAAACAGATCGCGCAGTTCCGCATACGATTCGAAAGTCAGCGGGTTCTTGCGCTCGGGGCGATTCAGCGTGATGGTCGCGACGCCGTTCGTCACGGACCAGAGGAAATGCTTCACGCGATACGCGGCGAGCGTGGTGCGGTTGCCGGCGAGAAGCGCGTCGGCGGGGGATGAGGTCATGAACGTCTCCTTCAGTCTTTGAGCGTCTTTAGCAGATGCTGCTTCAGCTTGCCGAGCCGCTGATGCGTCTGCGATTTCTCGTTCAATTCGAGGCCGCCGAACATCTCGACGACCCATTGCTCGTGTGCGGTCGCCATCTTGTCGAACGCCGCGCGGCCTTGCGGCGTGAGGCGCACGCTGATCGATCGGCGGTCGTTCGGATCGGTATCGCGCGACACCAGGCCTTCCTTCTCCAATTGATCCGTGATGCCCGTCACGTTGCCGCCCGTGACCATCATGCGGCGCGAGAGCTCGGTCATCTTCAGGCCTTCGGGATGGCGTTCGAGCTGCGCCATCAGGTCGAAGCGCGGCAAGGTGGTATCGAACTCGGTGCGCAGGCGCTTGCGCAATTCGGCCTGCACGAGGTTCGTCGTGGTCAGCATGCGCAGCCACAGGCGCAGGCCCATGTGGCTGTCGGCGCCCGTGCTCATTTCCAGATCGACGACGTTGTCCGCCGGCTTCTCGATGCCCTTGCGGGGTGCTTTCGCTTCCGTCGCGGGAGTCGTCTTCTTGCTGCGTGCGGCGTTGGTCACGTCACTTCTCCACCGGATACGGAAATGGATTGGCCGTTCATTGCTTCGGAGCCGGGCGCGCAGAGCCACAGCACCGCGTTCGCGACTTCTTCCGGCTGCACGAAACGGCGTTGCGGGTTGCTGCGCACGAGCGCATCGCGCGCGTCCTGTTCGCTGCGCGAGGTCTTCGCCATGATCTGGTCGAGCGATGCGCGCAGCAGCTCCGTTTCGGTGTAGCCGGGACATACCGCGTTGACCGTGATGCCTTTCGTCGCGACTTCGGCGGCGAGCGCGCGCGTGAGGCCGATCACGCCGTGCTTCGCCGCGCAATATGCGGCGACATACGCATAGCCGATCTGACCCGCCGTGCTCGCGACATTGACGATGCGTCCGTATCCGCGTTCGAGCATCGCAGGCAGCACGGCGCGCGTGCACAGGAACACGCCGGTGAGGTTCACGTCGAGCATGCGTTGCCACAGTGCGGCATCGGTGTGCGTGAAGGGCGCGGCGTGAGCGTGGCCCGCGTTGTTGACGAGCAGGTCGACGGGGCCGTGCAATTCGACGGCGCGCGCGAAGGCTTCGCCGACGGCGGCTTCGTTGGTCACGTCGACGCTCACGCATGCAACGTGGACGCTGGCGCGCATCGCGTCGCGCTGCGCTTCGAGGCGCCTGATGTCGCGGCCCATCAGCGTGAGGCGCGCGCCCGCATGCGCGAGCGCTTCGGCGCACGACGCGCCGATGCCGCTGCCTCCGCCCGTCACCACCGCGTGCTTGTCGGCAAGAGAGATCATGATCAGACGGTTCCTTCGGCGCGTTGCGCGCGTTCTTGCGGCGTGAGTCGTGCATTGTCGGCGGCCATCGCGCGTTCGCGTTCCAGATTGCGTTCCAGTTGCGACTTCGCGGCCGCGTATTGCTTGGGCCAGGCAACATCGAAGTAGCCGATCTTCGCGGCTTCGTTCAGCGTCCAGGACGGATTCGCGAGATGCGGACGCGCCACCGCACACAGATCGGCGCGTCCCGCCGCGATGATGCTGTTCACGTGATCCGCTTCCGATATCGCGCCGACCGCGATCGTCGCGATGCCCGCTTCGTTGCGGATGCGATCGGCGAACGGCGTCTGGAACATGCGGCCGTACACGGGCTTTTCGTCCTTGCTGACCTGTCCCGACGATACATCGATCATGTCCGCGCCGGCTGCCTTGAATGCGCGTGCGATTTCCACGGCATCGTCGGGCGTCGTGCCGCCATCGACCCAGTCGTGCGCCGAGATGCGCACGGACATCGGCTTGTCTTGGGGCCATGCCGCGCGCATGGCCTTGAAGACCTGCAGCGGATAGCGCAGCCGGTTTTCGAGCGAGCCGCCGTATTCGTCGGGGCGATGATTGGTCAGCGGCGAGAGGAAGCTCGACAGGAAATAGCCGTGCGCGCAGTGCAGCTCCAGCCAGTCGAAGCCCGCCTGCGCGGCCATTTCGGTGGCGCGCACGAACTGCGTTTCTATCTCGCGCAGATCATCATGCGACGCCTCACGCGACCATTGGCTCACGCCCCGCAGATACTGTTGCGGCGATGCGGAGACCAGCGGCCAGTTGCCCTCGGGTAGCGGCTGATCGATGCCTTCCCAGCTCACGCGCGTCGAGGCCTTCGCGCCCGCGTGACCGAGCTGCATGCCGATCTTCGCATCCGATTGCGCGTGCACGAAATCCACGATGCGTTTCCATGCCTGAAGGTGCCCGGGTGCATACATGCCGGGACATCCCGGCGTGATCCGCGCCTCGGGCGAGACGCAGGTCATCTCCGTCATGACGAGCGAGGCGCCGCCCATCGCGCGCGCGCCGAGATGCATCAGGTGATAGTCGCCGGCGACGCCATCGACGGCGGAATATTGCGCCATGGGCGAAACGACCACGCGATTCTTCAGCGTGACGCCGCGCAGCCTGAAGGGCGTGAACATCGGCGGAACGGAACGCTTGTCCGCAGCGCGCTCGAGTCCGGCGCGTCCGGCGAGCCAGTCCTCGAACGAGGCGAGATAACGCGCGTCGCGTTCGCGCAGGTTTTCATGCGAAATGCGCTGCGAGCGCGTGAGCAGCGAGTACGCGAACTGCTCCGGCTCGAACGAGGCGTAGCGGTCGACATGTTCGAACCATTCCGTCGAGTTGCGCGCCGCGTTCTGGATGCGCAGCACATCGACGCTGCGGACCTGCGTGTAGTGCGCGAGCGCGCCTTCGAGATCGCCGTCCTGCCTGGCGAACGCGGTGTCGATGCTGTTCGCGAGCTCGATCGCGTCTTCGAGCGCGAGCTTCGTGCCGGAGCCGATCGAGAAATGCGCGGTGTGCGCGGCATCGCCCATCAGAACGACGGGCGTGCGCTTGCCGTTCGCGCCCTTTCTCCAATGCACCCATTCGCGATTCACGACGCGCGGGAAGCGGATCCATTGCGCCGAGCCGCGCAGATGGGACGCATTCGACATCAGCGAATGTCCGTCGAGATACTTCGCGAAGAGCTTTTCGCAGAACGCGATGCCTTCTTCCTTGCTCATGTCGGCGAGCCCGGCCGCGCGCCATACGCGCTCCGGCGTTTCGACGATGAACGTCGACGTGTTTTCGTCGAAGCGATATGCATGCGCCTGGAACCAGCCCCATTCGGTCTTTTCGAAGGCGAACGTGAAGGCGTCGAAGCACTTGTTCGTGCCGAGCCACACGAAGCGGCAATCGCGCATGTCGATGTCGGGCTGATACGTGGACGCGTATTTCTGGCGGACCGCGCTGTTCGCGCCGTCGCTCGCGATGATGAGATCGGCGTCGTAGTCATCGTCGTCGACCACGTGCATTTCGAAGACAAGCTTCACGCCGAGTTCCTCGCAACGCGCCTGCAGGATATTCAGCAGACGTTTGCGGCCGATGCCGCAGAAGCCGTGACCCGACGAGCCGATCGTGCGGCCGTCGATATGGACCTCGATGTCGTCCCAGTGCTTGAAGGCGTCGAGGATGGCGTCGGCGCTTTGCGGGTCGGCGGCGCGCAGGTTGCCCAGGGTCTGGTCCGAGAAGACGACGCCCCAGCCGAAGGTGTCGTAGGGGCGGTTGCGCTCGACGACGGTGATGTCGTAGGCGGGGTGGCGGCGTTTCATCAACAGGCCGAAATAGAGGCCCGCCGGGCCGCCGCCAATGCAGACGATGCGCATGTGTGTCTCCGACTCGTGTAGCTCGTGACATTAATTTAGGTTTATATAGTTTAAATGTCAAGTAAAAACGGAGTCGAATATTCGCGGCCCGGAGGTCGTTGACGCAGGAGAATCGGATCACGCGCAATCCGATGATCGTGATGCCCCGCATGCGGCTGACGCGGCAGTTGAGCGAGCGCGGCTGCGTGGTGTCCGAGCGCTCGGTCGACGCACTCGTCTGCCGTCTCAGCGTCGAGGACGATCCCACGCGGCGCGGGGCAGCGCGCCGCGTTTCAGGGGCGCAGGTCGAGTGGCCGCGCAGTGCGCCTTCCCGAGCGGAGCCGGGTTGCGGCGGGCGGCTGGCGGACGCGCGTTCAATGGTGAGCGTAGATGGACTGCGCGTCGTTCGACGCGAGCGGGCCGCCGGCCTGCGACATGCCTGTCGTCACGCCGCCGACCGACGCCGCCTCGGGCGTCTGGCCGTGCGCCGCAATCTTCGCCTCGGCCGCCTGGATGTCGGCGGGATAGTACGGATCGACCGCCGCCGGACGATAACCTGCTTGTTCGACCCGGACGAGATCGGCTCGCACCTCGGCGCGAGTCACCGGCGCATTGTCGGCTTGGGCAAACGCGAATGCAGGCGCGCTCAGCGCACAGGCAATCAGTACGGTCTTGATCAGTGTCTTCATGATGGATTCCCTTCGAGAGCGTAGCGGCCGCATTCACCATGAATGAGGCCTCGAGCCTCTCCATCGGCGTCGATGAAGAGTTGTCCTCATTCTCGGCAGCGGCGCCTGTCCCGATGCTGACCCGCTCGTTACAAGATCGTTATCTTTTCCGGCGGCCGCGGCGCGCCTGCTGCCGCTGGTGGGCGTCGGGCCAGATAACAGACTTGTAATTTGCCGGTCAGCCACGGGCAAATGCCCGCCCGTCAAACTGTGCACCACGTAAGGCCTCGATGCGCGCCGTGGCGCCCGGGGCCAAGCACAGCCTCTCCTCAAGGAATCGTCATGTGGATCGTCAGACTGGCCCTTCGGCGGCCCTATACCTTCGTCGTTCTCGCCGTCCTGCTGTTCATCCTGGGACCGATTGCGATCATGCGAACGCCGACGGACATCTTTCCGAACATCGACATTCCGGTCGTCAGCATCGTGTGGACGTACAACGGCTTTTCCGCGGAGGACATGGCCAACCGGATCACGTCGAACTACGAGCGCGCGCTCACGTCCGACGTCGACGATATCGAGCATATCGAGTCGCAATCGCTCAACGGCGTATCGGTCGTCAAGATCTTCTTTCACCCCGGCGCCGACATCAACCGCGCGATCGCCGAAGCCGCATCGAACTCCGCGTCGATCCTGCGTGTCCTGCCGCCCGGCACCTTGCCGCCGAACATCATCACGTACAACGCGTCGACGGTGCCGGTACTGCAACTCGGCCTTTCGAGCGACACGCTGCCGGAGCAGACGCTCTACGACCTGGGCAACAGCTTCATCCGCACGCAGCTCGCGACCGTGCAAGGCGCCGCCGTGCCGCTGCCTTACGGCGGCAAGATCCGTCAGATCATGGTCCAGCTCGATCCTCGCGCGCTGCAGGCGAAGGGGCTTGCGCCGATCGATGTCGTCAACGCGGTCAACGCGCAAAACCTGATTCTTCCGGGCGGCACCGCGAAAATCGGCAAACGCGAGTACAACGTCGAGATGAACGGCAGTACGCGCACGGTCGAGGCGCTCAACAATTTGCCGATCAAGACCGTCAACGGCACCGTGGTCTACGTGCGGGACGTCGCGCACGTGATCGACGGCTTCGCGCCGCAAACCAATATCGTGCGCAGCGACGGCAAGCGCGCCGCGTTGCTGCAAGTCGAGAAGACCGGCAGCGCATCGACCCTCACGATCATCCAGCAGGTCAGGGCGATGCTGCCGAAGATCGCCGCGGGCCTGCCGAAGGCGCTCACGATCACACCGCTTTCCGATCAGTCGGTGTTCGTGAAGTCGGCGATTTCGGGCGTCGTGCGCGAAGCGCTGATCGCCGCCTGCCTGACGGCCTCGATGATCCTGCTCTTTCTCGGCAGCTGGCGTGCGACGCTGATCATCGCGATCTCGATTCCCCTCTCGGTGCTGACCTCGCTGATCGCGCTCGCCGCCCTCGGGCAGACGATCAACATCATGACGCTCGGCGGCCTCGCGCTGGCGGTCGGCATACTCGTCGACGACGCGACCGTCGCGATCGAAAACATCACGCACCACCTCGAAAGCGGCGCGCCGCTGCACGACGCGATCCTCAGCGGATCGGGCGAGATCGCGGTGCCTACCTTCGTCTCGACGCTTGCGATCTGCATCGTGTTCGTGCCGATGTTCCTGCTCTCGGGCGTCGCGCGCTATCTGTTCGTGCCGCTGGCGGAGGCCGTGGTGTTCGCGATGTGCGCGTCGTACTTCTTCTCGCGCACGCTGATTCCCACGCTCGCGATGTACCTGATGCGCGCGCCGTCGAAGGACGGGCAAGCCGCGCGCGGACGCTTCGGCGCGCTGGTGCGGTTTCAGGCCTCGTTCGAACATCGCTTCGAAGCGCTGCGAAATCGCTACCGCGCCGCGCTGGAGCGGGCGATCGCTGGCCGCCGCCGCTTCATTCCGATCTACCTGGCGCTGTGCGTCGCTTCGCTCGCGCTGCTGCCGTTCACCGGCCGCGACTTCTTTCCTTCGATCGACACCGGCGAAATCCGCCTGCATCTGCGCGCGCCGACCGGCACGCGCATCGAGGAAACCGCTCGCATCACCGACGAAGTCGAGGCAAGGATCCGCACGGTGATCCCGAAGTCCGAGCAGGCGGCCGTGCTCGACAACATCGGCTTGCCGGTGAGCGGCATCAATCTCACCTACGATTCATCCGGGCCGATCGGTCCCGAAGACGCCGATATTCTGATCACGCTCAAGCCCGACCACCACGCGACCGCCGGGTACGTCGCCAAACTGCGCAACGTGCTGAACGCGTCGTTTCCCGGCGTCACGTTCGCGTTCCTGCCCGCCGATATCGTGAGCCAGATCCTGAACTTCGGATTGCCCGCTCCGATCGACATCCAGATCGTGGGCAACAGGCTCGCGGCCAACCGCGTCGTCGCCGATCGCCTGCTCGGGCAACTGCGCGGCGTGCGCGGCCTCGTCGACGCCCGCATTCAGCAACCGGGCGACGAGCCGGCCATCAACGTGAACGTCGACCGCACCAAGGCGATGCAGGCGGGCCTCACGCAGCATGACGTCGCGCAGAACCTGCTGATCGCGCTGTCCGGCAGCTCGCAGACGACACCCAACTTCTGGCTCGATCCGAAGAACGGCGTGAGCTATCCGCTCATGGCCGAAGTGCCGCAGTACGACATTCACTCGCTGCAGACGCTCGCGAACATTCCGGTGACGACGAACCAGCCCTCGGTCAATCCGCAGAATCAGCTCGGCACGCTCGGCACGATGTCGCGCGTCTCGCAGCAGGCGGTCGTCTCGCACTACAACGTGCAGCCGGTGCTCGATATCTTCGCGTCGGCACAAGGGCGCGATCTCGGCGGCGTGGCGTCGGACGTGACGCGTCTCGTCGACTCGGCCCGCGCGCAACTGCCTCCCGGCTCGTCGATCGTGATCCGCGGTCAGGTGCAATCGATGAACCAATCGTTCGAAGGGCTCGGCGTCGGGCTGGTGTTCGCGATCGCGCTCGTCTACCTGTTGATGGTCGTGAATTTCCAGTCGTGGGTCGATCCGTTCATCATCATCTGCGGCCTGCCCGGCTCGCTCGCGGGCATCGCGTGGATGCTGTTCTCCACGCACACGACACTGAGCGTGCCCGCGCTTACGGGCACGATCCTGTGCATCGGCATCGCGACGGCGAACAGCATTCTCGTCGTCAATACCGCGCGCGAGCTGTTGAGCCAGGGCGTCGCCCCGCTCGCCGCGGCGCTCGAAGCGGGCTTCAGCCGCTTCCGTCCGGTGCTGATGACTGCGCTCGCGATGCTGATCGGCATGCTGCCGATGGCGCTCGGCCTTGGCGACGGCGGCCAGCAGAATGCGCCGCTCGGACGCGCGGTAATCGGCGGCCTCGCGCTCGGCACGGTCTCCACGCTGATGTTCGTGCCGGTCGTGTTCGGCCTCGTGCATACGTGGCTCGCCCGCCGTGCCCGCCGCGCCGCCGTCGACACGGCCACCGGATACGCCCAATGAATCGAAAGCTCTCAAGGAATCGCCATGACCCAGCCTGACGCGCCGCTGAATCAGCGTGACGTTTCTCCGTCGACCGGACCGGATACTATCGTTCACAAGGACTCCGCCGAAACGACATCCGGTGCGCGATCGCGCCGCCGCCTGATGTTGCCGGTCGCGCTCGCCTGCATTGCCGCCGCTTTGCTCTCGATCGGCATCGTGCCGCGCCTCGCCGCGGGCACCGCGCTCACGAAGCAGGTCGATGCGCAGCGGGACCCGGTCGTGAGCGTCGTCGCGCCTCGCCGCGCTCCGGCCTCGCAGGAATTGCTGCTGCCGGGTTCGGTGACCCCTTACGCCGATGCCTCGATCTACGCGCGCACGAGCGGTTATATCGAACACTGGTACACGGACATCGGCGCGAAAGTGAAAGCCGGCCAGACGCTTGCCGATATCCAGACGCCCGAGCTCGACGCGCAGCTCAAGCAGGCGCGCGCCGACGAAGCCGTCGCGCAGGCGAACTACGACTATGCGGCGAGCACCGCGAAACGCTGGCAGACCATGCTGCAAACGCAGTCCGTCTCGCAGCAGGACGCCGACACGAAGACGAGCGACATGCAAGCGAAGCGCGCCGCGCTCGAGGCCGCTCAGGCGAACGTCGCGCGGCTTGCCGAACTGGTGTCGTACGAAAAGGTGAACGCGCCGTTTGACGGCGTCATCACGACGCGCAATGTCGATGTCGGCTCGCTCGTCACGGCGGGCGGATCGCCCGGCCTCGCCGGCAATCCGGGCGAGCTCTTTCATATCGAGCAGGCCGATAGATTGCGGATCTTCGTGAGCGTGCCGCAGGACGATGCAGCCTACGTCACGTCAGGCACCCAGGTCTATCTGACGACCCAGCAATACCCCGGCCGCCGGTTCCCCGCCGCGGTCGCGCGCAGCGCCGACGCGATTGATCCCGTCAGCCGGACGCTGCGTTTGGAAATCGACGTCGACAACCGCGACGGCGCGCTGATGCCAGGCGCCTACGCGCAAGTCCATCTCGCGCTGCAGGCGCTCCATCCCGCGCTCGATCTGCCTGTGAGCGCACTGCTGTTTCGTCCGGACGGCGTGACCGTCGCAGTGGTCGGCAACGACAACAAGGTGCGGCTCAGGAAAGTGACGATCGGCCGGGATTTCGGCACCTACGTCGAAGTCGCGACCGGCGTAGCCGAGGGCGATCGCGTCATCGACAATCCGGGCGACGCGACCGTCGACGGCGAAGCGGTGCGCGTCGCCACCGCGCAGGCGGCCGCCGCGCGCGGCAAGCAAGGCTAAGCGCCAATCGCAGGAGATGGTATGAAGTCCTTCCAGGTTCAAATCCGTTCAGCATGGCTGCGCGCCCCGCTCACCGGCACGGCGGCCGCCGTCATCGGTCTGGTGTGCGCCTTGAGCGCCTGCTCGACGCTGCCGGCGTACACGAAGCCCGAGGTCGACGTGCCCGATCACTACACGAGCGCGCCGCAGGCGCCGGCGGGCTGGTCGGTGGCGACGCCTGCCGATGCCAGCCCGCGCGGCCCGTGGTGGACGCTCTTCAATGATCCCGAGCTCGATCGCCTCGAAACACGCATCGACGTATCGAACCAGTCGGTCAAGAAAGCCGTCGCGCAACTGCAGGCGGCACGCGCGATGCTCGACTATCAGCGTGCCGGTTACGCGCCGACCGTGACCGCCGGCATCGCGCAATCGAGAACGCGCTTCTCGCAGAACGTGCTCGGGCATTCGCTGGCGGGCCAGACCGTGCCCGACTACTCGGTGGGCGTCGCCGCAAGCTGGGAGCCCGATCTGTTCGGGCGCATCAAGGACGCGACGGTCAACGCGCGCGATACGGTGCAAGCGAGCGAAGCGGACCTGCAATCCGTGCGCCTCTCGATGGCGAGCGATCTCGCGACGGATTACTTCGATCTGCGCTCGCTCGACATCCAGAAGAAGCTGCTCGACGACACGGTCGCCGCCTACGCGGCGTCGCTCAGGATCGTGCAGCGGCAATTCGCGGCCGGCGGGATCGACGCGTCGGCGGTCGCCGAAGCGCGGACGCAGCTCGACAGCACCCGTACGCAGGACACCGACCTCGATGTCCAGCGCGCGCAGCTTCAGCACGCGATTGCGACACTGGTCGGCGTTCCGGCGTCTTCGTTCAGGTTGCCCGCGGTGAGCGCAAGTGAGCGCGGGGGCGGTCCTTCATCGCCCGACTCGGCCGCCGCCACGCTGCCGCAAATTCCTCCGGGCCTGCCTTCGCAACTGCTCGAACGTCGCCCGGACATCGCCGCGGCCGAGAGGCGCGTGGCCGCCGCCAACGCGCAAATCGGCCAGGCGCGCGCAGCCTTCTATCCGGATCTGACGCTGTCGGCGACCGCCGGGCTCGAAAGCACGTACTTTGCGCCGTGGCTTACTGCGCCGAGCCTGCTCTGGTCGATCGGCTCGCAGCTCGTGGGCACGCTGTTCGACGGCGGCCGCCGCGACGCGACGCTCAAGGGCGCGACGGCGCAATACGACACTACGGTCGCCGATTATCGTCAGACGGTGCTCGTCGCGTTCCAGCAGGTCGAAGACAATCTGTCCGCGCTGCAAACGCTCGCGAGCGAGGCCGACACGCAGCAGCGCGCCACCGCCGCCGCCCAGCAGGCGTTGCAGCTCACGATGAACCGCTACCAGGCGGGCGCCGTCAGCTATCTCGACGTGGTCACCTCTCAGACGATCGCGTTGGCCAACGAGCGAACCTCCGATCAGATCGAGGCGCGTCGCATCGATGCGAGCGTCGGATTGCTGAAAGCGCTGGGCGGTGGTTGGGATCGCGCATCGCTTACTGGCGTGGCGGCGGCGGATGGAAAGACTTCGGAAATGTCAGAGTGAACCGCGTGCTCGCGGCGTCGCTTTCGGCATGGGCGCGGCCGCCGTGCAGATCCATGATGGTGCGTACGATTGCGAGCCCGAGGCCGGTTGAACCCGAGCTATTCGTTTCGCGCCTGCGCGACGGGTCGACGCGATAGAAGCGGTCGAAAATCCGTTCGAGCAGCTCGGGCGCGATCGTGGGGCCCTGGTTGGCGACGGTCACGCGTACCGCGTCCGGCGATGCTTCGGCCGAAAGCGTGATGTCGCCGCCGCGCGGCGTGTAGCGCAGCGCATTTGCCAGCAGGTTGCTGACCGCCCGCCGGAACAGCTCCGCATCGGCGCGCAGGTGCGCGTCGCCGGTCACGCGCAGATGCACGCCGGCGTCGTCGGCAAGGCCCTCGAAGTAATCCGCGATATGGGCGAGCTCCTTCGCGGCGTCGAGATCACCGAGCCGCACGGCGAACTGCGGATGCTCCGCACGCGCGAGAAACAGCACGCTTTCGATCATGCGCGAGAGGCGGTCGCACTCCTCGAGGTTCGACACGAGCGCCGCCTGATACTCATCGACACCATGGGGCCGCGCGAGCACGACCTCCGTCGCGCTGCGCAGATTGCCGAGCGGCGTGCGCATGTCGTGCGCGAGATCCGCCGTGTATTGCGACAGGCGCTGGAAGCCGTCGTGCAGGCGGTCGAGCATCCGGTTCAGCGAAGCGACGAGCGCGGCGAGTTCGCGCGGCACGTTGCCCGCTTCGATGCGCGTGCCGAGCCGGTCGACGGTGACCGTCCCCGCCTTGCTCGCGATCTCGCGCAGCGGCCGCAGCGATTCGCGCACCAGCATCGAGCTCATCAGGAACGCGAGCAGCACGCCGGCGAGGCCCGTCCAGTACAAGCGGTCGCGGTAGTAATCGAGAAGGACCCAGCGGTCGGTCATATTGCGCGCGATGATCAGCGTGACCCGCGTGCCGTCGCGCAGCAGGGCGTCGGTGGCCACGCCGCGAACCGGCACGCCCCGCGCCGTGTGCCACTCGGCAATGTCGCCTTGCACGATCCGCTGCGTCTCACCGATTCGGCGCGAGAGCGCGGGAGAAGGCGTCGCCGGATCGGCGATGCCCTCGGTGTTGTACGCGAGGAGCACGTTGCGATCGGCTCCGAGTATCTCCATCGAGAGCGCCGCGTTGCCGAGCACCTGACTCGTCAGGCGATCGGCGTGCCGGCTCAGGTCGGCCAGCGTGCCGAGCTCCTCGACGAGCCGCCGCGCATGGCGCGCGATCAGCACGATGTCGAGATCGTCCTGCTGCTTGACCTCGCGATCGAGCGCGAAGTACAGCACGCTGCCCACGAGCGCGAACACCGCCAGCG
Source organism: Caballeronia ptereochthonis (assembly GCF_001545075.1). Classification (GTDB taxonomy): domain Bacteria; phylum Pseudomonadota; class Gammaproteobacteria; order Burkholderiales; family Burkholderiaceae; genus Caballeronia; species Caballeronia ptereochthonis. The sequence goes on from NZ_FCOB02000002.1 coordinate 218,319, forward strand.
TCGTGCCGGCAAAGGCCAGGGCGAGCGTCCTCGTCAGCGAACGCGAAGCCATCAATCGGCCTCTTTGGCTTCGATCACGTAACCGACGCCTCGCACCGTCTGAATCAGCTTGACCGGAAAATCGTCGTCGATTTTCGCGCGCAAGCGGCGGATCGCCACCTCGACCACGTTGGTATCGCTGTCGAAATTCATGTCCCAGACGTAGGACGCAATCTGCGTGCGGCTCAATACCTCGCCCTGGCGGCGCGCGAGCAGTTGCAACAGCGCGAATTCGCGCGGCGTGAGATCGATGCGCGTGGAGCCGCGCCGCACGCGCCGACGGTTGACGTCGATCTCGAGGTCGCCCACTTTCAGCAACTCGCTTTCCCGTGGCGGGCCACGGCGCGCGAGCGTGCGCACCCGGGCGAGCAATTCAACGAACGCAAACGGCTTGACGAGATAGTCGTCGGCGCCGAGCTCGAGACCGTGCACGCGATCGGCGACATCGTCGCGGGCGGTCAGAAACAGCACGGGGGTCGAGCGCGTTGCGCGCAGGGTCTTGAGGACTGCCCAGCCGTCCATCGTCGGCAGCATGACGTCGAGGACGATGACGTCGTAGTTCTCCTCCTGCGCGAGGATCAGGCCTTCGGCGCCGTCGTTCGCCATGTCGACGCGATAGCCCGATTCTTCCAGGCCCTTCTTGAGGTAAGCGCTCATCTTCAGCTCGTCCTCGATGACCAGAATGCGCATCTGATGCTCCGCCGGTGTCTTGATCGATAACGCAATTCTATGCGTAACGGACTCGGGATGACGCCAGGTCTTGTCAGCCGGGATTCCCGGTGCTGTCCTTGGCATTCGTTTCCGGGATTCCGCAGCGGGCGGCAAATTTAGTCGGCTTGAACGGTTTGCTCGACGCGCCGGTCTTTGGAACTTTGAAACCGGGCCTTTGTGTCCATCTCACGTTTCATTGCTCATTTGACTTCCCGCGGCCGTGAAGCGCCCCAGGCGTGCCTGTGGAGGCGAGACCCGCGCATGGTTCGCCAACGACTCAATCACGTGCGCCGCGACTGCTTTCCTGCGCACACGCCGGATTCACCCTCTCAGCGGGCTTCGCAACCGTTGAGCACTGGCGGCCAAACGAACGTTCAGCCACGTGCCAATAAATGAGTCCTGGCACGTAGAACAGTAAGTCCCGCAATCGGCGCGCTCCTGCCAGAGCGAGACACGTGGGCGCATCGATGCCCAGCATGCCGCCGATCAGCACGAAGCCGCCTTCCTGCACGCCCAGGTTACCCGGCACGAGAAAGGCGACACTGCTCAGGAGCTGAATCAGTGCCTCGAGCGCAAATGCCATCGCGAAGGTCGCATCTGAACCAAGCACGCGCAATGCGACCCAGATCTCGAGTGCAAAACCCAGGCACTGCAGCGTTTGCCAGATGAACAGATAGCGCAGGACGACGCCAGTCTGACGCCAGATCAGCTTGATGGATTGGTCGATGCGCGCCGATTTGCCCACGAGCGCATACACCTTGCCGCTCGTAATCCGGTTGAGCGTGCGCGCGGCGCGTTCGAAGGGCCGCGCATGCTGCACGAGTGCGAACAAAAAGAGCACGGGCACGAGTGCCGAAAGACCCCACGCAAACCTTCCTGTGAGTCGCACGGTATCCGACGAAGTCTGATCCAGCACGTATCCAAGGGCGACCAGCGCGAAGACGACCTGGCTGATCAGCGTGAGCTGCATGTCTACGACGAGACTGGCCACAGCCGCGGCAGGCCGAACGCCGACGCGTACAAGCAGACGAAATGAAACGATTTCGCCACCGATGCGCGCTACGGGAAGCAGTCCGTTGATCGACTCGCGAATCCAGACGAGCTTGAGCATGGTCGCAAAGGAGGGGCGCTGCCCGGCACGAATCAGCGTGCGCCAATCCCATGCATTCGGGAGCATCGGAAAGATATGTACGAGCGCGGCCAGCACCAGCCCTGCGCCGGCGGACTCCAGCAGATGCAGAATCGTCGCAGGGTGGTCCCGCCAGACGAGCCACGCTGCGATCATTAGGCCAAGCAAGGCGGCAAGAGATCCGAGGTACTTCATCTGAGCGCGGCCTGGACAAGAATACCGGTCATCCTCAATCGAAGATCATTCCGGGGTAGGGTCACTTTTGACGCAGGTTGATAACAACCCGTCGTCGTCAACCTCGAAGCGTTGTCCTCGCCACAACACGCGCGACGAGAAGAAGCTCGTCACGTAAATGACGAATTGAAGAACGTCCCAAAGTGGCAGCCATGACGAGCCGCTGCAACGTTCTCCGGTCGCGCGGTCCGTCTGCCGGATCAACGTTGCGCGAACGATCAGCGACAGCACGGCCAGCCCACAGGCCAGCGGTTTGCCAAGAGAAAATAGTATGGCGAGCAAGGCGAGCGGGAATGGATGCATCAGGACAGAACCGAGATGACCCGTCCGGTCCGCAGCGCGAATCGTGCGACTCCACCGCAACTCGTGTGCAAACAACTGCGCAAACGTATTTTCGACACATGCGTGACGCACGATGAATGGTGGAATGGCGACCGAGAGGCCGCTGCGGCGCACCGCTTCTCCAATCGCGTAATCCTCTGCGAGATGGTGCGCAAACTGCGCAAGACCGCCTATGCGCCCAAGTGTCGCCCGTGTCATGGCAATGGTCTGGCCGAAACAAGGTCGCGCGCGCCCGATGGAGAGGCCCGTTATCACGCCTGGCAGGAAGTGATAGTTGGTCAAGGCGCAACCTACACGAGGCCAGAATCCGGGCGCACACGAACCGAGATAAGCGCTGGTGACCAGGCCGACACCGGGCTGCTGAAGCGCACCGACGATGTTCCGGAGATAGCTCGGGCCGACGCAGACGTCGCTGTCCGCAAGACAAAGCACATCATGCTCCGCATGATCCAGCATGTTTACGAGATTTGCGATCTTACGGTTGGGTCCGTAAAGCCTGGCATCTGCCACCACCGTTATCTTTTTTCCAGGAAAGCGAGAACAGAGTATGTCGACTGCTTTGAGCGCGGGATCATTTGCGTCGTGAACACCGATGAGATATTGAACCGGCCCTGGATAGTCCTGCTCGACGAAGCTCGTGAGATGCTCCACCAGATGCCACTCGTCGCCATGCAACGGCTTGGCGACAGTGACTCCCGGAAAACGATCTGACGCCGCTATCGGACGCGAAAAAAAGCGCCCGACAAGGAAGCTGGCCGACACGGTGTACAGGATACCCAGCCCGGAGCATAGCTCAGAAAGGGCGGCAGAGAAGGCAAGGAACAAGTGCACAACATGGAGTTGGGCCATATGCCTCCGGGCGATGTGGTCCCTAGGGAACCCGCAGCCTGCGTCAAGGATGCTTAAGAAATCCTTAACCACGAGGTCCGCCCGTGAAGTTTCGACCCGACTGTTTGAACCAGCATTCGTCAGTGTTTGCGCGCAACGCGCCTTGAGGACTTCAATTACCGTCCGCGTGTGCCCTCGCGTCGCCCGGAGGTTGCCGGACACTTGTCGCGCTCGCTGGACCATTCCTTACGATTGCAGGTCTCCACCAGATCAATTTACGCTCCGCTAACGTCAATGCTCGGACGGAGAGAACGATGAACTGGCCATCAACTGAGCCAAACGAGAATCTTACGAACGAGGACTTGGTTAAGGAGATCGACAGCTTAACGGCGGAGTTGAGCGGTCTGAGAACCGACATGCAGGCAGGATTCGAGGCGCTCCAGATTCAACTCGAAAAGTTGACAAAAGTATTAGAGAGCCTATAACGCGTAGGCTTTACCTTGCACGCTCGCGCTTATGCGTTGGAACGAAAGTCAACGGGATTACGTTCCTTGCTCTACGGGGCACTACCGCTTTAAGGCTCGCGCTCGTTCCGGGGAACGTCGCCATGTCGTTGATCGAAATCACTATCAATCAGATTTGGATGCAACTGCACGTACAGCAACAAGAGGAGTACGGTGATCATCAATGGCGAGCGCGGCGCCACCTTGTGCGGCTTTCCGTTCCACGTGCTGCCGGCGGCTTCCATCGCATCCGTCAATACGGCCAGATTCCGGGAGGAGAGGCCAGGGAACGAAATCGATATCTGCAACGGCCGGTTATGTTTGCAATCCGAATCGTCTGGTGCAGGCCGTGTCGTTGTCCCCAATGTTACGACGTGGTTCTGTTGGATATGCGCCTGCCCTCAATGAGTGGCAAGGCCCTTTTATCGTTGATGCGGTCGATTGCAAGTGCGCTATCTGACGCCCGACTCTAGTGGAGCCGGGAGGCTGATTTGCTTGATCGCAAACCACTTCAGGAGTCGGGTTGTTGGAAAGGCATGTCCTATGCGCCGAATTTGTCAATCGTTGCAAGTAGCTCCGTAAGCGCCTTTTTGCAAGTCGCCTGATCGGGAGACTTTGCCCGCAAGGCGTCCAATGCTCGATCGATGGCCTTGTCGACGGTATGCCAGTCGGCCGCAGCCCGGGGCTTGAGGGATGGCTCAGCCTCATCCCATGAAGTTTCCAGATCTTTGATGCGAGTCCTCGCCCCCGCCAGATCGTCTTGGTCGACCTTGGCGACTGTGTCTGCCACAATGGCACGAAACGGCGAAAGGTCTCCAAGCTTTGAAGCGGCTTGTACCGAGGCAACCAGATCAAAGCCGGCAGGGGAGAGCGAGGTAAAGAACACAGCCCCGCCCATGACCACACTGGCGCCAATGGCGAACCACCGGTTTGCTTGCATGATGCTGCTCTCCTTGGAGCTAGATTTGTGCCGTAGGGGAATTTTTGGCCGACAGCTTTCGAACGCTGACGAGAATCACCAGTGCGACGATCACGGCAAGAAAGGCGACGCTTGTATGGACCGTGCCGAGTCCGACACCTCCGTACGTCCGTGACTGCGACAGCAAATCGCCGAGTGAAGCGCCCAATGGGCGTGTGAGGATGTATGCAATCCAGAACGCCAGCACGCGGTTGACTCCAAGATGCGCAGCGCCTGCGGTGGCTGCGATTAGTGTGCCGAACATCACCACACCCCATGTAAAGCCCAGTCCCAGTGCTTCTGTCGCGAGATCACCCGCAGCCGTGCCCAGGGCAAAAGTACAAAGAATCGCCACCCAGTAAAAAATCTCCCTTCGCCGAGTGTCGATATGCTGGATTGACAAGGTCTTTTCGGAGCGGTACCAGCTCCAGAAAACAATCGCCAGTAAGGCAGCGAACCATAGCGTGCTCGTGTATAGACTGACGTTGGCGCCATCGGTGAGGGCGTCGGTGATCTGAGTGCCGACGACACTGATCAATACCACGGTAAGCCAATACGCCCAGGGAACCAGCCTTCGGAAGTGAAACTGCAATCCGAGCGCAATCGCAAGAAGCGTAGCGGTAATTGCGTCGGTAAGGAGAGTGCCCAGTCCTGCATTAACGGCAAGATAGTCGGCCCCGGTTTCGCCGACTGTGGTTGACAGTATCTTGATCAGCCAGAATGTGACGGTGACCTGCGGAACTTTGTTATCTGCCCAGAGCAGGTACGCGCGTTGTGAATTGGCCATCAGCGGGCTCCCCATTGCCAGATGGGCGCGACACACAAGGGACGGAGTCAGGGTGGCGTCGCGCTTCCTCAGACGGCACTCTGATGAGACAGACTTAGTTATCCCTTAGGCGCCCCCGAGCTTCGAATGACTCTTTTGACGATGCGCCGGAGAGTACGCACGCGCCCATCAGCCTTCGCCGGGCGCTCTTTTTTCACCTCCTAAGTATTTCCTAAGTATTGGTCGATTACGCTCCACAATCGCGCAATTCGCGGTTAAACCGTAATACACGCTATCTTCGCCGTCGCTTGCCCGTGATGGCGAGGGTTGGCGGGGGGCAGCCATGAGGGTACTGCTTGTCGAAGACGACCGTATGATCGGGGAATCCGTACGCGATACACTGAAAGATCGCAGCTACGCTGTGGATTGGGTGTGCGACGGCAAGCTCGCGCTCACGAGCATCGCGACGCACGTCTACGACGCAATCCTGCTCGATCTCGGCCTGCCCGGCGCCGACGGCCTCGATGTGCTGCGTGCTGTGCGTCGTGGGAACCATCCTGTACCGCTCATCATCATCACCGCCCGTGATTCGGTCGAGGACCGCATCCGCGGTCTGGACGAAGGCGCCGACGACTACCTTATCAAACCGTTCGACATCTCCGAGTTGCTGGCGCGCATGCGCGCCGTGATTCGCCGCCGCGGGGGGCAAGCCGCGCCAATACTGACCAACGGAGTGCTTACCCTCGATCCCGCGACCCGCGAAGCCAGCTCGGATGGCGTTGCGATCCGGCTTTCCAGTCGCGAATTCGCGCTCATGCAGGCCTTGATGATGCGACCCGGCGCGATTCTCTCGCGTACGGATCTGGAGGATCGAATCTATGGCTGGAACGAGGAGGTGGAGAGCAACGCAGTGGAGTTCATCATTCACTCGTTGCGCAAGAAGCTCGGCGCCGCCGCAATCAAGAACGTGCGTGGCGTGGGCTGGATGGTCTCAAAGCCCATATGACGAACTCGCTTCAGTTCCGGCTCTCCGTCTGGCTGTCGCTGTTAGTCGTCGTGATAGCGACTATCGGCGGCGTGATTGCGTTCAAAACTGCGTTCCACGAAGCGAACGAGTTGCAAGACGGCCAGCTCTTGCAGATTTCAGCGCTCGTGACGCCGCGCACACTGAACGTGATAGAGCGAGAGGCGCTTGCGAAGGTCGCTGGAGCGGATCATGAATCCAGGCTCGTCATCCAAACCATCGACGAGCCTATGCCGCTTGTAATTCCGCCCGCCTTGCCAGACGGGCTGCAAAGCGCGATGGTCGACGGCACGTCCTGGCGCTTCGCCATCAAAACGCTCGAAAACGGCACGCGGGTTGCAGTAGGCCAGCAGACTGCCGGGCGCGACGAGATCGCACGCAATAGTGCTCTTAGTACCGTCATGCCGCTCACGGCGCTTGCATTAGTGCTAGTGGTCGTACTACATCTTATTCTGCGGCACATGTTCGGGCCGCTTTCCACGATGTCCGTCGAACTCGACAAGCGTCCCGAGCACGATATCTCCCCGCTTTCAAGTGCTGCATTGCCCAGCGAAATCGCGCCGTTCGTCGTCGCGATCAACCGGCTGCTCTCGCGCGTCGAAACGTCGATCGCATTGCAACGCAGATTCGTTGCCGACGCTGCCCACGAACTGCGCTCACCCTTGACCGCGTTGTCGTTGCAGGTCGAGCGCTTGAGTGATTGCGATCTGCCGCACGCGGCGCGCGAGCGTCTTGATGCCTTGCGGCGAGGTCTTGCGCGTTCACGGTCGCTACTTACTCAGTTGCTGACGCTGGCGCGCCTGCAGGACCAGGCGTCATTTGAAACCTCGAGCCTGCGTGTGCAGGATGTTTTTCGCAACGTTCTCGAAGATCAAATGCCGCTTGCGGAAGAGAAGCACATAGATATCGGCGTCTCGAGCGTGCAGGAGGTATATGTGGACGCACCGCAAGCGGACTTGACGATCATGGTGAAAAACCTGGTCGACAACGCGATTCGCTACACACCACAAGGCGGGCGCGTGGATCTCTCCACGGGAATCAAGGAGGGAAGGCCATGGATTCGAATCGAGGATACGGGGCCAGGTATCGCGCCAGAGGAGCGCGTGCGCGTGTTCGATCCGTTCTATCGCCTGCTTGGTAACGAGGCTGAAGGATCAGGACTTGGACTGTCGATTGTTGGAACCATTGCGCAGCGCATTGGAGCTCGTGTCGAGCTTGAGCATGCCGCGCCGCACGGTCTCGTGGTGACCGTCACGCTCTGACGCTTCTCTCACGCAACGTGTTCGGGTCGATCCTTATGCGATGGGTTCGAGCACGTGGCAAGGCACGCCGAAGACCGATGCGCTCCGGCGTGCCATTTCTTCAGGATCTGTCGCGGGCGCGAGGCTGACGCTGTCCGGTCATGTCCGCAGGGGCGTGCTGCGCCGCTATCTCGTGGTGGCGGTCGGCGCCAGAACAGGCAAGAGGAAGACTGCGAACTCTTCCTCTCTTCTACCACGCCCGATCAGTCATAAAGTACCGCGGCGATCTTCGGATCGCTGATGTTGCTCTTGTCGTACCAGTAGAAACCGGTGTCGACCGTTTTTGGCAGAGTCTGGCCCTTGAGCGCCTTTACCGCCGAATCGACGACACACTTGCCGATGCCGATCGGATTCTGTGTGATTGCGCCCGCCATCAGGCCCGACATGATGTCTTCCTTCTGCTCCTTGCCGGAGTCATAGCCGATCAGCACCAGCTTCTTGCCCGATTCCTTCACGCCGATCGCCGCGCCTTCCGCCGAGCCTTCGTTGGCCCCGAAAATGCCCTTGATGTTCGGATTGGCCTGGATCATCGCCTTGGCGATTTCAGCGGACTTCAGGTGGTCGCCGCCGCCGTATTGCACGGAGACGATCTTGACGTTCGGATGCTTGGCCTTCATCTCGTTGAGAAAGCCGTCGCGGCGGTCGATGCCGGTGCGGCTGGTTTGATCGTGCACGATCACGCCCACTTCGCCGGAATTGCCGATTGCTTCGGCCATCTTGTCGGCGGCGAGCGCGGCGGCCGCGAGATTGTTCGTCGCGCAGGTGGTAAGCGGAATCTCGCTGTCCACGCCGGAGTCGAATGCGATGATCGGGATCTTTTGATTCTGCGCGCGCTTGAGCAGCGGAATGGCTGCCTTGCTGTCGAGCGCGGCGATGCCGATCGCCTGGGGCTTCTTCGCGAGCGCCGCCGAGAGCATGTCGATCTGCTTGTCGACCATAGCCTCGGTTTCGGGACCCTCGAAGGTGATTTTGACTTTCTGCTCCTTGGCTGCCTGTTCTGCGCCCGACTTGACGGCTTGCCAGAACTGATGCTGGAAGCCCTTCGATATCAGCGGAATATAGGGTTCGTCCGCATACGTGGTGCTCGTCAGGCCCAGAAGCGCGCCTGCGCCGATCAGCGCACCGATGATTCTTCTTTTCAGCATGGTAGATCTCCTCCTAGGGTAAGGCTGTCGATATCGACTCGTCGAGCGAGTCTTTCAATGCTCCCGTTTGTGAATCAGCCGCTCTTCTTGCGCCGCAAGATATCCGCATAGACCGCGAGAATGATGATGAGACCCGTCACGACGATCTGCCATTCCTGGGCGACCGACATGATGCGCAAGCCGTTGGTCAGCACGCTCATGATGAACGCGCCGATGATCGTGCCGAGAATCGTTCCCGAGCCGCCGGAGAGCGACGTGCCGCCGATCACGACCGCCGCGATCGCATCGAGTTCGTAGCCTTGCCCGAGCGCAGGCTGCGCGGAATTGAGACGCGAGGCGATGAGCAATCCCGCAATGCCGCAGATCGCGCCACCCAGACCGTAGATGGCGATCTTCCAGCGATCGACATTGACGCCCGAAAGACGCACGGCCTCCTCGTTGCTGCCGAGCGCGAACGTGTAACGGCCCAGCGCCGTGCGATTGAGCGTGATGGAGCTTGCAATCGCCAGGAAGAACAGGATCAGCACGGCGTTCGGAATCGGCACGCTTGGAAGGAAGTAACCGATCAGCGAGTCCTGCGAGATCATGTAGAAGTTCTCGGTGTCGGTGAAATAGATCGGCTTGTCCGCCGAGACGACGAGCGACAGGCCCTTCAGCAGCATCATCATGCCGAGCGTCGCGATGAAGGGCGGTATCTTCATCTTCGCCGTCAGCGTGCCCGAGACGGTGCCACATAGGGCGCCCGTGACGATCGCTGCAACGATGCCGATCCACATCGGCATGTGCCAGAACGTGAGGAACACGCCGCATATCACCGCGGTGAACGTCATCAGCGTGCCCACGGACAAGTCGATGCCGCCCGTGATGATGACGAACGTGGCCGCGATCGCCAGCACGCCGTTGACCGCCGTCGCCTGCAGGATGCCGAGGATGTTGTCCATCTGCATGAAGGCGGGCGACGCAAAGCTGAAGAACACCAGAAGCAGGATCAGGCTCGCGAACGCCAGCAGCTTCTGCAGGGCAGTGGGCGAGAAGACGCGGGCGCGCAGGCCGTTGATGCGTCCTTCGTTGGCGAGCGGCGCGGTTTCCGTAGGCTGTGTCATGGGAGGGATCTCACGCGGTTCATGCCGCTTTCAGGGTTTCGCGCCGCGTCGCGAGCTGCATGATGCGCTCTTGCGTCGCTTCGCTCGATGACAATTCTCCGGTGATGCGCCCTTCGCACATCACGACGATACGATCGCTCATGCGCAGGACTTCCGGCAACTCAGAGGAAATCATCACGATGGCCTTGCCTTGCTGGGCCAGTGAGCGCAGCAGCTTGTAGATTTCGCTTTTCGCGCCGACATCGATGCCGCGTGTCGGCTCGTCGAAGAACAGCACGTCGCAGTCGCGCTCGAGCCACTTCGCGATCACGATCTTTTGCTGATTGCCGCCCGAGAGCAGACGCACGGGCTGGGCAGGAGAGGGCGTGCGGATTCCGAGCAGCTTGATGAAATGCGACGCCCGCTTGCGTATCTTCGCGCGGCGCAGGAACACGCGGCCCGAAAGGAAATTGCCGAGGTTCGACATCACGATGTTCGATTCGACGTCCATGCCCGTCGCGAGGCCGAAGCGCTTGCGGTCCTCGGAGAGATAGCCGATGCCGCGCGCCACCGCATCGCTGGGCTTCTTCACCGACGTCTTCACGCCTTTCACGAAGATCTCGCCCGACTCGACCGGATCCGCGCCGAACACCGCGCGCGCGACCTCGGTGCGGCCCGCGCCCATCAGGCCCGCGAACCCGAGAATCTCGCCTCGCCGCAATGTGAAGCTCACATCTCGCACCAGCGGGCCCGCGTTGAGATGGCGCACTTCGAGCGCGATCTCGCCCTGGTGCGCGCCGCCGAGAAAGGAGGTGAGATCGGTCAGTGTTCTGCCGACCATCATGCCGATGATCGTCTCGACGCTGGTCTCGTGCGCATTGACAGTGGCGACGTATTCGCCGTCGCGCAGCACGGTCACGCGGTCGGCGATCTGCTTCAGCTCATCCATCTTGTGCGAGATGTAGACCACGCCGACGCCGCGCTCCCTGAGCTGGCGGATGATGCGGAACAGCTCGGCGATCTCCGCGTCGTTGAGCGCGGAAGTCGGTTCGTCCATGATCAGCACGCGCGAATCGAAGGACAGCGCCTTGGCGATTTCGACCATCTGCTGGCTGGCGACCGTGAGCGTGCCGACGACGGTGCGCGGATCGAGATTCACATGCATGCGGGCGAGAATGTCGCGCGCCTGCGCGTTGAGCTTGTCCTCGTCGAGCAGGAGACCGAGCAGCTTGCGCGGCTCGCGGCCGATGAAGATGTTTTGCGCGATGGTCAGATGATTCATCAACTGCAATTCCTGATGAATGATGCCGATGCCCAGGGTCTGCGCCTCGCGCGGGCTCGTGAAGTTGACGGGCTTGCCGTCGAAGAGCATCTCGCCGGAATCGCGCGTGTACACGCCCGCGAGTATTTTCATGAGCGTGGACTTGCCCGCGCCGTTTTCGCCCATCAACGCGTGGACTTCACCGGGCATGAGATCGAAGCGCACTTCATGCAGCGCGCGCACGCCTGGAAAGCGCTTGCTGAGCTGTTCGACGCAGATAAGTGGAGTCATGGGTGTGACACGGGATTCTGGTTTAACAGGGCCTTTATCATTCGCGCGTCGAACCGCTACGGCACGAACAGGTCGGGCCGCTCCTGTGCCGAGCGGCGCAGTTCCGCGACGACCTGATCGAGATGGTCGTGCATCGCGTTGGCGGCCGCGTCCGCATTGCCGCTTCGAATGGCGTCGAAGATGCGCTCGTGTTCATCGAGCGTGTGCACCAGGCGCTCCGGACTCGCAAGAAGCTGTCTCGCGCGATCCAGCGCACTGCGCGAGACCGCGACAATGTCCTTCACGCGCGGCAGGCTGATCGCATCGAGGAGAATCTGGTGGAAGCCCAGATCGAGCGTATGAAATACGAGGCGCTGGCCGGTCTTCAGGGCCATGCGCTGCTGATCGAGACTGAGTGCCAGGGCTTCTAGCGTCGCCGCGTCATGCAGTCGCGCGACGGCGCGCACGGTTTCGACTTCGAGCGCGCTGCGTATGAACATGTGCTGATGAATGTCCTCCAGCGCGATCGGCTTGACCCGCGTGCCGCGCTGCGGAAGGACTTCGACGAGACCCGCATGCGCGAGCCTCGCCAACGCCGCGGAAACCGGAAAGCGCGATACCCCCATGCGTTCGCAGACCGCCAGCTTGTCGATCATCATTCCGGGTTCCAGCACCAGCGTCACGATGGCTTCTCTCAACGCCGCCTCGACCGCATCGGTCAGGCTACCGCGTTCGCCGCTCCTGATCTTGTGCAGTGCGTCATAGGGACTGCTGGCGACGTTGGTCGTATCGGGAGAAGTGCTCACGCGCTTGAATTCCGATCAGGATGCTAGCATGCTAGAAACCGTATTCAGCATTGTCAACGCGTGCAAATGCCTAGTCGGTTCGGATCCCCAAGTGTGGGACGCGATGACGACTCTGACGCAGCGTTCAACTGTTTTCCCGCAGACTCAAGTCGATGGACGACGCTTTCGGATGGCTTTCAGGTGAAAGCGATGATCCTGGCTGCCCGTCGGCTTCCGCGCCGGCTGGCACGACGGCAAGAACAGATAAACAGCAATCCGGACGACGTGACCGGCGTGCCGCTCATGGCGCCGCGGCGTCGCCCTGTTTTTTGTGCTGCGACGCCATACGCTCCTGCTGGGCGGCGGGCGCCGGATCATAGTGGCTCAGCTGAATGTTGTAGTTACCATGTCCGCCGGCAATGGCGTTCAGACGCGACTGATAGTCGTTGAGTTCGGACAACGGCACTTGCCCCGCGACGACCACGGTATTGCCGGCGGCCATGCGTGTGCCATGAACCTGCCCGCGCTTGGCGGACAGATCGGCGATGACGCCACCCATCGTGGCTTCCGGTGTCACCACCTCGATGTCCACGATGGGCTCGAGCAGGATAGGCCGGGCCTTCAAAACCGCATCGATGAAGGCCTTGCGCCCGGCGGAGACGAATGCCACTTCCTTGGAGTCGACTGAATGGCTCTTGCCGTCGTAGACGGTGACTCGTACGTCCTGCATCGGGAAGCCGGCAAGCGGCCCCTTCTCGATGACCTGGAGGATGCCCTTCTCCACCGCGGGCATGAACTGGCCGGGAATGGCGCCGCCCTTGACGGCGTCGACAAACTCGAAACCCGTGCCTCGCGGCAATGGCTCCACGCGCAGCATCACTTCGCCGAACTGCCCTGCGCCGCCGGTTTGCTTCTTGTGGCGATGATGCCCCTCAGCCTTGGCGCCGATGGTTTCCCGATAAGCGATCTTCGGTGGTTGCGTCACGACCTCGAGCTGGTACTGTTCGGACAATCGCTCCAGCATGATGCGCAGATGCAACTCGCCCAAGCCTCGCACCACCGTCTCGTTGGTGCCGTCCGGGTGCTCGATGCGCAGGCACGGGTCTTCCGCACTCAGCTTTTGCAGAACCTCCCACAGGCGCTGCTCGTTGCCCGGGCGCGCAGGCTCGATCGCCAGACCATAGATGGGTGTGGGGAAGTCGAGCGGGGTCAGGTGGATGTTGCCGTCTTCGGGAGCGTCATGCAGGACGGCATCGAAGCCAATCTCGTCGACCTTGGCCGTGGCGCAGATGTCGCCTGGACCGGCTTGCGGGACATCCACGTGCTCCTTGCCCTGCAGCATCATCAAATGGGCGACCCTGAACGGCTGGCGTCCGTCACCGATAAAGAGCTGGCTGTCGCGCCTTATCGTGCCCTGGTGGATACGAAACACGGCGATCTTGCCGATGTAAGGGTCCGTCACGATCTTGAAGGCGTGGGCCAATACATGCTTGTCGGAAACGGGTGCGACGTGCACGACTTCCTGACGGCCGCCCGCATCGCGGTAGAAGAGCGGCGGATTGCCTTCCATGGGATTGGGCAGGAGACGGATGAACACGTCGAGCAATTCCGCGATGCCGGCGCCGTTGGCCGCTGACGTGAAGCAGATCGGCACCAGATGCCCTTCGCGCAGCGCGCGCTCGAAGGGCTCGTGCAACTGCTCCGGGCTGATCGCGTCGCCTTGCTCCAGGTAAAGCTCCATCAGGGCGGGGTCGATCTCGACCACTTGATCGACCAATGCAGTGTGCGCTGCCGCAACGGACAGGAAGTCGGCGTCGCCAGCAGGGTTGAAAAAGCAATCCACCACTTGACGGCCGCGCTGAGCCGGCAGATTGATAGGCAGGCATGTCGTGCCGAAGGTCTCCTGAATTTGCGTCAGAAGTCCCGGAAGATCGACCTTTTCGACATCGATACCGTTCACGATGATCATTCTGCAGAGCTTGCGTTCTTCCGCCCACGCCATCATCCGCCGGGTGGCCATTTCGATGCCGGTCTGCGCGTTGATGACGATGGCAGCGGTCTCGACAGCGGGCAGCGCACTGATCGACAGCCCGGAAAAGTCCGGATAGCCGGGCGTATCCAGCAGAAAAATGCGTGTATCCCGGTAGTGCAGATGAGTGATGGCGGAGTTCAACGAGTGACGATATTTGCGCTCGAGCGGGTCGAAATCACACACCGTGGTACCGCGCTCGACGGAGCCGCGCGCGTGGAGCGCGCCGCCCTCGTGCAGCAGTGCTTCGACGAGAGAGGTCTTGCCGCACCCGGCATGGCCGACCAGGGCGACGGTACGTATGGAATCGGGGCTGTAAGGCATGGCCGCCCTCGTCCAGTAGTGGATGTGGGGCCATTATTGGCGAAAACAGACCCGTGTGCCATACGGGTAGCGGTCTCACTCGTCGTCACACGCGCTCGGGGTCGGCGTCGTCTTCAGGCTGTTTTTCAAATGCGAGCGAAAGCGGACTATTCTTAAGGAAGCTTGCGAAGTAGTTTCTTTTTCTGTCCCTCCAGCGGAGGTGCGTCATGTCAATGTCAGCCACACTCCAGGACTGCCTGCGCAGCAAGGGCTCGCAGTACGAAATCGTGCGTCATCCGTACAGCCATTCCAGCGCCGAATCCGCGGCGGCCGCCCATGTTCCCGGCGATCGCCTCGCCAAAACAGTGCTTTTTGAGGACGAGCAGGGCTATGTGGCGGCCGTGCTGCCATCGACCTACGCCGTGCGATTGTCCGAGCTTTGGACAAGGACCGGACGCCATCTCATGCTGGCCAAAGAGCCCGACCTGCGGGAGTTGTTCAAGGATTGCGATGCGGGAGCGCTTCCGCCGGTATGTACGGCGTATGGCATGCAAACCTATCTCGACGAGAGCCTCGCTCAGCAGCCGGACATTTATTTCGAGGCCGGCGATCATGAACAGCTGATTCACATGGGCACGGATCAATTCCTGCATCTGATGGACCAAGCCGAGCGGGCGCGTTTCGCCCGGCGCATGCAGGGTATGTCAGTGTGACCGGCGCCAGTAACGTTTGCGAACGGCTGGTGCGGGCGGCGAAGCTAAATAACCGCGCGATCTGCGCGCGCGTCGAGGCCAGTTCGAAGTGCTGCGTTGCAGCATGAACAACGCAACAACGGCAGCGAGGCGAGGCATGGCTTCCCGCGCTGCTCGGCAAGGAGAGGATGTCGCGGAGCGGCCATGCAAGGCGGCATCTGAACTGGAACGGTGCGGCTATCTCAATCGGATACTGGCAAAGACCGACATCCAGCGGCAGGCCGGACTGGCTTCCCTGATGTTGGGCGATGGGCTTCGACTCGCGCGTTGATTAGTCCCGGCGCCGATGCCCCGTTTGTTTCGCTGATCACTTTCGGCCACTATCAGACATTCGAAGGTTATGACCGGATTGGCGACAATCGTTGGCATGTAGGTGCTGCCGAACGTTAGCTCAAGCCATCGGCCACTATTGCCGCGTGAGCATCAGGTTCAGGTTCTGCACCGCAGCGCCGGATGCGCCTTTGCCGAGATTGTCGAAAACCGCGGACAGCAGGACATGCCCGTGTTCCACGTTAGGAAATACGCTTAAGCGCATGTCGTTCGTACCGTTCAGCGCTTGCGGATCCAGGCGCGCCAGGACACCCGCTTCATGCGGCGGCAAGACACGCACGTGCGCCGCGTCCGCATAGTGAAGCGCGAGGCATGCGTGTAACCTCGCGCCGTCCACGTCGGGTGCGAGCAGCCGCAACTCCAGCGGCACAGTCAGCACGATGCCCTGACGAAACGCACCATACGCAGGAACGAAGATGGGCCGCTGCGCGAGTCCGGCGTGCGTCTGAATTTCCGGGGTGTGCTTGTGCGCGAGTTCCAGACCATATACCTGGAATGAAGGCGCGTTGACGGCATCTTGCCCCTCGTGTTCCTCTACGCCCGCACGACCGCGTCCGGAGTAGCCGGACACCGCATGAATGCTGATGGGGTAGTTGCCTGGTATGAGCCCAGCCTGCAACAGGGGACGCAGCAAGCCAATTGCCCCCGTCGGATAGCAGCCGGGATTGGTGACCCGACGGGCGCTCGCGATGCGCTCAGCTTGTCCGGGCGTCATTTCCGGAAAGCCGTATGTCCAGCCCGGCTGTGTGCGGTGGGCCGAACTTGCGTCGATGACTCTGACGGCAGGATTAACGATGGCGTCCACGGCCTCGCGTGCGGCGGCATCAGGCAAACAGAGAATGGCGATGTCGCAGGCGTTGATGGCTTCTGCGCGACGGCGCGCATCTTTGCGTTCCGCGGCTGCAAGCGTGAACAGCGTGATGTCGGTCCGATGGCGCAGCCGATCGTGGATTTGCAGTCCGGTGGTGCCTTGGTCGCCATCGATGAAAACAATGGGAGCGCTCATACGCGGAATACTCCGAGTGGTTGTAACGGGCAGAACGAGCACCCATGTTCCCTGAACCGCTAGAATAGGGAAAGTTGAATTTCATAACCTGAACATTCAGGTTTTCTGAATCTGGACGCCGACATGCGAGAGATCAGCCTGGACCGCTTGCGCACTCTGATCGCGATTACCGAGCGTGGCTCATTTGCCGACGCGGCGCGCGCGTTGAATCTGGCGCCTCCGACGGTCAGCCTCCATATCGCTGAACTCGAGGACCGCATTGGGGCGCCACTTCTGTCACGGAAGCGCGGGCAGGTAAGGCCGTCGGCGATAGGAGAGGTGCTGGTGGAGCGCGCGCGTCGACTGCTGGCCGATGCGGAGCAGGCGTTGGACGATATTCAACGCCAAGTGCAGGGGCTCGAAGGGCGCGTGCGGCTCGGTGCGTCGACCGGCGTGATCGCGTACTTGCTGCCGCAGGCGCTCGAGGTGCTGCGCCGGCACAATCCCGCAATCGATATTCAGCTTGCGGTGTTCACGTCGCATGAAACGCTGTCCCGATTGGCGGATGGGACGCTGGATGTCGGGCTGGTCGCGCTGCCTCAGCCCCCCGTGGCCGGACTCGTGATAAAGCCTTGGCGCCGCGACCCCGTGATGGCCTTCGTGCCGGCGCATTGGCGGTGCCCCGCCCGTGTAACGCCTGAATGGCTCGCCGCTCAGCCTCTCATTCTCAATGACGCGACTACGCGTCTCTCGCGCCTGACGGCGGAGTGGTTTGCGACCGCGGGGCATCATCCTGCGCCGCGTATTCAGCTCAACTACAACGACGCGATCAAGAGTCTGGTAGCGGCAGGGTATGGCGCTGCGCTTTTGCCCCATGAGGCCACGACGCCATTACCCGACAGGCGCGTCGTCATGCGTCCGCTGCGCCCGGCGTTGTGGCGTCGACTAGGCATTGCACACCGTGCAGGGCACGTCGAGCGTGCCACTCAACACGTACTCGATGCCTTGTGGGATCTACGATTAGCGTAGGCGCTGCCAGTTGCCGTTTCGGTTCGCTCTCGCCGGACAGTACGCTTATTGCACGCGGCGCCGAACGGGTTCGAATCGGCTCACCATACCGGCTCTGGTCGGCCAACAAAAGACATTTGCCTTCGGTCCTACTGCGACATTCAGGCGGCGAATTCGATTTTGTGCGGTATCGATCTCGATGGGTCAGGGCCTGGGAAGCGCGTCCATCTCGGAGGCCCGCGCCAGTGCTTGCGTGTCGACGTACTCCCGGATGTTCGTCAGTTTGCCATTCCGAACGGTAATGGCGAAGACCCAATCGTCCTCGAACGTCCTATTCGTGGCTATGATTCTCCCCCTGGCGAAGCCGACGACCAGAACCCGGTCTCCCTGCGCGACTGATTCGCGGGGCTCCGTCAATGACGTTTCCATCGTTTCGGATTGCGTCTGAAGCAAATCCGCCAGTCCCGCGTGCCCGTGGTGCGTGCCAGCCAGCGGCCAGTCCTCGCCCGGAATGATCCACTCGATATCTTCGGCACACAACGCCAGCAGACCTTGCTTATCGCCGCGGCCGATTGCTGCAAAAAAGTCTTTCACAATCTGGACATTCTCTTCAATGCTCATCGAAATGTCTCCATTTCCCTTACATCGGACATGCGCGTCGGAGGGGAGGCCCTTGGCGGTCTCCTGCGCACCCAGAACTGCCGCAGGGGGTGACGAGGCCCGAGAGGCCGGGGCGACCGGGTTACTGCCGGCGTCGCCCTCGCTTTAATCAAACTGTGGCTGCCCTTTGTCCACGAGGCAGGATCGCATCAAAATTTGCGATCACGATTCATCAGTCGAACTTGACCAAGTCCTTAAAGATCAGTTGACCCCAGCTATTTCCGCGCGCCTGTACAAGCAGTCCACCTTCCGAAAGCCCGCCAAGTTTGATCGGCGAGAAACCGAGATTTTCCGCAAGCGCACCAATCTCCGCTGCGGCGCCGTCATCATCGCTCGCCAAGAACACGACTCTTCTGCCACCATGTACGGCCGGGTCTTGGGCAAGGACGGCAGCGCCCAAATGATTGAAGCCCTTAACCAGTTTTCCACCCGTGAAGGCCTGCGCGACGGCCTTGGAAGAAGGTTGCCCTCCCAGTTCCTCTGGGGGCACGCCGTAGGCATTGGTCACATCGACGATAGTCTTCCCCTGCCAGGTGGGCAGCGCCCTCGCGACATCCTGGTGCGACTCGAAACGGACAGCCAGAAAGACGATGTCCGCCTTGACCGCTTCCGCCAGTTTTTTGGGAATGATCGTGGGTCCGATCGCGGCCGCAGCGGATGCAAAGCTTTCCGGGTCGCGAGTGGTTGCAACGGATACTTCCATGCCGCTTCGGGCAAACGCCTTGGCAAGAGCCTGGCCGATCTTGCCGAAGCCGATAATTGCGTAGCTCATATATTCTCCTTCGGTTTACCACGCCCTACGGGCTCCGAATATCGAATGGAGTGACCAGCCGGGCGTAGCGCGTCAGATTTGCGCCAGACCGCCGTCGACGGCGACCTCGCTGGCGGTCATGAAGCTGCTGTCCTGCGACGCGAGAAAGGCGGCCACCGCTCCGATCTCCGCAGGATCGGCCATGCGCTTGAGCGGATTGAGCGAGGCGAAGACCTTCATGCCTTCCTCGCCTAGCGCTTCCACGGCGAGTTCGGTCGCCGTCGGCCCGGGCGACAGCACGTTTACCCGGATGCCAGTGCCCTTCAGGTCCTCCGCCCAGGTCCGCGCGAGGTTGCGCACTGCGGCCTTGCTCGCGCTGTAGGCGCTGAATGCCGGGGCGCCCGTGGTGCCGGCGCTCGATCCGGTCAGGATGATCGAACCGCCCACGCCCATCAGCGGCAGCGCTTTCTGGACCGTGAAGATCGAACCCTTCACATTGGTGTCGAAGATTTCGTCAATGTGCCCGGCGGTGATCTTGCCGAGCGGAAGCTGGCTTCCGGCCCCGGCATTGGCGAAGACGATGTCGAGGGTTCCGCGCTCGGCCTTTACCGCCGCGTAGAGTCGGTCGAGGTCGGCCAGATCGGAGACTGAGCCCTTTACCGCGCGGGCATTGGGCCCGAGGTCGGCCACAGCGGCGTCGAGCGCTTCCTGCCGGCGGCCGAAGATGAAGACGAAGGCGCCCTCCTCGATGAAGCGCTTTGCTGCGGCGCGGCCGATGCCGGTAGCGCCACCGGTGATCACGGCGGTCTTTCCATTCAGTCTGTTCATGTCATGCATCCTTCGAAGCAAAAGCGACAAACACGATTCTGGGGCTCTTGATCCATGAAGCCAATTGACTGAATATCTATAAGTACCATCTACTCTTTAGATACTTATGCTCGACAACGTCACTATCAATCAACTTCGGGCCTTCGTCGCCGTGTGTGACCAGGGAAGCTTTTCCGGGGCTGCACGGGAACTGAGGCGTGCACAGTCGGCGATCAGTCACGCGATCAACGCGCTCGAGAGTGCCTTTGATGTGGTGCTGTTCGAGCGCAACACCCGCAAAGCGACGCTGACGGCCGCGGGCCGCAGCCTCCTGCCTGATGCTCGTGGGGTGATCTCACGTACCGAGGAAATGAAGATGCGCGCGGTTTCGATTGCTGAAGCCGGGGTCCCGCAGGCCTCGATTGCCGTGGATACCTATTTTCCGCGTGCCCACCTGATTGAATGCCTGCGCACCCTGCAGGCGGACTTTCCAACGGTTGCAATCAATCTGCGCATGACGACCATGCAAGGCGGCGAGCGTTTGGTTCTCGAAGGCACGTGCGCATTGGCCGTGACGATCACGGACGTGCCGGAGCTGAGCCCGGCTACCATAGAAAGGCAGCATTTATGTGAAGCGCAAATGGTGACCGTCTGTGCGCCATCGCATCCGCTGGCCGCAATCGCAGGGCCGATCCAGCGGGAGGAATTTGGCCGGCACATCCAGCTCGTCGTAACCGACAATCAGCCCGATGCGGAAAAAACACAACAGGGGGTGGCCAGTGAACGCCAGTGGCGGGTGAATGACCTCGGCGCGAAGCACGATCTGCTCAGGGGAAGCTTGTGCTGGGGGCACATGCCGCATCATCTGGTTGCGGAAGATCTCGCGAATGGAACACTTGTCGAACTCCAACGGCGCGCATGGCACATGCGCCCCCTCACCTTTATGATCTCGCAGCGGCGCGGGTACTCGTTTTCCGAATGCGAGACACGGCTGGTCGAGTTCCTTGGCAATGCTCAGCGCTTGCCAAAGGGTGCCAGCCAGCGCTCCGTCTCACGCAAAGTGAAAAAAGCCCGAAGGCCCGCCACGAGTGAGCAGCAGTCAGTACGGCCTGCCGCTCCTCGACGGATGTCCGCAAAGTAGATAAACAGCAGTCTGCTTTCTGGAATCTTCAGTGGCTGCAACGGGGCGTGAGCGTGACTTCGCAACCAGCGAAGGCCGGCCACCTGTCTCCATCTGTGAGTCACGAGCGATCGTTGCACCGATCGATGTACTCACGAATCAACTGCTCGTCTCGCCCGGATGCTCCCCGTCCTGCGGATTGATCGCGTGGAAGACCTTTTGATCGCGGCGGCGTCGGGAGCGCGCCATCCACGACTCAGTCAGCGTGCCGCCACGCGTATCAGTCTTGCCGCCGGACCCGGCTTCGCCGGCGCGTCTGCCTGGTCAGCGGCGACGCGCCACTTCGGAAACGTCCCGGAGCTGTCGACTTTCCACGGCTCGCCCATTTCGTCGACATATGTCGCGCTCGCGCTTCGTCCTGCCGCTGACGCGCGACGTAGCGCGTCCGGCGCAGCGCGTTCGAACGACCGGCTGCCGTGTTCGTTAAAGACTGTCGCAAGCGGCCGCCGCGCCTGACCCGACCGGCTGAGCGGCGCGGCAAGCGGTCCCGCGGGCGCGCGCAGCACTGCGTCGGCAGGCTTGCGGCCGGCGAGGATCGCGCCGAGCAGCGCGGACGGACCGCTCGAAGCCGATGCTTCGTTGGCCGTATCGTCGGCGCGCTTCGCGGTCGGCGCGCTCGGTGAATCGAGTGCGAGCGGTTCGCTCGCGCCGTCGATCTGCACGACGAGGAGGACGTGCCAGTCGTCCGGCGTGTTGTGGTAGCGCGGCGCGAGCGACACGAGCCGCAGCCGGGCGATGTCGAAACCCGCGTCGCGCAGCAGCAGGTATTTGGCGACGGCAAAATCCTTGCACACGCCGCTTTCAGCAAAGAACCGTGCCGGCGCGTAGTAGCTGCCGTCGGTTCCGTCACGGTAGCGGACCTCGTTGACGAGCGCGTCGGCGAGCAGCACGGCTGACAGATCGCCGGCCTTCACGCGCTCTGCCCGCACCTGCGCAACGAGGCGGGTCCAGCCGGCGGGTTCGCGCGTCAGGTGGCTGCGCAGCGCTTCGCGCAGGCGCTGCACGCGGCCGATCGCATCCGACGATGGTTCGAGCTTCCTGTCGGCGAGCGGCAAGAGAAACATCAAGTCGCCGACTTGCGCGAGTTCCGGGCGGATCTTGCGGTTGGCTTCCCACCACGTGCCGGTGCGCAGGCGCTCGATGCCAGCTTTCAGCGCGTGCGGTGTGGCGGGATCGCCAGGACCCGAGTCACGCGCGCCGGCTTCATAGCGTTGCGATGCGGTCGGCAGGTTCGCGGCGCCCGCGGCGGCGGGACAAAGCACCGCGGCCACGAACGAGCACTGGAGAAAGCAGAGGAGCAGTCGAGCGAGCGGCATATGTAGACTCCTGAAAGCCACACCGGGCGCCGATGCGTCCGGTGTTTCGAAGCCTGCTGATGCCGTTTTACGGTATTCGGCGCAACGCCGGCTCTAAACCAACATTGCATGCGACGTGCCAATTTGTCCTGTCGCTCTACACCATTGATTAAGCGCGAAATTGTCCTTGCGGCGCGCGTGCTGCAATTGCCTGGTGACGCCGGTCGACCAACAGATACGCGTTTCCTGTTGGCGTTGTCCGGACACATCGAGTTGACGGAAGTCGAAGGCCGTGTCTCCTCCGGAACCTTGAACTCCATGGTCTGCCGAGATGGATAATCGCATCGACTCCGTTCGTGTCGACAAACCTTTGCGGCGCGACTCATCAACGGACGTTCGAAGCACTGCGGAAGCAGCCATGATGTCGCGCAAGGCCGAAGGGCGGATGCGAGGTCGGTTTCGGCCGGGCGCTACGCTACGGCGCCAATGGAGCAGAAGCTGGCATGGGTCAGATACTGGCCTGGTTCACGCGCTTGGTCAGTTCCTCGGCACTTTCCTTTCGTTCGCTGTACCGATCGACCAGATAGGGACCAATGTCACGGGTCAGCAACGTGAACTTGACCAGTTCCTCCATCACGTCCACGACACGGTCGAAATAGGCTGACGGCTTCATGCGGCCGGCTTCGTCGAATTCCATGAACGCCTTGGCCACCGACGACTGGTTGGGGATGGTCAGCATCCGCATCCAGCGGCCGAGCACGCGCATCTGGTTGACCGCATTGAACGACTGCGAGCCGCCGCTCACCTGCATCACGGCAAGCGTCTTCCCCTGGGTTGGCCGGAGCGCGCCGACCGAAAGTGGAATCCAGTCGATCTGCGACTTCATGATGCCGGTCATCGCGCCGTGCCGCTCCGGCGAGCACCAGACCATGCCTTCCGACCACAGCACCAGATCCCGCAGCTCGGCGACCTTGGGATGGCTGTCCGGCGCATCGTCCGGCAGCGGCAGGCCGCTCGGGTTGAACGTGCGGACTTCGGCGCCCATGGCCGTGAGGAGGCGCGCGGCTTCTTCGGTCAGCAAGCGGCTGAAGGAGCGCGCTCTCAGCGAACCATAAAGAAGCAGGATACGCGGCGGATGCGGCGACGCTTTCGCAGGCTGCAGGCGGGCCAGGTCGGGAACGCGGAGCAGCGCCGGGTCGACTTGCGGCAGTTCAGTCGTGAGATCGGACACGCTTGCCCTTCGCGAGGTCCCGCAGTCCGGGTTGTGATCGATGATGACGTCGCTCATGTTGTTTTTTCCGTATTCCTCAGGCGCATTCGTACCAGTCTTTCGAACGATTGACGATGCGCACCACCAGCAGCATGACCGGCACCTCGATCAGCACGCCCACGACCGTCGCAAGCGCGGCACCTGAGTTGAAACCGAACAGGCCGATCGCGGTGGCGACAGCCAGTTCGAAGAAGTTCGATGCGCCGATCAGCGCCGATGGGCAGGCGACATTGTGCGTTTCGCCGACCGCGCGATTGAGCCAGTACGCAAGGGCCGAGTTGAAGAACACCTGGATCAGGATCGGGATGGCCAGCAGGACAATGACCAGCGGCTGCTTCAGGATGGCCTCGCCCTGGAACGCGAACAGCAGCACCAGCGTCGCGAGCAGGGCGGTAATGGACCAGGGGCCGATCTTCGCCAACGCTGCATCGAATGACGCCTGTCCCCTGGCGAGCAGCAACTTGCGCAGGATCTGTGCGAGGACCACCGGGATCACGATATAGAGCGCAACGGAGGTGAGCAGTGTCGCCCAGGGCACCGTAATCGCGGAGATGCCGAGCAGCAGGCCAACGAGCGGCGCGAAGGCGACCACCATGATGCTGTCGTTCAGGGCCACCTGCGACAGCGTGAACAGCGGATCGCCGCCGGTCAGCCGGCTCCAGACGAACACCATCGCCGTGCACGGCGCAGCAGCCAGCAGGATGAGGCCCGCGACGTAGCTGTCGAGCTGCGCGGCAGGCAGCATCGGCGCGAAGAGGTGCTTGATGAAAATCCAGGCAAGCAACGCCATCGAGAACGGCTTCACCAGCCAGTTCACAACGAGCGTAACGCCGATCCCCTTGATGTGCTGACGGACTTCATGCAAGGAGCCGAAGTCGACCTTGACGAGCATCGGGATGATCATCACCCAGATCAGCAGGCCGACCGGGAGATTGACCTGGGCGTATTCCATCCGGCCGATCGTCTGGAAGACGCCTGGCAGAATCTGGCCGAGCACGATGCCGGCGACGATGCACAGTGCAACCCAGACGGTCAGGTATCGCTCGAAGAAGCTGATGGCCGGTTTCGAAGCGGTGCTTCTCGAAGCGGCAACATTGGGGGTGTTCATGGGACGACTCGGCGGAGAAGGGTTCAGCTTTGCTGGATGTCGTTCAGCGCTTGCTGAAGCCCGGCATCACTCAGACGGTCCAGCGGAAGTTCAAGCAACTGCAGCATGCGATAGCCGATCGCCTGGCGTGTGAGTTCGAACGCCTGCCGCTTGCCTTCATCGCCGCCTGGCGCGTTCGACGGGTCGGCATAGCCCCAGTGGACCTTGACCGGGCTACCTGGCCAAAGCGGACATTGTTCGGCAGCCGCGCTGTCGCAGACCGTGATGACGATGCGCATTTGCGGAGCGCCGTCATTCGCGAATTCATCCCAGCTCTTGCTGCGATAGCTTTCCTTATCGAGACCCGCGTTCGTCAGCGCTTCGAGGGCGAACGGATTGATGCGACCGCTCGGGGCACTGCCTGCGCTGTACGCGCGGACGTCCTTGCGGAGCTTCCGGGCCCAATGGTTCAGCATGCCCTCGGCTAGCACACTCCGGGCGGAATTGTGAGTGCACAGGATGAGTACGTTCGTGGTCATGGCGGAAGGTGCCTTATTGCTTGCCGATATCGTGGGCGGCCTTGTTCACGGCCGCGGCGTCCAGTTTCTCGAGAGGCAGCGAGAGGAATAGTTCGATCAGGCGCTTCAATGTAACAGCGGCGTCCCGGATCGCCTGCTGCTTGCGCTCCTCATTGCGTTTGACCGAAGCGGGATCGGCTAGATACCGAATTTCTGCAGCGCTTGCAGCCGTAGGGATTGACCCGCCCTTGGGGTGACTGCCTGCGGAATACGCCTTGAAGCGGCCACGACCCGATTGATTCATCAAGCCTTCGCCCAGGATGAATCGAGCCGAATTACCCGTACAGATGAACAGGACGTTGTAGATTCTGTCAGCCATGACGTGCTTTCAGCAGCAAGCCGAACCGACGGGTTTCACAGGAACACCGACGGGTTTGCCACGCGGAGCGCAGCAAGCCGATGCCGATGCCGCTGTCGACGGCGATTCCTGCCGGCTTTCGCCATAGACCAACGCGCTGTCGAGCGTATGGAAATGTTCCCAGGCGATGCCCTGTGGATCGACAATCCAGTGCTTGTCGCTGCGCGCATAGCAGCACGTGGTTTCGCCCTGATCGAGCAGGGCCATGTCCGCGGCCTTCGCCCTCTCCGAGAGCTCGGCCAGCTCCCCTGCGTCCTCCACCTGGAAGCCCAGGTGGTCCACACCGACCTTCGTGCCACGCGTCGAAATCGCAAAATTCACGCGAGGATCGTCCAGCATCCATTTCGCGTAATCTGCTTCGACGCGCGCCGGTTCCGCGGCGAACAGCTTCGTATAGAACGCGACACTGACTGCAAGATCGTCAACGTGGACATGGATGTGAAACCGCTTCATGAAGGTTCTCCGTCAGCATTTGCATGAGTCCGCGCCCGGCTCAAGGCAAGCCTGGCCCTGGCAGCAGTTTTCGGTCAGAAAGCCCAGGAGCGCATTCATCTGCTCGAAGGCGGTCCGATAGATCAGGCTGCGCCCATCGCGCTCCTGCGTGATCAGGCCCGCGTGCATCAGCTCTTTCAGATGAAAGGACAGCGTCGCGTTGGGAATATCGAGTTGCTCGGCGATGGCGCCCGGCGTCAGCCCTGCGGGACCGGCCACGACCAGCATCCGGAACACACGCAGGCGAAGCCCGTGAGCAAGCGCCGCAAGGGCGCGGATGACATCGTTCTCTTCCATATTTCCAATATAGTAGAAATGATGACGCGAGGCAAGTGAGTGTGAATGCCGGTGACCCGCACCGACCGATGCGCGACTCGTCGATGCAGGCGCCGCGGAAGACGGCGCGCACCGGGCGCAGCAACTCGCGCTCACGGAGTACCGCGCGGGCCTCGCGGTCGGCAGACTGACGCGCGCTTTCTCTCGTCCAATTATCTGACATGTCAGTCATAGACCGAACAGGTGATGCAATGAATCCGGCCACGCAACCCGCGCCGCTGCAAGGCGGGAAGCTCGTTCTTGCGACACTCGCCGTCGCGCTCGCTACCTTCATGAACGTGCTCGACTCGTCGATCGCCAAGGTCGCGATTCCGACCATCGCGGGCAATCTCGGCGTCTCCGTCTACGAAGGCGGTGGCCGGCCCGCTGATTCCATCGCAAAAGCCGGCGCGCCCGGTTCGTCAATCATCATACGCATGCAGAAACCTGGCTAATCATTCCGCCAAATCCTAGCCATCGTCCGACCATTTTCATTTGCTGGCGCCGTCGCAGACAATAATCGCGAGAGCATCGGCCTGGCCCCTCGAATTCGGGAGATCCGCAGATGAAAGGGCACGTGACGGTTGGCGTGATTGCACTCGCTTTCGCAGCGCTGGTCGCCGGCTGCAGCGGCGGCGGTTCGGGCTCGGACCCCGGCTCGACTACCCAGGGCGCTGCGCCGGCGTCGAGTCCATCGTCCGGGCCGTCAAGCCCGTCGGCCGCGTCGGATGCTTCCACCGCATCGAGCCCAGTGGCTGCTTCGAGCCCAGCGGCACCGGCATCGAGTCCACCGGCCGCGGCGTCGAGTCCATCGACGGCATCCTCGCCGAGCGGCGCGAGCGCGCCATCGGGCGCCAGTACGCCCGCGAGGAATCCGCCATCGGCATCCAATCCGATGGACGTGACCACCTATCACAACGACATCCGTCGCACCGGCCAGCAACTCGCGGAAACCAGACTCACGCTCGCGAACGTCAACGCCTCCACATTCGGCAGGCTGGGCTTCTATTCCGTTGATGGCGCCGTCGATGCTCAACCGCTCTTCCTCGCGAACGTGCCGATAGCGGGCGGAACGCATAACGTGCTTTACGTCGTGACGGAGAACGCGAGCGCGTATGCCTTCGATGCGGACACCGGCACGGTACTCTGGCGCGTCTCCACGGTGCCCACGGGCGAGACGCCAAGCGACGACCGCGGCTGCAACCAGATCTCGCCGACCATCGGCATCACGGCGACGCCCGTCATCGACCGCTCGCGTGGGCCGAATGGCACGATCTATATGGTCGGCATGTCGCGCGACAGCGGCGGCGGCTATCATCAACGCCTTCATGCGCTGGACATCACCACGGGCGCCGAGCTCTTCAACGGTCCCGCCGAGATCACGGGCTCGTATCCCGGCACCGGGTCGGGCAGCGTGAACGGCGTCGTGCCGTTCACGCCCGGCCAGTATGTCGAGCGCGCATCGCTGCTGCTGCTGAACGGCGTCATCTATACGGGCTGGAGCTCGCACTGCGATACGCCGCCGTACACCGGCTGGGTCATCGGCCATAGCGCGGACACGCTCAAGCAGACGGGCGTCCTCAACGTCACGCCGAACGGCGAGATGGGCGGCATCTGGATGAGCGGCGCGGGGCTCGCATCCGATGGCACGTCGATCTATTTCCTCGACGGCAACGGCACCTTCGACCCGACGACCAACGCGCAGGACATGCCCAACAAGGGCGATTTCGGCAATGGCTTCCTGAAGGTCAGCCCGACTCCCACGCTCCACGTGGCCGATTACTTCGAGCCGTCGGACACGGTGCAGCAATCGAACGCGGACCTCGATCTCGGCTCGGGCGGCGTGCTGGTGCTGCCCGATCTCGTCGACATCAACGGCAACGTCAGGCATCTCGCGATGGGCGGCGGCAAGACGCGCGCGCTCTTCATCGTGAATCGCGATTCCATGGGCAACTTCGATTCGAACGGCGATCACATCTATCAGGAGCTCTTCTCGACGATCTTCGGCCCCATGTTCAGCGCGCCCGCGTATTACAACAACACGGTGTACGTCGGTCCGGCGGGCGATCATCTCAAGGCGCTGCCGATCACCAACGCGGTGTTCGCGACGACCGCATCGAGCCAGAGCTCGCAGAGCTGGGGCTTTCCGGGCGTCGCGCCCGTCATCTCCGCCAACGGCAGCGCGAACGGCATCGTGTGGGCGGCCGAGAACGGCACGACAGCGGTACTGCACGCCTACGACGCCGGCAATCTCGCCAACGAGCTCTACAACAGCAGTCAGTCGGGCGCGCGCGACCAGTTCGGTCCGGGCAACAAGTTCATCTCGCCGATGATCGCGAACGGCAAGGTCTATGTGGGCACGAAGACGGGCGTCGCGGTGTTCGGCTTGCGCGGCGGCTGATGCGATCCATGCAGGTTGAGGCTGCATCGATATAAGATCGCGGTACCTCAACCTGTGGAGCGCTTCATGCAACTGACCCGTCTTCTCGTTCCGACTTTCGTACAGACGCTGAAGAGCCTGTCGGCTTGGCTCGACAAGGCCGCCGCGCATGACAGGGAACAGGGCGCGGATCCCGAAGCGCTCGTGACCCTGCGCCTCGCGCCGGACATGTATCCGCTCGCGGCACAAGTGCGCTTCGTCTGCTTTCAGGCGCAGGAGTCCGCGTATCGTTTGCGTGGAGAAGAAGTGCCGCAGGCGTTGCTGAACGTGCGGCAGGAAGGATGGAAGTCGAATGAGCAACCCGGCTCGTTGGCCGATGCTCGATCGCGTATCGCGGATGCGATCGCGTTTCTCTCCGGCCTCGCGCCGGATGCGCTCGATGCCGGGAATGACTTGCAGATCGCGCTCGATCTGCCGAACGGCATCGTCTTCGATATGACCGGCGAGCAATACGCGCGCGACTGGTCGTTGCCGCAGTTCTATTTTCACGCCGTGACGGCGTACGCGATTCTGCGCCATCACGGCGTGCCGCTCGGCAAACCGGACTACGTCTCGCACATGTTCGCGTATATCCGGCCCGGCACGCTGCCGCAGGACTGAAACGCCGCACGCCCGTTGCAGGCGTGCGGCGCCGCATCACGCGTTGGACATCACACCGCGCTTGTCTTCCGCGCGTTCCTCGTTGCCGTGGCGCAAGCGCATGCTGCACACCGCGGCGAACAGGAGCGCCACCGCGAGACACACGAGCCCGTTCATCGCACGGCCGGTCGTCTGCTCGATGATGCCCATCACGGTCGGTCCGACGAAGCCGCCCAGCAGGCCGCACGAGTTCACGAGCCCGAGGCCGCCCGCAAGCGCGCTGCCCGAGAGGCGCGACGACGGGAACGTGAAGATGATCGACTGCACCACGAAGAACATCGAAGCGGACAGGCACACGCCCAGAAGCCCGATCGCCGGCGTCGCCCAGGCGGCGATCAGCATGCCTGACGCCATGATGACGAGCCCGCCGATCAATATGCGGCGGCTGCGCGACGAATCGCTCGCGAAGCGCGGCAGCGTGGCGGCGCCGATCGCCGCGGCAATCCACGGGGTTGCGGTGAGCAGACCGATGGTGAGCGGCGAGAAGTGCCCCGACGAGCCGATGATGCCCGGCAGGAAGAAGATCACCGTGTAGATCGTCAGTTGATGGCAGAAGTAGACGAGAATCGCGAGCCACACCTGACGGTCCGCGAGGACGCTGCGAAATGCGCCGGCGCCGTGACCGCTGCCTTGGGCGTCCTGTTCGGCGGCGAGGCGGCGTTCCAGCGCGAGCGCTTCTTCACGCGAAAGCCAGGACGCGCTCGTCGGACGATCGGGCAGCATCTTCCACACGACGAACGCGAGCAGGATCGCGGGCAGGCCTTCGATCACGAAGAGCCATTGCCAGCCGTGAAAGCCGAGCCAGCCGTCGAGCTCGAGCAGCGCGCCGCCGAGCGGTCCGCCGACGATGTTCGCCACGCACACGCCGAGCAGGAAATAGCCCGTTGCGCGAGCGCGTTCCTCGCGTCCGAACCAGTACGTCAGATACAGCATCACGCCGGGGAAGAGTCCCGCTTCGGCGGCGCCGAGCAGAAGGCGCATCACGTAGAACGAGGTTTCACCGGTCACGAAGGCCATCGCGACCGACAGCGCGCCCCATGTCACCATGATGCGCGTGATCCAGAAGCGCGCGCCGACCTTGTGCATGATCAGGTTGCTCGGAATCTCGAAGAGCGCGTAGGTCAGGAAGAACAGACCCGCGCCGAGTCCGTATGCGGCGGCGGAGATGCCGAGGTCGATGCTCATCGAATGCTTCGCGAGCGCGATGTTCGTGCGATCGAGAAAGCTGATCACATAGACGATCACCAGCAAGGGCATCAGCTTGCGCAGCAGCATGGCGTTGAACGACGCGTGTTGCGCGGCGCTCGTCGTATTGGGCTTGGACATGATGGCTCCCGGGATCAAAGTGGACGCGCCATGCGCGTATGCGGTGCGGTGTCGGGAAGGCGTTGAGCGTTCAAGGAAAGTGTCTCCGTAAGCGTTGTAGTTTTATTGGCGTGATGGCGTGAGCACGCGCCGCATGCACGGCGCGTGCGATCGACGATCAGAAGTTCACGTTGTCGCCGCCCTTGAGGGACAGCATCCGGCGTGCTTCGGCAGGCGTCGCGACTTCCAGCGACAGGCCTTCGATGACCTGCCGAATCTTGCGCACCTGCGCCGCGCTCGAATCCGCGAGCTGGCCCGGGCCGATCCACAGCGAATCCTCCAGACCCACGCGCACGTTCGAGCCCTGCGCGACGCCGATCGAGCCGAGCGGAATCTGGTTGCGGCCCGCGCCGAGAATCGACCAGACATAATCGTTGCCGAACAGGCGGTCCGCCGTGCGCTTCATATGGGCGAGGTCCTCGGGATGCGCGCCGATGCCGCCCAGCAGGCCGAACACGCTCTGCACGAAGAACGGTCCCTTGACGAGCCCGCGATCGACGAAGTGCGCAAGGTTATACAGATGCGAGATGTCGTAGCACTCGAACTCGAAGCGCGTGCCGTTGGCCGAGCACGACGTCAGGATGTATTCGATATCCGCGAACGTGTTCTTGAACACGAGATCACGGCTCTTCTCGAGATGCTGGCGCTCCCAGTCGTGCTTCAGATCCTTGAAGCGGTCGAGCATGGGATAGAGGCCGAAGTTCATCGAACCCATGTTCAGCGACGCCACTTCCGGCTGAAAGTGATGCGCGGGCTTCAGGCGTTCGGCGACCGTCATGTGCGGACTGCCGCCCGTCGTCAGGTTGATGACCGCGTCCGTTTCCGACTTGATGCGCGGCAGAAAGCGCTGGAACACGGCGGGGTCCTGCGTCGGGCGACCGTCTTCGGGATCGCGCGCGTGCAGATGCAGAATCGCCGCGCCTTCCCTTGCGGCCGCCAGCGCGGCTTCGGCGATCTGATCGGGGGTGACCGGCAGATAGGGCGACATCGACGGCGTATGAATGGCGCCCGTCGGTGCGCATGTGATGATGACCTTGCGTTTCGTTGCCATGTGATCCTCGTTCCTTCTTCAAAGCGTTTCGACGTTGCCGCAGACCGAGAGCGCCTGCCCCGAGACGGCGCTGCCGGCCGGCGAGCTGAGATACAGCACGCTCGCCGCGACTTCCTCCTGCGTGACCATGCGGCGCAGCGAAATCTTCGCGAGATACTGCTTTTCCATGTCCTCGTAGCTGATGCCGAGCTGCTTCGCGCGCGCGGCGATCACGCCTTCCATGCGCGGACCCTTGACGATGCCCGGCTGCACCGCATTCACGCGGATGTTGTCCGGGCCGAGCTCGATCGCGAGACTCTTCGCGAGACCGACCACGGCCCACTTGGTCGCGGAGTAGGGCGTGCGAAAGCCGTAGCCGAGCCGTCCCGCCACCGACGACATGAACACGATCACCCCGCCATCGGATCCCTGGCGCAGCGTCGGCACGGCTTCGCGCGCGAAGTAGTACTGGCTGTTCAGGTTCACGTCGATGGTCTTTTCCCAGTCGGCCGAATCGATCGCGTCGATGCCGCCAGTCGGTCCCGCGATGCCCGCGTTGTTGATGAGCACGTCCAGTCCGCCGAGTTCGCGCTGAACGTCCTCGAACACGCGCTTCACGTCGTCCTTGCTGGCGACGTCCGCACGCGTGCCCGTGATGGACGGCGAAACGGTCGATACGGCGTCGATCGCCTTCGGATCGACATCGCAGACATGCACGCGTGCGCCCGTCGATACGAACGCCTTCGCGATCACGAGGCCGATGCCCGATGCGCCGCCCGTGATGAGCACCCGCAAGCCCGGGCGCGGCGTGAGAAGTTTCATGAAATCCATCGTCTGAATCCTTTCTGGTTATGTTCGGCAAGGACGTGCACCGTCCTCGCTCAAGCGATCAGTCATGCTGAAGGGTGTAAATCGGCGAAGGGCGCTTCGAACGCTTCGCCTTCGTCGTTCAGGATTGCGCCTGGCGCCGCGTTTGCGTGTTCTCTGCCTGCTGGGTTTGCAAGCGCATTTCGAGATCGCGCGCCGCGTCGCGGATATCCCTGGCGATACCTTCGCGCGCGGCCGCGCCGTCGTGCTTCCAGAGCGCATCGATGATCTGCCGGTGCGCTTCCATCGACACGCGCATGTGCGCGACATCGGGCGCGACCATGTTCAGGAACGGACCGATGCGCATCCACATGTTCTGGATCGTCGCGAGCGTCATCTCGCTCGCGCCATGCCGATAGATGCTCGTGTGGAACGCGAAATTGCAGCGCAGGTAGGCCCGCGCATCGTCGGCTTCGACGTGCGCGTCCATTTCGTCGAAGATGCGCTGCACGGCCGCGACGTCGTCGTTCGTCATGCGGGCCGCCGCGCGCTCGGCGACGCAGCCTTCCAGCGCGATGCGCACGTCGCGCAGCTCTTCCAGCAGTTCGAGCGTCATCGGCGGGACCATGAGGCCGCGCGACGGGCCGTCGACGAGCGCGCCTTCCGCGCGCAGGCGGGTGAGCGCGCCGCGCACCGGCATGGTCGACAAGCCGACCGCTTCCGCCACGCCGCGCAGACTGAGCGGCTGGCCGGCGGCGAAACTGCCGCTCATGATCGCTTCGCGCAGTTGCTGGTAGACCTTGGTCGCCATCGTTTCTGTGGCGATGACTTCGAGTTGTGGAATGGGTTGCGATGCGGATCGGGGTGCCACGGGCGTTTCCTTGCTGATCTTTGATCTGTGATCACAGTTTGATTTCAGCACAGGCTTTAGTCAATGCGAAGCGTCTAAGGGATAACCCCGAGGCAGCTCAGAGCGGCTCGATCAGATCCTTTTTCCGCTGACGGCAATACGCCGAGCATGCGAGCTGTGCGGCGCTCGCGGCGGCGCGAATCGTCGGCGTTGCATCGACGGGCGTGCACAGCGAGACGACGATCGGCGGCGGCACCGGCTTCAGCGGCAACTCGACAAACTCGCCGCTCGTGAGCGCGTCGCTGACGAAGAGAGCGGGGATGGCCGCGACGCCATAGCCGTCGCGCACGAGTTGCACGATCGCGGCGACGGAAGGCGAGCACGTGATGCGGGTCTGATCCACGGGCATGTCGATCTCGCGCGCGAGCGTATGCACGATGTGCTCGAGCGCGACCTGCGGCGCGGTACCGCGCCCGAAAGTCAGGACCGGGCGAGCGAGCACGCGTTGCGCAAGTCCGGCGGCGCGCTTCGAGAGCAGGCCGCGCCGCGCGATCCATCGCACCGGATAGCTTGCGACGGCGCTCGACACGATCTTCGTGCTGTCGATGCCTTCCACGCGAATCGCGATATCGAGCTCGCCGTTGAGCATGCGCCGTTGCAGGACGGAACTCGAATCGACGGTGAGATCGACTTCGAGATTGGGGAAGCTGGCGTTCAGCTCGGTGACATAGTGCGCGAGCCAGCTATGCACGACGGTCTCGATCACGCCCAGCCGCAGCTTGCCGCCGACGATCACTTCGAGCCCCGCCGCCTGCCGCAACGCGCGCGCCGCATCGACGACGGTTTGCGCGGGCCCGAGCAGGCGCTGTCCCGATGGCGTGAGCCTGAACTTCGCCGAGGAGCGATCGACGAGTTCGGTCTTCAGTTCGTCTTCGAGCGAGCGCACGCGCAGCGAGATGGTCGCGGGCGTCGCGTGCAGGAGGCGCGCGGTGGCGCGAAAGCTCTCCAGCTGCGCGAGCGTGACGAAGGTTTCGAGAAAGCGCGTGTTCATGCGATGACGTCCGGATGTCGAGTCGTCGCCAGCTTATGCGCGTTAAACAAAGCTTTCAACGTGGCGATTCGAATTGCGTCCGCAGTCGCAGATTTCGGGGGAAACCCTCATGAAAGTGTTAAGAAAACCTTGACAGAGAGGGTCGGAATTACTCGCTGGCATCGTTATTTTTTCGGTCCTAACCTGCACGTCATCGCATCCGACTGGAGATCACGACCATGCCTCGAGACTTTCGCCATCAGGTCCGCACCGGCGCTTTCACCGGCCCCACCGCGGGCTATTGCGGCGACTACGCGCAAGCCAATCTCGCCATCCTCCCGCGGGACTGCGCCGAGGATTTCCTGCGCTTCTGCGTGCGCAATCCGAAGGCGTGCCCGCTGCTTGCCGTGGGCGAACCGGGCCAGTTCGACGTGCCGGCCCTGGGCCGCGAGCTCGACATCCGCACCGATGTTCCCGGCTACAACGTCTATCGCGATGGCGTGCTGTGCGAACAGCCGCGCGATATCCGCGAGTTGTGGCGCGACGATCTCGTCGTGTTCGCGATCGGCTGCTCGTTCTCCTTCGAGCAGATGCTGGCGCAGGAACGCATCCCGCTGCGTCACGTCGATGAAGGCGTCAACGTGCCGATGTATCGCACGTCGATACCCAATCAGGCCGCTGGTCCCTTTCGCGGCAATCTCGTCGTGTCGATGCGTCCGATGAGCGGCGCGCACGCCATTCGCGCCGTGCAGGTGACGAGCCGCTTTCCTTCCGTGCACGGCGCGCCGGTACATATCGGCAGCCCGGCGGCGATCGGCATCGGCGATCTCTCGCGGCCCGACTACGGCGATGCCGTGTCGGTTCACGAGCACGAGCTGCCGGTGTTCTGGGCGTGCGGCGTCACGCCGCAAAGCGCGATAGAAAGCGCACGCCTGCCGTTCGCGATCGCGCACCGGCCGGGTCACATGCTCGTCACCGATATTCCCAATGCATCGCTCGCCGTGCTCTGACACGCGGCCTCATATGGAGAAACGCATGAACACGGAAACGCATTACGCCGGCGCGCCGCACGACGACGATCACGCGAGCGCCGCCGCGAGCCCCGGGATGTTCGGCTGGTATCGGCACACGAGCGCGAGCGAGAAGCGCGCGTTCTGGAGCTGCAAGATCGGTTACGCGCTCGACGCGATGGACACGCAGTTCCTGAGCTTCGCGATTCCCGCGCTCATCGCGAGCTGGGGCTTGAGCAATAGCGAAGCGGGGCTGATCGGCACGGTGACATTGCTCACGTCCGCGCTCGGCGGATGGCTCGCCGGGATTCTCTCTGACCGCATCGGCCGCGTGAAGACGCTGCAGATCACGATCCTGTGGTTCGCCTTCTTTACGCTCGTCTGCGCGTTCGCGCAGAACTACGGCCAGCTTCTGATCGCGCGCGGCCTGATGGGCTTCGGCTTCGGCGGCGAGTGGACGGCGGGCGCGGTGCTGATCGGCGAAGTGATCCGGTCGCGCGATCGGGGCAAGGCGGTCGGCATGGTGCAGGCGGGCTGGGCGATCGGCTGGGCGGCGTCGGCGGGGCTCTTCACGCTCGTGTTCTCGCTGATGCCCGCCGAGACCGCATGGCGCGTGCTGTTCGCGCTCGGCGTGCTGCCTGCGCCGTTCGTGATCTTCATCCGCCGCTTCGTCGAGGAACCCGACGTGCACAGGAAGCAGAAGGAGTGCGACACGAAGCGCGGCGAATCGAGCTCTTTCCTCGAGATCTTCGGCAAGGATATCTGGCTCACGACCTTGCGCACCGCCATTCTCGCGACCGGCACGCAAGGCGGCTACTACGCGATCACCACCTGGCTGCCGACGTATCTCAAGACCGAGCAGCATCTGAGCGTGGTCGGCACGGGCGGCTATCTCGCGGTGATCATCGCCGGGTCGTATGCGGGTTATCTGTGCGGCGCGTATCTGAGCGACCGCTTCGGGCGCAAGCTCACGTTCATCGCGTTCTCGATCGCCTCGACGATCATCGCGCTGACCTATACCCGCGTGCCGATGAGCAACGGCCTTCTGCTCATGCTCGGTTTTCCGCTCGGCTTCTTCGCATCGGGCATCTTCGCGGGCATGGGCGCATTCATGACCGAGCTCTTCCCCACGCGCATTCGCGGCTCGGGACAGGGTTTTTGCTACAACTTCGGCCGCGCGGTCGGCGCCACGTTTCCGTTCCTGATCGGCTACGTTGCGCAGAAGATGTCGCTCGGCATGGCGATCGGCACGTTCGCGGCGGCTGCATACGGCGTGGTGATCCTCGCCGCGCTGACACTGCCCGAAACGCGTGGCGCACAACTGAAAGCCTGAGTTCGAATCTATTCCGATGGAGTCTTCAACGATGGACAAGCACGAGCACGTTCCCGCCGACAAACGCTGGCAATTCTGGATCGACCGCGGCGGCACCTTTACCGATATCGTCGCGCGCAAGCCGGATGGCAGCCTCGTCACACACAAGGTGCTGTCGGAGAATCCCGAACGATATCGCGATTCGGCGGTGCAGGGCATTCGCGAGCTGCTGGGCGTGGCGCCGAACGAGCCGGTGCCTGCGGAACGCATCGATAGCGTACGCATGGGCACGACCGTCGCGACCAATGCATTGCTCGAGCGCAAGGGCGAGCGCACCGTGCTCGCGATCACGAAAGGTTTCGCCGATGCGCTGCGCATCGCATATCAAAGCCGCCCGAAGCTGTTCGTGCGCGAGATCGTGCTGCCCGAATCGCTCTACGACACGGTCGTCGAGATCGACGAGCGCATCGGCGCGCAGGGCGAGGTCGTGCGCGAACTGGACGAGGCGCAGGCACGCGCGGCATTGCAGCGCGCGTTCGACGACGGCATTCGCTCGTGCGCGATCGTGCTGATGCACGGCTACCGCTTCACGGACCACGAGCAAAGGCTCAAGCGCATCGCGGGGGACATCGGCTTTGCGCAGATCTCCGTGAGTCACGAAACCAGCCCTCTCATGAAGCTGGTTTCGCGCGGCGATACGACCGTCGTCGACGCCTATCTGTCGCCCGTCTTGCGTCATTACGTGACGCAGGTCGAAAGCGAACTCGGCCCGGTGCCGCTGCAATTCATGCAGAGCAACGGCGGCCTCACCGATGCGCATCGCTTCCAGGGCAAGGATGCGATTCTGTCGGGGCCGGCGGGCGGCATCGTCGGCGCGGCGCAAGTGTCGAGGCTCGCCGGCTTCGAGAGGATCATCGGTTTCGACATGGGCGGCACGTCGACCGACGTCACGCATTACGCCGGCGAGTACGAGCGCGAGTTCGCGACGGAAGTGGCGGGTGTGCGCATCCGCGCGCCGATGATGAAGATCCACACGGTCGCGGCGGGCGGCGGCTCGATCTGCACGTTCGACGGCGCGCGCCTGCGCGTCGGGCCGGAAAGCGCGGGTGCGAATCCGGGGCCTGCGTCCTACCGGCGCGGCGGTCCGTTGACCGTGACCGACTGCAACGTGATGACGGGCAAGATCGACGCGCGCCATTTCCCGCATGTATTCGGGCCGGCGGGCGACTTGCCGCTCGATGCGGAAGTGGTTCGGCGCAAGTTCGCGGAAGTCGCAGCGCAAGTCGAAGCGGCGACGGGCGTGGCGCGCGCGCCGGAAGCCATCGCCGACGGCTTCCTGAAGATCGCCGTCGAGAACATGGCGAACGCCATCAAGCAGATCTCGGTGCAGCGCGGCTACGACGTGACGAAATACGCGCTGGCGTGCTTCGGCGGCGCGGGCGGCCAGCATGCGTGTCTCGTCGCCGATGCGCTCGGCATGACGCGCGTGTTCATCCATCCGCTCGCGGGCGTGCTGTCGGCCTATGGCATGGGACTCGCCGATGTGCGCGCATTGCGCCAGGAAGCGCTCGAAACGCGCCTCGACGACGCATCGCTGGCGGCCACCGAAGATGCGTTCGCGCGGCTCGAAAGTGCGACGCGTGACGAGGTAAAGGCGCAACGCATCGAAGAGCGCGCGATCAGCATCAAGCGCACGTTGCACATCAAATATGAAGGCACGGACACGACGCTGGAAATCGCGTGGTCCGACGATTCGAGAGAAATCGCCAAGGCGTTCGAGCAGTTGTATCGGACGCGCTATGGCTTTCTGATGCCGAAC
This sequence comes from Caballeronia ptereochthonis, assembly GCF_001545075.1. Taxonomy (GTDB): domain Bacteria; phylum Pseudomonadota; class Gammaproteobacteria; order Burkholderiales; family Burkholderiaceae; genus Caballeronia; species Caballeronia ptereochthonis. Next base: position 257,199 of record NZ_FCOB02000002.1, read on the forward strand.
AAGGCGCTCGTGATGGAAGCGGCGGCGGTGGAGGCGGTCGGCCATGCGCAGCGCGTCGACGACGAGCGATGGCCGCTCGCGCGCGACGCATCCACGAATCCCGAACCGCTTTCGACGACGCGCATGTTCTCGGCTGGCGTCTGGCACGACACGCACGTGTTCGATCGCGACGCCCTCGCGCCCGGCGCGCGCATCGATGGCCCGGCCATCGTCGTCGAAAAGACGGGAACGACGGTGATCGAGCCCGGCTGGCAAGTGCAGGTGACGCGGCACAATCACCTGGTCGTGGAGCGCACCGTGCCGCTCGATAACCGCAAGGCGATCGGCACCGAAGCGGACCCCGTTCTGCTCGAGGTGTTCAACAACCTCTTCATGTCGATCGCGGAGCAAATGGGCGTGACGCTCGCGAACACGTCGTACTCGGTGAACATCAAGGAGCGTCTCGACTTCTCGTGCGCGCTCTTCGACGAAGGCGGCAATCTGATTGCGAACGCGCCGCACATGCCCGTGCATCTCGGTTCGATGGGCGAGAGCGTGCAGACGGTGATCGCGCGTCGCGCCACGACCATGCGCCCCGGCGACGTGTACGTGCTCAACGCACCCTACGCCGGCGGCACGCATTTGCCGGACGTGACGGTGATCATGCCCGTGTTCGTCGACGGCCACGCGAGCCCGATGTTCCATGTCGCCGCGCGCGGGCATCATGCCGATATCGGCGGGATTTCGCCGGGCTCGATGCCGCCCGATTCCACGCACGTCGATCAGGAGGGCGTGTTGCTCGACAACGTGCAGCTCGTGTCGCAAGGGCGCTTTCTCGAACGGGAGATTCGCGAGGTGCTGACATCGGGCGCTTACCCGGTGCGCAAGGTCGAACAGAACATGGCCGACTTGCGCGCGCAAGTCGCTTCATGCAACAAGGGCGCGGAAGAGCTCGCGCGCATGTGCGACCAGTTCGGCCTCGAGGTCGTGCGCGCGTACATGCGGCACGTGCAGGACAACGCGGAAGAGGTCGTGCGCAGGACGCTTTCCGTGCTGAAGGACGGCCGCTTCGAATACGAGCTCGACGATGGCGCGAAGATCGTCGTCGCGGTGTCGATCGATCGCGAGAAGCGCGCGGCGATCATCGATTTCGCGGGCACGAGCGCGCAGCAGCCGAACAACTACAACGCGCCCGCGGCCATCTGCAAGGCGGCGGTGCTGTATGTGTTCCGCACGCTCGTCGACGACGACATCCCGCTCAACGCCGGCTGCCTGAAGCCGCTCGACATCCGCATTCCGGAAGGCTCGATGCTCAATCCGCGCTATCCGGCGGCGGTCGTCGCGGGCAATGTCGAGACCTCGCAGGTCGTCACCGACGCGCTCTACGGCGCGCTCGGCGTGATGGCGGGCGCGCAGGGCACGATGAACAACTTCACCTTCGGCAACGACACGTACCAGTACTACGAAACCATTTGCGGCGGCGCGGGCGCGGGTCCTTCGTTCGAGGGATGCGGCGCGGTGCAGACGCATATGACCAACTCGCGCCTGACCGATCCCGAAGTCCTCGAATGGCGCTTCCCCGTGCGGCTCGAGGATTTTCGGGTCCGGCGCGGCAGTGGCGGGGAAGGGCGCAGGCGCGGCGGCGACGGCACCGAGCGGCGCATCCGTTTTCTCGAACCGATGACGGCGGTGATCCTGTCGAACCGTCGCCGCGTGCCGCCGTTCGGGCTCGAAGGCGGGGCGCCGGGCGCGACGGGCGCGAACTGGGTCGAGCGCGATGGTTCGAACGAACGCGAAGGCTTCGGCGCACGCCATCGCACGCAGATGAATCCGGGCGACGTGTTCGTGATCCAGACGCCGGGAGGCGGCGGATACGGCGCGAAGGAATAGCGCGGCCGCGTTCGGCCGGCGGATCGAGCATGAATACGCGATTGTTGGGCACAATGCTTGCATCGCCGATATCGAGCCCTGCCAATCCGCCATGCGACCCGCCGACCCGGACGTCACGCCCGCTCTCGAGTGCCGCCGCCTCACGAAGACTTACGGCGGCGGCCGCGTCGTCCTCGACGAACTCGACTTCGCCCTCGGCGCGGGCGAGTTCGTCGCGATCATGGGCGATTCGGGCGTAGGCAAATCGACGCTCCTCAATCTGATCGCGGGCCTCGATTCCGCCGACAGCGGCGAAGTGCTGATCGACGGCGCGCCGATCTCGAACCTCTCCGACGATGCCGCCACGCGCCTGCGTCGCCAGAAGCTCGGCTTCGTGTTTCAGGCGTTTCACGTCCTGCCGCATCTGACGCTTTATCAGAACGTCGCCGTGCCGCTGCTGCTCAACGGCATGCCGCCCGCGCCCGCGCGCGCGATGCTCGCGGCCGTCGGCCTCGAAGGCCGCGACGACGACCTGCCGCGCCAGCTTTCCGGCGGCGAATTGCAGCGGGTGGCGATCGCGCGGGCGCTCGTGCACCGGCCGCGCCTGCTCCTCGCCGACGAACCCACCGGCAACCTCGATCCGCAAACCGCGCATGAAGTGCTCGGCCTGCTGCGCGCCGAAACCCGGGCGACGGGCGCCGCGACGGTCATGGTCACGCATTCGGAAGCGGCCGCCGCCTTCGCCGATCGCGTGCTGATTCTCGCCGACGGCGCGCTGCACGCTTCGGCCGTGGCGACATGACGGACATCGCCGCCGCTCGCCGCTCGTTCGACACGCTCACGCGCTGGCTGCTTGGCGCGCAATGGCGCAGTCATCGCGGCCGCGCGCTCGTCGCGGTGCTGACGATCGCGCTCGGCGTCGGACTCGGCTATGCGGTGCAGCTCATCAACGGCGCCGCGTTCAACGAGTTTTCCGCCGCCGCGCGCAGTCTCTCGGGACAAGCGGACCTGCAGGTGCGCGGCGCGCGGCCCTTCATCGACGAAAGCGTGTATCCGCGGCTCGCGACGCATGCGGGCGTCGCGGTGGCGAGCCCGGTGCTCGAAGTCGACGTCGCCGTGCCCGGCAGGAACGCGCCGCTCAAGGTGCTCGGCATCGACGTGTTCCGCGCGAAGCGCATCGCGCCGGACCTGACCGGCGTGCCGTCGCCGCAAGCGCCGCTCGACGTGCTCGCCGGCGACGCCATCTTTCTTTCTCCCGCCGCGCAGACATGGCTCGGCACGCGCGATGGCGCGCAGATCGAGCTGCAAAGCGGCACCTCGCCGGTGAAGTTGCGCGTGGCGGGGGGCATTGCGAGGACGCGGCCGGGGCAGCGCATCGCGGTGATGGACATCGCCGCCGTGCAGACGCGCTTCGCGATGACGGGCAAGCTCTCGCGCGTCGATCTGCAACTCGCGCGCGGCGTCGAGCGCGACGCTTTCCGGCAGGCGCTGCAGCGCGAACTCGGCGGGCGGCTCGTCGTGACGGAAACGCGTGATGTCGAAACGCGCACGGACCGTCTCTCGCGCGCGTATCGCATCAACATGAACGTGCTCGCATTGGTCGCGCTCTTCACCGGCGCGTTTCTCGTGTTCTCGACGCAGGCGGCGGGCGTCGTGCGCCGCCGCGCGCAGTTCGCGATGCTGCGCGTGCTCGGCATGACGCGCGCGGCGCTCGTGCGGCAGATCATGCTCGAAGGCGCGCTGCTCGGCGTCGCGGGCGGCGTGCTCGGCATCGCGCTCGGCTTCGCGGTCGCGGCGCTCGCGCTACGCTTCTTCGGCAGCGATCTCGGCGGCGGCTACTTTCCGGGCGTCGAGCCGCGCGTCGCGTTCGAGCCGGTCGCGAGCGCGATCTTCCTTGCGCTCGGCATCGGCGTCGCGCTCGCGGGCACGCTCGTTCCGGCGCTCGAAGCGGCGCGCGCACGGCCCGCGCCGGCGCTGAAAGCCGGCAGCGAGGAAGCCGCGCTCGCGCCGCTCGGCACGCCGTGGCCGGCGCTCGCGTGCCTCGCGCTCGGCGGCGCGCTCACGCAGGCGCCGCCCGTCTTCGATGCACCCATCGCCGGGTATGTCGCGGTCGCGCTGCTGCTCGTCGGCGGGATCGCGCTGATGCCGCGTCTTACCGCGATCATGTTTCGCTTCGCGCCGGGGTCGCGCAATGCCGTTGCGACGCTCGCGCTCGCGCGCCTCGCGAATGCGCCGGGCCAGGCGTCGATCGCGATGGGCGGCGTGCTGTCGAGCTTCACGCTGATCGTCGCGATGGCGATCATGGTGACGAGCTTTCGCGTGTCGGTGGAGGACTGGCTCGCGCATCTGCTGTCCGCCGATCTCTACGTGCGCATGGCGTCGAGCGGCGACACCGGCGGCCTGCGTCCCGACCAGCAGAGGCAGATTGCCGCCGCGAACGGCGTCGCGCATGCGGCCTTCACGCGCGCGTCGAAACTCACGCTCGATCCCGCGAAGCCGCCCGTTGCGCTGATCGCGCGCGAAATCGACGCCGCCGATCCCGGCGCGACCCTGCAAATGACCGGCGCGGTGTTGCCGCCTTCCGCGTGGCGCGCGGACGAGACGCCGGTGTGGGCTTCGGAAGCGATGGCCGATCTGTACGGCTACCGCTTGGGCGAGCGCGTGGCGCTGCCGGTCGGCGGGGCGAACGTGCGCTTCGTCGTCGCGGGAATCTGGCGCGATTACGTGCGGCAGACGGGGGCGCTGCAAATGCGCATCGACGACTATCGGCGCCTGACCGGCGACACGGCCGCGACGGACATCGCCATCGCCTTGCGCGCGGGGGCGAGCGCCGCGCAGGTCATCGAGGCAATCAGGAAGCTGCCATTCGGCGATACGCTGGAATTCTCGCAGCCCGGCGAGATCCGCGCGCGCACCCTGACCATTTTCGACCGCAGCTTTGCCGTGACTTATCTGCTCGAAGCCGTGGCGATCGTGATCGGTCTCTTCGGCGTCGGCGCGACGTTCTCGATGCAGACACTCGCACGCTCGCGCGAATTCGGCATGCTGCGGCACGTCGGCGTGACGCGCGCGCAGATCCTCGCGCTCCTCGCGTCGGAGGCGGGATGGCTCACGCTGCTCGGCATCGCGCTGGGCTGCGTGCTCGGCTTCGCGATCAGCCTGATTCTCGTGTTCGTCGTGAATCCGCAGTCGTTTCACTGGAGCATGTCGCTGCACGTTCCGTGGACGATGATCGCCGTCATCGCAGGCGTGATGCTGGCGTCGTCCTGCGCGACCGCCGTCCTTTCGGGACGGCGCGCCGTTTCGGTCGATGCGGTGCGCGCCGTGCGGGAGGACTGGTGATGCGCGTATTGCTCCTCGCGCTGCTGTTCCCGGTGACCGTGCTCGCGGCCGAACCGGCGTTCGCGCCCGTCGTGCCGGGACATGCGATCGAATGGCCCGGCGACAGCGGCGCGCATCCGCGCTATCGCACCGAATGGTGGTACGCGACCGGGTGGCTCGAAACGCCCGATCATCAGCCGCTGGGCTTCCAGATCACGTTCTTTCGTTCGAACACGGGCAAGGGCAAGGAGGAAAGCGGGAGCGCGTTCGATCCGTCGCAACTGATCGTCGCGCACGCGGCGCTCTCCGATCCCGCGTATGGACGGCTCGCGCACGATCAGAACATCGCACGGCAGGGTTTCGGTCTCGCGTACGCGAAAGAGGGCAACACCGACGTCAGGCTCGATGCCTGGCGCATGACGCGCGCATCGGACGGCAGCTATTCGGTCAGCGCGGACGCCGCGGGCTTCGCGCTGCATCTGATCTTCACGCCGACGCAGCCGCCGATGATCCAGGGCGAGCAAGGCTATTCGCGCAAGGGGCCATTGCCCGAGCAGGCGAGCTACTACTACAGCGAGCCGCAACTGAAGGTGACGGGCAGCGTGACGCGTCCGTCGGCATCGGGGAAGGCGAATGCGAGCGTCGCCGTGACGGGCCGCGCGTGGCTCGATCACGAATGGTCGAGCACGCTCCTGTCGCCCGACGCCGCCGGCTGGGACTGGCTCGGCGCGAATCTGGACGACGGCTCCGCGTTGATGGCGTTCAAGGTTCGCGCCCGCGACGGGCACGCGGTCTGGGCGCACGCCGCGCTGCGCGACCGCGAAGGCCGCACGACGCAATTCGGTCCGGGCGAGGTCGAGTTCACGCCGGAACGCCAGTGGCGTTCGCCGCGCACGAACACGGTTTATCCGGTGGCGATGAACGTGCGCGTCGGCGGGACGCGCTGGCGGCTGAGTCCGCTCATCGACGATCAGGAACTCGACTCGCGCGATTCCACCGGCGCCCTTTACTGGGAAGGCGCGGTCAGGTTGAGCGGCGACGACAAGCCCGGGCGCGGCTATCTCGAACTGACGGGATATGCGCGGACGCTGGAAGTGGAAAAGCGCTGACGCCCCTCCGGCGCTCGTAATCGGCGTGCTTCTGCCCGTCATCGGCTTGCAATTGCCATCAAACTTCGTGCAAAAGCTTAAAAAGGGGCAGCTTAAGTTTCGTTTAAGAAATCTCTCATAGTCTCGGTGCAACCTGAATGCGCCGCGTCCGAAGCCGTGTCCACGGCTCTGCTTCTTCATGCCAGCTCGCCGTTTCGCATCGATTTCCCTGACGATCAGCCCAATTTCGCGGCAGATCGAGTAACGCGCGGGCTGTTCCGCCGCTCGGCCATCTCGCCGTGCCTTCTGATTCTCCGAACGATCGCGCCCACCCGCGCGTCGCTCGTTCCGCTTCTCCACCGATGGCTTTTATTCCAACCACCGCCCTGCCCGGCAAGGCAGGCAGATTCTTTTTTGCTTGCGCGATCGGCTCTGTCCTATCCGTCGTGATGTGCAACTCGCTCAACCGGGCGCATGCACCTTCGTCCAGCAAGGAAGACGCCCCGGCTGTTTCGCTGAAACAAGGCGCTTCGCCGGCATTGGCGCCGCCCGCTCCGAAGCCGCCTGAGCTGGCGCGCGCCGCCGAAAGCGCGACCGTCGATCAGACCTTCTCGCAGGCCGCGCAAAGCCTCGGCATGGATCAGGGCACCATCGCGACGCTGACCGACGCCTTCGCGGGAAAGGTCGATCTGCACCGTGATCTCAGAAAAGGCGACACGCTGAGCGTCATCTACGACCGGCCGCAAGGTGGCGCCGCGGCCCATGACGAACCGCTCGCCGTGCGCCTGACGACCGGTTCGTCGTCGCACGACGTGTTCCTGTACCGCGATCCCCAGGGCGAAGCCCGCTACTACTCGAAGGACGGAAAGAGCACGCGGCCCGCGTTCTCGCGTTATCCGGTCGCGTTCACGCGCGTGTCGTCGGACTTTTCGCTGCGCCGGCTCGATCCGGTGACGCATCGCTGGCAGAGCCACGACGGCGTCGATCTCGCCGCGCCCATCGGCACGCCGGTGCACGCGACGGCGCAGGGCAAGGTGAAGTTCGTCGGCAGGCAGACGGGCTACGGCAAGGTCATCATGCTCGAGAATCCGCCGCCGTATTCGACCGTCTACGCGCATCTGTCGCGCTTCGCGAAGGGTGTCAGGAAAGGCGGCACGGTCGAGCGCGGACAGGTGATCGGCTACGTCGGCGAGACGGGCTGGGCGACGGGGCCGCATCTGCACTACGAGGTGCACGTCGACGACGTGGCGATGGACCCGCTCACGGTCGACCTGCCGGGCGACGATCGTCTGCGCGGCGAGGAGCGCCAGCGGTTCGCGAAGGAAGCGGAGAGCCTGAGCGCCGCGCTCAGCGGCTGATCGCTCAGGCGACGAGCCCGACCGGTTTGATCGCGCGGGCCTGCGCCTGGGCGTGCTCGGCCTCGCGCTCGCCCGCCGCGACCCAGCGGCTCTTGCCGGCGCGCTTCGCTTCATAGAGCGCGTTGTCGGCATCCCGCAGCACGCCGTCGAGCTCGTCGTGATGATGATCGAACATCGCGATGCCGATGCTCACGCCGATCCGCAAAGGCACGTCGTCATCGGCATGGAACGGCTTCGCCAGCTCGCGCACGACGACATCCGCGAGCGCGAGCGGATCGGCCTGCGGCTGCGTGACGATCACGAACTCGTCGCCGCCGAGCCGCGCGACCAGCGAGCCTTCCCCTGACAGATGCCGCAGGCGCCGCGCGACGAGCGCGAGCAGCGTGTCGCCGATTTCGTGGCCCTGCGCGTCGTTGATGGCCTTGAAGCCGTCGAGATCGAGATAGAGCAGCGCGGTGCGCGCGCTGTCACACGCATGCCCGGGCGCGCGAGAGCGCACCGCCTGGAACAGCCCCGCGCGGTTGAGCAGGCCCGTCAGCTCGTCGTGACGCGCGCGGCGGTCGTTTTCCTGCTCGGCTTTCATCGTCGAGACGAGCATGCCGTTCAGGCGGAATGCGGCGGCGCTCATGGCGAAGAGATAGAAGGGGATCTGCAGGAGCGTGAGCCACAGCGTCGGCTCGCCCGCCAGCACCGCGCCGAGGCAGCACGGCCCGAGCGACAGGAAGATCATCACCGCGACGAGACGCGGCGCGCCGAAATTGCGAAAACAGATGCCGCCGACCATCGCGGCCGCGGACAGAAAGGAGAGCGTCGCCGCGATCCAGTCGCCGGACAGCACGGAGACGAGCGCGCCGTAGCCGACTGTCGCGCCCCAAAGCGGCGCGAGCAGCACGTAGGTATCGGTCAGGGTGGACTTGCGCTGGCGCGCCCGCCGCCGCGCGACGATGAGCACGATCAGCCGCACGAGGCAGACCGCCACTTCGAGCGCGAGCCACACATGGAAGGCCGTCGCCGGATGCCGGCGGTCGAGCACCCACGCGACGGCAATCGTGTTGAGCACGCCGCCCGCGAAGATCGGCAAGGTGCCGAACAGGCTCCCGACCAGGGCGACGCGGATCGCGCGGGGAATATCGGCTCCCGCGTGCAGCAACCACGTGGCCGCACGTCCGCGCGGCAGGGTGAACACCTCAGTCTGATGATCCATATTGGTTTCCGGCGCGGTCCGGCGATGGCTGGACCCTTGCGGGAAAGCCGGACCACACATCGAATAACGGTCGCCCGGTTCCAGACTTTAGGCGCGCCGCGGCGGCGGGCCGGGCATTGCGCCGCGCTCACTCCATCCCGGGTACGCCAGATCGACCCCGACGCGGGCCAATATCGCGCGCTCGCGTAACAAAAAATATTCGTTCCCCGAATGTTCTTGACATTTTGGATTTCCCTTCGGCCGCGAAGCGGGCCGGCGCTCTTTGGTGCTGAACCAGTTTGTCTTGTGGTCCGCTGGGGCAGACCGTGCGCGAGCCAAGCCGCGATAGTCCTATGAGGACGACACTTAGAGGCTGGGCCACTCCGAACCATGACGACGAGTCTGCCTGGGCCCAAAGCTGCTTTCTTTGGTTGCTTTCTTTGCAGCAGCAAAGAAAGTGACTGCCGCCCCGCACAGGGGCAACACCAATAGACCACTAAGAATTCAGGATTCCACGAAAACACAGGCAAACTCCTTCGCGGCCCAGGCGAAAAACGAGCACCTGATCGACGAAGCGGAACACAACAACGGCAACCTTCTACTGACGACATCGAGAAAAACGTTCTGGCAAAGCCCTCGCCCATGGCTAAAAGCGCCCGCATCGAGCGAAATACCTCTGCGCTATACGGAAACGAACGGCAGAACCCACCCCGTGAGGCCGAAGAACACCGAAGGCACCATCTACGAACGCCATTTCCCGCAGATCGACATGACCTTCAGCCTGCGCACGGCCGACCCCGAAGCCGATTCGGAAGTCTTCAGCGCATGGATGAACCTCGATCGCGTCGCGCACTTCTGGGACCAGCGCGGCACGCGCGCCGAGCATGCGGCCTACCTCGCGGAGCGCCGCGAAGATCCGCACATGCACCCGATGATCGGCTACTTTGTCGACAAGCCCTTCGGCTACTTCGAGTTCTGTTGGGCGAAGGAAGACCGCCTCGGCCCTTCTACGATGCAGGCGATTTCGATCGCGGCCTGCATCTGCTGATCGGCGATGCGCAATTCCAGAGCGCGGGCAAGCTGAAGGCGTGGTGGAGCGGCGTGCTGCATTACATGTTCATCGACGATCCGCGCACGGAACGGCTCGTCGGCGTACCGGGCATCGATCACGTCCGGCACATCGCCTACATGCATCGCATGGGCTTCTACACGCTCAAGGAATTCGACTTCCCACACAAGCGCGCCGCGTTCACCGTGATGGAACGCGAGAAGTTCTTCAACGATTTCCGTTTCTGACGCCGCACCTCGCGCGAGGGAAGACAACGGCGGCACGTCAAGCTGCGCGCCGACGCCGTGGGCCGTATACTGGCCGGCATCGCGGCACGATGAACGCGACCACCGGCCATAACCTTCCCTCAGTCACCATGTCCCTCATCAACTACATCACGCAGATTCAATTCGATTTCGGCGCGGTGCGCCTGCTTGCGAGCGAGTGCGAGCGCATCGGCATTCGCCGTCCGTTGATCGTGACCGACGCCGGCATTCGCGCGGCAGGCCTCGTCGACAAGGTGCTCGACGCGCTCGGTTCCTCGTCTCCCGTGCCGGTGTTCGACGCGACGCCGCCGAATCCGAACGAAGCCGCCGTGCGCGCCGCCGTGGCCATATACAAGGAGCACGACTGCGACGGCGTGATCGCGGTGGGCGGCGGTTCGTCGATCGATCTCGCGAAGGGCGTGGCCGTCTGCGCGACGCACGAAGGCCCGCTGCAAAGCTTCGCGGTGATCGAGGGCGGCCTTGCCCGCATCACGGCGAAGACCGCACCCGTCATCGCGATTCCGACGACGGCGGGCACCGGCAGCGAAGTCGGCCGCGGCGCGATCCTGATTCTCGACGACGGCCGCAAGGTCGGCGTGATCTCTCCGCATGTCGTGCCGAAAGTCGCGATCTGCGATCCCGAACTGACGCTCGGCCTGCCGCCGATGCTCACGGCCGCGACCGGCATGGACGCCATCGCGCACTGCCTCGAAACCTTCATGGCGCCGGCGTTCAATCCGCCCGCCGACGGCATCGCGCTCGACGGCCTGTGGCGCGCGTGGCGTCACATCGAGCGGGCGACGCGCGACGGCTCCGACCGCACCGCGCGCTTGAACATGATGAGCGCGTCGATGCAGGGCGCGCTCGCGTTCCAGAAGGGCCTGGGCTGCGTGCACAGCCTGAGCCACTCGCTTGGCGGCATCAATCCGAAGCTGCATCACGGCACGCTCAACGCCATCTTTCTGCCGGCGGTGATCGCATTCAACAGCAGCGCGCCGTCGATGCGGGAAGAGGGCAAACTCGACCGCATGGCGCAGGCAATGGGCCTGAAATCGGGCAGCGAAGTCGGCGAAGCCGTGCGTGCGATGACCGCGTCGCTCGGCTTGCCGCGCGGCCTCGCCGAACTCGGCGTGACGCGCGAGTCGTTCCCGCGCATCATCGCCGGCGCGCTGAAGGATCACAGTCATAAGACGAATCCGCGCGAAGCGTCGAGCGCGGACTACGAGGCTATGCTGGAGGCGTCGATGTAACCTCGAAACGGCGCCCCGGTCGATATGGGGCCGGAGCGCCGACGGCGTTGCGGCGGGCGATTTGCGGCATTGCAACATGGATCTAGGGGAAAACCCTTGGGTCTGTTACAATATCGCAAAGTTTGAGGAACAGATCATGCGCCGCCGCTACGAAGTGCTCGAAAAAGCCGCCTTTGCCCTGCTCACGCTGTCCGCCGTGCTGGACGCAAGCTACATCACCTGGGAAAAGCACCCCAATTTCCGCGAAAACGTCACGGAAATCGTGCGCCTGAGCTCGGACTTGTCGCTGGCGAATCCGGGCGTCGGAGAGCCGACGCCGCTGGTTCCGATGGCGTTCAACTAAGCTTCCGGTCTTCGGCGCGCCACCGCGCCCGCCGCTTCAAGCCACATACAGGTTATTCGGCCCGCCGCCCCACGGCGCGCGCCGGCTGCTTTATGCTGGCGGCTTCCCACGCCGTAGCCGCCAAGCATGTCCTCCGCTCTCCATTCCGACGCCGCATTCGGCGATCAGCTCCGCAGCTTCGCCCGCGCGATCGGGCAGATCGTGCTTCAGCGCAACGCCGCGACAGGCGCGCTGCTGTTTCTCGCCGTGCTGTGCGCGAGCCCGCGACTCGCGTGCGGGCTCCTGACCGGCACGCTGACGGGCAATGTCATCAGCGTCATCATCGAAGATGCGGACGCGCCCGCTTTCCGCGACGATCTCTACGGCTTCAACGGCGCGCTCGCCGCGCTCGCCGCCTTCACGTTCATCGGCGATGCGTCTCGGGCTGCCGCCGTCGCGATCGTCGCGGCGATGAGCGCGACCTTTCTCGCCCACAAGCTCACGCGCATTCTCGCGCGCCACGCCTTGCCGATCTTCTCCAGCCCGGCCATCATCGTGACCTGGTGCTGGCTGCCGCTGTTCGCCGATCGCGGCGACACGGGCGCGATTCCGCCCGTCGCCGCCGGCTTCATCCCGATGCTTCAGGCTGCGTTCGCGGGTCTCGCGCCGATCACGTTCGCAACCGGCGCGCTCGCGGGCGGACTCATTGCGGCCGGGCTTCTCGCCGCGCGGCCGTCGCAGGCGGGCTGGGCGCTCACCGGCAGCGCGCTCGGTGCGGCGCTGCATGGGCTCGGCGGCGCGAGCGACGCCGTCGTGCTCTCGGGCGCGTGCGGTTTCAATGCGGCGCTTGCGGCGCTCGCGGCCGCGCCGATCGGCAAGCGTTATGCATTGCTGGCCATCGTTGCCGCCGTGCTGATCGAGCGCCTGATCGACTGCCTCGGCATCGCCGCGCTGACCGCGCCGTTCGTGCTGGCTTCGTGGGCGGTCATCGCGCTTCGGCGGCGTCTGTCCGGAACATCGAAACAAGGAGATTCGCATGTCGTTCACCCACACGCCTGAGCACAGGATCGCGGAATGCGGGCCGCGCTCGGAGGCCGAGCAAGCCACGCGCGTGGATCTCGCCGCCGCGTACCGGCTCGTCGCGCTCAATGGCTGGGACGATGTCGTCTACACACATATTTCCGCGAGCGTGCCGGGCGAGCCCGGGCGCTTTCTCATCAATCCGTTCGGGCTTTCGTTCGATGAAGTCACGGCGTCGAACCTCGTGAAGATCGATATCGACGGCAACGTGATCGGCGAAAGCGCGCATCCGGTGAACGCGACGGGCTTCGCGCTGCACGCGGCCGTGCACCGCGCGCGCGAGGACGCCGCATGCGTGATGCACCTGCATGTGCGCGAGGCGATTGCGGTCTCGACGCAGCCTAACGGCCTGCTGCCCGCGTCGCAACACGCGATGCGCTTTCATGGCCATCTCGCGTATCACGACTACGAAGGCCTCGCGTTTTCGCCGGCCGAAGGCGGGCGGCTGGTGGCGAGCCTCGGCGCGCATCGCGCGATGCTGTTGCGCAATCACGGCCCGCTCACGCTCGGGCGCACCATCGCCGAGGCTTACGTGCTGATGGATATGCTCATCAAGGCATGCGATATTCAGCTGCGCGCGCTCGCGGGCGTGGGCAAGATGATCATGCCGACGCCGGAAGTCGTCACCCGCACCGCGGCGCAATTGCACGACGACGACGCCATCGAAGGCGCGCTCGAATGGCCCGCGCTGCTGCGCAAGCTGGACCGCATCGACGCGTCGTATCGCGACTGAATTCAACCCGACAGGAGATCAACGGAATGCCGACATTCAACATTCAGCTGTTCGAAGGTCGCACGGCGGAAGAGAAGCGCAAGTTCGTCGAGGCGATCACGCGCACGACCTGCGAGACGCTCGGCTGCGAGCCGGGCTCGGTGGACATCATTCTGACCGACGTGAAACGCGAGAACTGGGCGACCGCGGGCAAGCTCTGGTCGGAACAGTGAGCGCCTGGGCGCGCGCACGCCGGCCGGCGTGCGCGCGCCCTCACATTACATCGACTGCTTCGCGGCGAGACGGAACTTGTGCAGCAGCGGTTCCGTGTAGCCGTTGGGTTGCGTGCGGCCTTCGAACACGAGGGCGCACGCAGCCTTGAACGCGAACGAGCTGTCGAAGGCGGGCGCCATCGGGCGATAGGTCGGATCGGCTTCGTTCTGCTTGTCGACGACAGCCGCCATGCGTTCGAGCGTCTTGCGAACCTGCTCTTCCGTGACGATGCCGTGACGCAGCCAGTTCGCGATGTGCTGGCTGGAGATGCGCAGCGTCGCGCGGTCTTCCATCAGGCCGACATCGTGGATGTCGGGCACCTTCGAGCAGCCGACGCCCTGATCGATCCAGCGCACCACATAACCGAGAATGCCCTGCGCGTTGTTCTCGATTTCGTTCCTGATGTCCTCTTCCGACCAAGACGGCTTGTCGACGACGGGAATCGTCAGCAGACCGTCGAGCAGCTCGTTCTTCTGGCTGTCGTAGTCGACGCTCTCGAGCTCCTGCTGAACCTGCTGCACGTCGACCATGTGATAGTGCAGCGCGTGCAACGTGGCCGCCGTGGGCGAGGGCACCCATGCGGTGTTCGCGCCTGCCCGCGGATGCGCGATCTTCTGCTCGAGCATCGCGTGCATCAGATCGGGCATCGCCCACATGCCCTTGCCGATCTGCGCGCGCCCGCGCAGGCCCGTGTTCAGGCCGACGAGCACGTTGCTGCGCTCATAGGCGTTGATCCACTTCGACGACTTCATGTCGCCCTTGCGCATCATCGGGCCGGCTTCCATCGACGAATGCATCTCGTCGCCGGTGCGATCCAGGAAGCCCGTGTTGATGAACGCGACGCGCGGACCCGCCGCCGCGATGCACGCCTTCAGGTTGACGCTCGTGCGGCGCTCCTCGTCCATGATGCCCATCTTGATCGTGTGACGCGGCAGGCCGAGCAGGTCTTCGACGCGCGAGAAGAGTTCGTCCGCGAACGCGACTTCGGCGGGCCCATGCATCTTCGGCTTCACGATGTAGATGGAACCCGTGCGCGAGTTCATCTTGTTCTTGAGGTCATGCATTGCGCCGAGCGTGGTCATCACGGCGTCGAGGATGCCTTCCGGCACTTCGTTGCCGTCGCGGTCGAGCACGGCGGGGTTCGTCATCAGATGGCCGACGTTGCGGATGAACAGGAGCGAACGGCCGTGCAGCCTGACGGTCGAGCCGTCGGGCGCGGTGTATTCGCGGTCCGGATTCATGCTGCGCGTGAAGGTCTTGCCGTTCTTCGTCACCTGCTCCGACAGATGGCCCTGCATCAGGCCGAGCCAGTTGCGATAGAGCTGCGTCTTGTCGGCGGCGTCGACAGCCGCGACCGAATCCTCACAGTCGATGATCGTGCTGACCGCCGCTTCGATCAGCACGTCCTTCACGTGCGCCGCATCCGTCTTGCCGATGGGATTGTTCGCGTCGATCTGAATCTCGAAGTGCAGGTCGTTGTGCTTGAGCAGGATGCCGCTGGGCGCGCTCGCATCGCCCTGATAGCCCGCGAACTGTTCGGCGTTTTCGAGGCCGCTCTTGCTGCCGTCCTTCAGCGTGACGACGAGCTTGCCCTGCTCGACGCTGTACTTCGTCGCATCGGCGTGCGAGCCGTGCGCGAGGGGCGCGTTGTCGTCGAGGAAGGCGCGCGCATAGGCGATCACCTTGGCGCCGCGCTTCGGATTGAACTGGGCGGTGCGCTCGGCGCCGTCGCTTTCGTCGATGGCGTCGGTGCCGTAGAGCGCGTCATAGAGACTGCCCCAGCGCGCGTTGGCCGCGTTCAGCGCATAGCGCAGGTTGGAGAGCGGCACGACCAGCTGCGGGCCGGCCTGCTCGGCGATCTCGCGATCGACGTTGGCGGTGCTCGCCTGCACGTGGGCGGGCGCGGGCACGATATAGCCGATCTCTTCGAGAAACTTGCGATAGGCGCGCAGATCGCGCACCGGGCCGGGATTGTTGCGATGCCAGTTGTCGAGTTCGGACTGCAGGCGGTCGCGCTCGGCGAGCAGCGCGCGGTTCTTGGGGGCGAGGTCGTGCACCAGCGCATCGAATCCCTTCCAGAAGGACGCACTGTCGACGCCCGTGCCGGGGATGGCTTCCTCATCGACGAACTTCGCCAGGCTCGCGTCGACCTGCAGGCCGTGTTGTTTGATCATGTCGTTCATGGGCACTCCGGCTGATTTTTCTGCTACACAGGGGTTTTGGGGTGGGCTGGCCACTATGGTAGCGCGTCTTGGGAGAGGATCGAACCCCAGGAAGGAGGCAAGCGGTGTGCCAGGGGGTGTCCGTGCCGGCGACGGCTGGAACGCGGGAAAAGGCGCTGGGGCTGTTAGCCGCGAGTTTGCAGACTTTCTGCGAGGGACTGAAATTGCAGCAGGAGAGCGCGGAGGTCTTCCCGGATCGTCGCCCAGATGACGTTCATGTCGATCTTGGAAATAGCCGTGCGCAAGCGCGTTGCGCATTTCGTAAGCGGATAAAAAAGGAACTTCGGGGTGCAGCAGCAAAGGCGGGGAAGTGCGGTCGAATATTCTGCTGGCCTCCCCGATGACCTCGAGATTGCGAATGACGGCGTCCTGAAGCAGTTCGTCTTGCAGAAAGGCGGTTTCGTCGATTCCGCCGGTATAGCGGCTGATGCGTTCGATTGCCGTAATGACTTGGCTCACGTGATCAGTCAGCGCGTGTGCGTCGCGGCCCATACTGGAATGGCGTCCGCAATGCGCGCAACTCGTGGCGCATTGCTCCGATGTCGAGCATCGTGGTCTTGGGCGTCGGATCGATCAGCAAATCGAGGTCGCTGTCTTCCGTGTCTTGCCCGCGCGCGACGGAACCGAACACCCGCGCGTTCGATGCGCGATGGGCTTCGACGCATAGCGTTACTTCATTCCCGATGCGCCAATGCGTGGTCCAGGCGTTCGGAGAAATGAAAGCAACTCGGCCAGGAATCAAGCCCGGCTTCCATGCCAATACAGCTCACGAAAGACCGGGCTCGAACGGCAACCCACGACTCGCTATGCCTTGAGCAAATCCTCGATCATCACCGGCAGCTTCCTCACGCGCACGCCCGTCGCGTGATACACGGCGCCGGTGATCGCCGCCGCGATGCCCGCCAGCCCGATCTCCGCGATTCCCCGTGCGCCGAGTTCGTTGAAGATCGTGTCCGGATAATCGAGGAAGGTGACGTCCATCTTCGGCGTATCGGCATTGGTCGCGACGACGTAATCCGCCAGGTTGCTGTTGATCGGCGCGCCGCTGCGATCGTCGTAGACCGTGTGCTCGAACAGCGCCATGCCGACGCCCATCACCACCGCCCCTTCGATCTGATTGCGCCCGGCGCGCGGATTCAGGATCCTGCCGGCATCGATCACGGTCACGACGCGGCTCACGCGCAGGCGCGCGGTCGCGGGTTCCCAGGTCACTTCGGCGAAGTGCGCGCCAAATGAATGAATCGACCACTTCTTCTTGAGCGGATCATCGAAGCCGCCCTTGGCGCTACCGCTTCCCGACGCCGCGTGCAGCTTCGCCGCTTCGAGTATCTGCGCATACGGCACGCCGCTCTCCGGCCGCTCGTTCTTGCGATGCACCTGGCCGCCGGTCATCGCGAGTTCTTCGGGTTTTGCGCCGGCGAAGGGCGAACCTTCGGTCTGCGCCGCCCGCGCAAGCAGCGTCCTGACGGCGGCGCGAACCGCATCCGATACCGCCGGAATCACCGACGCCGTCGCCGCCGATCCGCCCGACACCGGCCCGAGCGGCAGCGCCGTATCGCCGAGACCGACCTCGATCCTGTCGAGCGGAATGCCCGTATGTTCCGCGACGAGCTGCGCGAGGATCGTGTACGTGCCCGTGCCGATATCCTGCGTGCCGCACGCGACGCGCGCCTTGCCGTCCGCGCGCAGATCGACGGTCGCATCCGCGGAGAAGCGCAAGCCCGGCCAGCTGCATGCGCCGACGCCCCAGCCGAGCGTGAGCCCGTCGCGCTTCATCGAACCGACTTCCGGCGTGCGCCTCGACCAGCCGAACTTCTCCGCGCCGGTCTTCAGGCACTCGACGAAATGCCGCGACGAGAACGGCAGGCCGGTGCTTTCATCGACGCTCGGCTCATTGCGCAGACGCAGCTCGACCGGGTCCATCTTCAACGCGATGGCGAGCTCGTCCATTGCCGATTCGAGCGCGAACAAGCCGGGCACGGCGCCGGGACCGCGCATCGCCGTGGGCGAGCCGACGTTGCGCTTGACCGTGCCGCCCGTCACGCGCAGGTTGGGCGTGCTGTACATCGACGGCGTCGCTTCGCCGCAGTCTTCCATGTATTCGTCGGCGAGCGCGGCGTGATTCACGAAATCGTGCCGCAGCGACACGAGCTTGCCGTCCTGCGTTGCCGCAAGCCGCATCCGCTGCTGCGTGGTCGGCCGGTGCCCGACGTTCTGAAACATCATCTTGCGCGAGAGCACGAGCTTCACGGGCCGTTCCGTTTGCCGCGTCGCGGCCGCGGCGAGCAGCGAATGCGGCCACATCCACAGCTTGCCGCCGAAGCCCGAGCCGAGATAGCGCGAGATCACGCGCACTTTCTCTTTCGGCAGGCCCATCATCTGCATCAGCGTGCCCTGATGATTGGTGACGGCCTGGCTCGTCTCGTAGAACGTATAGCTTTCGCCGTTCCAGTGCGCGACGGTCGCATGCAGTTCGATCGGGTTATGCGTTTCGACCGGCGTGACATAGGTCTCGTCGATTTTCACGGGCGCGTCGTCGAAGGCCTGGTCGGGGTCGCCGCGCTTGCTGTGCACGTCGAGTTCCTTGTCGGCCCCGAGCGTCGCGCTGACGTCGTGCGGCGTCTTGTCATAGCCGACCTTGATCGCCGCGGCCGCGGCGGTCGCCGCTTCCAGGGTTTCGGCCACGACGAGCGCGACGTATTGCCCGTAATAGCGGATGATGTCATCGTCGAACGGCGGGCGGTTCTCGTCGACGAAACCGGTATCGATCGAATTGCCGGAGATGCGATAGAAGCGGCCGATATTGCCGCGATGCAGAATCAGCTTCACGCCGGGCATGGCCTGCGCGGCGGCGAATTCGAGCGACGTGATCCTGCCGCTCGCAATGGTCGCGCCGACCGGCACGGCATACAGCATGCCGGGCAAGTCGACGTCGGAGGTATAAGTCGCGCGGCCGCAGACCTTCAGCGGTCCGTCGATGCGCGACTGGGGCCGTCCAATGAAGGACTGCGTGATGTCGGGCGCGGTGGACATGTTCGGTTCCTCGGTCGTATTCAGGATGTTTGCGTGACCATCTCGAGCGTATGCACGATGCAGCGCTTCGCGAGCTCGACCTTGAAGCCGTTCTCGCTTTGCGGCTTCGCATCGGCGAGCGCGGCATCGGCGGCGCGTCTGAACGTGGCTTCGTCGGGCGCCGCGTCCTGCAGCTCCTTCTCCGCCTCTCGCGATCTCCACGGCTTCGTCCCGACGCCGCCGAGACCCACGCGCGCGTGCGCGATGCGTCCATCCTTCACGCCGATCACGACACCCGCCGACGCCAGCGCGAACTCATACGACGCGCGATCGCGCAGCTTCAGATAAGCGGAGCGCGCGCCTTCCACCGGCGGCGGCAAGGTGACGTGCGTGACCAGATCGCCCGCATCGAGCACGTTCTCGCGATCGGGCGTCGCGCCCGGCAGCAGAAAGAACTCGTCGATCGGAATCGCCCGCTTGCCGCCCGTGCCTTCGACGTGAATCGTCGCTTCCAGCGCCTGGAGCGCCACGCACATGTCCGACGGATTGCTCGCGATGCACGATTCGCTCGTGCCGAGAATGGCCATCATGCGATTGACGCCCTGAATCGCCGAGCATCCGCTGCCCGGCTCGCGCTTGTTGCAAGGCGACGCCGTGTCACGGAAATACACGCAACGCGTGCGCTGCAGGATGTTGCCGCCGGTCGTCGCCATGTTGCGCAACTGCGCGGAGGCGCCCGCGAGCACCGCCTGCGACAGCACCGCGTAACGCTCGCGAATCAGCGGATGATGCGCGAGGTCCGAGTTGCGCGAGGTCGCCCCGATGCGCACGCCGCCGTCCTGCGTCGCCTCGATCGCATCGAGCGGCAGGCGGCTGATATCGATCACGCGCATCGGCCGCTCGACGTTCAGCTTCATCAGGTCGAGCAGCGTCGTGCCGCCCGCGAGAAAGCGCACTTCCGCGCCTTGCTGCGCGGTATGCGCGAGCGCGCCGGCATTGATCGCTTCGCGCATGTCGCGCGCGCGCGAGAGCTGAAACGTTTCCATGTCGCTCTCCTTACTTGGCCGAAGGCTTGGTGGCGCGCACCGACTGGATCGCCGCGACGATGTTCTGATACGCGCCGCAGCGGCACAGGTTGCCGCTCATCGCTTCGCGCACGTCGTCGTCGCTCGGGCCGATGGGCTCGTTGAGCAGCGCGACCGCCGACATCAACTGACCGGCCGTGCAGTAGCCGCACTGATAACCGTCGCATTCGACGAACGCGGCCTGCAGCGGATGCAGCGCATCCACTTCGCCGATGCCTTCGATGGTCGTGACGGTGTCGCCATCGCACGCGGCGGCGAAGCACAGGCATGAGTTCACGCGGCGGCCGTTCACATGAACGGTGCATGCGCCGCACTGGCCGTGATCGCAGCCTTTCTTCGTGCCGGTGAGATGCAGATGCTCGCGCAACGCATCGAGCAGCGTCGTGCGCGGGTCCAGCGAAAGCGTATGGCCGCGGCCATTGACCGTCAGCGTGAAGGTGACGTTCGCGGCGCCGGTCTCGGGCGGCGTCGGCGTGAGTGCATCGGCGCGCCGGCTCTTGTTCGGCGTATCGGCGTGCGTGGTTTTCGATTGGGGGACAGGACGTTGTGGCATCGGGCATTCTCCTGGAATGGCGATCGCGCAAAAGCCGCACTGAAGCGGCAAGAGCGGCAGGATGTGAGAAAGACGAAGATGCGGCGAAGCGTGTCGGGCGCCGGTGGTGCTGGGAAAGAGCGGCGGGAAAGGATCTGCGCGTCGCGCGCAGGACTTTCGAACGCCGACGGTGCAGCGAATATCGACACTCAAGCCAGTATAGGCAGCCGCCGCGGAACTTTCCTGATCGAACGCCAGCGCATGAAACATGCCCGTGGTCGCTGGACGCCTTTTCGGCCGGCGTGCGCGACAGGCGAGAGCGTCAGTGCGGGAGCACGCCCCGCGCGAAGAGCGAAAAAATGAACACGCCGACCGTCGTGAATGCGACGAGCGCCACGAGGATCAGGATCAGGCGCAGGATCATCTGCATCGCGTCGCTCCAAAAAAAATGGCCGCTTGCGCGGCCGGAAGGAGGGTGGGTCGGTCAGACTTCAGAGTAAGCGCGCTTTCTTAAATCAGACTTAAGCGCATCGATCCTCAGTGCGGGCCGCCCATTTTCCTTGCTTGCGAGCGCGATGCAGCATGCTCAAGCCAGCGCTTCGCTGTAGCGATCGCGCAGCGGGAAAATCGTCAGAAGCGCGACCGCGCTCCCGAAGATCACGTAATAGCAGATCGAGAGCGGGTCGCCAGTCGTCATCGTGAGCCATTGCACGATGGCCGGCGCGAAGCCGCCGAAGATCATCACCGCCACGTTGTAGCTCACCGAGATGCCCGTCGAGCGCACGCTCGAGGGAAGCAGCTCGGAAATGAACGCAGGATAGCAGCCCTGGAAGATGCCGAGGTAGGTCATGAGCAGCGCCTGGCAGACGATCAGCACGGCCAGGCTCGGATGCGCCGTCAGCACCGCGAAGATCGGATACGCGGTGAGGAGCGAGAGTGCGAGGGCCGTGGCCATCAGCTTCTTGCGGCCGATGCGGTCGGACAGGCGGCCGAAGATCGGGCAGCAGACGAGATACACGAGCGCGCCGATCGTCGAGCTGATGAGGCCGTCGGTGAGCGCCATGTGCAGCACGCGCGTCGCGTGCGTCGGCAAATACAGCAGGAAGATGTACGTGCCGATGGTGCCGAACACCGTCAGGCCGAAGCCCGCGAGGACGGGCATCCAGTGCTTCGTGGCGGTATCGCGGATCGGGCGCGTGGTCAGCTCGTTCTTCTGCGCCTTGTCGACGAACACGGGGGATTCATCGAGCTTCGAACGCAGATAGAGACCGACCGGCACGATCAGCAGACCGATCACGAACGGGATGCGCCAGCCCCAGCTGTTCAGATGCTCGGGGCTCAGCGTGCGCGTGAGCACCGCGCCGAAGAACGACCCCGCGAGACTCGCCGCGGCCTGCGCGACCATCTGGAAGCTGCCGAAATAGCCGCGCTTGTTGGCGGGCGCGTATTCGACGAGGAACGCCGTCGCGCAGCCCACTTCGCCGCCGGCGGAGAAGCCCTGGATCAGGCGGCCCAGCAGCATCAGCAAGGGCGCGGCGATGCCGATCGCGGCATACGTCGGCGCGAACGCGATGATGGCGATGCCGACGGCCATCAGCGAAATCGTCAGCGTGAGCGCCGACTTGCGCCCGACGCGATCCGCCACCGCGCCCAGCACGATGCCGCCGAGCGGCCGCGTCAGAAAGCCGACGCCGAAGGTGGCCCAGGTCGCGAGCAGCGAGATGGTGGGATTCGTCGCGGGAAAGTACAGCTTCGCAATGATGACCGCGAAGAAGCCGTAGACCATGAAGTCGAACCATTCGAGCGCATTGCCGATGGTCGATACGACGATGGCTCGTCGGCCGGACAGATTGAGCGCGGCGTCCTGGTCGGCCGCGTGTGCTGCAGGTAGTACGGTGCTCATCGAATGCACTCCGTGGGCGTGGGGCGATTGATCAATGCCGGTCTGTTTTCGTGCGGCGACATCCGCTTTCTCATGGCTTGCCGGGCAGGCGCGCAAGCCGCTGCAACACGCAAACATTACGCCTGGTTGAAATAAGAAAATATAGAATTTCTGAACTGACACTCAAGGAAACCTGATCGAACGATCAGGATTGCCTCTAGGCCAAATGAGCAATATCCGCTTCCTGCGCACCTTCATCGCCGTCGCGCGCTACGGCTCTTTCGCGGCAGCCGCCGAGAAGGTCGCGCTCACGCAAGCCGCCGTGAGCATGCAGATGCAATCGCTCGAAGACGATCTGAAGCGGCCGCTCTTCGACCGCGTGGGGCGCACGAACCGGCTGACGAGCATCGGCAAGCAGGTGTTGCCGCAGGCGGAGCGCATCGTCGCGCTGTACGACAGCATGCGGCTCACCGGCCTCGACGATGAGATCGCCGGGTCGGTTTCCATCGGCGCGGTCGATTCGGCGATGGGCGCGCTCGCATCCGTCGTCACCGAATTGAAAGGTCAGTATCCGCGGCTCGATGTGCGGCTGTTCACCGGCAAGGCGCTCGCGCTCGCGCCGCAAGTGGAGGCGGGCGAGATCGATGCGGCGGTGATCGTCGAGATGGCGGGCAAGACGCCGGCGAGCCTCAACTGGACGCCGCTTTATTCCGAGCCGCTCGTGGCGATCGGTTCGCCCGGCAGCGCGCCCGCGAGCGCCGCCGAGATGCTCGCGAACCGTCCGTTCCTGCGCTTCGATCGCGCGCAGCGCACCGGCGCACTGATCGAGCGCGCGCTCAAGCACAACCGGCTCGTGGTGAACGAGTTCCTCGAACTGAATTCGCTGGAAGTGATCGTCGAACTGGTGCGGCAGGATGCGGGCGTGTCGGTCGTGCCGCTGCTCGAATATGGCTCGTGGGCCAGCGATCCCGCGCTGCGCGTGCTGCCGCTCGCAAAGAACACGCCGCGCCGCGTGGTCGGCATGCTGGAGCGCAGGATTCACGATCGCCATTCAGTGATGAGCGTCGTGCAGGAGCGCATTCGATTGCGTTCGCATGGAGCCTTGCCGCCGCGCGAGGCTTGAGACTGAAGCTAAAGCTTTCCTTAAGTCACGGACAAGAAATATCAGCTTTCCCTGTGAATTCCGGCCATCGACAATGCATCGGGCATGACCGTGCCGTTCGTTGACCCATTCACACAAAGAGGAAAGCATGTCGATCATTCCCGAGATCGCCCAGTCGCGCGACGAGATTCAGGCCATTCGCCGCGATATCCACGCGCATCCCGAACTTTGCTACGAAGAAGCGCGCACCGCCGAGCTCGTCGCGCAAAAGCTCGAGGGCTGGGATATCGAAGTGACGCGCGGGCTCGGCAAGACGGGCGTCGTCGGCGTGCTCAGGAAAGGCGCGGGCAAGCGCGCGATCGGCCTGCGCGCCGACATGGACGCGTTGCCCATTCCCGAGCTGAACACCTTCGCGCACGCTTCGCGCCACGAGAACAAGATGCACGCGTGCGGCCACGACGGCCACACCGCGATGCTGCTCGGCGCCGCGCAATATCTCGCGAAGCATCGCGACTTCGACGGCACCGTCGTCTTCATCTTCCAGCCGGCGGAAGAAGGCGGCGGCGGCGCGAAGGCGATGATCGAAGACGGACTGTTCGAGCGCTTTCCCGTCGATGCCGTGTTCGCACTGCACAACTGGCCGGGCATGCCGGCGGGCGAATTCGGCGCGCGCGTCGGCGCGACGCAGGCTTCAAGCAACGAGTTCGAGATCCGCATCGAAGGCGTGGGCGCGCATGCGGCCATTCCGCACGACGGCGTCGATCCCGTGTTCACGGCGCTGCAGATCGGCACCGGCCTGCAAAGCATCGTGACGCGCAACAAGCGCCCCATCGATGCCGCCGTGCTTTCGATCACGCGGATGCAGGCGGGCCACGCGGTCAACGCGATTCCGACGACCGCGACGCTCGCCGGCACCGTGCGCACGTTTTCCGTCGACGTGCTCGATCTGATCGAGACGCGCACGAAGGAGATCGTCGCGGCGACGGCGGCGGCGTATCGTTGCAAGGCCGAAGTTAGTTTCCTGCGCAACTATCCGCCGACGGTGAACACCGAAGCCGAGACGCACTTCGCGCTGGGCGTGATGCGCGACATCGTCGGCGCACAGCGCGTGAACACCAGCGTCGATCCGACGATGGGCGCCGAAGACTTCTCGTACATGCTGCTGGAGCGGCCCGGCTGCTATGCGTATATCGGCAACGGGCTGGGCGCGCATCGCGAGCATGGTCACGGAATCGGTCCGTGCATGCTGCACAACAGCAGCTACGACTTCAACGACGAACTGCTGCCGCTCGGCGCGACGTACTGGGTGCGGCTCGTCGAGAAGTTTCTCGCGCGCGCCTGACGCAACGGAGGAGGTGGACATGTTTTCATCGACCTACCGCGATGCGCGTCGACGATTTCTCGATACGGCCGCCGAGCGCAAGCGCGCGGTCGATACGCGCGTGCTGGATGGCGTCATCGGCCTCGAAGGCGAGACGCTCGCAACCGACATCGTGCGCATCGGTCCCGCCGATGCGAAGCGCCTGCTCGTGCTCACGTCCGCGACGCATGGCGTCGAGGGCTTTTGCGGCTCGGGCGCGCAGATCGCGTTGATGCGCGACGACGTGCTGGCCGCGCTGATGGACAGGCTCGGTGTCGCGATGCTGCTCGTTCATGCGACCAATCCTTATGGTTTCTCTCATCTGAGCCGCACGACGGAAGGCAACGTCGACCTGAATCGCAACAGCGTGGATTTTGCCGGACCTCTGCCGCGGAACCCGGCCTATGCGGAACTGCACGAGCTGCTGGTGCCCCCGAACTGGCCGCCCGACGAGGCGAATGTGGCGGCGATTCGCGGCTATATCGAAGCGCGCGGGCAATGGGCGTATCAGCAAGCCGTGACGACGGGGCAGTACACGCATCCGCAAGGCATGTTCTACGGCGGCGCGGAGGCTGCGTGGAGCACGCGCACGATGCGGGCTGTGCTCGCGGAATACGGCGAAACGTGCGTGTCGATCGGCTGGATCGACTTTCATACGGGACTCGGCCCGCGCGGCTTCGGCGCGAAAATCTGCGTCGGCGACGTGCAGCGCGCGCGACGCTGGTGGGGCGCGGACGTGACGAGCCCGTCGGACGGCACGTCGATCGCGGCGGACGTCGCGGGGCCGCTGCTCGATACGCTGCGGCAGACGTGCCCCCACTCGGCGAACGCGGCGATCGCGATCGAATACGGAACCGTGCCGCTCACCGACATGCTCGACATGCTGCGCGCGGACGTCTGGGTGCGGCATCATCCGCACGCGCCCGAAGCGCTGAAGGCCGCGATTCGCAAGCAGATTCGCGCGGCCTTCTGCATCGACGACGATGTGTGGCGCGGCATGATCATCGGACAGGCGCGCGCGGCCGTGCTGCAGGCGCTGTACGGCCTGTCGCGCGAAGAGGGCGTCTAACGCAGTTCGAGCCACATCGGCTGATGATCCGATGACCGGCTCTGCTGATCCGCTTCGCATCCGACGATGCGCGGCTTCAGATCTTCCGTCACGAAGATGAAATCGCATGCGAACGGGCCATCGGGCCATTGATCGTGATCGTACAGGCCGACGGTCGCCGCGCGCGGCTCGTTCGGATGCGCGCAGGTCCAGGCATCGACGAACGCGGGCGCATCGGCGAACGGCTCGAGCATCGCGCGATACGCCGACGCTTCGAACGCGCTGTTGAAGTCGCCACAGATGATCGCGGAGCTCGGCCGCGCGGTGTCGGCGAACGGGCTCGACTGGCTCTCGGCCTTCGCCGGGCGGCGCCCATGATCGCAGGCTTCGGCATGCAGCTCGCGCAGGCGCGCGATCTGCGCGAGCCGCTGCTTCTCCGAATAAAACTCCAGATGCGTGCTGATGATGCGCAGCGGGCCGACGTCGGTATCGATGACGGCTTCGAGTGCGACGCGCAGCATCGATGGCTTCGCCGGATCGGCGGGCCACGGCAATGAATGGCGCAGTACCTGACGCACTGGCAGGCGGCTCACGATCGCGTTGCCGAATTGCCGCCGCGCGAGGCCCGCGCCCGCGGGCGGCAGATCGGAGCCGATGCAGTCCATGACGGTCGCGCCCGGAATGAGTTGTTCCAGCTCGGCGAACTGATCGGCGCCCGGATGGCCGGCGAGGCCGCCCGCCTGTTCGCTTTCGTGGAAGCCGCGCGTCACTTCCTGCAGGCACAGCACGTCGAAATCGTGCAGTTCCTTCGCTTAGGTGACGATGCGCGCGAGATCGACGCGGCCGTCCACGCCGCGTCCCCATTGGATGTTCCAGTCGACGAGTCTCATAAGTAACCTGATCCGTTGTGTTGCGTTCATCGCTCAGGTCGCATCAATCGTGCCCCGCCTGGCTACCGTCGATTTCTACCGATGTCCGGCCGGCGACGCGGGTGGATGTCAAATTTCATCGAATTGTTCCAAACCTGCTGAAAATCGCGGCAAATCGCTCTTGATTAGACACACCGGGCACATAAGAATCTGGCGACGTTTCGCACGCTTACGAATCTGTCCGTGTCAGGACGGGCAGCCATTCGAATGGATCCGAACGTTAGTCATCCTTTTGCTCAGGCCCGCGTGGTCTGAATTTCCGTTTGGAGCAACTCATGCAGCAACGCATTTCCCATCTCGTTCGAATCCTTTCGGCAACGGCTACGGCCGGTGCAGCCCTCGTGTTCCTGTCCGCCGCTCAGGCACAACAACCCGCGAGCCCGGCCTCGGGCGCCAGTCCCGCAAATGCCGCCAGCGCGGTGCAAGGCGTGGGCGAGGCAGCCAGGATCAACCTCACGGCGACGGTCACGCAGGTCTTCGCCGATACGAACAGCGTGGAAGTGAAGGGTCCGAAAGGCAACACGGTCGTGATCGATGTCGACCCCACCGTCGCCGACGTCAGGAAACTCAAGGTGGGCGACGAAGTGCACGTGGCGTATCGCGGTGCGCTGCTGATCTCGGCGGACAAGGTCGATCCCAAAGGCGTGCTGTCGCGTGTGAAGGCGGAAGAGACGACGCCCGCATCGGGCGGTGTCGTCGTGAAGACGGCCGGCGTGCAAGTCGTGGCCGTCATTCAGAAAATCGACATGAAGACTCGCGAAGTGACGCTTACCGGTCCGAAGCGCACGGTGACGCTGCAGGTTCAGCCCGATGTCCAGCTCGACAAGCTCAAGGTAGGAGACAGCGTCATGGCGACGTACCTCGCGGCTACCGCGATCGACGTCACCCGCAACGGAGTGATCGTCAAGTAAGGGCGGAGGCACGGCTTTGTCATTGCGCGAGGAGCACGCACCGGAAAATCGGCCGTGTCTCCTCGTTCATTCATGCGATGCCGGGTTCTGATTTTTCATCGCGGTGCCGAAGATGCGATTCGCACCATCAACAAAAGGATGTCGTCCGGATCATGAAAGCAAGCATCGAACTTTCGCTCGGCGCGCTCCTGCTGATGTCGTACGGCATCGCAAGCCAGGCGCAACAACCGGCACAGCTCGTGCCACAGCCGGTTCAGTCCACGGCACCCCGGTCGCTCACCAGGGAGCAGCAAGCCGTCCTGGACAAGCAAGACCAGGATATCGCTCAGGTCGCGCTCGACATCGTGAGGACGATCGACGAGGGCAAGGCAGGAGAGGTGTGGGATGGCGCGTCGCCCGTCGCCAAACGGATCATTTCGCGCGACGATTTCCTGAACAAGATCGCGCATGATCGCGCGCAGTTCGGCGCGCCCGGCATGCGCATGCCGATGGGTATCCGGCACTACCGATACGACGGCACCGGCAAGCTGCCCGCCGGCGCCTATATCAACGTGCTCTTCGATACGCAGTTCAGTCAGGTCGCGCAGTCGGCGCGCGAGATGGTGACGTTCATTCTCGACCCGGACAACGTCTGGCGTTTCGCCGGGTATTCGGTGCGCTGAACGCTACGTCGCATCACATGTTCGTGTAGGACGCGCACCATCCGCGTCCGGCCACCAGCTTCTCGCCGAAGAGCGTGCAGCCGCCCCAGGCATCCGTCGACTTGCCCTGGAACAGGGAGCAGTTTGCGCAGGTCTGCCCGGCGGAATAGTTCGAGTACTTCGACTTGTCTATCTTCGCGGCGTCCTCCTTGTAGCCGACGGCGACGGCCGCCGGGTCGGCTTCGCTCAGATGCGGCGCATCGGCGTCGGCTCGCGAGAGCCAGAGCGCCGAGCCCATGCCGAGGCTGAAAATCATGAAGCTGCGGCGGGATACGTTCTTCATGGCGGACCGTTCTTTGGGATCGTGGGTTGTTTTCGTGTGCGCCGAGGCGCTAGTCGAACAATACGCCGGCGCGCGATTTCGCGCCTTTTTCACGCGCGGCGGCACATGTTTGAGAATCGAACGATCGGTCTGTTTATGCGCCGCGCGATTTCGGCTTTCTCCTTCAACACCGGCGCGCACCGTTAAACCTTTGCGCGCACGTGCCGTAAATCAGCCAAGAACGCAGTTGCAATCGCGTGAATCATTCCCGCGGCGTCCCGGCCGCGGATCAATTCGAAGGAGAACGACCGTGACTGGAATGGACTGGATCGTGGCGGGCGCGTATCTGGCGGCGCTCGTTGGCGGCACGCTCATCTTGAGCGCGCTCGCGCACCGCAGCTTGCGACAAGTGGCGGATCGCGGGCGCTGAAACGACTGCGCGCCGGAAGCCGACACGAAGTCGACCGCCCGGCGCGCATAAAGGACGCTTGCCGACGGCTTACTGGAACAGCTTGACCGCCTGCGTGAGCGTGTTCGTCACACCCCATGCGAGCGGAATGAGCACATACGCCCAGAACAGCAAAAGCAGCCCTTTGTTCGACGAGCCACCTTCCTGAGCATCGATACGGGTATTCATTGCGGATCTCCTCTTTTCAATCTCAGCTGGCGGTCTGCGCCGATGTGTTCATGTGATGCTTCTCGTGCACGCGCGCGATCAGCAGGTTGCAGAGGAAGCCGATCACGAGCAGCGCGGCCATGATGTGCAGCGTCATCGTATAGGCATCTGCCTTGGCCACGCCGTGCGCCACTTCGTACGCGCGGATGTAGTTGACGAGCACCGGACCCGCGACGCCCGCCGCGGCCCAGGCGGTCAGCAGCCGGCCGTGAATGCCGCCGACGAACGCCGTGCCGAACATGTCCGCGAGATACGCGGGGATGGTGGCGAAGCCGCCGCCGTACATCGACAGAATCACGCCGTAGGCGAGCACGAAAAGCGCGATGTTGCCGGCGCTCGCGAATTGCGGCACGAGGAAATACAGCACCGCGCCCAGCACGAAGAACACGAAGTACGTGTTCTTGCGGCCGATCCAGTCCGACGCCGACGCCCACACGAAGCGCCCGCCCATGTTGAAGAGCGACAGCAGCCCGACGAAGCCCGCCGCCGCCCCCGCCGTGACCGACGCCTTGAAGCTTTCCTGAATCATCACCGATGCCTGTCCGAGCACGCCGATGCCCGCCGTCACGTTCAGGAACAGCACGAGCCACAGCAGATAGAACTGCGGCGTCCTGAGCGCCTGGTCGATGTGCACGTGGTTCTTCGTGATCATCTTGTTGGCGGTCACGGGCGGCGTCCAGCCGGCCGGCTTCCAGTCCGCGGGCGGAATGCGGATCGCGAGGGCGC
The DNA here is from genome assembly GCF_001545075.1 of Caballeronia ptereochthonis. Classification (GTDB taxonomy): domain Bacteria; phylum Pseudomonadota; class Gammaproteobacteria; order Burkholderiales; family Burkholderiaceae; genus Caballeronia; species Caballeronia ptereochthonis. The sequence continues at coordinate 287,396 of NZ_FCOB02000002.1, forward strand.
CGATCGTCATCGAGATGAAGTACAGCACGCCGAGCACGAGGAACGTTTCGGCCACGCCGACGCTCGTCGCGCTCTTGAAGTGGTTCATCAGCGCGACGGAGCCGGGCGCCGCGATCATCGCGCCGCCGCCGAAGCCCATGATCGCCATGCCCGTCGCCATGCCGCGGCGGTCCGGAAACCAGCGGATCAGCGTCGACACCGGCGACACATAGCCGAGACCGAGCCCGATGCCGCCGATCACGCCGTAGCCGAGATAGAGCAGCACGATCTGATGCAGATAGACGCCGAGCGCCGCGACGAGGAAGCCGCCCCCGAAGCAGCAGGCAGCGGTGAACATCGTGCGGCGCGGGCCGACCTTCTCCAGCCACTTGCCGGCGAACGCCGCCGAAAGGCCGAGAAACGCGATCGCGAGCGAGAAGATCCAGCCGAGCGTGGTGAGCGACCAGTCATCCGGCGCGGACTGCGTGATGCCGATGACCTTCGTGAGCGGCGCATTGAACACCGAGAACGCATACGCCTGCCCGATGCACAAATGAACAGCGAGTGCGGCGGGCGGCACCATCCAGCGCGAGAACCCGGGCCGTGCGATGGTCGCCTCCTTGGAGAAGAAGCGCGTCGGGCCGTGCGCGGCCCCTTGATTGGTGGTGCTGTTCATTGTGGTCTCCGTGGCGCGCTGGGAATGCATGTGCGCGCTCGTCATTGCTTGCGGTGGCTGCCGGGGTCGCCGGGCAGCGGCCCGCCGTGGTTCATGCGATCGGCGACGCGGTCCGCATCGCCGATCGCAAGGCCATTTCGCGACGCCCAAACATGCAATGTAACGACATATGGGTGCGACGGTTTGCCACGGCTGGGCAAGAACATAGACAAGTGCCAGGCGCTTTGCAATATGAACACTTGTGCCATAAGCGTTTGCCCGCAGGCCTGGCGCGGCTCGCGCGGCAATGCGCGCGCATCCGTGACGCTTTGACGGCCATGTGAACTTCATGTGACGAACGGGGCGGCGCTGTACCGCATCGCTACAGCGCGAGGCAGGTGTTCTGTATGTGAACAGTTCGCGCGCACCTCGTAATAACCCTGACGTCGCGCCGCGGACCCGCATGCCGCAGCGGCTTGCGCGCCGACGACTTCATCGCGCGAACGATGGCATGGAACTCGCAAACAAGAGCGACCGGCGCCGGACTTCGGCAGTGCCGGCCCGTTCACGTCGACATGCGAGGAGCACATAGAAATGAATCACGCAGAGATGCAGTTCCTGAGCACCGAGTACCCGTACAAGAAGCAATATGGCAACTTCATCGGCGGCAAGTGGGTGCCGCCTGCGGGCGGTGAGTATTTCGACGATATCTCGCCGATCACCGGCGAACCCTTCACGTCGATTCCGCGTTCGCGCGAAGCAGACATCGAAGCCGCCCTCGACGCGGCGCATGCCGCGAAGGCGTCGTGGGGCAAGACCTCGGTCACGGATCGCGCGAACCTGCTCCTGAAGATCGCCGATCGCATGGAGGCGAACCTGCAGCGCCTCGCGGTGGCCGAGTCCATCGACAACGGCAAGCCGCTGCGCGAAACCATGGCCGCGGACATTCCGCTCGCGATCGATCACATGCGCTACTTCGCGAGCGCGGCGCGCGCGCAGGAAGGCTCGATCTCGGAGATCGATCACGATACGGTCGCCTATCACTTCCATGAGCCGCTGGGCGTCGTCGGGCAGATCATCCCGTGGAACTTCCCGATCCTGATGGCTGTCTGGAAGCTGGCGCCGGCGTTGGCCGCGGGCAATTGCGTCGTGCTGAAGCCGGCCGAGCAGACGCCTGCTTCCATCCTGGTGCTGCTCGAAACCATCGCAGACCTGTTGCCGCCGGGCATCATCAACGTCGTCAACGGCTTCGGTCTCGAGGCGGGCAAGCCGCTCGCCTCCAACAAGCGCATCGCGAAGATCGCGTTCACCGGCGAGACCACGACCGGCCGTCTCATCATGCAGTACGCGAGCCAGAACCTGATTCCCGTCACGCTGGAGCTGGGCGGCAAGAGCCCGAACATCTTCTTCGAGGACGTGCTGAGCGCCGACGACAGCTTCTTCGACAAGGCGCTCGAAGGCTTCGCGATGTTCGCGCTGAATCAGGGCGAAGTGTGTACGTGCCCGTCGCGCGCGCTTGTCCAGGAGTCGATCTACGAGCGCTTCATGGAGCGCGCGCTGAAGCGCGTGGCGGCGATCGCGCAGGGCCATCCGCTCGACACGAAGACGATGATCGGCGCACAGGCCTCGCAGGAGCAGCTGGAGAAGATCCTGTCGTACATCGATCTCGGCAAGCAGGAAGGCGCCGAGTGCCTCTCGGGCGGCGAGCGCAACACGCTGGAAGGCGAGCTGAAGAACGGGTACTACATCAAGCCGACCGTGTTCAAAGGTCACAACAAGATGCGCATCTTCCAGGAGGAAATCTTCGGGCCGGTTCTTTCCGTGACGACCTTCAAGAACGAGGAAGAGGCGCTCGAAATCGCGAACGATACGCTGTACGGTTTGGGCGCGGGCGTCTGGACGCGCGACGGCACGCGGGCCTACCGCTTCGGCCGCGCGATTCAGGCGGGGCGCGTGTGGACCAACTGCTATCACGCGTATCCGGCGCACGCGGCGTTCGGCGGCTACAAGCAGTCGGGCATCGGACGCGAGAATCACAAGATGATGCTCGATCACTATCAGCAGACGAAGAACCTGCTCGTCAGCTATAGCGACAAGCCGCTCGGCTTCTTCTAAGGCGAGAGGGGGCCGCCGGAAAACGGCGGCCCTTGAAAAGAAGAAGACCCAACGGCCGCGAAGCGGGCCGGAACGCTTTGGAGCTGAACCAGTGCCCTGAACGCACTGGCTTGGCAGATCGTGCGCGGGCCAAGCCGGGGGAGTCCTTTGAGGGCGACACTTAGGGGCTGAGTCACCCCGGACCATGACGACGAGTCCGCCCGTGGCACTCCGGGCCCAAAGCTGCTTTCTTTGGTTACTTTCTTCGCAGCAGCAAAGAAAGTGACTCCCGCCCCGGGGAGGGGCAGTGCTAATAGACCGACACGAATACAGGATTCTACGAAAGCAGAAGCAAGCGAGAAAGAGAAAACCATGAGCGAAGTATCCCGCGTCACAGCCACACCAGCCGCGATCGAACTGATCGAAAAACTCAAGGCCGAGCACGGCGACATGCTGTTCCACCAGTCCGGCGGTTGCTGCGACGGCAGCGCGCCGATGTGCTTTCCGGTCAACGAGTTCATGATCGGCGGCTCGGACGTCAAGCTGGGCATGATTGGCGGCGTGCCGTTCTACATGACCGAATCGCAATACGAGTATTGGCAGCACACGCAGCTCATCATCGATGCCGTGCCGGGCAACGGCGGCATGTTCTCGCTGGAGCGTCCGACCGGGCTGCGCTTTCTCACGCGTTCACGCCTCTATAGCGACGAGGAGAACGCGTGGCTCGAACAGCATCCGGTCGAGCACGTGAGCTGAGGCTTCAGTCCCAGCGCGGCGGACGCTTCTCGATGAACGCCTGCGTGCCTTCGAGCGTGGCGTCGTCCATCATGTTGCAGGCCATCGTTTCCGATGCGAGCGCGTATGCGGCTTCGATGCCGGTTTCGAGCTGCCGATAGAACAAGCCCTTGCCCGCCGCGACCGCTTCGCGCGGCTTGGCGGCGATCGCGGCAGCCAGCGTGCGGACCGCATCGTCGAGTTCGCCGGGCGATGCGACGCGGTTCACCAGACCGCGCTCGCGCGCCGTCGCGGCGTCGATGAACTCGCCCGTCACGAGCATCTCGAACGCCGCCTTGCGCGATACGTTGCGCGACAGCGGCACGCTCGGCGTCGCGCAGAACAGCCCGAGATTCACGCCCGAAACCGCGAAACGCGCGTCGCTCGACGCCACGGCGAGATCGCACATCGCGACGAGCTGACATCCCGCTGCCGTCGCGATGCCCTGCACGCGCGCGATCACCGGCTGCGGCATGCGCTGGATCGTGAGCATCATGCGGGAGCAGCGCGCGAAGAGCTCGCGATAGTAATCGAGCGCGGGCTCGGCGCGCATTTCCTTCAGATCGTGTCCCGCGCAGAACGCGCGGCCCGCGCCTGCCAGCACGACCACGCGCGCGTCCGATGCGGCGACCTCCTGCAACGCGCGCTCCAGCGCTTCGAGCATCGCTTCCGAGAGCGCGTTGAATGCTTCCGGACGGTTGAGCGTGAGCTTGACGACGCCCCTGGCGTCATACGCGTCGCGTTCGATCTGGATCAGTTCGCTCATCGAGATGTTCTCCATCAAACATCAATGGCCGCCACCGACCCCGCGCGCTTGCGCAACTCGAACTTCTGGATCTTGCCGGTGGATGTCTTCGGCAGCTCGCAGAACTCGATCGCGCGCGGCACCTTGAAGCCCGCGAGATACTGCTTGCAATGCGCGATCAGATCCTCGGCGCTTGCCTGTGCGCCCGTCTTCAGCTCGACGAAGGCGCAGGGCGTCTCGCCCCAGCGCGCATCCGGCTTCGCCACGACGGCGACCGCAAGCACGGCGGGATGCCGGTACAGCACGTCCTCGACCTCGATGCTCGAAATGTTCTCGCCGCCCGAGATGATGATGTCCTTGCTGCGATCCTTGATGCGCACATAGCCGTCCGGATACGCGACGGCCAGATCGCCCGTATGGAACCAGCCGCCGCGAAACGCTTCCCCGGTCGCGGCCGGGTTCTTCAGATAGCCTTTCATCGTGATGTTGCCGCGGAACATGATCTCGCCGATGGTCTCGCCATCCGGCGGCACGAGCTCCATCGACAGCGGATCGCGCACGGCGACCGCGTCCTGCAGGTGATAGCGCACGCCTTGACGCGCATTGAGCCGCGCGCGCTCGCCGATATCGAGCTCGCTCCATTCGGCCTGCTGCGCGCAGACGGCGGCGGGCCCATAAACCTCGGTCAGGCCGTACACGTGCGTCAGCTGGAAACCCATGCGTTCCATGCCTTCGATCATCGCGGCGGGCGGCGCGGCGCCGGCGACCATCGCATGGACTTTCTGGTCGATGCCGGCCTTCATCTCGTCGGGCGCGTTGACGAGCAGGTTCTGCACGATCGGCGCGCCGCAATAGTGTGTGACGCCCTCGTTACGGATCAGATCGAAGATCGCTTTCGCGTCGATCCGGCGCAGGCACACGTTCACGCCCGCGCGCGCCGCGACGGTCCACGGAAAGCACCAGCCGTTGCAATGGAACATCGGCAGCGTCCACAGGTAAACGGCGTGCTTCGGCATGTCCCATTCGAGGATGTTGCTCAGCGCATTCGTGTACGCGCCGCGATGGTGATAGACAACGCCCTTCGGATTGCCCGTCGTCCCCGACGTGTAGTTCAGGCAGATGGCGTTCCATTCGTCCGATGGCGGCGACCATTCGTATGCGGAATCGCCGCTCGCGAGCAGCGCCTCGTATTCGATTTCGCCGATGCGCTCGCCGGCGCCGGTGTACTGCGGATCGTCCACGTCGATGACGAGCACCTTCTGCGGAACGTCCGCCAGGGCCTTGCACATCACGTCCGAGAACTCGCGATCGACGAGCACCGCCTTCGCCTCGCCGTGCGTGAGCATGAAGGCGAGCGTGGCGGCGTCGAGCCGCGTGTTGAGCGTGTTGAGCACGGCGCCCGTCATCGGCACGCCGAAGTGCGCTTCGACCATTTCAGGCGTGTTCGGCAGCATGGCGGCCACCGTATCGCCGAAGCCGATGCCGCGCGCCGCGAGCGCCGACGCGAGCCGCCGCGTGCGCGCATAGGTTTCGGCCCAGTTGCGCCGCACATTGCCGTGTACGACGGCGGGGCGCGTCGGATACACGGATGCCGCGCGCTCGATGAACTTGAGCGGCGTGAGCGCCGCGAAGTTGGCGGCCGTCTTGGGAAGGCCATCGTCGTACATGCCGGCTGTCATCGTCGTCTCCTGTGCGCGCATTTCGATGCGCTTTCCCGATTATGCCCGCGTGGCTTACACACGACTGACGCCGGCGCACCATTCCACAGTGTCAGCATTTCGGCTTTTGTCCGATCTCATGGTTTGCCATGATTTCGAGCGCTCGCACCATCGCGGAGTGGTCCCACGCCTTGCCGCCGTGCGCCGTGCATGCATTGAAGAGTTGCTGGCACGTCGCCGTGTTCGGCAGCGCGACGCCGAGCGATTGCGCCGTCGCCAGCGCCAGGTTCAAATCCTTCTGATGCAGTTCGATGCGAAAGCCGGGATCGAACGTGCGCTTGGTCATGCGTTCGCCGTGCACTTCGAGAATGCGCGAAGACGCGAAGCCGCCCATCAGTGCGGTGCGGACCTTCTCGGCATCGACGCCCGCCTTCGACGCGAGCAGGAGCGCCTCGCCCACCGCCTCGATGGTCGCCGCGACGATCACCTGATTGGCGACCTTGCACACTTGCCCCGCGCCGACTTCACCGATGAGCGAGATGTTCTTGCCCATCATCTCGAAGAGCGGCTTGACCTTGTCGAAGGTGGCCTGCGCGCCGCCGACCATGATCGTGAGCGAGCCTGCCTTCGCGCCGACTTCGCCGCCGGAGACGGGCGCGTCGAGATAATCCGCGCCTTTCTCGCGCACCTTCGCCGCGAATTCGCGCGTGGCCATTGGCGAGATGGAACTCAAATCGACAACGATCTGCCCCGCCTTCAGCTTCTCCGCCACGCCCTTCTCGCCGAAGAGCACGCGCTCCACGTCTGGTGTGTCCGGCACCATCACGAACAGGATGTCGGCCTTCGATGCGACTTCGGCCGGGCTCCTGCACGCGACGACGCCCGCCTGCGTCAGTTCGTCGGGCACGCCGCTTCTCGTGAAGGCCGCAAGCTCGACGCCGTTCTTGCGAAGATTGACGGCCATGGGCTTGCCCATGATGCCGAGTCCGATAAAGCCAGCTTTCTGCATGTCTTCCTCCGGTGCGGTGAAGCCTTCAGACGAGATGTCAGGCGAGATCGTCGAGCTTGACCTCGAAGCCGCGCCTGACGGCAGGGCGCGCAAAGAGCGCTTCATACCAGCGCTTGACGTTGGGAAACTCGTCGAGCGAAACCTGATGCCGCTCATGCCGCCAGGCCCATCCGAGAATCGCGAAATCGGCGACGGACAGCGGTCCCGCGACGAACTCCACTTGCGCCAGACGCCGGTCGAGCACGCCATAAAGACGGCGGGTTTCATCGGAATAGCGCTTCAGTCCATAGCGGCGATCGCTTTCCGCCTCGACCATGCGGAAGTGATGCACCTGCCCAGGCATCGGGCCGAAGCCGCCCATCTGCCACATCAGCCATTCGAGCACCGGTACGCGATCGCGCAGGCCTGCAGGCAGGAACTTGCCGGTCTTCTCGCCGAGATAGAGCAGGATCGCGCCGGATTCGAACACGCTGATCGGCTGGCCGTCGGGGCCGTCAGGATCGACGATCGCCGGTATGCGGTTGTTCGGGCTGATGCGCAGGAACCCGGGCGCGTGCTGCTCGCCCTTGGAAATGTTCACCGTCTTCACGGTATAGGGCAGTTGCATTTCCTCCAGCGCGACGCTGATCTTGCGTCCGTTGGGCGTATTCCAGGTATGTAGCTCGATGGTCATGGCGATGCGTTCCGGTTCAGGTCAATGCGGGCGCGACGTAGCGCTGAAAACCCGTGCGCTGCGTGATGCCCACGTACCAGCGTTCGAGCTCGGGCAGCGCGGGCCGCGCGAGCTCGGCGATGCCGAACCAGCGGCGCGCATACGCCGCGATGACGAGATCCGCCAGCGTAAACGTGCTGCCTTCGAGATAGGTGCGGCCTTTCAGATGCGCATCGATGACGCGCCAGAGTTTCTCGACCCCGCTCGCGGCGGCGGCGAGCTGCGCCACGTCGCGGTCGGCGGGGCTCGTGCGGACATAGCCCCAGAATACCGGGCGCTCGGCGGGCTGCAGCGTGGAGAGCGTCCAGTCGAGCCAGCGGTCCGCGCTCGCGCGCACCTTCGGCTCGCCGGGGTAGAGCGTGCTGGCGGGGCCGTACTGCATCGCGAGATAGCGGATGATCGAGTTCGATTCCCATAGCACGAAATCGCCGTCGACCAGCGTGGGCACGCGGCCCATCGGGTTCATCGCGAGGTATTCGGGCTCGTCGTTGCGCCCGAAGTTCAGGCCGGCGTCGATGCGGTCGTACGCGAGTCCCAGTTCCTCGCAGCACCACAGTACTTTCTGCACGTTGACCGAGTTGGCTCTGCCCCAGATCGTCAGCATTCGATGTCTTCCTCCTTACGTGTCGTCCGGCGAAGGCATGACGGCGGGTCGCCGCGCCATGCCTTCGCTGCATTCGTGTCGAAGGATCAATCTTAGCCGGGTTCCGCGTTTTGCCGCGAACCTGTTTACTCGACGTGTGCCGCGAAACCGGTCCGGCCCTCCGCGAGTTCGTCGCGCAGCGTGAGCAGGGGAATCGCGTAATCGCCGTGATTCTGCTTGCGGAATGCGATGGGTGCGTCGTCCCAGAGGCGGTCGAGGCGCTGCCCGAGCGCATCGCAGGTTGCTTGCAGGCGCGCATCGTCCATGGTGCTCGTGTGATAGACGACGAAGGGCGGCAGCACGTCGAAGCCGGGATAGAAGAGCACGCCATGCTGGATCGGGAACAGGATGTCGTCGATCGGTCCGTTGATGCCGCGCGGGCCGTAGTGCGACTCCCAGCCGCCCGTCGTGACGACGATCATCGCGCGCTTGCCTGCCATCATTCCCTCGCCGTAGCGGTCGCCCCAATGGGTGTCGGAGTGTTCGCCCACACCGTAGCCGAAACCGTACGCATACACGCGCTCGACCCAGCCCTTCATGATCGCGGGCATCGAGAACCACCACATCGGGAATTGCAGGATCAAGGCATCGGCCCAGCGCAGCTTGTCCTGCTCGATTTCGATATCGCGGCTTTGCAGGCCGTTTTCGAATGCGTGTTTCGAATCGAGGCTCGGGTGAAACGGCGTGTCGCCATTGCGTTCGCGGACGTCGTTTGCATCGAGCGGGGCTTTCCAGTTCATCGCGTACAGGTCGGAGACCTGCACCGCATGGCCGTCATTGCGCAGCCGCTCGACCGTGAAGTCATTGATGGCCCCGTTGAGCGAGCGGCGTTCCGGGTGGGCATACACGATCAGCACATTCATGAAGCATCTCCAGTTCAACTCGGAAGGAGGCCAGAATAGGGCGTGCTCAGGTATATTGGAAATGAATATCTCGAATTGCAGGAATTAAAATGAATAATGTGCTTAGACGGCTCGATCTCAACCTGCTCGTCACGCTCGATGTCCTGCTCGCCGAGCAGAACGTCACGCGTGCGGCGGAACGTCTTCATTTCTCGCAGCCTTCCGTGAGCGTGCATCTGGCCAAGCTGCGCGATATCTTCGGCGATCCGTTGCTATTGCCCGGCCCGCGCGGCATGTGGCCGACGGCGCGCGCGCAAGCGCTGCGCGCGCCGCTGCGCGAGGCCCTGGCCTCGCTCGAACGCGCGGTGTCGCCGGAAGAAGCCTTCGATCCATCCGTCGCCGCCAACATCTGGCGCATCGCGGCGACGGACTACAGCGAATCGACCGTGCTTCTGCCTGCGCTCGGTGCGCTGCGCGCGGTCGCGCCGAATACGCGGCTCGCGGTCGTCGAGGCGAATCCGCCGCGGCTCGCGAAGGAAGCGGAGCTCGGCGACATCGATCTCGCGTTTCACATCACGTCGGATGCGCCCGCCGGTTTGCATCGGCGCGCGCTCTTTACGGAAAGCTATGTGCTCGCGGGCCGCAAGGATCACCCGCGCCTGAAGCGCCGCCCGACGCTCTCGCAGTTCTGCGCGCTGGACCAGGTGATCGTGTCGCCCGATGGCGGCGGCTTCCACGGTCCCACCGACGAAGCGCTGGCCGCGCTGGGCCTGTCGCGGCGCGTGGTGCTTTCCGTGCCGCATTTTCTCTTCGTGCGCTCGCTGATCGAGACGACCGATCTCGTCGCAATGCTGCCTTCGCGTCTCGTGCAGGACAGCGCCGCGCTCCGCATCGTCGCGCCACCTGTCGACGTACCGGGCTACGAGATGTCGATGTACTGGCACGAGCGCGTGCATCGCGATCCGGCGCATCGGTGGCTGCGCGAGTTCATTACGAAAGCAGTTTGAAAGTGTAGTGACTTCGCGGCTTTGCCGCATCGCGACTCATGATGTTTCCGCATGATCGTCTTTATCGTTATTACTGATTCAGCGCGCGATAAGCGAGTGCTAATGTTTGTCGGCAAATCCTTAATAGCTGCATGTGTCTGGCCGGCGTCGCTCCACGATTCGATTACAAGAGGAGACTGCGGATGTCCAAGATCAAGGCGTGGCGGGGAATGACGACCGTCATTGCAACGGGTACGGTGATGGCGGGGCTGGGCATTTCGGCCACGGCGCACGCAGCAGGAGAGCCGATCAAGATCGGCGTCATCAGCGAGGAGTCCGCGGTCGCGGGCGCTTCGATCAGCAAGGCCGCGCAGCTCGCGGCGGACGAGATCAACGCCCACGGCGGCGTCGACGGCAGGCAGATCCAGATCATCGCGTATGACGACCACTCGTCGGCCTCCGACGGCGTGCGCGCATTCCAGCGCGCGGCGAGTCAGGACAAGGTGGTCGCGATCATCGGCAGCTATATCAGCGAAGTCGCGCTCGCGATGGAGCCGTGGTCCGCGCGCCTGAAGATGCCCTTCATCACGCCGGGCGCGGCGAGCAACGATATCTCCAAGCGCGTTCACGACGACTACACCAACTACAAGTACACCTTCCATGGCTGGATGACGTCCGCGTTCATCGCGCAGTCCATCTGCGATTTCTCGCATGACGTGCTCGTCGGCGAGTTCAAGATGAAGACGACCGTGGTGATGAGCGAAGACGCCGCGTGGACCAAGCCGCTCGACGAGCGCTACCTCGAATGCCTGCCGAAGGCGGGCCTGAAGGTGCTCGATCACATCCGCTTCAACCCGGACACGTCGGACTTCACGCCGATCTTCAACCAGATCGAGGCGAAGCATCCGGACACGATCACGACGGGCATCAGCCACGTCGGCGTGCAACCGACGGTGCAATGGCACGATCAGCAAGTGCCGATTCCGATGTCGGGCCAGAGCTCGCAGGCCACGACGACGAGCTTCTGGAAGGACACCAACGGCGCGACGGAAGGCGTCATCACGGCATCCGCTGCCGCGCCGGGCGTCGCGATCACGCCGAAGACCGTGCCCTTCGTCGAGTCATACCAGAAGCGCTTTGGCGGCGTATCGCCCGCATATGACGGCTTCACGAGCTACGACCTGGTGTACATCATCGCGGATGCGATTCATCGCAACCAGGGCTCGACCGATCCCGACAAGATGGTCGATGCACTGGAGAAGACCGACTACGTCGGCACGATCGGACGCTGGCAGTTCTACGGCAAGAACGATCAGTTCACGCACGCGCTGAAGTACGGCGAGGGCTATATCACCGGCATCAATCTGCAATGGCAGAACGGCAAGCAAGTGGCGATCTGGCCGAAGTCGGTGGCGAACGCGAAGGTCAAGTTCCCGGCCTTCGTGAAGGTGCAGGCAGCGGCCAACTGAATGTGCTGAAACGGGCGAGCGCTTCGTCATGAAGCCGCTCGCTCGTTCACGCGTTTAGCGGGGACCGGTTCCACGTTGGCATCGACATCAAGGGCCGCTATGCTGCCACTGCAAATTCTCATCGACGGTTTCGCGATCAGCTCGCTCTACGCGCTCGGGGCGATCGGCTTCACGCTGATCTTCGGCGTATCCGGCGTGCTCAATCTCGCGCACGGCGGCGTGATGCTCATCGCCGCGCTGCTCGGCTGGGCGCTCGCGGGCGAAGCGGGTCTGGGCACGTATCTCGGCACGCCGCTCGGCGTGATCTGCGGGATGATCGCCGCGTACATCACGTACTTCATGGTGGTGCGGCCCATTCAGCGCTCCAGTGCGATTCCGCGCGAGGAGAAGGAGATCTTCGTGCTGACCGGCACGTTGCTGTGGGGCATCATGATCCAGCAGGGCATGGCCTATCTCTTCTCCGACAACCCCATTACGATGCGTCCGCTCATTCCGGGCGTCGCGAGCCTGGGCGGCGTGCGCGTGCCCTATAACGAAATCATGATCGCGGTGGTGTGCTGGGTCGTGATCGGCCTGCTGTGGCTCTTCGTGAACCGCACGAAAGCGGGGAAAGCGCTGCTCGCCGCATCGATGAATCCGCGCGGGCTGACGCTGCTCGGCTTCGAGCTCTCGCGCATCTATCTGCGCGCCTGGACCATCTACGGCGTGCTCGCGGGCATCGCGGGCGTGCTGCTCGCGTCGTTCCTCGGCGTGAGCACGAACAACACGGGACAGCTCACGGCGAGCGCGTTTTCCATCGTCGTGCTGGGCGGTCTCGGCAGCGTCTCGGGCTCGCTGATGGCCGCCTATGTCGTCGGCTATCTGGAGACCGTGACCGCATATCTCATCGCGCCGACGCTGCGGCCGCTTCCCGCGCTGCTGCTGCTGGTGCTCGTCGTGTACGTGCGGCCGCAGGGCTTTCTCGGACGTCGCTGATCATGAAAGACATCGTTCGTTCGCGTCTGACCTGGGCCGCCGTGCTGCTCGCAATCGTCGCCGCGACGCTGCCGTGGTGGCTCACCGGTTACATTCTCGGCGTGCTCACCGTCGCGTATTACTTCGGCGTCTTCGCGATGTCGTGGGACCTGCTGTTCGGCTTTGCCGGCGAAGTCAACTTCGGTCCGACGTTCCTGATCGGCCTGGGCGCGTATTCCGCCGCGATATTGAACGCGCACGCCGCCGCGCCGATACCGATATGCGTGATCGCGGGCGGGCTCGTCGCGCTCGTCGGCGGGTTGCTGCTCGCGGTGCCCGCGTTGCGGCTGCGCGGGCCGTACTTCGGCCTTGTCACGCTCGTGGCGGTGCTATTGCTGCAGAACGCGATCGTGATCTTCGCGGGCATCACGGGCGGCGAGATCGGCATGATGGTGCCCGATGTGATGTCCGTCGATGCGGGCCATAACTACTGGATCGCGCTGGCGTTCCTGATCGTCTGCGCGATCATCCTGTTCGGCCTGTCGCGCTCGGCGATCGGTCTCATCCTGCAGGCGAGCGGCCAGGACACGGTCGGTGCGCAGGCGCTCGGCTTCAACGTCGTGAAGCACAAGCTCGCGGCGTTCTGCATCAGCGCGGTGTTCTCGGGCGTCGCGGGCGCGATGCTCGTGTTCTATCAGGGCACGGCGTCGGTCAGCACCGTGGTCGATATCGGCATCGGCGTGCAGATCATCATCGCGGCGGTGCTGGGCGGCAGGCGCACGATACTCGGTGCTGTGCTCGGCTCGATCTTTCTCATCGTCGCGGGCGAGTTCCTGCGTCCGCTCGGGCAGATCAACACCTTCGTGGTCGCGGCCGTCGCACTGGCGGTCATCCTGTTCTTTCCGGATGGATTGCTCGGCAACATCCTGCGCGTGAGGGAGCGCGAATGAACGATATGCCCCTGCTCTCAGTGCGCGGTCTGACGAAGCGCTTCGGCGGCCTCGTCGCGGTGAAGGACATCGGCTTCGATATCCGGCCCGGCGAGATCCTCGGCCTCATTGGTCCGAACGGGTCCGGCAAGTCCACGGTGATGAAGCTCATCATGGGCATCGAGCGGCCCAATGCCGGCTCGATCAAGGTCGATGGCGTCGAGATGGCGGGCTGGCTGCCGCATCGCATCGCGCGCGCGGGCGTGGGTATCGTGTTCCAGCATTCACGGCCGCTGCATCGGCAGACGGTGCTCGAACACATCAAGCTCGCGCTGCTGCCCGATTCGCTCGTGAAGCTCGCCGCCGACCCGCACGTGAACCGGCGCGCGCGCGAGATCGCGGAGCGCGTGGGCCTGAGCAAGGTGATGCATCGTCATCCGGCGACCCTGCCGTTCGCCGATCTGCGGCGCATGGAGATGGCGAAGGCGATTGCGCGGGACCCGCGTGTCGTGCTCGTCGATGAACCTTTCGCCGGTCTCACGGCGGCCGAATCGGAAGCGTTCTCCGACCTGATTCGCGGCTTTCGTGCGGAAGGGTGCGCGGTACTGCTCGTCGATCACAACGTGAAGAGCCTCGCGGCGCTGGCGGATCGCGTGCTCGCGATGTATCTCGGCGAATACGTGGCGGAAGGCACGGCCGAAGAAGTGATGCGCAACGAGACCGTGCGCCGCGTCTATCTCGGCGGCAAGATCGAGGCGCGCGAGCGTGGCGCCGAAGTGGCGAACAACAAGCCGCCGATCCTTCAGGTCGAGAACGTCGGCGTGCTCTACGGCAAGGCGCGCGCGCTCGACAGCGTGAGCCTGCAGGTGCGTGAAGGCGAGTTCGTGTCGGTGGTCGGGTTGAACGGCGCGGGCAAGACGACGCTCTTCAACGCGATCTCCGGACTCGTGCCCTATCAGGGGACGATTCGCTACGGCACGCAGGACCTGAAGGGCATGAGCGGCGCGGCGATCGCGCGCGCGGGCATCGTGCAGTGTCCGGAAACGCGCGAGCTGTTCGGCGACATGACGGTGCGCGAGAACCTCGATCTCGGCGGCTACCATCTCGCCGACAAGGTGCGCGCGGATCAGCTCAAGTGGCTCTTCGAGCTGTTCCCGATTCTCGAATCGCGTCAGGCGCAGACCGCGCGCACGCTCTCGGGCGGCGAGCAGCAGATGCTCGCGATCGCACGCGCCTTGATGATGCAGCCGAAGCTCCTGATCCTCGACGAGCCGACGCTCGGCCTCGCGCCCGTGATTCTCGAGCAGTTGTCGAAGGCGATGGAACTGATGCAGAAGACGACGCCGATCACGGTGCTGCTCGGCGAGCAGAACGTCACGTTCGCGCTGCCTCATGCGGATCGCGTGTATGTGCTCGAGCATGCGCGCATCGTGTGGGAGGGCAGCCCGTCGCGCTTCGAAAAGGAGATGGGGCGCGGCTTCCTCGAAGCGGTGCCGTCCGAGCTACCGCAAACGGCGCGGGCGAGAGCGTGAGTCAACGCCATGACAAACGCAGCCACGACGAGCGACGGCCCGTCTTGCTCGCCGCGCCATCCATAGGCGCATTCCTTTGATCATGCAACCGTTGTTGCGTAAAACACGACAGGCCCTGCCATAAGCCGCGCCTCGCGATATTGAATGTGTTAAAAATCCACGTGCTTTTTTCGTTGCGCCGAAGCGTTTCTGCGAGCGTTGCCGGCATGGGCAAAGTCAGACAGCGAACTGAAAGGCTGCGCATCAAAGCCCATCAGAAAAATTGCTAAAAAATAGACACATCATGAAGACATTCATATCGCGTGCCGTTGCAGGCGTCGGCGCATCCTTGATCGCACTCGCCTGTCAATCCGCGTTCGCGCAAAGCTCGGTCACGCTGTACGGCGTCGCCGACGTGAGTGTGCGCTATCTCTCGAACGCCAACGCCAACAACGACGGCAAGGTGTTCATGACCAACGGCGCGATCACCAATAGCCGTATCGGGCTGAAGGGCAGCGAGGATCTGGGCGGCGGCCTCAAGGCGATCTTCCAGTTGGAGAGCGGCGTCGAGCTGGAGAACGGCCAGTACTCGGACAGCGCGCGCGAATTCAATCGCGCGGCCTTCGTCGGCCTCTCCAGCCGTTACGGCACGCTCACGCTTGGCCGTCAGAAGACGCCGCTCTTCGACATGCTCGGTGACACGTACGATCCACTCACGGTGGGCAACTACTTCGAGAACGCATGGCTGCCGGTGGCATTGGGCGCGGGTCTCTATGCGGATAACGCGGTGAAGTACAACGGCACGTTCGCGGGCCTGACGATCGGCGCGATGTACTCGTTTGGCACGAACTACACGGCGACCGGTCCCGGCGGCTTCTCGGGCCAGGTGCCGGGTCACCTCGGCGCGGGCAACATGTATGGCTTTACGGCGTCGTACGCGATGGGTCCGCTCTCCGTCGGCGGCGGCTATCAGCAGAACAGCGACAACTCGAGCAACAAGCAGAAGATCTGGAACGCCAACGCGGTCTATGCAATCGGCCAGGCGAAGCTCTATGTCGGCTATCTGCATTCGACCGACGATACCGGCTTCGTCGACAGCATCCTGCAGCAGCGCGGCCTCGTTTCGGGCACGGATATCCTGAAGGGCTCGGGCCGCCGTGACGACGGTCCGTTCGCGGGCGTCACGTATCAGGTCACGCCAGCGCTGTTGCTCACGGGCGCGTTCTACTACGACCACATGAAGAACGCGGCAATCGGCGGCGGCGCGACGGGCAGCGGCAATCGTTATACGGGCGTCGCGCTCGCGGAGTACGCGCTGTCGAAGCGCACGGAAGTGTATGGCACCGTCGATTTCAACAAGGTGACGGGCGCGGGCGATGTCGAACTGCCCGGCCGCTCGAATCAGACCGGCGTATCGATCGGCTTGCGCAACATCTTCTGATCGCGTTCAGCGCACTTGCAGTGTGTAGCGCGTGCGCTGACGATACACCTCGCCAGGACGCAGGACGGCGTGCGCGCCGTTCATGTTGATTCCGTTGGGGAAGCCGCCTGCTTCCAGACACAGGCCAGCGTGCCTGCGATAACGCGAGCCGCCGCGCGCCGGCACGCCTTCCAGATGATTCCCCGAGTAGAACTGCAAGCCGCGCGCATCGGTCGCCACGGTCAGCTCGCGCCCGGTCGACGGATCGAACAGCACGGCGACGGGGCGGCGTTCTTCTGCTTCATCGTCGATTACATAGCAATGGTCGAAGCCACCCGCGAGCGCGAGTTGCTCGTGTGAGGCATCGAGACGCGCGCCGATCGTTCGAGGTGTGCGCAAATCGAAGACGCTGTTCGTCACGTCGTCACGCGCGATGGGAATCGACGTTGCATCGATCGTAAAGTACTCGTTCGCCGCGATCGCGATTCGATGATCGCGAATGCTCGCTTCCTCGCCTGCCTTTCCGCTCAGATTGAAGTACGCATGATTCGTCAGGTTGACCGGCGTGGGCGCATCGGTGCGCGCTTCGTAATCGATGGATAGCGTGCCGTCGTCCGCGAGCGCATAGCGCACGGTCACGTCCAGATTGCCGGGAAAGCCCGCCGCGCCCGAAGGTGATGGCAGCGTCATCACGAGCGCGCCATCCGCTTCTTGCACGCGCCACATCTGTCGATGAAACCCCGCTGATCCGCCGTGCAGATGGTTCGCGCCTTCGTTGCGCTCGACTTCATGCACGATGCCATCGAGCACGAAGCGCGCATCGCGGATGCGGTTCGCCCAGCGCCCGACGATCGCGCCCATGAACGCGCTGCCGCTCACATACTGGTCGGGCGAGTCGTAGCCGAGCAGCACATCGGCGAACCGGCCCGTGCGATCGGGCGCGAGCCATGAGACGAGCGTCGCGCCGAGATCGCTGATGTCGATGCGCATGCCCTGAGCGTTGCGCAAGGTGTAGAGATGCGTTTGCGTGCCGTCGGAGAGGGCGCCCCACGCGCGCATGTCGATGGAAGAGTGAGCAGTCATGCGCGCGATCATCTCACGATCCGGCTTGCTTCAAGGGCGCGCCGCGACTTCGTCGAGATGCAGGAGCAGGTCGGCCGGGTCTTCGTACACGCGCAATGCGCCGGAGCGCTCCAGTTCGTCGCTGCCATAACCGCCCGACAACAGGCCGACGCCGAGCGAGCGGCAGCGGCGCGCGGCGAGCATGTCCCAGATGCTGTCGCCGACGACGACTGTATGCTCGATCGGCACGTTGAGCCGCGCGGCGGCGGCGAGGAAGAGATCGGGATCGGGCTTCGCATACTTCACCTGATCGCGCGTGACGACGACCTGCTTCGCCGGATCGACGCCCAGTGCTTCGAGATTGACCTGCGCCGTTTCCATGCGCCCGCTCGTCGCGATGGCCCAGCGCGTGCCTGCCTGCGTGAGCGCTTCGAGCAGCTCGCGCGCGCCCGGCAGCGGGCAGACCTGCGCGCGCAGCCGCTTGTACGCCTCCGCATGCAGATGACGCAGCCGCTCCACGCGATCGGGGCTGATCTCGCCGTGTGTCTCGCGCAGCAACTGATTGGTGAAGAGCCCGCCGCTCATGCCGATCTTGCGGTGGATTCGCCACACGGACAATTCGATGCCCTCGGCGTCGAGCGCTTCCTTCCACGCCAGGACGTGCTGATAGACGCTGTCGACGAGCGTGCCGTCCAGGTCGAACAGGAATGACGTTTCGATTCGCATGGTCTGCTCCCTTTGAATAAACCGTTCCGCTTTCATGATACGCACTGTCGCAAAGGCAGATGAGCGCCGTGGTTCGCCGCAAGTGCGATAATGGATGTTTGCGCAACAACGCAGTATATGCGCGTTTAACACGCATAAAACCCTGGAATTTTGCATCGATAACGCATGACGGAGCCTATCTTGACCCGCATCGACAATCCCTCCCGCGATCAGGAGGCAGGCGTGGCCGACTCCACGCAAGACACCACCCGCATCGACGACACGCGCATCGGCGCGGTGCGTCCGCTGATTTCGCCCGCGCTGCTGCTCGACGAACTGCCGGTCACGCCGGGCGTGCAGACGCTCGTCGAAGAGAGCCGCGCGGCCATCGCGAACATTCTTCATGGCCGCGACGATCGGCTCGTCGTGGTGGTCGGCCCATGTTCGATCCACGATCACGATCAGGCGATGGAGTACGCCCACCGCCTCAAGACCGTGGCGGACCGCTTGCGCGACGATCTCTTCATCGTGATGCGCGTGTACTTCGAGAAGCCGCGCACGACGGTCGGCTGGAAGGGCTATATCAACGATCCGCGCCTGGACGGCAGCTTCCGCATCAATGAGGGTTTGCGCCGCGCGCGCGAGCTTCTGCTCGACATCAGCGGGCTCGGACTGCCGACCGGAACCGAGTTCCTCGATCTTCTGAGCCCGCAATACATCGCCGATCTGATCGCGTGGGGCGCGATCGGCGCGCGCACGACGGAGAGCCAGAGCCATCGTCAGCTGGCGTCGGGGCTGAGTTGTCCGATCGGCTTCAAGAACGGCACCGACGGCGGCGTGCAGGTGGCGGCGGATGCGATCGTCGCGGCGCGCGCGAGCCATGCGTTCATGGGCATGACGAAGATGGGCATGGCCGCGATCTTCGAGACGCGCGGCAACGACGACTGCCATGTCATTCTGCGCGGCGGCAAGGCGGGCCCGAACTACGACGCGCAAAGCGTCGCGGCGGCTTGCGCGTCGCTGGCGGCGCTCGGCCAGCGCGAGCAGGTGATGATCGACTGCTCGCACGCCAACTCGAACAAGTCGCACCTGCGCCAGGTGGATGTCGCTCAGGACATCGCGCGGCAACTGGAGGCGGGCGAGCGGCGCATCACCGGCGTGATGATCGAGAGTCATCTGGAAGAGGGACGTCAGGACCTGAAGCCGGGCGTGCCGCTCAGGCACGGCGTGTCGATCACCGATGCGTGCCTCGGCTGGGCGCAGAGCGAGCCGGTGCTCGAACTGCTCGCGCAGGCCGTGCGCAAGCGCCGCGCCGGCTGATCGTTCGCGAGTCGAAAGCGGGACATGGGCGAAGCACCATCGCGGTGCAACGCTTCATAAAAGCTTCATTCAAGTTCGGGCGAAGCGGGCCGTTAGTTTTGCCGATAGCCCGTTCGATCGAAAAGGCCCATGTCCCTCAGCCTCTGCGTCCACGAGACGCACACTTCCAGCATCCAACAGATCATCGCGTCGAATGCACTGACGGCTGTGTTCCAGCCTATCGTGCGCTTCGCGGACGGCGAGATCATCGGCTATGAGGGCCTGATTCGCGGGCCGGCGGGCACGGCGCTGGAATCGCCCGCGGCGCTTTTCGAACAGGCCGCGCGGGAGCGGCAGACCATTGCGCTCGAACAGGCGGCGGCGCGCGCGTGCATCGCGGCGTTCGCGGGGCTCGAACGCGCGAGGCTCTTGTTCATCAACTTCAGCGCGGCCGCGATCGAATCGGGCATCACCGAATGCGAAACGCCGGGCGATCTCGCGCGCGAGAGCGGGCTCGATGCGAAGCGGCTTGTCGTCGAGCTGACGGAGCAGAGCGTGATTGCCGACGCCGACAGATTCGGCGCGAGCGTGCGCGCGCTGCGTGCGTCGGGCTCGCAATTCGCGCTCGACGATTACGGCAGCGCGAATGCGTCGATGAATCTGTGGGTGCGGCTCGCGCCGCATTACGTGAAGATCGATCGTTTCTTCGTCGCGGATATTGCGCGCGATCCGCTCAAGTTCGAAGCCGTGAAGGCGATGGTGTCGTTCGCCAACGCGAGCGGTGCGCTATTGATTGCGGAGGGTATCGAGAGCGAGGCGGATCTGGAGATCGTGCGGGATCTCGGCATTGCGTGCGCGCAGGGCTATCTGCTCGGCCGCCCGGCGGCCCGGCCCGAGGCGCGCCTGCCCGAGACGGTGACGAATGCGCTGCGTTCGGGCAGATCGCGGTCTATCCGGCGCGCACGCGCACGAGCGCGACTGCCGACATGAACGCGGTGCTGCTCGAGCGCATGCTAGTCGAAGCGCCGACGCTCACGGTGAAGTCACGCTATTCGCCGCAGGAGCGGCTCGCAGGCGGCATTCATGGTGAGGATCGCCTGGCGCGGCGGACGTTTTTCGGTTTCGTCAGGTTATCGGCGGGGGCGGTGTGTGTTGAGCCGGGCGCGGCGCGTGGCAGTGCGCATGTGAGTACGGTTGCGGCTGTGGCCAAGCGTTGGGCCAAGGAACATGCGAGTGGGTTCGCGGTGCTTGAGCTTGGGGAGTTTGATTCTGGGGTGATGTAGGGGGTGGCTGTTTTGCCTGCTGGCTCTTCCGTGGAATCCTGAATTCTTAGTGGTCTATTAGCGTTGCCCCGCACAGGGGCAACGCTAATAGACCACTAAGAACTCAGGATTTCATAGAAGCCCAAGCGAACGAACGAACCAGCCAAACCCCTACCTCACCACCGCAGCATTCAAAGCATTAACCAACGCCAACGGATCAAAAGGCTTCCGCAACTGAACAGCCTTAGGCAAAACACGCCGCTCATCCTCGCTGAGAGCGAGATCATAGCCAGTCACGAACACAACCCCGAGACCGGGGTCCTCGCGACATGCTTCGATCGCCAGCTCCACCCCCGACTTCCCCGCAAGATCGACATCCGTCAGCAGCAACTCGAACCGATGTTGGCGCAACAGCGCCAACGCCTCCTCCACGCTGCCCGCATCCATCAGATCCAGTCCGAACGTGCGCAGCAACTCCGCGCTGCTTGCGCGCACCAGATCATTGTCTTCGACGAACAGCACACGCATGCGCGAAAGCACGTCCTCTTGCGCAGCATCGGGCACGCTCGCGCCCACCTCCGGACCAACAGGCCCCGCTTCCGACGCACGCTGCCCGAGCACATGCCGCACCTTGCGCGCGAGCGCCTCATGCGTATAAGGCTTGCTCAACAGATCGATGCCTTCGTCCAGCCGCCCCGCATGCACGATCGCGTTATCCGTAT
The DNA here is from genome assembly GCF_001545075.1 of Caballeronia ptereochthonis. Classification (GTDB taxonomy): domain Bacteria; phylum Pseudomonadota; class Gammaproteobacteria; order Burkholderiales; family Burkholderiaceae; genus Caballeronia; species Caballeronia ptereochthonis. Next base: position 308,826 of record NZ_FCOB02000002.1, read on the forward strand.
AGCCCGACGTGAACAGCACCGCGACACCCGGCACACGCTCGCGCGCCTTGCGCGCCAGCTCGGTGCTGCGCAAAGGCCCGGGCATCACCACGTCGGTGAACAGGAGATCGATCGGCACGCCGCTCTCGACAATGGCCAGCGCGCTCTGCGCATCCTTCGCACGCAGCACGCGATAACCGAGATCCGAAAGCAGCTCGACGACCGTCGCGCGCACTTCCTCATCATCCTCCACCACGAGTATCGTCTCGCTGCCGCCTTTCGCCGGGCCCGCATCGATGTTCGTTTCGAGATCCTCTTCCTCTCGCGCGCGCGGCAGATAGATGCGCACCGTCGTGCCGTGCCCTTCCTCGCTGTACACCTTCACGTGGCCGCCGGACTGCTTGACGAAGCCATAGACCATCGAAAGCCCGAGGCCCGTGCCCTGTCCCTCGCGCTTGGTCGTGAAGAACGGCTCGAACGCCCGCTCCTGCACTTCGGGCGACATGCCCATGCCCGTGTCCGTCACGGCGACCATCACGTACTGGCCCGGCGCGACATCCACGTTGCGCAGCACATAGGTCTCGTCGAGCGACGCATTGCCCGCCTCGATCGTGAGCTTGCCATGACCGTTCATCGCGTCGCGCGCGTTGATCGCGAGATTGAGCAGCGCGTTCTCGACCTGGAACGGATCGACGAGCGTATTCCACAAGCCGCCCGACACGATGGTCTCGATCTCGATGCCGTCGCCGAGCGCGCGGCGGAACATGTCGTCGAGGCCGCGCACGAAGCGCCCCAGATTGACCACCTTCGGCGCGAGCGGCTGGCGTCTGCCGAACGCGAGTAGCTGCGAGGCAAGATTGGCGCCACGCGCGACGCCCGCGAGCGCATTCCTCACTCGTTGCTCGGACCTGTCCTGACCGGCGACGTCCTTCGCGAGCAACTGCAGATTGCCGCCGATCACCTGCAGCAGGTTGTTGAAATCGTGCGCGACGCCGCCCGTCAGCTTGCCGATCGCCTCCATCTTCTGGGCCATGCGCAGCGCTTCCTCGGCATGGCGCAGCGCGTCGGCGGTTTCGCGGTCCGCGGTGACGTCGCGGCCCACGCCGTGAATGCGCCGCGTGCGCGGATCGAGCGAGACGGTCCACGCGATCCAGCGCCAGCCGCCATCCGTGCGCCGCAGCCGGCATTCGTAGCGCACGGGCAGGCCGGTTGCGCGCAGCCTGTCGAGCTCCGCGGCCGCCTCCCGCGCGTCGTCCGGATGCACGAGGTCCAGCACCGCATGGGAATGCAGGCGCTGCGAGTCGAAGCCGAGCAACGTCGTCCACGAAGGGCTCACGCGCAGCAGCGCGCCCTCGACGCTCGCGACGTAGAACAGGTCTTCGCTCAATTCCCACAGCCGGTCCCGGTCGGCGACCGCATCGGCCACGCGGCGCTCGAGCGTCTCGTTCAGATCGCGCAGCGCCTCCTGCGCCCGGGTGCGCTCCGCGATCTCGTCCTGCGCCGCCTGGAAGAGCCGCGCGTTGTCGATGGCGATCGCCGCCTGCGCCGCGATGCCCGCGACGATCCGCTCCGACCGCTCGGTGAACACGCCCGGCTCCGGATGCCCGAAGAACAATCCGCCGAGCACTTCGCCGGTACGCGACACGACCGGCGCGGCGAGATAGCTGCACACGGCGAGATGGCCTTTCGGCATGCCGTGATGCGGCGCGTTGTGACCGTAGCGCGGATCCTTCGTGATGTCGTTCGAGCGCACGATGCCAACGCCTTCGAACGTCGGCCCGAACACGGCGGTGTTGCGCGGCATCGGAAACCGGGCGAATGCGTCCTTCGGCACGCCCGACAGCGTGTAGAGCGTGTAGCGGCCGCCTTCGTCGTCGATCACGTTGTAGAAGAACGAGCCGAACGCGGCGCCCGTCAGTTCCGTGGCGGCATCGACCACGACCTGCACCGCGCGGCTCAGTTCGAGCTCGCCCGCAACCGTCGTGCCGACGCGATTGAGAATCTCCAGCGTGCGCGATTCTTCGCGCAGTTTCCGCTCGGTCTCGTGCCGCAACCGCGCGAGCCGCAGATTGCTCGCCACGCGCGCGAGCAGCTCGCGCGCGGAGAAGGGCTTGGTCAGATAGTCGTCGGCGCCGGCTTCGAGGCCGCCCACGCGCGCCTCTTCCCCCGCGCGCGCCGACAGCAGCACGACCGGCGTCTCGCGGAGTACCTCGTCCTCGCGCAGCGCGCGCAGGAGGCCGAAGCCGTCGAGGCGCGGCATCATCACGTCCGAGACGATCACGTCCGGCCTCGTTTCGCGGGCCATCGCGAGCGCGGCTTCGCCGTCGGCGGCGACGCTCACTTCGTGGCCCGCCGCGGTGAGCATGCGGCGCATGTAGTCGCGCAGATCCGCATTGTCGTCGACGACGAGCACGCGCCCCGGCAGCGCGTCCAGCGGTGTCGGCTCATCGGCGCCGGGCACGCCGAGCGGCACGTCTTCCTCGTTCATCACGGCATTCGCGGCCGGCTGCTCACCGGCGTCCGGCATCCAGCGCATGGCGGCATCGACATATGAACGCGCGCGGGCGCTCGCCTCGGCGTGCGGCGCACCGTGCCCGTCGGCCGCTGGCTCGCGCGGAGCGGGCAGCGTCACGGTGAAGCGCGTGCCGACGCCCGGCCGGCTCTCGACGCCGATCGTCCCGCCGTGCAGCTTGACGAGCTCCTGCACCATCGCGAGGCCGATGCCGCTGCCTTCCACCGACCGTCCCGCCGCGCCCGCGACGCGATGAAAACGCTCGAACACGCGCCCGAGCTCGTTCTCCGGAATGCCGATGCCCGTATCGCGCACGCTCATCTCGATGCCTTGCTCCGCGCTGGTCCGCAACGCGATCCGGATGACGCCGTCGAACGTGAACTTGAACGCGTTCGAAAGCAGGTTCATCACGATCTTTTCCCACATGTCGCGGTCGATGTCCGCGACGACGGGCGTCGAAGGAACGTCGATCTCGAGGCGCAGGCCGGCCGTTTCGATCGCCGAGCGAAAGAGCGAGGCGAGCTCGGCGGTGAACACGGCGATATCCGTCGGCTGGCGATGAATCTCGATGCGCCCGGCCTCGATGCGCGAGAAGTCCAGCAGCGCATTGACGAGCTTCAGCAGCCGCGAGCCGTTGCGATGCATGATCTCCACGAGACGCATGTCCTCGTGGCTGACGCGTCCGGGGCTGGCGAGCAGTTCTTCGAGCGGGCCCAGCATCAGCGTGAGCGGCGTCCTGAACTCGTGGCTGATGTTCGAGAAGAACGTGGTCTTGGCCCGGTCGATCTCGGCGAGCGCTTCGGCGCGGCGGCGCTCTTCGTCGTAAGCGTGCGCGTAGCCGATCGCGGCGCCGATCTGGCCGGCGACGAGATTCATGAACGAGCGATAGCCTTCGTCGAAGAGCCGGTAGGGATTGAGTGCGGCGATCAGCACGCTCGCGCGACCCGTCTCGCCCGATGGCGCGATGGGCAGCAGCACGGCGCTGCGCGGCGCTACGTTCCACGCGCCCGTGGGCAGCGGCGCATCGAACCGGCGATCGAGATCCGTCACGACGCGCGCCTGGTTGTTGCGCAGCACATCCTGAAAGGGCCACGGGCTCATGCGCGAGGCGTGCATCGTTGCGGGCGCGCCCGGATGCCCCGGCTCGATGCCGCACGCGCCGACGAGCGTCGCCGTCTCGCCGCCCGGCTCGGCCGCGTAGAGCAGCGCGAACGGCATGTCGCGCGGGGCGCTCTTCAGCGTGTTCATCGACAGTTCGCACGCCTCCCGCCAGGTGCGCGCATCGGCCGCCGATGCCGCCAGCTCGCGCAGCGCGTTCAACTGCCGCTCGCCGAGCACGCGCTGGGTGTCGTCGCTGTTCGCGCAGATGATGCCGCCCGCGCCGCCGTGGTCGTCGGGAATCGGGCTATAGGAGAACGTGTAGTACGTTTCCTCCGGAAAGCCGTTGCGCTCCATGATGAGGAGCTTCTGCTCGACGAATATCCCTTCGATGCCCGCGAGCGCCGTGTCGAGCAGCGGGCCGATTTCGTTCCAGATCTCGCGCCACACGACGGACGTCGGCTGGCCGAGCGCCTGCGGATGCTTGCCGCCGATGATCGACTTGTACGCGTCGTTGTAGAAGAAGAGCAGGTCCGCGCCCCAGCCGACCCAGATGGGCTGGCGCGAGGTCAGCATGATGCGGATGGCCGTCTTGAGGCTCTGCGGCCAGTGCTCGGGCGCGCCGAGCGCGGTCTGCGTCCAATCGAAATTGCGGATGAGCGCGCCCATTTCGCCGCCGCCCAGGAGGAAGCTGGGGTCGCGCCCGTTCATCCTCGAATCCGCGATCAGATTGTCAGCTTTCATCGACGCTTGATCTCCTCGCCCCGTCCTTCGATGTGGCGATGTCATCTGCCAGCGATTGCCTCTCACGCAGAGGGCCCGAACGGGCGAGCATGAGCGATTTCGAATTCTCGCACGGAAAGCGCTTTCTTTTGCGCCGGCTGTGCGCGTGTCAGCCCTGTCAGCAAAGGCCCTCAGGGCGCCGCGATCGGATCGAGGCCGGTGGCGCGCACGGTGTCCTGCACCTGCGGCGATGCGAGATAGCGCAGGAGCGCGCGCGCCTCGTCGGGATGCTTCGCGCCGACCGGAATGCCGGCCGCGAAGCGCGTGACCGACTGCACCTCTTCGGGAATCCTGCCGACAAACTGCGCGCCCGGCACCGGCAGCAACTCGCTCACCTGCTGAAAGCCGATCTCGTACTCGCCGTTCGCGACGACCGAGGCCACCGGGATCTTCGGGATCATCTTCGCTTTCGGCCTGATTCGATCCTCGATGCCGAGCTTCCTGAACATCTCGTTCTGGATGTAGACGCCGCTCGCGCTGTCCGAGTAGGCGATGGATTTCGCGTGCAGCAGCGTTTCCCTGAGCGCGTCCACGGTGCCGATGTCGGGCTTCGGCGCGCCCGTGCGCACGGATATGCCGATGCGCGAATCGGCGAGTTCGACGCGTGAATCCGGCATCACCAGGCCTCGCTTGACGAGATCGTCGAGCGCGTAGCCGACCATGATGACGACATCGGCGGGCTCGCCGCGAGCGAGACGGTTGGGGATTGCTTCGGGCGACGTGCCCATCGAGGGCCCGAGCGCGGTATCGAGCGTATTGCCGGTCGCGGCGGCGAACTTCGGGCCGAGGATTTCGTACGCGGCGGTGAATCCGCCGGAACTCATCACATGGAGTTCGGCGGCCTGCACGGCGCTGGCGGCGACGGCAATGAACGAGAACGCGGCGAGTTTCCGGAAGAGCGATTTCATGGCGGCGAGTGAGGAGGGCAAGGGTTCGAGTGTCGAGCCTGCGGCGCCCGGCATTTGAACCTGAAGCGATGCTTGGGCGCAAGACCCTGAGGGCTTCCGGAACGGAACGCTTTTTGCTGAGAGCCGGTGCAAGACAACGACGATCCCATACCCAGGCTGCCCGCGCGAAATCATGTCCAAACCGATGCCCAAGACTACGTCAACATCAGAAGCAGGGATGCATGAAGGCTTCGACATCTACGCATCGTACGTGGTCAACGCGACGGGCATGCACATCGGCACGTTGAAGGTCGTGAGGAAGCGCGACAAGCGCGTGCTCTATCCGTTCGACGGCTGCGAGACGATCGGCCCGTTCGAATCGAGCGAAAGCGCGCGCCGCGCCGCCGAGGCGCTCGGCTTGCGGATCGTGGAGGCGGATATCGCCAATCCGGAGCCTTGAGCGTCGACACATGGCAAATGTCCTATGACGCTTCATGCGGGTACGCGGTATGCGCACGCAGCGAGCCAGGGGCCGTGAATCCGACTGGCGTGCGGCATGGCGGTAAGAAGCCCGCGACGCGACCCGGCGATCGGCAAGAATGGCCCGCGCTTCGGGGAAAACCCCAGCGTTACTATCGTCCTAGGACATGCGAGGCAGGCGGCGTGCGTCTGTATCTTGAACTCAAGGCGGTGCATGGCGCGCGAACTCGAGCGCAGCACTGGATCATCGACGCATCCGGAAGACGACTATGAGTTACGTGCAACCCTCCACGAAGCAAGGCGAACAGACGCACTTTCATGCGCCGTCGCGCGGGCCGATCAGGCGCGCCATGGCGGCTTCGGCCATCGGCAACGCGACCGAATGGTTCGACTACGGCATCTACAGCTACGGCCTGACTTATATTTCCGCGGCGCTCTTTCCAGGCAGCACGGCGCAAGCCACGCTCTTCGCGCTGGCCACCTTCGCGATTTCGTTCCTTGTCAGGCCGCTGGGCGGGCTCTTCTGGGGGCCGCTCGGCGACCGGCTCGGCCGCAAGCACGTGCTGGCGCTGACCATCATCATCATGTCGGTGGCGACGCTTCTCGTGGGCCTGCTGCCTTCATACGCGAGCATCGGCATTTGGGCGCCTGCATCGCTCATCGCGCTGCGTATGATTCAGGGCTTCTCGACCGGCGGTGAATATGGCGGCGCGGCGACCTTCATGGCCGAGTACGCGCCTGACCACAAGCGCGGCTTCTGCGGCAGCTTCCTCGAATTCGGCACGCTCGCGGGCTTCTCGCTTGGCGCGTTTCTGATGCTCGGCTGCTCGGTTCTGCTCGGTAACGACGCCATGCATGCATGGGGCTGGCGTCTGCCGTTCCTGGTTGCGGCGCCGCTTGGTCTGATCGGCCTGTATCTGCGCTCGAAGATGGAGGACACGCCGGTGTTCCGCGAGTGCGCCGAAGTGGCGGAGCGTGAGCATCATGCGGGCGTGCCGTTGCGGGAGTTGTTCGCGAACTACTGGAAGCCGCTGCTTCAGCTCGGCGGGCTGGTGGTGGCGCTCAACGTGGTGAACTACGTGCTGCTCGCCTATATGCCGACCTTCATGAAGAAGGAGCTCGGCATGAGCGACAACCTTTCGCTGTTCCTGCCGCTGCTCGGCATGTTGTCGATGATGGTGCTGCTGCCGTTTGCGGGCGCGTTGTCTGATCGTATCGGCCGGAAGAAGGTGTGGTGGCTGTCGCTCGTTGGCATCTTTGTCGCGGCGGTGCCGATGTTTACGCTGATGTCGCATGGCATTGCGGGTGCGCTGATTGGTCTCGCCGTGCTGGGGCTGCTCTATGTCCCGCAACTGGCGAGCATCTCGGCGATGTTCCCTGCGATGTTCCCGACGCAGGCGCGGTATGCGGGTATGGCGATTGCCTATAACGTGTCGACGTCGATATTCGGCGGCACTGCGCCGATGGTCACCGATTGGCTCATCGGGCGTACGGGGAGCACGTTGGTGCCGGCTTATTACATGATGGCCGCGTGTGCTGTCGGTGCGGTTGCGTTGTTGTTCGTTACCGAGACGGTGGGGTGTTCGTTGCGCGGGCGCGGGATTCCTGGGGAGAAGGGGACCCCGTCGGGGACGCGGCGGGAGGAAGCGGTGCATGAGGCGCTTCCGGAGCATCGGCATGCTTGATTGTCTGTAGTTGATTTTGATTGGCCTGCGGCCCGGCGGCTTTGTGCAGTTGGGCCGGTTTTGTTTTTTTGGCATTTGTTTTTGCTTTGTTTGCTTGTTCTTATGTGGAATCCTGAAGTCTTAGTGGTCTATTAGCGTTGCCCCGCACAGGGGCAGTGCTAAAAGACCGAAACGAAAACGGGATCCGCCGAAAGAACAGGCAAAGCAAAACAAAGCAAAACCCTCAACGCGCGACCTTAACCGCGCTCCCCCGACGATTCAGAACCCTCGCCTGCAACACAATCACGAGCAACAGAAACAACCCGCGAATCACCGACTGCCAGTAAGCCGAAAGCGATATATACCCCAGGCCATTCTCGAAGTTGAGCAGATTGAACACAAGCCCGAGCAACGCGACCCCCGCGATGGTCATCGCAATCGACCCATCTCCACCCGTAAGCCGCGTGCCCCCGAGCACGACAGCCGAAATCGCAAACAGCTCCCAGCCGACGCCTTCATTCGGCTGCCCCGCGCCGAACTGCGCGGCGAGAATCGCCCCCGCGATGCCGGCAAGCAATCCGCTCACGGCATAAACGAAGACCAGCGTGCGGTCCACATTCAACCCCATCAGCCGCGAAGCCTCTTCGCTCCCGCCGATCGCGAGCGCATGCCTCCCGAAGCGCGACGAACGCAGCGCGATCCAGCCGAGTATCGCCGCCACCGCCGACACGATGCCCGGAATCGGCAAGCCGAACAGATCGCCCTGGCCGAAGCTCGCGAAGTTCGAATTGGACGAGATGCCGACCGCATCGTTATGGCCGAACAGCAGCGCGAGCCCGTGCGCGCCAAGACTCGTCGCCAGCGTGACGATGAACGGCAGAATGCGCATATGCGTGATGACGAGCCCATTCAACACGCCCACCGCGAGTCCCGCGAACGATCCCGCAAGCACGCCGGCCAATGCGCCATGCGCGCTCGCAAGCGCCGACACGACGCTCGCCAGCGCAGCAACCGCGCCAACCGAAAGATCGATGCCGCCCGTGATGATCACGAACGCCATGCCCACCGAGATGAGCACAAACATCGAGTTGTAACGCCAGAAAGACGTCACGTTGTACGCCGACAGGAAATGCTCGTAGCGCACGACGCCGAGCACGAGCAACGCGATGAGCGCAATCAGGATAGGCAGGTTCTTTTTCATGACGAGGTCAGCCTCGCTTGCGTTGCACGTATACCGCCGCGATGATGATCGCGGCCTTGAGCACGAGCGCGGCGGCATCCGGAATGCCGTGCGCAAGCAACGTATAGCGCAGCAACTGGATGATGAGCGCGCCGATCAGCGTGCCGGTGATATACGCCTTGCCGCCCGTAAGCGCCGTGCCGCCGACCGCGACCGCCGCGATTGCATCGAGCTCGACGCCCAGCCCCACCACGTTCGCATCCGACGAGGAATTCACCGAAATCGAAATGAGTCCCGCGAGTCCCGCGAGCGCCGCGCACACGGTGTACGCGATCATCTTCACCCGCGCGGTCGGAATGCCGGAAAGATACGCGGCGTCCTCGTTGCCGCCCGTCACGAGCAGGTACTTGCCGAACAGCGTCTTGCGCACGATCCACGTGAAGAGGGCGACGAGCACGAGCATCAGCAGGATCTGGAACGGCACGCCCGCGATCTTGCCCAGCGCGATCCACTGAAATGCGGGATTGTTGAACGCCTGCAGGCTGCCGTCGGTGATGACCTGCGCGATGCCGCGCCCCGCGATGAACAACACCAGCGTCGCGACGATAGGCTGCACGTTGAGCCGCGTCACCAGCAAGCCGTTGAAGATGCCGCATGCGGCGGCGGCCAGTATCGGCAGCGTGAACGCGAGCAGAATGCCGAGCGGGCCCTCGATGTTCATGAAGAGCATCGGCGCGAGCGCGCCGGCAATCGCCATAGACGCGCCCACCGACAAGTCGATGCCGCCCGTCGCGACGACGAGCGTCATGCCGATGCCGACGATCACGATCGTCACCACTTGCGTGAGATTCACGTTGAACGTCTGCAGCGACACGAAGTGCTGCGTGAAGATGAGGTTGAAGACGACCATCGCGAGCAGCACGGCGATCTCGCGCTGAATCGCGACACCGCGCTTCTTCTTCACCGGTTCCTGCGCCATGGACGCCGCGGCCGGTTGCGTCTTGTCGATCATCATTCGCTTCCTCGCGCCGTCGATTCCACCGCCTCGGCCAGCGTCGATTGCTCTCCCGCACCGTACGCGATCGCATCCATGATCGACGCCTCGTTCATCTGCGCGCCATCCAGTTGCGCGACCGTCTCGCCATCGCGGATCACCACCGCGCGATCGGCCACGGCCGTCAGCTCTTCCAGTTCCGACGCGGACAGCAGCACCGCAAGCCCCGCATCGCGCAACTCGCGCACGATCTTCGCGACATCGGCCTTCGCGCCGACATCGATGCCGCGCGTCGGTTCATCGAGCAGCAGCAGGCGAGGATGCGTCGCGAGCCAGCGCGCGAGCAGCACCTTCTGCTGATTGCCGCCCGACAGCTCGCGTATCGGCTGGTCCGGCGAGCGCAGTTTGATGCCGAGCGATTCGATGAAGCCATCGACGATCTCGCGCTGCTTCGCCACGTCGACCACGCCGCGCTTCGTGAGCGCGGGCAGGCAGACGAGCGTCAGGTTGTCGCGCACCGAGAGTTCGGGCACGATGCCTTCCGCCTTGCGGTCTTCCGTCAGATACGCGACGCCACGTGCGATCGCGTCCTTCGGCGACCTGAACGCGGCACTTTCGCCGCCCACGGAAAGCGTGCCCTGCGCGGGACGGTCCGCGCCGAAGAGCAGACGCATCGTTTCCGTGCGGCCCGAGCCGAGCAGGCCCGCGAGGCCGACCGCTTCGCCGGCATGCACGTCGAGCGAGACGTCCGTGACTTTCGCGCCCGCGGCAAGGCCCTGTGCCGCGAGCGTCACGGGCCCGCGCTTCGCGAGATTCGCCTCCTTCACCGCGCTGTCCTCGTGCACGACGGCGGCGAGCGTGCGGCCGAGCATCGTCGTGACGAGCTTCAGCTTGTCCATCTCCTGCATCGTGTTTTCGGCGACGGTCTGTCCGTCGCGCATCACGGTGACGCGATCGCATAGCGCATACAGTTCGTCGAGCCGGTGCGAGACGAAGATCACCGCGCGCCCGTCGTCGCGCAAGCGGCGCACGACGGTGAAGAGCAACTCGACTTCGCGCTCGTCGAGCGAGGAGGTCGATTCGTCCATGATGACCATCCTGGCATCCGACGATACGGCGCGCGCGAGCGCAATCATCTGCTGAATCGCGGTGGAATATTCGCGCACGGGCTTCTTCACATCGATATGCAAGCCGAACGATTCGAGCAGTTCCGACGCGCGCCGTTGCACGGTCTTCCATTCGATCAAGCCGAACCTGCGCGGCTCGCGTCCAAGGAAGATGTTCTCTGCGACCGAGCGGAACGGCACGAGGTTGATCTCCTGATAGATCGTGCTGATGCCCGCCTCGCGCGCGTCCTTCGGCGTGCGGAAATCGACCTCGCGGCCATCGAAGCGAATCGTGCCCGCGCTCTTGCGATACGCGCCGGTGAGAATCTTGATCAGCGTGGACTTGCCCGCGCCGTTCTGGCCGATCAGCGCGTGCACTTCGCCCGCCGCGACGCTCAGGCGCGCGCGCTTGAGCGCGGCGACACCGCCGAACGCGATGTCGATGTCCTGCATGTCGAGTAGGGGAGTCTGAGCCATGCCGTGAGGTCCATCGAAATGAAAAAGCGAGCGCCCTCGATCAGGCGCCCGCAAGACACGCACACTTCGCTCAATACCCGTACTGCATGCTCGCGTCGACGTTGCTCTTGTCGTAGAAGCGATCCGACACCTTGACCCACGGCGGGATCGTTTCGCCCTTCGCGTACTTCTGCGCGACATCGCAGGCGAGCGGTCCGAAGAACGGGCTCGACTGCACGCTTGCACCGAGTTCGCCGGCCTTGATGGCTTCGAGGCCGCCCTTGGTGCCGTCGATCGTCACGAGCACGATATCCTTGCCCGGCTGCTTGCCCGCGGCCTTGATCGCGGCGATCGCGCCGAGCGCCATTTCGTCGTTGTGCGCGTAGACGGCGGTCACGTCCGGATGCGCCTGGAGCAGCGTCTCCATCACCTGACGGCCCTTGTCGCGCGCGAAGTCGCCGCTTTGCGACGCGACGATCTTCATGCCCGGATTCTTTGCGATCACTTCGTCGAAGCCCTTCTTGCGGTCGTTCGCGGCGGACGCGCCCGTCGAGCCTTCAAGTTCGATGATCGTCGCCTTGCCGTTGGTCGCCTTCACGAGCCAGTCGGCGGCGCGGTGGCCCTGATCGATGAAGTCGGAACCGATGAACGTGATGTAGTCCTTGCCCGCCTTGGCCATCGACTGGTCGATGTTGCGGTCCACGAGAATCACCGGAATGCCGGCCTTCTTCGCCTGCAAGACCACGGGCGCGAGCGGCTTCTCCTCGCGTGGCGGGAACACGAGCAGGTCGACGTGCTGCGCGATCATGCTCTGGATGTCCGAGACCTGCTTGGCCGCCGAGCTGTTGGCGTCGGTCATGACCATCTGCCAGCCGCATTTCGCCGCGATTTCCTTGAAGCTCTTCGTTTCCGCAAGACGCCACGGATTGTTGCTCTCGGTCTGCGCGAAGCCGACCTTCAGCGGCTTCTTGTTCGGGATCTTCGGCAGGCCGTCATCAGCGGCGTGGGCGGCGGTGAAGCCGGCCGCGAGCGTCAGGGCGGTCAGTGCGGCAGCGAGCGGGCGCGGGCCCAGGCGCGATTTCTTCTCTAGCGACAGCATGTCTTCCTCCATAGGATGGTTTGCCTTTTTCTAGTGATGCCGATGCTTGTGTTGCCCGGTCTGCCTGCTGCGAGAGTTTCAGTGCTGCGTCCTTGCGAGTGCGACGATTATTTCATCGCGTTTTATTAACGGTCAATCACTAATATTATTAGTCGCCAGCTGCTTTGCTTCGGTAATTACCCTGACCGAGCCGCGCTCGATCAGCGGTCCGTCGAGCTTGACGGTGCGGCGTCGCACGGGCGCGCCCGCCGCGCGGTTCTGTTCTTCCTGCAGGAGCGTCTCGACCGCCCAGCGGCCGAGCTCGTAGTTCGGCAGCACGACGGTCGAGAGCGGCGGATGCGTATGCCGCGCGATTTCCTGGTCGTCGTAGCCGAGCACGGAGACGTCGTCGGGCACGCGCAGGCCGAGCTGCTTCAGCGCCTCGATCGCGCCGAGCGCCATCAGGTCGTTCGCGCAGAAGATGGCGGTCGGCGGATTCGCCTCGCGCATCAGCGAGAGCGTCTGCTCGAAGCCCGTGCCGGGACTCCAGTCGCCTTCGCGCACGAGTTCCGGCGCGAACGGCAGGTCGGCCGTGGCGAGCGCCGTGCGATAACCCTTCAGGCGATCGCGCGCCGCGTCCTGCCAGGGTTCGCCGTTGATATAGCCGATGCGCCTGTGACCCGCGGCCAGCAGGTGATCGGTCGCCGTGTGCCCGCCCGCGACTTCGGCCGGCACGACCGACGACACGTTCGCCTCGTTCGCATAGCAGTTGAGCAGCACGGTCGGCACCCTGGCGAGCGCGGCCGGCAGCGTGACGCGGCGCGTGTACACCGTCGCGTAGATCACGCCGAGCACGTTCGGATTGCCGAGCGTCGCGTCGAGCACGCGGGCTTCGATCTCCGCGTTGCCGTGTGTCGAGTAGACCGCGAGCATGCGGCCATTGGCGAACGCGGCGTCGCGCGCGCCGTCGATGCTCACGACCGGATGCGGGCTCGTCGAGATTTCATCGGCCAGATAGACGATCAGATTGCGCTCGCCCTCGCTCTCGAGCGCCGCGACCGGCTCGCGCTGCGTCATACGGTAGCCCAGTTCCTGCGCGGCGCGCAGCACCTTGTCGCGCGTGGTGTCGGAGAACTTCGCGCCGCTCGCGTTGTTCAGCACGAGCGAGACCGTCGATTGCGATACGCCGGTGAGTTTCGCGATGTCGGTCATCGTCGGGCGGCGTTGCGTGGATTTTTTCATTGTGCGTGCCGCGTCGGGCGGCTCAACTCTTCACGAACGATGCGTCACGGGCCAGAGAAATTTACCACTAATATTAGTGATGAACAACGCGAAAAGCACGCGAGACTGCATGTATCAGATCAGGGTTTCCACCGGTTATTACTAATAATATTGACGAAGGGATTACGTGCGTGCGATTCTTTTCTCGAACCGGCAACGAGGAGACAGCGCATGGGCAAGTACGACGAGGGCACGCGGGACGCGCTCGCCGAAGCGTTCGAACGGGAGGGCATCGTCATGCTGCGCGATCATTTCCCGCGCGCCACACTCGAAGCCTGGCGGGACGCGTTCGCGCCTTTGCTGAAGCCGCACGTCGACGCCGATGCGAACGGCAATCGCGGGCCGGGGCGTTACTACGTGACCTTGCCCTTCGAAGGCGAATTCGCGGACCCGTCGATCTTCTGTGACGAGGACATCGTGGGCATCGTCGAGCGCGTCGCGGGGCGCGATCCGGTGATGTGCCAGCTCGCCACCGACACGCCCGTGCTCGGATCGGAATATCAGGACTGGCATCGCGACACGCCGCCGCTTTTCGAGGACGCGCCCGAAACGCCTTCGTTCCAGCTTGCGGTGAATTTTCCGCTCGTCGATGTCGATGACCATAATGGCCCGCTCGAAACGACGCGCGGCACGCATCGCATGTCGCGCGACGAAGCCTTTGCCGGCCTGCAGGCAGGACGCTTTGCAGCCGAGCGCGTGCCGATGCGCGTCGGCGACGTGCTGATCCGCGACGTGCGCGGCCTGCATCGCGGCACGCCGAACCTGACCGGCGAGCCGCGGCCGATGGTCGTGATCGGCTACAGCCGCGCGTGGTATTTCCGGCCCGAGGTGCGCATCGACGTGCCGCGCGATGTCCTGGCCGGATTGCCCGCGCGTGCGCGGCGTCTCTTGCGTTTCAATCCCCTGGTCGAGAAGACGGCGCGCGTCTTTGACGAAAGCTACCGGCAGTTCGCATATTGAGCGCCGCGCCTTCCGATCAGCTCGTCGAGCTGCGTCATGGCGAGCGGCGCGTGCTGCTTGCGCCGGCGGTCGGCGGAGCGATCGCGGCTTTCGACGAGACACACGGTGAACGCGTGATCGACTGGCTGCGTCCCGCGACGCCCGCAGCGCTTGCCGCGCGCGACCCGCTGGGCATGGCGAGCTTTCCGCTCCTGCCGTATTGCAATCGCATTCGCGATGCGCGCTTCGTGTTCGACGGTGCGCTCGTCGATCTTTCCGGCGATGGCAACGGCTTCGCGCATGCGCTGCACGGCAATGCGTGGCGCTTGCCCTGGCGCGTGGGCGATACGTCGAAATCGCGTGCGCGCCTGCATCTTCGGCATGAGCCTTCGCGCGAGGCGGCGCATCATTGGCCGTTTGCATACGAAGCGACGCAGGACATCGCGCTCGATGCCGATGCGCTAGCGGTCACGATGTCGGCGCGTAATCTGTCCGATCGGCCGATGCCTTTCGGCATGGGACATCACCCCTACTATCCGCGCACGCGCAACACGCGCATTCACGCGCGCGTCGCCGCGATGTGGCACAGCACGCCCGATCTCCTGCCGACGCATGCCGGCCCGCATGCTTGCGTCGACGCGATGGCGTCCGTGGAAGGCATGTCCGCCGATGCGTTCGATCTCGACAACAATTTTGCCGGCTGGTCGCGCGCGGCGACGATCGCGTGGCCCGACGAAGGCCGCTCGATCATGCTCGATGCCGAAACTCCTTTCGATCACCTTGTGGTCTACGCGCCGGCATCGCATCCCGGGCTGCTGTGCGTGGAGCCGGTGAGCAACGTGGCGGACTGGATCAATCTCGATGTCGATCGCGCGATGAAGGGCGGCGCGGTGCTGCAACCGGGCGAGTCGGTCAGCGCGAGATTCGCGTGGACGACCTGCGTCGAGCGGGGCGTCGCGGAACGCGTCCGCGACGCATGACTTCGCGCGGTTACTGACCGAAGAAGACGTCGCAGCGCGGCATGTCGGTGCAGCCTTGACGGCGGCCGCTCGCGGAGGCGCTCGCGCCGGCCGTCGTGCCACCGTAGGCGGAATCGTCCGCTTGCTGCGCGGGCGTCGCGGCGGTTTGCGACTGCTCGGGCGTGGCCTGCGACATGACCATCGGGCGCATCGTCTGGATGAGTTGCTGCGCGTCGGCGGGCATGCCTTGCGCGCGCGCGGCGCCGATGCCGGCAACATTGGCGACGATCGCGCAGGCGGCCATCATGGCGATGAGTTTGGGGTTGATCCTGGGCTTCATTTTCCAGCTCCTTGAAATAATGCATGCACAGGCAGCCGGGAAACGCGATTCTCGGACTCCTTGCAGCTTTGTCGACGGATGGGATCGAGCGCGTGCGGCCGTGATGGAGCATGCGGTCGCGCAAGCGCCGGCACGATGCGGGGTGGCCGATACGTGTTTTCGTTCGACGAGCAAATGGAAAGACGCGTCGAACGCGACAGAAGGCGCTCGAGGGCTAAGTTACGGCGATGCGGGGATGCGCGAAATCCCTATCTGGTGGGGATCCTTTTGCAGGGACGAGCCGATGCGGCGGTAAGCGCTTATTAAATTAGCCGCTAAACGAAGCCTGGACGGAAGAGCTGGCCCGGACCTTCATGCGGTCCGGGCGTGCAGATCGACGCTTAGTACGACTTGGCGGCGCCGCCACTCGAGGTGCCTGAATCCGAGTCGCTCTTCTTGGGCTTGTGCATCTTGCTGCCCGAGCTTTGCGTGGAGCCCATCGTGTTAGCGCCGGATGCGTTCGAGGTCGCGCCTGTCTCGCCGTTGCTGTTCGGCGTGCTCATGCCGGTGCCGCCCTGGCCGGCTCCGTTGCCGCCCGCCGTGCCGCCTCCCGCTCCGCCGCCCGCTCCCTGCGCCAACGCCGCGCCCGACAGGCTCAGCATCATTGCCGAAATCAGCAAGCCTCGCTTTGCGTTCTTCATGGTGTCCTCCCGTTGATCGGTTGTGGTGATGCGCGCCGCCTCGCTGGACGTTGCGGCTGCGCGGCTTACATTGCGCAATCGCCGTGCCGTGCGGGCGTCAGACCACGTTTCTGGAGAGGAACGCGAAGCTCAGCCCGGTGCTTCGTCACACCACTCGATGGCCCACGCGCGCGCGCAGTGAACGGCATCCGATTCGCTCGCGAAGGCATCGAGGTCGCCGGATTCGAAGACTTCCACATGCGTCGTGGGCTCGCCAGGCGCACGCGTAATGCGGGCGTGCGCGTAGTAATTCCCGTCCTCATCGTGACGCGCGGTGCAATCGATGTGGAATGTCTTGTAGTCGAATCGCATGGGGGCTCCGGGAAGTCAGGGTTTCAAAGTTGCCCGCGATGGTCGGACAGGTTCCATCGCGCGCCGCATCAGAACGCCGCGCGCACGACGCCGCCGTCCGCGCGCAGCGCGGCGCCGTTCGTCGCCGACGACAATTCCGAGCACACGTACGCCACCATGTTCGCGATTTCTTCGGGCGTGATGAAGCGCTTGAGAATCGAGGTCGGGCGCGCTTCCTCGAAGAACTGCGCCTCGAACTCATCAAAGCTCTTGCCGCCCGAGAGCTTCTCGACGAAGTCCGTGACGCCTTCGGAGCTCGTCGGCCCTGGCAGAACCGCGTTGACCGTCACGCCCGTTCCCGTGCAGGTTTCGGCGAGTCCGCGCGAGAGGGCGAGCTGCGCCGTTTTGGTGAGGCCGTAGTGAATCATCTCGACGGGAATCTGAATGCCGCTCTCGCTGCTGATGAACACGACCCGGCCCCAGTTCTTCTCCTTCATCTTCGGCAGATAGGCGCGCGAGAGCCGCACGCCAGACATCACATTGGCGTTGAAAAAGCGCAGCCATTCCTCGTCGGAGATTTCTTCGAACGGCTTCGGGTCGAAGATGCCCATGTTGTTCACGAGAATATCGACGTGCGGAAAGCGCGCGACGAGCGCGTCGACCGCCGCGGCCTCGGAGACGTCGCCGGCGAAGCCTTCGGCCTGCGCGTTCGGCACGTGTTCGCGCAGTCTGGCGAGGGCGGCATCGACTGACGACTGCGAGCGGCCGTTGACGATCACGCGCGCACCTTCGCGCGCGAGCGCCACCGCGATGGCGTGGCCGATGCCCTTCGTCGATCCGGATACCAATGCGAGCTTGTTGGCGATCTTGAGGTCCATGTCTGCTCCTTCAAAAAGATTTGACGGGATGCATCGCGCATAGCGCGATGTGTTGGTCAGAAGTTAACCAGAAGCACGGGAAACCTGCATGAACGGTGCATCGGCGGGCGCCGGACGCCACGTTCCGAAAATCGCGCAAGCCTTGTTCCATAAGGCTTTGCGGGGCGTGAAACGTTGCGACATAAATGCTCGATGGCGCGCGCCGGGGCCATCGAGCATAGTTGCGTCTGCGTGACCGGGAGCCAGGGCAGCAACGAGAACCGAGAGCCGTATCACGCACAGACGAGATCACGGATAAGGAGCGCAGCAGCACGGCAGCCTCCTCATCGCGCGGTACGAACGAGCCAACGATTCCACGTTTTTCCGGAGATGCATCATGTCCAACCCGATCAAATTTTCCTCGCTCAACACGACCTTCAGGAAGGCGCGCGGCGCGGCGCTCGTGGGGCTCGTCGTCGGCACGGCGCTGCTGGCGGGCTGCGCGAGCAACCCCGCGCAAGCCGCGAGCCAGTACGGCCGATCCGGCGCTCAAACCGTGCAGACCGTCGCGGCCACGCCCGCCGTGGGGCTCGACAACATTTACGTCTACGCCTTCGCCAGCGACGCGAGCGACGTGAAGCTCGACAACCACGGCATGATCTCGAAGATCGGCTCGGCGTTCTCCGGCGGCTCGCAGGCCGACAAAGCGACGCAGGACGCGATCGCGGCGCGTGAGGAAGTGGCGAACGAGATCGTCGCGAAGCTCCAGTCGATGGGCCTGCGCGCCATTCGCGCCGACGTGCCGCCGTCGGACGACCAGAACGTGCTCGAGGTCGTTGGCAACTTCAACACGATCGACGCGGGCAATCGCCGGCGCCGCATGCTGATCGGTCTCGGCGCAGGCGAAAGCAAGGTCGGCGCGACCGTGCAGCTCGTCTTCAAGCCCGCGCACGGCGCGCCGCAGCTGCTCGAGCAATTCGACGCGAAGGCCGACAGTGGCCACGCTCCTGGCGTCGCGGAGATGGCGGGTATCGGCGCGGCGGCGGGGCATGTTGCGAGTTCGCTCGCGGTGTCGGGCGGCTTGCACGCGGTATCGGAGACGAAGCACGCGGGAGTCTCGTCCGACGAAAAGCGCCTTGCTGATTCAATCGCAAAGCAGATCGCGAAGCTCGGCAAGGAACAGGGCTGGTTGCAGGCGAAGAGCTGAGCGAAGCGGGGCCATGCGCCCTCCGGAACCCTCGTACACTGATGGTTTCGGACGGATGTTCGCTTTGCGAGGCCCGCGCATGCCGACGATTGCCCTGATTGCCCTGACCGTTGTCGTTACCCTCGTCGTGGTGCTCGTGATCGCGAACTTGTCGAGCGGTGAAAAGAAGATCGAGCACCGGATCGAACGCCAGTACGCAAGCGACGATCCGCAGTTCATGCGCTCGATGGGCTTGCTGCTCGGGCCGCCCGTCGTCGAGGGCAACCGCTTCGAGGTGCTCGTGAACGGCGACGAGATCTTTCCGTCGATGCTGGACGGCATCCGCTCGGCGCAACAGACGATCACCTTCGAAACCTTCATCTACTGGTCCGGCGCGATCGGCGAGGAGATCGCCCATGCGCTTTCGGACAAGGCGCGCGCGGGTGTCGCGGTGCATGTGCTGCTCGACTGGGTTGGCTCGTCGAAGATGGACAAGCGCTATTTGCGCATGCTGCGCGAGGCGGGCGCCGAGGTCATCCAGTATCACAAGCCGCACTGGACGGGGCTTGGGCGCATGAACGACCGCACGCACCGCAAGCTGCTCGTGATGGACGGACGCATCGGTTTCACGGGCGGCGTGGGCATTGCCGAGGAGTGGACCGGGCATGCGCAGGACGAGAAGCACTGGCGTGATACGCACTTTCGCGTCGAAGGTCCGGCGGTCGGGCAGATGCAGGCGGTCTTCATGGACAACTGGATCAAGGCGAGCGGCAACGTGCTGCACGGCCCGCGCTACTTTCCGGAAATCGCGGTCGCGGGCGACGGGCTCGCGCACATGTTCAGCAGTTCGCCCTCCGGTGGCAGCGACGACATGCAGCTGATGTACCTCATGGCGATCACTGCCGCGACCCGTTCCATCCACTTGTCGAGTGCGTACTTCGTGCCGGACAAGCTGACGATCAACGCGATCGTCGAGGCGGCGAAGCGTGGCGTGAAGGTGCGGATCATCACGCCGGGCAAGCGCATCGACACGCACACGGTGCGGGAGGCGTCGCGCGCATGCTGGGGCGACCTGCTCGCGGCGGGCGTGGAGATGTACGAGTATCAGCCGACGATGTTCCACTGCAAGCTCATCGTGGTGGACGAATTTCTCGTGTCGGTCGGCTCGACGAACTTCGACAGCCGCTCGTTCAAGCTGAACGACGAGGCCAACCTCAACATCTACGACCGCGAGTTCGCGCGCCGTCAGACGGCTATTTTCGATGACGACGTTTCTTGCGCGAAACGCATTACGCTCGATGAGTGGCGTGGGCGTCCGTTTGCCGAAAAAATGCTTGAGCGAGGCATCGCGTTGCTCGATTCGCAGCTTTGAGCTTTGTGTTGTGGCGTCTTGTGGATGTTTTTTGTTTTTGCATATGTGGATATGTGAGCTTCCCTCGGTTTTTCGCCTTTCAGAGGCCCCGAGTTATGCAGCCGCATCCTTTGTCCGCTGAGCCGCAAGCCAGTCTTGCATGAACTGAGTTGGCGACATGAAGCCGGCATCGACCCACGCGCCGCAAAGTTCTCTGTGCGCGCAGCATCGAAGCGAAAGACTGCGCTCCGGCTCACCTTCAAAGAAGCGGCCGCGCTCTACATCGAGACGCACGAAGCCGGCTGGACCGGCAAGCGCACGGCGCACGACTGGCGGCAAACCATGCGTGACTACGCGGAGCCGGTCATTGGCGCGTTCGACGTGGCGGACATAGAGACGGACCACATCGTCTCAATCCTGAAACCGATCTGGACGGGAAAACATAAGACGGCCCGGAACGTTCGGAGTCGCATCGAGAACATTCTCGACTGAGCAACGACGCGCGGATCGCGCAACGGCCCGAATCCAGCCCGCTACGACGGTCGTATCGAGCATCTAATCGTCAAGCATGTCCATGTCGCCATGCCGCGGTCCTCACTGCCTTATCAGGAAGCACATGATTTCGTCCAAAAGCTGGCAGGCCGGACTGACAATGACGGTCGCGCCCTCTGGCTGGTGACCTACACCGGCGCCCGGTATATCGAAGCCGCTGCTGCGTGCTGGAAAGAATTCGATCTTCAACGGCGCATCTGGACGATTCCCCCGGATCGGATGAAGAAGAGGCATATTCACGAAATCCCGCTGCCGCGTCAGGTGGTCGCGTTCCTTGAAGCGCTGCCGGGCGATCATCATCCCGACGACCTTGTTTTCCCGTCGCGCGAAGGAACGCCGGTCGCCAATAGTCGCGTGAATGACGTGCTGCGCGATTTGGGCTATCAGATCGGCGAAGCCTCGACGCACGGTTTTCGCTCGACGCTGCGCACATGGGTGGGCGACACCTACAAAGACATCAAGAAAGAGATTGCCGAGTCAGTCATCGCCCACGATAAGCGCAGCGGCGTTGAACAAACCTGCGAGCGAACTCGCTTCCTCAAGGACCGTCGCCCCATCATGCAAGCGTGGGCCGATTACCTCGACGCGCCGCCGCCCGCAGACGAGGATTCGTTCCTCGCAGGAGCTTGAAAGACGAAGCGCCCAGCAAGGGGGGGCGCTATCGAATCGGATTGTGCTAGGTCAAAGCTTGGTTTTCCCGACCTTACCCTTCGTTTCGACGAGGCCTCAATTTCCCCCACTGGGATACGTGCGGTCTTGCGTCGGACCTTCTTCGTGCACGTTCCCGGCTTCGCGCCTCGCAATCGCGCGCCCTCAGACTGCTGACGAACCCCATGTTTTTCGGAACGTGGGGTTTGTTTTTTAGGCGGCAGCGCGGTTGGAGAGATGCGGTGCGATTTGCTCAAGTAAGCGCGCGAGGTCGGCAATGAGCCGCTGTAGCGGTTCGTGCAGGGGCCAGAAG
>NZ_FCOB02000021.1 GCF_001545075.1 Caballeronia ptereochthonis
GGTTCGCGCGCCCGCCGTTTTTCCTGTGCGGCATCGCGTCACCAGAGGTATCGCGCGCCCAGAAGCCCCTGATAGCTGCGATAACCGCCCCCGCCCTGCTGATACCCCAGATTTCCCCACACGCGCCATTGCCGGCCGATCTGGCCTTGCGCGCCCACCTTCACCTCGACGCGATTTCGCGGCCCGTCCTGCGAGACCGTCACGTCATTGAACGCGACCGACGCGATGCGCGTGTCGTGCCACCAGTTCAGCTCGAGGAACGGCAGCCATCCGGGCGACGCCTGCGACGCGGGCGCGTGAAAGAGCCGCATGCCGATGCGCGTCGTGAAGCCGCCGCCGTCGCCGGCGTGAACGACGGTGCCGTTGCTTTCGGTGTGGTCGTCGGCGTGATAGTTCGTGTAGATGGCCTGCGCCTGCGGTTCGAGCAGAACGAAGCCCGTGGCCGTCGCGCCGAGCGCGAATGCCCAGCCGCCCTCGATCGAGCCCGCCCAGACGCGGCTCGCGTAGCTCTCGCCTGGGAGGCCGTCGCCCTTGACGGTGTTGTCGAAGTGGGCGTATTGCAGCCAGGTATCGACATACGGGCCAGCCGCCGAACAGGCGTCGCCGCGCCAGGTCGCGTAGACTCCGGCGCTCGCGCCGTTGGTGCTGCCGCGCGCGCCCGAGCCGCCGCGCTGCGCGCTCGCATCGGTCGTCGCGGAGCCGTAGCCCGCCATCACGCCCGCCTGCCAGCGATGCCCGTCCGACACGCGCTGCAGCACGTCGATGCCCGCCTGCACGAGCGCGCCATCCGTCGATTCGCCGAGGCGCCCGCCCGCCGCCTGGCTGTCGGTGTGCGCGCCCTTCGTGCGCGCCCACGCCGTCGAATCGCCGCTTCCCTGCTGGCCGGAGAGCGGATCGGCAAACGGATCGGCGAAGCCCGCACGGTCGTGCAGCGTCAGCGTGAACATGTCCTGCGCGGCCTGCCGGTTGCCGAGATAGGCGCCCGGCTCGGGGCGCGGCGCGGGCCCCGGCGCATCCGACGACGAGCGCAGATACCAGTCGCCGTCGCCGGGCGTCGACGCGCCGCCCTGCAGCAGGCGATATTCGTACGCACCCGCGACCACGCGCCCGTCGAGCGTGAAGGTGCCGTCGGAGCGCCCGTCGACTTCCACGATGCGGATGCCTTGGTTCGTTTGCGCCCCGCCGCCCCCGGCGTTCTCGACGGTGACGAGCGTGCTGCCCGCCGTGCCGCCGCGCACGACGAGGCGGTCGGTGGCCGAGCCGTCGCCGGCCAGCACCGTGGAGAGCGCGAGCCGGCCGTTGTTGCTCGCGTAGTCGCCGCCGACGACCAGCGTGCTCGCGGGCGTGGGACTCTGCATGCGGATCTCGCCGTTGTTGGTGAACGCGCCGCCGACGCGAAACTGCCCCGCCGGACCGCCCGCGAAACCCGGCGCGGCGTCCGCAACGGCGAGCAGGCCGTTGTTGACGACCGCGCCGCCGACCGTGCCGTAGCCGCCGAGCGTCGCGCCCTGCGCCACCGTCACCTGCCGCGTGCCCGCGAGCGATGCGCCATCGGCGAGGATCAGCGCGCCCGCGTTCACCGCGGTCGTGCCGGCGTAGGTGTGCGCGCCCGTCAGCGTGACGTTGCCGCGGCCCTGTTGCACGACATCGCCCGCGCCGCTGATGCTGCCGCGATACACGTAGTCGTCGGCGCGCTCGAGGACGAGCACGCCATCATCGACGATGTCGCCCGCCACGCTGCCCGTCGCGCCGCCCGCGCCCAAGCGCAGCACGCCGGCGGCGATGGTCGTCGGACCCGCGAACGTGTGGTCGCCGGTGAGCGTCAGGGTGCCCGCGCCGATTTTCGTGAGCGCGCCCGTGCCGCCGATCACGCCGCCGAACAGCGAATCCGCCGCGCTGTTCACCGTCAGCGCCGCGCCGCCGAGCGCGATGCCGCCCGCCCCCTGCAGATCGTTGACGCGCTGGTCGAAGCCGCGCAGATCGAAGGTCGAGCCCGTGCCCAGCGTCAGTTGCGAACTGCCGGCGATCACGTTCGGCGCGCCCGCCGCGAGCGTGCCGCCCGTGACCGTGGTAGTGCCGGTATAGGCGTTCGCCTTCGACAGCTGCAGCGTGCCCGCGCCCGCTTTCGTGAGCGTCCTGCCGTCCCAGCCGGTGACGGCGTTTGCGGGCTGATCGGCGAGGACTACGTCCATGTCGAAGAGGTCGGCGGCGGCGGGAAGCGTAAAGAGGCCATTGGCCGTCTGCGGCGACGCGCCGTGCGCCGCGTACCACGTCAGCCCGAGGCCGATGTCGAAGTTCTGCGGGGTATAGGCGCTCGTCAACGTCAGATAATCGGCCGCGCTCGACGATCCGCCGATGCGAACCGTGCCGAACGCGCCGGAAAGCGCGCCGGGCGCGGCCGTGTGAATCGCGGTGAAGACGCCGCCGGCGAGCTGGCTGGCGCTCGCCGTCGCCGCCGCCGAGTAGCCCGCGACGTTGAAGACCGCACCCGGCCCGATCATCGCCGTGCCCGCCGTGACGGCTGGCTCCGCGCTGCCGACGACGCTGTTGAGCGTGCCCTCCACCGCAAAGCGATTGCCGACCGCCAGTTGCGA
Source organism: Caballeronia ptereochthonis (assembly GCF_001545075.1). Taxonomy (GTDB): domain Bacteria; phylum Pseudomonadota; class Gammaproteobacteria; order Burkholderiales; family Burkholderiaceae; genus Caballeronia; species Caballeronia ptereochthonis. The sequence goes on from NZ_FCOB02000021.1 coordinate 2,595, forward strand.
CTGGCCCGACAGGAACGTCGAGGCGCCCGCGGCCGTGACGTAGTCGCCGCTCACCGAAAACCCGCCGTTGCGGAAGAAACGCAGCGCGCCCGCATCGACCGATACGCTGCCTTGCGCCGATCCGGGCGCGACGAGCGTCGCCGCGCCGCTGCCGCTCTTGACGAGCGCGCCCGCGCCGGACAGCGTATTCGCAAGGACGCCGTCGCTCGCGAAGTCGAGCCGCAGCGTCGCGCCGTTGGCGACCGTGCCGCTGCCGAGCGCCGCGCCGCCCAGCGCGACGAGCGTGCCCGCCTCCACGCTCGTGCCGCCGCTGTAGCGATTGACGCCGCCGAACGCGAGCGCCCCGCCGCCGCGCTTGACAACTCGCCCGTCGCCGTCGATCACGCCGCTGAACGCGGTGTCCGTGGTGTTCTGTGCGATGAGCGTCGCGCCGCCCAGCGCCACGCGCCCCACGCCGCTCAGGTTGTTGACCTGCTGCGAAAGGCCGCCGGCATCCAGCGTCGCGCCGCTCGCGATGTCGACATTCGCGCTGTTGACCAGCGCGTTCGCCACGCCGGCGCGCAGCACGCCGCCGTTTACGATGGTGGCGCCGGTGTAGGCGCTCGCCGCCGACAGGATGAGCGCGCCGGCGCCGTTCTTGGTCAGCGTGCGGCCGTCCCAGCCGCTCGCGAAGGGGCCTGCCTGATCGGCGAGCGGCACATCGGCGTTGAAGACGTCCGCCACGCCGGCGAGGGTGAACACGCCATTGCCTCGCGCTGCGCCCGCGAGCCAGCTCAGGCCGAAGCCGACGGTGTAATCGCGCGCATCGACCGACTTCGCGCCGTCGAGCGTCAGATAATCCACCGGGCTCGCGACGCCGCCGAAGCCGACGCTCGCGAAGTCTCCCGCAATGCCGCCCGTCGTGTGGATCACCGTGAAGCGCGTGCTCGCGAGTGCGCTCGCCGTACTGGGCGCGGTGGCGCCGAAGCCGCTCACGAGGAGCGCGCCGTTCAGGCCCGCGGTGGCGGCCGTGACGATCGGCTGTGCCTGCCCCAGCGCCACGATGAGCGCGGCGCCGGGCGCCTGCTGGAAGCCCGTCGCCACGTTCAGCGTCGCATCCGCCGCGATGGCGGTGCTCGCGCCCGCGCGCGTCGCGTAGCTCGCCGCATTGAACGCGCCCGGCTGGCGCAGCGCGAGCGTCCCGGCATCGACGCCGACCGCGCCCTGCGACGACCCCGCGGCCGTCAGCGCGGCCGTGCCGCTGCCCGCCTGCACCAGCGCGCCGTTGCCGCTCAGCAGGCCATCGAAGGAGAACTCGTCGCTGCGATTGAAACGCAGCAGTCCGTCATTGACGAGATTGCCCGTGACCATGCCGCCCGCGCCGCCGGTGCCGAGCGTGAGCATGCCCGCCGGTGCGACGGTCGCGCCGCCGCCCGCGTTGAACACCGTGCCGCCCAAGGTGAGCGCGCCCGCGACATCGACGGTCGCGGCCGACGTGCCGCCCATTCTCGCGAAGCCGTTGAGCGTCCAGTGGCTGTTCGCGCTCGCGCTCAAGCGTGCGAAGCCGGAATCGGCCGCCGCGACGAAATTGCCCGGCTCGGTGCCCGTTCCCGTCAGGACGATCGCGTTGCCGGCCGCGAGACTGGACACGGCGGCATTCGCGCCGCCGCTCAGCGAAGAACCCGTGCCCAGCGTCACGACGTTGTTCGCGCCGAACAGCACGATGGCCGGGTCGGAGACGCTGGAGATCGCGCCGTGATTCTCGAGCGTGCTGCCCTGGCCGAGCCTCACGCCGGCCGCGAGGTTGCCGCGAATGACGCCGGTCTCGCTGTTCACGATGGCCGAGGTCAGTGTCGTCCTGCTGGCGATGCCTTCATGAAAGCCTTCGATCAGACCGTCGTTCTGAACGACCGCCGTGCCGGCATCTATCCGTATGCCGATTCCATACGATGCGTCGCCGGTACCCGAGCGGATCACGGCGCCCGCATGGTTGTTCACGATCACGTTTCCCGACGACGCCAGGAACATGCCGTCCGTGCTCGGGGTCACCGCCGGATTGGCGTTGAGCGTGCCGAAGTTGTCAACAGTGCCGCCCGAGCTGCCCTGATACGAAATGGCATGACTCACGCGCGCGCTGATATCGCCGCGATTGACGATGTCATCGGCGCTGCCGCCGTCGTTGAACAGCACGCCGTGCGTCTGGCCGAGCACCGCGCCCGTCGCCTCGTTGACGAACGAACCGGCGATGTCGAAGCGCACCGCCGCGGCGACGTTATCGGTAGAACTGACGATCGCGCCCGCGTTGGTCATCGCGGCGGGCGCGATGCCTTCGACGTTGATGGCGTTGCCCGCCGATGTCGTGATGGCCGTGCCCACGTCGATCAGGTACGCGGTGTCGGTGGAGATAGTCTGAGAGGTCGTGCTGGAGCCGAGCGTCGTCAGCGCGTGCGCGGACAGGGTGTAAGCGAGCAGAACCGCCGCGGACAAGGGACGTAATGCGACGGCCAGTGACCGCTCTTCGTGCTCGCGATATCGTGGTCTGGGCATGCCACCCCGCATTGTTTCGCCTGGCGTGCAAACTCGCGCGCCGCATGCTTTTTTTGAAGCGTTCGGAGTCCGACTCATTTCATGCGCGCGGGCAGGAGTCGGGGCGCTCTATCGGGCAAAGGGAGTATAGGTAAACACCGCTCGCCATCCGACAGCGAACGCGACAATGATGCTTTGCGTTGTCGTGAACGGCATTGATGCGCCACGCGAAAAAGCGCGACAATGCGGCACGCGTCCGAAGGCCGGGGCGCATGCAGTCATGCATCGGGGAGAACGCATGGACTCGAAACGGATGAGGCGCCGACACCTGGCGGCGGCATGGCTGGTGGCCGCAGGCTGCGGCAGCGCGCACGCGCAATCGGACGCGTCGATGCTCGGCTTCGCGCAGAGTCACAACTGCATGAGCTGCCACTCGGTGTCGCGCACGTTCATGGGGCCGTCGTTCGACAGCGTCGCGCACAGGTATGCGCATGTCGACGGTGCGCGCTCGCAACTGGCGCGCAAGATCGTCGAAGGCGGCGTGGGCGTGTGGGGGCCCGTGCCGATGCCCGCGAATACGCAGATTTCGTCCGATCAGGCCGTCGCGCTCGCGGACTGGATCCTGTCGCTGCGATAAGCCGTGCTTACTCGCCGCGCTGGCGGCGCAATTCCTCCTCGACCGCCTCGCGCACCCATTCGCTCATCCTGCCTTCGAGCGCCGTCGCGACCTCGCGCGTGATTGCGGAGACGAGCTGCGCCGAATGCTCGCGCAGCACCTCGCGGCAGCGTTCCTCGATGAGCGGGCGTCCATCGCCCGTCAGAAATCCCGTGAAGCGGCTGCGCAGCCGCTCGGCGATCAACTCCGCATCGTATTCGATCGCGGCCTCGTCGGCGGACGGCGCGCGCGCATATTCCGGCTTGCCGGGCACGACGACATCGGTCAGGACTGGAATGGACGGATCGAAGGATTCGGGCTTTTTCGTCATGTCGGTTGGTCTCCTGTCGACCGTGGCTGGCGCTTCGGCGCCCTTGCGGTCCCATGCAAGGCTATCCCTGGCGGGTCTCGTGTCTCACCGTGAAAGCGTAGCGCGGCGGGCCCGCGCCTTCTGTTCGCTCAACCGCCCTGATTGTGCGTTTCGATCGTGTAGCCGCGATCGCGATAGAAGCGATAGCGCTCGCGGCCCGCCGCGAGATCGTCGCCGTCGCTGCCGACGATCTCCACGAGCCGCTCGAAGCGCGCGAACTGCGCCGGCACCGGCGCGCCGAGATTGACGAGCACCTGATGATGCGGCGCTTCGTCGAGATTCGAGGTGAGCACCACGGGCGTGTCCTGCGCGAGCGGGCTCTTCGCCATGCAGTGCGGCACGAACTCGAGCGGCTGAAAGGTCCACAACTGCTCGTCGAACGCGGCGAGCCGCTTCGGTTCGGCAAGCACGACGACCGGCTTGCCGCTCAGGTACGCCTTGCGCGCGAGGCGACAGGCGTACGCGAGCGGATCGCCGACGTTCGTATGAAAGTCGATGCGCGTCATGCCTTCTTCAAGCGCCGGCGCGATCGATCAGGAACTGCGACAACAGCGGCACGGGACGGCCCGTCGCGCCCTTCGTCGCGCCGCTCTTCCACGCGGTGCCCGCGATGTCGAGGTGCGCCCACGGATAGTTCGACGCGAAGCGCGAGAGGAAGCACGCCGCCGTCACGCTGCCCGCCGGACGGCCGCCGATGTTCGCGACGTCCGCGAAGTTCGACTTGAGCTGGTCCTGATACTCCTCGTCGAGCGGCAGGCGCCAGGCCGGGTCGACCGCGTCGCGCGAGGCGTCGAGCAGCTCGCCCGCGAGCGCGTCGTCCTTCGAGAAGAGACCCGTGTTGTGATGGCCGAGCGCGATGATGCACGCGCCCGTGAGCGTGGCGATATCGACCACGGCGGCGGGCTTGAAGCGCTCGGCGTAGGTGAGCGCGTCGCACAGGATCAGGCGGCCTTCCGCGTCGGTGTTGAGCACTTCGATGGTCGTGCCGTTCATCGCCGTGATGATGTCGCCCGGCTTCACCGCGTTGCCCGCGGGCATGTTCTCGCAGGTCGGGATGACGCCGATGACGTTGAGCTTGAGGCCCATCTCGGCGACCGCGCGCATCGTGCCGAACACCGAGCCCGCGCCGCACATGTCGTACTTCATCTCGTCCATCGCCTCGCCCGGCTTGATCGAGATGCCGCCCGAATCGAACGTGATGCCCTTGCCGACCAGCACGATCGGCGCGTTCTTGCCCTTGGCGGCCGCGCCCGCGCCCTGATAATGCATGACGATGAACTGCGGCGGCTCGACCGAGCCCTTCGCCACCGACAGGAACGAGCCCATGTTGAGCGCCTCGATCTGCTTCTGGCCGAGCACCTCGACCTTCAGCTTCCAGTCGCGGCCGAGCTTCTTCGCGGTCTGGCCGAGATAGGTCGGCGTGCAGACGTTCGGCGGCAGGTTGCCGAGATCACGCGTCAGGTCCATGCCGTTCGCGATCGCGACGCCCTGCTTCACCGCGACCTTCGCGGCCTTCTCATCGGCGGAATCGACGCTGAACACGACCTTCTTGAGCGAGCGCGCGCCGTTGTCGGGCTTGCTCTTCATCTGCGTGAACTTGTAGGTCAGCTCGCGCAGCGCAAGGATTGCGGCGCGCACGGCCCAGTCGGCAGTGCGTTCCTGGATCGGCAGTTGCGCGAGCGTGAAGGTCGCCTGGCCGATCTTCGAGCCGAGCACCACGCGCCACGCGGCGCGCACGGCTTCGCCATACACCTTCTGATTGAAGGCATCCTGCTTGCCGCAGCCTACGAGCAGCACGCGCGACGCGCCGATGCCCGTCACTTCGGGCACGAGCAGCGTCGTGCCCGCGCGGCCGCTCATGTCGCCGGCCTTCACGACGCGCGAGATGAGGCCTTTGGTGGCGACGTCCATGACGCGCGCGGCGCCCGTGAGTGTCTGCGCTTCGAAGATGCCGAGGACGATGACATCCGACTTCCCGGTAAGGAAACCATTTGCCTCGCCTTTGCTCCAATCACAGGCTTTTATGCTAAAGTCCATCGCGCTTATCCTCGGATAAAATCTTGGCTGAAGGATGAAAGCCGCAATTATCCGCTATTTTTTCCGCGGCGGTCACAGGCGCGAAACGAGGGTGAGCGCGGAGGGTGAGCACGAGTTTGCTCACATGGCCACCCCGTTCGCCAGAGATGCGTGCATGATTCCGCGTCCCCGCCGGCTCCAAGCAAAAATTCAATGATCTTCGAACGCTCCCTGCAGCGCGAACTCGCGTACACGGCCGGCGCCGTGTTCATGGTGCTGCTCACGATCATGCTCACGACGATGATGATCCGCATCGTCGGCTTCGCGGCGCAGGGTCAGGTCGACCCGAAAGACGTCGTCGTGCTGATCGGGCTCACCGTCATCGGTTATCTCGCCGTGATGCTGATCGTGACGCTGTTCGTCTCCATTCTCTTCGTGCTCACGCGCTGGTATCGCGACTCGGAGATGGTCGTGTGGCTCGCCTCGGGCGTGAGCCAGACGCAGCTCATCAAGCCGATCGCCGTGTTCTCCACGCCGATCATCATTCTCATCATGTTCTTCGCGTTCGTCGGCTGGCCCTGGTCGAACCAGCAGAGCAAGCTCATCAAGACGCGCTTTCAGCAGCGCGATGAAGTGTCGCTGCTCGCGCCGGGGCAGTTCCGCGAATCGCCGTCGAGCCATCGCGTGTTCTTCATCGAGAAGATGTCGCCGGATCAGAGCAAGGTCCAGAACGTGTTCGTCACGAGCACCGAAGGCGGCAAGGTCAACGTGATCGTCTCGCAGACGGGCCACACCGAAACGCGCGATGACGGCGACCGCTTCATCGTGCTCGACAGCGGCCGCCGCTACGACGGCGAGCCCGGGCAGCCCAACTTCCGCATCATGGAGTTCGAGCGTTATGGTGTGAAGATACTGAGTCATCAGGTCGTCAACACGCCCACGACGACCGGCATTTCCACGCCGGAACTGCTCGCCAATCCGTCCAGCGAGAATCTCGCGGAATTCGCCTGGCGCGCGGGCCTGCCGCTCATCGCCATCAATCTGATGCTGCTCGCCATTCCGCTTTCGTATCAGAATCCGCGCCGCAGCCGCACCATCAATCTCGTCATGGCCGTGCTGATCTATCTCACCTACTCGAACCTGCTGAACGTCGTGCAGTCGTGGATCGAGCAGGGCAAGCTTTCGTTCGGGGTGGGCATCGTCGGGCTGCACATCGTCGTGGGGGCGCTCGTCGCGTTCATCTTCTGGCTGCGGATACGCAACCGCCCGCTCTTCAAGCTCTCGTCGCTGACGGGTTCGAAGGGGGCCTGACGTGATGCGCATCTACGAACGATACTTCGCGCGCCAGATCTATCTCGCGTTCATCTTCATCCTGTTCGCGTTCTCGGGCCTGTTCTTCTTCTTCGATCTGATCAACGAGCTGAACACGGTCGGGCACGGCAACTACAAGTTCACGCTGGCGGTGCTGCGCGTCGCGTTGCAGACACCGTCGCGCTTCTACGAGATCATCCCTGTCGCCGCGCTGATTTCGGCCATTTACGTTTTCGCGCAGATGGCGGCGGCCTCGGAGTTCACGATCTTTCGCGTGTCCGGGCTTTCGACCGGCGCCGCGCTGCGCTCGCTCCTGAAGATCGGCATTCCGATCGTGCTCGTCACGTACATCATCGGCGAGGTGGTCGGGCCTTACACCGATCAGTTGTCCGAGCGCGTGCGGCTGGAGGCGCTCGGGTCGTCGGTGTCATCGAACTTCCAGTCCGGCGTGTGGGTGAAGGACACGCTGACAGCCAAGGAAAACGGCGAGCAGGTGACGCGCTTCGTCAACGTGGGCACGCTGAACCCCGACACGACGATCGCGAACGTGCGCATCTACGAGTTCGATTCGAAGTTCCGCCTGACGAACGTGCGCATCGCGAAGAGCGGCGTGTACGAGCCGCCCGGCCACTGGAAGCTCACGGGCGTCACGGACACGCGACTGAGCGACGCGCCGCCGCAGGCCGTGAATCCGGGCGATACGCTGAACCCGGTCTATCGCGCGACGCAGACGACGCTGCCCGAATACTCGCTGCGCTCGGAGCTCACGCCGCAGATTCTGTCGGTGCTGCTGGTGTCGCCGGATCGCATGTCGATGTTCAATCTGTTCCGCTACATCCAGCATCTGACCGAGAATCATCAGGACACGCAGCGTTATCAGATCGCGTTCTGGCGCAAGATTCTCTATCCGTTCGCGGTATTCGTGATGCTCATTCTTTCGCTTCCGTTCGCTTATCTGCATACGCGCGCGGGCGTGGTCGGCGTGAAGGTGTTCGGCGGCATCATGATCGGGATGAGCTTCCAGTTGTTCAACACGCTCTTCTCGCACATCGGCAATCTGAACACGTGGCCCGCGCCGATCACCGCCGCTGCGCCGGCCCTCGCCTATCTGGCAATCGGATTGCTCGGGCTGAAGTGGGTGGAGCGGCACTGAGGTTTCTTCGAGGAGCGCTCGATGAACAAGCACGGCATCATCCTCTTCGGACATGGCGCACGCGATCCGCGCTGGGCCGAGCCGTTCGAGCGGCTTGCCGCGAAGCTGCGTGCGCTGCGCGGGGAGCCGGTTTCATTGGCGTTTCTTGAACTGATGACACCGGATCTGCCGGCCGCGGTCGCTCGGCAGGCCGCCGACGGCTGCGATGCGATCACCGTCGTGCCCGTGTTCTTCGGGCAAGGCGGGCATGTGCGGCGGGATCTGCCCGAGATCATCGAAAAGTGCCGCTCGGCGCATCCGGATGTGACCATCTCCTGCGCGACGGCGGTCGGAGAGGACGATGCGGTGCTGGATGCGGTGGCGGAATATTGTTTGAGGCAGGCGGGCCAGTAGCTCACCGTTAGCCGTTCGGCCGAAGTCCAACGCCTGAAATCGCGAGCTATACTGGATATACGTTTCCGTATATCCAAAGAGGTTCAGTTGAGATTGCTCATTTCCAAATGGGGCAATAGTCTCGCTGTACGCATTCCAGCCGACTATCTTCGGCACACCGGTCTGTCCGAGGGAGATCAGGTCCAGGCCAGCCTGACCGTGGACGGCGGCATTTGCCTTCGCCCGGCCAAATGGGATCGTCGAGCGTTTGCGGAACAACTCGCCAGGACGCGGGATGCGATGCCGATGACCGAATCGGTCATGGACGAACTTCGACGCGGGGCACGCTACTGATGGTGTACGTCGATACAAGCGTGCTCGTCGCGCTGTGCGTCAGAGAGCGAATGACTGCCGCGGTTTCGAACTGGTATGCGTCCGTCAAGGACGACCTGATTTGCGGGGCGTGGTGCGTCACGGAGTTTGCCAGCGCGCTGGGCATCAAACGGCGAACCGGACAACTGACCGAAGCGCAATCGGCGTTTGCATGGCAAAGCTTCGAGCAACTGTGTGCGAGCGATTTGCAACTGACACCGATCGAACCGCCGGTATTCCATCGAGCAGCCCTTCTCGCGCTCGATGCCTCGACCGGACTCTGCGCCGGCGACGCGCTTCATCTTGCCACGGCGCTGGATTGCAAGGCGAAGACGATCGCGACGCTTGATGCAATTCTGGCGGACAACTCAAAGAAGAAGAAAATCAAGCCAGTGGATTTCTGACCCGGCGGCGAAACAAAAAGCGCACCGCTTCCGGTGCGCTTCGTCCATCTCTGCCGTTTCCATCGCCATCAAGCCGCGAACTGCATCCCCTTCAAATGCACCCTCGGCTTGGCCGAGGCCCTTTCCCTGAACGCCTCACCGATCATCAGCAGGCTCGGCTGCGACGGATCCAGCCATTCCTGCGCCTCGCCGAGCGCCATGCGTGCGAGCGTCAATGTCAGCGCGCGTTCGCGCGGCGTGCTGCACGCCTCGACGATCGCGACCGGCGTCGAACCCGGGCGCCCCGCGTCGATCAGTTGCTGCGCGATAGCCGGCGCGCTGTCGCGGCCCATGTAAAACACCAGTGAATCGGCCTTCGCCTGCTCGCGGATTTCATCGCTATCGGCCGCGCGAGAATGCGTCGCCAGCGCGACGCTGCGCGACACGCCGCGCAAGGTCAGCGAACGCTTGAGCGCCGCCGCGCTCGCCAGCGCCGCCGTGATGCCCGGCACCACTTCATACTCGATGCCCGCCGCTTCCAGCGCGCGCATTTCCTCGTCGGCGCGGCCGAAGAGCATCGGATCGCCGCCCTTCAGACGCACGACGAGACGATGCTCCCGCGCCGCATCGACGATCTGCTTGTTGATGAAGTGCTGGGCCGTCGAACGTTGTCCACAACGCTTGCCGACGGCGATCTTCTTCGCATCCGGCGCGTACTCGAGCATCGCCGGCTCGACGAGCGCGTCGTGCAGCACCACGTCCGCCTGTTCGAGCAGGCGCATGCCGCGCACGGTGATGAGATCCGCCGCGCCCGGCCCCGCTCCGATCAGATAAACCTTACCCATAGCTTTCATCGTCGAACTCACGCGTTCAGCACGCTCATGCAGAAATTGCACGAATCATGCCGGCCGCGACCGTGTGATGCGTCGCCTCGTCGATCAGCACGAACGCGCCGGTGCCCTGATGCGTATCGTACTCGTCCGCGACGAGCGGTTTCTGCAGCGTGAGCGCCACGCGGCCGATGTCGTTCATCGCGAGCGTGCTGCGGTCCACCGAATGCGAGAGCGTATGGACGTCCAGCACCTGCTTCACCGCGCCGATGCGCGCGAACACCGTGTTCGTCGTCTGCTTCAGCAGATACTTGCGCTGCGGCGAAAGCGGCTCTTCGTCGAACCAGCAGAGGTCGGCTTCGAGCTTCTTCGCGGGCTCGACCTTCTGCGCCGCCGGGACGAAGGTGTCGCCACGCGACACGTCGACGTCTTCCGTGAGGCGGATGGTCACCGTCTGGCCCGCGAACGCGCGGTCCACCGGCGCCACGCCGCCCGGCACCGGCGCGATGATCTCGGCGACCGTCGCCTCGCGATTGGCCGGCAGCACGACGATCGAGTCGCCGACGCGCACTTCGCCCGCTTCCACACGGCCCATGTAGCCGCGGAAATCGTCGGCCTGTGAGCCGTCCTGACGCGCGACCCACTGCACCGGGAAACGCAGCGCCTGATCGTTCGGCTGCGCGACCGGCAGCAACTCGAGCAGATCGAGCAGCGGCTCGCCGCCGTACCACGGCATGCGCTCGCTCGCGCTCACGATGTTGTCACCCTTGAGCGCCGACACCGGCACGAAGCGCACGTCGGAGAGACCGAGCTGGCGCGCGAGCTCGACGTAGGCGTCGCGAATCTCGTTGAAGCGCGCTTCGCTGTAGTCGACCAGATCCATCTTGTTGATCGCGACGATCACGTGCTGCAGGCCGAGCAGCTTGACGATCGCACTGTGGCGCTTCGTCTGCGGCAGCAGCTGCGCGACGCCGTTCTCGAACGTGACGCGCGTCGCGTCGACGAGAATGATCGCCGCGTGCGCGGTCGATGCGCCCGTCACCATGTTGCGCGTGTACTGCTCATGGCCCGGCGTATCGGCGATGATGAACTTGCGCTTCGCGGTCGCGAAATAGCGGTACGCGACGTCGATGGTGATGCCCTGCTCGCGCTCGGCCTCGAGACCGTCCGTCAGCAGCGACAGATCGATTTCATCGCCGACCGTGCGCTTGTTCTTCGCCCGCGAAATGGCGGACAACTGATCCGACAGCACGGCCTTGCTGTCGTACAGCAGGCGGCCGATCAGCGTGCTCTTGCCGTCGTCGACGCTGCCCGCCGTGATGAAGCGCAACACGCCCAGGTCTTCAGCTTGATAGATGCTCATGATTCGTAGATTCCGTAGGCGTTGCTTAGAAATAACCTTGCTTCTTGCGCTGCTCCATCGCCGCTTCGGACGCCTGGTCGTCCATGCGCGTGGCGCCGCGTTCCGTGATTTCCGTCACGGCCGTTTCCGCGATGATCTTCTCGACATCGTCCGCATCGCTCGCCACCGGGCACGTGCAGCTGATATCGCCGACCGTGCGGAAGCGGACCTGCGCGATCTCGGAAGTCTCGCCTTCGTGCACCGGCGTGAGCGGCGTCACCGGCACGAGCAGGCCGTTGCGGCGCACGATCTCGCGGTCGTGCGCGTAGTAGATCGAAGGCAGTTCAAGCTTCTCGCGCGCGATGTATTGCCACACGTCGAGCTCGGTCCAGTTCGAGATCGGGAACACGCGCAGGTGCTCGCCCGCATGCAGGCGCGCGTTGTAGATGCTCCACAGTTCGGGGCGCTGCGCCTTCGGATCCCACTGGCCGAATTCGTCGCGGAACGAGAAGATGCGCTCCTTCGCGCGGGCCTTCTCTTCGTCGCGGCGCGCGCCGCCGATCATCGCCGTGTAGCCGTATTCCTCGATCGTTTCGAGCAGCGTCACCGCTTGCGCGGCATTGCGCGAGTCCGTCTCGCGACGCAGGCGCACGGTGCCCTTCCTGATCGAATCCTCGACGTGGCCGACGACCAGTTCCGCGCCGATTTCCGCCGCTCGGGCGTCGCGGAAGTCGATCACTTCCTGGAAGTTGTGGCCCGTGTCGATATGCACGAGCGGGAACGGCAGCACCGTCTTGCGGCCCGCGCCGAGACCGAAGGCCTTCAGCGCGAGATGCAGCACGACCACCGAATCCTTGCCGCCCGAGAACAGCAGCGCGGGTTTGCTGCATTCCGCGGCGAGTTCGCGAATGATGTGGATCGACTCGGCTTCGAGCCAATCCAGGTGATCCATCCGGGTCGCCTTGTTGACGACCGGTGCGGTGACGGTAGAGTCGAGCGTCGTGCTCATGTTCGTCGATCCTTTTCTTGGCGGTCTTTCTTCGAAAGCCGCGTTCAGTGACAGAGTTTTGATCCGGCGTCTTCGCGCCTTCAGATCGCCGAGCTCGGAGCTTTTTCGACGACCCTGATGTTCGTGATGTGCAGGCCGCATTCCTTCGTATCGCGCGATTCCCACCACCAGCGGCCCGCCCGGCTGTCCTCGCCGGGGCGCACGGCGCGCGTGCAGGGCTCGCAGCCGATGCTCGGATAGCCGCGCGCATGCAGCGGATTCACGGGCACGTCGAGGGCCTTGAGGTAGTCCCAGACATCGCTTTCCGTCCAGTCCGCGAGCGGATTGAACTTCGCGATGTTGCGCGGCGCGTCGTGCTCTTCCTCATGCAGTTCCGCGCGCGTCACCGATTGCTCGCGGCGCTGGCCCGTCACCCACGCGGATACATCCGAAAGCGCGCGGTTGAGCGGCTCGACCTTGCGGATATGGCAGCAACTCTTGCGCAAGTCGATGCTTTCGTAGAACGCGTTCAGGCCGTGATCGCGCACGTAGGCATCGACGGCATCCTGCTGCGGATGGAACTGCTCGATCTCGTAGCCGTAGCGTTCCTTCACGGTATCGAGCATGCCGAGCGTTTCGGCATGCAGGCGGCCTGTGTTCAACGAGAAGATGCCGATCTTCACACCGCGCGACAGAATGGCGTGCGTGAGCACCATGTCTTCGGCGGCGAGGCTGCTGGCTAGCTTGACACGCTCGTGACGCGCCGCGATCGAATCGAGCAGCGCATCCAGGCGTTCAACCTTGGCTTGCAATTCGGGGGTCATTCTGCTTTTTCCCTTAGGCGCCGAGCGCTGCGATGAGCGCCGCGCGGCGGCGGAACAGCGGTTCGGGGTTGTCGGTCGCGCCCTGATAAAGCTCGGTGAATTCGTTGAACGCGTTCAGCGCGTCGTTGATGTCCTTGTCCGCGCGCACGGCGAACGCATCGAAGCCGCAGCGCGAATGGAACAGCACCTGGTCGCGCAGCACGTCGCCGATCGCGCGAAGCTCGCCCGTCCAATGATGACGCTCGCGCAGCAAACGGCCGATGGAGAAGCCGCGACCATCGCGGAACACCGGAAAATCCACCGCGACCAGCGCAATCTTGTCGAAATCCGACGCGAGGTCGGCGGGCTCGTCGTCGGGCGCGAGCCATACGCCGATTTCGTCCTTCGCGCGCGATGCGACGATCGCCGACTGGTGCTCCTTCCACAGCGCGAACGGAACGATGATCTTGCCTGCGGGAAGCGCGTCGATCGCGGGCAGTGCGCCGTCTTCGGCTGCACGCACCACGGTGAAATCGTCTTCGACAACCGCGCGGTTCTTGATAATCAACGTCATTTGAAGATCCTTAAGCGTGAGCCTGGCGCGATGCGTACACGCGCTCCTTGAACGGCGCCATGCCGATGCGGTTGAACGTCTCGATGAAGCGCTCGCCTTCGCCGCGGTTGTCGACGAAGGTATCGATCACCTGCGAGATCACGTCGGGCATCTCTTCGGCCGAGAACGACGGGCCGATCACCTTGCCCAGATGCGCACCGGTCGCGCCCGAGCTCTGCTCGCCGCCGAGCGTCACCTGGTACCACTCCGAGCCGTCCTTGTCGACGCCGAGAATGCCGATGTTGCCGACGTGATGGTGACCGCACGCGTTGATGCACCCCGAGATGTTCAGCGACAGGTCGCCCAGGTCGTGCACATAGTCGAGATCGTTGAAACGTTCCTGGATGGCGAGCGCGATCGGAATCGACTTCGCATTCGCGAGCGAGCAGAAGTCGCCGCCCGGGCACGAGATGATGTCCGTCAGGAGGCCGATGTTCGCCGTCGCGAAGCCGAGCGCCTTCGCGCGCTCCCAGACGGTGTACAGGTCGCGCTTTTTCACGTTCGCGAGAATCAGGTTCTGCTCGTGCGACACGCGGACTTCGCCGAAGGAGAATTCGTCGGCGAGATCGGCGACGTCGTCCATCTGCTTGTCGGTGGCGTCGCCCGGTGCGATGTCGCGCGGCTTGAGCGACAGCGTCACCGATGCGTAGCCCCGCACCTTGTGCGGGCGCACGTTGCGCTCGACCCAGCGTGCGAACGGCTTGCTTTCGATCAGATGCTTTTCATACGACGCGTCGGTGTCCGCGAGCTTTTCGTAGGCGGGCGGCGCGAAGAACTTCGACACGCGATCGACTTCTTCCTGCGTGATCGTCGACGGGCCGTCCTTCAGATGCTGCCACTCTTCCTCGACCTGCTTCGAGAACTTCTCGGGCGAGAGCGCCTTCACGAGAATCTTGATGCGCGCCTTGTACATGTTGTCGCGGCGGCCGTAGCGGTTGTACACGCGCAGCACGGCTTCGCAGTACGTGAGCAGGTGCTGCCACGGCAGATCCCGCTTGATGATCGCGCCGACGATCGGCGTGCGGCCGAGACCGCCGCCCGCGAGGATATCCATGATGACTTCGCCTTGCGCGTTCTTCTTCAGATAGACGCCCAGATCGTGGATCTGCACGGCCGCGCGGTCTTCCGCGGAGCCGTTCACCGCGATCTTGAACTTGCGCGGCAGCCATGCGAATTCCGGATGGAACGTCGACCACTGGCGCATGATTTCCGCCCAGGGACGCGGATCGACGACTTCATCGGACGCAACGCCCGCGAACTGGTCCGCCGTGATGTTGCGGATGCAGTTGCCCGAGGTCTGAATGGCGTGCATCTGCACCGAGGCGAGCTTGCGCAGGATTTCCGGCGTCTCCTCGAGCTCGACCCAGTTGAACTGGATGTTCGTGCGCGTCGAGAAGTGACCGTAGCCGCGGTCGTGCTCGCGCGCGATGGTGGCCAGCATGCGCAGTTGATCGCTGCGCAGGTTGCCGTAAGGAATCGCGATGCGGTGCATGTACGCGTGACGCTGCATGTACAGGCCGTTCTGCAGACGCAGCGGACGGAATTCCTCTTCGCTCAATTCGCCCGACAGACGTCGGCGGACCTGGTCGGCGTACTGCGCGACACGTTCGTCGACGATGCGTTGGTCGATCTGATCGTATTGGTACATTCGGGGGCCCCAAGTTCTTGTAAAAAGCGCGGCGTCCTAGGTTACGCAGCGCGTCTCATCCATCGAATATCCATTGAGTGCCCGTCGCGAGCGCCGTTCAGACGGAACGCTCATTAGCAAATGACGAAAACAGATATGGATATTGGAAAAATTGGACTGATAGTAAAGAACCTGCTATATATTGCAAACGACTGAAAAATTACTTTGATATGCGGCTGGGTTATAAATGAATCTGCATCAGTTCCGCTTCGTGCGCGAGGCCGTCCGGCAGAACTTCAACCTGACGGAAGCCGCCAAGGCGCTCTATACGTCGCAGCCGGGCGTCTCCAAGGCGATCATCGAGCTGGAGGACGAACTGGGCGTCGAAATCTTCACGCGCCACGGGAAACGCGTGAGATCGCTCACCGAGCCGGGAAGGATCATCCTCGCGTCGGTCGAGAAAATATTGCAGGAAGTCGAGAGCCTGAAGCGAGTCGGTAAGGATTACGCGGCGCAGGATCAGGGAAATCTCGTGATCGCCGCCACGCACACGCAGGCGCGCTACTCGCTGCCGTCGGCCATCGCGGAATTCAAGAAGCGCTTTCCGAAGGTGCACCTTTCGATTCTGCAAGGCAGCCCGACGCAGGTCGCCGAGATGGTGATCCACGATCAGGCGGATATCGCCATCGCGACCGAGGCCATCGCCAACTATAAGGAACTGGTGTCGCTGCCCTGCTTCCAGTGGCAGCACCTCGCGGTCATGCTGCCGGATCATCCGCTGCTCGAGCGCAAGATCCTCACGCTCGACGATCTCGCGCAATACCCGATCATCACGTACGAGGCGTCGTTCGCCGGGCGCACGAAGATCAATCAGGCGTTCGGGCTGCGCAATCTGACCCCGGACATCGTGCTCGAAGCCATCGACGCGGACGTGATCAAGACCTACGTCGAGCTGGGACTCGGCGTCGGCATCATGGCGGACATCGCGTTCAATCCGGAGCGCGACCGCCATCTGCGCGCCATGCCCGTCGGCCATCTGTTCGGCACGAACGTCACGCGGCTCGCGCTGAAACAGGGCGCGTATCTGCGCAGCTATGTGTATACGCTCGTCGAGTTGCTGTCGCCGTCGCTGAATCGCAAGCTGATCGAGCAGGCGCTGTCGGGCGAGCACGAGAGCTACGAGCTTTGACTGCTATATAAAGCGGCTGCCGCGCGCCGCCAGAAAAATGATTGCCTTCCCCTTGGAGACCTTTCCAATGACGTTGTCGAAGTTCGCGCGCCGGCTGATCGCCGGCGCTGCTCTCGCCGTATTGACCGCCGCCGCACACGCGCAACTGAAAGTAGGCATCGATCTGTCGAGCACCGGCCCCGCCGCCGCGATCGGCATCACCAGCAAGAACGCGATGCTGATGTGGCCGAAGACCATCGCCGGGCAGAACGCGGAGTACATCATCCTCGACGATGGCTCGGACCCGGGCGCGGCGGTGCGCAACATCCGCAAGCTCATCACCGAGGACCACGTCGACGTGATCGTCGGGCCGAACATCACGCCCGCGGCGCTCGCGGCGCTCGACCCGGTCGCCGAATACGAGACGCCGATGATCACGCTGATCGGCTCGGCATCCGTCGTGGAGCCGCAGGAAGGCAAGAAGGTGTGGGCGTTCAAGATGGCCCAGACCGACCGCGCGATGGCCGACGTGATGACGCGCTACATGGCGAATCACGGCGTGAAGACGGTCGGATTCATCGGTTTCGCCGACAGTTACGGCGATAGCTGGCTCAACGAGTTCACCAAGTTCGCCGATCTTCGGCATATCAGGATCGTCGCGAGCGAGCGTTTCAATCGGACCGATGCGAGCGTCACCGGCCAGATCCTCAAGCTGATGGCCGCCAGGCCGGACGCGGTCCTGATCGCGGGCGCGGGCACGCCGACCGTGCTGCCGCAGCGCACGCTCGTCGAGCGCGGCTACAAGGGCGCGATCTACCAGACGCACGGCATCGCGACGCCGGAATTCATCAAGCTGGGCGGCAAGGATGTCGAAGGCACGCTGTTCCCGACGCAGCCGGTGGTCGTCGCGCGGACGCTGCCGGCCGATCATCCGTCGAAGAAGGCCGCGCTCGCGTTCGTGAACGCTTACGAGGAGAAGTACGGCAAGGGTTCGGTCACGCAGTTCGCGGGCGATGCGGCGGGCGTGTACCCGCGCCTGCAGGACGCCGTGGCGCGCGCGCTGAAGGCCGGCAAGCCGGGGACGAAGGAATTTCGCGTAGCGCTGCGCTCGGAGCTCGAGCATGCGCACGAGCTCGTGGTGCCGAACGGCGTCGTGACTACGAGCGCGACGGATCACGTCGGGCTGGATCAGCGCGCGAGCGTGATGGGCGTAATCAGGAACGGCGCGTTCGTCTACCTCGCGCAGTAGCGTCCGGGAGACCGAAAACGCCGCCGTTGCCGCTTGCCCGCGGCGGCGTTTTCGGTCATAATCGCCGACTCGATTGGCCCGTCGCCGCTTTTTTGCGCCGCGAGCCGACGCAGGCCCAGGTGGTGAAATTGGTAGACGCAGGGGACTCAAAAATAGGTACTTGTACCTATGGTTAGTTTGGGTTCATCGTCCGCAGAGCCATGCCCCACAAGGGTTTTCAGGAAGTTTCGGCTCCTGAGCGAAAAGTCAGCTTTTCGAGCTAGGAGCCAACTAGGAGTCGGTACGGCGCGTACTGGCTCCCAGTGGGTAGTAGTAGGTAGTGCTGTAATATCGCGTCACGCCCGAGTGGTGAAATTGGTAGACGCAGGGGACTCAGACCAAATTTGAGCCCTCTCGAAGAAATTCTTGAGGTGAAGCCCGTCAAACTCGGTGAAGGCCCTGGACGACTCAGTCCGAGCTAATGCCGAGCCAAGCCCTCGGATCGAAAGATCCAAGGGAAGGTGTAGAGAGCAGACGGCGGGCACCTAAGGCAAAGCGGTAACACGCAGCGCTATGGTGAAGGCGTGCTCCAGACCACGAACGCCCTGCCCTGTGCAGGTCGGCGGCGAAAGCCGAAGTGGGAAGAAAATCCCCCGCCGCAAGGCGTGCCGGTTCGATTCCGGCCTCGGGCACCAATTCAAAAGCCGCCCCTGCTCATGCAGGGGCGGCTTTTTCATTCATAGCAGGCCGATGCAGCTCCACGCATATGACTTCTGTTCTCATCACGGAAGAAAACCCAGCTTTAGCTTCTCTACGGAGATCTTGGGCCACTGCCAAGTATTCGGACGTGGATGGCATCGGCTCTATGGGGGCGCTCCATGAGGCTGGAGATGCCTTGGTTGCAGCTGCTCGACTGGACGATCACGGCCTCGTCCTGCCGAAACCAGGCGCCACATAGGCGCGCAGGGATAGTAAGTTGGGGAGCGCGGAAGCGGTCATGCGACGTCTCTCCATCAACTATTCTGATCCTACTTGACGGTCAAGGGCGCTGACCGTCCACATCTCTATCACTTGGCATCATGGAAGATGATGCCCAACGTATGCCGCTGCCCCCAATACAGCCGGCTGACCCCGTGGCGCAGATTCGCGCGGTAGAAGCCACGCGCGGACCGCACGGGGCGATGGTTGACGGCGAGGATGACGGCGTCACCTTGGCGTAGTGGCACCACATCCGCTCGGCCAGGCTTCTTCGGATTGCTCTCTGTCAGCAGCAGTTCGCCACCCGTGAAATCCCGGCCCGGTGCGTTGAGCAGGAATATGGCCTGGAACGGGAAGACGTGTTCGCCGTACAGGTCCTGATGGAGGCAGCAATAGTCGTTAGCCTGGTAGCGCAACAGCAGCGGCGTCGGCCGTTGCTGGCCGGCCCGATGGCAAATCTCCCGAAATTCGGCATGGGTCGAGGGAAAGCGCTGGTCGATGCGCATCGCGCTGTGCCAACGGTTGGCGATGGGTGCCAGATAGGGATAGAGCGACTGCCGCAGCCGACCGACCACATCCGGCAGCGGGTAGCTGAAATACTTGTATTCGCCTCGACCGAAGGCGTAGCGCTCCATCACGATGCGACTGCGAAAACGTGCGTCCTGGAAGAAATAGCCGGAGACTTCGTCGCACTGCTCGGGCGTCAGCAACGAGGAAAGTACGGTGTAACCGTCGAGCCCCAAGGCGGTTTCCGCTGCGGCCCAATCCACCGCCGCTATAGCGTCCTCCAGTGCATCGTGCGCAGCAATGATGTCTGCGCAGACAGACATGGACTGAAACAAGCTCATGAACGAAGCTCCTTTTTGGCAAAGTTAGGAGTTTTGATGGGCTGTTTTTTCTTCCACACTGCGTACTCATTAGGCAGACAGACGGCGCACGGCCGATAGCCGGCAGCGATGGCCGTGGTCTCGTCCAGAAAGAAGACGCGATGCTTCACGTAACCGCCACGTGCAATCGCCTGCAACGCAGCGCGGCAATCAAGACAGCCGTAGAGCTTGCCGCCGCGGTGCCCGCCAAATATGCCGGGGACTGGGCTGGCATATGGCTTGCCATCCTTCCCGATCAAAGTGAATGTTTTGTCCAGAGTAGGCATTGTTCTTGTACTCCCTCGCATTACCGGGCATCGTGAAACGTCAGTTCCATGCCGATGCGTTGGCCACGACGAACACGGCTGATGGCGTGCTTCAGGTTGACCCGGTAATGGCCCTTCGTCCCCTTGAATGGGCGTTCCGATGTCGTGATGATGGCCGCATCGCCGAGCTTGAGCGGTAGCACCATAGGACGTGACTGCATGCGCGGACGCTGCTCCGTCATCACGAATTCACCGCCCATAAAGTCCGTGCCCGGCTCTGACAGCAATGCGATCACCTGCAAGGGGAACACCTGCTCATCGTCGTTGCGCTGGTGAAGCGCCACATGATCCTCGACGCCAAGGCGGCTCAAGTGTGATTGCGGCTGCACCTGACCAGCTTGTTTGTTGCGCCGGAGGAAGTCTTCCAACTCCGTTGGATAGCGACTACCGATACCCAGGATTTCACTCCAGCGGTTGGCGATGACAGCCAAATGGCGATAGAACGTCGTGCGCCAATCTTCCAGCGGCGCCGGCAAGTCGGCACCGAAATAGAACAGTTCGCCGCGCCCCAAATCGCTTGATGCCAACGGCACGCGCTGCGCGGCGCTCATGGTTTGGGTCTGGCGCGCCAGACTGCGCGCCGCATCCTCGCCCAAAAGGCCGGGCAGAACGACATAGCCTTCCTGGTCGAGTTGAGCGGCAATGCCTGCCCAATCCAGGCGGGCAATGCTCGTGTCAGGTGAGGTCACTAGAAGTCTCTCCATCAAATCTTGGCTTCGCGTCGCAGCAGTTCACGCTTGCGATCCACGCCCCAGCGGTAGCCCGAGATATCGCCATCGCGCCGCACGACGCGATGGCAGGGAATGGCCACGGCCAGGTGGTTCGCTCCACAGGCCTGCGCTACGGCGCGCACAGCCTTGGGCGACCCGATGCGTTCAGCGATTTCCGCGTAGCTCACGGTCGTGCCCGGCGGAATCTCGCGCAGCACCCGCCAAACTCGTTCCTGAAAGGCCGTGCCCTGAACGTCCAACGGCAGATGCAAGCCAATCGACGGTGCTTCGACGAAGCCCACAACCTGGGCGACCAACTGTTCGAACCATCGTCGCCGCCGATGAGCTGGGCCTTGGGAAACTGGTCCTGCAGATCGCGCACCAGCAAGTCAGGGTCGTCGCCCAACAGAATGGCGCAGATACCACGCTGGCTCTGGGCCACCAGAATGGCGCCAAGCGTGCACTGCCCCACTGCAAAGCGGATGACCGCCCCAGCTCCGCCCGCCCGGTAGTCCCGAGCGCGCATGCCCAGCAATTGGTCGGAGGCTTCGTAGAACCGGCTGTTGGAGTTGAAGCCGGCTCCGTAAATCGCATGGGTGACTGAGGCGTTGGGGGCGCTCAGTTCCTCGCGCAACTTACGGGCGCGGTAGGCCGAGCTGTAGGCCTTGGGCGTCAGTCCGGTTTCGGCCTTGAACAGGCGATGGAAGTGGAACGGACTCATGCCGATTTCGGCAGCCAGGTCGTCGAGCTGGGGCGGCGTTTCCGACTCTTCGATCAGGCGGCAGGCGCGCGCCACGAGCGCGGCGCGCTCCACCGCCGCGCTCGTCTGATCACCGCGCGCACGGCGGCTAGGTCGGTAGCCCGCCGCTACGGCGGCTTCGGCCGAGTCGAAGAACTCCACATTCTGGCGCTTGGGTAGCCGCGCCGTGGAGCTTGGCTGGCAATACACACCCGTGGTGCGCACGGCGTAGACGAAATGGCCGTCGGCTGCGGCATCCCGAGCCTGCACCGCCACCCAGCGGGCATCCTCGGTTTCGTAGACAGTAGTCGTATTCATGGTGACAGTCCTGGGAATCATCAATCACAGGGTCAGAATAGGCAGGACTTCATTCGCAAGCACTCCGATTCTTGCGGTCGATGTTCAACGACTGGGCAGACGCCACAGATACCAGGCGGCCACCGTTCGCCACGGGCTCCAGACTTCCCCAATCTCGCGCATCTGGCGCGGTGTAGGCGCCTTCTCCAGCCCCTTCAGACGCCGGTATCCCTCGCGCACGCCGAAGTCATCCACCGGCAGGATGTCGGAACGTTCCAGCGAGTAGATCAGGAACATCTCGACGGTCCAGCGCCCCACGCCACGCAGGGAGATCAGGCGCTCGATCAGCGCGGCGTCGGATAGACGTCGTGCTTCGTCGAGATTGGGCACGATGTCGTCCACGGCGGCCTGGGCGATGCCGCGTATCGTGGCCAGCTTGGTGGCCGAGAAGCCGCACGCGCGCTGCAATTCGGGATCGGTGGCCAGCAACTGCTCGGGCGATGGGAAGGACGTGCCCGGATAGAGCGCCAGCAATCGCCCAAGAATTGCATCCCCGGCCTTGGCGTGCAGTTGCTGGTAGGCAATCGCGCGCACCAAGGCCTCGTAGGGCTCGCGGGCGGGTTTGGGCTCATGCCGACATGGGCCGACGGTGGCGATATGGCTGGCCCAGTCCGCATCCTGACCGGACAGAAACTGAGCAGCTTGACGGTAGGCGCGTGGCGACAGGTCGGCTGCAATGGTATCGGTCAAGATCAAATCCCCGGCAGCATGGCTGTCTGTGGTTCGACGTGCTGCGGCGCGATTGCTTTTTCGTGCTCCAGCAGCCAACGCTTGCGGTGCAGGCCCCATGCGTAGCCCTTGAGATCGCCATTGCTGGCGATGACTCGATGGCACGGCACGATGATGGCGATCGGATTGGCGCCATTGGCCGCACCGATGTCGATAGCCGCGCGCGGATCGTCGAAGCCGAGTTCCTTGGCGAGCTTGCCGTAGGTCGTGGTTGTGCCCGCCGGAATATGGCGCAGCGCGGCCCAGACTCGGCGCTGTAGCTCCGAACCAGCAGTCTCTGTGCGCAGAATGTCCAATGCCCCCAGCTCACCCGAGAAGTAGCGGGCGATGGCCTGGGCGATCTCGGAAGGGGCCGGGACTTCAGCCAGCTCAACGCTGCCATAGTGTTCGCGCAAGCCGCGATTCAGGCGCGCCTTATGGTCTGCAAAATCGAGCGCACGCACGATTTGCTGCGAATCGGTGACGAGCAGCATATCGCCCAACGGCGACGCCAGATTGCTCATAAACATTTGCATGATGTACTCCTTGTCGAGTGAATCGGACGCCCCGCCTGAGGTTGCCCATCCTTTCACTTCAGCCGCGTAACGCCCCATTCGCCAAACAGGTAGGCCTCGCCACTCTCCATATGCAGCTCACTAGCGCCGGCGTCGTTGACCCTCCATTGCGCCGCACCGATATCCACCAGTGACTGGCAATAAGCCTCAACCTGGTGGCGTGCTTCGGACTGGTCGTTCGTCAGTTCTATGGATATCGTGTTCATGGGGAAACCCTGGCAACTGCGATTACTTTAGTTGCGTCATCGCAGGAAAAAACTCCGTCCCTTGCTCTTGAATTCCGAAGTTCAACTCGCCTTACGGAACGTGAAATTGATGCGCTGGTTTCCCAGCAGGGGATGTGTCTCTTCCTTGAGCGGCATCACACCGTGATAGCGCAGGCGATCAACGCCGCCCCATACCATCACGTCACCGTGATACAGAGGCACTTTGGCCGTCGGATCGGAGCGCTCATGACCGCCAAAAAGGAATGTGGCTTTCATACCCAAAGAGACCGAGACGATGGGCGCCGCATAGTCCCGCTCGTTCTTGTCCTGATGCAGCGAAAGTCGCGCGCCTGGCGAATATCGATTGACCAGACAGGCATCGGGTTCGAAGCCGTCGAACCCCGCAGCCGTCGCCGCCTCGCTCGCCAATCGTGCAAAGACTTGGGGCATGACCGGCCAAGGCTCGCCGGTGTCGGGGTCAATGGATGTGTACCGATAGCCGCGCCGGTCCGTTGTCCATCCCAACGCTCCGCAGTTCGTCAGCGCGACCGACATGGTGAATCCACCGGGCGTCACCATGTTCCGAAACGGCGACATCGCCTCGATATCCGCAATGGCGGGCATCAGCTCACGCACAAACGACAGCGCGAATCCACGCAGCACAAAGGCACCTGAACCCAGGCGCAGGCGTTGCCCGCCTGTCTCGAAAAGATCAAACGATTCCATGCTCACCTCGAATCGTGAAAGATAAGGCCGACGGTATGACGCCTTCCACTAAGAATGCGGCTGACGCCATGTCGCATCGCCACTCTTCGGATGCCGCGCTGCCCTGTCGAAGGCCGCTGATTGACGGTGAATACCACCGCGTCGCCCTGGCGCAGCGCGACGACATCGGCTCGCTGCCTGTTGCTTGAAAGCTCCGTCATGACGAACTCCCCACCGGCGAAATCCCTGCCAGGCTCAGACAACAGGAGGGCCACCTGCAACGGGAAAACGTGTTCGCCGTAGAGGTCCTGATGCAGACAGTTGTAGTCGCCTTCACCATATTCGAGAATCAGCGGCGTCGGCCGGCTCTGGCCGGCCTGGTGACACCGATCAAGAAACACATCCAACTCGCCCGGATACTGCGTGTCGCTTCCCAATTGGCGGTTCCAGCGATTGGCGATCGGCACAAGCCGGGGGTACAGCGCATGACGCAGCCAGTCGAGCAGTGGCGGCAATGGGTACGCGAAATACTTGTATTCGCCGCGCCCGAATCCGTGGCGCGCCATGACGATCCGAGTCCGATAGCCTTCGTCCCTAGAATAGAGCGCGGCTAACGCATCGCATTGCTCTGTGGCCAGAAGTCCAGGCAGCACGGCATTACCATAGGCATCAAGTGAACTCTCCATGCCTACCCAGTCGTAAGTCAAGGGCGCCATGACGCTCTCGCGCCCTGCCTTGATCCTCATTGCGCACGCTCCTCAGCCAACAGAGCGCGCTTGCGCTCGACACCCCAGCGATAGCCGGACACCGAGCCATCGCTACGCACCACGCGATGGCAGGGAATCGCGATGGCCAACACGTTGGCGGCGCAAGCGCCCGCCACGGCTCGAACTGCTTCCGGCACGCCGAGATCCTGAGCCACCTCGCTGTAGCTTCGCGTCTGGCCAGACGGGATGCCGCACAATGCTTGCCAGACCTCCTGCTGGAACGCAGTCCCGCCGATGTCGAGATCGACCACGCCCTCAGACTGGTCTTTGTCGATAAAGGCAATGACCTGGTTGAGTTCGCGCGCAAGCTCTGGCTGGCCGGCTTGCAGCTCAATATTCGGGAATGCCTCGGCGAGTTGCCCTTTCAAGGCTTGTGCATCTTTGTCCAGGAAGATGGCGCAGATGCCACGCTGGCTTCGTCCGACGAGGACCATGCCCAGCATCGTCTGGCCGACGGCGAATCGAATGGGGCCTTCCACCCGGCTTCCCGGGATACGGAAGTTGTATTTGAATGCGGAAAAAGAACGGGTTGTCATGGCACATCGCTCACTTGGTTGAAGGGTGATGTCAGTGTAGGAATCTGCCCAGCCTCTGAAACTCCGGTCTTTGCGGTTGAATTCTGTTTTTGGAACACGACTCACCAGCCGGGGTAACTGGCGACGAGCCGGAGCCACAACGCAAGACAACCTGCGTCGTGCATATAGTGCAAGGCCTCAGATGCCCTCCAGGTACAAGGGACGCGGCGCAGCCAGATGGAGTCGGAGCCCGACCGATAAAGCCAAACAATGGTCGCGGCCATCATCTGCTGCTCAGGACGCATGGCGCGAAAGTCGGCACGCCAGCGTGCCATTTCTTCTGGATGGTGCTCGCCAGTACGTTCGTTGTAAGCGGCGGGACAAACGCTCCGGTGATATTCCCCGTCGTGAGTTCGGGCGAATAGCTTGAACAATCGAAGTTGCCGTATAGCCTGTTGCAACGTGTCGTAGAAGTTCTCCGGGCATCGGTTGAACGGCGCTTCAGAACCCGACAGCACGTCCATCTGCGCTGCCTCACATCCGTCTATATCAAGAAGAGCTAGCACGAGATATTCGAGCTTCATGTTGTCGAGTCTCAATGCGGCGGACTCCTGCGGAAGCAAGCTCAGTTGGATTGCCGCCACCCATGTGGACAGCGACCGTGCAAGAGGTTCTGCACATGGAACTTCATTCATCGTAGATGTCCATCGAAAACGCGAAGAAACAACGAGAACGGCAGTCGAGAATGACTGGCGTGTTCTCGATACCGCGACCGTCAATTGGCAAAGGCAGCATCCGTCATCATCTGATTTCGGCGCACTCGGCTGGCGAGGTCGTCGATGTTCTTCAGCGTCTGGCGAAGCGCGCTGCTCGACGTGATCTTTCCGTATGGAAAGTAGACGATCTCGACACCAAGGCGGGCGAAGTTCCGTTCGAGCTGATTGCCCTTTTCGGTTCCCTGCCAATCGTCCCCTTTGAACAGAACGTTGAACCGAAGGTCTTTCCAGATTTCCACTTTGTCGTTGGTGAACGCAGGGCTAGCCGCATCGACATAGCGCACATTGCTAACGATTTCCAATCGCTCAGCAAGCGGGATCACTGGCTTCACTCCCTTGGACTGAATCAAAACTTCGTCGGCCACGACGCCGGCAATGAGGAAGTCGCAATGCGCTTTGGCTTGTCGCAGAAGATTGAGGTGTCCGATGTGAAAAAGATCATAGGCACCGGGTGCATAGCCGATTCGAATCATGGCAGTGATGTCCTCTCAAAGATGATCGATACCACTATCTAAAAATCTACTGCCTTATTCGACCGAATACGCTCCGTTTCCTGCTCAGAAATTCTGAGATGACGCTACGTAGATATGAGATTCGGAGCGAAGAGGGCCCGCATCAAAAATGCGGGCCCTCTTCATTGATTCAGGAGATCACGCCACGCTAATAAAGCGTGGCGCGACTTCTCCCGTTGCCGGGGAATCAGGCGTCGCCGTTGACGGCGGTCGCCTTGATCAGGCCGAGTTGGGTCAGTGCAGTCACACCGTCGTCCAGGCCGATTTCTTCCACGATCTTGCCGTCGATCACCTTCAGCACCGTAGTACCGGTGAAATGCATCGTGCGGCCAGTTGCAGCAGGCAGACCGCCGATCAGGAAGTCATCGTGAGCCGGACCCGTGTGGGTGCCGCCCCCCTCCCAGTGACCAACGACGTAGTCGCCTTCGGCGATCAGATCAGCCGTGCCCCAGAAGTTGAGATCGGGGAACGCGGCACGGAAGTCGGTCATGAAGGCCTTGATGTCCTCGCGACCGCGCCGGGGTTCGTGCAGCGAATACTTGAGCAGCATGTTCGGAGCGGCGATCTCGTCGATGACTGCGAGATTGACGTTCTTGCCCCAGAACTCCGTGAACCAGCGGCCGACGACGGCCTTGTTATCCTCTTCTTTGCTCATTGGAAACGTCCTCACAGTTAATTTCGGAAGGGTCATCGAAACCACTCGATGACCTGAGCACCAGAATAGGCATCTGCGCGTCGTCCAACACTCCGATTCTTGCTGCTCAAATCAATTCGATGCTTTAGCAGCAGTAGTGACGACACGGCCCTTCCGGTGAAAACCTCTGTCCCTCGCCATGAACGCTCCCAGCATTTGCGGAATCAGCACCGCCGCATCGACCGCCTCGCCATAGGTCTGCGTGTGCAGCGCGGCGTAGCGGTCGAGGTCGGCCTTCACCCGTTATCGACATCTATCGGGATCACGGGCGCACTCATCGCAGATCGTCGGCATATGGCCGACTACTGTCTAAGCCAGTGACAGGAGACCGTCGTCTTCGTGAGCGATCTGCACGAGAGAGGCCAGATACTCCAGCTCCTCGTCGCGGAGTCCATTGGCGCGCAAGCCTTCGCACGTACGGAACAGATAGTCGCGGGAGCTTCCCAACCCACCGGATGCAGTGGCCAATCTGTGCACAACGGCATCTTGGTCGAGGTCACCCGCATACTGCGGAACGGTTGTATCGATAGTGAAGGTAATCGCGGAGCCAAGGAACTCCCCGTCGATGCCCTTCAGATCAACCCATCGAGGCATGTAGGCCCCGCATATCATCTCTCTTCGCCATAGCAATTGCAGTTCGCGTTCGACATCGTCGTCCGCAAGCCTGTAGGCCGCTCCATGACACGAGCCACCACGGTCCAGCGCGAGCATCAACCCAGGGCGATCGACTGTCGCACGAAGTGCGGTGATCGAAAGGCAGAACGACCGGTGCCAACCGTCGATTCTGGCGACACGCCTTTCCACGGCGTCGATCGCCGCATTCCAAATCAACGAGCCATACCCGAAGATCCATACATCTCCAAGCGGCCGTAGTGACAATGTCTCGCGCAGCGATGCCAAGCGGTCGGCCTCTGTGAGCATCCTCATACCGGGCGAATCGATGGCAACAAGTGCATCGATACTGCCTTCTTCGAGTAGTTTTCGCGTCAGCAGTGGCGATGGGTTTGGTTCTTCGCTATGCGCCAGTTCTCGCTGTGGAACACCGCTCACAATCATAGTTTCCTCGTGGATATTCGTGGCCATGCGCGTTCATCTGGCCTGCGCGTGGCGCCACTTTGCCGACGAGGGCTCTTCGCGCAACTCCGATTCTTGCGAAGGAATGCGAATGCTCCATCGAGGCTGCGTTGCCTACCTCAATGCTTGCCCGTGATGGAATGGGACATAGACTTGGCGCTCGCTCTGATCGGCCGAAGGAATGCATGACTTCGCAAGACTCCGACCGCAAGAAACGGAGTGCCTTTCGCACCATCGTTCAACAGAATGGTTAATTTTCCTCTCTGATCTGGTGGCGCAGGATGCGTGTCGATAAACGTAGGGCGAGCGATGAGAAGAATCTTGTAAGCAGTTTCAAGGCAGCCTTCACTTGCGTGTCCGGCTCCGTCGAGAGCGCATGCATCAAGTACGCCATGTATGACGGGACATCCCGCCTCTCGTATTGGCAGGCGAACTGGTTTTCGTCGCTCTATCAGTGCATCGAGTTGTACAGCGGCATTCACTACTATGGATCAGACCTGCAACGCGAATCGGAAGATTCAGGATTTTCTGCCCGGCTCCCAAAGCGACATCCAGTTCGCACCATGAACAGCGAAAAGCCGGATCTAACCGAGCAAGACTATCTGACCGCAAAGGAAAGATTCTCCGTGGCGTCGTTTGCAGTCGTCGATCAGGGCGACAGTTGCCGCATAGATTGCACGTTCGCAAATAGCGTTCGCCGGACGGAAGTGCTGCCCACCTATATCGCGATGTACCTTTGTGGGGCATTGAAAGCAGGCTTCGACGTGGCTGGCTTCATGGCATCCGAGCCCGGCGGCTCCGCGTAACTGAGTCGTGTGAACTGCTCGAAAGAATAAGGCGGGGCGAAGCGGCCCGAGGCTAGCGCAGCCCGCGCCTGTATTTGGTGATCAAGAAGTGTGAGGCATGCATGCGGCGCGCTGAGAGACACGCCGTATATTCAAGCGCAAGAAACGGAGAGCGCTATCGAGTCGGGAAGCCTACTGTTTGTTTCGAGCGACATGCCGCATGTCTCTCTTCTACGAGTCAGGCATTTCGCCCGGTGCGGCCTCACGCAAGGAGCCCATCATGCCAATCAATGGAATCCAGTCCGACGCTTACGCAGACCTCGGTGAGGCTTGGATTCAAGACCAGTCTGCTCGGCTCATGCAGAAACATCTGCAATTTGGACAGCACTACCGGATAGATGTCGATGCGCTCTTGGCCCGAAGTGCCCAAGTGGCACGCGCGGCCAGAATAGCCGCAGCGGCTGCCGAGAATCTCGAGCTAGCCACCGATCGCATTCGGCGCGCGACGCTCGAAGCCGTCGAGCATTGTCCGCGATTGGAAGATCCTTTCGTGCAGATGTCGCGGCTGCCGCAGCCCCCTGAATCAGGCGTGCAATCCATATCGACCGCGGAGCAGCCCAATGGGCCGGAATCGGCAATACTCGGTGAGTTTTCGCGCGCTAACAGACTCGGTGCCGATCCACGCGACGAATGGGTGGCAGTGCTCGCTGATCTCACGGAAGTTGTCGTCGCCGATGTTCGCGGCAGGCCCAGTGCATTAGGCATTGCGAAGGCCACATCGATCGTACAGAGCCGTGCCTATATTGAGACACGCGCCCGCCAGCTCCTGAAGACCCTAACCAGGGATGATGGAGATTGGAGCCTCATCGTGATCGATTTCGGTGTCGAGGCCCAGCATCACGACTGCGAGTTTCTGATGTGTTTTGTCTTTCAGGCTGCAAATAGCGACCTCTCCGCCACCAGTCCATATGCTGAGATTGGGTTCGCTTTGCTCAAGCAGTCGCATGCCACCCCGATCTTCGTGCTCACTATCAGAACGGCCACCGGATTCGACGTGGAGCCAGCGATTCGCTCGCAGGATTGCCCATCTCGTTGAGAGGCGACGTCAGGCACGCGGAAACGCGTGAAGAATCGAAGCCGAAGGCCGTGATTCGACATGAAGCACGGGGCACCCCCGAGGTCCTGACCGCGCCGCACGCCGGCACGCCCAAATGCCCTCGTTATGACAGGGTGTCGCACGTCTTACGCTGCTCGATCTGAAACTGTGACCGCTGGGTGGCCTGCTGCAACCGCTCCACCAGTACTGTACGCGGGGGCAAGGTGGTCAGGTATGCGCAGGCTTCGACATTGGACTTACCCATTGCTGCAGCAAATCCGTCCGTGCGATTCTTGCTGCTCAATTCAATTCGATGCTTTAGTGGCTGTAGTAGCGGTACGGCCCTTCCGGTGAAAACCTCTGTCCCTTGCCATGAACGCTTCCAACATGTGCGGAATCAGCGCCGCCGCATCGACCGCCTCGCCGTAGGTCTGCGTGTGCAGCGCGGCGTAGCGGTCAAGGTCGGTCTTCAGGCTGGCTGGACATGCGAATGTCAGCTTGATGTTCTCGATCCTGGGCAGCGGCCCCAGCCGCAGTTTGTGAGTCGTACTCATCGTGAACTCCCCCGCTGGAAGACCAGCGGCTGGTATGGCCGCAGCACCATATCCTTGTTCACCATCACTTCCACCGGCAGGCCCGGCCGCGCCGTCAGTGTCGGCTGGACACTCAGGTTGCGGCGCGTGATTTCCTGGCCGACCTGATTGGCTGTGTCCTGCGCGCTGTCGCGGAACGCAAGGACAGTGTTGCCGTTGTTGAGGTTGCCCTGATTCGACATCGCCATCTCGGAGCTGACGCCCAGGAGCGTGGACAAAGCCGCGCCGGCCAGGATTCGGCCCCAGTGCCAGTCCACGCCATCTTCGAGGCCCGCGTAGCCGGCCGGGTCGATGCCGGGTAGCTTGTCGAGCGCGATTGACGAGGCATCGGGCAACACGAGACGCAGCCAGACCAGCAGCATGCGCCGCTGTCCAAACGCCACCTGGCTGTCGTAGCGTCCGATCAGCCGCGAGCCTTGCGGAATGAGCAGGTAACGCCCGGTCGCGGTGTCATAGACAGGCTGCGTCACCTCGGCAATGATCGACCCCGGCAGATCGGAATTGATGCCCGTCACCAGTGCGGCCGGAATGACGGTGCCGGCCATCACGGTGTACGGCGAGGCCGGTGTTTGCAAGGTGCCAGTGTTGCTCGTAGTGTTATCGCCACCCTTGGCCATGAACGCTTCCTTCTGGCTCTGCCGGTTCTGCACCGCCGTCGGATCGTTGGGCTGCGCCGCCGTCGAGGCCGGGCCGGCAGCCTGCGGATCGAATGCAGCCAGACTACTCGCCGGCGGAGTGGCCGCCGATGCAGCAGGCGCCGCCGCGACCTGCTGGCCACCCGTCTGATTGCTGGTACGGAAGAACACTGACGACCCGGCGGCGGCCTCGGCCTCCTTGCGCAGCGCGTCGCGCTCAGCCGCTTCCGGGTCTTGTCCGGGCGACGTGTTGGGCAATGGCGGTGGTTGCTGCGACTGCACGATGGCGGGCCCCAGGTCGCCCGGCAGCGGCGGCCCCAGCGTCGGCACACTGGCCGCCGGCTTGGGCGGCAAGCCGGAATAGTCCTTCGGAAGCTGGTCGAGTTCTTCGGAGCGCGTTACACGATCGACGTTATAAAGCTCGGTCGGCACGTTGTTGCCGGCGTGCCGATGGGGCTGCAACGACCAGAAGGTGGCCCCGATCACGGCCACGCCCAGGCCGCCGGTCAGGAACGCCAGCGTGCGCCGGTTCAGCCGCGTCACCGGGCGTGGCTGCGAGCGCAGCGTCATGCTCTCTGGCGCGACTTTCAGGGCGGCGTTGGCGGTGTTGGACAGAGGCGCGTCTGGGGTGTCGTCCTGGCTCATGATCAGTTCCTCCGCGTGCCGTCGGTGCGCTCGATACGCACCACGTCGCCCTTGTCGCCGCCGAGCCGCAATTCGGCCGCGCCGAACAGGCGGTCCACGATGTAGTACGGTGAACGGAAACGGTAGTTCACCAGTTGGCCGTCGCCCTGCGGGCCGATCACAAAGAGCGGCGGCAGCTCGCCCCGAGCGATGCCAGCGGGAAACTGGATATAGACCTTCTCGCCATCGTCGAAGGCACGTAGCGGCTTCCACGGCGGATTGCTGCCACTGATCGCGTAACGGAAGTGGATCTTGTCTAGCGAGAGGCCAGTATCGATGGGCGCGGTCGCCTGCGCGGCCTGGTCCTGGCGCTGCAAGGCGAGCATCTGGTCTTTCGGGTACTCCCAGGACACCGACGCCATCCATGCCTTCTCGGTCGAAGTCAGCTCCAGCAGGTAGGTTCTGCGGCTGGTCGTGATGACCAGATTGGTTTTCAAGCCCGAGCGGATGGGCTTGACCAGCACGTTGACACGCAACGCATCGCCGGTGCCGCTGGACGTGTCGCCCACGATCCAGCGCACCGTGTCGCCCGCGGCGACCGTGACCAGCTCCTCACCCGGCTGCAAGGAAATGACCGTCACGCGACCGGGTGCGGCATAGACCTGATACAGCGCGCCGTCGGTGAACGGCCAGACCTGGATCGCATTGACGTAGCCCTCGCGTGTGGGCTCCATGCGTGCCTCGGCGTTGGCGCGCGTGACGCGCACGGTTTCGTCGGCAGGCTCGTGCATGGGTTTGCCATCGGTAGCGTCGGGCAGCGGCTTCATCTGCCCCGGCATCGGAAGCACCTTCGGCACCTCCACCACTTCGACGGGCTTGGGCGAATCGGGCAGCGGCTGCGCGGCAATCGGCTCGTCGAGCGAAATGCGCGGCGGCGGCTTGCCCTGCGTGGCGCAGCCCGTCAGGGCAGCGAGCATCAGCACGATGGCGTAAATGTGGAAAGACGGTTTCATGACTTGGCTCCTTCGGACACATCCAGTTCGCGGCTCCACGACAGGCCGTTGACGTAGATGCCCAGCGGGTTCTTGCGCAGGCGCTGTTCGGTGCGCGGGGTTTGCAAAACAATGGAAATCACGGCGTTCCAGCGCTGGGTGCTGGCAGGCGCGTCATTGACGAAGTGCTGTTCGATCCAGCGCACGTTGAATGACGTGTCGCTCGCGCGCGTGACGCTGGTGATCTGCACCGTCACCGACTCCTTGCCCACGCGCGCGAACGGATCGTTCGTGCGCGCGTAGTCGTTGAGCACGGCGGCGCCCCGATCGGTGGTGTAGTCGTAGGCGTCGAGCCAGTTCTGCCGCACCACGACCGGATCGATGGACAGCGAACGAACCAGCGTGATGAACTGCGCCAGGTGGTAGGCGATCTGCGCATCCGTCGGCCGGTAAGGCGTGGTGGCTTCGCCAACCGTCCGCACCTGTCCGGCGTGATCGACTTCGATCACATAGGGCGTGACGATGGATTGCGCGGAACGCCAGACGAGGCCGGCGGCCATCAGCACCGCGAGTACCAGACAGCCGAACGCCATCCATCGCCAGTTCTTCGCCTGCACGCGGGCCGAGCCGATGCGCTCGTCCCATAGCTGCGCCGCAGACTGATAAGGGGTGGCAGGCTGCGGCGTACTGGCGTAGCGCACCTGGGGTCGCTTGAATCGCATAAGTCGTTCTCCTTACGAATCGGAATCACGGAGGCTCGGGCCTTGCGCGGAGCCGCCACCGTCACCACCGCGCAGCGTGTGCGTGGCCGTCGTGGCGGCATGGCTGATCTGCTGGCGTCGATGCAGACGCTTGGCCCAGGCGGGTTGTTTGGCATCGGACGTGGCACCCGATGCGCCGCCTTCCGGGGCGCTGGTATCGGCTCCGGCGCGGCTTTCACCACGGAAGGCCGAAGCGGCACGCTCACCGAACGCCCGCGCGCCGGAAGCAACCTTTTGCCCAGCGGCCTGGGCGCCGGTCTTGGCGACGTTACCCACGCCCGCCGCCGCGCCCTTGAGTCCACCGCCAGAGGCGGCGGAACCGGCCTGGTAGGCCGAACGCGCACTGCCGGCTGTCGAGCTGGCAGCCCGCGCGCCACTGCCGATGGCGCTCGCCGCGGCCGGCGCCATGCGTGCCCCGGCCGCGACAGCGGCACCGACGCCGGTAGCCGCTGCAGCCACACCGATCGCAGCACCGGCTGCACCTACGGTCGCCCCGGCCATCGCGCCCGCGCCGAGCTGCGGCGCACCGGACACCAGGCCCGTTGCAATGCCCGGCCCGAAGATGCCCAGCGCGAGCATGGAGAGCGAGGCCAGCATCACGACCAGCGCATGGTCGATGGACGGCTCGGCAGGCGTGGTCGGGAACTGGGCAAAGAGGCCCGTGCCGATGCCGACGATGACTGCGAGCACCAGCACCTTGATGCCCGTGGACACCACATTGCCGAGCACCTTTTCAGCGAGAAACGCGGTCTTGTTCCAGAGCGCGAACGGCACCAGCACGAAGCCGGCGAGCGTGGTCAGCTTGAACTCGATCAATGTGACGAAGAGCTGCACCGCCAGCACGAAGAAGCAGACGATGACCGTGAACCAGGCGAGGAACATCACGACGATGGGCGTGATGTTGACGAACACCTCGGGGAACCCAGCCATCTGGCTGATCTGTTCGAGGATTGGCATGCCGGCGTCGATGCCGGTCTTGGCGATGTGACCCGGTTGCAGGAACGTCTCCATGCTCAGGGTCGAGCCGGTGGCCGTCAGGCCCAGGCCCGCGAACGAGCGGAACACGATGCTCGCCAGCCAGTTGAAGTTGCCGATGATGTAGGCGAAGGCGCCGACGTAGAGCACCTTGCGGATGAGCTTGGCCATCACGTCTTCGCCCTGGCCGGCGGCGTGTCCCAGCGCCCAGGTGAGGCCGGCGAGCGTCATGTCGATCGCCACCAGCGTTGCGGTCAGAAACGCCACCTCGCCATGCAGCAGCCCAAAGCCGGAATCGATGTAGGTCGAGAAGACGTTGAGGAAGTGGTCGATGATGGAAACGTCGTTCATGGCCGCATCTCCGTGGAAACACTGGAATCAGTGCTGGGGCTCGGGCCGTCGAAGCTGGGCGGGATGTCCGCAGGCAATTCGGAAAGCGTGCGGTATTCGTTCGGCCCAGATTTGCCCGACATAAAGCGCTGCAAATCGGCCTGATCGACGCGGGCGCAGAACGTGGCGTTGTATTGGCCATGTCGGCACTGCGCGAGCAGCCGATGCAGCAAGGTCGGATCGACGGCGATCGCATCGACCGATAGCGTCTGCGGCCGGTCGCAACCGGCCAGCAGGCAGGCGACAGCGAAGTGCGCAGCAAAAAGGACAGGCGTGCGCGTCATGGCCGCCTCCCTCAGTTGCCGTAGAAGTTCACGGTCTGCGGCGTGTACGGCGTGCCGGTGCCGAGGAAGCGCTGCGTGATGACGCGACCCTGTTCGACCGCGGCGGCTTGCCGTGCCAATTCCAGCGCCGCCGCGCGACCCTGCGTGAGCTGGAGCTGTTGCGACTCGCTGGTCTGCTTCGCCTGCAGGGCCAGAAGCTGGTTGGTCGCCTGCATGGCCTGCAAGGCGCCGGTGGCCGACTGGCTTTGGCCCACGAGGTCGGACATGGTGCCCGCGTCAACGTTGATGTTCTGCGACACCTGCGCCTGCATCTGCATCGCGGTCTGCAAACCATTGAGCGTGTTCTGCCAGCGCTGGTGCGCATCCTGGTACATCTGGTTGCCGCTGACGGTCGCGGCGTATTGCTGCGGGTACAACTGCGCGAACTGCTGGTTCATGTTCTGCACCTGGAACGCCAGTCCCTGTGCCTGCGTGATGAGCTGCTGGGTATTCGCCAGGTTCGAGCGCAACTGGCCGACCACGTTGAACGGCAGGCTCGCCAGGTTGCGCGCCTGATTCATCAGCGACTGCGCCTGGTTCTGGAGTTGCCGGATCTGGTTGTTGATCTGTTCCAGCGTGCGCGCGGCAGTCATCGTGTTCTGCACGAGGTTGGTCGCGTCGATGACGGCCCATTGCGCCTGCGCAGCAGGCATGACGCCGACGAGCGCAGCAACAGCGAGAGCGAGAAGACGAATCTTCATGGCGAGGTCTCCAGTGGCGGGGAAGCGAGGAAGGACGGAGCCGAAGGCGCGGATGGCAGCAGGTCGGCCGCCCAATCGAGGCTGCGATGGCGTAGCCACGCGCCTGCGAAACCGGGTGTGCCGGCTCGCGCCAGCACGCGGTCGATGTCGCGCTGGTCTTGCGGTGTGGACGCGCCCGCGAAAGCGAGCGTGACCGGCCCCAGGTCAAGGTCGAACAGGCGGTTGCCGGCGCGGGACTGGTAGTAGTAGTCGCGCTTCGGTTGCGCGGTGGCGACGATCTCGATCTGTCGGCTGTTCAAGCCGAAGCCTTCGTAGATCGTGCGAATCTGCGGTTCGGTGGCCTGCGGGTTGGGCAGGAAGATGCGGCTGGCGCAGCTCTCGATGATCGCGGGCGCGATGCTCGAATCCTTGATGTCGGCGAGCGATTGCGTGGCGAAGATGACGCTGACGTTCTTCTTGCGCAGTGTCTTGAGCCACTGCCGGATGCGCGCGGCGAACACCGGGGCATCGAGGAACAGCCAGGACTCGTCGAGGATAAGCAGCGTCGGCGCGCCATCGAAACGCTCGTCAAAACGCGCGAAGAGATACCCCAGCACGGCCAGCACCGCTGCCTTGCTGTGCATCAGTTCTTCCATCTCGAAGCACTGCACGTCGGCCGTACCGAGCCGGTCGTGATCGGCATCGAGCAGCTTGCCGTGCGCGCCGCCCAACACGTAGGGTGCGAGCGCCTGGCGCAGCGCGTTCGATTGCAGCAGCACCGCCAAGCCGGTAAGCGTGCGCTGTTCGACCGGCGCGCCGGCGAGACTGCCGAGCGCCGACCAGATGGCCACCTTCTCGTCCGGGCCGATAGCGACGCCTTCATGCGCCAGACGACCTTCGACCCATTCGGCAGCCCAGGTGCGATAGCTGTCCTGATCGATGCGCGCGAGTGGCTGGAACGCAATCGCGCCATCGGCGCCGAGGTCGTAGTATTCGCCGCCCAAGCCCAGCGCCGTCGCCCGCATCGAGCGGCCCATGTCAAACGCGAAGATGCGCGAACCGGGATAGCGACGGAACTGCATCGCCAGGGTGGCGAGCAGCACCGACTTGCCCATGCCGGTCGGCCCGACGACGAGGGTATGGCCCACGTCGCCGATGTGCGTCACAAGCCGGAACGGCGTCGCGCCCTCGGTACGGGTAACGATCAGCGGCGGCCCGTCCAGGTGCGCGTTCTTCTCCGGCCCCGCCCACACCGCCGACACCGGCATCAGGTGCGCGAGGTTCAGCGTCGAGATGATCGGCAGGCGCACGTTCGCATAGGCGTTGCCCGGCACCGACGACAGCCACGCCTCCACGGCATTGAGCGTTTCGGGGATGGTGACGAAGCCCCGGCCCTGGATGGCGCGTTCCACCTGGCGCAGCTTTTCGTCGGCCACGTCCGCATTGGCATCGAACACCGTCACAGTGGCCGTGACGTAGCCATAGGCCACCTGATCGCTGCCCAACTCCTGCATCGCAGCATCCGCATCGGTCGCCTTGTTGCTCGCGTCCGTATCGACCAGCGGCGACTCCTGCTGGAAGATGGTTTCACGCAGCAGTGCGATGACGTTCTTGCGCTTGGCGAACCACTGCCGGCGCAGGCGGCCGAGTTCCTTCTCGGCCTCGGCCTTGTCCATGCAGAGAAAGCGTGTGCTCCAGCGATAGGCAAAGCCCAGCCGGTTGAGGTCGTCCAGAATCCCCGGCCAGGTCGAGGTCGGAAAGCCCCGAACTGTGACGACGCGAAGATGCTGGTCGCCCAGCATCGGCGCGAGACCACCGATGAGCGGCGAGTCGGCGAGCAGCGCGTCGAGATGGAACGGCACCTCGGGCATACCGACGCGATAGCGCCGCGTCGAGATGGTGGCGTGCAGGTACGTGAGCGTGTCGCTGTCGTCGAGCCAGGCGATTTCCGGCATCACACCGTCGAGCAGGTCGAACACCCGGTCGGTTTCGGCGACGAAGGCGGCGAGCCGTTCGCGCCAGTCCACGCCTCGCGTCGCGGTGTTCTCGTAGAGCAGCTTCGCCGCGCGGGCGCGGGATTCCTCGGGCGGCAGGTAGGCGAACGTGACGTGATAGCCGCTCTCGAAGTGATTGCCCGATTCCTCGAAGGTCGCGCGCCGTTCCTCGTCCACAAGCCACGACAGCGGCTCGGGGAAATCCGATGGCGGATAGTGCGCGGCGGGTCGGCGTTCGGCCTCGATGAAGAACGCCCAGCCCGCGCCGAGCCTACGCAGCGCGTTGTTCAGGCGCGCGGACGTGGCGATCAGCTCGCCTTGCGTGGCGCTGTCCAGGTCTGGCCCGCGAAAGCGCGCCGTGCGCTGGAAACTGCCGTCCTTGTTGAGCACGACGCCGGGCGCGACGAGGCCCGCCCACGGAAGCCAGTCGGCGAGCAGCGCCGGACGCTGGCGATATTCGGCAAGGTTCAGCATGGGCCGTCCCTCACACGTCCAGGAGCGGCTTGTGCCGCAGGTGCTTGGCGAACACCTGCATAAACTGCGGATCGACGCGTGCGCCCCACACCGCCAGCGAATGACCGACGATCCAGAGCGCGAGGCCGGGCAGCCAGAGCTGCATACCCAGGCCCACGGCGGCGGCCAGCGTGCCGTTGGCGATCGCCACGGTGCGCGGCGCGCCTCCCAGCAGAATCGGCTCGGTCAGCGAGCGGTGCAGCGGCACCTCGAAGCCCGGTAGCGTGTTAGCCATGTTCATACGACGGCCCCGCCCGAGAAGCTGAAGAACGACAGGAAGAACGAGGACGCGGCGAACGCGATGGACAGACCAAAGACGATCTGGATCAGCTTGCGAAAGCCGCCCGACGTGTCGCCGAACGCGAGCGCCAGCCCCGTGGCGATGATGATGATGACGGCGACGATGCGCGCGACCGGTCCCTGGATGGACTCCAGAATGGATTGCAGCGGCGATTCCCACGGCATGTTGGAACCGCTCGCCTTCGCGGTGCCGGCCATCAGCAGCATCGCGGCGGCCGACAGCAGGCCGTGACGCGCCGGAGCGGCCAAGCGCCGCAGACGCAACAGGCACGGAACCGGATTTACGGAAAAACGGAAAGCAGTAGCACTCTGCGTCATGGCAGTTCTCCAGGAGGTTCGGGGGACGGGGAAGCGATGGCGGATGCTGGCGAGAGCGCATCCGCGAGGCGGTAGCCGATGCCGTCGAAGCCGACGACGCGAGCGATGCTTTCGATACGGCGCCGACGGCCGCGACCAGCGATGTGGATCACGACATTGACCGCCTCGGCGATCAGTGCGCGCGGCGGATTCACGGCGACTTCGAGAATCAGTTGCTCCAGGCGCAGCAACGCGCCCACGGCGGAGCCGGCGTGGATCGTGGCGATGCCGCCCGGATGGCCGGTGCCCCACACCTTGATGAGATCGAGCGCTTCGCCGCCGCGGACCTCGCCGACGATCACGCGGTCGGGGCGCAGGCGCATCGTGGCGCGCACCAGCTCGGTCATGGTCACGACGCCCGCGCGCGTGCGCAGCGGCACGTGGTCACGCGCGGCGCATTGCAGTTCCACGGTGTCTTCGAGCACCAGCACGCGGTCGCCGGTGGCCGCGATTTCGGCGAGCAGCGCATTAGCGAGCGTCGTCTTGCCGGTACTGGTACCACCGGCGATCAGGATGTTCTGCCGCTCGCGTACCGCGCTGCGCAGGAACTCGGCCTGCGTGGCGGTCATCATGCCGTCGGCGACGTAGCGCCCCAGCGGGATGACGCCGACGGCGCGTTTTCGCAGCGCGAAGGCCGGGCCGGGAGCTGCCGGTGGCAAGATGCCTTCAAACCGCTCGCCGGTTTCCGGCAGCTCGGCGGTCAAGAGTGGTTGACCGCGATGCACTTCCGCGCCGACGTGCGCCGCGACGAGGCGGATGATGCGTTCGCCATCCTCCTCGGACAGTTCCGCGCCGAGCGGCGCGCGGCCTGAAGACAGACGATCGACCCAGAGCGTGTGATCCGGGTTGAGCATGATTTCCACCACGTCCGGGTCTTCGAGAGCGGCGGCGATCAGCGGCCCCATCGCCGTGCGTAGCATGCGGATGCGCCGGTCGAGCGAGGTGGTGGCGAAAGACTGCGGTAGCGCGCTCATGAGGCGTGCTCTCCAGTCAGCGATGCCGCGTCGTCGAGCGCCGCGGCATCGGGATTCAATTCCTCCACCACGTCACGCACCAGGCTGCGACCGCGCATGAGGTGGCGGCCGAGCTGTTCGACGAACTGCTCGAAACGCGCCTTTCCCTGCGCGCGGGCCGCGTCCTGATGGGCTTCGGGGACCGGCACGCTGACCGTCAGGAAGTAGCGGACGAACAGCGCCAGCGTCTCGATCTCGATGTTCTGGTCGCGCTCCAGCTTCTCGAACTGGCGCGAGAGCCGATCCAGCCGTTTGGCGATGGCGGCCTCGCGCTGGTCGCCCGCGTCGGGCGAGAGCCACGACGCCAGCGCCGCCGCGACGATGGACGACTTCGACACGCCTTTCTTCGCGGCCAGTTCGTCGAGCCGTCTGGCGTGTTCGGGGGCAATGAACAGATTGAGTCGGTACTGGCTCATAGCTGGAGTCCGTCGTCGGGATCGAGGGAGGCCAGCCGGGCCGTGCGTTGCAAGGCCGGGTCGAGCTGGCGAGGAAGCGGCAGCGGCAGGTCGTCGTCATCGAGCAGCGCCAGGTCGTTGGCGGTCGGCGTCGGTTCCGGGTGGTATTCGGCGACTTCAGATAGCTCCGGTTGCCGGCGCGGGCCGCCGTCATCGGCGCTGCCTGCGAAATCCTCGGTGGCTTCGGTAGCGGGCGCGGCCGGTACGGCGGGAATCGCCAGCGCGCTCCAGTCGTCGGGGCGTAGCGGTGGCGCATCGGCGTAGGGGCCGGCTGCAAGCGCGGGCGGCGGCAGCACGCGCCGCTTGAAGTTGGCGTCGGTGTAGTAGCGCAGCTTCTTCGCCTTGATCGGCGCCACGCTGGACACCATCACCACGGCTTCGTCGGGCGGAAGCTGCATCACTTCGCCGGGCGTGAGCAGTGGGCGTGCCGTTTCCTGGCGCGACACCATGAGGTGCCCGAGCCAGGGGGAAAGCCGATGACCGGCGTAGTTGCGCTGCGCGCGCAGTTCGGTCGCGGTGCCCAGCGTTTCGGAAATGCGCTTGGCGGTGCGTTCGTCGTTGGTGGCGAACGTCACACGCACATGGCAGTTGTCGAGGATCGAGTGGTTCTGGCCGTAGGCTTTGTCGATCTGGTTGAGCGACTGCGCAATGAGGAAGCTGCGGATGCCGTAGCCGGCCATGAACGCGAGCGCCGTCTCGAAAAAATCGAGCCGGCCGAGAGCCGGGAACTCATCGAGCATCAGGAGCAGCTTGTGACGGCGCGCGATGCCGTCGCTGCCGTCGAGCGATTCGGTCAGGCGCCGGCCGATCTGGTTGAGGATCAGGCGTACCAGCGGCTTGGTGCGGCTGATGTCGGACGGTGGCACGACGAGGTACAGCGAAACCGGGTGATCGGCGGAAATGAGATCCGCGATGCGCCAGTCGCAGCGCGAGGTGACTTCGGCCACCGTGGGATCACGGTACAGACCGAGAAACGACATGGCCGTGGACAGCACGCCCGAGCGTTCGTTGTCGCTCTTGTTGAGCACTTCTCGCGCAGCGGAGGCAACGACGGAATGCGGGGCATCGCCCAGGTGCCGCGTCGTCATCATCCAGTGCAGTGTCAGCTCGAACGGGCACGCGGGATCGGAGAGGAAATTGGCGACGCCGCGCAGCGTCTTGTCCTCGCCCGCGTAGAGCACGTGCAGGATGGCGCCGACCAGCAGCGCGTGCGATGTCTTCTCCCAGTGGTTGCGCCGCTCCAACGCGCCTTCGGGATCGACCAGGATGTCGGCGATGTTCTGCACGTCGCGCACTTCATGCGCGCCACGCCGCACTTCCACCAGCGGGTTATACGCGGCCGACTTCGCATCGGTCGGGTTGAACAGCAGGCAGTGCGAGAAGCGCGAGCGCCAGCCCGCGGTGATGCTCCAGTTCTCGCCCTTGATGTCGTGGATGACTGCGGATGCGGGCCAGCTCAGGAGCGTCGGAATGACCAGGCCCACGCCCTTGCCGGAGCGCGTGGGCGCAAAAGTGAGGACGTGTTCCGGGCCTTCATGGCGCAGGTACTGTCGCGCATGCAGACCGAGAAACACGCCGGCCGGTTGGTCGAGGCCGGCCTTGCGAATGTCGGCGGCGTTGGCCCAGCGCGCCGAACCGTAGGTCGTGACGTGCTTCGATTGGCGCGAGCGCCAGACCGACATGGCGATGGCGACCAATACCGCCACCAGGCCACTGCCGCCAGCGATGGCGCCGCCCTTGTCGAAGAGGTGGGGCGCATAGCCGTCGTAGAGAAACCACCACTCGAAGAGACGCCAAGGGTGATAGACCGGCGTATTGAAGAAGTCGAACCAGGGCGGGCCAAGGCGTAGCTGATAGCCCAGAGCGGCGGCTGTCCATTGTGTGGCACTCCACACGCCGGCGATCACGATGCCGAAAACGACGGCAATCTGCCCGAACAGCACACCTTGACTCTGCATATCGCCCTCCGCTTTCTCCTGTGCGAATCGCGGCACACACACGTGCCGAAGACGGGAGGATCGGAGTCAGGTCAAGGGCCGGTCAAAGACCTTTATCGAAAGGAATATTGAGGAAAAAGTATGGATTCGCGCAGGGTCGAATGCATGAAAAACGCCGCAAGCGGTAGCGCGTTACGGCGTGATAAGCGGAAAACGGGAAATTTGTGATGCAGAATGGACGATCAGAACTTCGGTGAGTCCTTCGGCGGGGTGTAAGGGGCTTTGCCGCTGCCGAAGAATTGCCGGTTCGTCGCCTCGGCCACGCGGTTGCAGAGTTCATCTCCCAGCTTCGCGCGATCCGTTTTGCACTGCTCGCGCAACTCCTTCAACCGCGCGGGATTAGCTACGAGTGAATTCACCGTCTCAACCGGCTCGGATTTGCCGCAGGCGGTCAGCATCACGACAAGCATCAGCAGCAGGATCTTCTTCATGACTCGGCCTCCTCCGGAACATTGGGATGATCGCTACCGAGCGCTTCGACCGCATGGACACACTCGATGAAGCGCGCCAGGATTTCCGTTGGTTCGTTATCGGGACGCAGTAGATAGGTCGTCAGCTTGGGGGAAAGCCCGGCCAGTGGACGCGCGATCACCCCGCATTCGCGGCTTGCTTTGAGCTGCGAAGCGCCTACCAAGCCCAAGGCGCAGCCCGCTGCCACCATCGCCATCATCAGATTGATGGTGGCCACGCGCTCGGCGACCAAAGGCTCTCTGTCGGCATGTCGGAGCAGGCGATCAATCTGCCGCACGTAGCCTTCGCACGCATGGGGATCGCCAAGCACCAGCGGATAGCGCAGCACTTCCTCCAGCGGGATACGTTTGTACGACAGCAGCGGATGACGATCGGGAACCGCCACCATCAGCGGATCGCTCCAGGCTGGCTCCGCGATGATGCCATCGCCAACCTCATCCGCGCGTGCGAACCCCAGGTCGTAGGTATCGTCCAGCAGTCCCTTGATCTGCTGCGACAGACGCACTTCAGACAGACGGATTTCGATGTCCGGTTCGTCCTGGCGGCATCGCGCCAACAGGGCGGAAAAGCGCGACGGCGTGATGCCGTCGGACAAGGCAATGCGCAACTGGCCCTGGAAACCGTTGGCCGCTGCCTTGACGCTATCGCGGGCCTGCTGCAGGGCAGTTAGGACGCGCGATACATGCTGCATGAACATGCGTCCTGCGCGGGTCAGCCGGGTGTTGCGTGAGGTACGTACAAATAGCAGCACACCCAGTTCTTCTTCCAGTTCCTTGATGGCGCGCGACATCGGCGGTTGCTCGATATGCAATCGCTCGGCCGCACGCGCGAAATGCAACTCTTCGGCGACAGCCATAAAACATCGTAAATGGCGTAATTCCATACCCTCTACCTCAAGCACAAGGCCCCGCAACTTGTTCCCCTTGCCGTCACTAGGACGCATAGAAAGAATTGCCAGGCACCAACGCAAGAACGGGTGTCCTCGCCGAAATCTACCGAGGAGTGCTCTATATGAATCTCCGCTTCTTGCGGTCGAATTCGATCAACTTATTTCAAGTGAGCCATCCGGCTCAGCGTCCGAGTTGTCGGCTGACCTGCCACGACACCCCGGTGCCGTGCACCGTCGCAGCTAGCTGCTGCCCCAGCCGTTGTTCGATGACCGGCTTCCACGGCAGCAGCGAAAAGCCC
Source organism: Caballeronia ptereochthonis (assembly GCF_001545075.1). Classification (GTDB taxonomy): domain Bacteria; phylum Pseudomonadota; class Gammaproteobacteria; order Burkholderiales; family Burkholderiaceae; genus Caballeronia; species Caballeronia ptereochthonis. The sequence goes on from NZ_FCOB02000021.1 coordinate 46,981, forward strand.
ATGCCGTCATCCAGCACAGCATAGCGACCGCTGGCGAGCATGACGCTGCGCCGGTAAATGCCCACCACGCGTTGCCCATCGGTAGTAGGTCGATGCTCCAGCCCAGTCTCGGCGGCAATATCCCGCGCGGCTTTCTCCAATTCACGCCCGCGCAGCGTTGCCAGCAGATTGCGCGCGAGGATCATCCGTTTCCCTCGCTGCTCGGCTAGCCCCTGCTCGACCAGGAAGTCGGCGCGATCCCGTAACGCTTCCTTGATCTCGCCACTGAACCCAAGGTCGCCGAGCCCCGTACCGCGGCCGATCAACTGCTGGTCGAGCCAGGTGGCGCCAATCACACGGGTCTGCCGTTCGATCGGCATGTGCGATTTCAGCTCCACTGCTACACCGCCGCCCATGCGTTGCGCGTCGTACCGGCGGCCGCGTTCGACCAGATCGTCGGGGACGCGCCAAACGCCTTCGGCGGTGCGTTCCACGATGCCGGCGCGACGCAGGGCTTCGAGTCGGCGCACGTGCGTGGCGACCACCTCGCCCGGGTCGCGGTCGGGCGTGGCCTGGCCTTTGGCGACGGCAAAATGGTGGTCGGTGCGGTAGATGCCATCGACCACCAGAGCGGCGACGTTGCGGTCAGCAGTGCGCGCGTCAGCCGAGCTTTTCACTTCCACTACAGCGCCGGTCGGGTACTGCTCCAGTTCCACCCGTGGCGGCAGCGCAATGTAATGCGCCTTGCCGTCGGTGCCATCGACGATCAGGTAGCCCTTGTCGTACAGCTCGTCGACCAGCCCCTTGCCGATCACGCGACCAATAAGGGGGCGGCCCTCTTTGCTTGGCTCGAACACGGACAGCTCGCGCTGTCGGTCGCTCATGGCGCGCTGCATGGTACGGATGATGTCGCCACGCTCGCCCATTGCGCGCAGGGTCGGTTCGGCTTCGGCTTGAACGGCCCACACATGCGGTTGCTGCTCGTTCGCCAAACCCATGCGCTGTAAGCGTTGCAGGCGGCCGATCAGCATCTGCCGCTGGCGTTGCAGTTTGGGTTCGGCAAAGCGTTCGGTTCGCACCAAGCCATCGTCGCCGGCCTCGCGCTGCAGGACGCGATCCAATCCCGTCCACCGCTCTTGATCGACCTCGCGCAGCATGGTGCGCTTGATCTCCAGCTCGGTGCGCGGCCCCAGCCACTCGGTCGCCAGCTCTGCCGCCCGCCGACGTATTCCCTCGGCGATGTAGTCGCGGGAGATGATGAGGTCTTTGCCGGTGTCGTCCTTGCCACGAAGGACGACGTGCGTGTGCGGGTTGTCAGTGTTCCAGTGATCGACGGCCACCCATTCCAGTCGGGTGCCCAAGTCGGCCTCCATGCGCGCCATCAGGTGCCGGGTGTAGGTGCGCATGTCGTCGAGTTGTTCGGCGTCCTCCGGCGAGACGATGAAGCGGAACTGATGCCGGTCGTCGGTGCTGCGCTCCTTGAACGCTTCGAGGTCTGCAGCATCGTTCATTGGCCCATAAGCGTGCCCTGGCCCACCCTGGCGATCGACGCCTTCGCGCTCGATGTAGCGCAGGTGCGCGGCGGTCGAGCGCGGCCCGGTCTGCGCCAGATTGACCAGCCTTACCTTGATCGTGACGCGCCGGGCATTGGCGCCAAGTCCTCGGCCCGCGAAGCGTGCGGCGACGTGGCCACGGCCCAGTCGGGAACCGGGTCGCTGGCCGACCTTACCTGCCGCCTTGCCGAGCTTGGCGCCGGCCTTGTTGGTCTGCCGCAGCACCTTGTTGACGAAGGCATCGCCGCGCTGCTTGGGCGCACCAGGTCGAACGCGGAAACGGTCGTCGTCACGCTGGCTCATGGCGTGGCCCCATCCAAGGCCGTCGCAGTCCGGCGCGCGAAGCACGCGCGTTCGCCAATGCCGGCGCGACATTGCGCACCTTCACGGCACGCTGCTAGCCCTTGGCGCGTGCCGCGCCGCCCCCACGTGCAGACAGGGTTTTCAAGCGGCGATGTGCCGCGACCTTTTATCTTGCCTTCCGCCTTTGCCTGTCGCTGTCGCTCCAGGCGTCGGCGGCCCGGCGGCGCTGCACTGCATGCAGCCAGCGCGCCGGCGAACGCATCCACGGCCGCAGGCCGGGCGCGTTCGCGGCAAGACGCCTGCACGTGGGAAAGCGACGCCGAAGGTTGCGCGACGTGCAGCGCGAATGCGCTTGTACGGCAAGCACGACGACACGGCGATGCGCAACGAAACGACACGCCTGATGGCACGACAGAATGCACAACGATATGCAGCGAGTCGGCGGCCATCATGGGCGTGCCTCCAGCCAGAGCGGATGCGCCACGCCAATCACGGCGGAGGCAGCCACCGGCCCGAAATACCGGCTGTCGAACGACGCCGGATTGACGGTGCTCAACAGGAACAGCTCGCCCGGCCGCAGCCGCCGGCACTGCTGCCAAGCAGGCAGCGGCCGGCCCAGATGATCGGCGGGCAGCGTGGCGGCTACCGGCACGCCGTCGATGCGCACGCTGCGGCCGACGACGCACACCTGCTGCGGCGCGATGGCGCCCACTCGCTTGAGCAACGGAATACCCAACGGCAGGTAATCGCGCTGCGCAGCCAGTAACGCGGCCTGCGCCGGCAGGTGGGCCAGCACGATGCCGTCCACGTGCACGGGGTTGCGCAGCGGATCGGCCAGCCAATCGAACGGATCGATGCGATACCAGCCGACCGGCACGCTGTCGGTCGGGTTGTAGATCACACGCGGCAGTGGCGATACAAAGGATGCCCAGGCCAGCGCAGCGAGGCCGCAGGCGGACAGGCTCGCCAGTACGAGGCGAGCGCGCCAGTGCGAGCGAGGACACGGCGAGGCGGCGGAAGTGGAAACGCTCGTCATGACAGCGCCCTCCCGGCGAGCCAGGCTGCATGTCGCTCGGCGGTGTACGCCGGCAACGGCAGGCGTGCGGCGAGCCGGTTGGCGAGCGTGCGCCAGTACGCGAGCGATACGGCAGCCGGCGCGATGCCCAGCGCCTCGATGGCGTCGATCTGCTGCAGCACGGCGCGCACGGCGGGTTCGCCCTCGGCGTGCAGCAACAGGCGCGCGCCGGGCAGCACGCCGGTGATGCACTGCGCCGCCTCCAGCGGCGTGCACGCCTGCATCACCATGAGCTGCCAGCGCACCGTGCCGTAGTCGTTGGCGTGCCAGCGGATGCGGCAGAACACGGCGCCCGGCAGGAACACCGCGACGCGCCGCCAGCGGTCGAGCCGGACGGTGCGCGCCGGCTCGCCGAAGCGCAGATAGAGGTCGATGCGTTGCTCAACGTAGGCGAGGGATACGCGAGTCAGTGACGCGCTAGCGTCCTGACCGGCGCATGTCGAGCATGGTGATGGCAGCGCAGCCGTGGCCGCCGAAATGGATGCGTTCATGGAGTCGTCTCCGGAAACTCACGTTCGAGCAGCGCGCGCAGCAGTTCGGCGACGGTCACGCCTTGCGTGAACGCCGCCACCTTGATGCGGGCGCGCATCGCGGGCGTGATGTCGAGCGTCAGGCGTGCGGTGTAGAGGTCGCCTTTGTGCAAGGTCTCGGCGTCGCCCTGGCGAACCCACGCCTCGGCGTGGGGGTTGGCCGGCGGGCGCGCACCGATGCCGATGCGTTTGCCGCGCGCGGTCGTCATGCTGGCCACCGCAGCAGCTCGTCGGTCAGCGCCGCGATCTCGCGCGCTGCGGCGCTATCGGGCGCTGTCTCGCGGGCGAGCCGGCCAGCGGCCACGCTGTCGGCGAACACGATGCGTTGATGCACTTCCGAGCGCAGCGCCGGCATCGGCTGTTCGGCCAGCGCGCCGCGTGCTTCACGACCGATGATCGTGGTACTGACGCGCCGGTTAATGACAAAGGCCGCGCGCAACGCTGGCCGGAATACCTGCGCCTCGCGGATCAGCGCGACCATCTCGGCAGAGGCCCACAAGTCATAGGGACTGGGCTGCACCGGGATCAGCACGCGCTCGGCCGCCAGCAGCGCGGAGCGCACCAAGGCGGCGATACGAGGCGGCCCGTCGATGACGACGTGATCGGCACGGCGCGCCAGTTCCGGCGCTTCCTGATGCAGCGTTTCGCGGGCCAGGCCCACGGCGCTGAACAGGCGCGGCAAGCCCTGCTGGGCGCGCCGCTGCGTCCAGTCCAGTGCCGAGCCTTGCGGATCGGCATCGAGCAGGATGACCGATTGCCCGCGCATCGCCAGTTCACCTGCGACGTGCGTGGCGAGCGTGGTCTTGCCGACGCCGCCTTTCTGGTTAAGCAGCGCAACGATCATGGCGCGGCCCTCCGTGTGGGAAAGCCGGGCTTTCGCGGTTGCGCGTGGTGCCGTCTGGCGGTTGTCCACCGAGGCGCGGCGCTTCTACTACCAGTTAGAGGTTTTAAGTTAGATAAGTTAGAGGGCGCTGAAACCCGCGCCGTTATTGGCTTTCGGGCGAATTCGCACGCCTGATAGCACGATAGGGACACGCCTGATAGCACGAGTCCCGGCACGCCTGATAGCACGAGCCCGTCCACACGTTGTCCCCGAGTTATCCCCGTGCCGTGAGTGGCACGGGCCGGAAGGTCAGCAGTTCCACGCCGGACTCCGGCATCCGCTCGATACCGAGCACATAACCGGGCAGCGACTGCCGCGCGACCAGCGCGCGCAGATCGCAGGCGAAGTCGTAGGGCTTCGCCGTGCTGCCCGACTTGCGGTGCAGGTGCCGGAAGTCGAACTGCCAGCCGTGTGGCTGCCTGCCGCCGTGCTTGCGCACTAGGCGGTACAGCCACCGTTCGATGCCGCCAGTCAGCCGGAAGTACGCCGGGTCGATGGTCAGCACCAGGGCGGCGTCGAGCACGCCGGCATAGAACCAGTCCGGCAGGATCAGTTCGATGCCCAGCGGCGTGCCGCAGGCGTCGGCCAGCTCCTTCCACTCGTTGATCCACGAGAAGCGATGCAGGCGCCGCCCGGTCGTCTCGCGGATGGACGTCGCCACCGTGGTCGATTGCAGCCGGTCGAGCGCGGCTTTCAAACGCTGGTAGTCGCGCAGTGACACCCCGCGCCCGATGAAGCGCAGGATTTCGTAGGGCGTGGCATGCATCAGACGCGACGGGCGCAGGCCCGCGTCGCGCGCTTCCACGATCTGGCTGGCCGCCCAGATCAGGATGTCCGCATCCCAGATCGTGGCGATGCCGTGCTCCTGCGTGCCTTCCACGCGGATCGTGACGTTCCCACTGCGGAAGTCGATCGGCGCCGTGCGCCGCGACTTCGCCAGCGAGAAAAACGGAAAGGCCATCAAGTCCTGGCTGTCGCGCGGCACCATGCCATCGCCCGGCAAGGCGCGGAACAGGTCGAGCTGTTCCCGCTCCCGCGATGGGCTGGGCATGGCGATGGCCACCGGCGAGCCACCGATCAGCGCACACGGTTGTCGGCCGAGTGATGCTCGGCATACTCGGGATCGGACGTGGTTTCGTAGCTGCGCTGGTCGGCCCAGGCATCGAGGTCAGCCACGGCGTACATGACGCGCCGGCCGAACTTGCGGAACTTTGGCCCGTTGCCGATCACGCGCTGCTTTTCGAGCGTGCGCGGCGACAGCCGCAGGTAGTCGGCGGCTTCGTCGTTGGTGAGGTAGCGTTGGGGTTGCGGTGTCGTAGCGACAGCAGCGGCAGCAGGCCGCAAGGGAGCGGGACGCATCGGGTGAACCTCCATCGGTCAGGAACGCGCGGCCACACAACGCGACCGGATGGAGGCAGTCTCGGAAAAGCGGCGCGTTGCGAAGAGGGTCGTTTTGCAGCGCAGGCAAAACGACCCTCCCCCGATCAGTCGAGCTGTGCCAAGCGGCGATAGCCGCCGTGCATCAGCGTCTGGCCCCGGCGTACCAGGCGGCGCACGCGCGAGCGCAGGCCACCGTCGGCGTGCCAGCTTTCGGCGACCCTATCGGCACCGAAGAGTCCCGCCGCCGTTTCGCGCAAGGACGCACCGGCCAGGGCCGCGTCGAGCGCCTGCAGGGTGTGCAGTTCCAGTAGCGCGGCAGGCGTGGGGCGGCTGCGGGCCAGCGCCGCAGGCGCGGTCTCGCCGATGGCGGCCCTTTGTTCCAGCGAGGCCGCCAGCACGCGCTGGAGCGTGCCGGCCGAGGCGCAGGCGCGCAGGACATGGACGTAGGCCATGCCGTCCGCGAGGCCCGGTGCCAGCGCCAGCCGCAGGCAGCCGCCGGGCCAGCGGGCCAGCAGCACGAGGCGCTTGCCGTCGTGGATCAGGCATTTGTGGCCGGGGATGTGCCAGAACGCGAAGACGACGGCACCCGGCGGCGGGTCGGCATCCGGGTAGAGCTGGAGCACGTTGTCGTGATCGGGAAACCAAGCCGGATGCGCGTCGCGCGCATCCCGCGCCGGGTCTTCGAGCAGGCGCAGCCCCCACGCGTGCGCCGCTTCAGGTCGGCGACGATGGCGCAGCCAGCCGCGCCGATAGTCGGGGTTCCTGCGCAGGTACTCCCAGGCCAGCGCGGGGCCGTCGAGGTGCAGCACGTAGAGATACGCGGCAGTGGGATACCAGGGTTCGGCGCTTCGATCGGCCATGATGCACGCTCCCCTCATTGAGCAGGAACATCGCCACGGTCGTCGCTGTGCAGGGACTACGGCATCACTTCAAGGCGTCATCAGGCACGGGTAAAGTAACCAGCGGTTTCCAGTCCGATAGGCTCCGGCATCTTGCACGTGCAGTCCGAATCGTGACGATGCTGCATGCGCGAATCGCGTGCAGCACGGAACACCCTGCCGCAAACCGCGTCCCGCATCGTTACTTTTTTGGTCAGGCAGACCACTGCGCCACGCAAGCGTGGTGTTTCATACACGCTGGGTATCGAACCAGACCAAGAAAGCAAGGAAGCAAGGCGCGGTCAGTCGGGGATCGAACCGTCGAGCTGTGCCAGCCGCACATACCCGGACAGCGGCCGTACTGGATGGAAATACAGGTCGCGCAGGACGGGCCGTCCGAGCGGCCCGACGATCGCGGCCAAATCTGAGAGTTTCACCACGCCCAGCGCGGGGATACCGATGCCAAGGTCGATCAACCCCCAGGCTGTATTGCCGTCAGTGGGATCAAGTGCGGCCAGTAGCCAGGTCGCGTGCGCATCCGGCGTGAACAGCCGTACCACCGGCATCGGGTCGATGGGTTGGCCGGTAGCGCGTGCTTCGCCGACGGCGAGCAGTTGCGCGCGTTGTTCGTCCGTAACGAGCGGCTGGGTCATAACGGTCATTCCCACATATCCAGTAATACACGGAGCCGTTTTGCCACCGAAGCACGAAGCCGGCGAAGCGGATGCGTGCCTTCGTGGGAAAGCACGAAAGCGCAAACCGATGAATCCGGCCATGCTCGGAAACGCCGATGCGCAATGGTGCATATCAGGAAAGACACGAAAGCGGCTCTCCGGTTTTGTCGAAATCCGCCAAAGCGGATTTCAGTAACACGGCAGCAAGCTAAATTGCCGCCAATGAGTTAAAGATAACGTGGTTTTAATTGTCCCGCGACCGGACGCTTCTGTCCATGCAGAAGCGTCCCGTCCAGCCCGGCCGACCGGCCGGCGCTACCACCTTCGATGCCGAACTGGCCCAGGCGTTCGGCGCAGCGGTGCGTGCATTGCGGACGGAGCGCGGTATCGCCCAGGAACTGCTGGCGAATCAGGCCGGGATCGAGCGTTCCCACTTGGGAAAGATCGAGCGCGGCGAGCACATGCCCACGTTGGCGATCATCTTCAAGATCGCCAGTGCGTTGGAGTGCAGCACGGCTGCACTAATGAGCGCGACGGAAAGCCAGCTTGCGGCGTCCGGCGCGTAGCTGTTGCTGTGCTGTCTCTGGCAGCACGACGCCCCGCCGCCATGGGCGGGGCGCAGTGGCGGCGGTTAGTCCGCCTGCTGTGGCTTGCTGCGCGACCAGATCAGGTCGTGCGTGCCGTCCTCACTCTCGATCAGGCGGGCATAGATCGTCGCCGGGAACGAAGGATCGTCGAGGGTCACGGACACATAGGGCCGTTCGGCCTTGCTGACTTTCTTCCACGCCGCGCCGATGTCGTGGCTCGCCACCTGCACGCGGAAGTCGGGGGCATTCTCGCTGTCGCCCTTGTCGTTGGGAACCAGCTTGACCTTGACGTTGAGCGTCAGGGTGCGCAGCGTGCCGGTGAAGCCGTCTTTCTCTGCGGTGAAGGTGCCGATGTTAGCCATGATGTTTCTCCTTTCGGTGAACCAAGGTCGCGCCAGTGCGTCCTTGTTGTGATCCGGCCGGCGGGGGATGGGCTGGCCGCACCGCGCAGCGGGCGCAACACCGTGGAGCACCTGGAAGCGAAAACAATTTGTCCCGCGAGGAAGCCGCGCAGCGGCGGGGAAATTGTTTGCGCTGAAAGGTTGCGGCCATGAAGCCCAAGGCGCAGCCGCGCTCTCGCCAGGATTCACAACAGACCAAGGACGTACAGGCCGACCGCTCCCGAAAGGCGACAGGGCCGATTCGGCATCTCCGCATGACGGCTTCATCGGCTTGTACCCTGACGCGGGCAAGGCCAATCGCAACGGCAAGGGCGACAGCGAGAATGCCCTGCCGCAACCTGCGGCCCCGTGCGCGAGGCATGGTGTGGAAGCTCCATAAAGCAAGGCCGGGCGAGTGTGTCCGTGAACCGTCCTTCGTGACGTAAAGGCGGCGAAACGCCAGCGTCGAGGACGGCACGCTTTTGCACAACTTGTCGCAGCAAGCCGGGGCGTAGCCCCACGCCCTGCCCATGACGGCGGGGCGCCATCGAAACCTTGCCCGCGCCAGCGGCGGGCACCGACTGCCGTACCGCGCGCAAGGTCATTGCGCGCTCGCCCCGTCACCGCCTGGCCGAAGGCGGCGACGGGGCAGTTTTTGCCGTGGACGTTGAAACCGGGCGCGGCAGACCTGCCGCACCCGGTTCTGGATGAAAGGAAACCCCGGCGCAGTGCGCCGGGGCTAGGGACTCCCTCATGCGGCCAGTACGTGCACTTCCACCTCGGCGGCGGCATCTTCCGATGCAGCAGCTTCGTCCGCCGCTTCCGGCACGCCTTCCGGCTCCGTGTGATGTTCGGTCTGGAACACGGCAGGCATCCAGCCGGTGCCCTCGGCCAGCCGTTCGGCTTCGCTGGCAATGTCGCCCTTCTTCAACTTCGACAGACGGGTGACGTGCGCGGGGGCGAACTGCCCCACGGCTTCCAGAATCGCGGCCTTGGCAATGTGGCGGAAATAGCCCTCGGCGGTCGGCTTCCACCATGCGGCCATGTCCAGCCCCACGGCCTGCGCCAGTTCCGCGCCGGGTTGGCGTTGCGCAGCGCGAGGTGTCACCACGTCCACCGTGGACGCCACGCACACGGCCAGCAACCGCACCAGTTCGTCTTGCGACTTCGCCAACAACACGGCGAACAGTTCCGCGATGTCCTGCGGCAACGCTTCGCCTGCGATCTGCTGCAATTCACGAAGCGCCACGGCGGCGGGCGATTCCGGCACGTCTGGGGCCATGCTTTCCAGCCGGTCTTGCACGTCCAGACTCACGCCAAGCGGCAAGCCATCGCGGTGGTATCCATCCTGCAAGGCAGCCCGCACCATGCCATGCACCAGCGCAGTCAGCGCGACGTGCGGATGCCGTGCGACTTCGATTTGCAGCGCGGCGGTACGGTGCGCGCTCAACCGCTGCGCCAGCCGGTCGGACAGGCTCGCGGCCTTGGGCGCTTCGTCGGTGTCGTTGCCTTCGTCGTCGTTCGCGCCTTCGCCTGTGGTGAAGCCCTGCCGCAGCTTTTCCAGCGTGCGCAGCGCCTTCGCCTCGGCCTCGCGCAGCAGGCCGCGATGAATCACGGCTTCGCCTTCGCGGTCGAGCGTGACGATAGCACCGGCCACGGCGCGCACGTCCGGGGCATAGTCCTGCAAGGCATCTTCAATGGCTTGCAGTTCCCCATCCACCTGCTCGCGCCGTTCTTCCAGCGTGGCGACCTTGTCCTCGTCCTCGGCGTCGTAGGCTTCTTCCAGTTCGGCGTCGATCTTGTCAAGTCGGGTTTGCAGCGAAGCGATGCGGCGGGCTTCGCGGGCGGTCGGCTCGCGGCGCTGGCGTGGGGCGTTCTGGAACGTCTGGCCGTCGGCGTGGCTCATGTGCGGCACGGCTTCGACCCACGCCCAACCCTCGGCGCGTACTTCTTCGGCCAGCGCGTCCAGCTTGCCGCGCACCAGCGTTTCCAGCAGCGCGACATCGGTCAGGTAGGTTCCGGCATCGCCTTCGGCGAACAGGTCGCGGCGGATGCCGCCACCTGCCACCGTATAGGCATCCAGCCCGACGAAGCACACCAGCGGATGCGTGGCGTCGATTTCGCGCTCGGTCAGGCGGTCGCGCAGCGCGGACGGGCTGCGCTGCCATTCCGGCGCACCGTAGAACGCGGCCTCCTGCGCGGCGTGGTCATCGGTGATGGTGAGGGCCATCAACTGTTCCAACGTCACGACCCCGGCGCGGTAGTCGGCTATCAGGCGCGGCGAGACGTTGGCGAGTTTCAAGCGGCGCTGCACTACCAGCGGGGACACGCCGAAGTCGGCGGCAATGTCCTCGATGGGACGGCCTTCCTTGACCAGCGCGGCGAAGGCCGTGAACTGGTCGGCGGGGTGCATGGCCTCGCGTTGCACGTTCTCGGCAAGGCTGACGGTACGGGCGGAAGCATCGGCCACCCACAGGCACGGCACCTCAAAATCGGCGGCAATGCGCTTCTTCTTCGCCAACAACTTCAACGCGGTCAGGCGGCGGTCGCCCGCGACGACTTCGTACTGCTCGCCATCGGCGGCGAGGATGACAATAAGGTTTTGCAGCAGGCCGACGCGGGCAATGCTCGCGGGCAATGCTCGCGGCCAGTTCTGGGATGGACTGGCGCGGGGTCGTGCGCACATTGCGCTTGGAACGGCGCGGCAGCAATTGCGACAGCGGAACCAAGATCAGGTTTTTGGTCGGGTCGGCCACTTCCAGCGGTGCGGCGGTTTCGAGGGCGATGATTTCGGTTTTGGTAACGGCGTTCATGGTGACGACTCCAATCAGTTGAGGGATGCAGCAGCGAGAAACGCGGCAAGGGCTGCTGCCTGCCCCTGCCGCGTGGGGATTCAGGCTTTCAACTGGCGCAGGCCATCGGCCAGCAGCCACAAGGCGCGGTTGAGGCGGATGCCGTTGTCGATGCCCTGCACCGGGCGCGTGGTCTGGCGGCGACCGTTCGCGGCGCGGGCGGACAGGCCACCTTTGATAAGGTTTTCTTGCGTGCGGTTGAACACGCTCCACAAGTCGCGGCGGCTGTCGTCGTGACGGCGTGGCATCAGGATTTGCGATTCCGTGATGGGCGCGGGCGTGGCCTCGTCGTACTTCAACGCCAGCGCGGCGCGGGCGAACACTTCCGATTCCCCGGCGTCCAGCGCGATGGCCTGCATGGCATCGCGGGATGCCTGCGCCCGCTCGAAACCGTGCAGGACTTCGTAAGCGCCTTCGATCACCTGCCCGGCTACGTCGCCCTTGTGAGGTACGCGCACGTCCGCCACCGTGTCGCCACAAACAAGGCCGTTCTGGCACACGAAGCGGAACATGCCGGCCAACATCTGATAGCTGCTCGTGCCATCGTGCGAGTTCAGCAGGATGATTTCGTTGGCTTCGCGGCCGTTGATCTGGCTGGCGTGGCGCAGCCGGATCATGTGCTTGGTGTACTCGCGGCGGTCGTCGTGGCGCACGCGCGTTTGGCACACCATGAAAGGCTCGAAGCCTTCGCCGCGCAGTTCCTGCAACACGGTGGCGGTCGGGATATAGCTGTAGCGTTCCGAGCGGCTTTCGTGCGGGGCATCCGCGAAGATGGACGGTGCCACGGCACGGATTTGGTCATCCGACAGCGGATAATCAGAGCGCAGCACTGGGGAACGGGAAGCGAAACGGGATGCGAGTTGCATGGCACTTCTCCTGACAAAAGGGTTGGCTACTCACCGCAACCGGATTCCAAGATTCGGAGCCCGCCTTGGACTTCCGGTGCGGTCGGCACGAAGAACCCGGTTAGCCTCGTCGCCACCGTCTTTCCTGAGTTCATCGCCCGCGACGGTCAGGAGCGCGCGGACGGGAGCCGTCAAGGTGAAAAGCGCAGGGTTGGTGCGGCCCGCAGGCGCAGCCGAGGACACGGCCCGGCGCGCCTTGACGGCATACGGCCGTGGGCTACAGTCGCGGACAAGGGGATGAAATCAGGGAAGATGGCTGGGCAGGCAACGGCCGCTTCGATGCGCCGACCGCAAGCAAGCGAAGCGCGCAGGCCCGGATCGGAGAATCCGGGCCGTAGGCGTCAGCGATGGAAGGCCGAAGGGGACGAAACTCGCGCAGCGAGGTTCGTTGCGAAGCACGACAGCGCGACCCGGCTCAGCCAGGGACGCCAGATCAAAACCACGAGGACACGGATATTTCGTGGCACAATTTACATAGAGGGGATGAACCGATTCGGTAGCTTTTAGCTGTTTGGCATATAGGTATTCTCCACCCACGACACCTATGTGATGCACACGATCTCGTTGCCAGATTGAAGATCGAGGGGTACTCGAAAAAACCGCTGATGGACGGAACGGGGAAAATGGACAAAAAGACCAAGGGATCGTGGCTGATCCACCATACCAACAAGCTTCAAGGCGTAACCAATCAGGTCGGCTACGAGAAGACCTATCTAGCGGGAAAAGCCGGGATACTGCTTTCGGCGATATCTGCCAATAAGCTAATCACTGTCAACAACGACAGGTTGATCGTATTGGCGCAAGCCGCAAACATCAACACGACGTTTGAACTGCCGAAGCTCGTCGAGGTTTTGGAGCAGCAGAAGCTCGTTGACAAATCCTCCGGCGGGATCGCCGTGCTTGGCGTCACAACGGCTACTGCGCTGGAGCGCACCTCCGATATTTTCGATGCCCTCTCGCCCAACTCGAATGAAGTTGCTTCGATCACGCTCGCGGAGCGTGCCTCTATCGCCCCCGTGCTTGCTAACGAAGTGACTCAAGAGCTAGCTGACACGTATAAGCTTGCTTCGGCGAACCTTAGCCAATTGCTGTCTGATGCAGAGCAAATCGGCTTTGTCGATACCGAAAAACTTAGCAGCAACGATACATTGCTATTCAACGGCAATCTGTTCCGCCGGGATACCACCCAGAAAATCAAGGCCGTTCTCGATTCGCTTAAACCAGCGGAGCAAACCAGGCTCAATGAACTTACCGAGATGCTACGTAAGCGGGCATGCGTCACTGCCGATTATGCAAAACAGTTCCTGGGTGACGCACTCTTTCAGAAGGTGACTGCCATCGGACTGTTCGACATCAGCGTGGTTAGCAACTCCACCGAGGATGTCGGCTTCCTCACGTTGCCGTCCGCGTTCTCCAAATATAGCAACTCGATGGTCGATGACGCCTTCGATCTCGCCAAAGCCTTCGTGAGCTCGGTCACCTACGGCATGACCAAGAGCAACTACGTTCGCGGACAGATTCAAATGGTCGATGCTCTGTTGAGTGCACTCGTGCGCGGTGAGAGCGTGGGACCGGTGCGAGCGATTGCGGAAGACTATAAGGTGCTTGAACTGAAAGGTGTGGTCGAAGTGAAGCAGGGAACCAAGAAGGGGCGCACGGGCCCTATGCTCCGCCTGCTGAAAACGGAAGTGGGCGAACTTGCCCTTCAGGCGATTCGGCAGGGCGATGTCAGCGAGCACTCCCTCAACGCGTTGCCAACCGCGGCCGTTACCACGTTCAATGGCCCCGAGCACAATCGCGAGAAGGTACGGAGAACGCAAACCAAGATGAGCCCGAAGGCAACAAACGATATGCTGTCCATCCTGCGAACCGGAGGTGGACTGTGAGCAAGAGCCAAAGCAGCTTGCCCAAAGGCCCCTTGATGGAAGAGTTGTTGCGCAGCTATTTTCTCAAAGCTGGTTACTACGTAGTCCGTGGCGTTCCGTTTGTGTATGAAGGCTTTGACGTGACGGATATTGACCTATGGCTTTACAGCCGGACTTCGTCCGTATCACGCGAAGTCACTTTGGTGGACGCGAAAAACAAAAAAACGCCGCAGGCCATAGAGCGCATTTTCTGGGTACAGGGCCTGCGTATCGCAACGAAAGCGACGAATGCGATTGTGGCCACGACGGAGAAGCGTCAAGAGGTCAAAGATTTCGGACGTGAACTTGGCGTACTTGTTCTGGATGGAACTTTCCTGGGCAAACTTGCCAATTCGGATGATCCTAACGAAACTCGACTTGGGGATGAGGAGTTTTTCGCAAAGATCAACGACTACTCGCTGAGCAAGCTGGACGGCGACTGGAGGGGACGAATAGCGCTTTCGAAGAGCCTTCTTGCAAAGTCGCTCTCTTTTGATAGCTGCAATGAATGGCTTGGCCAGGGTAAGTTCTTCGCCGAACAGTCCATTGTCAAAGGCAACCAACGCGAGACGGCGCTACGTTGTCTGTACTTGGTGTGCTCGTTTATTGCCATCGCGATCGACTACTGCATGAAGGAACTCTCATTCCACGAACAGTCCGAGCGAAACGTACTCATCAAAGATGGCTTCACTTATGGCGCCAGAGGCAGCGCAGGTCTAAAGAAAGTCTTAAATGTCGCCATGGGGCTGGTCGAACAACATGCAAGTGACGGCCCTGCGATCTCCCGGCAAGTAAGGCTAAGCGTCGAAAAACAGTTGGCTCAGTTGAACACTGCTATCTTGGGCGAGTTTTTCTCAAAGAATGAGGTAGCCAGAACCCTGTTTGCCGTTGCCAAAGAGTTCGAGCAGATGGCTATGTCGCGGGAATTTACCTTTCATGGCGCGGCAAGCGTTGAGCTTCGTAGCATGCTCTTCTGTTTGCTTGACTACTGGGGTATCGACCGAGTGCTGTTTTCAGAGGCAATAGAAGCGAAGTAATCGATCGGGGGCGCCGCGGTTGCCGCGCTTTTCCCGCGAGAGGCCACTCGGGAAGCCTGCCTTCCTACAACATTGCAAAAAGGGACTTGGGTATGGCTGCGGCAACCACGGACAAGTTCTCGGCTGGTGAACAGGGACTGGGGTATATCTACCAAGCACGCCTTGCGCTGCTTCAGTTATTGCAATTGCCAGAAGACACGGCAGTCTTCCTGGAGAAGGATGACGACCTAGATTTCGTGGACAGTGACGGAAGCAAGTCGCTCGCATCGTTAAAGCACAAAGCCGTCGGCGACCGCCTAACCGATCTGTCGACCGACTTCTGGAAATCCGTCCGCATCTGGTTGGCTCGATATAAACGCGATGGCCGCAGCGCATCGAACCTACGCTTCTTTCTATTCACAACCGGCACGGTTTCGGAGTCCTCGTTCCTGAAGAGGTTCTTGCCTGTTCGAGTTGGCACTGACGACGAAGCGACAACCTTAGCCGAACAGGCCGAAGAAGCGCTGCGCAGATCGAAATCGGATCTCATCGGGGAAATCGCTCAAGCGTTTAACGAACTCACTGGCACCGAGAAAGAGGATTTCCTGACACGCATTCTGATTTTTGATGGTAGTCCCCGAATCCAGGATATCCCGGACACCATCAAAGACATGCACATGCGAAGTGTCCGGCGTGAACACAGAAATGCCGTGTTTGAGCGACTGGAGGGATGGTGGAACGATGCTGTTATCAAGCAGCTGATTCGCAGCAGAGACGAAGGGATTTTCGGATACGAGGTGTCGGACAAGCTTTCCGCGCTGTCCGAGGAATACAAGTTGGACAATCTTCCCATCACGTTTCGCGGAAAGGAGCCCACTGGCGAGATCGACACGGAGAACGACCCTCGAACCTTCGTGGCGCAGCTCAGGAAGATCGGAGTTTCTTCCAACCGCATTCGCAACGCGATTTTGGACTACTACAGAGCATTTGAACAGCGATCGGAGTGGGCGCGCGAAAACCTGCTGGTTTCTGGGGAGATTGAGGACTATGAAGACCGTCTCGTTGACGAGTGGAGCCGGTACAAAGACGTTGTCTTTGAGGAACTCGATGAGAACAGCGCTGAGGATGTGCTGCTGCGAGCCGGCAGAGAGCTTTACACATGGGCGGACCAACAGACCGGGAACTATGAATCATTGCGTATCCGCGCGCGCGTGACGGAGCCCTACGTCACACGCGGCTCTTTTCACATTCTGGCCGATGCCGCACCTGCACCTAGGGTCTATTGGCATCCCCGATTCCTTGACCATCTTGGTCAGTTGCTGGAGGTCACCAAGTGAAACGTTGGGACCATCGCCCCATAGAAATACGGAACCTGTTCAACCCTGCTTTCTGTGGCCTGGTTCTGTTCCGCGCCATACAGGGATATGAAGAAGAAGACGACAGAGGCATCCCGTTCTCGCTTTCCTTGCTCATCCTGCCGCTGTGCCTGCACAAGGACTCGCGCGAAGTGATCGCCAACCATTCCCGAAGCTATCTCCTAAAGGCTACCGAAAAGAATCCCCAGGTGCAGGTAGGCTTCGCCGAAAGGGTCACAGCCATGCTGCCTTATGCGTTTGAAGGCTTCGGCCTATTGATGGAGAAGGGCTGCATCTCCGTTGCGCCAGAGGGACGCCTCCAGACAGTTCCCGACAAGGTTCGAAAATCGGTAACCGGAACTGACGAAACCAAATCCTGCCAGCGAGTTGCACGCATCGTCGGGAAAGAGTTCGCCCGTATCGCAGACCGAGTGACTATATATACGACCTTCGGGATTCGTCCATGAAGATTAAATCCATCCATATCTACAGCCACGATGGGCAGCGCCGGGATCTGCAGTTCCACGTGGACGGCCTCAACGTCATCACCGGACGTTCTTCCACCGGCAAGTCCGCGCTCTCCGAAATCGTCGAATACTGCATGGGGCGATCGTCGTTTAATGTCCCGGAAGGCATTATTCGCGACAAGGTTGCCTGGTTTGCAGTCATCTATCAATTCGATCACGAACAGGTGTTGATCGCCAAGCCCACGCCGCCCGAGGGTGGTGCGAGCTGCAGCACGGCGATGTTGCGTCGGGGAGCAGAACTGAAGGCCCCCACGTTCGACGAATTGGCAGTCAACTCAGACGACGATGCCGTTGTCACTTTACTTTCTCGCTTGCTCGGGATTCCCGAGAACCGCACCGACGTCGCTGTGGAGCACAGCAGGGACAGCTACGACGCCAACGTCAAGCACACGTTTTATTACCTATTTCAGAAACAGGGGCTGGTCGCAAACAAAGACCAGCTCCTCTACCGCCAGAACGAGCAGTTTCAGCCTCAAGCGATCCGTGACACCTTACCGATCCTGCTCGGGGTCTCCTCCCATGATCGCTACGACCTCGAATCCAAGCTGCGCGCGGCGCAGCGAGATCTCCGGCTCAATGCGAAATTGCTTGAGCAAGCACGGGATGCCATCGACACGTCTCACGAGAAAGCGATTGGCCTGTACTCTGAGGCCAAGGTTGTTGGCGTGGTCGGCGGCGCGGACCTCGGCACGACGGGCGACGGAATCATCGAAGCCTTGCGATCTGCCCTTTCTTGGAAACCAGAGAAGATTCCCGAAGACGACGGGAGCAGGATTTCTCGCCTTGAGGAAGAAATGGGCCAATTGCGCAAGGATCGGCGGGAAGTACAGGCAAGAATCGACGCCGCTCGTCAATTTTCCAAACGCGCCGGCGGCTACCAGAGCGAGGCCACAGAACAGTTGGATCGGCTCGCTTCAATTAAGGCGCTACCGAAGAATCCGGATACCGGCGAATGGCAGTGGCCATTCAGCGAGTCGAACCTGGCGTTGGAATCCCCTCTCGCTACAGTCCTTCTCAATGAGCTGCAATCGCTTGACACCGAATTGCGCATTGCCATCGGTCAGCGTCCCAAGCTGGATGCCTACCTGTCCGATCTGAATGAAAAGACACAGCAGATTGCGGGCGCCATCAAGGACAAGGAAACCGAGATTGCCGCAGCGATGGCGGCCAATGAAGCAATCGCGCAGATGGGCACACGCAACAATGCTGCCGCACGTGTCGTCGGCCGCATCAGCCTGTTCCTGGAAAACCTCGCTCCGAACGAAGAACTCGCAAGACTTGAGAGGGAACACCGTCGTCTGAAGCTGAAGGTCGAGGATCTGGAGAGTCGGATCGGCGCGGACGACAGCAACGAGCGGCTGAACTCGATACTGAACATCATCTCGACACAGGTATCGCAATACATCCGGAAATTTGAAGCCGAGTTTGGTGCATATCCAGCACGATTCGACTTGGCCAACATCACGATCGTCTTCGACCGTCCCGAACGTCCGGTTCCCATGAGCCGAACGGGGGGCGGCGAAAACCATCTGGCCTACCATCTATCGGCGTTGCTCGCACTGCATCTGTTTGCCGTCAAGAACAACCGCCCAATCCCGCGATTCCTGCTGATTGACCAGCCAACACAAGTCTATTTCCCGTCCGAGCAGGTCTACAAGGACGCTGATGGCTCAGTCACAAAGACGGAAGAGGCCGATGCCGACATCAAGGCGGTTCGGCGATTGTTCGAGTTATTGCTCAAGTTCACACAGGAAGACGCGCCTGGTTTCCAATTGATCGTCACGGAGCACGCCAATCTTCGCGAACAGTGGTTCCAGGACGCATTGGTGGAACAACCATGGACCAAGCCGCCGGCACTGGTGCCGGAAGACTGGCCCGAACGATCAAGCAGCCCGATATGAGAACTTGTCATTGCGTGAAGCTCGCTGAGCCGTCCATGACGGGGTGCCCCATAAAACGTGGGCACCGGGTACGATGCCCGCCGCGCAGCGTAGGCAAGCGTTCAACTAGGCGTCCTGGTCGATCACTCCTGGCGGTGTTCCGCGCTGAAGTTGCGAAAGGCAAACGTGATCAAATCGCGCACCAATTCCAGAAGGCCGCCGACCGGAAACCCATCGAATGGATCGCCGTGGGCCATCGCATTTCGGCGTTGTGCCAAGGTCGGTCTATGCGTGCCGACTAGTTGGCCGATGGCGCTACCGCCACAGCGTGCGACCATCGGTATCTGCGCGTCGGTCAGACCGTCGACTTCCACCAGATGCCTGAGCACTGCGGCGAACGTCCGCTCACGTGTTTTAAGTTTGGTCCCATAGCGGTCCATTAGCGCGAGTTCCAGCGTGGTCAAAGCGACCAGTTCACCGGCCTTGATTAGATCGGCGTCTATCCAACCAAGCAGATAGAGCTTCTGCGCGCGGGCGTATTTCAGTCGCACAACATCTGGGATGCGAGCATCCATGTCGAGTTTAGCGATGAAGGCGCGCCATTGATCAGGGTGGTCGAATTGAATGAAGCCACCCGGGTTCCCTTGAACTGGCCACGGCATCAGGAGCGGTTCTAGCCGCGGCGGCAAATCAATATGTGACAGGCCCACGGATGGGATTTCCTCATTACGGTGATGAGACGGCCACTTTCTGTGCGCGATCAAGCTTGCGATGAATCAGTGACACCAACGTCAGAATGTCGAGCGCATCTTGCTCGGACATGGGCCAGTTCATCTTGGGCGCATGGGCCAACGGATTGCGCACGGCACCGAACAGACCGATCAGGAGATTCGCAAAGCCTTTCTGTTCGCTTTTCTCGGATTCCGTGATGAGCGGCCCTAACACCAAGACGGGCTGCTGACCAGCAAATGCCTTGTTCACGAGGTCGGCGCCATCGCCGTTCAGACCTGACAGCGTACGAATCCGCTCAGCGACACCTTTTGTCGCCTCGAAGACCGCGTGGAAGTAGTTTTCGTCGAGCAATTCGGCACGGCAGTAGCTCAACACTTCCTCATGCACGGTCCGGCTTTCCAAGGCAGCCTTGAGTCGTCCGGCACGCGCGCGGGCCGCATCCAATGTCGTTGCCTTGTCGGCATGGCCAACCTTGCCATCCTCGCGCACGTAGAAGCCCGAGAAGGCCAGCACGACATTGAGTTCATCGCGCCGCCAGGCGAACGTCCCCGTATCACGGGCATAGCTCACAGGATTCATCGCTCGATTGATAAACATGATGAGGTGGTTTCCCACCTGGTGCTGGTTCTGTGCCGCCGCTAAGGCGTTGAATAAGCGCTTCCATTTGGTGATGCCCGGGGACACGTCGGCGACATTGATCTCCTGAAGCAAGCGCTCGATTTGCGTGCCCGTAAGTCCATGCACTGTGTCGGCCAACACCTGGCAGGCGGCTTGAAGATGCTGGGAGTCAAAGGGGGCAATTTGCGTCGTCACCGCATGCCTCTAAGTTCCGCCAGAAATGCCGTGCCGATTTCCACAGCCAACTCCGCCCCCATCGGGTCTACATCGACGCCATGCGCGGCCTCATTGAGGACCCGTAGGGATTCCAGAAATCGTTCCGTGCTGGCTGGCGCGAGACCACGTTGATTCATTTCACGCAGCATATTCCCAATGCCGACCGGTACCTTCAGAGCAACGCCATTGCCAGATAGGATGTCCCGTAGGGCTCGCTCGATCTCGATTCGCAACTTGATGACAGACATCAGCGGGAACTCGCGCGCAAACTCCTCGGCAGTTGGTAGCGCCTGTTGAAACTGCGGCGGCAGCGCCGGCGAGAGTCGATATTGGGTGACGCCCATCGGCTTACTGGAGTCGCGCAAGGCATATTCGACGATCACCTCATTACGGCCCTTGCACAAGATGATGCCGATGGTCGGCTGATCGTCCTTATGTCGAAGCTGGTCATCGACGGCGGAGAGGTAGAAGTTCATCTTGCCCGCAAACTCGGGCTTGAAGTCTTCGATCTTCAACTCGATCACGACGAAGCAGCGCAACCGCAGGTGATAGAAAAGAAGATCGAGGTAGTAGTCCTGACCACCGACTTCGAGATGGTACTGGCTGCCGACGAACGCGAAGCCCTTGCCGAGTTCGAGAATGAGCGAGCGCAGATGCTCGATAAGGCCGCGCTCTAGGTCACGCTCCAGCATGTCGGGGCCAAGCGCGAGGAAATCGAAGGTATAAGGGTCTTTGAGGAGCTGCTGCGCAAGCTCGGACTGCTCAGCGGGCAAGGTTCGCGAGAAGTTGGTCAGCGCGCTCCCCTGACGGGCGAACAACTGGCTTTCGATCTGGTGGACGAGGACAGCACGACTCCAGCCATGCTCGATCGTCTGGCGAGCGTACCAGGCGCGCTCTTCGGACACCTTGATCATATCGAGCAAGCTGACGTTATGCCCCCAGGGCAATTGTGCAACGACCCGTTGCACAATTTCGGCGTCGGGCCACGCCTCGGCAAAAGCACGCATATATTTGAGGTTTCGAGCTGAAAGCCCGGTCATTTCGGGGAAGGCTCGGCGGAGATCGTCCGCCAACCGGTCAATGACCTTGGTCCCCCAACCTTCGTGCTCCTGCCGGGCCAGAATGTCGCGGCCGATACTCCAATAGAGCAGGATCAGCTCGCGATTGACCGACAGGCTCGCACGGTGACGCGCCTCAGCGATCTTCCGCTTGAGGTCGCCGACAAAGGCAGAATAGCTCTGCGCGTCGATCTCCGCGGCAGGGTTGGCGACCTTGGCGCGACGGGACGGTGGCTTGGACGACGGGGGGCTCATGCCGCTTCCTCCTCTGAAATCAGGTCCCGCTTGCTTCCCGGCGGAACGGCGCGGCTGTTTTCCTTGCGGTGCCGATACGGGCGGTAGTTCCCTCGGCTCGTGAGCGTCTTGTTGCAGTCCGTGCCGCCAGTATTCGCCGCCGGCGACGCAACCGGCACCATCGGCGCGCGGCTGTCGATCGTATCCCGCCGCAGGTTGGCCACCTTCTCAGCAGCCGCGCGGATCGGATCATCCTCGGCATGCACGTACCGCATGAACATGGACACGGTTTTGTGTGCCGTAAGTGCCATACCGACCTTGACCGGAATTCCGGAGTTGGCAATGTCGGTCGCAGCGCGATGACGGATCCCGTGCGTACCGACATGAATCACATTTGCACGTTTCAAGACTCGCTTCCAGCCATTGTAATAGGTGCTTTCGGGCAGCGGAATCGAGCTGTCGAAGATGGCCGGACACACATATGGCGAATCGTCGATGCGGTAGGCGTTGGACAACAATTGGTAAGCCACCTCGCTCATCGGCTTGGAAATATCGCCGGTCTTGCTATCAGGCCAGGCGATGCGGCGGTTCTCAAAATCAATCCAGGACCATTCGAGCAATCGGATTTCCGACATGCGCGCAGAAAACTCGAATTGCAGGCGAACCGCAAGCGTCAACGTCGGATGTTCCAGCCCTTCGGCATCCGCGCGGTCAAGATAGGCATAGAGACGCACCAGTTCGTCGTTTACGATATATCGCGTTTCACCATTCTCGGGGTATTTCGGCACATGCCGACAGGGATTGGAGCCATCGGGCCGGTAGCCCCACACCTCGGCCATGTTGAGCATCTTGCGGATGCAGGACAGAACCCGATTGGCCGTGACCGGGATTCTCGCCAGATCGCGCATCAGAGTCGTTATATGTTGCCGGGTTACGTCAGGCACTTTGAGCCGGCCCAGCATCGGCACGATGAAACGGTCAATCTGGTCTTGATAGGTATCAACGGTGCTCGGCTTGTTGCGAGGTCTGGAGTATTCCTCCATGAACTGGGCACACAACTCTTTGACGGTAGGCGACAGACGCGCAGCCAGTTTCGCGGCACTCGGATCGTTGCCTTTCCGCACATCAGCCAGCCAGTCCTGCGCGATCGAGCGAGCCTGCTCGATGGTCAACTCGCCAAACTGGCCGATTTTCGGCTTGCGCCGCTCGCCCCAGTTCGTGCGGTACTGGAGCATGAAGACCTTGCGCCCGCGGGCGGTGACTTTGCAGAGAAATCCGGGGACAATGGTGTCCCGCAATTCGTAATCTTTGCCGGTGACTTCGGCCGCATCGACAGCGGATTTTGTGAGCTTGATCTTGGCCATGACGCCTCCTAGTTCGGGATCGAACGCAGGAACCAGCCAGGAGCCACGGCATCGGAAAGTGTGCCGCAATCAGTCTGGTCTAGGCGTAAGGTTAGACGGTACTAACCTCTTGGAAAACCAAGCCCAGCAAGGCTTAGCGGGTTCCAGCGTAGCCCGATGCTATAGGAGGCTGCCGGACTCAAAATCCCCCGCCGCAAGGCGTGCCGGTTCGATTCCGGCCCTGGGCACCACGGATTCTTCGAAAAGCCGCTCCTTCGGGAGCGGCTTTTTGCGTTTGGGCGGGCGAAAGCGCAACGCTCCTACGGCTCCCCTCCGCCACGATGCACTTGCGCAGCGTCCCGTCGATCCAGCCAGTCGACCAGACGGGGTATGCTGAAGTGCCCGACGGCACACATCAGCACAACCAGCCAGTAATCTCTGAAAAATCCCACAACGAAGTTCAACATTTGGCCACCTTGGCTCTGCGCACGGTCAGGAAAACCGAACATAAGTAGTACACCAAAGATTCAAGCAGAGGATGCAAGGGCAGGATGCCTTTGACCTCTTCGTTGAACGCGGCGACGAGCAAGTATATCCATAGGATCACGCCGCCAAGCGAGGCGAAAATTCCCAGATTCGCGATAAATATCGCCTGTTCGAATCGCCTCCTGCAATCCGCACCGATTTCACCTGGAAACGCGGTCACGGCTACATTCAGCGAGATGCCCGAGGCCACAAGCGAGATCGGGAAGAACTCCTCTTTACCCGGCTGCCTGAAACCCACGCGCAGGATGTATTCGATCACGCCCAGGAAAACGGGCAGCCAGAGGACCACATGTCGTGTCGTTGTTTCGAAGCTGGATCTCATCGTCAAACTCTGTCGTACTCGAAGACATCCAATTTCGCCCCGCGCGGCCCATCACGGGAAGTCGTCCGGATGGCCAAACGGTGCCCCCGCTCGCACTCGCATAGCGCCGCCACTTAGGCGTTTCCCCTAACCCGTTCATTTCGCGAATGTGCGCAATCGCGTAGACGCGTTTCGACGCGCTCCGCAAGAATGGGCCTCCGATCGGCATTCAGGACCCCGGCGCGCGGAGCATCGCGAGGATGCTCGCCCGCGCGGCACCCGCATTTCGGGTTGCTTAGGACTTCCCGATGTCGTGACTCGCTCGCGCGACGCGTCGAGCCATAACTCGAAGATGGGTGCGACATGAATCGAACCGAATACTCGCTGTCGCTCGACTCCGTGATTTGCCACCGCTGCAACACCCTGTCCCGGGCCGAGGAAGCGACCTGCCCATTCTGCGGAGCCGATCGCCAGGGGGCGATCTTCACCTCGGCAGCCGAAGTTGCAGCGAGCGCGGCGGCGGCGCCCGCGTCCGAGCAACTCGACATCGTGGACCTGCGCGACACCGGCTGGCTCAAGCGCGTCGTGCGCCGCAAGATGGTGACGTCGTATCCGAGCCTCGCCGAACCGGGCGACGAACCGCAACCGCCGCCGCGCAAGCCCGCGCGCACGGGGATCGCGATGCTGGTCGGCGGCGTGGTCGCGGGGCTCGCGGCAGGCGGGTATTGGTATGTTCATTCCGATGACGATGCCGATGCGGCGAAGGCACGCCCGACCATCAGCGCGGCAGGCGCGATCCACGACGGCGCGTCCGATCCAGGCGATGCCAGGAACGCCAGGCACGCCGCGCCGACGCGCTCCACGGCGGATTCGACGAGCACGCAGGCGGCCGCGCCCGCGTCGTCGGAAATGGCGAAGGCGAGCCGTCCGCAAGAAGAGCAGAAGCCTGAAGCACCGCAGGCGCTCGCTCAGGCTGCCGGCGCGAAGAACGCCACCGCGCAAGCCGCGATCGCCGCCAGACCCGCAGCCTCCGGCATTCCAGTCGCGTCGCGCCCGGCAAACGAGACGGCGTCGCCTGCACCGCGTGCGGAGCAGGCTGCCTCTACGCCGCCTCGCATGGCCGCGGCAAGCAGCCCCGTATCGACTTCGACGACGCCGGCGAGCACCCTCGCTGCGACTGCCCCGGCGAAACCGCCGATGCACGCGGCTCCGGCCACGACGATCGCGGCGAGTCCGGCTTCGCGCATCATCGCGCCGCCGGCCGCGTCGGTCGCGTCGGTCGCGTCGGTCGCGTCGGTCGCGTCGGTCGCGTCGGCTTCGACGAGGCCCGTCGCGCCAGGCGTCGCAACCGGCGCTGTCGCATCGACGGGTGGCTCGGTCACGCCCGCTGCGCCTTCGATCAAGGCCCCGGCGACGCCAGCCGCGACCGGCGCCGCGCCGGCACAGAAGCCCGAATCGCGAGAGAACCCGACCTTGGCCGCCGCCAGCGCCATCAAGCCGACGGCGCCCAGCGTCAGCGCAACCCCATCCGCTCCTCGCGTGACGACGCTCGCGGCGGCGACGCCACCCGCGCCCACCGTCGCGAAACCGGCGACGCGGCCGGCCGAGCCGACGCGCGCCGCGCCGGGCGCAATCGCATCGAACACACCCGCCGCTGCGCCTCAACGCGCCGCCACCAGAGACAAGCCGAACGCCGCGCCGACGATCGCATCGATCGAAAAAACCACCGCGCCGCCGATCCAGCCGGTGCAGGAACCGCCCTCGCCTTCGGTCGCGCGCAACATCGCCGCAGTCCAGCAGGCGCTCGCCAATCGCGACCTCACGTCCGCGCGCCGTCACATGCGCGGCCTCTATGCGAGCCAGCCGCGCAGTCCGGAAATCCAGCAGCTTGCGGCCGATTTGTCCCGCCAGGAACGCGCACGCGACAGCGCCATCGCGAATGCCCGCTCGTGCGCCGCCAACAAGGAGCCGACCTGCGCACTGCGCAGCGCGCGCCGTGCGGTGGCGCTCGACCCGCGCAACGCACAGGCGCAGACGACGCTGCGTCACGCGCTCGCCGTGCAGAACGAGACCAACACCGAGTACTTCCGGCAAGCCAGCGCGATTCCGCGGCCCGCCGTTCCCGCGATGACCTTCGACGGCCGCTGGAGCGCGAGCGGAAGACACGGCGCGGCGCAAGGCGATCATGACGAGCAACCGCGCTTCACGCTCTTCGGCTGGGGCGTGCCAACCGTATCGAAGGGACGGGGCGATGCCCATTGACCTTCATCGGAGGAAGCGACCACCGCCACGACTGCAACGATCGCCAGCGGAATAAGCCTGCGCACTCATTCGTTTAGAGGTGACGAACTGACGGCGCGCCGCGCCGGGGAGTCACCATCATGCAAAACGGATTGTGGAGCCGCTTCATTGCCTGTGCCGCGGCGCTCGCGGCATTGACCGGCCTCGCCTCGTGCGGCGGTTCGGACAACCACATGACGGCGGCGACGCGCTTCAGGCTGTCGGTCGTCGTATCCGACGGCGCGATCGCCGCGCCGCACACCGACCCGAATCTCAAGAACGGCTGGGGCATCGCATTCAACCCCACCGGCTTCGTCTGGGTCGCCAATAACGGCACGCAGAGGGCCACGCTCTACGACGGCAACGGCGTCGTCCAGTCGCTCGTCGTATCGATTCCGCCGACGGCGAACGGCCCCGCCAACCCGACCGGCATCGTCTTCAACAAGGGACCGGATCTCATGCTCACGCGCGGCGGCAAGTCCGGCGTCGCGGCGTTCGTCTTCGCGGGCGAAGGCGGCTCGCTCAGCGCGTGGGCGCCCGCAGTCGACATGACGCACGCGTTCACGGTCGTCGATTCGAGCGCGTCGGGCGCCATCTACAAGGGCCTCGCGATCGCGACCACCGCATCGGGCGGCCACCGCCTCTACGCAACCGACTTCCACAACGACAAGATCGACGTCTTCGACGGCACCTTCACGAAGATCGCCGTGCCCGGCGGCTTCTCGGATTCGCGGATTCCCGCGGGCTTCGCGCCGTTCGGCATCCAGACGATCGGCGCGAAGATCTACGTCACGTACGCGAAGCAGGACAGCGACGCCGAGGACGACGTGCCCGGCGCGGGCCAGGGTTTCGTCGACGTGTTCGACATCGACGGCAATCTCATGCAGCGCTTCGCACCGAACGGCCCGCTCAACGCGCCGTGGGGCGTGGCGCAGGCGCCGGGCAACTTCGGCACGTTCAGCAACGATATCCTCGTCGGCAATTTCGGCGACGGCACGATCAACGCCTACGATCCGAACAGCGGCGCGGTCGTCGGCCAGCTCATGAGCACGGACGGCACGCCGCTCGTGCAGCACGGCCTGTGGGGCATCGCGTTCGGCAACGACCTGAACGCGCAGCCGTCCAACACGCTCTTCTTCGCCGCCGGGCCGAACTCCGAAGCCGACGGCGTGTACGGCCGCATCGACATGCAATGACGCGGCCAGCGTTCTCCCCTGGGCGATGACGCATTCCGAATGCGCATCGCCACCTTGCGCGCCGTCCTTTACCCGGACGGCGCTCTTTTTCTGCTGATGCGAGGCGGCTCGACAGGCGCTGGCTGAAAGCGCGGCTTGCTAGAATGCGCGCTTCAACTTCGCTCATCCGATGGACCTCGAAACCCTCCTCTTCTCCCAAGGCTTCGGGTCGCGCCGCCAGTGCCGCGGGATCATAGCCGAAGGCCGCGTGCGCATCGCAGGCGTCGTGCGCGACGATCCGCGCGACGATTTCCCGGTCATGCCCGAGCTCGAATTCGAAGTCGACGATCATCTCTGGACGTATCGCGAGAAGGCTTACGTCGCGCTCAACAAGCCCGCGGGCTATGAGTGCTCGCGCGATCCACAGCATCATCTGAGCATCTTCCATCTGCTGCCGCCGCAGTTCGCCGAGCGCGGCATGCAGGCCGTCGGCCGTCTCGATCAGGACACGACCGGCCTGCTCCTGCTCTCCGACGACGGCGCGTTCGTCCACGCGTTCACCTCGCCCAGGCGCAAGGTGCCGAAAGTCTATCTGGCGACCGTGCGCCATCCGCTCGACGACGAGCAACTCACCAAGCTGCGCGAAGGCGTGCTGCTGCACGGCGAAACGAAGCCGAGCGCCGCGCTCGCGGCCGCGCGGCGCGACGAGCGGCTCCTCGAGCTCACCGTGCTCGAGGGCAAGTACCGTCAGGTGAAGCGCATGGTCGCGGCCTCGGGCAATCGGGTGGAAAAACTGCATCGCGAACGCGTCGGCGGCTACGCCTTGCCGGAGTCGCTCGCGCAAGGCGCTTGGCGCTGGCTCGACGAGTCCGATCTGGCCGCGCTGCGCGGGGAGCCGGGCAAGACGCCGTGATTCGCGGAGAAGCGGCCGCGCTGCTGCTACCGCGAGTTCGTCGACGCGATGCCGGCGGCGCGGCGCACCCGGCCTGCGGACGTGTTAATCGATGCGCATTGACCATGCAAATTGGTGTAAGCCCTTAAATCCCTGCGCTGCGGCGCAGCATGCCTTCCTCGATCCGCACTCATATACTGAGCTTACGGATACCAAAATGACTATCAAAAAAGCAGGAGGGCATCATGGTCTCCCACATGACCGTCGCGCTGATCGCGTTCGTCGCTCTGAGCGCTGTCCTCATCGGGGCACTGGCAGTCGTCATGCGCATGCGCCACAAGTATTCGGCGAACCTCATCGGCGCATTGATCGGCGCGCTGATGTGCTTCGTCCTTCTGGAGACGATCCCGGCGCTGATCTAGCGCCGCGCGCTCATGCGCAGGAAATCGCCGACGGTCGGATGTCGCAGCACGTAGCGCAGCTCGCGCTTCAGGCGCGCGTTGGCAAGCCGTCGCGATTCGCGCATAAACGAAAGCGTGATCGGCTCGAGACGCGTTTGCGCCTCCTGCCGCGAAATGCGCGGCACGCGCGCCAGGCCGTACGCATCGGCTACGCGGTCGAAGTAATCCGCCATGCGCAAATCCGTGTCGTCGGAGGCGTTGAACACGCGCTGCGGCCGTCCGCGCGCAAGCGCGCGCACGAGGATTGCCGCGAGATCGTCCGCGTGGATGTGGTTCGTGTAGACGTCGTCCTTTTCGACGAGCGCGGGCGTGCCCTTTTCGATGCGCGCGATCGGCAGGCGATTGTCCGCGTAAATCCCGGGAATGCGCACGATCGACACGCGCCAGCCGCTCTGCCGCCCCGCCGCGCGCAATTGCCTCTCCGCCGATACACGCCGCCGCGCGCGCTCGTTTTCCGGGCGGGCGGGCCGCGTCTCGTCGATCCACGCGCCGCCGCAGTCGCCGTAGACGCCCGTCGTGCTCGCATAGACGAAGCGCAAGGGCGAGCCGGAAGGCCCTCGGCGCTTCGTCGCCGCGCCGGGGGCGTCGGGTACAATGAAAGACGTTTTGCCGGACCGATCCGGACGCCGCCAACGGCTTTGCGCGCCGCGCGCCGCCGAGCGGCGCGAGCGGCGCAATGCGGCGATCAGCGCGCGCGTGCGGCGGTCGGTATCGCCGTCGCGCTGCGGAGGCGCGAGATGCAGCACGCTGCGCGCGATGCCCGCGAGCCTTCTCAGGCTGCGGCGCAAATCGAGATCGCCGGGAATGGGCGTCGCGCCGGCCGCACGCAATTCGCCCGCGCGCTCCGGATGATGCGTGAGCGCGATGACGCGAGGCGCGGCAGTACGCGCCTGGAAGAGCGGCAGCGCGCGCATGCCGACATCGCCGCATCCGACGATCAGGACGCGCGCGCGGCGAAGGCTTCGAGTGGCGATCATCCGGGCATTCTATCCGGCGCCTGAAACCGGCGTGCGGCGTCGCAAGAGACAACACGAGACAACTCCACACATCGCAGAAATCGATCTATGGCTTTCAACGTAACGCTCCGGCAAAGCGGCCGGCAGTTTCAAGTAGAACCCGACGAACCGGTGCTGACCGCGGCGCTGCGACAGGGCATCGGCCTGCCGTACGGCTGCAAGAACGGCGCGTGCGGTTCCTGCAAGGGCGCGGTCGTGAGCGGTGAAGTCGAGCAGGCGCCGCATTCGTCGTCGGCTTTGTCGAACGACGAAAAGACGCGCGGCATGGCCCTCTTCTGCTGCGCGACCGCGCAGACGGATCTGGAAATCGACGTGCGCGAGGTCGCGGGCGTCGGCGACGTGCAGGTGAAGAAGCTGCCGTGCCGCGTAAATGCGCTGGAGCGCCGTGCCGACGACGTCATCGAACTGAAGCTGCAGTTGCCCGCCAACGAGCGCCTGCAATATCTCGCGGGACAGTACATCGAGTTCATCCTGAAGGACGGCAAGCGCCGCAGCTATTCGATGGCGAGCCCGCCGCATCACGAAGGCCCGCTCGAGCTGCACATCCGCCACATGCCGGGTGGCACGTTCACGGATCACGTGTTCGGCACGATGAAGGAGCGCGACATCCTGCGCTTCGAAGGCCCGCTCGGCACGTTCTTCCTGCGCGACGAGTCGGAAAAGCCCATCGTGCTGCTCGCATCGGGCACGGGTTTCGCGCCGATCAAGGCGATCATCGAGCATGCGGTGTTCAAGAACCTGAACCGCCCGATGACGCTCTACTGGGGCGGCCGCCGCAAGAAAGACCTGTACATGATGGAGCTCGCCGAGCAATGGGCGAAGGAAGTGCCGAACTTCAGGTTCGTGCCGGTGCTCTCCGAACCCGACGCCACCGACGACTGGACCGGCCGCACGGGCTTCGTTCATCGCGCTGTCATCGAAGATCTGCCAGACTTGAGCGGCTTTCAGGTGTACGCATGCGGCGCGCCGGTCATGGTGGAATCCGCGCAGCGCGATTTCACGCAGCATCATCGCCTGCCGGAGGACGAGTTCTACGCGGATTCGTTCACGAGCGCGGCGGATCTCGCGCATCCGGTCTGATGTCGCTCGTAACCTGCACGCGGACAAAAAATCCGCGTGCACGGTTTACAGGCAGGAACGTCATAACGTATCCTTCGCGAATGATCAAAATCCTGAATGCACTTCGACGTCGCCGCTTGCCGCTTCCCTAGGGATGCCGCTGGCTCGTCACGCATTTGCGCCTTCGGTTCGGTTTGCTCGGAGCGTACGAAATGAAGCCACGGAATTCCGTGGCTTTTGTTTTTTCCGCGCCGTTTTCCCTTTCTCCTGCACTAGCCTTCGTGGAGCCCGCTGTCATGAATTTCAATGAGTACCCCGTTGATTCGCTGATGTACATCACGAACCGCCCCGACATCGTGTTCACGCACGGCAAGGGTTCGTGGCTCTACGACAACACGGGCAAGCGCTACCTCGACTTCATCCAGGGCTGGGCCGTCAACTCGCTCGGCCACTGCAACGACGGCATGATCGAAGCGCTCAACAAGCAGGCGCGCACGCTGATCAACCCCTCGCCGGCGTTCTACAACGCGCCGATGGCGCAGCTCGCCGGCCTTCTCACCGCGAACAGCTGCTTCGACAAGGTGTTCTTCGCCAACAGCGGCGCGGAAGCGAACGAAGGCGCGATCAAGCTCGCGCGCAAGTGGGGCAGGAAGTTCAGGAACGGCGCGTACGAGATCATCACCTTCGATCACAGCTTCCACGGCCGCACGCTCGCGACGATGTCCGCGAGCGGCAAGGCCGGCTGGGACACGATCTACGCGCCGCAGGTGCCGGGCTTCCCGAAGGCCGATCTGAACGACATCGCGTCGGTCGAGAAGCTCATCAACGAGAAGACCGTCGGCGTGATGCTCGAGCCGATCCAGGGCGAAGGCGGCGTGATCCCCGCGACGCGCGAGTTCATGCAGCAGTTGCGCGAGCTCACGAAGAAGCACAACCTGCTTTTGATCGTCGATGAAGTGCAGAGCGGCTGCGGCCGCGCGGGAACGCTCTTCGCCTATGAGCTCTCGGGCATCGAGCCGGACATCATGACGCTCGGCAAGGGCATCGGCGGCGGCGTGCCGCTCGCGGCGCTGCTCTCGAAGGCGGAGGTCGCGTGCTTCGACGCGGGCGATCAGGGCGGCACGTACAACGGCAATCCGCTGATGACGGCGGTCGGCTATTCGGTGATTTCGCAGCTGACGGCGCCGGGCTTCCTCGAAGGCGTGCGCGCGAACGGCGAGTATCTGAAGCAGGAGTTGCTCAAGCTGTCGGCGGAGCGCGGCTTCCAGGGCGAGCGCGGCGAAGGCCTGCTGCGCGCGTTGCTGCTCGACAGCGACAAGGGTCCGCAGATCGTCGAGAAGGCGCGCCTGATGCAGCCGGACGGCCTTCTGGTCAATGCGGCGCGCCCGAACCTGCTGCGCTTCATGCCCGCACTCAACGTGACCCGCGACGAGATCGACCTGATGATGAAGATGCTGCGCTCGGTGCTCGATTCGCTGTGATCATCCGTACGTTCGATGCAGGCGATCACGATGCGGTGATCGCCCTGTGGCGCGATGTGTTTCCGGAGTACGCGGACGCATCGCGGCCGCAGCGCGATCCGGCGCTGTCGATCGCCAACAAGATGAAGACGCAGCCGGAGTTGTTTTTCATCGGCACGCTCGGTGACGAAGTGATCGGCACCGTGATGTGCGGATATGACGGGCATCGCGGCTGGGTGTATTCGCTCGCCGTGACGCCTTCGCTGCGCGGACGCGGCTATGGCAGCGCGCTGATGCGGCACGCCGAAGCTGCCCTGACGCGGCTCGGATGTCCGAAGGTGAATCTGCAAATCCTCGCGGTCAAGACCGAGCTTCGCGGTTTCTACGAAAAGCTCGGCTATCGCATGGATGAAGTCGTGAGCCTCGGCAAGCGGCTCTGAACAATAAAAAAGCCGACTGCTGCCGCAGTCGGCTTGCTGCGGCAGTCGGCTTCTTCGAACGGCAAGCGAAATCATTCGCCCAGATAAGCCGCGCGAACCTTCGGGTCGTCGAGCATGACCTTCGCGTCGCCGGACATGGTGACCATGCCCGAATCCATCACGTAGCCGCGATTGGCCGCCTGCAACGCGAGACGCGCGTTCTGCTCCACCAGCAGCACCGTCAGCCCTTCCGACGAAATCTCGCGCACCACTTCGAAGATCTTCTCGACCATGATCGGCGAGAGACCCATCGACGGCTCGTCGAGCAACAGCAGCTTCGGACGCGAGAGCAGCGCGCGCGCCATCGCGAGCATCTGCTGCTCGCCGCCCGAGAGCGTGCCCGCATACTGTGAAGCGCGCTCTTTCAGACGCGGGAAGAAGCCGAACATGCGCTCGGTGTCCTTCTGGATTTCAGCGGCATCGTTGCGCAGATACGCGCCCATCTGCATGTTCTCGAGAATCGACATGCGCGCGAAGATGCCGCGGCCTTCCGGCACCATCGCCAGGCCGCGCTTGAGCAGCTCGTGCGTCGGCACGCCCTTGATCGACTGGCCCATGTACTGGATATCGCCGCCCGAAAACGGCTTGAGACCGGTGATGGCCTTCATCGTCGTGGTCTTGCCCGCGCCGTTCGCGCCGATCAGCGTGACCAGTTCGCCTTGACCTACTTCCAGATCGACACCCTTCACTGCCTGGATGCCGCCGTAATTCACCTGCAGACCCTTGACCTTCAACATTGCATTCGTGGTCGCCATTTAGTGCACCCCCGCACCCAGATATGCCTCGATCACCTTCGGGTTTTTCTGCACGTCCTGCGGCAGACCCTCGGCGATCACCTTGCCGTAATCGAGCACCGTCATGCGGTTGCACAATCCCATCACGAGTTTCACGTCGTGTTCGATCAACAGAATCGTCTTGCCGTCCGAGCGGATCTTGTCGAGCAGGCGCGTGAGTTCGACCTTCTCCGTCGCGTTCATGCCGGCGGCGGGTTCATCGAGCGCGAGCAGCTTCGGATCGGTCGCGAGCGCGCGGGCGATTTCCAGACGGCGCTGGTGACCGTACGACAGATTGCGCGACGTGTAGTCCGCGTATTGCAGCACGCCGACGTACTCGAGCAGTTCGAGCGCGCGTTCCTTGATCTCGCGCTCTTCACGCCGTTCCGCCGGCGTCTGGAACACCGCGCCCAGCAGACCGTGCTTCGTGCGCACGTGACGGCCGACCATCACGTTCTCGAGCGCAGTCATGCCGCCGAACAGACGAATGTTCTGGAACGTGCGCGCAATGCCCGCCTTCGCCACCTGATACACGGCGGTCGGCGTGTACGCCTGGTTGTCGAGCCTGAACTCGCCCGAATCCGGCGTGTAGAGGCCGGTGATCACGTTGAAGAACGTCGTCTTGCCGGCGCCGTTCGGGCCGATCAGGCCGTAGATCTCGCCTTCCTTGATTTCGAGGCCGACGTCCGACAGCGCCTGCAGGCCGCCGAAGCGCTTGTTGACGCCCTTGACGGAAAGTCGCGTTTGCTTTTCGCTCATGTTCTGAATCTCCGCTCTTCAAGCACGCGCCGGCTTCTTGCCGTTGCGCTTCGCGATCTTCGCGATCTTGTCTTCGTGTTTCGGGGCGGGCCACAGGCCTTCCGAGCGATACAGCATGATCAGCACCATCGCCAGGCCGTACAGCAGCTGGCGGATGACTTCGGTATCCACGATCTGATGGCCGAAGATGGCGTTCTGCAGCGGGCCCATCGTCGAGCGCAGAAACTCGGGGAACACGGCGAGCAGCACCGCGCCGAGAATCACGCCCGGAATATGGCCCATGCCGCCCAGCACCACACACGCCAGCACGACGATCGATTCCCAGAACGTGAACGATTCCGGCGACACGAAGCCCTGGAACGCGCCGAACATCGCACCGGACAGGCCGCCGAACGACGCGCCCATCGCGAACGCGAGCAGCTTCACGTTACGGGTGTTGATGCCCATCGCCTTCGCGGCGATTTCGTCCTCGCGGATCGCGGCCCATGCGCGGCCGATGCGCGAGTGCTGCAGGCGCGTACACACCCAGATCACGAAGAGCGCGCACAGCACGAACAGGTAGTAATACATGTACACAGACGGAAATTTGAAGCCGAAGAGCTCGTGCGTCTGCGACAGGTTGAAGCCTGCCACCGTCACCGGATCGATGCCCGTGATCCCCTTCGGACCGTTGGTGATGTTCACCGGACGATCGAGGTTGTTCATGAAGATCCGGACGATTTCCCCGAAGCCCAGGGTCACGATCGCGAGATAGTCGCCGCGCAGACGCAGCGTCGGTGCGCCGAGCAGCACGCCGAAGGTCGCGGCAACCGCCATCGCGATCGGCACGATGATGAAGAACGGCACGTGCAGGCCGCCGGGCGCGAGGTGCGCAATCCATTCGAACTGCGTCGTCAGCTGCGGCGACGAGAGCAGCGCGGCGGTATAGGCGCCGACCGCATAGAACGCGATATAGCCCAGGTCGAGCAGGCCGGCGAAGCCGACCACGACGTTCAGGCCCAGCGCGAGCATCACGTAAAGCATCGCGAAGTCGAGCACGCGGACCCAGTAGTTGCCGCCCGCGGCGCCGATGACCATCGGCGCGGCAATGACGAACACGGCGGTGAGAATGCCGACGACGAGCGTCTTCGCCATGTTTTTTTCGGGGATGAGCGTGGTGGACGGCTCAATCGGTTGAATCGAAGTCATTTTTGAGATCCTCACACGGTCTTTAAGCGCGGTCCGCGACACGTTCGCCGAGCAGACCCGACGGACGGAACACGAGCACGATGATCAGCACGATGAAGGCGAACACGTCCTGGTAGTTACTGCCGAAGACGCCGCCCGTCAGATTGCCGATGTAGCCCGCCCCCAGCTGCTCGATCAGACCGAGCAGCACGCCGCCGACCATCGCGCCGCCGAGGTTGCCGATACCGCCCAGCACCGCCGCCGTGAACGCCTTGAGGCCTGGAATGAAGCCCATGTAGAAGTGCGCGTTGCCGTATTCCGACGCGATCATGACGCCCGCCAGCGCAGCAAGCGCCGAGCCGATCATGAAGGTCGCGGAAATCACGAAGTTCGGGTTCACGCCCATCAGCGAGGCGACGCCCGGGTTCTCGGCGATCGCGCGCATCGCGCGGCCGAGCTTGGTCTTGTGCACCAGCAGCAGCAGTCCGCCCATCACGAGGAACGCGACCACGATGATGACGATTTCGGTCATCGAGATCACCGCGCCCGGACGGGTTTCGTCGGCGGCGATGACGTTGATCGGATCGGTCGGCAGGAGCTGCGGGAACGCCAGCGGGTTGCGGCCCCAGATCATCATCGCGATGGTCTGCAGGAGAATCGACACGCCGATCGCGGTGATCAGCGGAGCGAGGCGCGGCGCGCGGCGCAGCGGCCGATACGCGACTCTCTCGATCGTGTACCCGACGACGGCGCAGATGCACGCGGCGATGATGAGCGCGATCGTCAGCATGATCGGACCGGGCAGCGCGGGGAAGTGGTTCTGCATGACGCCGATGGCTGACAAGGCAACCATCGCGCCGACCATCAGCACGTCGCCGTGCGCGAAGTTGATGATGCCCAGAATGCCGTACACCATCGTGTAGCCTAGTGCGATGATGGCGTAGACGCTGCCAAGCACCAGACCGTTGAGGATCTGCTGGATGAAAATATCCATT
The DNA here is from genome assembly GCF_001545075.1 of Caballeronia ptereochthonis. Classification (GTDB taxonomy): domain Bacteria; phylum Pseudomonadota; class Gammaproteobacteria; order Burkholderiales; family Burkholderiaceae; genus Caballeronia; species Caballeronia ptereochthonis. The sequence goes on from NZ_FCOB02000021.1 coordinate 83,206, forward strand.
TAAAGCTCCTTAGCCCCGTGCGATTCGGTTACGCCTTTATCACCGGCCGATAAACCGGTGTGAAGCGAAATCTGAAGCGGCACTGCGCGTACTTTTGAAAAAACCGGTAAAGGTTGGTCGTTCGGTGGTCCGGCCGCGGCCGGATAAGGCTGCAGCCGTCCCCAAACGGATGCGAAAACGGCGCTGTCGGTGAAGCGCCGCCGGAACTGCAAACGCCCGCTGCTACTGCTTGACGACGTCGAGTACGTCCTTCTTCTTGTCCTTGAAGTCGTAAAGCGTAATCGTCCCCGCCTTCAGATCGCCCTTGTCGTCGAATGCGATATGCCCCGTCAGACCGTTGTAGTCCGTCGTGGCGATCGCAGCGAGCACCTTGGGCGCTTCGATGGAATTGGCGCGCTTCATTGCGTCGACGATCACGTACATCGCGTCATACGTGAACGGCGCGTAAATCTGCACCGGGGTGTGAAAGCGGGCTTCATACTTCTGCGCGAAGTCCGCTCCCTTGTCCATCTTCGAGAGCGCGAGTCCCGCTTCCGAACAGACGAGGTTCTGCACGGCGTCGCCCGCGAGCTCGGCCACCTTATCGGTGCAGACGCCGTCGCCCGCCAGAATCTTCGCCTTGATGCCGAGCGCCGCCGCTTCCTTCGCGAACGGACCGCCCGTCACGTCCATGCCGCCGTACATCACGACGTCCGGCTGGATGCGCTTGATCTTGGTCAGGATCGCCTTGAAATTGCGGGTCTTTTCGGTGGTCTGCTCGCGCGCGGCGATCTTCACGCCGCCGGCCTGCACGGTCTTCGCGAATTCGTCGGCCAGTCCCCGGCCGTAGGCGGTCGCGTCGTCCACCACGACCACCTTCTTCGCGTGCAGCGTCTTCATCGCATAGCCGGCCAGCACGGGGCCCTGCAGCGCGTCGGTCGCCACGACGCGAAACGTCGTCTTGTAACCTTGCTTCGTGTATTCCGGGTTCGTCGTCGATGGCGAAATCTGCGCGATGCCCGCATCGCTATAGATCTTCGAGGCCGGAATCGACACGCCCGAGTTCATATGGCCGATCACCGCGACCACGTGGTCGTCGACGAGACGCTGCGCGGCCTCTTCTCCCGTGCGCGGATCGGCCGCATCGTCCTGGCTGTCGAGCTCGAGGCGGATGGAACGCCCGTCGATCGTCAGTCCCTGCGCGCTGATCTCTTCCAGCGCGAGACGCGCGCCGTTCTCGTTATCCTTGCCGAGATGCGCCTGCAGCCCCGTCAGAGGCGCGGCATGACCGATCTTCACGACAGTCGCCGCACTCGCCGGAGCGGGCGCGGACGCAGCCGGCGCCGCCGCGGAGCTCGCCGCCGACGCTGCCGTGCCCGCCCCGCCCTCGTCCTTCTTGCCGCATGCGGTTGCCATTGCAACCGCAGCCGCGATGGACACGGCGTGAGCAAACTTGAATCGCATCAATAAGGTCTCCTGCGCCTCTAAAAACTGTCGTCGTGAACCCTTCTGGCCTCAAGACGCGCGCATTGTAACGCTAAATATGAGACGAGCAATATTCTTGCGTGGCGGGGTTTTCCAGCATTGCAACCGCATTTTTTCGGCAATTTTCAGCGCAAAGCGCAACCGGGTTGCGATCCGCTTTTGTGCAGTAGTTGCACCATAACGGCAACAGGTTCAATCGGCCGGGTTCTGGCGGTTACGTTTGCTTATCGGATCTACGGGGAAACCCTGAAGTCATTTAGAAGAAAATGTCGATTTCGAAGCGCGCGCCAATACGGTGCTCACGCTTGGTTTCGTATCGGCTGCGAGGGTTCCGTGCGCGCCGCGAGATCCGGCGCACGGGCGAAAAAAAAAAAGCGCCCGGAGGCGCTTTTTTTGACGCTTTGCCTGACTCACTGCGGCAGCGACAACCCGCGCGGCAGCGGAAACGCGATGGTTTCCTCGATGCCTTCCAGCGACCGCACGCTGCGCACGCCGAGCTCGCGCAACCGCGCGATGACCGCCTGCGCCAGCACTTCCGGCGCCGAGGCGCCCGCGGTCACGCCGATGCGCTTCTTGCCCTCGACCCATTTCGGATCGATCTGCGTCGGCGAATCCACCATATAGGCGGGAATGCCGCGCTTCTCGGCCACTTCGCGCAGACGGCTCGAATTGGAGCTGTTCGGGCTGCCGACGACGATCACGACATCGCACTGCGGCGCGAGGAATTTCACGGCGTCCTGGCGGTTCTGCGTCGCGTAGCAGATGTCCTGCTTCTTCGGCTCCCTGATGTCGGGATACTTGGTCTTCAGCGCGTCGATGATCGCCGAGGCGTCGTCGACCGAGAGCGTCGTCTGCGTGACGTACGCGATGCGCTGCGGATCGGGGAGGTCGAGCTTCAGCACGTCCTCGATATCCTCGACGAGATGCATGCACTCGCCCGACTGGCCCATCGTGCCTTCGACCTCGGGGTGGCCCTTGTGGCCGATCATCACGATGTCGAAGCCCTCCTGGCGCATCTTCGCGACTTCCATGTGCACCTTGGTCACGAGCGGGCACGTCGCGTCGAACACGCGCAGGCCGCGCGCCTCGGCTTCGCCGCGCACCGCCTTCGAGACGCCGTGCGCGCTGAAGATCAGCGTGCTGCCTTCGGGCACGTCGGCCAGGTCCTCGATGAAGATCGCGCCTTTTTTGCGCAGATCCTCGACGACATACGCGTTATGGACGATCTCGTGACGCACGTAGATGGGCGCGCCGAAGAGCTTGATCGCGCGCTCGACGATTTCGATCGCGCGATCGACGCCCGCGCAGAACCCGCGCGGCTGCGCAAGCAGGATTTCGACGTCGGTCTGAACTTCGTTGAGGCTTTCAGTCAGGCTCATGGCTACAGAATTCCGATGATTTTCACTTCGAAGACGAGCGCCTGGCCGGCCAGCGGGTGATTGAAATCGAACAGCGCCGCCGTCTCGCCGACTTCCTTCAGCACGCCCGCGTAGCGCCCGCCGTTCGGCGCGTTGAATTCGACGAGGTCGCCCGGCGAAAAATTCTCGCCGATCATGCTGTTCTCGCGCAGCGTCGCGAGCGACACCCACTGGACGAGCTCCGGATTGCGCGGCCCGAACGCCTGCTCGGGCGTTAGCTGAAAGGTGGAATGGTGGCCGACCTTCAGGCCCAGCAGAATCTCTTCCAACGGTTCCGCGAGCTGGCCTGCGCCGAGCAGGAGCGTGGCGGGCTTGTCGGTGAACGTGTTGACGATGTCCGCACCATCGGCAAGTGCAAGCCGGTAATGAAGCGTGACGTGCGAACCGGGTTTCACCTCGGAGATATCGATGATGCTCATGAGTATTGGATGTGGCCGTACAGTCGGATGCGGGGCGCGGACCCCGCGCGTGGCGGCTCTTCGGCGCGAGGCGGCGAACCGTGCGGCGCCGGTGCGAACCGGGCGCCAAAACCGCTATTGTAAGACAGAGTTGTGTCCGGACGCGTCACGTGGCTGCGTCCTGCGTGCGCTGTCCCGCGCGACAAGATGTCCCGGCGGCCCGCGATGAGCGCCGATCTGCGGCTCGTGAAGCCGCCTGCCTCGTCCGAAGCGGACCGGTCCGCGATCGCGCCGGTCATGCCCATCCGCCAATGGGCGCGCGCCGACCGACCGCGCGAGCGACTGCTGGATACGGGCCCGGCGTCCCTGTCGGATGCGGAATTGTTCGCGTTGTTCCTGCGCACCGGCGTCTCGGGCGCCACCGCGGTCGACGTCGCGCGTCAGCTTCTGCGGCGCTTCGGCTCGCTGCGCGGCGTGCTGGATGCATCCGCCGCCGAGCTGCGCGAGGAACGCGGCATCGGGCCGGCCCGCGCCGCCACCCTGCTCGCCGTCTCCGAACTGTGCCGGCGTGCGCTCGTGGAAAAAGCGCGCGATCGCGAACTGCTGAACGCGCCGGGGGCCGTCGAGGATTATCTGCGGCTCCTGATCGGCACGCGGCCCTACGAGGTCTTCGTCTGCCTTTATCTGGACGCGCGTCATCAACTGCTCCACGCCGAGGAGTCGGCGCGCGGCTCGCTCACGCGCGTGGCGGTCTATCCGCGCGAAATCGTGCGGCGCGCGCTCACGCTCAATGCGGCGGGGCTCATCGTCGCGCATAATCACCCGTCCGGCGGCGTCGCGCCGAGCACCAACGACCGGCGCCTCACCAAGACGCTGCAGGACGCGCTCACGCTGATCGACGTGCGGCTGCTCGATCACATCGTCGTGGCGGCGAATGAAATTTTCTCGTTCGCGCGCCACGGCTGGCTCTGATGGCTGCGCGAACACGGCGACGCATCTCAAAAAGGTTTGATATTGCAGCGTTTTTCCTGCTACAATCCGCGTTTGCTTTTCTCAACCAGCCTGCTCTGAGTAAGGTGAACCGGAAACGGTGCGCTGGGCGCAGCCCTCATTGGCATAACCGTGCTGCCAAGTCCCCGATCGGCAAATCGGGCGATAAGAGGCATCGAAATGAAAGCGAGTGCTTTCATGCGAGCGTCCGACTCAGACTTAACGTGTATTAGGAGTGTCCTCATGGCACGCGTATGCCAAGTAACTGGGAAAGGCCCGATGTCGGGCAACAACGTTTCCCACGCAAACAACAAGACCAAGCGCCGTTTCCTGCCGAACCTGCAGAATCGCCGTTTCTTCGTTGAAAGCGAAAACCGCTGGGTGCGTCTGCGCGTTTCGAACGCCGGTCTGCGCCTGATCGACAAGAACGGTATCGACGCCGTGCTCGCAGACCTGCGCGCACGCGGTGAAATCTAAGGAGCACGCACATGGCCAAGGGCGCACGCGACAAGATCAAGCTGGAATCGACCGCAGGCACGGGTCACTTCTACACGACGACCAAGAACAAGCGCAACATGCCGGAAAAGATGGCGATCAAGAAGTTCGATCCCGTCGTCCGCAAGCACGTTGAGTACAAGGAAACCAAGATCAAGTAAATCTTGATGTTGAGAGCCTGAGAATGAAGACAGCAGAAAGCCCCGCAATTCGCGGGGCTTTTTGTTTTTTGCGCCGCTTTTTCACACGCTTTTCACACGCTTTTCACACGACCGTACGGGGGTTTTCGCTGTCCCTCATGGTTCTCGCGAGTTATGCTTGCCGGCTATCGACGAGAACACGGACGGAGAAGCGGCAGCATGAATTTCGATGTGGCAATCGTAGGAAGCGGGCTCGCGGGCTTGAGCGTCGCGCTGAATCTGGCGGAAACGCGGCGCGTCGCGATCCTCGCCAAGCGCGCGGCGAGCGTCGGCGCGAGCGATTGGGCGCAGGGCGGCATCGCGGCCGTGCTGGACTCGTCGGACAGCATAGACAATCACGTCGGCGATACGCTCGTCGCGGGCGGTGGCCTGTGCGACGAAGCGGCGACACGTTTCATCGTCGAAAACGGACGGGCCGCGATCGAATGGCTCATCGACGAAGGCGTGCCCTTCACGCGCGATGTCTCCGCCGAGCTGGGCTTTCATCTGACGCGCGAAGGCGGCCACAGTCATCGCCGCATCATCCACGCCGCCGACGCCACCGGCCACGCGGTCGTCACGACGCTCAGCGAGCGCGTGCGCAGGCATCCGAACATCACCGTTCTCGAAGATCACTACGCGATCGACCTGATCACGTCCGACCGTCTCGGACTGCCGGGCCATCGCTGCCACGGACTTTACGCGCTGGACGTCAACTCCGGGCGCACGGTGACCATTCAGGCGCCGCACACCGTGCTCGCGACGGGCGGCGCGGGCAAGGTCTATCTCTACACGACGAATCCCGACACCGCGACTGGCGACGGCATCGCGATGGCGTGGCGCGCGGGCTGCCGCGTCGCGAACATGGAATTCATCCAGTTCCATCCGACCTGCCTCTTTCACCCTTACGCGAAATCTTTCCTCATCTCCGAAGCGGTGCGGGGCGAAGGCGGCATCCTGCGCCTGCCGGACGGCACGCGCTTCATGCCCGCGCACGACGAGCGCGCCGAGCTCGCGCCGCGCGATATCGTCGCGCGGGCGATCGACTTCGAGATCAAGAAGCGCGGCATCGATTGCGTGTATCTCGACATCAGCCATCAGCCGCGCGCGTTTCTCGAAGAGCATTTCCCGACGATCCTCGCGCGCTGCCGCGAGTTCGGCATCGATATCGCGAAAGAGCCGATTCCGGTCGTGCCCGCCGCGCATTACACGTGCGGCGGCGTCGTCACCGATCTCGCGGGGCGCACGGATCGGCCGGGGCTGTACGCGGTCGGCGAGACGTCGTACACGGGCTTGCACGGCGCGAACCGGCTCGCAAGCAATTCGCTGCTCGAATGCCTCGTGATCGGCCGCGCGGCGGCGCATGCGATCGAGGCGGAGGGCTTCTCCGCCGGCTGTCATGCACCGTTGCCGAGCTGGGACGAGAGCCGCGTGTCCGATCCGGACGAGGAAGTGGTCGTCGCTCACAACTGGGACGAGCTCCGGCGCCTGATGTGGAATTACGTCGGCATCGTGCGCACCGACAAGCGCCTGGCGCGCGCGCAGCATCGGCTCGCGCTGCTGCGCGACGAGATCCACGAGTACTACGCGAACTTCAAGGTGAGCCGCGATCTGCTGGAACTGCGCAATCTCGTCGATGTGGCGTCGCTGATCGTGGAGAGCGCGTGCTCGCGGCGCGAGAGCCGCGGCCTGCACTACAGCCGCGACTGGCCCGAGACCTTGCCGAAGGCGTTGCCGACCGTGCTGATGCCGCCGGCGGTGCGGCGGCGCGCGGTTTAGCCTTCAGATCAGGCGCATCGAAAAGTCGGTCGCGCGCACGTCCTTCGTGAGCGCGCCGATCGAGATGCGGTCCACGCCCGTTTCGGCAATGGCACGCACCGTGTCGAAGTTCACGCCGCCGGAGACTTCCAGCAGCGCGCGCCCGGCGGTGATGCGCACGGCGTCGCGCATCATGTCGAGCGTGAAGTTGTCGAGCAGGATCGATTCCGCGCGATGCGCCAGCGCCGTTTCGAGCTGCTCCAGCGTTTCCACTTCGATCTGGATCGGCACGCCCGCGTTCAGCGCGAGCGCCGCGTCCATCGCCGCGCCCACGCTGCCCGCCGCCGCGATGTGATTCTCCTTGATCAGAATGCCGTCGTAGAGCGCGAGCCGCTGGTTCGCGCCGCCGCCCACGCGCACTGCGTACTTCTGCGCGAGCCGCAGGCCCGGCAGCGTCTTGCGCGTATCGAGGATGCGCGCCCGCGTGCCTTCGATGGCATCCACGTAGCGGCGCGTCGCGCTCGCAATGCCCGAGAGCAATTGCAGGAAGTTCAGGCCGTTGCGTTCCGCCGTCAGCAGCGAGCGCGCAGGGCCGTGCAGCAGCACGACTGCGGACTTCGCCGCCATGCGCTCCCCTTCGCGGTATTGCCATTCGATCTCGATCGACGGATCGACGCGGCGCATCACCTCGTTGAACCAGGGCACGCCGCACAGCACGGCATCCTCGCGCACGATGATGCGCGCCGTGCGCCGCGCGTCGGCCGGCACGAGACGGCCGGTCTGGTCGCCCGTGCCGACGTCTTCATCGAGCGCATCGACGACATTGCGCGCGAGCGCCGCGTCGAACACCTCGCCGTATTGAGCGCGGACTTCCTCGAAGATCGGCGCATGGAACGCAGAAGCCGCCATCATGCCGCCCCCACGTTCGTGAACAACGACGCATCCTTGGCAAGATCGCCACTCGCCTGAACGCGCTTCTTGTGACGCGCGGCGAAGTCGAGCATGCGGTCGATCGGCACGCGCGCACGCACGCCGATGGCCGGATCGACGTGAATCTCGTTGTGGCCGCGTTCGAGCACCGCGGCGAGATTCGCGAGACCGTTCATCGCCATCCACGGGCAATGCGCGCAGCTCTTGCAGGTGGCGCTGTTGCCGGCGGTCGGCGCTTCGATGAAGGTCTTGCCGGGCGCGGCCAGACGCATCTTGTGCAGGATGCCGAGGTCCGTCGCGACGATGAAGCGCTTCGCGTCCATGCGCACGGCGGCGTCGATCAATTGGGTGGTCGAGCCGACGACATCCGCGAGCGCGACGACCGCCTCCGGCGATTCGGGATGCACGAGGATCTTCGCGTCGGGGTATTCGTTGCGCAACAGGTCCAGTTCGATTCCCTTGAATTCGTCGTGGACGAGACATGAACCTTGCCAGAGCAGCATGTCCGCGCCGGTCTTCTTCTGGATGTAGCCGCCCAGATGCCGGTCAGGCGCCCAGAGAATCTTCTCGCCGCGCGCGTGCAGGTCGGCGACGATCTCCAGTCCGATCGACGAAGTGACCATCCAGTCCGCGCGCGCCTTCACAGCCGCGCTGGTGTTCGCGTAGACCACGACCGTGCGGTCCGGATGCGCGTCGCAGAACGCAGAAAACTCGTCGGCGGGGCAGCCCAGGTCGAGCGAACAGGTCGCGTCGAGATCGGGCATCAGCACGCGCTTGTCCGGGCTCAGGATCTTGGCCGTCTCACCCATGAAGCGCACGCCGGCCACGACCAGCGTCTTCGCGGCGTGGTCGCGCCCGAAGCGCGCCATTTCCAGCGAATCGGCGACGCAGCCGCCGGTTTCATCGGCGAGCTCCTGGAGTTCGGCGTCAACATAATAATGAGCGACCAGCACCGCCTCCTCCCGCCGCAGCAGCGCCCGAATGCGCTCCTTCAACTCGCGCTTCTCTTCCGGCGACGGCGCCTCCGGCACCCGTGCCCATGCCTCGCCCACTCCACACGTCAGGCCTTGCGGCCGGTCGTACTCGACGCTCCTGATCGCTTCCATGTTTCTGTCCCCTGCTGCCAGCTTCAGCCAAAACAAACGCGAAAAATCGGCCGCCAAAAACAAAGACCCCGCCAGAGCGGGGTCTTGTGACGTTCTTAAATTTTAACGGATATCGCGCGTCAGGCGTAGCGGCGCAGGCGCAACGCGAAATCCTGCAGAGCCTTGATGCCGCTTTCCTCCGCCCGACGGCACCAGTCCTGCAATTGCGTGACCAGTTGCTCGCGCGACGCATTGGAGCGGTCCCAGATCGCCGAGAGATCCTTGCGCAGTTCGATGAAGGTGCGCAGCCGCTGGTTGTCGGAGGTCAGTTCCGGCAGTTGCTTGAGCTGCGGCTCGTTCAGGCCGTCCTCTTCCTTGTGGAACCACTTGCGCGCGCCGCGCATCAGCTGATACTTCTCGCGCGCGCCGGCTTCCTTCAGCTTCGCCAGCTCCTGCGCGTAGGCGCGCTTGAGCGCCTTGCCGTAGCGCGCCATCACTTCGTAGCGGTTGGACAACACCGCCTGCAGCGTGTCCTGATCGACGACCGCCTTGCTTGCGGCGAGCTTCGGCGTCGGCGCGACCTTCTTCACCTTCGCGAGACGGAACGCCGACATGATCCGGATGTACATCCAGCCGATGTCGAACTCGTACCACTTGCTCGACAGCTTCGCGGAAGTCGCGAACGTGTGATGGTTGTTGTGCAGTTCCTCGCCGCCGATCAGGATGCCGAGCGGGAAGATGTTCGTGGACGCATCCGACGAGTTGAAGTTGCGATAACCCCAGAAATGCGCGAGGCCGTTGACGACGCCCGCCGCCCAGAACGGAATCCAGATCATCTGCACGGCCCACACCGACAGACCGACGATGCCGAACAGCGCGACGTCGATCACCATCATCACGCTGATGCCGAGGATCGGATAACGCGTGTAGACATTGCGCTCGATCCAGTCGTTTGGCGTGCCGTGGCTGAACTTGCGCATCGTTTCTTCGTTCTTCGCTTCGGCGCGATAGAGTTCGGCGCCTTCGAGCAGCACCTTCCAGATGCCGCGCGTCTGCGGGCTGTGCGGATCTTCTTCGGTCTCGCACTTGGCGTGGTGCTTGCGGTGGATCGCCGCCCACTGGCCCGTCAGCATGCCGGTGGTCATCCAGAGCCAGAAACGGAAGAAGTGACTTGCGACCGGATGCAGGTCCAGCGCGCGGTGCGCTTGGCACCGGTGCAGGTAAATCGTGACGCCGGCGATGGTGACGTGCGTCATCGCGAGCGTGAACAGCAGAATCTGCCACCAGGAAAAGTCCAGCAATCCGTTGGCGAGAAATTCGAGGGAAGAATTCAGCAAGGCGGGTTACCTATGTAGCTGTGAAATTCGGAAAAAATGGCCGGTCAAACTGACTTCAGGCAGCCTGTTGGGCACGTGAAAGGAACGTGCGCAGGTTCGATCGCATTCTACTGCATGCGTTCCAAGTCTTTGTCCTAAAGGTGAAATTTTTTGATTCTTACCAAAACGAGAAAAAACTCACGCCCCGAATTGGTGTTGATTCCGACCCAAATCGTAAGATGGAGCCTGTCGGCCAGCCAGCCTTCAGGCTGCCGGCGCGGCGCCTTCTGCGCGATTTTCGGCATTTGATGCCGAATCGCCGCCCGCGCGCGTTACGCCATCGATAATTCTGATCTCGCGCTGGGCGTACGGGATTTCGATACCGTTCTCGGAGAATAACCGCCAGACCGCGCGGTTCACCTGCGACCGTACGCCGCCCGTGCCCTTCGCGGCCTCGTCGATCCAGAAGCTCAACTCCAGATTGATGCCGTCCGCGCCAAAACTGGCAAGCAGCGCGGCGGGCGCGGGGTCCTGCAACACGCGCTCGATGCCCTGCGTCGCGTCGACGAGCAGTTGCATCGCGCGCTCGATGTCGCAGCGGTAGCTCACCTGCACCGCGATCTTCGCGTTGCCGCGCGTCAGGTATGACGAATGGTTCTGCACCACATCGGTGATCAGCTTCTCGTTCGGAATCAGTGTTTCGATGCCGTCGAGTCCGCGCACGACGGTGTAGCGCGTGCGGATCTGCGTGACGGTGCCCTGGCTGCCGCTCACGCTGATCATGTCTCCTAGCCGCAAGGAACGGTCCAGCAGGATGATGAAGCCCGACACATAGTTGCTCGCGATCTTCTGCAAGCCGAAACCGAGCCCAACGCCGAGCGCGCCGCCGAACACGCCGAGCACCGTGATGTCGATGCCGACGATCGACAGGCTCACCAGAAGCGCGGCAAGAATCATCGACGCGCGCCCGACGCGCGCGAGCACGACCTTGAGATTCGCGTCCAGCGAGCGGGCGCGCGTCAGGCGGTCGTCGAGCAGCGCGCCCGCCCACATCGCGACGATCAGCGTGATGCACACCCACAGCACGCCCGAGGCGAGCGAGAGCAGCGTCATGTGCGCGTTGGCGAAGTTGAAGCGCACGCTCGCCATCCAGTGCACGACGTCGTCCTGGATGCCCATGACCGTGAGCACCATGGCGATCCAGACGATCACCGTCACCAGCTTCTCGAAGAGATAAAGCAGCGCGTTCGCCTCGTGCTCCGCCTCGCCGCGGCTGAACACGCGCCGCGCGACGTAGAACATCGTGTAGATGACCGTGATGCCGCACAGCGGCACGAGCGCGAGGCGCAGGAACGCGGTGTGGATGAACGGCGCGAGCACCACCTGCGCGATCGACACGAACACGGTGCCGAGCAGCGGAAAGAGCGCCTTGTTGAGACTTTCCGCGCCGAAGCGCACCGCTTCGAAGCGCGACTGGCGGCGCGCATCGAGCCTCTTGCGCAGCAGGCGCGCGCACCACCAGGCCACCGTGAGCAGGCCGAGCAGCACCGCGACCTGCCAGATCACTTCCGGCTCGCCGAAGTCGCGGAAGAGCCGCGCGGAGAGTTCGCTCAGGAAGCGGTTCTGCATGCTCGCGCTGGCTTACGCGGTTTCGTCGGCCGGCTTCGGCGCTTTCGAAGCCTCGGGCACGCGCTCGAGCACCGCCGCGAAGAAGCCGTCGGTGCCGTGCTTGTGCGGCCACAGCGACAGATACTCGCCCGTGTCCAGGTCGATGCGCTGTTCCGCCAGCACGTCGCGCGCGGGCACGACGCGGAAGTTCGGATGCGTCTCCAGGAACTGCGTGACGACGCCTTCGTTTTCCGCTTCGAGCATGGAGCACGTCGCGTAGACGAGCCGCCCGCCGGTCTTCACCAGCCGCGCCGCGCTCGTGAGGATCGACAGTTGCTTGGGCGTCAGTTCCGCGACCGTCGCGGGCGACTGACGCCACTTGAGATCCGGATTGCGGCGCAGCGTGCCGAGGCCGGAGCACGGCGCATCGACGAGCACGCGGTCGATCTTGCCCGCGAGACGCTTGATCTTGGCGTCGTGCTCGCTGTCGATCAGCACCGGATTCACGTTCGACAGGCCGCTTCTCGCGAGCCGCGGCTTCAGCTTCGCGAGACGCCGGTCGGACACGTCGAACGCGTAGAGACGGCCGGTCGAGCGCATCATCGCGCCGAGGGCGAGTGTCTTGCCGCCCGCGCCGGCGCAAAAGTCGACGATCATCTCGCCGCGGCGCGGCGCCATCAGCGAGCAGAGCAACTGGCTGCCTTCGTCCTGCACTTCGATCCAGCCTTCCTGGAACGGAGCGAGGCGCGTCAGCGCGGGCTTGCCGTCGACGCGGACGCCGAACGGCGCGTAAGGCATCTCGCCCGCGTCGATGCCGGCGTCGGTCAGCGCCTTCAGTACGACCTCGCGGCTCGCCTTCAGCGGATTCGAGCGCAGATCGAGCGGGGCCGGGTAGTTCAGCGCGGCGGCGAGCTGCGCGAGCTCCTCGGGCGCGAAGCGCTTGCCGAGTGCGTCGTAGATCCATTGCGGCAGGTTCGTGCGCACGCGCACCGGCAGGCTCGCGGGATCGATTTTCGAAACCTGCGCAAGCCATTGATGCTCATCAGCCGAAACGAAGGGCTTCAAGGCGCTCAGACCCGCGGTCTGCATCAGTCCGAGCAGCGCCAGACGCCGCGCCTGGCTGCCGCTGCCGCTCTCCGCAAGGTGCGAAAACTCCATTTTCCGGCGCAGCACGGCGAACACCGCTTCCGCGATCACGCCGCGCTCGCCGTGGCCGAGCTTCGGATGCGCGCGGAAGAAGCGGCTCGTCGCGGCATCCGCGGGGCCGGAGAAGCGCAGCACGTCAGCGAGCAGCGTTTCGGTCTGTCCGATCAGAAATCCATGCAGCCTCATGCGCCCTCCCCGGCAATGTCGGCAAAGAGCCATTGCGGCTCAGACGGCGTGAGAGCGACGCGTTCGCCCTCGATAGAAAGACGCCCTTCCACGAACCAGCGCACCGCGCGCGGATAAATGACGTGCTCGACCTTCAGCACGCGCGCGGCGAGCGCGGCGGCATCGTCGCCGGCGATGACCGGTACCGCGCCCTGCACGACGATCGGCCCGTGATCGAGCGTCGGCGTGACGAAATGCACGCTCGCGCCGTGCACGCGCACGCCGGCGTCGAGCGCCTGCTGATGCGTGCGCAGGCCCGGAAAACACGGCAGGAGCGACGGATGGACGTTGAGCATGCGCCCCGCGTATTTCCCGACGAAGGCGTCGGTCAACACGCGCATGAAGCCCGCCAGTACGACGAGATCGGGCGAGAAGCGGTCGATTTCGCTCGCGAGCGCCGCGTCGAACGACTCGCGGCTCTCGAACCGGCGATGATCCACCACCACGGTTTCGATGCCGTTCGCGGCCGCGAAGCCAAGCCCGGCGGCATCCGGCCGGTTTGCAATGACGGCCCGGACTCGGGCTGGCCAGCCGTCGCGCGCGCACGCGCGCACGACGGCCTCCATGTTGCTCCCGCGTCCGGAGATCAGAATGACGATTTTTTTCATCCGCGGATTTTATCATTCGGCGAGTGCGAAAATCGTGCCAAAAGGGATCAGTCGGGCGTCACGGCGGACGTCGCCCGGCCGCGCGCGCCCGTCGATCCGTGCGAGCGTTTATAATCTAACGCTTTGCAGCATCAGCCCTCTCCCACCGACCAACGCCTATTGTGAGAGTCTTTCGCGGCCTCCCCAATGCCGAAAGCCGGGCGCCCTGCGCACTGACCATCGGCAACTTCGACGGTGTCCATCGCGGCCACCAGGCGCTGCTCGCGCACGTGCGGGCAGCCGCGGACGCGCGCGGCCTGCCGGTCTGCGTGATGACCTTCGAGCCGCATCCGCGCGAGTTCTTCAATCCGGCCGGCGCGCCGCCGCGCATCGCGATGCTGCGCGACAAGCTCGAAGCGCTGCGCACGAACGGCGTCGACCGCGTGGTGGTCGAGCATTTCAACCAGACGTTCGCGAGCCAGTCGCCGGACACGTTCGTGAAGAACATCATCGTGAACGGGCTGCACGCGCGCTGGGTCATGATCGGCGACGACTTCCGCTACGGCGCCAAGCGCGCGGGCGATTTCGAATCGCTCAAGGCGGCGGGCGAGCAATACGGCTTCGAAGTCGAGCAGATGGCGACCGTCGCGCATCCAAACGGCGCGCGCATTTCGTCGTCGTCGGTGCGGGCGTCGCTCGTCGCGGGCGACCTCGAAGCCGCGCAAGTCGCGCTCGGACGGCCGTACATCATCAGCGGGCACGTCGTGCACGGCGCGAAGCTCGGCCGTGATCTGGGCTTTCCCACATTGAATCTGCCGATCGCGCACAAGCGGCCGGCGCTCGCGGGCATCTTCGTCGTGCGCGTGCACGGTCTCGCGGACGAGCCGCTGCCCGCCGTCGCGAGCGTTGGGCTGCGCCCGACCGTCGACGATTCCGGCCGCGTGCTGCTCGAGGTCTTCGTGCTCGACTGGCATGGCGACGCCTACGGCAAGCTCGTGCGCGTCGAATTCCTGAAGAAGCTGCGCGACGAGGAGAAATTCGTCGACCTCGAAACGCTGACTGCCGCCATCGCGAAGGACGTCGACAACGCACGCGCGTATTTCGGCCTGCCGCCCGCGAGCAACGCCGGCAGCCGCGCCACGGGCTTCGCCATTTCGGCTACCGATCGAATTAGGTGAGCGCGCGGTGCATCTGCATCGCCCGCTGCCCCGCCCTCGAATCACCGCGCGCCAAGCCAAGCGCCGTCTCACCGAATTCACTGAGTCACCCATGAGCGACAAGAAAGAGAAAGCCTCCTCGAAATATCCCGTCAACCTGCTCGACACGCCCTTCCCGATGCGCGGCGACTTGCCCAAGCGCGAGCCCGCGTGGGTCAAGGAATGGCAGGACAACAAGGTCTACGAGAAGATCCGCGCCGCATCGAAAGGCCGCAAGAAATTCATCCTGCACGACGGCCCGCCGTACGCGAACGGCGACATCCACCTCGGTCACGCCGTCAACAAGATCCTGAAGGACATGATCGTCAAGGCGCGCAATCTCGCGGGCTTCGACGCCGTGTACGTGCCGGGCTGGGACTGCCACGGCATGCCGATCGAGATCCAGATCGAAAAGCAGTTCGGCAAGTCGCTGCCCGCCGCGGAAGTGATGCAGAAGGCGCGCGCGTATGCCGGCGAGCAGATCGAGAAACAGAAGGCCGGTTTCCGGCGTCTCGGCGTGCTCGGCGACTGGGACAACCCGTACAAGACGATGAACTTCGCCAACGAGGCGGGCGAAATCCGCGCGCTGGCGAAGATCATGGAGAAGGGCTTCGTGTTCCGCGGCCTCAAGCCGGTGAACTGGTGCTTCGACTGCGGCTCGGCGCTCGCGGAAGCGGAAGTCGAGTACAAGGACAAGACCGACCCGACCATCGACGTGATGTTCGGCTTCGCCGAGCCGGAGAAGACCGCGCAGGCGTTCGGCCTGCACGCGCTGCCGAGGACGGAAGGCGGCATCGTCATCTGGACCACGACGCCCTGGACCATTCCCGCCAACCAGGCGCTGAACGTGCATCCGGAGATCGTCTACGCGCTCGTCGATACGACGCGCGGTTTGCTGATCCTCGCGCAGGAGCGCGTCGAGGCGTGCCTGCAGAGCTACGGCCTCCCAGGCGAAGTCATCGCGACCGCGACCGGCGAGAAGCTCGCCAACCTGCGCTTCCATCATCCGCTGGCCGCGGCGCACCCGGGCTACAAGCGCACGGCACCCGTCTATCTCGGCGACTATGTGACGACCGAGAGCGGCACGGGCATCGTGCACTCGTCGCCGGCATACGGCGTGGAAGACTTCGTGTCGTGCAAGGCGCACGGCATGGTGGATTCGGACATCATCAATCCGGTGATGGGCGACGGCCGTTACATCGAATCGCTGCCGCTCTTCGGCGGGCTCTCGATCTGGAAGGCGAATCCGCAGATCGTCGAGGCGCTCGAGGGCACAGGCTCGCTCCTGAAGAGCGAAAAGTACACGCACAGCTACATGCACTGCTGGCGCCACAAGACGCCGATCATCTATCGCGCGACGTCGCAATGGTTCGCGGGCATGGACGTTCAGCCTGCGGACGGCGGCCGCACGCTGCGCGAGATCGCGCTCGAAGGCGTCGAGAACACGGCGTTCTATCCGTCGTGGGGCAAGCAGCGTCTTTACAGCATGATCGCGAATCGCCCGGACTGGACGCTCTCGCGTCAGCGCCAGTGGGGCGTGCCGATGGCGTTTTTCGTGCACAAGGAAACCGGCGAGCTGCATCCGCGCACGCTGGAGCTGCTGGAGGAAGTGGCGCAGCGCGTCGAGAAAGGCGGCATCGAGACGTGGCAATCGCTCGATCCGCGCGAGCTGATCGGCGACGACGCCAACATGTACGAAAAGAACCGCGACACGCTCGACGTCTGGTTCGACTCCGGCACGACGCACTGGCACGTGCTGCGCGGCTCGCACAAGGATTCGCTGCAGTTCCCGGCCGATCTGTATCTCGAAGGCTCGGACCAGCATCGCGGCTGGTTCCATTCGTCGCTGCTCACGGCTTCGATGCTCGACGGCCGTCCGCCCTACGACGCGCTGCTCACGCACGGCTTCACCGTTGATGGCGAAGGCCGCAAGATGTCGAAGTCGCTCGGCAACGGCATCGATCCGCATGAGGTGTCGAACCGGCTCGGCGCGGAAATCATCCGCTTGTGGATCGCGTCGACCGATTATTCCGGCGAGCTCGCCATCTCGGAAGAAATTCTCAAGCGCGTGACGGAGACGTATCGCCGGATCCGCAATACGCTGCGCTTCCTGCTCGCCAACCTGTCGGACTTCGACTTCCAGAAGAATGCGCTGCCGGTTGAAGACTGGCTCGAGATCGATCGCTACGCCGTCGCGCTCACGCGCAATCTGCAGGACGATGCGCTCGCGCACTACCACAAGTACGAGTTCCATCCGGTCGTCGCGAAGATCGCGACATTCTGCTCGGAAGACCTCGGCGGCTTCTATCTCGACGTGCTGAAGGACCGTCTCTACACGACCAAGGCCGATTCGCGCGAACGCCGCAGCGCACAGACCGCGCTGTTCCATATCGCGCACGGCCTGCTGCGTCTCGTCGCGCCGTATCTGTCGTTCACGGCGGAAGAAGCCTACAAGGTGCTCAAGCCCGGTCAGGACACGATCTTCACGGAAGTCTTCGCGACGTATCCGGAGATCGCAAACGGCGGCGAGTTGCTCGACAAGTGGACTTTGATCCGCAACGCGCGCGGCGACGTCACGAAGGCTCTGGAAGAAGCGCGCACGGCGAACCAGATCGGCTCGTCGCTGCAAGCCGAAGTGGTGGTTCGCGCGAGCGGCGCGCGTTACGACGCGTTGTCGAGCCTCGGCGATGCGTTGCGCTTCGTGCTGATCACGTCATCCGCGAAGGTCGAGAAAGTGGCGAGCGAGGCGGAAGAAGGCGTCGACGTCACGGCATCCGGCTACATGAAGTGCGAGCGCTGCTGGCACTACTGCGCCGACGTCGGCTCGCACGCGGATCATCCGGGTCTGTGCGGCCGCTGCTTCTCCAACCTGTTCGGCGCCGGTGAAACGCGAGGCGCAGCATAATGGCAAGGACGATGGCGAAACAAACTTCGAGTGGATCGCTCGCGCCGTGGCTCGGCGTCGCGCTGATCGTGATCCTGTTCGACCAGTTGACGAAGATCGCGGTGCAGAAGGTATTCGCCTACGGCGAGCCGCACGTGCTCACGCCCTTCTTCAACCTGCTGCTCGTCTACAACCGCGGCGCGGCGTTCAGCTTCCTTGCCGCGGCAGGCGGCTGGCAGCGCTGGGCGTTCACGGCGCTGGGCGTCGTCGCGGCAGTGGTGATCTGCTATCTGCTCAAGAAGCATTCGGCGCAACGGCTGTTCTGCACGGCGCTCGCGCTCATCATGGGCGGCGCGATCGGCAATGTGATCGACCGGCTCGCGTATGGACACGTCATCGACTTCCTGGACTTTCACGTGAACGCGTGGCATTGGCCGGCGTTCAATCTCGCCGATAGCGCGATCACCGTCGGCGCGGTGCTGCTGGTGTTCGACGAATTGCGGCGCGTGCGCGGTTCGCGGTGACGTTCCCGGCGCGGCTTCATTCACGAAGCCGCGCATCACACTCCGGACGGAGGCAAGTTGGAATCTTCGGAACTCGCAGGCAAGCACCTGGTTTTGGGGCTGACGGGCGGCATCGCCTGCTACAAGATCGCCGAGCTCACGCGTCTTCTGATCAAGGCCGGCGCAACCGTGCAGATCGTGATGACCGAAGCGGCCACGCAGTTCATCACGCCCGTCACGATGCAGGCGCTCTCGGGCCGCCCCGTCTACACGTCGCAATGGGATGCGCGCATGCCGAACAACATGCCGCACATCGACCTCTCGCGCGAAGCCGATGCGATCGTCATCGCGCCCGCCTCCACCGACTTCCTCGCCAAGCTCGCGCACGGCACGTGCGACGACCTGCTCTCGACGCTCTGCATCGCGCGCGATTGTCCGCTGCTCGTCGTGCCCGCGATGAATCGCCAGATGTGGCAGAACCCGGCGACCCAGCGCAACGTCGCGCAGATTCGCGCGGACGGCGTCGAAGTGCTCGGGCCGGATTCGGGATCGCAGGCATGCGGCGAAGTCGGCGACGGGCGCATGATCGAGCCGGAAGCGGCCTTCGAGGCGATCTGCGCCTTCTTCCAGCCGAAGATTTTGCGCGGCCAGCGCGTGCTGATCACGGCGGGTCCGACCTTCGAGCCGCTCGATCCGGTGCGCGGCATCACCAACCGCTCGTCGGGCAAGATGGGTTTCGCACTCGCGCGCGCGGCGGCACAGGCTGGCGCGGACGTGCATCTCGTCGCGGGCCCCGTCTCGTTGCCGACGCCGTGGGGCGTCTTTCGCGAAGACGTGCAGACCGCACAGCAGATGCACGACGCGGTCATGCAGGGGACGCCCGATGCGGACATCTTCATCGCGGTGGCGGCGGTCGCCGACTGGCGCGTCGATCACGTCAGCGAGCAGAAGATCAAGAAGGTGAGCGGCGGCGCGCTGCCCACGTTCAGCTTCGTCGAAAACCCGGACATTCTCGCCACGGTGGCCAAGCTGCCGAATCCGCCCTTCTGCGTCGGGTTCGCGGCCGAAAGCGGCGATCTCGACGTGCACGGCGAAGAGAAGCGCAAGCGCAAGAACGTGCCGCTTCTCATCGGCAATCTCGGCCCGCTCACGTTCGGCCGCGACGACAACGAAGTCGTGCTGTTCGAAGAAAGCGGCACGACGCCGCTGCCGCGCGCCGACAAGCAGCAGCTCGCCCGCACGCTGATCGCCGAAATCGCGAAGCGCGCGCCGAAGACCGGTGGCCCGCTGCTCTCATGACCCGGCTCTCCGTTCTCGACCAGACGCCCGTCATCCAGGGTCACACGGCCGCCGACGCGATCGCCGCGACGCTCGATCTCGCGCAACTCGCCGACGATCTCGACTACACGCGCTACTGGTGCGCCGAGCATCACGGGCTGTACGGCGTGTCGAATCCGTGTCCGGAAGTGATGCTCGCGCGCATCGGCAGTCTCACGAAGCGCATTCGCATCGGCTCCGGCGGCGTGATGCTGCCGTACTACAGCGCGTTCAAGGTCGCCGAGCAGTTCCTGATGCTCGAAGCGCTGTTTCCGAACCGCGTCGATCTGGGCGTCGGACGCGCGCCCGGCGGCGACATGCGCACGGCGCAGGCGGTCGCGGCAGGTTCGTACAATCGCGGCGACATCTTCCCGCAGCAGGTCGCGGAGCTCATCGCGCTCTTCGACGGCGAGATCCCCGACGATTCGCTCGCCAAAGGGGTGCTGCTGCAGCCGCAGATCGACACGCGCCCCGAACTGTGGATGCTCGGCTCCAGCGATTTCGGCGGCCTGCTCGCCGCGCAACTCGGCATCCGCTTTGCGTTCGCGCATTTCATCAACGCGCAATACGGGCATCGCGTGGCGGAGGCGTATCGCGAGCGATTCGTCGCGGGTCACGAAGCGAACCCATATCTCGCGGCGGCGGTGTTCGTCATCTGCGCCGACACGGATGAAGAAGCGCAAGCGCTCGAAAAAGCCGTCGACTTGCGCCGCGTGCAGATGGCCTACGGCCTCAACCAGCCGATTCCGTCGATCGCACAAGGCGCCGCGCAGCAATACGGCGAGCGCGAACTCGCGGTGATCGGGCACGAGAAGGCGCGCAGCATCATCGGCACGCCGGAACGCGTCACCGAGAAGCTGCACGCGCTCCAGGAACGATTCAACGCCGACGAACTGATCGTGCTGACGGTCGCCGGCAGCTACGCCGCGCGCACGCGGTCCTATCAACTCCTGGCCGAAGCATTCGAGCTCGGCCGCTGAAGCCTGATTTCATGAAACTCGACGTCAAGATCCTCGACGCGCGCATGCGCGACTTCATACCCGCCTACGCCACGCCCGGCAGCGCGGGCCTCGACCTGCGCGCCTGCCTGGATGAGCCGCTCGTCATCGAGCCGCATCAAACGGTGCTCGTGCCGACCGGCCTCGCCATTCATCTCGCCGATCCAGGCTATGCCGCGCTGATCCTCCCGCGCTCGGGCCTTGGCCACAAGCACGGCATCGTGCTCGGCAATCTCGTCGGCCTGATCGATTCGGATTACCAGGGCCAGCTGATGGTCTCGACGTGGAATCGCGGCGACACGGCCTTCACGCTCAATCCGATGGAGCGTCTCGCGCAGATGGTGATCGTGCCGGTCGTGCAGGCCGAGTTCAATATCGTCGACGACTTCGAAGCGAGCGAGCGCGGCGCGGGCGGGTTCGGCAGCACGGGCAAGCACTGAGTCCCGTTGCCACGCGGGCGAAAAAAAACGGCGCGATCGATATCGCGCCGTTTTGCTTTTGAGGCTCGAAAAATCAGTCGACCTCGATTGCTTCCGGATTCGGATTGCGCGGCGGAGTCGAATTCTCGTCGAAGGTGATCTGCACCTTGTCGTCCGCATCGGCGTCTACGGTCACACGGCCACCGTTGACCAGCTTGCCGAACAGTAGCTCGTCGGCCAGCGCACGACGGATCGTGTCCTGGATCAGACGCTGCATCGGACGCGCGCCCATCAGCGGATCGAAACCGTGCTTCGCCAAGTGCTTGCGCAGCGCATCGGTGAAGATCGCATCGACCTTCTTCTCGTGCAGTTGATCTTCCAGCTGCATGAGGAACTTGTCGACCACGCGCAGGATGATTTCCTCGTCCAGCGAGCGGAAGCTGATGATCGCATCCAGACGGTTGCGGAACTCAGGCGTGAACATGCGCTTGATGTCGGCCATTTCGTCGCCCGACTCGCGGCGCGACGTGAAGCCGATCACTGCCTTGCCCATCGCCTCGGCGCCCGCGTTCGTCGTCATGATGATGATGACGTTGCGGAAATCCGCCTTGCGGCCGTTGTTGTCCGTCAGCGTGCCGTGGTCCATCACCTGCAGCAGCACGTTGTAGATGTCCGGGTGCGCCTTCTCGATTTCGTCGAGCAGCAGCACGCAGTGCGGCTTCTTCGTGACGGCCTCGGTCAGCAAGCCGCCCTGGTCGAACCCGACATAGCCCGGCGGCGCGCCGATCAGACGGCTCACCGCATGGCGCTCCATGTATTCCGACATGTCGAAGCGCAGCAGTTCGATGCCGAGCGTGAACGCCAACTGCTTCGCGACTTCGGTCTTGCCGACGCCGGTCGGGCCGGAGAATAGGAACGCGCCGATCGGCTTGTCCGTCTTGCCGAGACCCGCGCGCGCCATCTTGATCGATGCCGACAGCGCGTCGATCGCCGGATCCTGACCGAACACGACGGCCTTCAGATCGCGGTCGAGCGTCTGGAGCTTGCTGCGGTCGTCCTGCGACACGCTCTGCGGGGGCACGCGCGCGATCTTCGAGATGATCTCCTCGATCTCGCTCTTGCCGATGGTCTTCTTCTGCTTCGACTTCGGCAGGATGCGTTGCGCCGCGCCCGCTTCGTCGATCACGTCGATCGCCTTGTCCGGCAGATGACGGTCGGTGATGAAGCGCGCCGACAGTTCGGCCGCCGCCGACAGCGCACCCGACGAATACTTCACGCCGTGATGCTCTTCGAAGCGCGTCTTGAGACCGCGCAGGATCGCGACCGTCTGCTCGACGGACGGCTCGGTGACGTCGATCTTCTGGAAGCGCCGCGACAAGGCCGCGTCTTTCTCGAAGATGCCGCGATACTCGGTAAATGTCGTCGCGCCGATGCACTTCAGCTGCCCCGACGACAACGCGGGCTTGAGCAGGTTCGATGCGTCGAGCGTGCCGCCCGACGCGGCGCCCGCGCCGATCAGCGTGTGAATCTCGTCGATGAACAGAATGGCGTGCGGACGCTCCTTCAGTTCCTTGAGCACCGTCTTGAGACGCTGCTCGAAATCGCCGCGATACTTCGTGCCCGCGAGCAGCGCGCCCATGTCGAGCGAGTACACCTGCGCGTCGGCCAGGATGTCCGGCACTTCACCGCGCGTGATGCGCCACGCGAGGCCTTCGGCGATCGCGGTCTTGCCCACGCCGGCTTCGCCGACGAGCAGCGGATTGTTCTTGCGGCGGCGGCACAGCACCTGCACGACGCGCTCGACTTCCACCTCGCGGCCGATCAGCGGATCGATCTTGCCGTCCTTGGCGAGCTGGTTCAGGTTCTGGGTAAATTGTGCAAGCGGCGTTTCCTTCTGCGCGGAGGCGTCTTCCGATTCCGGATTCGTTTCGCTATTGGCCTTGGCCGCATCGCCACTGTTCGTCTTGGCGATGCCATGCGAAATGAAATTCACGACGTCCAGACGCGTCACGCCCTGCTGCTGCAGGTAGTACACCGCGTGCGAGTCCTTCTCGCCGAAGATCGCCACCAGCACGTTCGCGCCGGTCACTTCCTTCTTGCCGTTCGAGGTCGATTGCACATGCATGATCGCGCGCTGGATCACGCGTTGGAAACCCAGCGTCGGCTGTGTATCGACGTCGTCCGTGCCCGGCACGGTCGGCGTGTTGTCGTGAATGAAATTGCGCAGGTTCTGACGCAAATCTTCAATGTTGGCTGCGCAGGCGCGCAACACTTCAGCCGCGGTCGGATTGTCCAACAGGGCGAGCAGAAGGTGCTCGACCGTTATGAACTCATGCCGCGCCTGACGTGCTTCCATAAACGCCATGTGCAGACTGACTTCCAGTTCCTGGGCAATCATGCTTCCTCCATCACGCACTGCAGCGGGTGCCCCGCTTGCCGTGCATGGCTAACGACTTGCTCAACTTTGGTCGACGCAATATCTCGCGTGTAGACCCCACAAACTCCCCTGCCTTCGCGATGAACCTTCAGCATGATCTGCGTCGCAGTCTCACGATCCTTATTGAAGTATTCCTGCACGATCATCACGACGAATTCCATCGGCGTGAAGTCGTCATTCAGCAGCACCACCTTGTACATCGACGGCTTCTTGAGCTTCTGCTCCTGCCGCTCCAGTACCGTGCCATCCTGCTTGTTGGGATTGATCGCCATACACCCATTCTAAACAACAAGGACGTCCTCGCAATCGCCGCTCCAGCACCGGCCGCACGGCCGGAATGAAACGCTGAAAAAGCGCGCTCGCCCAGTACGATCCATCGAATCCTGCCGCGGCCCAACGGCTCGGCGCGGCCCGCTTGCACCTCGTCGAACCCAGTATCGCACAGCTTCAAAAAAAACAAACCGACCACCAGACGCCGGGTGCCGGCGATATCACACAAGTGAGTCGATTATGCGACTTTTCAAGATGACTTGCTTGGACGGCGCCGCACACGCAAAGCAGGAATTACCCTACAAATGCGGTCTTTGCAACGAGCTTAACGGCTATCCCAAAAATTCCTTGACACTCGATTTAAGAGATTTAACAATCAAACTGGCACTTTTTTCCGGGGGCCATTCCACGGACGAAAAATGGCCGAGGTGAGCTAGTGAGGAGGGGACGGGTTCACTTGTGGGGTGGCCGTCGATCTTTTCGAGCGTGCTCTGGGTTGGACGAGAGTTAGAGGGGAAGTACGAATGTCTACTGGTACGGTCAAATGGTTCAACGACGCGAAAGGCTACGGATTCATCACGCCCGATGAAGGCGGCGAGGATCTGTTTGCACATTTCTCGGCGATTCAAATGAACGGTTTCAAGACGCTCAAAGAAGGCCAGAAGGTCAGCTTCGAGATCGTCCAAGGACCGAAGGGCAAGCAAGCTTCGAACATCCAGGACGCTGCCTGACCGTTCGATCGAACTTAGCCTCGTGAAACCCGGCCTTCGCGTCGGGTTTTTTTGCGCCCGCCGTTTCGCCTTTGCACATATATGATGCAGCGGCGCACGATAAAAACCCCGGAAAGCGTAGGCCTTCCGGGGTTTTTATTTACCATGCCGAACTGAGGTGAGTCCTCACATATGCTCGATCATCACCTCACCGAATCCGGAGCATGAAACCTGGGTCGCGCCTTCCATCAGTCGTGCGAAATCGTACGTGACGCGCTTGGACAGAATCGACTGCTCCATCGACGAGATGATCCGGTCCGCCGCCTCGAACCAGCCAAGGTGGCGCAGCATCATTTCGGCGGAGAGAATTTCCGACCCCGGATTCACGTAATCCTTGCCAGCGTACTTCGGCGCCGTGCCGTGCGTCGCCTCGAACATCGCGACCGAATCCGACATGTTGGCGCCCGGCGCGATGCCGATGCCGCCCACCTGCGCCGCGAGCGCGTCCGAGATGTAATCACCGTTCAGATTGAGCGTGGCGATCACGTCGTATTCGGCCGGGCGCAGCAGGATCTGCTGGAGGAACGCATCGGCGATCACGTCCTTGACGACAATGTCGCTGCCCGACTTCGGATTCTTGACCTTCATCCACGGGCCGCCGTCGATTAGCTCCGCGTTGAATTCCTTCTGCGCGAGCGCGTAGCCGTAGTCACGGAACGCGCCCTCGGTGAACTTCATGATGTTGCCCTTGTGCACGAGCGTGACGGAGCGGCGGTCGTTGTCGATCGCATACTGGATCGCCTTGCGCACGAGCCGCTCCGTGCCTTCGCGCGACACGGGCTTGATGCCGATTCCCGATGAATCCGGGAAGCGGATCTTCTTCACGCCCATCTCTTCGCGCAGGAATTTGATGATCTTCTTCGCCTCGGGCGATTCCGCCGGCCATTCGACGCCCGCGTAGATGTCCTCCGAGTTCTCGCGGAAGATCACCATGTCGATTTTCTCGGGCTCGCGCACCGGCGACGGCACCCCCTTGAAGTAGCGCACCGGGCGCAGGCATACATACAGATCGAGTTGCTGGCGGAGCGCCACGTTCAGCGACCGAATGCCGCCGCCGACCGGCGTCGTGAGCGGCCCCTTGATCGACACGAGGTAGTCCTTCACCACGTCGAGCGTCTCGTCCGGCAGCCACACGTCCGGACCGTAGACCTTGGTCGCCTTCTCGCCCGCGTAGATTTCCATCCACTGAATCTTGCGCTTGCCGCCGTAGGCCTTTTCCACCGCCGCATCGACGACCTTGATCATCACCGGCGTGATGTCGACGCCCGTGCCGTCGCCCTCGATGTACGGGATGATCGGCTGATCGGAAACGTTGAGCGAGAAATCCGCGTTGGCGGTGATCTTGTCACCGTCCGCCGGAACCTTGATGTGCTGATACGGCATGGTCGACTCCAAATGAGGCCGGACTTGAATGGAAGCAAACTGGACAGAGCGCGCAACGCGATGCGGCAAACGCGGGCGTCGCCGCACGCGAGGATAGCCAGAACATCATTCTAACCATGCTGGCGCGCGGGCGCGCGGCGCAAGATGCCTCATGCTCATGCATTAAGATGCCGGATTCGATCACGCCACGCGCCTTCACACTTTCCCGTTTTCGATGTCACTCATCGCCCTGAACAAGCCGTTCGGCACCATCTGCCAATTCTCCGCGCATGAAACGCGCGCGTCGCTCGGCGACTGGGTGAAGACGCCGGGCGTGTATCCCGCGGGCAGGCTCGATGCCGATAGCGAAGGTCTGCTGCTGCTCACCGATGACGGCGCGCTTCAGGCCCGCATCGCCGAGCCGCGTCACAAGCTCGTCAAGCGCTATTGGGCGCAAGTCGAGGGCGCGCCCGACGACGCCGCGCTCGCGCGTCTCGAGCGAGGCGTCGATCTCGGCGACTATGTGACGCGCCCATGTCGCGCGGCGTTCGTCGCGGACGAGAACATCGACGCGCTCTGGCCGCGCAATCCACCGGTCCGCTATCGCGCCGCGATTCCGACGACGTGGATCGAGCTCGCCATCACGGAAGGCAAGAACCGGCAAGTCAGGCGCATGACGGCGGCCGTCGGTTATCCGACGTTGAGGCTCGTGCGCGTGGCCGTCGGCGCGCTCGACCTCTTCGCGCTCGGACTCGCGCCCGGCGAGTCCATCGAAGTGCCTCCGCGCGCGCCGTGGCAACGCATTGGTTGAATTGCATTCAACTATCTCGAAAATAGGCGGCCTTTGCCATTGGGTCATCGCGCTTAAACGCCGTGTCATGAAGATCGGTTAGCGCCTTTCACGCTTTGACAAATTTTTTTGGGCTGCTGCGCAATTCTCGATAAATCCGCGTCAACCGACTCCTCGCACGATGCGTTAAGGGCCTCAGATGCCGCGCAAAGCTATCCGGCATGAGCGAATAGCCGATTACAACAACCTGTGTGCTCCAGGGAGTTTGAAAGGTTCAACGTTCACGGTCGAATCGAATTCAATTTATCGATATGACTGTCAACCGAAAGGTAGGTGGCTCGTTTACCGAGATGACTCAATGACCGGGTCGTTTGGTTAATTAACTCAAGCTGAGGATTCACAGATGAACAAACTGATTGCTGCTCTCGTCGCTGGCCTGTTCGCAACCGCCGCTTTCGCACAAGAAGCTTCGGCACCGGCTGCTGCTGCTCCGGCAGCTGCTGCTTCGTCGGCTCACAAGTCGGCTCACAAGAAGTCGCACAAGTCGTCGAAGAAGTCGCACAAGAAGGCAGCCGCTGCTTCGGCACCGGAAGCCGCTTCGGCAGCTCAGTAAGTTCGTTGTAAGACGCGGTATAGCGAAGTCAAGAACGAGCGTTACCGCCGTCTTTACGGCGTTGAAGGGCAGACGGCCGCAAGGCGTCTGCCCTTTTGTCTTGCGCCTTTGTCTTGAATCTGCGCATCGAGTAACATGCGCGGGGCCGCCGGTGTTCCGGCGCAACCATCGTCCTGGAGGAGCATCGTCGTGAGTCTGTTGTTGCGTGCCTTGGTGTCTACATTCGGGTCGGGCGTTTCGCTCAGGCGTTCGCGCTTCGCCGCCGTCGTCCGCGCGTGCGTGATCGCATCGACGCTGCCGTTCGCGGCACTCCCGCTCGCGCAGGCGCAGACCATGCCGCCGGGCGCCAAGCAGCCGTCCGACTTTCCGCGCGCGAAGCTCACGGCGGGCATGTACGTGATCGACGCCGCCGTCGCCGCGACCGATGCCGACCGCGAGCAGGGTCTCATGTATCGCACGCAGCTTGGAGCCAACGAAGGCATGCTCTTCGTGTTCAACGAGAACGCCGTGCATTGCTTCTGGATGAAGAACACGCTGATCCCCCTGTCGATCGCATTCATCCGCGCGGACGGCACGATCACCGACATCGACGAGATGCAGGCCGAAACCGAGAACAATCACTGCCCGCGCAACAATGGCGTGTACGCGCTCGAAATGAGCAAGGGCTGGTTCGCGGCGAAGGGCATCAAGCCCGGGATGCAGCTCAAGGGCCTGCCGCGGGCACAACAGTGAGGGCTTCCGCGAGCCGCGCGCTTCGATGAGGAAAACCGGCGGCCGCGCCGGTTTTTTTTCGCCCGCGCCGCGCGCCGAGCGCCTTCCAGCGGGCTGGCAGGATTCCTGCAAAGAGCCTGCCGACGCGCTATCCTAAAAAGATTCGGCGCGACGCCGGCGAGCCGCTCGCCGCGCCGATGGTCGCCGCCTGGCAGACCACGGGTCGACATATCAACAGGAGGTTCACGTGCCCCGCAAGACTCCCATCGAGCGCTATCGGAACATCGGGATCAGCGCTCACATCGATGCCGGCAAGACCACGACTACCGAGCGCATCCTTTTTTACACCGGCGTGACGCACAAGATCGGCGAGGTTCACGACGGCGCGGCCACGATGGACTGGATGGAGCAGGAGCAGGAGCGCGGCATCACGATCACGTCCGCGGCCACGACGGCCTTCTGGAAAGGCATGGCCGGCAATTATCCGGAGCATCGCATCAACATCATCGACACGCCGGGGCACGTCGACTTCACCATCGAAGTCGAACGCTCGATGCGCGTGCTCGACGGCGCATGCATGGTCTATGACTCGGTGGGCGGCGTGCAGCCGCAGTCCGAAACCGTCTGGCGCCAGGCGAACAAGTACAAGGTGCCGCGCATTGCGTTCGTCAACAAGATGGACCGCGTCGGCGCGGACTTCTTCCGCGTGCAGCGGCAGATCGGCGAGCGTCTGAAGGGCGTCGCGGTGCCGATCCAGATTCCCATCGGCGCGGAAGAGCACTTCCAGGGCGTCGTCGATCTCGTGAAGATGAAGGCGATCGTCTGGGACGACGAAAGCCAGGGCATCAAGTTCACCTACGAGGAGATTCCCGACAACCTCAAGGAACTCGCGCACGAGTGGCGCGGAAAGATGGTCGAGGCCGCAGCGGAAGCGAGCGAGGAGCTGCTCGAAAAGTACCTGGAAGACCACGAGAGCCTGACCGAGGAAGAGATCAAGAGCGCGCTGCGCAAGCGCACCATCGCCAACGAGATCGTGCCGATGCTCTGCGGCAGCGCGTTCAAGAACAAGGGCGTGCAGGCGATGCTGGACGCGGTGATCGACTACCTCCCCTCGCCCGTCGATGTTCCCGCGATTCTCGGCCACACGGAGGACGACGAGGAAGCGGAACGCCATCCGAGCGACGACGAGCCGTTCTCCGCGCTCGCCTTCAAGATCATGACCGACCCGTTCGTCGGCCAGCTGATCTTCTTCCGCACGTATTCGGGCGTGGTCAATTCGGGCGATACGGTCTACAACCCGGTGAAGGAAAAGAAGGAGCGCCTCGGCCGGATCCTGCAGATGCACGCCAACGAGCGCAAGGAAATCAAGGAAGTGCGCGCGGGCGACATCGCGGCGGCCGTGGGTCTCAAGGAAGCGACGACCGGCGACACGCTGTGCGATCCGAATCACATCATCATCCTCGAGCGGATGATCTTTCCTGATCCGGTGATCTCGCAGGCCGTCGAGCCGAAGACCAAGGCCGACCAGGAGAAGATGGGCATCGCGCTCAACCGTCTCGCGCAGGAAGATCCGTCGTTCCGCGTCGCGACCGACGAGGAATCCGGCCAGACCATCATCTCCGGCATGGGCGAGCTGCATCTCGAAATTCTCGTCGACCGGATGAAGCGCGAGTTCGGCGTCGACGCGACGGTCGGCAAGCCGCAGGTCGCCTATCGCGAGACCGTGCGCAACAAGGTCACGGATGTCGAAGGCAAGTTCGTCAAGCAGTCGGGCGGACGCGGCCAGTACGGCCACGCGGTGATCTCGCTGGAACCCGATCCGGGCAAGGGCTACGAGTTCGTCGACCAGATCAAGGGCGGCGTGATTCCGCGCGAATTCATCCCGGCCGTCGACAAGGGAATTCAGGAAACGCTGAAGGCCGGCGTGCTCGCGGGCTATCCGGTGGTCGACGTGAAGGTGACGCTGACCTTCGGTTCATACCACGACGTCGACTCGAACGAAAACGCGTTCCGCATGGCCGGCTCCATTGCGTTCAAGGAAGGTATGCGCCGCGCGAAGCCGGTGCTGCTCGAACCGATGATGGCCGTCGAAGTCGAAACGCCCGAGGAATTCATGGGCAACGTGATGGGCGACCTGTCGGGCCGGCGCGGCATCGTGCAGGGCATGGAGGACATCGCGGGCGGCGGCGGCAAGCTCGTGCGCGCGGAAGTGCCGCTCGCGGAGATGTTCGGCTATTCCACGTCGCTGCGTTCGCTGACGCAGGGCCGCGCGACCTACACGATGGAGTTCAAGCACTACGCGGAAACGCCGTCGAACGTGTCGGAGGCGATCATCAACTCGAAAGCGAAATAAGAGACGCTCCGAAAACCGTGTAGCATCGAAGTCCGTTGCTGGCTGGTTGGTGGCGGCAACGGACTTTTTCTATCCGCAGACGATAAACCGCTATGAGCGACCCACATCATCACACTGATTGGCGCGAGCACGGCGTCAAGGTCATCAAGGGCGATCAGCTCGACACCAACACCCCGCAGACGCCGGGCATGAACCGCGCGGCCGCGATCAACGCGGCGCGGGTGGGCGCGCAGAAAATCTGGGCCGGCACGGTCACGATCCATCCGAATGCGAAGACGGGCGCGCATCATCATGGCGCGCTCGAGAGCGTCATCTATATCGTGCGCGGCCAGGCGCGCATGCGCTGGGGCGAGCACCTCGAGTTCACCGCCGAGGCCGGGCCCGGCGACTTCATCTTCGTGCCGCCCTACGTGCCGCACCAGGAAATCAACGCCAGCACCGACGAGCCGCTCGAATGCGTGCTGGTGCGCAGCGACAACGAAGCGGTGGTGGTGAATCTCAATATCGATGCCGTGGAGACGCCCGAGGAAGTCTATTGGGTCGATCCGATTCACAAGCATCCGCACGACCACTGAAGCGGGCGATCGATCGCGCGGCGATGATGCGGCGCGCAACTTGCTGTCCCGCAAAGACGCGGCGGCGCTTTTCGGCGCGGCTAGACTGGTCGCTCGCCCGGCGCACGAACCCGGCGAGCGCGACAACTACAACATCCGCACACGATGAAGAAATCTTCGACCGACGCGCATCTCCTCGAACAGGTTCGCCCGCTTGCGGGCGAGTTGGGCAATCACGCGATCGACGAGTTCACGGCCGGACGCCTCACGCGCCGCGAATTGCTGCGCCATGCGAGCGTGCTCGGCTTTGCCTTGACCGCAGGCGGCATTCTCGGGATGCCGGGTGCGCGCGCCCAGGGCGCGGGCAAGCCGGGCGGCACGATCCGCGTCGCGCATCTGATGCCCGCGGGCGCGGTCGATCCGCTCACCGTCACCGATGCGGCGGGTCTCGCGCTCATCAATCAGACGGGCGAATTCCTGATCGACGACGACAGCGAGCATCTCGCCCTGCGGCCTGCGCTCGCGCTGTCGTGGTCTTCGAATGCGAAGGGCGACGTGTGGACCTTCAAGCTGCGCCCGAACGTGAAGTTCCACGACGGCCAGCCGATGACGGCGAAGGATGTCGTCGCGACCTTCAACCGCCTGTCCGACCCGGGCGCGGGGTCGGCCGCGCTCTCGGTGCTGAAGGGCGTGCTGTCGAAGGATTCGGCGAAGGCCGTGGACGACCACACCGTCGAGTTCCATCTCGATGCGCCCAACGGCAATTTCCCGTATTACGTTTCCTCGAATACGTATAACGCCGTGATTCTGCCGGCGAATTTCAGCGGGCCGTACGAAAAGACCTTCATGGGCACCGGTGCGTTCAAGCTGGAGAAATACACGCCGAAGGTCGGCGCGTCGTTCGTGCGCAATCCCGACTACTGGGGCGAGAAGGCGCTGCCCGAGCGCGTGAGCTTCTCGTTCTACGCCGACCAGCAGGCGCAGCTTCTCGCGATGCAAGGCCGCCAGGCCGACGTGATGGGCGACTTCACCGTGCAGGGCGGCGTCTCCGTGCTGACGAATCCGCAGTTCAAGGTGCTGGGCACGAAGTCGAGTTCGCATCGTCAGATGCACATGCGCTGCGACATGGGGCCGTTCAAGGACAAGCGCGTGCGCCAGGCGCTGGCGCTCGCGATCGACCGCGAAGTCATCGTGAAGGGCCTGTTCCGCGGCCGCGCGCAGGTGGGCAACGACAGCCCGTTCGCGCCGGTGTTTCCGTCGAGCGACCTCACCGTGCCGCAGCGCAGGATCGATGTCGCGAAGGCGAAGCAGCTGATGAGCGAAGCGGGCGTCGCGAACGGCTTCGACATCACGCTCACGACCGAGAAGTACATGGAAATTCCCGATCTCGCGGTCGTCGTGCAGAACGCGGCGAAGGCGATCGGCATTCGCATCCAGTTGAAGGTGGAGAGCCAGGACCTCTATTACGGATCGGGCACGTTCGGCAAGTCGGACTGGCTCGATTCGCCGCTCGGCATCACGGATTACGGGCATCGCGGCGTGCCGAACGTGTTCCTGAACGCGCCGCTCACGAGCGGCGGCACCTGGAACGCGGCGCACTTCAGGAATCCGGAGTATGACAAGCTGGTCGCGCAGTTCGTCGCGGCGCTCGACGTCGCCTCGCAGAAGAAGCTCTCCGGCCAGATCCAGCGTCTCCTGCTCGACGAAACGCCGGTGGTGATCCCCTACTTCTACGACCAGTTGATCGTCACGCGCGCCAACGTCTCCGGCGTGCGCTTCAACGCCATCTCGCAGATGTGGTTCGACCGCGCGACGGTGGCGGCGGGTTGAACGCAGCAAGGAGGTCCGTACGATGAGCACGGTTACGCCAACGACCCGCATCGGCACGCCGCGCAACGGCTCCGCGAAGACGCGGCGCGTCGTGCGCTTCATCGGCGTGCGGGTGCTGCTCGCGCTCGTCACGCTGTGGCTCCTGTCGATGATCGTCTTCGCCGGCGGCCAGCTGCTGCCCGGCGACGTCGGCCGCGCGATCCTCGGGCCGCTCGCCGATGCGCGGGCGGTTGCGGCGCTCAATCATCAACTGGGCGTGGACCGGCCGCTTCTCACGCAATATTCGAGCTGGATCAGCCACTTCCTGCGCGGCGACATGGGCGCGTCCTACGCGTTCCGCGCGCCGGTCGCGCCGTTCATCGCGGGCGCGCTGTGGAACTCGGCAAAGCTCGGAGCGCTCGCGTTCGGCGTCGTGGTGCCGCTCGGCATCGCGGGCGGCGTGTACGCGGCGCTGCACGCGGGACGCTGGATCGACCGGCTCATCAGCATCGGCGGCCTCACCGCGACGGTCGTGCCGGAGTTCGTCTCGTCGATCGTGCTGATCCTGATCTTCGGCGTGTGGCTGCAGTGGCTGCCGATCGAGGCGACCGCGCCCGCCGGCGCGGGCATCCTCACGCAACTGGAACATCTGATCCTGCCGGTGCTGCCGCTCGTCTTCGTGTTCTTCGGCTATATCGCGCGAATGGCGCGCGCCGGCACCGTCGAGGCGCTCGATGCCGACTACACCCGCACCGCGATTCTCAAGGGCCTGCCGCAGCGCGTCGTGATTCTCCGGCACGTGCTGCGCAACGCGCTGCTGCCGACCATCACCGTCGCCGCGACGCAGCTCGGCTACATGATCGGCGGCCTCGTCGTCGTGGAGACGCTGTTTCACTATCAGGGCATCGGCTCGCTCATCTACAACGCCGCGCGGGCGAAGGACTTTCCGATGCTCGAGGCGGGCGTACTCACCATCGGCGTGATCTACACGGCGGCCAATCTGATTGCGGACGCGCTCTACGTCGTGCTGAACCCGCGCCTGCGCACCGCCGATTCGTCGGGGGATTCGCCATGAGCACGACCACCGCCGCCCCGGCGCCCGTCAAGCCGCGCCGCTTCGAAGCGCTCGGCGCGCTCATGCGCTCGGGCACCTTCGACATCGGCGTGCTGATCCTGCTCTTCTGGGTGCTGTGCGCGCTCTTCGGGCACTGGCTGGTGCCCCACGATCCGTACGCGTCCGATCCGCTCAATTCGCTTGGCCCTCCTTCCGCCGATCACTGGTTCGGCACGGATCAGCTGGGCCGCGACGTGTTCGCGCGCGTGATCGTCGGCTCGCGCGACATCCTCACCATCGCGCCGCTCGCGACCTTGCTCGGCACGGCGGCGGGCACGGCGATCGGGCTCGTCGTCGGCTATTTCGACGGCTGGGTCGATGCCGCCATCGGACGGGTGATCGATGCGCTGCTCGCGCTGCCGCTCGTGATCGTCGCGCTGCTCGCGCTCGCGGCGGTCGGGGCGAGCAACACGACGGTGATACTCGTCATCGGCCTCACCTTCGCGCCGATCACCGCGCGCACGGTGCGCGCCGCCGTGCTCGGCGAGCGGCATCTGGACTATGTGCTCGCGGCGCAGCTGCGCGGCGAGAACGCGCTCTACATCATGTTCGCGGAGATCCTGCCGAACGTGCTGCCGCCGATCATCGTCGAGGCCACCGTGCGCCTCGGCTACGCGATCTTCGCGGTCGCGACGCTCTCGTTCCTGGGCTTCGGCATCCAGCCGCCGTCCGCCGACTGGGGCCTCGCGCTGTCCGAAAGCTATACGCTGATGGCGGGCGGCGCGTGGTGGACGGTCGTGTTCGACGCCGCGGCGATCGCATCGCTCGTCGTCGCGGTGAATCTCGTCGCGGATGCCGTGCAGGGAGTGCTCGACCGATGAACGGACCGCCGCCATCGGCTTTTCCCACCTTCGGCGCCGCCAAGGGCGATCAGGCCGACGCGCTCACGATCGTCGGCCTGACGGTGTCCTACCGCTCGCGCGGACGCGAGCGCGAAGTGCTGCAGGACGTGACGCTGCGCGTGAAGCGCGGCGAGACGTACGGGCTCGTCGGCGAATCGGGTTGCGGCAAGTCCACCGCGGCGCTCGCGGTGCTGCGTTATCTGCCGCGAAACGGCCGCGTGAAGGCGGGCAGGATTTCGATCGGCGGGCGCGACGTCGCCGCGCTCGACGCCGACGCGTTGCGCGGCATGCGCGCAAGCGCCGTGTCGATGGTGTACCAGGATCCGGGGCGCGCGCTGAACCCGTCGCTCACGATCGCGCGTCAGGTATCCGAAGCGTTCGAAGTGACCGGCGTCTCCGCCGACGACGCCATCGCCCGCACCGCCGACATGCTGAGGCGCGTGCGCATCGCCTCGCCGGAACGGGTGATGGAAAGCTATCCGCATCAGCTGTCGGGCGGCATGCAGCAGCGCGTCGTCATCGCGATGGCGCTCGCGTGCAATCCCGAGCTGCTGATCCTCGACGAGCCGACCACCGGGCTCGATGCAACCGTCGAAGCCGAAGTGCTCGATCTCATCGTGCAGCTGCGCGCGGAGCTCGGCATGGCCGTGCTCTTCATCAGCCACAACCTCGCCGTGATCGGGCGCATGTGCGATCGCGTAGGCGTGCTGTACGCGGGCAAGCTCGTCGAGGAAGGCGCGTCCGCCGATGTCTTCGCGCAGCCCCGGCATCCGTACACGGTCGGCTTGTTGCGCTGCCTGCCGCGCGAGGGCCGCAGCAAGGAAACGGGCCGCCTCGACACGATTCCCGGCTCGCTGCCGCTGCCGGGCTCGATCACGCAGGGCTGCATCTTCGCGCCGCGCTGCAAGCTCGCGGACGAGCGCTGCCTGAGGGACGCGCCGCCGCCGTATCGCGTGGCGTCGGCGCACGGCGATCAGATGGCGCGCTGCCACTATCACGAACGCGCGGAAACCCTGCCGCGCTCGACCGACGAAGCGCCGGTGCCCGTCGCCAACGGCGAGGAACTGCCGCTCGCGCTCTCGGCGCGCAATCTCTCGAAGACCTTCCGCGTCGGCGACGAGGACGTGCGCGCCGTCCACGATGTCTCGCTCGATCTCGTGCAGGGCGAAACGCTCGGGCTCGTCGGCGAATCGGGCAGCGGCAAGACGACGCTCGCGAAGCTGCTCCTGGGCCTCGTGTCGCCCGACAAGGGCGCGACGCTCGAACTCGACGGCGCGAGGCTGCCCGAGCGCGTGACCAGGCGCAGCGGCGAGCAGGTGAAGTCGCTCCAGATCGTCTTTCAGAATCCCGATTCCGCGCTGAACCGCGCGCATTCGGTGCGGCGGCTGATCGCGCGGTCGCTGTCGAAGCTCGCCGCGCTGCATGGCCAGGCGAAGGAAGAACGCCTGCGCGCGCTGACCGAAGCCGTGCGCCTGCCGGAGCGCTATCTCGGCTCTCGCACACGGCAACTGTCGGGCGGGCTCAAGCAGCGCGTCGCGATCGCGCGGGCCTTCGCGGGCGACCCGCGCGTGGTCGTCTGCGACGAGCCGACTTCCGCGCTCGACGTCTCCGTGCAGGCCGCGATTCTCAACCTGCTCGCGGACCTGCAGCGCGAACGGCGCGTGAGTTACGTGTTCATCTCGCACGATCTGCATGTCGTGCGTTATCTCTCGGACCGCATCGCCGTGCTGTATCTCGGGCGCATCATGGAGATCGGCCGCGCCGCCGATGTCTTCGACGGCCCCCAGCATCCGTACACCGAAGCGCTGCTGTCGTCGGTGCCGGCACTGGACGCGGCGCACGCGAAGCGCATCCGGCTGTCGGGCGAGTTGCCGAGCGCGGCGAATCCGCCGTCGGGCTGCGTGTTCCACACGCGCTGCCCGCGCAAGATCGGCGATATATGCGAGACCGAAACGCCGCCGTGCCGCGATGCGGGCAACGATCACGCGATCCATTGCCATATTCCCGTCGACGAACTGCGTGCGCTGCAACGTCAGGAAAGCTGATCCTGCGCAATCGGCAAGCGGCGCATGAGGCGGTCACCGGAACCAAAGCGGCTTCGCACGTCTCTCATCGGTTCGATGTCCGACAATAAAGAGGATTCAACCGGTGAAACCCGCCCTTTCCATCGCGCTCAGCGCAGGTCTGACTTTCGCCGTCGCGCTGGCCGCGCACGCGCAGACGCCGCCGCAAGCCCCGACGCCCGGCGCGTCGGATCCGACCTTCTCGGCCTATTCGCTCGCGCAGCAGTGCGCCGCGAAGTCCGACAATACCGCGCAAGGGCAATGTGTCGGCGCCGTGCGCGGCATCGTGCGCGGGTATCAGTACGGCGTGCTGTTCCTGTCGCAGCGCGCGTCGCTGTCGGATGGCGAGACCCAGAGCGTCTCGCTGTGCCTGACGGACACGAAGGTTTCGTCGATCATCGACGACTTCCTCGCCGACGCGAAACAGGTCGACGAAGCCGATCTCAAGCGCACGCCCGCGGAAGTCGCGGTGCTCGGCTCGGTGCACGCGCATCACGCGTGCACCTGATGCGCACCTGAGCGCGCGCGGCCTCAGAGCATCTCGAGCGAGCGCTTCGACCTCGGCGGCCCGAACTGCTGGTCGATGTCCGCGAGTTCTTCGGCGGACAGTCGCAGGTCGAGCGCCGCGCGGTTCTCGCGCACGTGCGCGACGTCGGCCGCCTTCGGAATCGCGAACACTTCGGGCTGCAGCAGCACCCACGCGAGCGCCACCTGAAACGCCGACACGCCGCGCGCCGCCGCGATCCTTTCCAGCGCGCCGCCGCGCGGCAGGCGAGCGTGATCGACGGGGCTATAGGCCATCGCCGGCATGCGGTGCTCGCGCAGCCACGGCAAGAGATCGAACTCGGGCCCGCGCCGCGCGACGTTGTAGAGAATCTGATCGGTCGCGCAGGCGTCGCCGCCATCGAGCGAGAACAGTTCCTCCAGGTCGTCGGTGTCGAAGTTGCTCACGCCCCAGTGACGGATCTTGCCTTCGCCCTTCAGCTTTTCGAAACCGGCTACCACGCCTTCCAGATCCTCGCCCCCGCGCCAGTGCAGCAGATAAAGATCGATGCGGTCGGTCTTCAGGCGCTTCAGGCTGCGCTCGCACGCGGCCTGCACGCCGCGCTCGCTGCCGTTGTGCGGATACACCTTGCTCACGATGAAGAGCTCGTCGCGCACATCGCCGAGCGCCTCGGCGATGAGCTTCTCGCTTTCTCCGTCGCCGTACATCTCGGCGGTATCGATGAGCGTCATGCCGAGCTCGACGCCTTCGCGCAGCGCAGCGATTTCGCTCTTGCGCGCGTTCGGGCGCTCGCCCATTTCCCACGTGCCCTGGCCGAGCTTCGGAATCGCTTCGCCTGTCGGCAGCGTGACGGTCGGAACGGATCGGGTCATTGCAAGCCTCCTTGTGTGTCCGACGATTATGGCGCAAGGCGCACGCCCGCGGCCGCGCTCAAACCAGGCCGACGACGAGCGGTCCGAGCAGCGTCAGCAACACGTTGGCGAGCGCGTAGGTGATGGCGAACGGCACGGTCGGCACCGCGCTCTCCGCCTTGTCGAGCACGCCGCCGAACGCCGGGTTCGCGCTGCGCGATCCGGTGAGCGCGCCCGCGAGCAGCGCGGCGTTGTCGTAGCGCAGCACGTAACGGCCGAAGAGCATCGTCAGGAGGAGCGGGAACAGGGTGACGAACACGCCGAGCAGGAAGATCGTCAGCCCGCTCTGCTTCACCGTCACGACCGCCTGCAGCCCGGAATTCAGGCCGACCACCGCGACGAACGCCGCGAGCCCGAAATCCTTGAGCAACTGCGACGCGGCCGGCGGCATGACGCCGTACATCGGATGCTTGCCCCGCAACCAGCCGAACAGGAGGCCCGCGAGGAGGCAGCCGCCGCCCGAACCGAGCGTGAGCGGAACGCCGCCCACGTCGACGACGACGAGCCCGATCAACAGGCCGAGCACGATGCCCACGCCCATGTAGATGAAATCGGTCTTGTCGGTGTACGGCAGTTCGTAGCCGGCGGCGTCCACGGCGCGCTTCGTGTCCTGCGGCGAGCCGTAGAACGTGATGACGTCGCCGTGCTCGAGGCGCGTCTGCGGCAGCACCGGCAGCGGCTGACCGGCGCGCGCGATGTCGTGGATATAGACGCCGTGACGCATGTCGCGATCGACTCGCGCGCGCACCGCGGCGATCGTCGTGTGATTCATGCCGCGCTTCGTGAACACGCCCTGGCGCTTCTGCATGACGACGCTGATGCCGTCCGTATCCGCGACTTCCTC
Source organism: Caballeronia ptereochthonis (assembly GCF_001545075.1). Classification (GTDB taxonomy): domain Bacteria; phylum Pseudomonadota; class Gammaproteobacteria; order Burkholderiales; family Burkholderiaceae; genus Caballeronia; species Caballeronia ptereochthonis. The sequence goes on from NZ_FCOB02000021.1 coordinate 122,070, forward strand.
GCCGATGTGCGCGGCCGCGCTCACCATCACCTCGCGCCGCCCGACGACGAGCACGATGTCGCCCGTCTCCAGCGTGATGTCCGGGCGCGGCTCGAGCGCACGGCCCGCGCGCCGGATGCGCTCGACGGTGATCAGGTCCTGGTCGTCCACTTCGATGTCGGCGACCGTGCGCCCTGCCGCGCCACCGTTCGCCACGCGATAGGCGCGCCCGACGAGCGCCGGTAGCGCGGAAATCTGTCCCGGGCCGGGTCCGGCGGCGCCGCCGGCGAGCGCCTTCTCCGCCTCGATCGACGCTTCCTTCAGGCTTTGCCCCATGAACTTCGGCAGGATGTTCACGCAGATGATGATCGCGCCGAGCGAGCCGAACACGTAGGTCACGGCATACGCGATCGCCACGTCGGCCTGCAGCGCCTTCGTCTGGTCGGCGGGCAGGCCGAGCCGCGCGATGGCGTCGCCCGCCGTGCCGATGATCGCCGATTGCGTGAGCGCCCCGCCCGCGAGCCCGGCGGCAAGCCCCTTGTTCAGCCCGAAGACCTTCGCGCAGACGATCACGCTGAGAAGCGCCGTCACCGCGAGAAACACCGCCATCGCGATTTCGCGCAGCGTCTTGCGGTTGATCGAATTGAAGAACTGCGGGCCCGAGTCGTAGCCGACCGCGTAGATGAAGACGGCGAACATCACCGATTTCACGCCGTTGTCGATCTGCACGCCCGCCTGGCTCACCACCACCGCCGCGATGAGCGAGCCGCCCACGCCGCCCAGCTGGAACTTGCCGAAGTTGATCTGGCCGATCAGATAGCCCGCCGCAAGCGACAGGAAGAGCGCCGATTCCGGCGACTTCTGGAAGATGTCGTGAAGCCAGTCCATGGCGTCAGCCCAGTTTGCCGGCCAGCCCGACGATCACCGGCCCGAGCAGCGGCAGCAGCACGTTCGAAAGTGCATAGGTGATCGTGTAGCCGATGACGGGCGTCGCGTTGCCCGTCACGCCGACGAGCGCGCTGATCGCGGGCGTGCTGCATTGCTGGCCGGCGATCGCGCCGAGCAGCATCGGCACTTCGAGCTTCAGCAGCCAGCGTCCGATGAAAAGCGACGCGAGCGCCGGCCCGAGCGTGATGACGATGCCCGCGACCGGCAGCGCGATGCCGTATTCGCGGATGAGCCGCAGCGCATCCGCGCCCGCCGACAGTCCGACCGCCGCGATGAACGTGCAGAGGCCGAAGTCCTTCAGGATCTGCGCCGCCGCCGACGGCAGCGAGCCGATCAGCGGATAGCGCGAGCGGATCCAGCCGAACAGGAGGCCCGCGAGCAGGCAGCCACCGCCCGTGCCAGGCGTGAGGTCGATGCCGCCGACGTGCGCCGACAATCGCCCGATCCCGATGCCCAGCAGCACGCCGAGCCCGAGAAAGACGAAGTCGGTTTTCCGCGTCGCGCGAAGCATGTAGCCGAGCCGGGCGGCGCCGCGCGCGACGTCTTCCTTGTTGCCGACGAGCGTCAGCACGTCGCCGCGCTGCAACTGCGTGCCGGATAGTGCGGGAATCGTGCTGTCGAGACGCGTCACGGCCGCGACGAACACGCCGTGCGCGTCGGCGGGCGCGGCGCGGGCGCGCACCTGCGCGAGCGTGAGGCCGTGAATCGCGCGCTGCGTGAGCATCACATCCACACGCTCGACGAAGACATCCGAGACGCCGCCGCTGAACACCTCCTCGCCGATCGCGGGAATCGCCTCGATGAGCGCCTCGCGCCGCCCGCCGACCACGACGCTATCGCCCGCCTTCAGGACGACCGGGGCCTGCGGCTTGATGATCGAGCGGTCGCGCTGCACGCGTTGCACGCTGATGTTGTAGCCGAAGCGCTTTTCCAGTTCGCCGATGGTGCTGCCCGCGCCCGTCGTCACCCTGAGCTCGCGTCCGGCGAGCGGCGGCGCGGCAGGCGTCTGCGCCTCGCCGAGTGCGCCGTCGCCGCCGAGCTTGCGCCAGACGCGCTCCGCTTCGTCGCGCAGGTTCACGCGCAGGATGAGCGGCGCGAACTGGCTCGCGAAAAGCACGATCGTGACCAGACCGAACAGATAGCTCACGCTGTAGGCGGTGACGATATTCGCCTGCAGACGCGCCGTGTCGGCGGCCGGCAGTCCGAGCCGGTTGATGGCCTCGGAGGCCGTGCCGATCACGGCCGATTCGGTCGCCCCGCCGGCGAGCAGTCCGGCCGCGGTTCCCGCATCGAGCTTCAGCACGACGACGGCGCCGAGCACGAGCGCGATCACGACGACGATCTCGACGATCGACAGCGCGCCGTAACGCCATCCGCGTCCGATATTCGCGAAGAATTGCGGGCCGCCGGTAAAGCCGAGCGCGAAGATGAAAAGCGCGAAAGCGATGTTCTTGAGGTCGGGCGAAATACGCGCACCGCTTTGACCGAGGATCAACGCGACGATGAGCGTGCCGCAAACGCCGCAGAGCTGAATTGGACCAAGCTTGAACGAACCAATGAAATAGCCAATCGCGAGGCTGGAAAACAGAGCGATCTCGGGCTGCGCGGAAAGCAGATTCAATATCATGGGATCGACAATTTTTATTGGTAATCGGAACGCGTTCGCCGTACCTTGGTCGTTAAGCAATCGTCTCGGCGCGTAATCTTCACGAAAGAAATTAATCGATATATCAGGACCGATAAATAAAAGCTTTTATTCGAAGGCTTGATATATCAGTTCGAAAAAGGCGCGATTATTTCCATAAAATGCGGTTTTTTAAACATTTCCGACATATATCAGAAGACATTCAACAAAACGGCCATCTCCTTCAACTGAAATAATCCAGCCTTTCAATGCGCCGCCGCTTTAGGAATGACGCCTCGGACCGCGCGAATGCACGCGTTTTAAGGATCGAACCGAATTACCCCAAAAAATCAGCATCGGCATCCTAAATTTTATGATCTGGATATTGCAATATCCGGATTCTGTCAATATTATCGGCTTCACAGGTTGTTCAATAACTGGACACACGCTCGTCATAAGGCGTAGGTCCGGACCGTGTGGCACAACTCTGAGAGGGCACCAAGATGAATCAGATCCATGCAATGCGCGTCTTCGTGCGCGTGGCGGACACGGAAAGCTTTCGCCGCGCCGCTCAACAACTCGACGTCTCGAATGCGCTGGTCACCCGCGCAATCGCCATGCTCGAAGCGCATTTGAGAACCCGCCTCATCAATCGCACCACCCGCAACCTTTCTCTCACCGAAGCCGGCACGCGTTATCTGGAAGGCTGCCGCGCGCTGCTCGAGGAACTGGATCATCTGGAGTCGACCGTCACGCACACCGAGGGCGAACCGAGCGGCACGCTGCGCGTCGTCGCGTCGAGCGCGCTCTCGCTGCTCACGCTGACGCCGCTCATCGACGGCTTCCGCAAGCTCTATCCCAAGGTCAACGTGCGCCTGACGCTCGCCGAGCGGCATGTCGATCTGGTCGAGGACGGCTATGACGTCGGCATCGTCACGGCGTTCATGGTGTCGAGCACCGCGCTCATCGAGCGTCCCGTCGGCACCAACGCGCTGGTTCCGGTCGCCACGCCGGCATTCGTCGCCGAACATGGCATGCCCGCTGCGCCCGCGGATTTGCAAACGTTATCTTCGGTCGGATTGCCGAATGAAATGCGCAGCCAGACCTGGCATTTCCGTCATCGCCACGGCGCCGCCGACCAGATCACGCTCGCGCCGGTGTATACGGTCAACAACGGGCTGATGGTCCGTCTCGCCACCTTGAAGAGCATGGGCTTTTCGATCCTGCCCGAAGGCATCGTGCAAACGGATCTGAAGGAGGGCACGCTCGTTCGCCTGCTGCCCGATTACACGATCGACGACCCGGACATGAAAGTTTCGATCGTCTATCCGGGGCGTCAGTATCTGCCTGCCAAGACACGCTTCTTTATCGACTATGCTCTGGACTATCTGAGCCGGGAATTCGCGGCCGCCTCCGGTCGCCCCGACGACATCATCAGGTCGTCCATGCCGCCGCTCGTGTCCGTGCCGAGAACGAGCAGCGTGTCGGCGACCGCGAGCTGACGCCACGCGCGGCCGACCGGAAGCACGGACGGCCGCCGCGGGCGACACGACCCGCCGGACCCACACTTCGCCCGAAACGATGCCCGCTCCGAACGCCACCCGCCTCATTCTCTTCAGCAGCCGCCAGTACGACGCCGACACCTTCAGGCAAGCCAACGAGGCATTCGGCGTCGAACTGGATTTTCAGGAAGCGCATCTCGACGCGCAGACCGCCATCCTCGCGAGAGGATTCACGGCAGTCTGCCCGTTCGTCAACGACGGCGTCGATGCCGCCGTGCTCGAAAAGCTCCACGAGGGCGGCACGCGTCTCGTGGCATTGCGCTCGGCGGGATTCAATCACGTCGATCTGCACGCCGCGAAACGTCTCGGCATCACGGTGACGCGCGTGCCCGCATACTCGCCGCACGCGGTCGCGGAGCATGCGGTCGGCATGATCCTCACGCTGAACCGGCGGCTGCATCGCGCGGTGGCGCGCACGCGTGACGGCGATTTCTCGCTCAACGGCCTGCTCGGCTTCGATCTGTACGGCAAGACCGTCGGCGTGATCGGCACGGGCATCATCGGACGGGTGTTCGGCAACATCATGGCCGGCTTCGGCATGCAGGTGCTCGCCTACGATCCCGGCCCGCCCGCCCAGGATCTGCTCGAGCGCGGCGCGCGTTATGTCGGGCTCGACGAGCTGCTCGCGAACTCGGACATCGTCTCGCTGCACTGCCCGCTCCTGCCGTCCACCTATCACCTGATCGACGAACACGCGCTTGCCCGCATGAAGCGCGGGGCGATGCTCATCAACACGGGGCGTGGCGGGCTCGTCGAAAGCAATGCGTTGACCGGCGCGCTGAAAAGCGGGCAACTGGGCCATCTCGGCCTCGACGTGTACGAGGAAGAAGGCGGCCTCTTCTTCGAGGACCATTCGGACAGCCTGCTGCAGGACGACGTCCTTGCGCGCCTGCTCACGTTTCCGAACGTCATCATCACGGCGCATCAGGCGTTCTTCACGCGCGAGGCGCTGATCGAGATCGCCTCGACCACGCTCGGCAACGTGAAGGCATGGGAAGCGGACGCGCCGCGCAACGTCGTGGACGTGCCGCAGGACTAGGCGCTTGTTCCGCGCGGCACTCAGGTTTCGCCGTACTCGGCGCTCGTGGTGTCGGGCGCGGCGCACATCTCGCGCAACAGCGGCGCCTCGCGCTCATGCACTTCGACCGGCATGCACAGTGCGCCGGCGTAGGCCATGTATCTCGCACGATGCTGCCCGTTGCGAAACGCGACCACCCCTTCCCGATGCACGCCGAGAAGCCCGAGCAGGCCGGGCGAGCGCCGCACGCTGATCGTCACGTACGGCATTTCCGGCACGCGGGGGTTGTCGGGGTCGAGAAACTCGCGGATGCCGCGCACCTTGCCCGCGTGCCAGTCGCTGACGGCTTTGAGCACGTAGTCGGTGTCGTCGCGGTCGGCGCATTCGAGGAGTTTCCTGACGTCGACGAGCACGACCTGATGGCGCGAGCCATAGTCGTTGAAAACCCGTTTCAGGCGCACGAAGTCGTACTGCGGATGGCCCTGGAGCCTCACGATCCAGACCGCTTCTGCGGCGGTCGGCGCAACCATCGTGTCCATGTTCGGCATAAGAAGAAGACTGCGCCGCGCGCGCCCCGTGCGCGCGTGTTTCGCAAGCAAATGGTCCTGAACGAACGGCGCTAAACAAACGCTCGGGCCAATTAAACTTTTACACCCTAGTCGCGATTCATGAAAGCGCCGTGACGGGCACGTGGCGTGCTTTTGTTGCCAGAATCGAACACTCCGGCATTGCACGATAGTGCGCGCGTCACGCGGCCGTCGTGCACGCATCCTTGAACGATACGTGAACACTTCTTCCGATCTCATCGTCGCGCGACCCGAGGGCCTTTTCTGTGTTCCGGGCCACTTCCATATCGACCCGTGGCGCCCGGTGGAACGCGCGGTCATCACGCATGCCCATGCGGATCATGCGCGCTTCGGGCACGCGCGTTATCTCACGGCCGAACCGGGTGTCGGCGTGCTGCTTTCACGGCTGCCGGGCATCGACGTCCAGGGGCTCGCCTACGGTGAAGCAATCGACGTGAACGGTGTGCGCGTGTCGCTGCATCCCGCCGGGCACGTGCTCGGCTCGGCGCAAGTGCGCGTCGAGCACAAGGGGCGCGTATGGGTCGCGTCGGGCGACTACAAGGTCGAGCCCGATCCGACCTGCGCGCCCTTCGAACCCGTGCGCTGCGACACGTTCATCACCGAGTCGACATTCGGATTGCCGATCTACCGCTGGGAAGGCGCGCGCGAGGTCTTCGACCGCATCGATTCCTGGTGGCGGCACAACGCGGCGCAGGGACGCGCGTCGGTGATCTTCTGCTATTCGTTCGGCAAGGCCCAGCGCATTCTCGCGGGCGTCGACGCGGCCATCGGTCCGATCTTCTGTCACGGCGCGGTCGAGCCGCTCAATCGCGCATACGCGCAAGCGGGCGTCGCGTTGCCGCAGACGCGCCTCGTCAGCGCGATACCCGCGAAGGACAAGACGGCATTCAAGGGCGCGCTGATCGTCGCGCCGCCGTCCGCGCAAGGCAGCCCTTGGATGCGCCGCTTCGGCGATTACAGCGACGCCTTCGCCTCGGGCTGGATGCGCCTGCGCGGCACGCGCAGGCGGCGCGGCGTCGATCGCGGCTTCGTGCTCTCGGATCACGCCGACTGGCCCGGCCTGCAATACGCGATCGGCGCGAGCGGCGCGGAGCGCGTGATCGTCACGCACGGGCAAGTCGAGCCGATGGTGCGCTGGCTCACCGAGCAAGGCCTCGACGCGGGCGCCTTCCGCACGGAATACGGCGACGACGCAATCGAAGCCGACGCCGCCGAAAGCGTCCCGCAGAATACGGAGCGCGCCGCGCAATGAAACGCTTCGCGACGCTCTACGCCGCGCTCGACGCGACGACATCGACCAACGAGAAGCTCGAAGCGCTGATCGCGTACTTCGCGGGCGCGGAACCGGAAGACGCCGCGTGGGCGTCGTACTTTCTCGCGGGCGGCAAGCCGCGCCAGTCGGTGCCGACGCGCCTGCTCACCGAATTCGCCCGCGAACGCGCGGGCTTGCCCGAATGGCTTTTCGAGGAGTCGTATCAGGCGGTCGGCGATCTCGCCGAGACCATTGCGCACGTGCTGCCGCCGGCGTCGCGCGAATCGTCGCTCGGGCTCGCGCAATGGATCGAGGAGCGCGTGCTCACGCTGCGCGGCGCGAGTCCGGCCGAGCTGCGCGAGCGCTTGCTGAGCTACTGGGACGAACTGAACTGGAGCGAGCGATTTCTGCTGACGAAGCTGATCGGCGGCGGCTTTCGCGTGGGCGTCGCGCGGCAGCTCGTCGTGCGCGCGCTGGCCGAAGTCGCGGGCGTCGATCACAAGCGCATCGCGCAGCGCATGGTCGGCTGGACCGATTCGCGCGAGAAACCGAGCGCCGCGCGCTATCTGCGCCTCGTCGCGCCGGCCGCGGAAGGCGACGACGTCGACACGCCGCACGAAAGCGACATCGGCCTGCCCTATCCGTTCTTTCTCGCGCATCCGCTGCAGGCCGATCCGGCGACCCTGGGCTCCACTGCCGACTGGATCGTCGAATGGAAGTGGGACGGCATACGCGCGCAGCTCGTCAAGCGCGCGGGCCGCGTATGGATCTGGTCGCGCGGCGAGGATCTCGTCACCGAGCGCTTTCCGGAACTCGCGTCGCTCGGCGCGGCGCTGCCCGATGGCACCGTGATCGATGGCGAAATTCTCGCGTGGGAGCCGGGCGCGAGCGCGCCGTTGCCGTTCGCGCGATTGCAGCCGCGCATCACGCGCAAGTCGCTCACGAAGAAAGTGCTCGCCGATTCGCCCGCGGCGCTGCTCGCCTACGATCTGCTCGAAGCCGATGGCCGCGACCTGCGCACCGAGCCGCTCGAATCGCGGCGAGCAACCCTCGACGCGCTCGCGTCAGTCCTGGCGGTCGACTTGCTGCGCGTGTCGCCGATGGTCGTCGCATCCGGCTGGCAGGCCCTCGCCGCATTGCGCGACGAAAGCCGGGCGCGCGGCGTCGAGGGCCTGATGCTCAAGGAGCGCAGCTCGATGTACGGCGTCGGCCGCACGAAGGCGTCGGGCACGTGGTGGAAGTGGAAGATCGACCCCTATTCGATCGACGCCGTGCTGCTCTACGCGCAACGCGGCCACGGCAGGCGCGCGAGCCTCTACACGGATTTCACCTTTGCCGTCTGGGACGAAGCTGACGGCGTGCGCACGCTCGTGCCGTTCGCGAAGGCCTACTCCGGCCTCACGGACGAAGAGATGCGACAGGTCGATGCGATCGTGCGCAAGACGACCATCGAGAAGTTCGGGCCGGTGCGCAGCGTCACGCCCACGCTCGTCTTCGAGATCGGCTTCGAGGGCATACAGGCGAGCCCGCGGCACAAGTCGGGGATCGCGGTGCGCTTTCCGCGCATGCTGCGCTGGCGCACCGACAAGGCGATCGAGGACGCCGACACGCTCGATACGCTCAAGGGCTTTCTGAACGAGGCCATGGCATGAACGCGCCCGAGCCGACGGACAAGGAAAGGCGCCGCGCGCCGCGTCCTCGCCGCGTGCCGCGCACGCGCGCCGCTCAGGCCAGGCTCGACGCGGCCGCCGCGCTCTTCACGCCCGCGCCTTTCGAATACGACGAGAACGAAGCCGCGAAACCGATCGACGAGCGCATCGCGCGCTGGTTCGACGAGCGCGGCTGGCAGCCGTTCGAATTCCAGCGCGAAGCGTGGCGCGACATTCGGCGGGGCGCGAGCGGCCTGCTTCACGCAACGACCGGCGCGGGCAAGACCTGGGCCGTGTGGCTCGGCGCACTCGCCGCCCATGCCGCTGCGCCGCCGAAGCCGCATGCGCTGCCCGCGCCCCTCACGGTCCTCTGGATCACGCCGATGCGCGCGCTCGCCGCCGACACCGCCCGCGCATTGCAGACCGCCGTCACGGCGCTGTCCGTCCCGTGGACGGTCGGGCTGCGCACCGGCGACACATCGTCGGGCGAACGCGCGCGCCAGAACCGCCGCATGCCGTCCGCGCTCGTCACGACGCCCGAAAGCCTCACGCTGATGCTGACCCGCGCCGACGCTCGCGACGAGCTTTCGCATGTGCGGCTCGTCGTCGTGGACGAATGGCACGAACTGCTCGGCAACAAGCGCGGCACGCAGACACAACTGGCGATCGCCCGGCTCGCGCGCTGGCGCCCCGATCTGCAGATCTGGGGACTTTCCGCGACGCTCGGCAATCTCGCCCTGGCGCACGAAGCGCTGCTGCATCCCGTGCGCACGCCGCGCGTCGTCGTGCGCGGCGCGCAGCCGAAGACGCTCGTCGTCGATACGCTCATTCCCGAGACCATCGAGCGTTTTCCATGGGGCGGGCATCTCGGCGTGCGGCAGGTCGGTCCCGTCGCCGATGAAATCGATCGCGCGCGAAGCTCGCTCGTCTTCACCAACACGCGCTCGCAATCCGAAATCTGGTATCGCGCGCTGCTCGAACTGCGGCCGGACTGGGCCGGCCTGCTCGCGCTGCATCACGGCTCGCTCGACAAGGACGTGCGCGACTGGGTCGAACTCGGTCTCAAGAACGGGCAACTGAAGGCGGTCGTGTGCACGTCGAGCCTCGATCTCGGCGTCGACTTCCTGCCGGTCGACCGCGTGTTCCAGATCGGCTCGCCGAAGGGCGTCGCGCGGCTCATGCAGCGCGCGGGACGATCGGGCCACGCGCCGGGCCGCGTGTCGCGCGTGACGATCGTGCCGACGCACGCGCTCGAACTCGTCGAAGCCGCGGCGGCGCGCTGGTCGATCCGGGAGCATCGCATCGAAGGACGCGACATGCCCCTGAAGCCGCTCGACGTGCTCGTGCAGCATCTCGTGACGGTGGCGATCGGCGGCGGTTTCACGCCCGGCGAGATGCTCGACGAAGTGCGCACGGCCTACGCCTATCGCGATCTCACGCAGGCCGAATTCGACTGGGCGCTCGCGTTCGTCGAACGCGGCGGCGCGTCGCTCGCGGCGTATCCGGACTTTCATCGCGTCGTCAAGGGTGACGACGGCGTATACCGCGTGCCGCGCGAGGACCTCGTGCGCCGCCATCGCAACAACGTCGGGACGATCGTTGCGAACGCAACCATCGACGTCGCGTACGTGACGGGCGGGCGCGTCGGCGCGATGGAGGAGTCGTTCATCTCGCGCCTGAAGCCCGGCGATGTCTTCACCTTCGGCGGACGGACGCTCGAACTCGTGCGCGTGCGCGACATGACCGCCTACGTGAAGCGCGCGACCTCCTCGCGCGGCGCGATGCCGCAATGGGCGGGCAGCAAGATGCCGCTCTCGTCGGAGCTGGCGCAAGCCGCGCTCTTGATGCTCGCGCGCGCCAACGACGGCATCTACGACGAGCCCGAGATGCGCGCCGTCGAACCACTGCTCGACTTGCAGGCGAAGTGGTCCGCGCTGCCGGGGCCGGGCGTGCTCGTCGTCGAACGGGTGCGCTCGCGCGAGGGGCATCACTTCTTCTGCTATCCGTTCGCGGGGCGCATGGCGCATATCGGGCTGGGGTCGCTGATCGGCTGGCGCGCGGCTCGCGATCAGCCGGGCACCTTCTCCATTTCGATGAACGACTACGGCTTCGAACTGCTGTCGGCACGGCCGTTCGATTGGGAGACGCTCATCGCCGAAGGCCTGTTTTCGCCGGACGATCTGGAGCACGACATTCTCGCGAGCCTGAACGCATCCGAGCTTTCCGCGCGGCGCTTTCGCGAGATCGCGCGCGTGTCCGGGCTGATCGATCAGGGCCATCCCGGGCGGCAGAAGAGCGCGCGTCAATTGCAGGCGTCGAGCGGCCTGTTCTATGAGGTCTTTCGCAAGCACGACAGCGGTAATCTCCTGCTCGCGCAGGCCGATCAGGAAGTCATGTTGCAGGAACTCGAACTCGGCCGCATCCGCGCGGCGCTCGAACGGATGAGCGAAAGCCGGCTCGTCCTGACGCACCCAAAAAAACCGACGCCTTTTGCGTTTCCGCTGATCGTCGCGCGCCTGAGGGAGAAGGTGAGCACCGAGAAACTGTCGGATCGCGTCGAGCGCATGCTCGCGGACCTCGAAAAGGCGGCAGGGGCGTAAATGGCGACCGAAGCGCTGACGATCGATGTGAACGGCCGCGCGCTCGCACTCTGCGCCGAACGCGCGGCGTTCGATCCGCTCGCGAAGAGCCTGTTCATCGCCGATGCGCATTTCGGCAAGGACGCCGTGTTTCGCGCGCGCGGCATTCCGGTGCCCGCCGGCACGACCGCCGAGAGTCTCGCGCGGCTCGATGCGCTCGTCGCGACGCATCGTCCGGAGTCGATCGTCTTTCTGGGCGATCTGCTTCACGCGCGCGAATCTCATGCCGATGAAACGCTCGACGCACTCGCCACGTGGCGGGCGAAGCATCGCGCATTGCGGCTCGTGCTGGTCGAAGGCAATCACGACAGGCATGCGGGCGCGTTGCCCGCCGCGTTCGGCGTCGACGTCGTGAAGGAGCCGCACATGCTCGGGCCGTGGGCGCTTTGCCATCATCCGCAGACGGTGGACGGCGCCTACGCGCTCGCAGGCCACGAGCATCCGGTGTATCGGCTCGCGACGCGCATCGACAGCGTGCGCCTGCCGTGCTTTCGCTTCGGCTCGCGCGCGGGCGTGCTGCCCGCGTTCGGCGCGTTCACCGGCGGATTCGAAGTGAACGGCAGTTTGCGCGGCGAAATGGTCTATGTCGTCGCGCAGGAGCGCGTGTTCGCCGTGCGCGCGTGAGCGCTTCGCTCAGTGATAGATCGTCGTCGACGATTGCAGCCTCGTGAGCTTGCCGCGCCGGTATCCGTACCATCCGAGATTCGACTGCATCACGACTTCCTCGCCCTGCCAGAAGACGCGCTTCACCGTCATGCGCTGATTCACGCGCTGCACGAGCGGCGGATTGCGGCGGAAGTCGTACAGCACCGGCCCGGTATCGGACTGCACGAGCATGCGCGTAACGGTGTCGCTCGCGCCCGTGGTTTCGTCGAAGTGCGCGATGCGTTTGGCGTCGAAGCGGTCGAAGACCTGCGTGTCGATGAGCGCCGCCATGCCGGATTCGTCGCGCAGGAAATTCAGCGCGCCCGCCTGCGTGGCGATGGGGCCGGCGGCGTCGCTCTGGGCGTGCGCGAGCGCGGCGAGGAACATCGTGGAGGCGATCGCGGCGCGGATACAGGTTTTTATCAGTGACATCTTCGTTCAGTCGTTGCTGCGTTTTTCCAACACTCATCGTCGCCCGCAGCGCGCAACGAATGCGCGCCGGCGAGCGTGTTACCGGAAACATCTGACGCATGCCGGCGTCGCGAGTGCAAGACTCATGCGCCGCCGCCGCGTCCGCAAGAATATCCGTTCGGCATGAAGGATGGCAGGGCCGGTCAGTATCAGGGTTTATACCAGCATCAAAAAATACCTTTCGGTACAATTCGAGCCTTCGACTCCGCCTCGGCGCCTGCATCGCTCAATCCGACGACGCGCGACCTGGCGTGACACTTCGTCCGCCCTCCGCCATGCCTCTGCCTCTCTTCGCTCTCGCCATTGCCGCGTTCGGCATCGGCACGACCGAATTCGTCATCATGGGGCTCCTGCCCAACGTCGCGCGCGATCTCGCGGTGTCGATCCCGGCGGCGGGCATGCTCGTGTCCGGCTATGCGCTGGGCGTCACGGTCGGCGCGCCGATCCTCGCCGTGGTCACCGCGAAGATGCCGCGCAAGAAGGCGCTGATGAGCCTGATCGGCGTGTTCATCGTCGGCAACATGCTGTGCGCGCTCGCGCCGAACTACTGGGTGCTGATGGGCGCGCGCATCGTCACCGCGTTCTGCCACGGCGCGTTCTTCGGCATCGGCTCGGTGGTTGCCGCCGATCTCGTCGCCCCGAACCGCCGCGCGCAGGCCATCGCGCTGATGTTCACCGGCCTCACGCTCGCCAACGTGCTCGGCGTGCCGCTCGGCACCGCGCTCGGCCAGGCGGCCGGCTGGCGCTCGACCTTCTGGGTCGTCACGCTGATCGGCGTGGCGGCGGCGGGCGCGCTCGCCGTGTGCCTGCCGAGGCATATCGAGATGCGCGAAACCAGCATCCTGCGCGAATTCGACGTGCTCAAGAACCCGCAAGTGCTGATGGTGCTCGGCATCAGCGTGCTCGCATCGGCCAGTCTCTTCTCGGTGTTCACGTATATCACGCCTATCCTCGAGGACGTGACAGGCTTTTCGCCGCATGCGGTCACCTACGTGCTGCTGCTCTTCGGGCTGGGTCTGACGGTCGGCAGCACGCTCGGCGGCAAGCTCGCGGACTGGAAGCTGTTGCGCTCGCTGCTGTCCTTCCTGCTGGCGATCGTCGTCATTCTGACGATCTTCGCGGGCACGATGCACGAGCCCGTTGCCGCGATGGTCACGATCTTCTTCTGGGGCGTGCTCGCGTTCGCGATCGTGCCGCCGCTGCAAATGCTGATCGTGAACCGCGCGAGCGATGCGCCGAACCTCGCTTCGACGCTGAACCAGGGCGCGTTCAACCTCGGCAACGCGACGGGCGCGTGGCTCGGCGGCTGCGTGATCGGCGCGGGCGCGCCGCTCACGTCGCTGCCGTGGGTCGGCATCCTGATGGCGGCGATCGCGTTCGGGCTGACGCTGCTTTCGGCGACGCTCGACAAGCGCGCGCGCCGGCTTGCCATCGGACAGGCCGTCTGACTCATGCCGGGCGGTGCAGTGGATGAAGGGAATTCTCTCGCGTGATTTTCTCGCGCTGATTCTGAGCGTCGCGGTGGTCGGCCTGGGGCTGGGCGCGACGCTGCCGCTCACGGCCCTCGCGCTCACGCAGGCGGGCTACGGCACCGACATCGTCGGCCTGATGACGGCGGTGCAGGCGGGCGGCGGCCTCGTCGTCGCGCCGTTCGCGAGCCGCCTCGCCGGGCGCTTCGGGGCGCGCGGGACGATCGTCGCCACGGTGATCGTCGCGGCGCTCGCGACCATCGCGATGCAGCTCACGATGAACCTGTGGCTGTGGGCCGCGCTGCGCCTCCTGTTCGGCGCGGCGCTGATGCTGCTCTTCACGATCGGCGAGGCGTGGGTCACGCAGCTCGCCGACGATGCCACGCGCGGGCGCGTCGTCGCCCTCTACGCGACCAACTTCACCCTCTTCCAGATGACGGGCCCCGTGCTCGTCAGCGTGATCGCCGGCTGGCAGGCGGCGCGCTTCGCCGTGTGCGGCGCGATCTTCCTGCTGGCGCTGCCCGCGCTCGCGTCGATACGCGGCACGCCGCACGCGCTCGCCTCCGGGGAAGGCCCGCACGGAGACTGGCGCACCGTGCTGCCGCGCATGCCGGCGCTCGTGATCGGCACGGGTTTCTTCGCGCTCTTCGACACGCTCGCGCTTTCCCTGATGCCGCTCTTCGCGATGTCGCACGGCATCGGCGAGGACATCGGCGTGCTGTTCGCCTCCGCGATCCTCTTCGGCGACACGACGATGCAGTTCCCGATCGGCTGGCTCGCCGATCGCATCGGACGCGCCAGGGTGCATGCGGGCGCGGGCGTCGTCGTCCTCGCGCTGCTGCCGTTTCTGCCCTGGGCGGTCGCGTATCCGTGGATCTGCTGGCCGCTGCTGTTCGTGATCGGCGCAGCGGCGGGCAGTGTCTATACGCTGTCGATCGTCGCTTGCGGCGAGCGCTTTCGCGGGCCGTCGCTGGTTTCGGCGACGGCGATCGTCGGCGCGTCGTGGAGCGTGGCGAGCTTCGGCGGGCCGATCGTCGCGGGGACGCTGATGCGAAGCGTCGGCGCGGATGCGTTGATCGGCGTGCTGGTGGCGGCGGCTGCGGCGTTTCTCCTGGCGGCGTGGTGGGAGGCGCGCCGCCCGGCGACGAGCCTCTCCGGGTAGGCCTTCGGATCGGCGCCCGCAAGCCGCCCGTCACCTGCAGGCGCCATGACGGCCGGCTGGCTTGATCGGCCGGCCGTTTCGCCATTTCAAGCCGCCTGCACCGCCCCGCCCTTCTCGCGCCGCACGACCGCCAGCACCGCCACCAGGACGGTCGAGCACAGCACCGGCACGGCGGCTGCATGAAACAGCGCGACGTTGCTCGATCCGAGCGCGATCATCTGTCCGCCGACGAGCGGACCGATCACCGACCCGATGCGCCCGATGCCGAGGCTCCAGCCGATGCCGGTCGAGCGCAGCGTCGTCGGATAGTAATGGCCGGCGAGCGCATTGACCGCCGGCTGCCCGCCGACGATGCAGAAGCCGCTCGCGAACACCGCCACGAAGAGCCACACCTGCGCATGCGCGACGCCCCCGATCATGCCGACGCACACCGCGCCCAGACCGAAGCACGCGAGCAGCACGCGCACGAAGCCGAAGCGCTCGATGAACCATCCGAGCGAGAGCGTTCCGAGCACACCGCCCGTCTGCAGCAGCGTGCCGACGAGCACCGCCATGCCGGGCGTATAGCCTGCATCGCGCATCACGGTCGGCAGCCAGTTCGACAGGAAGTACAGGTCGATGAGGTTCATGAAGCTGATCGCCCACAGGATCAGCGTGACCGGCCCGCGCCCCGCGCGGAACAGTTCCGCCACGGGCGCGCCCGCACTCGCTTTCTCGCGCACGACGAGGCGCGTCGAAGCATCGATCGCCAGTGCCGGATCGAACTTCGCGAGCCACGCCCGCGCGCGCGCCTCACGGCCCTTCAGCACCAGAAACTGGAGCGATTCGGGCAGCGCGACGATCATCGCCAGCGCGAGCAGCAAAGGCACCGCGCCGCCGATCCAGAACACCGAGCGCCAGCCGTACGCGGGAATCAGCGCCGCGCTCAGGAAGCCGCCCAGCGCCGCGCCGAGCGTGAAGCCGCACGACACGAGCATCATCCGCTTCACGCGATGCGCCGCGGTCGAGAATTCGCCGACGAGCGCCATCGCGTTCGGCATGATGCAGCCGAGCCCGAGCCCCGTGACGAAGCGCAGCGCGCTCAGCACCGTGAGATCGTTCGTGAAGGCGGTCGCGATCATCGACAGCCCGAAGAACAGCGTCGCGCCGATCAGCACCGGACGCCGCCCGATGCGGTCCGCCAGCACCGACAAGCCGAGCGCGCCGAGCAGCATGCCGAAGAGGCTCGCGCTGAAGACCGGCCCGAGCGCGGCCTTCGACACGTGCCAGTCCGCGATGACGGCGGGTGCGACGTAGCCCATCGCCTGCGCGTCGAAGCCGTCGATCACGAGGCACAGCCCGCACAACGCGAGCAGCATGATCTGGAATGCGGGCCGATGCGCGTCGCCGAGCGCGCGCTCGACATCGATCACATTGCCGTGCGCGGTTGTCTCTCTCACCATGTCGAATCCTTCCGGGTCTTTGGGTTCGCTATGAAGCGGAAGCGGCCCGCATGAGGGCCGCTTCGTCGTTCGATATGAAAGTCAGGCGCGCGCCGCCAGAATCCGCCCCGCGCACTCGCCGAAGCCGATGCGATAGCCATCGCCCTGGCACCATCCGGTGATCGTGATTTCATCGCCGTCCTGCAGGAACGAGCGCTCGCCGCCCTCCTCCAGCTTCAGCGGGCGCTGGCCGTTCCACGTGCTTTCCAGCAGGCTGCCGCACGATTCCGGCGTCGGTCCGCTGATCGTGCCCGAGCCCATCAGATCGCCGACGCGCGTGTTGCATCCCGCGACCGTGTGATGCGCGAGCTGCTGCGCCATCGACCAGTACATCAGCTTGAAGTTGGTGCGGGAGAGCGTCGTCGCCCGGCGCGCGCCTTCGGCACGCAGCGTCACTTGCAGTTCGATGTCGAACGCGTGATCGCCCCGGTGACGCAGATATTCGAGCGGCTGCGGCTCCTGCGCGGGCGTCGCGGTGCGGAACGGCTCGAGCGCATCGAGCGTGACGATCCACGGCGAGATGGTCGTCGCAAAGGTCTTCGCGTTGAACGGGCCGAGCGGCACGTATTCCCATTGCTGGATGTCGCGCGCGCTCCAGTCGTTCAGCAGCACCATGCCGAAGATGTGCGACTCGGCGTCCTCGCACGCGATCGGCTCGCCGAGCGCATTACCACGGCCGACGATGAAGCCCGTCTCCAGTTCGATATCCAGCTTGCGGCACGCGCCGAACACCGGGCGATCTTCCGTCGGCAACTTCAGTTGTCCGTTGGGGCGGCGCACCGGCGTGCCGCTCACGACGACGGATGACGCGCGCCCGTTATAGCCGATCGGCATCTCCGACCAGTTCGGCAGGAGCGCGTTCTTCGGATCGCGGAACATCGAGCCGACGTTGGTCGCGTGTTCCTTCGACGAATAGAAGTCCGTGTAGCCGGGAATCTCGACGGGCAGATGCTTCGTCGCATCCGGGCGGGGCACGAGCGCGCGGCGGCGCAGCGCTTCGTCGTCACGCAGCGTCGCATTGCCCTGCGCGAGCAGGCCGGAGAGCGCGATGCGCACGGCGCGCCAGCGCTCGCGGCCGAGCGCGATGAAATCGTTCAGGCGCGGCGCATGGAAAGTGCCGTGCGCGTCGATGAGACGTGCGTCTTCGAGCGCGGCCAGATCGACGATCCAGTCGCCGATCGCGACGCCCGCGCGTGGCCGTGTGTTCACCGCGTCGCTGAAGATGCCGAACGGCAGGTTCTGAATCGGGAAGTCGCTCGCGGGATCGTTCGCGGATTCGATCCAGCTTTTGAGGGTGGAGCCAAGCGTGGCTTTCAGCGCATCGTTCATCGTTGCTCCGGGTTGAAGTGTTTCGTGAGGCCTTGCCAGCACTCGTAGTAATTCGCCTGCAGTTGCGCGGTTTCGAGCGCGAACCGCGTCGGCTTGATGAGCGTGCGCGTCTCGAACATGAAAGCCATCGTGTCGCCGACTTTCGCGGGCTTCGACGTATCGATGCGCGATGCCTTCTCGAACGTCTCCGCATCCGGACCGTGTCCCGACATGCAATTGTGCAGGCTCGCGCCGCCCGGCAGGAAGCCCTCGGCCTTCGCGTCGTAGACGCCATGCACGAGGCCCATGAACTCGCTCGCGACATTGCGGTGGAACCAGGGCGGACGGAATGTATCCTCGGCGGCGAGCCAGCGCGGCGGGAAGATCACGAAGTCGATCGCGTCGACGCCCGGCGTGTCGCTCGGCGACTGCAGCACGAGGAAGATCGACGGATCGGGGTGGTCGTAGCTGATCGAGCCGATGGTGTTGAAGTGGCGCAGATCGTACTTGTACGGCGCATAGCTGCCGTGCCACGCGACGACATCGAGGGGCGAATGGCCGATATCCGCGTGCCACAGCACGCCGTTCATCTTCGTGACCAGCTCGAAACTGCCTTCGCGGTCTTCATACGCGGCATGCGGCGTGAGGAAGTCACGCGGATTCGCGAGCCCGTTCGAGCCGATCGGACCGAGGTCCGGCAACTGCAGCAGCGCGCCGAAGTTCTCGCAGATATAGCCGCGCGCCTCGCCATCGGGCAAGGCCACGGAGAAGCGCACGCCGCGTGGAATCACCGCGATCTCATAGGGCTCGACGTCGAGCTTGCCGAGCTCCGTCCAGATCGCGAGACGCCCTTGTTGCGGCACGATCAGCAACTCGCCGTCGGCGTTGTAGAAGAAGCGGTCCTGCATCGAGCGGTTCGCCGCGTAGAGATGAATCGCACAGCCGCTCATGGATTCCGCTGCGCCGTTGCCCGCCATCGTCACCCAGCCGTCGATGAAATCGGTCGGCGCGTCGGGCATCGGCAGGGGATCCCAGCGCAACTGATTGGGCGGCGTCGGCGGCACGTCGGGACAACCCGAGGCGAAACTGGCGACGAGCTTCGCGCGCAGCCTGTCGGCGGGAATGCGCGTAAACGGCTTGTGCACGGCGGCCGGCCGGATGCGATAGAGCCACGAGCGGCGGTTGTGGGCGCGCGGCGCGGTGAACGCCGTGCCGGAGAGCTGCTCCGCATACAGACCGTAGGCCGCGCGCTGCGGCGAGTTGCGGCCGATCGGCAGCGCGCCGGGCAGCGCCTCCGTGGCGAAGTCGTTGGCAAAGCCGGATTGATAGTGCTGGTTCGCGTCCGTGTGCGTCTCGAACGTTGGCATGGTCGGAATCCTCGGCGAATGATCGGCACGCCGGCGACGCCAGGCCGTGCGGCCTTACGTCGCTGCGTTTTACGAATAGTAAAACCAATTACGATTAGTGAAATCGCTCGTAAACCCTTAATCGACGCGCTTGTTCCGGCATATCAATATGTGAATTTGGTGCTGGACGCGGTGTTGCGCGCTGATACCATCGAGAATTCCAATGACAATCGCCCGGTACGGCGCACCTCACGAACTCGAATGCTCCATCCATGATCGCCCCTTCCTTGCCAGAACTTGTCGCCCGCGCCTTGCAGCATCCGTTTCTCGGCGCGCATATCGTGCTTGGAGAGAACGAGCACGCGGGGCAGGCGATCGCGCATTACGGCGGTCTATGCATTTCGAGCGCCTACGAGCCGATTTTCGATGTCGGCACGCACAGCTTTCCGCAGACCTTGAGCGCTTCGCCGGAGAGTGCGGAGCGTTTTGGCGATGAGCTGGGCGTGCAGGCGCTGACGCTCATTCACGGCGATACGTCGCGCGACCCTTTCGGGCAACTGGAAGACGATCGTGAGCTGGTCGCGCTGGACCGGCTATCGCGGGCGGTGCACGCGTTCAATTTCTTCGGGCCGCATCGGCCGGGGCTTTTGTTTCTTCGCGTGCACGAGCGGTTGTTGAAGAGCGTGAAGTATGACCACGGGCTGCACTTCTCGTCCGTGCTGATGGAGTTCGGCATGAGTCCGTCGCGCGTGGTGATCGAATTGCCTGCGGCGGCGGTGGCGCACAAGACGTTTCTGGGCTATCTCACCAAGAGCTATCAGCGCTACGGATTCAAGGTTGCGGGGAATCTGCCCAATGCCGGGCAGATCATGGCCGTGTCGGATATGGCGCGGCTCGATTTCATCAAGATGGATGCGGGCGCCGCTTTACGTGATTCTGTTGTGAAGCATCTTGTCGCTTATGCGAATCGGTTGAGGATTCCGCTCATCTTTTCCAATGTCTCGGATGAAGCGCAGTTCAATGCGTTGCAGCAGTTTGATGTGCACTTCGTGCAGGGGCCGGTGTTTGATGCACATCCTGTGCATTTGCGGTAGCGGTTTTTTTTGGTTCGCTACGCGTTGCTATGGAACTTGTGTTCGTGTCGGTCTATTAGCATTGCCCCTGTGCGGGGCAACACTAATAGACCACTAAGCAATCAGGATTTCATAGCAGCCCAAGCAGAACAAACAAAAAACCCCCAACCCTCACCCCCGCAACCGATGCATCAACGGCTTCAAAGCCGGATAAAGATCGAGATAAACACCGAACCGTTCCCCATACACGCGCTGCCGCGCGATATCAGGCTGAGCACGCTCGACGAGCGTAACCCACCCGCCTTCGGCCGTTTCCCGCGAAACCAGCCCCGCGCCTAGCGCGGCCAACAACGCCGCCCCCATCGCCGCTTCGACGTCCTGCTCGATCGACAACACGGGATACCCCGTGACATCCGCGATGATCTGCATCCACAGATCCGAATGCGCCGCGCCGCCAACAACGATCAGCCTGTCTTCCAGCGACTGCGCACCGCGCCTTCCCGCCTCCATGTTGTGCTTCAGCGCAAACGCAACGCCCTCGAGCACCGCGCGATACAGCGTCGCACGCGTGTGGAACAGATTGAGCCCGACGAACGTACCGCTCGCGCGCGCATCCCAGACCGGACTGCGTTCCCCCATCAGATACGGCAGGAACACCACGCCATCGGAACCCGCGGCCACCTTCGCGGCCGCCTCTTCAAGCAGCCGGTGCGGATCACCGTGCGGCATCTTCTTCGCGGCTTCGATCTCGCCCTGGCAGAACTGATCGCGATACCACGCCACGCACTGACCCGCCGTGCTCGCGCCGCCGAACACATAGAGATCGCGCTTGCCGTTGTAGACGTGCGGCATCGATACGAGCCCGTGACTCGCATCGACGGTCTGATTGATGTACCCCCAGCACATGCTCGTGCCGATCATCGCGACGTGATGGCCCGCCTGCGTGACGCCCGCAGCAAAGGTCGCCACCGCCGCATCGACGCCGCCCGCGACGACCGGCGTGCCCGCGGCAAGACCGAGCTTGCCGGCCCATTGCGGCAATAACCCGGCCACTACGTCCGACGATTCCACCAGACGCTGCGGCATCATCGCCGCGGGAATGCCGAGCATGTCGAGCGCTTCCTGCGACCACGCACGCTTCGCGACGTCGTACACGCCGCCGATATTGCCCGCCGAACTGTGATCGACAGCAAGCTCGCCAGTCAGTCGCTGGATCACGAACGCATTCGGCGGCAGAAAATGGCGCGTCTTTTTCCATACCTCCGGCTCATGGTTGCGCAGCCAGAGCATCTTCGTGAAGCCGTAGTAGCTGTCGACGCCGTTGCCCGTGATCGCCTCCAGCCGCTTCACGTCGACGTGCTCGCGCACCCAGTCCACTTCGGCCGTCGCACGGCGATCCATCCAGATGAGACACGGATAGAGCGGCTCCATGTTCTCGTCGACGGGAATGCCCGAGCCGCCATACAGGCTGCTCACGCAGAGCGCCTTCACGTCGTTCGCCGCAACACCCTTCTCGCGCGCCTTCGCGACGACCGCCGCGATGCACTCGGTCACGGCATCGAACCATACCGATGCCCGTTGCTCGGCCCACATGGGCTTGGGCGTGTCGGGATGGTAGGCGCTCGAATGCTGCGCGACGATCGCACCGCTGGTATCGACGAGCAACGCCTTCGTGCTCTGCGTGCCGATGTCGATGCCGATCACGTAATCCATGTCCGTCTCCCGCGTTCTGTTTTTCCGCCTATCGTTAAGTGGAGCCGCCGCGGCCCGAGACGAGGCGATCACGCACCTTCGTTCAACGGCCGTCACATTGCCTATCCGGGTTATTCCCGATCCGTTCGATAACCGGGATTTGCGCACCGCAGCGTGAGCCACTCCCTGCGCGCCGCCAGCGCGTGACCCGTGGAAGGCGCGCAAATTGCGCCGCGTTGCGGGAAACCCGCGCCTTGACTTTCATCCAGGCGAATACGATCATTCGATCATCGAAAGAGCAAATGCTCACACAGCCGCGATGACGCACGCGCGCGTCGTTGCGAACGGCCGTCCGCGAAGAACGGGCGCACAGCCAATCAGAGGAAGAGACGACATGAACAGTGAATCCAGCAACGCGAGCGGCGGCGTGATCCTGCACATCGGCGCCGGGTCTTTTCATCGTGCGCATCAGGCGTGGTATCTGCACAGGCTCATCGAATCCGGCGACGAGCGCTGGTCGCTCGCGGTCGGCAACATCCGTGGCGACATGAACGCCGTGCTCGATGCGCTCGCCGCGCAGAACGGCGAATACACGCTCGAAACGGTGACGCCGAAGGGAGAGCGCGAGTACGAAACCGTGCGCGCGATCAGGAAGGTCGTGCCGTGGTCCGCCGATCTCGAGGCGCTCATCGCGACGGGCGCCGACCCCGCGTGCAGGATCGTGTCGTTCACCGTCACCGAAGGCGGCTACTACCTCGATGATCACGACAGGCTGGACACCGCGAACCCCGATCTCGCCGCCGATCTGAAAGGCGCGAAAACGACGATCTACGGCGCGCTCGCCGCCATTCTCGATGCGCGCATGAAGAACGGCGCGGGCAAGGTGTCGCTGCAGAACTGCGACAACCTGCGCAGCAACGGCGACCGCTTCAAAAAGGGCATGCTCGAATTCCTGCAACTGCGCGGCGAGACCGCGCTGCGCGACTGGATGATCGCCAACACGTCGTGCCCGAATTCGATGGTCGACCGCATCACGCCGCGCCCGACGCCCGACGTGGCCGAGCGCGTGAAGGCCGCGACCGGCGTCGACGACCGCGCGCCCGTGATGGGCGAGAAGTTCATCCAGTGGGTGATCGAGGACAACTTCATCGCCGGGCGGCCCGCCTGGGAGAAGGTCGGCGCGGAGATGGTCGAATCGGTGCATCCCTACGAGGAGGCGAAGATCCGCATTCTCAACGCGAGCCATAGCTGCATCGCGTGGGCGGGCACGCTCGTCGGCCTGCAGTACATTCACGAAGGCACGCAGGACATGGAGATCCGCGCGCTCGCGGATGCCTACGTCACCGACGACGTGATTCCCTGCCTCACGCCGAGCCCGATCGATCTCGCCCGGTATCGCGACGTCGTGCTCGACCGCTTCAGCAATCCGTATATCAGGGACACGAACCAGCGCGTCGCGGCGGACGGCTTTTCGAAGCTGCCGGGCTTCATCGCGCCGACGATGTCCGAATGCTTCGCGCGCAACGTCGATCCCGATTCGACCGCCATCCTGCCTGCGCTCTTCTTCCGCTTCCTCGAACGCTGGCACGAAGGCAAGCTGCCCTATGCGTATCAGGACGGCGTGATGGATCCGGCAGTCGCGCATGGCTTCTTCACGGCGCCCGATCCGATCGAGGCGTTCGTGGGCGACAAGCTCCTGTGGGGCAAGATGGCACGAACCGAAGGGCTCGAGCGCGTGATGCGCAAGGCGATGGGGAAGGTCGATGCGTGGCTCGCCAATCGGCCATAAGCAGCGGCCATAAGCAGCGGCCATAAGCGCAGCCACGAGCGCAGCCATATCGTCAACCTTATCGCCGCGTTAAGCGCAACGGTGAAGCGCGCGCCGCGCCGCTCGGGTATTGTGCCCATGGCGCGGCGCGCCGCGTGGCGTTAAATTGGCGCCTCCTGCTGCACTGGCTTCACTCCTCGTTTTTCGCCGGGTCCGATCCCGGCAACGACCAAGGGTCCGTTCATGTACTTAGGCATAGACCTCGGCACCTCCGAAGTGAAAGTTCTGCTGCTCGCCGCCGACGGCGGCGTGATCGGCACGGCGGGCACGCCGTTCACCGTATCGCGTCCGAAGCCGCGCTGGTCGGAGCAGAATCCGCTCGACTGGTGGGAAGGCACGCGCGCCGCGCTCTTCAAGCTGCGCGAGAAGTTTCCGGGCGAGTTCGCGCAAGTGCGCGGCATCGGCCTGTCGGGACAGATGCATGGCGCCGTGCTGCTCGATTCGCACGACAACGTGCTGCGCCCTGCGATCCTCTGGAACGACATGCGCAGCGACAAGGAATGCGCCGAGCTCTACGAGCGTGCGCCGAACCTGCACGAGATCGCCGGCAATCTGGCGATGCCGGGCTTCACCGCGCCGAAGCTTCTCTGGGTCGCGCACAACGAGCCGGACATTTTCAGGCAGACCGCGTGCGTGCTGCTGCCGAAGGATTATCTGCGCATGCATCTGACGGGCACGAAGGTGTCCGATCCTTCCGACGCCGCCGGCACGCTCTGGCTCGATGTCGCGAGGCGTGACTGGTCCGACGAGTTGCTTGCCGCATGCGACATGTCGCGCCGCCAGATGCCGTCGCTGGCCGAGGGCAGCGAGCCTTCCGGCACGTTGCGGCCGGAGCTTGCGCGCGAGTTCGGCCTGCGCGAGGGCGTGATCGTCGCGGCGGGCGGCGGCGACAATGCCGCGAGCGCGGTGGGCATCGGCGCGACCGATCCGGGCGACGGCTTTCTGTCGCTTGGCACGTCGGGCGTGCTGTGCGTGATCGGCGACCGCTTCCGGCCGAATCCGGCCTCGGCGGTGCATGCGTTCTGCCATGCGATTCCGGATCGCTGGCATCAGATGAGTGTGGTGCTCTCGGCGGCGAGTTGCCTGCGCTGGGTATGCAAGCTGACGTCGACGGACGAGCCGACCTTGCTCGCGGAGATCGAAGCGCTGCCGGCCGACGCGTTGCCTTCGGCGCCCTTGTTCCTGCCGTATCTGAGCGGCGAGCGTACGCCCCACAACGATCCGTATGCGCAAGGCGTGTTCTTCGGGATGACGCACGCGACTGATCGTGCGCTGCTGGGCTATTCGGTGCTCGAGGGCGTGACGCTTTCGCTGACCGATGGCCTGGACGCGCTGGAATCGGCGGGCACGCAGGCGCGTGCGTTGTCGATGCTTGGCGGCGGTGCACGCAGCGCGTACTGGGCGCAGATGTTCGCCGATGCGTTCGACACGCCGACCCGCACGCACGGCGGCGGCGAGACGGGCGCGGCTTTGGGCGCGGCGCGGCTCGGCTGGCTCGCGGCGGGGGGTGATCCGGCGACGGTGCTCGCGAAGCCCGAGATCAAGCAGGAGTTCATGCCGAACGCCGAACGGCATGAGATTTTGCGGCAGCGCTTGAAGGGGTTCCGGGAGTTGTATCGGCATGTCAGGCCGTTGTTTGATCCGGCGCGGGAGAGGTTGGCTTGATTTTGTGGTGCGGTTGGGCTTCTATGGAACTTGTATTCCTGTCGGTCTATTGGCGTTGCCCCGCACAGGGGCAACACTAATAGACCACTAAGAAATCAGGATTTCACGACAAACACGCCCACAAAGCCCCACGCCCAAACCAAACAAAACCACCCAAAAACGTGCCGAAATCCAGCGAAAAACTCGATCTCGCGACGCGCGCAGCGTGGCTGTACTATGTCGCCGGCAACACCCAAAACGAGATCGCCGAAAAGCTGCAGATCTCGCGTCCGGTGGCGCAGCGGCTCGTCGCGTTCGCCGTCGAGAAGAACCTGATCCGCGTGCGGGTCGATCACCGCATCGCCGATTGCCTCTCGCTCGCGAAGCAACTGAGCGACCGCTACGGCCTCGCGATGTGCGAAGTCGTGCCCATCGACGGCGACGCGAGCGAACAGGTCGACCGCAAGCTCGCCGTCGCGGGCGCGCAAGTGATGGAGCGCTATCTCCTCGAGGAAAAGCCCCTCGTCGTGTCCATCGGCAGCGGGCGCACGCTCAAGGCCTGCGTCGCGCAGATCGGCCAGATCGATCGCCCGCAGCATCGCTTCGTATCGTTGGTCGGCGCCATCGCGCAGGACGGTTCGTCGAACCGCTACGACGTCGCGCAGCAGCTGTCGGAGAAGACCGGCGGCAAGCACTTCATGCTGCCCGCGCCGCTCATGGCCGACAGCGAGGCCGAACGCGCGCAGTGGGTCAGTCACCGGCTGTATCGCATCGTCGATGAACTCGCGCAGCGCGCCGACGTGGCGTTCGTCGGCATCGGCAACGTCGGCGTGAATTGTCCGCTGCACGAAGACGGCTTCATCACGCGCGCCGAAGTGGACGAGATGATGCACGCGGGCGCGGTCGCCGAATGGCTCGGCCTGCCCATCGACGCCAACGGCAAGCGCGTGCAGTCGAAAACCGGCGCGCGCGTGACGAGCCTCAAGCTCGACACGCCGCCGAAACGCCCGACGATCGGTTTCGCGGGCGGTCA
This sequence comes from Caballeronia ptereochthonis, assembly GCF_001545075.1. Classification (GTDB taxonomy): domain Bacteria; phylum Pseudomonadota; class Gammaproteobacteria; order Burkholderiales; family Burkholderiaceae; genus Caballeronia; species Caballeronia ptereochthonis. The sequence continues at coordinate 148,480 of NZ_FCOB02000021.1, forward strand.
ACGCAAGCACGAAGCGCTGATTGCCGCGTTGAAAGGAAAATGGCTGTCGGGCCTCGTCACGGACGAGCTTTGCGCGAAGGCGGCGCTCGAGGCGTAACGCCTCAGAAGCCGATCTCGGCTTCCACGTCCAGCCCGACTTCCAGCGCCGCGCCCTCGCCCGCTACGACCACCGCGTTCTTGCCGAAGGTCAGCGCGCCGTCGAACTGATCGCTCGCGCGATAGGCGCTCATCGTGTCGAGCGGCTCGTGCGGCCATTCGGGATCCGGCGCACCGGTAGCCTGGTCGATCGTCGGCATCGGACAGCGCGTGCAGAGCTTCACGAGGCGCAATTGCACGTCCCGTCCCGGCACGCGGATCTGCATGTCGCCGACATGGTCCTCTTCGTAGGCATCGAGGCCGCCGATCACGAGATTCGGCCGGAAGCGATTCGCCGGAATGCCCTGCGCGCCTTTCGTCGACAGGCGCGCGTTGAGATCGTCGAGCGATGCCTGGCCTACGATCAGAAGCGGAAAGCCATCGGCGAAACGCGTCTGCGTGACGAGCGGCGCGGTCCACTTTTCGTCGACCGTGCGGCGCGCCGTCGGTGAGAAACGCGCGAGGCGCGCGGGCGTGCCGAGAAACTCGCTGAACCATCGCGCCGTCTGCTCGCCCGTATCGAGCGCGTCGACGGTTTCGCGCCAGACGGTCGCGCGCATCGGCTTCGCATCCGCGAGCGCTTCGGCGCGCAAGGGCGTGCGCAGCGTCGGCATGCCGGGCGCATCGATCACGAGTGCATCGCTGTCGAGCGCCGTCCTGATCAACGCCATGCGCGGATGCGCGCGCTGCGTGAACATGCCGCCCGCCGGATCGGTCACCATCCAGTGACGGTCGTATTCGAGACCGGTCTCGAGAAGCGTCGCGCGGCGCAGGGAAATGCCCGCGCAGGACTTGATCGGATAGACGAAGATTTCGTTGATGACGGGCATGGCGATGTCTTGTGAGGATCGACGCCGGCCGTCGGATGCGGCCGGTCATGAGGGAGATTATCGCGCGCGCCCGCGGCTTGCAAAAAACAACGGCGCCGCCCTTTCGAGCGGCGCCGCCGGTTCGACGATCCGCGTCTCAGGCCGCCGTCGCATGCTCCCGCTGCCACGAATCCACCACCTTGCGCGTGAACGCCTGCCCTTCCGCGTTGAACAGATGGCAGTGTTCCGGCGACGAGCCGAGCTTGAGCTTCTCGCCGCGCGCGTGCTTCTCCAGCGGCGGAATGCGCGAGATCAGGCCGTCCGGGGCGACGTCGGTTTCGGCATAGAGATACGCCGCGTCGCCGAGCGTCTCGACGGTCATCGCCGTGGCGCTGACGCCGTAATCGCCCGCGTCGGCGGCATTCGGCTGCAAATGCTCCGGACGAATGCCGACCGTCACCGCATCGCCCGGCTTCGCGTTGCCCGGCAGCACGCCGACTAGCTGCGTCTCGCCCGTCGCGTACTTGACGAGCACGCCGTCGCTCTGAATCTGCGCGACCGTGCCCGACAGGAAGTTCATCTTCGGCGAGCCGATGAAGCCCGCGACGAAACGGTTCGCCGGCGCGTGATAAAGCGTGTTCGGCGTGCCGACCTGCTCGATGTTCCCCGCCGACAGCACGACGATCTTGTCCGCGAGCGTCATCGCCTCGACCTGATCGTGCGTCACGTAGATCATCGTCGTCTTGAGATCGTCGTGCAGGCGCGCGAACTCGAGGCGCATCTTCACGCGGAGCGCGGCGTCGAGGTTCGAGAGCGGCTCGTCGAAGAGAAACACCTTCGGCTTGCGCGTGATCGCGCGCCCGATCGCCACGCGCTGACGCTGGCCGCCCGACAGTTGCTTCGGCTTGCGATCGAGCAGATGGTCGATGTGCAGGATCTTCGCCGCGTTCTTCACGGCGGCGTCGATCGCGGGCTTCTTCTCGCCCGCGAGCTTGAGACCGAACGCCATGTTGTCGTACAGCGTCATGTGCGGATAGAGCGCGTACGACTGGAACACCATCGCGATGCCGCGCTTCGCGGGCGCCAGTTCGTTCACGCGCGCGTTGTCGATCATCAGGTCGCCGCCGCTGATTTCTTCCAGACCCGCGATCATGCGCATCAACGTCGACTTGCCGCAGCCGGACGGGCCCACGAACACGACGAACTCGCCGTCGTCGATATCGAGGTTGATGTTGCGCATCACCTCGGTTTCCTCATAACGCTTGCTGATGTTGCGCAGTGTCAGGCTAGCCATGATGTATGTCTCCTTCGCGACGCTTGAAGCGCATCGCTATCTGATTTCGAACGTCGCGTTCTGCAGCCATTGCTCGACGAGCAGAGGCAGTCGCGTCATGTCGTCGAATACGACCTGCGCGCCCGCTTTCTCCAGCGCGCCGATCTGTCCTTCGGTCGCGTGGCCGCCGCCGATGAAGCCCAGCACGGGCATGCCCGCCGCCCTTGCCGCCGTCACGCCGGTCACGCTGTCCTCCACGACGAGGCAGCGCAGCGGATCGATGTGCATCGCGCGTGCCGCGGCGAGATACACGTCGGGCGCGGGCTTCGGGTTCTCGACCATGTCCGCGCAGAAACGCCGCTCGCCGAAAAAGCGCACGAGGCCTGTGCGTTGCAGCACCGCGTCGACATACGGCGAGAAGCTGTTGCTCGCGCACGCCTTCGTGAACGGCACGGCCGCGAGCGCTTGAGCGATGCCCGGCACCATCGGCGCATGAATCGCCGCTGCCTCGACGGCGCGGCGGATCGCGACGACCTGCTCGTGCGTCAGCGTGCGGCCGACCGTATCGGCCGCGCTCGAAAGCACCGCCTCGATGCGCAGGCCGAGCAGCGGCATCACGACCGGCTCGACGTCGACGCCCGGCCACAGCGCCTGCAGCCCGGTGACGAGCATGCGCGCCGCCACGGCCTCGCTGTCGATCAGGACGCCGTCGCAGTCGCAGATCATCAGGCGATCTTCGAGGTTGGCCTCGGTGGATGGAGTGAGATTCACGCTCGCACCCTCACTTCACCGCGCCAAACGTGAGACCGCGCACCAGCTGCTTCTGCGAGACCCAGCCGACGATCAGGATCGGCGCGACCGCGAGCAGCGAGGCCGCCGAGAGCTTCGCCCAGAAGAGCCCTTCCGGACTCGAGTACGACGCGATGAACACCGTCAGCGGCGCCGCGTTCGAGCTCGACAGGTTGATGCTCCAGAACGCCTCGTTCCACGACAGGATGATGAGCAGCAGGCCCGTCGACGCGAGGCCGGGCAACGCCATCGGCATCAGCAGATAGACGATTTCCTGCCACGTCGTCGCGCCGTCGATGCGGCCCGCCTCCAGAATGTCCTTCGGCACTTCGTTGAAGTACGTGAAGGCCATCCACACGGCGATCGGCAGATTGATCAGCGTGTACACGATGATGAGGCCGGACACGGTGTCGAGCAGGCCCGTGTTCTTCCACAGCAGGTAGATCGGCACGAGCACGCCGACCGACGGCATCATCTTCGTGGAGAGCATCCACAGCAGGACCGACTGCGTCTTCCTGGTCGGGAAGAACGCCATCGCGTAGGCGCACGGCACGGCAAGAAGCAGGCAGATCACCGTGACGCCGACCGAGATCAGCACCGAATTCAGCGCGAAGCCGAAGTAATTGCTGCGCGCGAACACTTCGCGGAAGCTCTCCAGCGTCGGCGTGAAGAACAGCGACGACGAATACGCCTGCTGCTCGGTCTTGAACGCGGTGATCGTCATCCAGAAGATCGGAAAGAACAGCAGGATGGAGACGATCCACGCGACGATGCCGGGCACCACGTTCTTGACGTGATCGAGCACGGGTGTGCGCGTAGTTGCAGTGACCGGATGAGTGCTCATGACTCGTACTCCCCTTTGAGGTTCTTCGCGAGCATTCTCACGAGGAAGAACGCGACGATATTGGCCAGAATGACCGCGAGAATGCCGCCCGCCGATGCAAGACCGACGTCGAACTGCTGCAGGCCGAGCGCGTAGATCAGATATGACAGGTTGGTCGTCGCGGTGCCGGGACCACCGCCCGTCGTCGTATAGATTTCAGCGAAGATCGACAGCAGGAAGATGGTTTCCATCATCACGACCACGGCGATCGCGCGCTTCAGGTGCGGCAGCGTGATGAAGAAGAACATCGAGAACGGACCCGCGCCGTCGATGCGCGCCGCTTCCTTCTGCTCCTGGTCGAGCGACTGAATCGCCGTGAAGAGAATCAGGAACGCGAACGGCAGCCACTGCCACGCGACGATCAGAATGACCGCGAAGAGCGGATAGTCGGCGAACCAGTCGATCGGCTGCATGCCGAGCGAGCGCATCAGCGAGGCAATCAGGCCGTACACCGGATGCAGGATCATGTTCTTCCAGATGAGCGCGGAGACCGTCGGCATCACGAAGAACGGCGCGATCACGAGGAGGCGCGCGATGCCTTGGCCTACGAACTTGCGGTCGAACAGCACGGCGAGCAGCACGCCGCCCACCACGGTGATGACGAGCACCGAGATGATCAGCGTCAGCGTATGACCGATGGACGGGCCGAACGCCGGATCGGTGACCAGAAACTCGAAATTGTCGAAGCCCGCAAATCCTTTGACATCGGGGTTCAGCAGGTTGTAGCGCGAGAACGAAAACCAGATCGTCATCGCGAGCGGAATGGCCATCCACAGGAACAGGAGACCGGTCGACGGCGTGATCAGCCAGCGCACCGACTTCGCGCGCCGCCTGTCGCGCTCGGCCGCGGACTCCTCCATGTGATGATTGGTGATGGGGGGATTCAGTTGACTCATCGTGTCACCTCTCGATGATGATGCATGCGGGCCGCTTCGTCGCTTCGCACGGAACGAAGCGGCCCGGGTACTGCGCGGATTTATTTCTGATAACCGGCTTGCTTGACGGCGCGATCGGCCGCGGCATTGGCCGCCTTCAACGCGTTGTCGACGCTCGTCTGACCCGCCACGACGCCCGCGATCGACTGGCCGACCACCGTGCCGAACGACTGGAACTCCGGAATGCCGACGAACTGGATGCCGCTATACGGCACCTTCTTGAGCGTCGCGTCGTTCGGGTTCGCGGTTTCGATCGCCTGCAGCACGAAGTCGCCGAACGGCGCGGCCTGCTTGTACTCGGGGCGCGCATACGTGGACTTACGCGTGCCCGGCGGCACCGACGCCCAGCCTTCGTCCTTGCCGACCATCTCGATGTACTCCTTCGACGTCGCCCACGCGGCGAACTTCTTCGCGGCTTCCTGCTGCTTCGACGTCTTCGGAATCGCGAGCGACCACGACCACAGCCAGTGCGAGCCCTTCGGCGTGACGGCGACGGGCGCCGCTGCGAAGCCGATCTTGTCCGACACCTGCGATTGCGCCTTGTTGTAGAGCATGCCGGCGGCGACCGTCGCGTCGATCCACATCGCGCACTTGCCGGAGGACATCAGCGTGAGGTTCTCGTTGAAGCCGTTCGAGCTCGCTCCCGGCGGGCCGTCGTTCTTCAGCAGATCCGAGTAGAACGTCACGGCCTTGTGCCATTCCGGCGTGTCGAGCTGCGCCTGCCACTTCTCGTTGAACCATTCGCCGCCGAAGGTGTTCACGACGGTAGACACGAATGCCATGTTCTCGCCCCAGCCCGCCTTGCCGCGCAGGCAGATGCCATACTGGCCCTTGGACTTGTCGGTGAGCTTGTCGGCGAATTGCTTGATCTGATCGTAAGTCGGCTGATCGGGCATCTTCAGGCCCGCCGCCTGGAACAGGTCCTTGCGGTAATACGTCATCGAGCTTTCGACGTAGAACGGCAGCGCGTACAGCTGGCCGTTGTAGGAGAGGCCGTCGCGCGCGGTCTTCACGACGTCCTCGAGATCGTAGTTGGCGGGCAGGCCCGCCATCGGCGAGAGCCAGCCGCGCTTGCCCCACTGCGGTGCCTCATAGGTGCCGATGGTGATCACGTCGAACTGGCCGCTGTTGGTGGTGATGTCCGTGGTCGCGCGCTGGCGCAGGACGTTCTCTTCGAGAATCACCCACTTCAGCTGGATGTCCGGATTGGCCTTCTCGAACGCGGGCGCGAGCTTCTTCAGCTCGATCATGTCCGGGTTGTTCAGCGTGGCGATGGTGATGGTCGTCGCGGCATGTCCCGATAGCGGCATGAGCGCGGCAGCGGCGAGCGCGGCCGAAAGCGCCGTAACGGCGTAACGCGCGCGCGGCTGTGCCCGAACGATGCGTTGAGTGCGTTTCATGTTGGTTCGTCTCCTTTTTGTTGGCACGGGCGCCGCGGACGGTCTCGTTGCATGACCGCAAGCGCCGTGTATGCCGCTGCCTGCTTTTGAGGGTGCGCGACCGGGATCGCGTGGTTGCCGGGGTTTTCCTTGTGTCGCATTTCGCGCGGCACGTCTGCTGCGTCTGCCGCGCCTGCCTTCGCAGTTGTAGAGCTTTCGCCTCCGGCCTCGCGCCGTGCGCATTCGCCGCGACGCCGTTTCACTATAGACGGTGCTTTCCGCGCTTCAAGCCGCATGCTGCGCGCGAGCGCGGTGCATCAACTCATCCAGTTGCCGCCGTCGACGTTGATCGTCTGGGCGGTGATGTAATCCGAATCCGACGACGCCAGAAACAGCGCCGCGCCCGTCAGGTCGGCCGGCACGCCCATGCGCCCGAGCGGCACCTCCTCGCCGACGAGCCGCTTCTTCTCGCCGAGCGGCCGGTTCTCGTAGCGCGCGAAGAGCGCGTCGACGTGCTCCCACATCGGCGTATCGACGACGCCTGGCGCGATGCCGTTCACATTGATGCGCTCTTTCGCGAGCGCGAGCGCCGCCGATTGCGTATAGCTGATCACCGCCGCTTTGGTCGCGCAGTAATGCGATACGAGCGCCTCGCCGCGCCGTCCGGCCTGCGACGACATGTTGATGATCTTGCCGCCGCGACCCTGCTCGACCATGCGCCTGGCGACCGCCTGCATCAGGAAGAACATGCCCTTGACGTTGACCGCGAAGAGGCGGTCATAGACGTCCCAGGATTCGTCGAGGATCGGGCGCATGTCGAAGAGCGCCGCGTTGTTGAAGAGGATGTCGATGCCGCCGAAACGCTCGACGGTGCACGCAACGATGCGCTCGATATCTTCACGGCGCGTAACGTCGGCCTTGAGCGCCAGCACGCGCGCGGATACGTCCGCAAAGCGCGGCGCCATGTCGTGCTCGTCCTTCACGTCGACGATCACCACCTGCGCGCCCTCTTCCAGATAACGCCGCGCGACCGCCTCGCCGATGCCGCTCGCGGCGCCCGTGATGATCGCGACCTTGTCTCTCAGTCTCACCGATGTCTCCGATTCTTTGCGTTGTTCGGCAGCGTGCTCTGCGCCTCGCTTATGTGAGCGAACGCTCCGCAACTGAACAATTGCTCTCTGTTTGATCGAATGATCGGCGTTGCGCGCGATCGTGTCAAGGCGTCGGTACAGGTTTCGATGTTGCGGCGCGCAAACGTCCAGAATCTTCGGGAAAACCCGTCTGGCAAGGCGCAGGAGAGCAACTCGCATGCCGCGTGGAGAAGAAAGACGGGTCGCAAAACGTGCAGGCATCTCTGATACGTTATATCATCGCGGAATCGTCCGACGAGCGGCGCGTCCGCTCGTGCTTCAACTCCTTGCACGAGCCACGTCTCGCGTGGCCGACATGACATGACCGCATCCGTCGAAACCATGCTGGCGCGCGCCGAAGCCCTCGCGGGCGAGCGCGGCGTCGCGCTCACGCCGTTGCGCCGCCAGGTGTATGAACTCGTGCTCAAGGCGCACAAGCCGATCGGCGCCTACGACCTGATCGACGCCATGGAACCGCAGCGCGGCGCGCGCGTGCCGCCGACCACCGTGTATCGCGCGCTCGACTTTCTCGTCGAAAACGGCTTCGTGCATCGCATCGAATCGAAGAACGCGTTCGTCGCCTGTTGCGATGCGGGCAAGCCGCACGAAAGTCAGTTCCTCATCTGCGACGAATGCGGCGCGACACTCGAAATCCAGGGCCGCGAACTCGCGTCGTCGCTCTCGGCGAGCCCGCCCGCGCATGGCTTCGAAGTGCGCCATCAGGTCGTTGAACTGAGCGGGCTGTGCAGCGACTGCCAGAAAAAACATCGCGCGCAGCATCGCGGCGCCTGACTGCTCATCCGATCACAACCGGCACACGCGCTGCCCACACACGAGGAAACCGATGAAATTCGCGCACGTCCTGACCTGCTTCGCCGTCGCGCTCGGCTTTTGCAACGCGGCATCGGCACAGACCGCGCGGGTGCCGGTCGTCGCGGCGGAAAACTTTTACGGCGACGTCATTCGCCAGCTCGGCGGCGATCACGTGCAGGTGACGAGCATCCTCAGCAACCCGGACGAGGATCCGCATCTCTTCGAAGCGAGCCCGAAGACCGCGCGCGCGTTGCAGCACGCGGCGCTCGTCGTCTATAACGGCGCGGACTACGATCCGTGGATGGACAAGCTGCTCGCGGCATCGAAGAGCAACGAGAAGCGCACGGTGATCGTCGCGGCGCAGCTCGTCGGCAAGAGGGCCGGCGACAATCCGCACCTCTGGTACGACCCGGCGACGATGCCCGCCGTCGCGAAAGCGGTGAGCGCGTATCTCGTCTCCGCGGACCCGTCGCACAAGAGCGACTACGACGCGCGCCTCGCGGCCTTCCTCGACTCGATGAAGCCCATCGACGCGAGCGTCGCGCAGCTGAAGGCGCGCTACAAGGGCGTGCCCGTGACCGCGACCGAGCCGGTGTTCGGCTACATGGCCGATGCGATCGGCTTCGAGATGCGCAACCAGCGCTTCCAGATGGCGTCGATGAACGAGACCGAGCCGAGCCCCGCCGATATCGCCGCGTTCGAGAAGGATCTGCGCGAGCGCCGTGTGCACGTGCTCATCTATAACAGTCAGGCGACGGGCGCCCTGACGAAGCGCCTGCTCAACGTCGCGAAGGACGCGCATGTGCCGAGCATCAGCGTGACGGAGACCCTGCCCGCGAAGAAGACGTATCAGCAATGGATGCAGTCGCAGCTCGACGCGCTCGCGGTCGCCCTGCAAGGATGGCAACGATGAGCACCGCGCAGCCCGCGCTCGAAGTCGACCGCGTGACGCTTGCGCTCGGCGGCCGCGAGATTCTCAACGATACGAGCTTTACGGTCCAGAACGGCGAGTTCATCGGCGTGCTCGGTCCGAACGGTGCGGGCAAGACCACCTTGATGCGCGCGCTGCTCGGGCTCGTGCCGGTCAGGAGCGGGACGATCCGCGTGAACGGCGAGGCGGTCGTGCGCGGCAATGCGTCCATCGGCTATATGCCGCAGATCCGTACCGGGCTCGCGAACCGGCGCGTGCTCGGCCGCGATTTCGTCGCGATGGCCGCGGACGGGCATCGCTGGGGACTGCCACATCGCAATGCGCGCCTCCGCGCGGATGTGGAGCGCGTGCTCGAGCTCGTCGGCGCGCATCAACTGGCCGCGCGCCCGCTGTCGGAGTTGTCCGGCGGCGAGCGTCAGCGCCTGCTGCTCGCGCAATGCCTGCTCGGCAATCCGCGTCTGCTGCTGCTCGACGAGCCGCTCATCAGCCTCGATCCGCGTCATCAGACGGGCGTCGTCGAACTCGTGCGGCGCGTGCAGCGCGAGCTGAACATCACCGTGCTGTTCTCGGCCCATGAGCTCAATCCGCTTCTGAACTCGCTCGACCGCGTGCTCTATCTCGGCAGCGGCCGCGCGGCGCTCGGCACCGTCGACGAGGTGATCTCCAAGCCCGTGCTGTCGCGCCTGTACGGCTCGCCCATCGACGTGATGCGCGTGAACGGCCGCATCTTCGTGATGTCGGGCGACGTCGAGATCGACAAGCTCGATCACGCCCACGAGGAAGGCGACGAGCACGAACATGACCACGGAGATGCGCACGAGCACGATCATGGCCACGCGCACGGTCACGGCAAGAAGGGAAAGCACACGCACAATGTTTGAATACGACTTCATGGTGAATGCATTCGCGGCGTCGGGAATCGTCGCGGTGCTGGCGGGAATCGTCGGATACTTTCTCGTGATGCGCGGGCAGACCTTCGCGGGCCACGCGCTCTCGCACGTCGGCTTCACCGGCGCGACCGGCGCGGTGCTGCTCGGCATTCCGCCGCTCTGGGGGATGGTCGGCTTCACGCTCGCGGCGGGCATCGGCATGGGCGCGCTCGGCGAGCGCCTGTCGGGGCGCGACGTGGCGATCGGCGTGATTCTTTCGTTATCGCTCGGTTTCGGCCTGCTGTTTCTGCACTTCTTCACCGCCTATGCGACGCAGGCGACCGCGCTTCTGTTCGGCAACGTGCTCGGCGTGAGTCACGAGACGCTCGTCGTGCTGGCGGGGCTCGCGATCGTGAGTCTCGCCGCGCTCGCGTTCATCATGCGGCCGTTGATGTTTGCGTCGTTGCAGCCGGAACTTGCCGAAGCCAAGGGCGTGTCGCTGCGGCTCGTTTCCGTGTTGTTTCTCGCGATCACCGCGCTCGCAGTCGCGGCGTGCACGCAGATCGTCGGCGTGCTGCTCGTGTTCGCGTTGATGGTGGGGCCTGCGGCCGCGGCGCAAAACGTCACGACGCGGCTGTCGTCCGGATTGGTCATCGCTGCCGCGTTCGCGCTCGGACAAGCCTGGGTCGGTCTGACGCTCGCCTATTACACCGACTGGCCGACGAGCTTCTGGATCACGATGCTCGCCGCGCTGGTCTACGGCGCGAGCCTGCTCGGGCGGCGCGGGCACTGAGCTTTCAGCGCGCCTCGCAACGCGGCCGCCACGCGTTCGATCACCTCATCCCACTCGCCCGGACGCGTCTGGCGAAAGAGCCGCGCGTTCGGATACCAGGGCGAAGAATCATCGCCTTCGTATAGCCAGCGCCAGCAGCCGTCGTAGCGCGAAAGTATCCACACCGGCCGATTCAGCGCGCCCGCCAGATGCGCGACCGACGTATCGACCGTGATCACCAGATCGAGTTGTTCGATGATCGCGGCAGTGTCGGCGAAGTCCGTCACTTCGTTCATCATGTCGACGGGACGCAACGCCGGCGGAAGCGTGTCGATCTCCGGCTGCGTCGACGCGCCCTTCTGCAAGCTGACGAAGGTCGCGCCCGGCACGCGCAGAATCGGCAAATACGCTTGCGCAGAAAGCGAGCGGAGTCGGTCCACGGCGTGCAGATGCGCCGCGTGATGGCGCGGATCGCCGGCCCAGACCAGACCGACCTTGAAGCCGCCCGCGGGCAGCCGGTCTCGCCAGGCGTGCGCCCGCTCACGCGGCACCCGCAGATAAGGCAGCGCCGCGGGCACGGATTCGAGCGTTGTGCCGAAGCGATGCGGCAAGCTCATCAACAGGCATTGAAAATCGTGCGAGGGGACCGCTGCTGGATCCTCGACGGTGATGCATGCGTCCACGCCATCGATCGTCGCGAAGAGTTCGCGCAGCGCGGACCGGCACACGAAGGTCAGTCGGGCGAGCCCTTGCGCCTTGAGCATCGGCAGATAGCGGCAGAACTGCAGGCTGTCGCCGAAACCCTGCTCCGTCCACACGATCAGCGACTTGCCGGCGAGCGGCTCGCCGCGCCACATCGGGATACCGGTTCGTGGCCGATCGAACCAGCCTCCGGCTTCATGGCGCGCTTCGAAGAGCGCCCATCCTTCGCGCATCTGTCCCATGCCGAGCAGCAGATGCGCGAGATTGAGACGCGCATCCACGTGGTCGGGACGCAGCGTCAGCGCCTGCCGATAAGCGGCTTGCGCTTCGTCGAAGCGGGCGAGTTTCTTCAGCGCCGTGCCGAGATTGAAATGGACATGTGCATCGTGCGGAGCGAGCGATGCCGCGCGCCGGAACACCGCCTCCGCTTCGCCGAAGCGACCGAGCTGCATGCAGCACGCGCCGAGATTGGTGTGCGCGCCTGCCTCGTCCGGATCGCATTCGAGCGCCCGCAGATGTGCGGCTCGCGCCGCATCGAGCGCGCCTTGCGTCTCGAGAATTCGTCCGAGATTCGTGTGCGCGGAGGCCTGGTCCGGCCGGATTTCCAGCACGCGCCGGTAGGCGGTTTCCGCCTCCCGGAAGCGCCCGCTTCTGCGCAATGCGATGCCAAGGTTGTTATGCGCTTCGATAAAATCCGGGCTGATGTCGATTGCGCGGTGACAATACGCTTCGGCTTCGGCAACACGCCCGAGCGCAAGACAGCAGGCGGCCGCGAGATTGAGCATCGGCGCTTGCGTGTGTGTGAGAGAAGAACGATCGAGCAGCGCGAGGGCGTCGGCGAACTGTCCGCGGCGATAGAGCGTTTCCGCAGAGGAATATGCGGTCAGTGACGTGTCGGCGGCGTTGCGGACTTCTTCTTGCATGGGGATCGTGCGTTGGAGCGAGGTCCGCGACGCAATCGCCGGCGGCCCGTCCCAGAGGGTTCCGAGACCGACAGGTTAAGGCGGGCTCTCTTGAGACTCCATTGGACGATTCCCAGTTCACGTTCCGGGTGAGGCGCTACGGCGCGAGAGCGCCGCACTGCCTCACCGGTTCGCGGCACCTACTTGCAGAGCGTCCGCGCATGATGCGCCATATGCTCGCCGACGAAGGTCGAGATAAAGAAATACCCGTGGTCGTAGCCTTCGTGACGGCGCACGGTCACGTTATGTCCGGCATCGCGCGCATTACGCTCGAAGACCTCGGGATGAAGCTGCTCGGCGAGAAACTGATCCGCGAGCCCTTGATCGATCAGGATGCCGCCCTCGAAGCGCGAAGCGGCATCGCCCTTGATGAGCTCGCTGGCATCGTATTGCTTCCACGCTTCGCGGGCGTCGCCGAGATAGCCCGAGAACGCCTTCACGCCCCATGGACATTGCGACGGCGCCGCGATCGGCGCGAACGCCGACACCGACTTGTACAAGTCCGGATTGCGCAACGCGAGCACGAGTGCGCCGTGCCCGCCCATCGAATGACCGAAGATGCCGATGCGTTCCTCGCGCACCGGCAACTCGGCGACGACGGTCTTGCGCAACTCCTGCGTCACATACGAGTACATGCGATAACGCTGCGCCCACGGCTCGCGCGTCGCATCGACGTAAAAGCCCGCGCCGACGCCGAAATCCCACGCATCGGTCTCGCCCGGCACGCCCGCGCCGCGCGGGCTCGTATCCGGCGCGATCAGCGCGATGCCGTGCTCGGCCGCGTAGCGCTGGGCGCCGGCCTTGATCGGGAACGTCTCTTCCGTGCAGGTGAGACCGGCGAGATAAAACAGCGCCGGCACCTTTTGCGACGCTGCCTCTCTCGGCAAGAAGACGGAGAAGCGCATCGGCAGGCCGATCGTTTCCGAATCGTGCCGGTAGATGCGCTGCACGCCGTCGAAACAACGATGTTCTTCCACGAGTTCCAGCATGAACGCCTCCTCGCTCAATAGACGACGACGGAACGAATCGACTCGCCCTTCTTCATCAGGTCGAAGCCTTCGTTGATGCGCTCCAGCGGCAGATGATGCGT
>NZ_FCOB02000080.1 GCF_001545075.1 Caballeronia ptereochthonis
GACGGCTTGAGCGTGAGCGCCGCCGATGCGCTCAACAACGGCGCGGGCGGCATGATCGGCAGCAATGGCTCGCTCGAGAGCGCGACGACACGCAGTGCGATCAACGCGGGCACGATCAATATCACCGACAAGGATCGCCAGGCGCAGGACGTTTCGACCCTGAGCCGCGATACATCGATCACGAATGGCACGGTGTCGAAGCTGCCGGACGTGAATGACGTGCTCGGAAAACAAGCCGATCTGATGAATGCGACGGCTGCGGCTGGCGAGGCGGTCGCAAAGGGTATCGGCCAGCTCGCGGATAGCAAACGTGATGGCGCGCTTGCAGATGCAAAAGCGGCCTATGAGCGCGGCGATCTCGACGCAATGCAGAGCTATCTGGATGTGGCGGATTCGTGGGGTGAATCGGGCAGCAACAGAATTGCGTTGCACGTCGCCGGCGGCGGTCTGATCGGCGGCTTGGGCGGTGGAAGCATCGGAGGCGGAGCGCAAGGCGCGGCGGGTGCGGGGATGTCAGCGGCCTTGGCGGATCAGACGAAGCGGATTGCGGACACGATCGCAGACGGAACGGGGTCCGAGCTGATCGGCAAGTTCGCGGGCAACACGCTCAACGTGATCGGCGGCGGTATCATTGGAGGTCCGGCTGGCGCGGCGGCCGCGTCGAACGTGAACCTGTATAACCAGTGGAACGACAAGAAGGAAGGCGAAGCTGCCAAGGAGGCGAAGGAGCTTCGGCAGATACTGGATAAAGAACGGGCTATGCTCGGTCAGAAGCCAGTGCAGACGGCGGATATAGGTGCTGCGAGAGTGCGACCGCCGGTTGGGGCGCTGGGCGGGAAGACGGCGACATCAAGTGGAGCGGCAAACGCTGCAACCTATGCTGGACTGAAGGGCCAACTCGCAGGCGAGAATCTGGCAAATATCGCTGCTCAAGATCCAAGATTGGCTGCTGCCGTGGATGGCAGTGGTACGAAGAATATCAACTTCAACATTGGTATTGGTACGGCGGCGGAGGCTGATCAACTTGGAAAAATTTGGGTGGGAGACGGGGCGAAAATGACTACGGACGGGAAGGGTTGGGTAAGCGCTGATGGCACACGTGTGTATCGTGCACCGACGGTTAAACCTAATGTTCCTGTGGAGTTCTCCCCAACGGGGATTCAAGCTAACTTCCAGCAGTTAGAGAATGGGAAAGTTATTAGCAACGGACACTTGAACGTCACCAAATGATGAAAGCAGTTCTTAAGAGCGTTGATACCGGTAGTTCTGTTGCCTTCGAGGCATATTGGCCAGAAGATCAAGAGTGCTTTGGCGTTTGGCTAACCGTGCTGATTGGGCCGGATGATTCAGAGGGTGGGCATTACTATCAAATACTTGTATGCACGCCGGAATGGATCAAAAAAGAATATTTGCATATGGGTGCAGCGTGGGGACGCCATATGTTGATTGTTTCCAGCTTTGATTCGGATAGGATCAAGAGCGAAATTAATCAGTATCTCGAAGGCTGCACAGGAAAGGACTTCGGAGAAATAGCACAGAAGGTAGCGAGGATTGGCGCGTGGGAGTTCGAAGACTACCAATCCTGATGTGAAAAACAACAAACCCAGCTTCGAGCTGGGTTTGTTGTTTTACGGCATGGCGGGCAGAGGCGTAATGATGGACTGCCCGTGCTGCACGAGCACGCAGACGCGGGAATCGGGTTTGAACCCGGCTTGTTCGAGCCATCGGCCCATGGGATGAGGGTGGCGCGATCGCATCGCCATGCACACGGCGGGCGGCGCGCTCGTCGCGGGCCTCGGCGGCAGTGCGGCGGGCGGCGCAGCGGGCGCGGGTATTTCGGCGGCGCTTGCGGGCGACCTGAACCGACTTGCAGATCAATTGGGCAACGGTGGTGGCATTGATCCCGGCCTCACGGCCGGCAACATCGGCGCCAACCTGATTGCAGGCGGCATCGGCGGGCTGATCGGCGGCAACTCGGGCGCGTTCGCGGCAAGCAATGTGGACCTTTACAATCGCAGCACAGGCAATGGTGAGGGCAGCCGAGCATCACCAACAAGATAAACCTAGAGTTCCACGAATGACGATAACGAAGAGGCTGACGGCTTTGCCGCTCACAGCCCTAGCGACACTTGCGGTTCAAGCACAGGAAGCGTCCACGCTTGCTGACGAAGCAGCGGCGGCGCGGGCTAACGCGCGGCAGGATCAACGGGTGCAGCAACAGCGCGAGGCGGAGCAGCGCGAGGCAGCCGTGCAGGCGCCCATCGTGCGCTCGACGCTCCCCGGCGAAGGCGAATTCCCGACGCTCCCGCAGGAAGCGCCGTGCTTTCGTATCGACGCCTTCACGCTCGACGTCCCGGCGACACTCCCTGACGAGATACGTGCGCGCGGCGCATCGGACTTGCCGCTCGATCGCTTCGCCTTCGCGCGTGCATGGCTCGACCACTATCGCGGCGCGTGCATCGGCAAGCAAGGCGTTGCAGCGCTCGAGAACGGCCTACAGCAAGCGATTCTCAGCCGCGGCTACGTGAGCACGCGCGTACTGCTCCCCGAGCAAGACCTTGCAACAGGAACACTTTCCTTCGCGCTCGTTCCCGGCGTCATTCGCGAGATTCGTTTCGCGGGCCCGGTCGCATGGGGAGCGTGGAAGAGCGCGTTCCCTGCGCGACCCGGCGACATGCTAGACCTGCGCGATCTCGAACAGGGCATCGAGCAGATGAAGCGTGTCGCAAGTCAGGACGCCGATATGAAAATCGAGCCCACCGACACGCCCGGCGAGAGCGACGTCGTGAGCGCGCTCAGACGCGCCAAGCCCTGGACCGTGCTCGCCTCGGTCGACAACTCGGGTAGCCGCGCGACGGGCAAGCTTCAGGGCAACGTAAGCTTCGGCCTCGACAACCCGCTCGGCCTCAATGACATGCTGAATCTCGGCGTGAATCAGGATTTGTACATCGACGACAAGGGCCTTGGCTCGCATGGCTTCAACGGTTCTTACTCGGTCCCTTGGGGCTATTGGACCGCCTCGCTCTTCGGCTATACGAACACCTACTATCAGCAGATCGCGGGCGCGAACCAGACCTTCGTGTCGAGCGGCAACTCGCGGACTGCCGGGTTCAAACTGGCCCGGGTGCTGCGCCGTACCCAGAACGACGTGCTCGGCGGGTACGTGCAACTCTCGAAGCGCTTCGGCGCGAGTTTCATTGACGATACCGCGATCGAGATAC
>NZ_FCOB02000100.1 GCF_001545075.1 Caballeronia ptereochthonis
GCGGGGCGGCAGTTGGGCTTCCATTCCGATTGGAGTTCGCGCCGCCAATGGCACGGGAAGTTATACGAATCTGCGAAGTTCCGCTCATGGTTTTCGTCTTGCGGTTGATTCTTGATTTAATAGCTTAGAAAAACAACATTTTTTGACAACAAAGGAGGATAGGTGAAGAAACCGTATCGGCGAGGCTTATGGATATGTCTCGCTATCTTGGCTGTCGTCACAGGACAATCAGTCTCGGCGAAGACGACGGCGCCCATGGCTACATTTAAAGATTGCGCCGAATGTTCTGAGATGGTCGTCCTGCCCGCGGGTCAGTACATGATGGGCGCCACCGTGGCGGAATTCAACGATCAGCCAAATCGGTATCGATACATGTACGACATGGAAACACCTCGACATTCCGTACAGGTCAAAGCGTTTGCGCTGGCGCGCTTCCACGTCACTCGAAAACAATTCGCCGCCTTTGCCAAGGAATCGGGTTTCAATGGAAAAGGCTGCATGACGTTTAAGCGCACTGACTGGGCCTACGTTTCCGACGCGGATTGGCGGAATCCCGGCTTCCCTCAGACTGATGACGATCCGGTCGTCTGCGTCTCTTGGAATGACGTACAACTCTACATCGATTGGCTGAACAAGAAACTGGCTGGCAAGACCACGCATCGCTATCGCTTGCCAACCGAACAGGAGTGGGAGTACGCGGCGCGCGCCGGCACGACCACGCCCATGTATTGGGGAAAAAGCCGGAAAGAACAATGTCGCTATGAAAACGCACGTGACGAAACGGCGAGAGTTCTGGATTTCGATGCTTCCGTGGCCCCTTGTAACGACGGTTTTCTATGGACTTCTCCGGTCGGTAGTTTCCGGCCTAACCCATGGGGACTGTATGACATGTTGGGAAATGCGACCCAATGGATGTCAGACTGTTCGACAGGTAGTTATGCGGCAGTCTCTGGCTTCTCATTTCCGTCTTCCACGGACTGTCCGGGACACACGATAAGAGGCGCTAGTTGGGCGTCGATTCCATTTGCGGTTCGCGCAGCGGGAAGAGGGGGCAACTATACAGACAAGCGCAATTCC